>NZ_QTQI01000002.1 GCF_003853705.1 Burkholderia sp. Bp8992 | reverse complement strand
GGCTGGCGCGGCATCGACGAGAACGAGCTGAACGATATCAGCGTCCCCGGCGTGCTGACGCAGCGCGTCTTTGCCTCTGGTTTCCAGGTTGGCGTGCAGGAGCGCTATCGGTATCGGGAAGACGACTGGCGGCATCGGCAAAAGGGAAAGACGTCGGGATTCTGGTATCCGCCTTCGCCGCCGGCCAAGTTCAATCTCATCGGCGCACTCAAAGGGAACGAAAGTGTCTGGGGCGTGGCGGCTACGCTTGCAACCGCGCCGCTGATGTTCGTCGTGACCGGGTTCAGCTCGGCGTTGAACATGTTCCGCGTGAATGCCAATCCGCCGAAGGGCTGGAGCGTGGTGGCGGACGCGCCGGCACTCGACGAACCGTTCCCGCCGCAAGCGTTGCGGTTCGGCAAGCCCATCGAAACGACGGACGGCAATGCGAAGAGCGACTTCAACGAAGGCAACGATCCGCCGGCCGCATGGCGCGACGCAAGCAAGAGCGAGGCAGACAAGCGCGCGGACGATCCTTACGATCAGTACAAGGCGAAGAACAAGGACAGCGTCGCGCAAGGGACGGCAGAGAGCGAAGCCGGACAGCGTTACGAGGACCGCGCGCTGATGCGGATGGAGGCACGGCGCACGCTGAATACGGAATGGCTCGATGGTGATGGCCACGTGATCGGTGAGGACGGCAAGAGCGAAATGCCGGAGGGCTACAAGGAGTGGCGCGATAAACAGATTGTGGATTGGCTCGATCGTGGCTCGACCAACAGCCCGACAAATCACTCCACGACGATGACCAATCCCGAGCATGCTGAAAAGGCGCTTGCGTACGATGTGGCGATCGGGGTTTGCTATCTGACGCCCAAGCAAATGAAAGCGCTACGGATTGAAGCCGATTGGCGGATGGGGGACGGCATTCCCAATGACAATCCGAACAAGAAGTACTACGACTATTTTGCGTCAGGAACGCTCGATAGAACGCCTCTTCACGAATGGGTACATGCCGAGGGAAGCGAAGCCAAGATTCCCGTCGCGATCGTGGACGAACGCGAGGCTCAAGTCTATCTCAAGGTCGGGGGTGCAATTTGAAGACCCTGATTTCTACATGGCCTCGACGTGTCGCCATTGCAGTCGCGGCATGGATAATCGTCACTCTACTAATGGCTTTGCTGATGACGCACGTAGAACAACCCGACCGAACACAACTGGAAGTAGGAGATTGGATGAAGCGATTTGTTGTTGTGCCCGGCCTGGCAGCTCTCATGGTGTTTCTGTCTACCACGGCCATGATGCGTCCGGCACATGCCGTGCCGACTCCGGAGCGGATAGCAAATGCCAAGCCGGTCGCAGAAGAGCCAGTGAAGCCATTTACGGCGCAGGTTGTTGGCTTGATCTGGTTGAATCCGTTGCAACGCATGGACTACCCGACCGAATGGCAATTGCTGTGGACGCAGGGGCTTGCCACGCCGAACAAGAACGATGACATGGTGCGCACCGATCCGACGTCATTTGCGACGCTTCGATCGATCGGTGCGTTGGTTTATGGGAACGAAGGCGATGAAACATTCAAGGGCTTCTATGCCAAGTACATTGACAAATTCATCTTGCTTATACGCAGCCGTTACTTCAGCAATGCAAAATATTTCTACACGGTGAGGCCCGAGAAGCAAAATGATTGGCGAGAACTCGCGGGTATCCGGGTCGAAGTTGCGGCTCCACTGCGCCTCGATGCGGCCTATGCCCGATCGCGCATGATCGATCGGATGATGAACTTCTTCGAGATCGGCCCTCCGTCACCCAAGACTTTGTGGAGCCGCGACACGCCTCCCGACGTACAAATTACGCAAGGCGGCGCGAACGCCGGATTCACATCCCTGAACAACGCATTGGACTACTTGCAGGCGAACCCCGACAAGAGCGTCTGGGTGATGAACTGGGACGCACCCAACTTCCCGCCCACGGATGCACAGATCAACGAGAACCTTGTCACGCTGTTCCTCGCCGGCCCGACCTTCAACACCGAGCGCGAACCGCTCGCCTGGATCGGCAAGGCCGCAACCGGCAATACGCATGATTTTCCGCAGAAGGTCGGCACGACCCGAGCCGTGCAGGCGTGGAAGGCGACCATCGATCAGGCGGCACGCAATGCGGGCGTCGCGGTCCCGGATCTCCATTACATCGTTCACGACGCAGGCAAGGGCAGCGATGCATCGTCGGCACGTCTTGCCTCGCTCTCCCGGACCTTGACCGAAACCCTCCCCGAATACGACCACTCGAAGCAGACATTCAACACGGCCGCGCTACTCGGCGACATGGGAACAGGCAGTGCATTGACCGACGTCGCGCTCGCCATCGGCCGGATCAACCACTTCGGCGCCAACGCACTCGTGGCCGGCACGACCGATCCGGAGCATCCCGTCGCGGTCGTCGTCCTGCCGCCGTCGACGCTCACGCCGATCGATCCCGACAAGGACTGGTTCCGTGCGCGCGGCGGCAACAATGCCTACCTGCCGTGGTGGGGTCGCCGACGCGATACGAATTACGGCATGCAGGGCTATTCGTGGTGAGCTCCGCTTGTGCGACGACCGGCCGGTTTGGCACCCCCGATGCGCGTCCCACCAGGGCGCGAGACCCGGCCAACGCTTTAAGTCTTCGTTAATACTGCACGCCTAGCATGGTGATGTCGGCGAACGGTCCGGACCCATCCGGCGCGCTGGCGGCACGCGCGGGTGCGTCGACGTCACGGCGCCGCGCCGTCGCGCGGCGCCATTTCCCTGCAACGGCGGCGGACATGATCAAGAATTTCGACTATACGCTCGGCAACGAGAAGATCGAGCTTTGTGCGAGCTTCGGCGCGGGCCCGGCATTCCGCCGCGTGCTCGTGAGCCGTGCGGACTCGATGGAAACGCTGGTGGTGCTCGACGCGCGCGGACTATCGGGCCTGCTGAAGGTGGCGACCGAAGAACCGGAAGGGCTGCTCGACGACGCGATCCGCAAGGTCGGCGACGAACAGCTGGTGGAGCGGGCGATCAGCGGTCGGACGATCGTCGAAGCCGCGTTGTGATGGGGCGGCGCGTGAGCGTGCCGGCAGGCACGGCAACACGCGCCGCGTTGCGTTGCATCGCTCAGGCGGCGAACCGGTCGGTCGCCGCGATCAGCGCTTCGAGGATCCCCGGCTCGTTGTAAGCGTGCCCGGCGCCGGGCACGATCTCGAACGTCGCCTCCGGCCATGCCTTCGACAGTTCCCATGCGGTGCGCGCAGGGGTCGCGACGTCGTAGCGGCCCTGCACGATCACGCCGGGAATACCGGCAAGGCGATGTGCATCGCGCAGCAACTGGCCTTCCTCGACGAAGCCCTTGTTCACGAAGTAGTGATTCTCGATTCGCGCGAACGCGAGCGCGTAGTGACCGTCCGCGAAGTGCGCGGCGAGTGCAGGGTCGGGCAGCAGCGTGATCGTGCGGCCTTCCCAGATGCTCCATGCGCGCGCGGCTTCGAGTTTCGCGGCTTCGTCGTCGCCGGTCAGCCGGTGATGGTAGGCGGCCATCAGGTCGCCACGCTCGGCTTCCGGAATCGGTGCAACGAAGTCTTCCCACAGGTCGGGGAACAGCCACGACGCGCCTTCCTGGTAGTACCACAGCAGCTCCGCGCGACGCATCGTGAAGATGCCGCGCACGACCAAGGCGCTCACGCGCTCGGGGTGCGTCTCCGCGTAGGCAATTGACAGCGCGCTGCCCCACGAGCCGCCGAACACGAGCCACTTTTCCGCGCCGACCATCTCGCGCAGGCGCTCGATATCGGCGACCAGATGCCAGGTCGTGTTGTTCTCGAGGCTCGCGTGCGGCGTCGACCGCCCGCAGCCGCGCTGGTCGAACAGCAGGATGTCGTAGCGCTCGGGATCGAACAGGCGGCGATGGTCGGGGCTGCAGCCTGCACCGGGGCCGCCGTGCAGGAACACGGCGGGCTTGCCGGCCGGGTTGCCGCAGCGCTCCCAGTAGATGCGATGGCCGTCGCCGGTGTCGAGGTGGCCGTGGGCGTAGGGTTCGATCGGTGGGTACACAGGCAGGCTCCGGGTGAGTGTCGACAGGGGGCGGACGAGGCGCGGGCCGGTGTGCGGACGGGGTGGTACTTCGTGTGTTGCTGCGCCGCAAAAATCGTTGCGTAGGCATCGGACCGGCCGCCGCCGGACAAGGCTTGTCATTATGCCCATTCGCCGCACCCGGCGTGGGCCGGCTGTGGCGTGTGCGGGCGCCGCTGTTGGCCCGGCGATTTTTGAAGTAATTTCATTCCGATATTTTTCATACAAAATCCCGGCGGCATATCGGCGTGCCAGTCGGCGCGCCGGCCATCTCCTGCTCCTTCACCGTGCCAACGGGAACCAGCCGATGAACCATCGCGTCACGCAGTTGACCGGGTTGCGCGCCGTCGCGGTCGCGATGGTCGTCGTCGGCCATGCCGAGCATGTGCTGCCCGGCGGCTACACGGGCTGGTACGCGCCGTTGCGGCTGATCGCCGACGGCCGGCTCGGCGTGCTGATCTTCTTCGTGCTGAGCGGCTTCCTGATCACCAACGTGCTGCGCGCCGAATTCGCGCGCACGGGCGGCATCGCGCTGACGTCGTTCTATGTGCGTCGTGCGCTGCGGATCTGGCCGGCCTGTTATGTCTATCTCGCGGCTGTCGCGATCGTCGCGTTCGCCGGCGGGTTCGACGTCGATCGCCGGCAGTGGCTGTATGCCGCGCTGCACCTGTGGAATTACTCGGCGTGGTTCGGGCTGACCGGCGACAACACGCTGCATCCGGACGGCGCGTGGTATCTCGGCCATTTCTGGTCGCTCGCGCTCGAGGAACAGTTCTACTGGTTCTGGCCGCTGCTGTTCGTGTTCGGCATGCGCCGCGCCGGCACGCGCTGGCTGGCCGCGCTGATCCTGATCGTGCCGCTGGTGCGCGCCGTCACATACTTCGTTTCGCCGGCGTTGCGCGGGCAGCTCGGGATGATGCTTCACACCGGAGTCGATCCGATCCTGATCGGCTGCTATGCGTCGCTCAACCGCGAACGGCTCGAAGCGTGGATCGGCTCGTGGAGAGGCGAGGCGCGCATCGTGACGGCGCTCGTCTTCGTCGTGCTGCTCGGCATGCCGCTCGCCGAACACCGGCTCGGCGGCTTCTGGAATGCGACGTACGGCGTGACGCTCGAAGCCGCACTGATCGCGATCGTGATCGTCGTGCTGAATTTTCGCGGCGAATTCTGGTGTGCGCGCTGGCTGCGCGCGCGGCCGGTCGTGTTCGTTGGCACGATCTCGTTCAGCCTGTATCTGTGGCAGCAGCCGTTTGCGAATCCGAATCTGGCGGTTCCGCACGCGTTTCCGCTCGGCATCGTGTGGGCGCTGATTGCCGCGACCGCCAGCTATTTCGTTGTCGAAAAACCGTTCCTGCGGCTGAAAGATCGCTATACGGCGCGCGAGGCGCGACGCTTGCGGGATGAGGCGTTGAGGATGCCGGCGCCGACCGATGCGATCGGGGCGAAGGTGGTGGAGTAGGTGGGCGGCGTCGCGCCCGCCGAATTACTTGAAGAGTTTCATCGCGGCCGGCGAATACCAGAAGTTCCGGAACATGTCGATTCCATAGGACTTGCCGTCGTAGTGGACGATCGTGCGCGCCGTGCGCTTGCCCGTATCCGAGTAATCACCGTCCTTGCGCTGCGTCTTCGTGATGTGCGCCGTGATCGATAGGTCGGCGAAGCCGTGGCTCGACGTTTTGTCGACGGCGATCGTCATGCGGGCCTCTTCGCTGCGCGCATCGCCTGCACTCGGGCCACAGGCGTCGCCTTCGACGCTGACCCAGCCGTACAGATTCGTGCCGAACACCGGGCGGATACGGCCGCCTTCGCGCACCCACAGCGTCAACTCTTCACTGGTGTTGGCATCAGGGCAACTTGGCCCACGCGCGCTGCTGGTAAACACGACGCCGAACGCGCGCACGTCGGGCGACAGCCGGTAGGGCGCGGTATCAATGCGATAGCTGTTTGCGTCGACTTCTGTGACAGCGTCTTCCTGAACCACCGACCGATCGGCCGCCACGACCTTGCCGCCCTCGACGAGCGCGACCACCTGCAGCTTCTTGCTTTCGTCCGGGTTCTTGCTTTTGGGCAGCGAATCGAACGCGATGGCCGCGATCGTCGTTTCCGGTGCGTTCGGCATGACCTTGCACGCCGACGCGACGACGAGCCGATTCGCATCTCGCGTGGCGATACGCGCGCTTGCGATGCCGGCCCAGCGAGCGATGGCTGTGAGGGTTTCGTCGCTGCAAGGCTGGCTGTCGGTGGCGTGGGCGAAGGGGGCGGCGGCGAGTGCCAGGAGCGGGGTGAAGTGAACGATCTTCATGGACATGATTGAAAAAAAGGCCCTCGCGGGCCTTTCGTCGACGAAAGTACGCTGTTTACCGCGTCAACGCCGTAAACCCTTCCAGCAACCGCTCGACATCGGCCGCCTGAATCGCGCCCATCGTCGAAATCCGGAACAGTTCCTTCGACAACCCGCCTTGCCCCGCATAGATCACGAAGCCGCGCGCCTTCAACCCGTCGTGCAGCGTCTCGTACGTGACGCCTTGCGGCAGCCGGTACGCACGCAGAACAACCGACGATTCACCTTCCGGCAGCACCAGCGGCATCCCACGCGCAGCCAGCCCCGCCTGAGCCTGATCGGCCAGCGCCTTGTAATGCGCATGGCGCGCACGCCAGCCGCCAGCCTCATCGAACTCGCGCAGCGCCTCGACGAGCGCATAATACGCATGCACGGACGGCGTGAACGGCGTATTCCGCTGATCCTGCAGCTTCGCAAGCCGCCCGAGATCGAGGTAGTAAGTACGACTCGCAGCCTTCGCCAGCGCGCTACGTCGCACGATCACGAACGCCGCACCCGGCACACCATGCAGGCACTTGTTCGCGGTGGCAGCCACAGCATCGATATCGCCGCCGGCAAAATCGATCGCTTCCGCGCCGAAGCTGCTGACGCCATCAACGAGCATCTTCACGCCACGCGAACGGCAGACTTCAGCGATCGCGCCGAGATCATTCAACCGGCCCGTCGTCGTTTCATGATGAATAACAGCGACATGCGTGTACCCACCCGCATCGAGCTTTGCACCGATCTGCGCGAGATCAGGCGCCTGCATCCACTCATGCTTCAACACGTCGTGCGCGATACCGTACTGCGTCGCGATCTGCGTGATCCGCTCGCCGTACACGCCGTTCTCGATCACGAGCAGCTTGCCGTCCTGCGGCACGAGCGCCGCGATCATGCTCTCGACGGCGGCCGTGCCCGACCCCGTCATCAGCACGGCGGCCCATTCGGCCGGATCGAGCTCGTACGCGGCGACGAGGCGCGCACGCGCCTCATCCTGCAGATCGAAGAATTCGCTTTCGCGATGGCACAGATCGGGTTGCAGCAGGCTGCGGCGCACGCGTTCGGTGAGCGTGACCGGGCCGGGGTTCAGCAGCAGCATCAATGGGCTCCTTCAACGTGGGCTTCGGTCTGCGCGGCGCCGATGTGCCGCATCAGACGGGTCTTCACCTCGACCGGCGTGACGGTCGGGCGGGGCAGGCCGTCGGGCACGCCCGTGCGGATCGCCACGCGTACGAATTGCACACCGGATGGCCGGACCCCGTCGCCCGTCGCAGCCAGCGTCGTATCGAGCACGTCGAGCGTGTCGCCTTCGACCGCCGACGCATAGCCGCACGCGGCAGCGACGCCCGCGAACGACACATGCTGCGACACCGTTGCCTGGCCGCCCGTCGATTCGTGCGCGCCGTTGTCGAGCAGCACGTGCGTGAGGTTGGCCGGGCCATAAGTGCCGAGCGTCGCGAACACGCCCATCCGCATCAGCGCGGCGCCGTCGCCGTCGACGGCCACCACGCGCAGGTCGGGGCGCGCGAGTGCGAGGCCGAGCGCGAGCGGTGTCACGCAGCCCATCGAGCCGACCATGTACAACTGGTTCGGGCGATCGTCGAGCGCGTAGAGTTCGCGGCCGCAGAAACCGGTCGACGCGAGCACGACGGTCGAATCGACCGGCGTGTGCGCGATCACGCGCTTCAATGCGTCGTGGCGGGTCGGCCATGCATCGGCCGACGCGGCGCCCGACGACGATTGCGCGGCGACATGCGCGCGCGGCTGCGCGGCCGGGTTCGCCTTCAGTTCATACGGCGCGACGCTGCCTTTCTGCATCACGAGCGCGTACGGGCGGCCCGTCGCATCCATGTGCGCGATCGCGCGGTCGAGTGCCGGGCCGACCTGTTCGGGGTCGGTCGGGAACGTCTCCCACGGGATCTCCATCGTGTCGAGCATCGCGGGCGTGATCGGGCCCATCAGCGCATGCTGCGGCTCGTCGGCGACGCCCGGCTGCCCGCGCCACGTGACGATCAGCAGTTGCGGCAGGCGGAACGTCCAGGTCAGCGACGTGAGCGGGCTCACCGCGTTGCCGAGCCCCGAGTTCTGCATCATCGCGATCCCGCGCTTGCCGCCGAGCGTTGCGCCGGCGATCAGCGCGACCGCGTCGCCTTCGTTCGCGGCCGACACGTAGTTCAGCGTCGGGTCCTGCAGCACGTAGTTGATGAACGGCGTCAGGTACGAGCAGGGCACGCCCGCGTACCAGTCGAAGCCGCGTTCGCGCGCGGCCTCGACGAACTGGGCCGCTTCGATCATTGCGCGCCCCCGTTGCCGGTGCCCGGTTCGGACAGCGGCGTCTGGCCGTGCGCGAAGTCGCCCGCGCGACGGAAGTCTTCCAGATCGTTGACGCCGCGCCAGTGGCCGTGCACGTACTGCACCTCGATCTTCTCGCCGGCGGCGATCAGTTCGTTGAGCAGCGACGGGATGTCGAGCGTGTCGAAGTCAGGGCGTGCCTGCAGCGTCGCGAGCGTCGCCTTCAGGCGATCGACACCGGCGCCGCGCACGTTCAGCAGGCCGATCCAGCGGCCGTGCGGCGTGCCTGCGGCGACGTCGCTCGACACGCGTTGCAGGTAGGTCTTCTGGCCGAACAGGCCGCGATCGTCGGCCGCCGAGCAGAGGGCGAAGTCGCGCACGCTCTGGTTGGTCTCGGTGAGCGACGAATCGACCACCACGCTGAACTCGGCCTCGCTCTCGGCGAGGTCGCGCACGATGTAGCTGCGGAACAGCAGGTCGCCGTATGAAATCACGGTGTCGCCGGTCAGGCGTTCGGCCGCGCATGCGAGCGACGCGAGCTCGCCGGTCTGCGCGTGGCGCTCGTTGACGACGAGCTTGATGCCCGACGTATCGATCGCATCGGCGCGATAGCCGCCAACCACGGTGATGTCGTTCACGCCGTGCGTCTTGAAGCCGTCGACGAGCCAGCGCAAGAGCGGCTTGCCGGCGACCGGCAGCATGACCTTCGGCTTGTCTTCGGTCACGGCTTCGAGGCCCTT
This sequence comes from Burkholderia sp. Bp8992, assembly GCF_003853705.1. Classification (GTDB taxonomy): domain Bacteria; phylum Pseudomonadota; class Gammaproteobacteria; order Burkholderiales; family Burkholderiaceae; genus Burkholderia. The sequence goes on along the minus strand of NZ_QTQI01000002.1, from coordinate 521,041 downwards.
GCCGCGGCTCGCGGCGAGCACGATCGCGGCATTCGACGCGCGCGACGACGACGACAGGTAGATGCGCTCGGCCGCCGAGTACTCGTCGGCGTCCTGCAGGCGGAAGATCTCGTTGACCGATGCAACGCGGTCCTCGACGTTGATCAGCGTTTCGCTCTCGTGAATCTCGCGCGCGGTCGCCTGCATCGCGGACGCCGACGCGCGGATCAGGTGGTTCGCCCAGATCACGGTGCTGATGCCGGCCTGGCGGAACACGTCGGTCGGCGTGCTGTAGTACTTGGTCGGCACGATCACGAGCGGCGCCTTGCCGCTCCATTCGCGCGCGAACTGCAGGATCTCGTCCGGGCGCGACAGCTTGCTGTGGATCAGGATCGCGTCGGCGCCAGCTTCCGCATACGCGTTCGCGCGGCGCAGCGCCTCGTCCATGCCCCAGCCGGCGATCAGCGCCTCGACGCGCGCGACGATCGAGAAGTCGGGATCGGTCTGCGAATCCTTGCCGGCCTTGATCTTGCCGCAGAACTCGTCGATCTCGGCGAGCGGCTGGCGCTCGCCGCCGATGAAGCTGTTGGTCTTCGGGAACTGCTTGTCCTCGATGCAGACGCCGGCGATGCCGCGCTGCTCGAGCTTCTTCACGAGGCGGCGCACGTTGTTGAAGTTGCCGTAGCCGGTGTCGCCGTCGAGCAGGATCGGCAGGTCGCTCGCGTCGGCCATGAATTCCAGCACGTCGACGACCTGCGTCCAGCTCGCTTCGTTGTTGTCGCGTACGCCGAATTGCGCGGAGATCGCGAGGCCCGATGCCCAGATGCCCTTGAAGCCGGCTTCGCGGACGATCCGCGCGGACAGGCCGTTGTGCGCTTCCATCAGGAATTCGAGGTCGCTGCTGACGAGCATGCGGCGCAGGCGTGCGCTGCGCGATTCGGTGAAGTTGGGTTCGCGTGCGTTCATCGTGCGGCTCCTGCGGTGGTGCGTTGAATCAGGGGGAGGATGTCTTGCGTGGCGCGGGCGACGTCGTTCGGGAAGTCGATCTCGATCCACGGCATGCCGGTGACGTCGGCCACGTCGAACGAATGACCGCCTTCGAGCAGCAGGTCGCGTACGGCTTCCTCGTGCGGCAGGTTCGCACGGCCGCTGTCGACGTAGCCGGCGACGATCGTCGCGAGGCGGCGTGCGGTGCCTTCGGTGAAGCGGAAGAAGCCGACCGATTCGCCGATCGTGTCGTATTCGAGGTCGACCGCGAGCTGCTTGCGCAGTTCGACCGGCACGCCGTTCTTCAGGCACAGCTTGACGGGCTCGTCGCCGGCCTCGAAGTCGCGGTCGATCAGCAGGCGGTCGACCGCGCGGTCGGCATCGGCCACCAGCGCGTGCAGGATGTTCTCGTCGTACAGCACGTCCGCGTCCATCAGCAGTACGTCGCCGCCGCGCGTCATCGCATCGGCGACGGTATGCACGGTCAGCACGCTGCCGAGGTCGTAGCGGTCGTTGATCACGATCTCGGCCTGGCGGCCGAGGCGCTTCAGTTCCTGCTCGACCTTCTCGTGCTGGAAGCCGAGCCCGAGCACGATCTCGTCGACGCCCGCGGCGTCGAGCACGCGCAGATGGCGCTCGAGCAGCGAAACGTCGTCAAAGCGCAGCAGGCACTTCGGGAACTGCGCTTCGGGCGGTTGTTGCAGGCGCAAGCCGAGGCCTGCCGCAAGAATGATGGCTCGCATGGGTTCTCCAACCAAAAAGCCGGCGATCTGAACGATCAGTCGGCGAGCGGCTGCGGCGCGCGGCGCCGCTGCCAGTTTCTTTCACTGAAATGCAGATAGAGCAGGCCGGGCAGGCCGAGCGCGAGTTCGCGCGCACGCTTCGCGAGCGACAGCGCGAGCGCCGCGTCGGGCGGCAGTCCGACCAGCGGGGCGAGCAGCAGGTAGCCGCCTTCTTGCGCACCGAGCGAGCCCGGGATCGCGAAGGCGGCGCCACGGATCGCCTGGCCGACGCTTTCCAGCAGCAGCGCGTCGAGCCAGCTCACCGGGTGCCCGAGGAAGTGCAGCGCGAGCCACACTTCCGCGGTCCCGACGATCCAGCCGACGAGGCTCAACGCGAATGTCTTCGCGACCCTCGCGCGATCGCGGTACAGCGCGCCGACCGCATCGTCGATCGCGTCGGCGCGCGTGGCCAGCGACGACCAGTCGCGCGGGCCGAGCAGCTTCGACGCGAGGCGCAGGCCGCGGCCGAACAGCCCGCGCCGCTGCGCCGCATAGAACAGCAGCGCGAGCGCGCCGAGCACGCCGGTCGCGATCAGCGCGGGCGTGCGCAGGTGGGCGACCGATTCGTGCGTCGCATACAGGCTGAACGCGGCGATGCCGATCAGCGCGAACGCCATTTGCGCGAGCGCCTGCATCGTCGTGCTGACGGTCACGGCCGCCGCCGCGTCGGCCATCCGCGTGCCGCGCTGCGCGAGGTGGCGCACCATCAGCACGGGGCCGCCGATCTGCCCGGCGGGCAGCAGGCTGTTTACCGATTCGCCGACCCAGCGCGCGCGCAGCGCGTTGCCGAGTTCGGCGCCCGACTGCCCGCGGCGGAACATCACGGAGATCGCGATGGCGTCGATCACGAGCGGCACGACGTGGAATGCCGCGACGAGCGCAAGCCCCCAGCCGGCCGCGAGGAACGTGGACGCGACTGCGCCGACGCCTTGCCAGGCCAGCAGTGCGATGAAGAGTGCGGTCCCGAGGGACAGCAGGATGAGGCCCGCGCGCGTCATGACCCGGTCGTGCGCCGCGTAGCCAGTTGCTTGAACACCTGGCGGAAACCGAAATACGCGATCGCGTCCTTCATGTTCGAGATGAAGCGCTTCCACGGCCGCATGCCGGGGTTCGTCACGTATTCGAAAGTGAGCGACACGCGTATCTCGTTCTGGCCGAGCGGTGTGATGCGGTGACGCAGCTTGTCGCCGTCGAACAGCACGATGCCGCCGTCGGCGATCTGCACCGAGCCCGGTTCGTCGGGCACGTCGGGGTTGCGCGTGTGCAGCTCGTAGTCGAGCCGGCACGACGATTCGTCGATCACGCCGATCAGCAGCGTGTAGCGGCGGCCGTCGTAGTACGACGTGTCGTAATGCCAGCCGATGTGGTCGCCGGGCTTCGTGTAGTAATACAGCGCGTACGCGTGCGGATCGTCGTCCGGCGACAGCATCAGCTTGTCGCCCGTGACCTTCTCGAGGAACGAGATGAGTGCCTTCGAGCGATACAGTTCGGCGATGTACGGCGCCTGCTCGTCGATCGTATGGCGGCTGACGCTGCCGCCCTGCTTGTGGCCGGGCAGGTAATTGCGGTTCAGGCCGGCCTGCATCGCGCGGGCGGCATCCGCCAGCTTTGCGTGCGCGTCGGCCGGCAGGAAGGCGTCGAGGTACAGGAACGAGCCCTGGCGCGTGTAGTCGCCGCGCAGGCGGTCGAGGTCGAGCTGGCCGACACGGTCGGCCACGGTGCGATCGGGATCGGCCGCGGCCGCGCGCACGGGCGCGGGGCGTGCCGGGCTCAGCACGGAGTCGTCGCGCGTGCTAGGAGTCATTTGGAAGCCTGGATTTCGGTTGGGTTCTGCGCGGCCGGGTTCTGCGGAAGGTTGCCGCGGCGGACGATGCGCCACCAGTCGATCACGACCCAGGCGGCGAACAGCGGGGCGCCGATCGACGCCGCGAGCAGGAACGGCTCGACGCCGTCGACGAGCGTCACGATCGGCAGCAGGTACAGCACGTCTTCGGTCTCGAAGCCGCCGGCGAACGCCTGCTTGGTGCCGGCCTTGCCGGCGATCGATTCGATCCGCATGCGCAGGAAGAAGATCAGCGCGACGGCCGCACCGGCCACCGCGCCGAGCAGCACCGGCGACGCGGCCATCTGGCCGCCCTGGGCGACGATGCCGAGGCCCATGCTGACGAACAGCGCGACCGTCACGAGCGCATCGGCCGCGAGGTCGTAAAAGTGACCGATCTTGCTGGACTTGCCGCTGATGCGCGCGAGTTCGCCGTCGGTGTGGTCGACGAAGTTCGACAGCACGATCAGGAACGCACCGGCATTGCTCCAGCCGAAGCCGCCGTGCGCGAGGCACCAGGCGCCGGCGAGGCCGATCAGCAGACGCAGGGTAGTGAGGTGATTCGGGGTGACCGGCGTATCGACGAGCGGTCGCACGAGCGAGCGCGCGAGCCGCGCATCCCAGGTGCGTGGCAGGGGGGGCTCGGCGCGTGTGGCGGTTTTTCTTTGGTCCATCGGCGAAATATATACGGAATTGTAATTTGGTGCTTTTTATTCGATCAATGTCCTGACATACAGGAGTGTTACCGCGTCTTGCGCATGTCGGCCGGTCGAAACCGGACGTGCGAAAGGGCGGGCGATCGGGACGGCAAACGGCGCGGCCGGCCCCGTCTTCCAGTGTGGTTCGCGTCACGCTGCTGTCAAGGACGGACGGGCCTCGCGGGCCGATGCGCCGGACATTTTCGAACGGCTCGACAGGCGGCGCGCGGCGCGTGCGACGTTGATGTGCATCAGGTCCGGAAAAGCCGCATCGGGTGACAATTGGCCGCGCCGCGATTTCATCGACGATTGCCGCTCGTCGGGCGGCCAATTGCAAGGAAAATCCGCCGATTGATTTGCGACGGTTGGCGATCCGTGCCCGGTCATTCGTTCCGATGCTTTCGTGCACCTTTCGCGTGCATCCGGCGCGCGCGGATCGCCTGTCACAGAACGGTCGTTCGATACCCGGCAAATCCGGCAAGGATCTTTTGCATCCAGTGGACATTTCGCGGCGATGGCCTCTGCGATACTCCGACCGTGCCTGTGGTGCCGGCCGCCCCGCGCGGCCCCAAGGGCTTCATGTCGCTCAGGAGACACCCCCCGCGACGTCAACGACAGACCCCAGCGTCAGAAACCAGCCATGTCTTCATCACGCATCCTCGCTCCCGCCCTGCGTTCGCTCGTCCGCACCGCCGACGAAGCCGCCGCGCTGATCCGCCCCGGCATGACCGTCGCCATGAGCGGCTTCACCGGTTCGGGCTATCCGAAGGCCGTACCGGCCGCGCTTGCCACCCATATCGACGCGGCACACGCGCGCGGCGAGGACTTCCGGATCAACGTGCTGACCGGCGCGTCGACCGCGCCGGAACTCGACGGCGCGCTCGCCCGCACCGACGGCATCTCGATGCGGCTGCCGTACCAGTCCGACCCGACGCTGCGCGACAAGATCAACAGCGGCGAAGTCGATTACCAGGACGTCCACCTGAGCCACGTCGCGCAGTACGCGTGGTTCGGGCTGTACGGCGATCTCGACGTCGCGATCGTCGAAGTCGCGGGCATCCGCGAGGACGGGCTGCTGATCCCGTCCGCGTCGATCGGCAACAACAAGACCTGGCTCGAACGGGCGAAGCACGTGATCCTCGAAGTGAACGCGCGCCAGCCGCTCGGCCTCGACGGGATGCACGACATCTATTACGGCACCGCGCTGCCGCCGCACCGCCAGCCGATTCCGCTGACCAGGAGCGACGACCGGATCGGCGAGCCGTACCTGCGCTGCCCGGCCGACAAGATCGTCGCGATCGTCGAGACCGACGCGCCCGATCGCAGCAATGCGTTCTCCGCGCCGGACGCGACGTCGAAGCAGATCGCGCTGCAGCTGATCGACTTCCTGCGCCACGAAGTGAAGCGCGGCCGCCTGCCGGAAAACCTGCTGCCGCTGCAGTCGGGCGTCGGCAACATCACGAATGCGGTGCTCGCGGAACTCAGCTCGGCCGGCTTCTCGAACCTGACGGCCTACACCGAAGTGATCCAGGACGGCATGCTCGACCTGCTCGACGACGGCACGCTGAGCTTCGCGTCGGCGACCGCGCTGTCGCTGAGCCCGGCCGCCGTGCAGCGCTTCGCCGACGAAATCGCGTCGTTCCGCGAGAAGATCGTGCTGCGGCCGCAGGAGATCAGCAACCATCCGGAACTCGTGCGCCGCCTCGGCTGCATCGCGATGAACGGGATGATCGAGGCCGACATCTACGGCAACGTGAACTCGACGCACGTGATGGGCACGAAGATCCAGAACGGCATCGGCGGCTCGGGCGACTTCGCGCGCAACGGCTACCTGTCGTGCTTCATGTCGGCGAGTACCGCGAAGGGCGGTGCGATCTCGCGGATCGTACCGATGGCGAGCCACGTCGACCATACCGAGCACGACGTCGCGGTGGTCGTCACCGAGCAGGGCCTGGCCGACCTGCGCGGCCTGTCGCCGAAGCAGCGCGCGCGCAAGATCATCGCGACCTGCGCGCATCCCGACTATCGGCCGATGCTCGAGGACTACTTCGAGCGCGCGTCGCGCGAGAGCTTCGGCAAGCACACGCCGCACCTGCTCGCCGAAGCGCTGTCGTGGCACGAGCGCTACGTGCGGACCGGCACGATGAAGGCCTGACGCGGCCTGCGGCGGGCGCATGCGCGCCCGTCAGTCCATCGCCGCGTGCGCGACGTCGACGCTCGCCGTTTTCTGCGGCGGGCGGATCAGCAGCAACAGCGGGATCATCAGCAGCGTCGCGACGAACATCAGCTTGAAGTCGTTCAGGTACGCGATCATCGTCGCCTGCTGGTTGATCGTGCGATCGAGCAGCGCGAGGTCGACGCGGCTGACGGCCATTGCCTGCACGGCCGGGTTGAACGGCGTGACGTGGGTGGCGAGGTCGGCGTGCGCGACCTGCGTGTTGCGCGTCATCAGCGTCTGCACGATCGAGATGCCGATACTGCTGCCGATGTTGCGCATCAGGCTGTAGGTGGCCGTGCCGTCCGCGCGCAGGTCGGGCGGCAGCGTCGAGAACGACAGCGCGCTCAGCGGCACGAACACGAGCCCCAGCCCGAAGCCCTGGATCACGCCCGGCCACACGATGTCCGCTTCGGACAGTACGACCGTGTACTGCATCATCTGCCACAGCGCGAGCGCGGAAATCGCCAGCCCCGCGAGCAGCAGCATCCGCGCATCCACGTATTTCAGCAGCCTGCCGACGAACAGCATCGCGATCATCGTGCCAGCGCCGCTCGGCGCGGTGACGAGGCCCGTCGTCGCGACCGGGTAGCCCATCAGGTTCTGCAGCATCGGCGGCAGCAGCGCGCGCGTCGCGTACAGCACTGCGCCGACGACGAAGATGAACAGCGTGCCCGTCGCGAAGTTCGGGTCGCGCAGCAGTTCCGACTTGAAGAACGACGCCTTGCCGACGGTCGCCGTATGCACGAGGAAGAACGCGAAGCTGAGCGCCGCGGCGAGCGCCTCGATGCGGATTTCGTACGACCCGAACCAGTCGAGCTGTTCGCCGCGGTCGAGCATGGCCTGGAACGCGCCGATCGCGAGTGCCAGCGTCGCGAAGCCGAACGCATCGAATTTCACGTGCGGGCGCGGCGCGCGCGCGGGCAGGAAAGTCATCACGCCGGCCAGCGCGAACGCGCCGATCGGCACGTTGATGAAGAACACCCAGCGCCAGTTGTAGCTGTCGGTCAGCCAGCCACCGAGCGTCGGGCCGAGGATCGGGCCGACCATCACGCCCATCCCCCAGATCGCCATCGCCTGGCCCTGTTTCTCGCGCGGGTTGATGTCGAGCAGGATCGACTGCGACAACGGCACCAGCGCGGCGCCGAATACACCTTGCAACAGCCGCGCGCCGACGATCTGCACGAGCGTCTCCGACAGACCGCACAGCGCCGACGCCACCGTGAAGCCCGCAATCGACACGATCAGCAGCCGCTTGACGCTCAGCCGGTCGGACAGCCAGCCGGTGAGCGGCGTCGCGATCGCCGCGGCGACGATGTAGGAGGTGAGCACCCACGTAATTTCGTCCTGCGACGCGGACAGCGTGCCCTGCATGTGGGGCAGCGCCACGTTCGCGATCGTGCTGTCGAGGGTCTGGATCAGCGTGGCGAGCATGATCGACAGGGTCAGCATCGGCCGGTTCAGGGCGGGCGAGGCGGGGGCGTCGGCGGCGGGGTTCAAGCGGGTGTCTCCGTGGGGTGGTCGCCGTGCGCGGCGATCCGGTATGGCTCATATTATAAGCACGCTTATTATATAGTCGCTTATCGCCCGGGCGCGAGCCGCGGTCCGCCGGCGGCTTGACCCTATAATCGGCTGATGGACAAGACCTACGAGAACCGGATCGGCTATCTGATCGCCGACGTGGCCCGCCTGAACGGACGCCTGTTCGACCGGCGCGCGAAGCGCATCGGGCTGACGCGGGCGCAAAGCCGCGTGCTCGCGTACCTGACGTGGAAGGGCGAGATGAATCAGGCGCGGCTGGCCGAATGGCTCGAGATCACGCCGATCTCGCTCACGCGCCTGCTCGACCGGATGGAAAGCTATGGCTGGATCGAACGCATCGCGAACGACGAAGACCGCCGCGCGTTCGTGATCCGCCTGACCGACAAGGCGCGCGAGATCTTTCCGCAGATGCTGGAAGTGGGCGATACCGTCGCCGACGACGGGCTGCACGGCTTCACGCCCGACGAGCGCGATACGCTGGTGCGGCTGCTCGGGCGCGTGCGCCGCAACCTGATCGACTGCGGCGGGGAGTGACGCGGGTGGCCGTTCGGGCGCGCCGGATGCATTGAAAACAACGAGCGCGCAGATGAATGGCGCACGCCGGCGGTTGCCGGTTCAACGCGCGCTACCCGGCGCGCTTCATGTCAATCCCGGTGTTCAGCGCGCCAGCGCCGCGAGTGTGTACGCCGCGAGATAGAGCCCCACGCCATACGACAGATGCGTGACGAGACTGCGCCGGCGCGCGACGCCCGGATGCGGCGTGCGCGACGCCGCGATGCCGAAGCCGAACGCCGGCTGCATCACGAAGAACGGCGCGACCACGCTGGCGAGGCCGGCGACGAGCGCGGGAAGCGGTGTAGGCGCGGCGATCCATTCGGTGCCCGCGATCATGACGGGCAGCACCGCGAACGCGATGCCGATCACGTAATGGGCGATCCAGCCGAGGGCACGCTCGCCCGGCACGGATGGGGCCGCGACAATCGACACGTGCCGGAACCGCCCTTGCACCATGTGGCCGAGCCAGCGGCCGACCAGCGCGTAGTCGAGCGTCGGAATGCCGAAAGCCCGCCGCCGAAACAGCGTCCACAGATCCATCACGAGCGTGGCGCCCGTGCCGATCAGCAGCAGGTCGAGCAGGATGCCGGGCGGGTTCATCGCGCCCCTCCGCAGCAGACGGTGGCGAAGGGGCGGCACAGCGGAATACAGGGCTGTTTTATCGGTCTCATGGCGGTTCACGCTTGTTTTCACGGAGTCGAGCAACTATCTTGCAACTTCAAGTTCACTTGAGGTCAAGCATGAGCCGTCTGGACATTGCGGACGTGGCACGGCGCTCGGGATTGCCCGCATCGACGCTGCGCTACTACGAGGAAAAGGGGTTGATCGTTCCGATCGGCCGGCACGGGCTGCGGCGGCAATACGACGAGTCGGTGCTGGAGCGCCTGGCGTTGATCGCGCTCGGCCGCGAGGCCGGTTTCTCGCTCGACGACATCCTCGCGATGGTCGGTGCGGACGGCCGGCCCGCGATCGATCGCGCGAAGCTCGACGGCAAGGCCGACGAACTCGACCGCACGATCCGCCGTCTCGGCGCCGTGCGCGACATGCTGCGGCACGCGGCCGTGTGCGCGGCGCCCAGCCATCTCGAATGTCCGTCGTTCCAGAAGCTGCTGCGCATCGCCGCGCATCGCCATCCGGCGCGTCGCACGAAGGCGGAAGGCGCGTAGGCGGCGAGCGGGCATCCGCGGGTTGGCGTGGCGGCTCGATGGCAGGGTGGTGCGTCAAGTCATGCGGTGCCGGACATCGCAAACAGGAACAACGGGGTTGCAGCGTGTGGATTTTGCTGGTGTTTCCTGCCGCGTATGCGGCATCGAGAGTCGCGCCGCATTACGGGGTGCTCGCCGGGCTCGCGACGGCGGCCGTCACGATGGTGACGCCGCCTGTGCTGCTGGCGTGGGCAATCGCCTGGGTGAATCGGCGGCGCGGGGGCGTTGAACCGCCTGTCATGACCGCACCGCCTGTACGGGCCGATGGTCTTGAGGATAAACCGGCTGACGAATCCGACGACGCACCCGACGTGCCGCTTCGATATGGCGAGCGTGCACGATTCAAACAACTGGTGCTGATTGCCGACGCCGTGCGGTCCGACGTCACGCGCAGTTTCTACGACAAGGCGAAGCGGACGATCGCAGCATACGTGGATGTCGAGACGGGGCGTGACGGTTCGGGGGCGGCGATGGTGTCGGCGGCCGACCTGGCCCCGGAAGGGGTCTTGTCCGTCGCCTTGCCGGACGATGCATTGACCGTGTTCGTGTCGAGCGACGGCGCGTGGTCGGGGTTCCGCGTTGGTGACGACAGCTTCCGGTTCCGCCACGGTGCAATCACGAGACTGCGGCTCACGCAGGTGATTCCGGTTCGCTGGAAGGGCGGCTACATGGTGACGTTCTGGTTCGACGTACCGAACCGGGACGGCAAAGACGATTACGGGTCGTTTTCGACCTGGTTCTATCTCGCGGCGGACTATTCCGATCGCCGCACACGCACACTCACCCATGCATGTCGCGAGATCGCGTCGATGCTCGACGTCGCGTTCGACATCGACGAGACCGCCGACGACTGACTCATCCCGCGTAATACACGCGGCATTCCATCTCGCGTCCGCGCACGATGCGCTTGCCGACGAGCGAACCGTACGTCTCGGTGAAGACGGTGCGCTGGTGCTCGCACTGCACGGCGTCGTAGAAATAGAGCGAAACCCAGTCCGTCGGGCGGCCGGCTTCCGGCGTGCGCATCGCGGCATGCAGGCTCACCGCGGTGAAATGCCAGCCGCCCTTGGTCATGTGCATCACGGGCGGCGGCACGTAGCCGTCCGCGTTCAGGCGCCGGTGCGCGAGCGTCGGCAGCACGCCGGCGGCCGCCTTGTTGCGGTACTGGCGGTCGATGTAGAGCAGCAGCTCGACGGGCGGCTCCGTGCCGGGCCCGGCGTGCTGCATGTGACCCTGCCAGCGCCGGCGGCGGCTCAGCACGTCGTCGAGCGCGGTGAGGATGCCGGCCGCACGCCGCGGGCCGACGCCCGAGATCGTTTCGAGCTGGCCGTTGCGGGCCGCGCGTTCGAGCTCCTCGAGCGTATCGATGTGCAGCAGGTCGTGAATGCGCAGCGCGAGCGCGTGGCCGATGCCCGGCACGGCTTCGAACGCGGACGTGCGTTGGGCGTCGCCGCACAGCCGGTCGAGCTGGCGCCAGCGGCCCGTCACCAGCAACTCGGCGATCGCCTGCGCGACGCCCGTGCCGATCTCGGGCAGCGCGCCGAGCGCGTCGATGCCGCCGGATTCGAACACGGTGCGGATATCGCGGTCGAGCGCATCGACCGTCTCGGCCGACGCGCGGTAGGCGGCGACCCGGTACGGATTCGCGCCCTGGTCGGCCAGCCGTTGCGCGGCCTCGCGCAGGCAGGTCGCGATGTGCCGGTTTTCCTCGAGCGTTTGGCTGGCGGTCGTCTGCATGGCAAGGGACCTGGGGAAGCTCAAACGGAACGGACGCGGCGAACGATGCGCCGGTCGACTTTTCACCATTGTCGCGACACGCGACGAAGAAAACTTGATGCACGTCAATGGCAAACGTAGCACATGTGCGAAGCGCACGGTCGTGCCGGTTGGCGGCATGACCGTGCGTCGCGTGGGCGCTTACGCGTCGAGGAACGACTGCGCGTTCTCGGCCTCGGCGGCCGTGCGCAGCGCGGCGAGCGCCCGTTTCTCGATCTGCCGCACGCGTTCGCGGGACATGCCCGCGTCCTGCGCGATGGCGTCGTACGTATCGGGCTCGGCGCCGCCGAGGCCGAACCGCCGGCGCAGCACGTCGGCCTCGGCCGGCGTGACCGACCGGAGCAGCGAGCGCACGCAGTCGCGCATGCGCGTGTCGGCCAGTTGCTCGAACGGGCTGGCCGAGGTTTGATCCTCGATCAGCTCCACGAGCCCGGTGTCCGCGTCGGGCAGCGGCGTGTCGAGCGAGACGGGCTCTGCCGGCAGCGCGAGCACCGCGCGCAGCTTGTCCTCGGCGAGGCCGGTTTCGGCCGCCAGTTCGGCCGGCGTCGCCCGGCGGCCCGTGCGCTGGCGAAAGCGCAGCGCATGCCGCTGCACGCGCTGGTACTGGTCGCCGACGTGCACCGGCACGCGGATCGTGCGCGATCGATCGGCGACCGCCCGCGTGATCGCCTGACGGATCCACCAGGTCGCATAGGTCGAGAACTTGAACCCGCGCCGGTATTCGAACTTCTCGATCGCGCGCATCAGGCCGAGACAGCCGTCCTGCACGAGATCGGACAGGTCGACGCCGCGGTTCATGTACTTGCGCGCGATCGACAGCACGAGCCGCAGGTTCGCTTCGAGCATCGCGCGCGTCGCATCGCGCACTTTCTGCTGGCCGTCGTTCAGCGCGGCCGCGAGCGCCCGCCGCGCAACCGCGTCGAAGCAGGCGGCTTCGCCGGTCGCGGCGTCAGGCGGCGCGGTTGCGAGCGTACGCACGAGGCGGCTGGCGTCGTCGACGGCCGGTGCAATCCACGCGAGCGAGCCGAGCAGGGCGGCAACGGCGTTGCGCGCGTCGCGGTATGCGTCCGAACGGAAGCCCTGCGCCTGCAATGCGTCGCGCAACGTCGACACCGCGGCCTGCAGCACGTCGTAGCGGGCGGGCGCGGGCGTATCGCCTGCGTCTTCGTCGGCCGTGCCGGTCGCACCTGCCACACCCGTTGCGCCGTGACGCGCGAGCAGCGCGTCGACGGCCGCCGGATAGCCCGCGATGGCGTGCAGCACCTGATGGCGGCCCGTCTCGATTTCGCGGGCGAGCACGATTTCGCCTTCGCGCGTGAGCAGCGGCACGGCCTGCATGCGCCGCATGTAGAGCGCGAGCGGATCGGTCGACGCGGCCGTGCCGCGTGTCAGATCGCCGAGCATCGCGCGGCCTTCGTCGAGCGCGTCGCGATCGACGTCGACCGGCGCCGCGCCGGCGAACGGCGCAGGCACGGCCGGCTCGTCGAGCACGGCGATGCCGATGTCGGCCAGCGCGGCGCGCACGACGTCGAGCGCATCGGGGCTGTCGCTTTCGGGCGGCAGCGCGTCGACGAGGTCGGCGTGTGTCAGATAACCCTGTTCACCGGCAAGCGCCAGCAACTGGATGATCGGATCGAGCGGTGTGTCCGCCCGGGGAGTGGGGCGTGGCGTAGTCATGTCGATGGCGGCGCGAGCCGCGCTCCTGTCTGGGCGGGCCGAAGCTCGCCGGTGGGCGGCCGCCGGTCGTTCGCGAACACCTGTCCGCGCCGGTCAGCCTGACATCGTTCAAGTTGAGGGCATTTGCACCAACTTCAACGCGGGCGCCGCGGACGGGTCAGCACACCGCATGCCCGCCCGCACCGTCCGCGGCAGGAAACAAAAAGTAACCGATCATACGCGCGGAAATCTGCAGGGGACGTAAGCTAGAGTCAGGCGCGCGCCCGGCGGCGGCGCGCGGATTCTGCCGGAGCAACAGATGACCCCGATTCCCGCCGCGAGGCCCGCCGTCATCGCGCTGGCCGCGCTGACGCTGGGCGGCTGCTACTACACGAGCCCGTACGGCTATGCACCTTATTACGCGCCCGTACCCGCCACGGTGACGCAGCGCGAAGTTCCGGTTGCACCGGCCGCGCCCGGCCCGGCCCCCTCCACGGTGCCTGCCGCACCGGACTACGCCGATGCGCCGGCGCCCGTGTATGTCGCACCGGCCTATGTGCCACCGCCTTATCCGTACTACTACCCCGCGTATTACTCAGGCTGGTACGGGCCACCCGTCACGATCGGCTTCTGGGGCCGCTGGGGCGGCGGTTACTGGGGCGGGCGCGGCGGGTACTGGCATCGTCCGTGGGGCGGCGGGCATTGGGGTGGCGGCCACTGGGGCGGCGGCCATCGGCACTGACCGGCGCGCGGCGGCACCGCGCGGGAGAGCATCATGAGGAACACGTTTGTCCGAAGTCTGTGCGTCGCCCTGGCCGGCCTTGCAGCCGTGCCGGGCATGGCCGACGCGCAGAGCAGCGCTTACACGAACTCGCCGGCCGAGCTGTTTGCGGGGCCGGCGCCCGACTATCCGGTGGTCGCGCAGATCCCGCCCGATACCGCGCTGGACGTATTCGGCTGCCTGAGCGACTACTCGTGGTGCGACGTCGCGCTGCCGGGCGTGCGCGGCTGGATCGACGCGCAGTTGCTCGAGTATCCGTACCAGGGCAATTACGTGCCGTTACTCGAGTACGGCGCGATCATCGGTGTCCCCGTGACGGGATTCGCGATCGGTGCGTACTGGGATCGCTATTACCGGCACCGCCCGTGGTACCACGACCGCGATCGCTGGGCGCATCGTCCGGAACCGAGGCTCGGCCCCGGAGGCGTGCCGCCGGGACAAGGCCGTCCGCAGCCGGGCGGGCCGATGCAGGTTGTACCGGGCGGTCAGCCGCCCGTGCACGACACGCGGCCGTCGGCTGCGCGCGGCGGCTGGAACGGCGCGATCCGCACACCGCCGCCGGCGGCACCGGCGCCTTCACCGATGCCGGGCGGGGCGGGCAACGCGCGTCCGGCCAGCCCGCCGCCGGCCGTGGTGCGCCCGACGCCCGCGCCGGGTGGCGACGCGCGTCCGATGCCGCCGCCGGTGCGCCAGGGAGGCGGGGGCGGCGGCGGTTATGCGCGGCCGCAAGGTGGTGGAAATGGTGGCGGTACCCACGGCGGAGGCGGTGGCGGCCCCGAAGAATTCCGTCACTGATGCGCCGGCGCCGCGGTTTCTCCGTACGCCGAACGAAAAAAAGCCGCTCCGGAGAGCGGCTTTTGATTCGGGCGAGCAGTCGGCTGCATGGCCCGCAACCGACCGCCAGCCTGGCCTGTTGCGTCAGTCGTCCAGCAGCGACAGGTCGCGCACGGCGCCCTTGTCGGCCGACATGACCAGCTTCGCGTAGGCCTTCAGCGCGGCGGACACCTTGCGCGGACGCGGCTGCGCCGGCTTCCAGCCCTTCGCGTTCTGCTCTTCGCGGCGGCGCGCCAGTTCCTCGTCCGACACCAGCACGTTGATCGTGCGGTTCGGGATGTCGATGCGGATCCGGTCGCCGTCGCGCACGAGGCCGATCGCGCCGCCGGCTGCCGCTTCCGGCGAGCAGTGGCCGATCGACAGGCCCGACGTACCGCCCGAGAAGCGGCCGTCCGTCAGCAGCGCGCAGGCCTTGCCGAGCCCCTTCGACTTGATGTAGCTGGTCGGGTAGAGCATTTCCTGCATGCCCGGGCCGCCCTTCGGGCCCTCGTAGCGCACGATCACCACGTCGCCGGCCTTGACCTTGTCGTTCAGGATGTTGTCAACGGCTTCGTCCTGCGATTCGGTCACGTGAGCCGCGCCCTCGAACACGAGGATGCTTTCGTCGACACCGGCAGTCTTCACCACGCAGCCGTCGAGCGCGATGTTGCCCGTCAGCACCGCGAGGCCGCCTTCCTTCGAGAACGCATGCTCGTACGAGCGGATGCAGCCTTCGGCGCGATCGAGATCGAGGCTCGGCCAGCGCGTGTCCTGGCTGAACGCCACCTGCGTCGGGATGCCGGCCGGGCCGGCCAGGTAGAACGTGCGGACCGCATCGTCCTGCGTGCGGACGATGTCCCACTGGTCCAGTGCATCCTTCAGCGTCGGAGCGTGCACGGTCGGCACGTCGGTGTGCAGCTTGCCGGCGCGTTCGAGCTCGCCGAGGATCGCCATGATGCCGCCTGCGCGGTGCACGTCCTCGATGTGATACTTGTTCGTGTTCGGCGCGACCTTGCACAGCTGCGGCACCGAGCGCGACAGGCGGTCGATGTCCTTCATCGTGAAGTCGATGCCGGCTTCCTGCGCGATCGCCAGCAGGTGCAGGATCGTGTTGGTCGAGCCGCCCATCGCGATGTCGAGCGTCATCGCGTTCTCGAATGCGGCGAAGCCGACCGAGCGCGGCAGCACGCGTTCGTCGTCCTGCTCGTAGTGCTGGCGCGTCAGCTCGACGATGCGGCGGCCGGCGCGCTTGAACAGCTGTTCGCGATCGGCGTGGGTGGCGACCACCGTGCCGTTGCCCGGCAGCGACAGGCCGAGCGCTTCGGTCAGGCAGTTCATCGAGTTCGCAGTGAACATGCCCGAGCACGAGCCGCAGGTCGGGCAGGCCGAGCGTTCGACTTCGGCGACTTCGGCGTCCGAATACGACGGGTCGACCGCGATCACCATCGCATCGACGAGGTCGAGCTTCTTCAGTTCGACGGTCTTGGTAACGGGGTTCGCGAGGCGCGTCTTGCCGGCTTCCATCGGGCCGCCCGACACGAAGATCACCGGAATGTTGAGGCGCATCGCGGCCATCAGCATCCCCGGCGTGATCTTGTCGCAGTTCGAGATGCACACCATCGCATCCGCGCAGTGCGCGTTCACCATGTACTCGACCGAGTCGGCGATGATGTCGCGGCTCGGCAGCGAATACAGCATGCCGTCGTGGCCCATCGCGATGCCGTCGTCGACCGCGATCGTGTTGAATTCCTTCGCGACGCCGCCCGCGGCCTCGATCTCGCGCGCGACGAGCTGGCCGAGATCCTTCAGGTGCACGTGCCCGGGCACGAACTGCGTAAACGAGTTGACGACCGCGATGATCGGCTTCGAGAAATCGTCGTCTTTCATGCCGGTGGCGCGCCACAGCGAGCGCGCACCTGCCATGTTGCGGCCGGCGGTGGAGGTTTTGGAACGGTAAGTGGGCATTGTGGTTGCTGAAGAAAGATCGCGGAAAAGGGTGGAGGCACGGGGAATAAAGGCCTCTCTCGCGCCCGTGCGAACAACCTCTTGAGCTGCGCCCTGGGCAAACCCGTCGATTATCCCACAGCCGCCGCGGGCGTGGCGCCCACGGGGCCGGCGACGGGTGCGGGCGGCGTAAGGGGCGGGTGGTGACGGGCGGTCCGCCCGGCCGGTTCGGGCGGCGGTGGAGTCGCCTGCTCGTCGATGACGAATCCGCGCCGCCCCGGCGTCAGTCGAGCAGCGTCAGGATCTCGTCGTACAGCGCCTTCGGAACCCGCACGCCGTTCGCGATGCTGCGCGCGCGGGCGTCGAAGCGCCGTTGCGACGGCAGCCGCGCACCCTGCGCGACGATCGACTCGAACATCCGTTCGCCGCGCGCGAGGCCTGCGTCGAGATCGTCGCCGAGGAACACCTTCGGGTCGAACGCGATCACGAGCTCGCCGTGGCACGGCGTCGCGCCGACGCCTTCGTCGAAGTCCATCGATTCGCGGCTCGTCATGTCGCCGATCAGCGCGCCGCCGAGCAATTCGACCATCGCCGCGAGCGCCGAGCCCTTGTGACCGCCGAACGTGCGCATCGCACCCTGCAGCGCGGCCTTCGGGTCGGTGGTCGGCTGGCCGTCGGCATCGATCGCCCAGTGCGATGGAATCGCCTTGCCTTGCTTGGCGTGCAACTCGATGTCGCCGCGCGCGATCGCGCTCGTCGCGAAATCGAACGCGAACGGCTCGCCGCCCGGGCGCGGCCACGCGAACGCGATCGGGTTCGTGCCGAACACGGGTTCGCGGCCGCCTTCCGGCGCAACCCAGCTGTGGCTCGGGTTCATTGCGATGCCGACCAGCCCCTCGGCCGCGATCGCCTCGACCTCGGGCCACAGCGCGGAGAAGTGGTAGCAGTGATTGATCGTCATCGCGGCGATCCCGTGCGCCTTCGCCATCCCGACCAGCACCGGCAACCCGGTTTCGAAGCTCAGCAGCGAGAAGCCGCGATGCGCATCGACGGAAACGATCGACGACGACAGCTTGCGCAGCGTCGGCACCGCTTGCGGATCGACCTTGCCCTTCTTCAGCGAACGCACGCAGACGAGCAGCCGGTACACGCCGTGCGAATGGCATTCGTCGCGCTGGCCCTGCGTGATCACGTTGGCGATGGCCCGCGCATGCGCGTCGGACATCCCGTTGTGCGTCAGCACGCGCAGCGCGAGCGCGTGGACCTCGTCGAGCGACAGGACGACTTCGGCGCTTTGCTCAGACATGGTTCACCTCGCGCGGCGCGGGTACGCCATCGATGCGTTGCGGCACCTTCAGCGGATTGCTGCTGCGGATCGCGTCCGGTAGCAGCGCGTCCGGCAGGTCCTGGTACGACACGGGGCGCAGGAAGCGCTCGATCGCGCGTGCGCCGACGGAGGTCGTGCGCGTGTCGGATGTCGCGGGGAACGGGCCGCCGTGCACCATCGCATGGCCGACCTCGACGCCGGTGCCGAAGCCGTTGACGAGAATGCGGCCGGCCTTGCGTTCGAGCGTCGGGCGCAGCGCGGCGAACAGCGCTGCGTCGCCGTCGGCGAGATGCGCGGCGATCGTCAGCTGGCCGTCGAGCGACTTCAGCACGCGATGCAGCGTGTCGGCATCCGGACAGCGGACGATCAGCGACGCGGGGCCGAATACTTCGTCGCGCAGCTCGGGGTGCGCGATGAACGCGTCGGCCGAGGTCGCGAACAGCGCCGCGCGGGCCTGGTGGCGGCCGCCTGTCGCGCCTTCCGCCAGCAGTTCGACCGCGTCGTGCTCGCGCAGCGCCGCGACGCCTTGCGCATAGCTCGCGTGGATAGGCGGCGTCAGCATCGTCTGCGCGGCCGCCGCGCGTACGGCATCGGCCGCCGCGGCTTCGAACGCGCGCAGCGCGGGGCCGTCGACGGCGAGCACCAGGCCCGGGTTCGTGCAGAACTGGCCGGCGCCGAGCGTGAGCGAAGCGACGAACTGCGGCGCGATCGCGTCGTGGCGCGCCTCGAGCGCGGCGGGAAACAGCAGCACGGGATTGATCGAGCTCATTTCCGCATAGACCGGAATCGGCTCGGCTCGCGCGGCCGCGATATGCATCAGCGCGACGCCGCCGCGCCGCGACCCGGTGAAGCCGACGGCCTTGATGCGCGGATCGGCGACGAGCGCCTGGCCGATCTCGCGCGACGCATCGAACAGCAGCGAGAACACGCCGGCCGGCATCGCGCATTCGCGCGCGGCCTGCTGGATCGCGCGGCCGACGAGTTCCGACGTGCCCGGGTGGGCGGAATGGGCCTTGACGATCACCGGGCAGCCGGCCGCGAGCGCCGATGCCGTATCGCCGCCGGCGACCGAGAACGCGAGCGGGAAGTTCGACGCGCCGAACACGGCGACGGGCCCGACCGCGACGTTGCGCAACCGCAGGTCGACGCGCGGCAGCGGCTTGCGTTCGGGGCGCGCCGGATCGATGCGCGCGTCGAGAAAGCCGCCGTCGCGCACGAGCGACGCGAACAGCGCGAGCTGGCCGACCGTGCGTCCGCGCTCGCCTTCGATGCGTGCGCGCGGCAGCCCCGTTTCGATGACGCAGCGCTCGATCAGGTCGTCGCCGAGCGCCATGATGTGGCGGCCGATCGCGTCGAGAAACGCGGCGCGGGCTTCGAGCGAGGTTTCGCGATAGGTGTCGAACGCGTCGTCGGCGAGCGCGCAGGCCGCCTCCAGGTCGTGCCGGCTCGCGCCGCCGAAAGCGGGTTCGAGCGGTTCGCCGGTGGCGGCGGCGATCGCGTGGAGGGTGCCGTTCTGTCCGGCGACGGCGGACTGGCCGATCAGCAGTTGACCTGTGAGTTGCATGGTTTTCCTCGGAAAAAGCAGGGGCCGGGCGTGGTGCGCCCGGCCGCAGGGATCATGGGAAAGGGCGCGGGTGCGTCAGTCCTCGTCGTCGTCGAGTTGCAGCTTGTCGGCGCGCACGCCGGTATTGGCGCCCCAGTAGTAGATGACGAGCGCGACGGCCGCGACGACGACCGTGTCGTACGGATGCGCAAGCCGGCCCGTGCCGCCGAAGCCGCCGAGATACGACAGCACGATCATCGCGGCGTAGAACGCGATCAGCCAAGCCGACGAGCGCACTTGCTCGGCGAGGCTCAGGTGCGCGGTCGGCACCCAGCGGCGGCACGCGAGATAGATGACGAACATCACGATCTGCAGGCCCAGCAGCCAGGACACGGTGCTCCAGCCCGACCAGTAGACGATCAGCGCGGCGATCACGAACGACGCCGGGCCGGTGAGGCCGAATGCGCTCGCGCGGAACGGCCGCGGCAGGTCGGGCGCGGTGCGGCGCAGCGCAGCGACCGACACCGGCGCGACCGCGTAGCTCAGCACGAGCGCGGCCGACACGATGTTGATCAGCGCTTCCCACGACGGGAACGGCAGCGTCCAGAAGATCGCGAGGCCGAACGTGAGCCACAGGCCTGCGCGCGGGATGCCCGACGCTTCGTCGACGCGCGTGAACACCTTGAAGAACGTGCCCGTCTTCGCCCAGCCGTAGACGACGCGCGGCGTCGCGTTCATGTAGATGTTGCCGCAGCCGCTCGGCGAGATCATCGCGTCGGCGACCACCATCACCGCGAGCCAGCCGACGCCGAGCGCGAGCGCGATGTCGCGGTACGGCAGCGAGAACGCCTTGCTCACGTCGTGCCAGCCGCCGGTGAGCATCGCCGTCGGGATGCTGCCGATGAACGCGAGCTGCAGCAGCACGTAGATCAGCGTCGACAGCAGGATCGACAGGATCAGCGCGATCGGGATCGTGCGCTGCGGATTGCGCACCTCGCTCGCGACCGACACGATCGGCGTGAGCCCGAGATACGCGAAGATGATGCCGCCGGCGGACACGGCCATCTCGATGCCCGGCATGCCGAACGGCGCGAAGCCTTGCACGGTGAGGTTCGCGGGCTTGAAGAACGTGAGCAGCACCGCGATCACCGCCAGCGGCACGATGAACTTGAAGATGCTGATGATGTTGTTCGCTTTCGCGAACGTCTTCACGCTCGAATAGTTCAGGTAAAAGAAGAAGCAGAGCAGCGCGGCCTGCACGAGCCAGCCGACGGTGGTCGGGTCGCTCGATCCTTCGACGGTGAGGCCCGGAAACCACGCGGCCGCATACTGGCGCGCGGCGACGACCTCGATCGCGATCAGGCTCGAAAAGGCGATCAGCGTGATGAAGCCCATCAGGTAGCCGAGCAGCGGGCCGTGCGAGAACACCGGGTAGCGCACGACGCCGCCGGCACGCGGCAGCGCGGCACCGAGTTCGCAGTAGACGATGCCGAGCAGCAGCACCGCGAAGCCGCCGAGCAGCCACGAGAAGATGCCGGCCGGGCCCGCGATCGTCGACACGTGACTCGCGGCGAACAGCCACCCCGAACCGAAAATGGCGCCGAGACCGATGAAGGTGAGATCGGTCAGCGACAGCTGTTTCTTGAACTTGCCGTGACCCGCGTCGGGGTGCGCGGAACGGGAAAGCGGGACAGACGGGTGAGCGTTGCCTTGGCCTGGCATGGGCTTGTCTCCTGGGGGAATGGCGGTGCAGGCGCGAGTTGCGCGCGCTCCGACGGAGCAGCGCGCACGCCTGCCGGCCGGCGTCGCCCGGTTCGAACGACCGGGGCGGGCCGCGGGCCGCTCACCTGCGGCGCGGGTGGGCGCCGGAGCGAACGGGCCCGCGGGCCAATGCCGGACCAGAGGCGGCGGTGTGCAGGGCAGGCCCGCGCGCCGCCGCAGGGGAGTCGATCAGAGACCGACGTCGGGCAGTGCCGGGCGCGTTTCGAGCGCCTTCGCGACGATCGCCTTCACTTCCGCGAGCGTGTCGCCCTGCAGCGCGAGGCGCGGCGGACGCGTGATCGCGCTGCCGCGGCCGACCAGTTCTTCGCACAGCTTGATGCATTGCACGAGGTCGGGGCGCGCATCGAGGTGCAGCAGCGGCATGAACCAGCGATAGAGCGCGAGCGCTTCGTCGAAGCGCTTCTGCTTCGCGAGGCGGAACAGCGTCTCGCCTTCCTTCGGGAACGCGTTCGACATGCCCGACACCCAGCCTTCGGCGCCGACCGCGATGCTCTCGACCACGACGTCGTCGAGGCCCGCGAACAGCACGAAGCGATCGCCGACCGCATTGCGCAGGTCGATGAAGCGGCGCGTATCGCCCGACGAATCCTTGAAGCAGACGATGTTCTCGCAATCCTGCAGCGCGATCAGCACGTCGGGCGTCACGTCGTTCTTGTAGATCGGCGGGTTGTTGTAGACCATCACCGGCAGGTCGGTGCTCGTCGCGACCGCGCGGAAGTGCGCGGCGGTTTCGTGCGGCTTCGCCGAGTACACGAGCGCGGGCATCACCATCACGCCGTCGACGCCGACGCGCTGCGCTTCACGCACCGTGTTGCGTGCGAATTCGGTGGTGAATTCGGCGATGCCGGCGATCACCGGAATCTTGCCGCCGGCCGCGTCGCGTGCGGCCTCGATCACCTGGAGTTTCTCGCTCGTCGACAGCGACGTGTTTTCGCCGACCGTGCCGCAGACCACGAGGCCCGACACGCCGTCGTTCACCAGGTTCTTGACCACGCGGTGCGTGGCGTCGATGTCGAGGGAAAAGTCCGGCTTGAACTGGGTGCTGACGGCCGGGAAAACCCCGGTCCACTGAATGGCGTTTCGGCTCACTGAAATCTCCTACGTTCGTATCGGTCGGCCGACGGGTGTGTCGGTGTGGCAACCAGTATCGCCGCGCAAACGCCCATCACGCTTGAGTCGTATCGCGGAGCAAAATGACGAAATCGGCACAGCGGCCGGCCGGCGCGGGAGGGGCGCGTCGGACTATGCCGATTTCGTCGTCGTCCTCATCGAAAAGCCACAAGCGGACGGACGCGCGACGGAGGAAGCTATGCTCCTTTCCCCACTTCGGACAGCTCATGATGAAGCGCATCCAGATCATCGATTCGCACACGGGCGGCGAACCCACTCGGCTCGTCGTGTCCGGCTTTCCGTCGCTCGGCAACGGCACGATGGCCGAGCGCCGCGACGTGCTCGCGCGCGAGCACGACCGCTACCGCACCGCGTGCATCCTCGAGCCGCGCGGCAGCGACGTGCTGGTCGGCGCGCTGCTGTGCGAACCCGTCTCGCCCGACGCGGCGGCCGGCGTGATCTTCTTCAACAATAGCGGCTACCTCGGGATGTGCGGGCACGGCACGATCGGCGTCGTGCGCACGCTGCATCACATGGGGCGCATCGCGCCCGGCGTGCACCGGATCGAAACGCCCGTCGGCACCGTCGAGGCCACGCTGCACGACGACCTGTCGGTCAGCGTGCGCAACGTGCCCGCGTATCGCCATGCGCAGGGCGTCGCGCTCGACGTGCCGGGATACGGCCCCGTGAAGGGCGACATCGCGTGGGGCGGCAACTGGTTCTTCCTGATCAGCGACCACGGGCAGCGCGTGGCCGGCGACAACGTCGCGGCGCTGACCGCGTATGCGTCGGCCGTGCGCGAAGGGCTCGAACGGGCGGGCATCACCGGCGCGAACGGCGGCGAGATCGACCATATCGAGCTGTTCGCCGACGATCCCGAGCACGACAGCCGCAGCTTCGTGCTGTGCCCGGGCCTCGCGTACGACCGTTCGCCGTGCGGCACCGGCACCAGCGCGAAGCTCGCGTGCCTCGCGGCCGACGGCAAGCTCGCGCCGGGCGCCGTGTGGCGGCAGGCGAGCGTGATCGGCAGCGTGTTCCACGCGAGCTACGAGCAGGCCGACGGCGGCATCGTGCCGACGATCCGCGGCAGCGCGCACCTGAGCGCGGAAGCGACGCTGCTGATCGAGGCAGACGACCCGTTCGGCTGGGGCATCGGGTCGTGAGCGAAACGAAGACCGACGTCGTCGTGATCGGCGCCGGCATCGTCGGCGCGGCGTGCGCGCACGAACTCGCGCAGCGCGGGCTGCGCGTGCTCGTCGTCGACGACGCGAGCGGCGGCGCGACCGGCGCAGGGATGGGCCACCTCGTCGCGATGGACGACAACGCGGCCGAGCTCGCGCTGAGCCGTTACTCGATCGAGTTGTGGCGCGCGTTGAGCGGCGAGATGCCGGAAGGCTGCGCCTATCGCAACTGCGGCACGCTGTGGCTCGCGGCCGATGCGCACGAGATGGATCTGGCACGTGCGAAGCAGGCGACGCTCGCCGCGCACGGCGTGGCCGGCGAACTGATCGACGCGGCGGCGCTCGCGCAACTGGAGCCGATGCTGCGCACGGGCCTCGGCGGCGCGCTGAAGATTCCCGGCGACGCGATTCTCTACGCGCCGGTTACCGCGAACTGGCTGCTGCAGCGCGCGCCGCGCATCACGTTGCGTCGCGACCGGGCCGTCGCGGTCGATGGCGCGGTCGATGGCCCGAGCGTGACGCTTGCAAGCGGCGACACGCTGCGTGCGGAGCGCGTGGTCGTCGCGAATGGCGTCGCCGCGCGCACGCTGCTGCCCGAATTGCCGCTGCGTCCGAAAAAGGGCCACTTGTTGATTACCGACCGCTATCCGGGACACGTGTCGCACCAGCTCGTCGAGCTCGGCTATGCGGCGAGCGCGCATGCGAGCGACGGCACGTCGGTCGCGTTCAATGTGCAGCCACGGCCGACCGGCCAGTTGCTGATCGGCTCGTCGCGCCAGTTCGACACCGAGGATGCGCGCGTCGAGCCGCCCGTGCTCGCACGCATGCTGCGCCGCGCGGTCGGCTATTTGCCGGATCTGGCCGACCTGAACGGCATCCGCTCATGGACCGGCTTCCGCTCCGCGAGCCCCGACGGTCTGCCGCTGCTCGGCGAGCACCCGGCAAGGCCGGGCGTGTGGCTCGCGGTCGGGCACGAGGGGCTCGGCGTGACGACGGCGCCGGGCAGCGCGCGGCTCGTTGCCGCGCTGATGGCCGGCGAGCGGCCGCCGATCGATATCGAACCGTATTTGCCGGGACGCTTCCTGACCGCGTCGTCCTTGGCCGGAGTGTTGACATGAAACGACCCCCACGCTCACTTCGTTCGCTGTCGACCGGCGTTGGCGCTTCAGCGCTTAATCCGGTCCCATGCGAGGCGCCCCCCGAGGGGGCGGTCAGCCGCCCACGGCCGGCTTTGCAAAGCCGGCCGGCTACGCAGGCGCAGAGCGATGCTCTGCGAATTCCCTGCTACGCCCTTGGGGCGGCCCGGCGGAGGCTGACATGATCATTCATCTGGACGGTCGCGCGCTGACGGTGGCCGACGGTGCGACCGTCGCGGCCGCCGTCGCGGCGAGCGGCGACGACACGACGCGTGTGTCGTGCACGGGTGCGGCGCGTGCGCCGTTTTGCGGGATGGGCATCTGCCAGGAATGCCGGATGACGATCGACGGCCGGCGCCGGCTGGCGTGCCAGACGCTGTGCCGCGACGGGATGCACGTGGAGCGCACGCGATGAAACAGGAACGACTGAGCGTCGACGTCGCGATCGTCGGCGCGGGCCCGGCCGGGCTGTCGGCCGCGCGGGCCGCCGCGCAAAGCGGCGCGACGGTCGCGATCGTCGACGACAACCCGCGCGCGGGCGGGCAGATCTGGCGGCAGGGTGCAGCGGCCACGCCTGCGCCGGCCGCCGCCGAACGACTCGCCGTGCTGCGGCAGCCGAACGTCACGCATCTCGCGGCGACGCGCATCGTCGCCGAAACGCAGCCGGGCACGCTGCTGCTCGAGGACGACGAGCGCGGGCGGCTGCTCGATTTCCGGACGCTGATCCTCTGCTGCGGTGCCCGCGAGCTGCTGCTGCCGTTTCCGGGCTGGACGCTGCCCGGCGTCACCGGGGCGGGCGGTTTGCAGGCGCTGATCAAGTACGGCCTCGACGTGCGCGGGCAGCGCACGGTGATCGCCGGCAGCGGGCCGCTGCTGCTCGCGAGCGCGGCGACCGCCCGTCACGCCGGCGCGCGCGTGTCGCACGTGCTCGAGCAGGCCGCATGGGGCGACGTGGCCGGCTTCGGTGCGGGGCTGTGGCGCTGGCCGTCGAAGCTCGTGCAGGCCGCGAAGCTCGTCACGGCCGCGTACCGGCCCGCTGCGCATGTCGTCGAGGCGTTTGGCGACAAGCGGCTCGAACGCGTGCGGATCCGGCAGGGCGATCGTGCGTTCGAGGTCGATTGCGACCGGCTCGCATGCGGCTTCGGCCTCGTGCCGAACACCGTGCTGCCGAGCCATCTCGGCTGCCGGATCGACAACGGCGCGGTGGTGGTCGATGCGCACCAGCGCACGAGCCGCGATGGGTATTTCGCAGCAGGCGAGTGCACGGGTGTCGGCGGCAGCGAACTCGCGATGGTCGAAGGCGAAATCGCCGGCTACGCGGCGACCGGGCAGACGGCGCCGTTGGCTGCGCTCGTCGCGCGGCGCGCGCACTGGCAGGCTTTTGCGGATGCCGTGCGCGAACGCTTTGCGATCCGCGAGCCGATCCGCCGGCTCGCGCGGCCCGACACGCTGCTGTGCCGTTGCGAGGATGTGCGCTTCGACTCGGTCGCACAGGCACCTGGCTGGACGGCTGCCAAGCTGCAATCGCGTTGCGGGATGGGCGCGTGCCAGGGCCGCGTGTGCGGCGCGGCCGCGCAGACGCTGTTCGGCTGGACGCCGCCGGTGCCGCGCACGCCGCTCGTCCCCGCGCGGGTCGGCACGCTGATGCTCGACGGCACCGCATCCTGCGATCGCGCGTGACGCGTCGCGTCCAGGCGGCCCGGTTCGCGCCGGGCCGCGCCGCTTACTCCACCGTCACTTTCTCCCATCCGCCGACTTGCGGTGCCGCACAGGCGCGCAGGCACTCGATCGTCGCGGCCACGGCCGCGCGGTTCGCGCTGTCGGGGTGCCAGTAGATCGACACCGCGCCCTGGCCCTCGAGCTCCATCGGCAGGATGCGGATCGCGTTCAGTTGCGCGAAGCGCCGCGCGGCACGCTGCGACGCGACGCCGAGCAGGTCGGTGTTGTTCAGCAGCGTGAGGTTCAGGATCGACGAATTCGATTCGACGCAGTGCGGCGGTTGCACGCGGCCGGCTGCATTCAGCGCGGCTTCCAGCGCGTTGTGCACGGGCGTGCCGGACGGCCATACGATCCACGGGTAGGCCAGCACGTCGTCCCAGCCGACCGACGCCGCGCCGGCGAGCGCATGGTCGGGCCGCGCGACGAACACGACCGGATCGACGTACAGCGCTTCGGCATGCAACAGCGGATCGACGGAGGTCGATCCCGAGCGGCCGACGACAATATCGAGTTCGCTGCGTGCGAGCTGCGGCATCAGCTGGTTCATCGTGCTTTCGGTGAGCCGCACCTGCGCGCGCGGCATCCGCTTCAGCAA
This sequence comes from Burkholderia sp. Bp8992, assembly GCF_003853705.1. Classification (GTDB taxonomy): domain Bacteria; phylum Pseudomonadota; class Gammaproteobacteria; order Burkholderiales; family Burkholderiaceae; genus Burkholderia. The sequence continues at coordinate 493,893 of NZ_QTQI01000002.1, read as the reverse complement.
CTGCGACACCGCGAGCGGCACCGTGTCGGCCGCCGCCACGCCCGACGTGCCGATCGTCACGAGGCCGCTGCCGCCTTCGCGCAGCGCGGCCATGTCGTCGCGCGCGACGTCGAGCTGCGCTTCGACGCGACGCGCGTGCTCGATCAACGCTTCGCCGTACGGCGTCGGCCGCAGGCCGCGCGCATGCCGCTCGAACAGCGGCAGCCCGACATCCTCTTCCAGCTCCTTCAGCCATTTCGACAGCGCGGGCTGCGTGGTCGCGAGCGCCACCGCCGACTGGCTCAGGTTGCCGGTGCCGGCCAGGCTCAGCAGTACCTGGAGATGCCGCAATCGCAGCCGGTGGGTCCAGTCCATCGCATGCCTCGTCTCGAGAAGGTATATCCAGAATTATATGAATCAGATGATTTGACCATTTTACCGGGTATGGCTGCGTCGAATATAAATCCACTCACGGACTGCAGCACGGTCCCCGACCAGACAGACCCGGCGCCGACGCCGATCGGCCGCCTCGAAGGAGACATCATGACGACCCAACCGGACGCGTCGCGCGCCGCCTACTACGCACGGATCGCCGAGCAGCGCCTCGCGCCGCTGTGGGAATCGCTGCACAACCTCGTGCCGAAATCGCCGCAGCCGGCCGCGCAGGCCGCGATCTGGAAGTACGCGCAGGTACGCGACCTCGTGATGCAGGCCGGCAGCGTGATCAGCGCGGAAGAAGCCGTGCGCCGCGTGCTCGTGCTGGAGAACCCGGGGCTGCCCGGCAAGTCGAGCATGACGCCGAGCCTGTATGCGGGGCTGCAGCTGATCCTGCCGGGCGAGATCGCGCCGAGCCACCGGCACACGCAGTCGGCGTTGCGCTTCATCGTCGAAGGGCGCGGCGCATGGACGGCCGTGAACGGCGAGCGCACGACGATGCATCCGGGCGACTTCATCATCACGCCGTCGTGGGCGTGGCACGACCACGGCAATCCGTCGGCGGACGAGGGCGGCGAGCCGGTCGTGTGGCTCGACGGGCTCGACATTCCGCTCGTCGCGAGCCTCGACGCCGGTTTCGCGGAGAACTATCCGGAAGCCGTGCAGCCCGTGAATCGCCCGGAAGGCGACAGCCTCGCGCGCTTCGGTCACAACATGGTGCCGGTGCGGCATCGCGTGAGCGATCCGACGTCGCCGGTGTTCAGCTATCCGTATGCACGCAGCCGCGAGGCGCTCGACGCGCTGTACCGGAACGGCGAACTCGATGCGTGGGACGGCGTGAAGCTGCGCTATGTGAACCCCGCGACCGGCGGTTGGCCGATGCCGACCATCGCCACCTTCATGCAGTTCCTGCCCGCCGGTTTCGACGGCCGTACGTACCGCAGCACCGACGCGACGATCTACTGCGTCGTCGAAGGCGCCGGCACTGCACACATCGGCGACAACGCATTCGCGTTCGAGCCGCACGACATCTTCGTCGCGCCGTCATGGGCGCCGGTGCGGCTGTCGGCGTCGTCCGACAGCGTGCTGTTCAGCTATTCCGACCGGCCCGTGCTGTCCGCGCTGAACCTGCTGCGCGAAGCGCGCGACTGATACCGCCCGCGTTCGACGATCCGTTTTCCGTGCGCCGTCGTGGCGGCGCACGCCTTCATTCATGCCTACGCTGGAGCCGTTCATGACTTTCGTTTTCCCGCCCGAAGCGCCCGTCGCGCTGCCCGTCGCCGGCAGCGATGCCCGATTCGCAGTACGCCGCGTCTATTGCGTCGGCCGCAACTACGCGGCCCATGCGCGTGAAATGGGCTTCGATCCCGATCGCGAGCCGCCGTTCTTCTTCTGCAAGCCGGCCGATTCGGTCGTGCCGGTCGCGTACGGCGAAACGCTCGAACTCGCGTATCCGTCGCAGACGCAGAACTATCACTACGAAGCCGAACTCGTCGCGGTGATCGGCAAGGGCGGTTCGGATATTCCGCTCGATCATGCACTCGAACACGTGTGGGGCTATGCGGTCGGCCTCGACATGACGCGCCGCGACCTGCAGATGAAGATGCGCGAGATGGGCCGGCCGTGGGAAATCGGCAAGGCGTTCGACCGCTCGGCGCCGATCGGGCCCGTGCATCCGGCAAGCGACGTCGGTCATTTCGAGCAGGGCGGACTGTGGCTGACCGTCAATGGCGCGACGAAGCAGCAGAGCGACGTGTCGCACCTGATCTGGTCGGTAGCGGAGACGGTGGCCGACCTGTCGAAGTTCTTCCGCCTCGAACCGGGCGACGTGATCTTCACGGGTACGCCGGAAGGTGTCGGCGCGGTGGTGGCCGGCGACGTGATGAAGGTCGGCGTCGAGCGCCTCGGCGAACTGACCGTGCGCGTGGTCTGACGCGCTTTCCCCGAAAGGCCACATCGTGCAACTGCATAGCTTCTTCAACAGTTCGACGTCCTACCGGGTGCGCATCGCGCTCGCGCTGAAAGGATTGCCGTACGACACGCTGCCCGTGAATATCCGCACCGGCGAGCATCGCGATGCCGCTTACGTCGCGCAGGTGAATCCGTCGGCGGCGGTGCCGGCGCTGGCCGACGGCGATTTCCGTCTCGGCCAGTCGCTCGCGATCCTCGATTACCTCGACCAGATCCAGCCGACGCCTCGCCTGATTCCGCTCGAACCGCGCCGCCGGGCACGCGTGCTGGAACTGGCCGCGCTGATCGCGTGCGACATCCACCCCGTCAACAACCTGCGCGTGCTGCGCTATCTCGACAGCGAGCTGAAGGTCACGCCGCAGCAGAAGACCGCGTGGTATCGCCACTGGATCGCGGAAGGGATGGCCGGCGTCGAGCGGCTGCTGGCCCGCGCGGACGAGGGCCCGTGGTGCTTCGGCGCCACGCCGACGCTCGCCGACGTGTGCCTCGTGCCGCAGGTCGCGAACGCGTCGCGGATGGATTGCGACCTGAGCGCGTATCCGCGCAGCCTCGCGGTGTTCGAACACGCGCGCCACGAGCCGGCTTTCGACGCCGCGCAGCCGCAGCGGCAACCGGATTACGTCGCATAACACGAAGCAGGAGACAGAGATGGGCGAGACACACAACAACGGCCGGCACGTACTCGTGATCGGCGGCGGTATCGGCGGGCTGGCGGCGGCGCTGGCACTCGCGCGCCAGGGCATCCGCGTGAAGCTGCTCGAACAGGCCGGGCAGATCGGTGAGATCGGCGCGGGAATCCAGCTCGCGGCGAACGCATTCAACGCGCTCGACGCGCTGGGTGTCGGCGAGGCCGCACGCGGCCGCGCGGTGTTCACCGACTGGCTGCAACTGATGGATGCGATCGATGCACGCGAGGTCGCGCGCATCGATACGGGCGCCGCGTACCGTGAGCGCTTCGGCAATCCGTATGCGGTGATCCATCGCGCGGACATCCATCTGTCGATCTACGAGGCCGTGAAGGATCACCCGCTGATCGCGTTCCGGACGAGCACGCAGGTGTGCGGCTTCGAGCAGGACGGCAACGGCGTGACCGTGATCGACCAGCATGGCGAACGCTATCGTGCCGATGCGGTGATCGGCTGCGACGGCGTGAAATCCGCGATCCGTCAGGCGCTGATCGGCGATGAACATCGCGTGACGGGCCACGTCGTGTATCGCGCGGTGGTCGACGTCGACCACATGCCGAAGGATCTGCAGATCAATGCGCCGGTCGTGTGGGCCGGCCCGCATTGCCATCTCGTTCACTATCCGCTGCGCGGCGGGCGGCAGTACAACCTCGTCGTCACGTTCCACAGCCGCGAGCAGGAAACCTGGGGCGTGCGCGAGGGCAGCAAGGAAGAAGTGCTGTCGTACTTCGACGGCATTCATCCGCTGCCGAAGCAGATGCTCGACCGGCCGACGTCGTGGAAGCGCTGGGCGACCGCCGACCGCGATCCGGTCGAGCGCTGGAGCGCGGGCCGCGCGACGGTGCTCGGCGACGCCGCGCATCCGATGACGCAGTACATCGCGCAGGGCGCATGCCAGGCGCTCGAGGATGCGGTGACGCTCGGCGCAGCCGTTGCACGGACCGACGGCGATTTCGAGGCGGCGTTCGCGCTGTACGAGCGCGTGCGGATTCCGCGTACCGCGCGCGTGCTGTATTCGGCCCGGGAAATGGGGCGGATCTATCACGCGCAAGGCGTCGAGCGGCAGGTGCGCAACGGGCTCTGGGTCGGCCGCACGCAGGCGCGGTTCTACGACGCGCTCGACTGGCTGCACGGCTGGCGCGCGGAGGATTGCCTGAAGACGGTCGCGTAACGCATCCGTTCAGCCCGAATCCGGCGGCGCGCATTTCAACGACATACGACGCGCGACCGCCTTCCTGGAGGAGACACCATCATGGCCGATACGCTGTCCATCGACGTCAGCGAATGGATCGACCGGCATCGCGTGGCGCCGTTTCAGGCCGCGATCGTCGTTCTGTGCTTTCTGATCGTCGCGATCGATGGGTTCGACACCGCATCGATCGGTTTCATCGCGCCCGTCATTCGTGCGGAATGGGGCTTGTCGCCCGCGCAGCTGGCGCCCGTGTTCGGCGCGGGGCTGGCCGGGCTGATGGCCGGCGCGCTCGTGTTCGGGCCGTTCGGCGACCGGTTCGGCCGCAAGCGCCTGCTGCTCGCGTGCGTGGCGTGCTTCGGCATCGCGAGTGCCGCGTCGGCAAGCGCGGGCGGCCCGGCCGAGCTGATCGTGTGGCGCTTCCTGACCGGCCTCGGGCTCGGCGGCGCGATGCCGAACGCGATCACGCTGACGTCCGAATACTGCCCGGCGCGCCGCCGCTCGCTGCTGGTGACGACGATGTTCTGCGGCTTCACGATCGGCTCCGCGCTCGGCGGGCTCGCCGCCGCGTCGCTGATCGAGCATCACAGCTGGCGCTCGGTGCTCGTGGTCGGCGGCGCCGCGCCGCTGCTGCTCCTGCCGGTGCTCGCCTGGCGGCTGCCGGAATCGGTGCGCTATCTCGTCAACCTGAACGCGCCTGCCGCGCGGATCGCGGCGATGCTCGGCCGCATCGCACCGGATCCGCACCTCGCGCACGCGTCGTTCGTCGCGCCGGGCGGCAAGCCGGCCGGGTCGCCGCTCGGCCGGCTGTTCGATGCCGACCTGCTGCGCGGCACGCTGCTGCTGTGGCTGACGTTCTTCATGAGTCTGCTCGTCATCTACTTGCTGTCGAGCTGGCTGCCGACGCTGCTGCGCACGACCGGTGCAACGCTGCAGACAGCCGCGCGCGTGACCGCGATGTTCCAGGTCGGCGGCACGCTCGGCGCGATCGTCCTCGGCGGGTTGATGGATCGCTTCGACCCGCATCGCGTATTGGCCAGCAGCTATGCGGCGGCCGGCATCTTCGTTGCGGCGATCGGCATGTTTGCCGCGTCGCCGTGGGGGGCCGCGCTGGCCGTGTTCGCGGCCGGTTTCTGCGTGTCGGGTTCGCAGGTCGGCGCGAATGCGCTGTCGGCCGCGTTCTATCCGACCGCGTGCCGGACCACCGGCGTGAGCTGGGCGAACGGGATCGGCCGTGGCGGTTCGGTCGTCGGATCGATGGCAGGTGGCGCGATGCTGGCCATGGGCGTGCCGCTGTCGACCGCGTTTGCCGTCGTGGCGGCACCGTGCGCGATTGCGGCGCTCGCGGTGCTGGTGCTCGGCATGGTGCGCGCCGAAGCGGCGCGGGCGGCGGGTGTCGATGGCGTGGCGGGCGAGCAGGCCTGAGCGAAGGCGGGCAGCAGCGGCGTCAGCGGACGCGCGGCGGGATGCATCAATATATAAATTTATATAATATTGATGCTTTAATTGAAATCCTGTCCCGATGAACGACGCTCTTCCCGCCGGGCTGCCCGAGCCCGATCAGATGCGCGCTGCCGCCGAATCGGCCTGCGCGCTCCTCAAGGTGCTGTCGAATCCCGACCGGCTGCTGCTGCTGTGCGAGCTGTCGCAGGGCGAGCGCTGCGTCAGCGATCTCGAGACGCGGCTGGACATTCGCCAGCCGACGCTGTCGCAGCAGCTCGGCGTATTGCGGGACAACGCGCTGGTCCGTACACGCCGCGACGGCAAGAACATCCACTATTCGCTCGACAGCCCGGCCGTGATCGCGGTGATGGGCGTGCTGTACGAACAGTTCTGCGGCGCGGCCGCGAAGGGGGCGCGCGATGCAGCTTGATGCGCTTCATTTCACGCCGTGGCTGTCGCTGGCCGGCGGCGTGCTGATCGGGCTCGCGGCCGCGTGGTTCGTCGCGTTCAACGGCCGGATTGCCGGCATCAGCGGGATCGTCGGCGGGCTGTTGACTGCGGGGGCGGGCGAGCGCGACTGGCGCATCGCGTTCGTCGGCGGGATGATCGTCGCGCCGGTCGTGATGCGTGTCGCCGGAGCCGGCCTGACACCGCAGGTCGACGCGAGCTGGCCTGAATTGCTGGCGGCCGGCCTGCTGGTCGGCATCGGTACGCGGTACGCAGGCGGCTGCACGAGCGGCCACGGCGTGTGCGGGATGTCGCGCGGTGCGCTGCGCTCGGTGGTCGCGACGGCGACCTTCATGGTCGCGGGCTTCGTGACCGTCTTCGTGCGGCTGCACGCGGTGGGAGGCTGACATGCAGGCAGGATTCGCGTTTCTGGGCGGGCTGCTGTTCGGCATCGGCCTCATCGTGTCCGGCATGGCCAATCCGCAGAAAGTGCTCGGCTTTCTCGACCTGGCCGGCCGCTGGGATCCGTCGCTCGCGTTCGTGATGGCCGGCGCGGTGGGTGTGGCCGTGTTCGCGTTCGCGTGGGCGAAGCGCCGGACGCTGTCGTGGCTCGGCCTGCCGATCCGGTTGCCGGCGGTGCGGGCAATCACGGTGCGGCTGGTCGCAGGCAGCGCGGTGTTCGGCATCGGCTGGGGGATGGCGGGGTTCTGTCCGGGGCCCGCGATCGTGTCGATCGGCTTCGGGTCGGCCAAGGGGATCGCGTTCGTCGTCGCGATGCTGGCCGGGATGGCGATTTTCGAATGGGTCGAGCGGCGCCGGAACGCGCATTGAGGTGACGGCCGTCGCATGCCGGGCTGATGGCGGCGGCCGTGGCGGCGTCTGCGGATAAGGATGGCGGGAGCAGGGTGCGTTAGTCAGTTGTTGCGATGACGGGGGGCTGTCCGGCGTTTGCCGCGACGTAGCAAGTCGCGATTTCAGGAATGCTCCCGCACGTGATGGCCACCGTGCACTCGCCCTGACAGCCGGCCCAGGATTCCGCGCCACGCCCCGAGCAAGCCTCTCGGGTTTGCAGGCGCCACGACCGTCGTACTGACCACGCCGGAACCGCCGGCCGACAACGCCACGTGGCCGGCCGTCTCGAATGTCAGACATTCGCCTTCGTTGAGCACGCGACGGATGTATTGCGGCGCGTCGGGCAGCCAGTCGAGCCCGCCGTGACGCAACGTGACCGCAAGCGCACCGTCCAGCACGATCACCTGGCTGCCCTTGTCGAACCACGCAAAGTGGCTTTGCCCGGCGTCGAGCCGGATGTGTTGCGTCCGCATGGCGATTCCTTTTCCCGGTTGCTCCGGTTGCGCGGCCTCGCGATGGCGAAGCGATAGCGTGCAATCAGGTTAGGGAAACAGGTGCGGACACGACAGATTCAGGGGACGGGAATCTGCTGCGGTGCAGGCGGCGATTTCGTATTGCTGTATCGGTGGGTTTTCTCCCGATCTGTATCTGGCGTGCGCCTGGCGGCGCGGGCACGATCCTCCGATGACGCCTTTTGCCAACGCATCCCGCCCGCCATTGCCGCTGGACGGTGAGCCGCTTTACGAACGGCTCGCCGAGCATTACCGCCGCATCATCGCGGCCGGCACGCTGTCGCCCGGCGACCGGATGCCGTCGGTGCGCGCGTTCATGGCGCAGCACGGCGTAAGCCTGTCGACCGCGACCCAGGCGTTCCGGCGGCTCGAGGATACGGGCTGGTGCGAGGCCAAGCCGCGCTCGGGCTACTTCGTGCGGCGCCGCGCGGCGGCTGCACTCGCCACGCTGCCGGAAAGCGACGGGCCGTCGTTGCGCGTCGAGCCACCGTTCGCGGGCCTGCATGAACGCGTGTCGCACGTGATCGACCGCGCGAACGCGGTAACCGACGCGTTGAATCTCGGCGGCGCGTCCGCGCTCGCCACGCTGTATCCGGCTGACCGCCTGCAGGCGCTGGCGATCCGGCTGCTGCGACGCAAGCCCACGTTGCTGACCGATGCGGGGCCCGTCGGCGGTTCGCCCGAATTTCGGCAGACGATGGCCAAACGCGCGCTGTCGTACGGCGTGGCGGTGACACCGGATGACGTGCTGTCGACGAGCGGCGGCGTCGATGCCGTGAATCTCGCGTTGCGCGCGGTGGCGCGCCCCGGCGACACGATCGCGATCGAATCGCCGGCCTTCTTCGGCCTGATCCAGTTGCTCGAAAGTCTCGGCCTGCGTGCGCTCGAAATCCCGGCGAGCCCGACGACCGGGCTGTCGATCGAGGCGCTTGAAGTGGCGCTGGCCGCGTATCCGGACATTCGGGCCGTGGTCGTCGTGCCGAACCTGCAGAACCCGCTCGGCTGCGTGATGCCGGACGAGCGCAAGGCCGCGCTCGTCGCGCTGTGCTCGCGCCACGGTGTGGCCGTGATCGAGGACGAGCCGTATCGCGAGCTCGTCGAAGGGCCACAGACGGTCAAGCCGGTCAAGGCATGGGACCGCGATGGCACGGTGATCTACTGCCCGTCGTTCAACAAGGTGCTGGCGCCCGGGATGCGGCTCGGCTGGATGAGCGCGGGGCGCTGGCAGGCGCGCGTGAGGATGCTGAAGTTCGCGCAAAGCCGGCACAACGCTGCGCTGCTGCAGGCCGTGGCCGCCGAATTCGTCGGCTCGGGGGCGTTCGACCGCCACTTGCACCGGTTTCGTGCTCAATTGCGCGTGCAGCGCGACGTGACGATCGACGCAATCGCACGACATTTCCCGACCGGCACGCGGATGAACCAGCCGCTGGGCGGGATGCTGCTGTGGATCGCATTGCCGGACGGCGTGCGTTCCGAGCCGCTGTTCGATGCCGCGCTAGCGCAGGGGATCAGGATCGCGCCCGGTTCGATCTTCTCGAACTCCGACCGCTTCGACGGCTATATCCGGCTGGCCTGCACGCGCGTGTTCGATGCGGCGCACGAAGCGGCGTTCGAAACGCTCGGCCGCCTCGTACGGGAAGCCACGGCGGCAGCGTAAGCGCAGCGGCGGCCGGCCGGACTGGCGAATACGCGGGCGCGCCGGCTTGCCGAGGCGCCGCCGCGGCAAGCCGCCGCCATTTCATCGGCTGGCCGAGTGTGTGGCGAGGTGCTGGCGGATCAGCGACAGGTAACGATCGCCGACCGAGAAATCGCGTGCGGCGCGCGGCCGGTCGGCCTGGCGCAGCGTGGCCGGCGCGCTCATGCCCAGATACCGGCATACGGCGGACGGGAAGGGCTTGCGCGTATGCCCGAGCTGGCGAGCCGCGCGCTCGACGCGGGCATCGCCGACCTGGGCGCGAAGCCATGCCAGCACTTGGCGATCGGCTTCGTTGACGATACGGACCAGATGTTCCATCGCGCACCTCACTGTTCATAAATACAGTACTGTAAATATAACCAGTGTTTGCGCCGACCGCAAGCGGATGCCGATGCGATTGGCCATCCGGCCAGGGTCAACGCGCCGGCGTGGCGGTTCGCGTGATCCGGGCGGCGGGGGCGACGGGGGCCGCGACCGCCGTATATCGCGCGTCGGTCAGCGTGCCGAGGAACGCGACGATGTCGTCGATTTCCGCGTCGGTCAGCGCGGGCGGCGTCCCGGGCCGGCGGTTCATCGGCGTCGAGTTGACGTTGATGTTGCCGCGATAGGCGGCCGGTACGTCGTCGAACGTGTTGGCGCCGTGGTACCAGAAGCCGGGATCGGTCGAGCGCGTGTTGTAGAACGCGACCGCGTCGCGCAGCGTCGTGAACACGCCGTTGTGCATGAACGTCTGCTTGACCGCGACGTTGCGCAGCCCCGGCGTGCGGAGGTAGCCGCACCATTGCGTCGGCTCGGGCCAGCGCAGCCGGCGCGCGGTGTCGCACAGCCCGTTGTCGAAATGGCGCGGATCGCGGTTCGCCGGCAGCGCGCGGTTGCGCGGCACCGCGATCGCGTCGTAGCCGAAATCGGTGAACAGCGAGCGCTCCGGGCGGCTCGACGTGTCCGACAGCGTGTGGCAGGTCATGCAATTGCCCTTGTCCGGATTCCGGAACAGCGCGAGGCCGCGCATCTCGGCCGGCGCGAGCGGCTTGCGGGTACGCAGGAACGCGTCGAAGCGCGACGTGAACGGCGCCATCTCGTCGCTCTGCAGATACGCCTCGACGGCCGAACCGAGCGCGCGCACCAGTTGCTCGGGATCGCGCCGCACCGGCGCACCGAAACGCGCGGCGAGATCCGGCGCGAGTTCGGTCGCATCGACCTTGCGCAGCAGTGCGGCCGGCGACCGGTTGTTCATCTCGTTCGAATCGAACAGCGGCCCGCGGATCTGCTCGGCGAGCGTATCCGCGCGGCCGTCGCTGAACAGGCCGCCGAACGGCGACGGCGCGGGCGCGTCGTCGTCCTGGTAGAAGTGGCGGCGCGGCACGTAGCGCACATAGAGCAGCGACGGCGCGTTGCGCCGGCTGAAGCGCCCGGGCCGGCTGCCTTCCGGTACGCCGGGCCCCGCGAGCGACGCGGCCGACAGCGTCGGCGCGAAGGCGCGCCCCGGATCGTGGCAGCCCGCGCACGACATGCCGCGCGGCTCGGACAGCCGCGGGTCGAAGAAGATCCGGCGGCCGAGCGCGACGAGCGTCGGGTCGGGCGCGAAGCGTGCGGTGGCCGCGTCGATCTTGCTTGTCACCTGTGGCGTGCCGTTGCCGATCGTATCGACGACGCGCGACGGCGGCGCGCCGGGAAGCAGTACCGTTTCGGCCGGCGCGGCGTGGGCCGCGAGCGCCACGCCGGTGAGCAGCATGGCTGCAAGCGCGTGCCGCAATTGCCGGCCGCGCACCACGCGGCCGTCGCATCGAACGCCTTCGCTCACGGCGCGATGAACCCCGTCTTGTCGCAGGCGAGCGTCGTGCCCGACTGGTCACACGACGCGAGCAGCTTGCCGGCCGCCGAGTACGCATGGAACACCCAGCCCGTCGCGGGCGCCGCGCGGCGCTCCATGATCAGGAAGCCGAAGCTGTTGTTGTGCGACAGCCGCTCGATCACGGCGCCCGGCGCGGGCGTCAGGCCGGCCGGAAACGGATCGGGCAGCGCGACGTCGAGGTTGTCGCCGCCGTTGCCGGACACGATCGTCGCCGGGTGCCCGGACGAGAAGTTGATCGCCTGGAAGTCGTGCACGTGGCCGTGCAGCGCGACGTGCACGCCCGGCGGGTAGTACGCCTGCGCGTTGAGGCTCGACATCACCGACTGCAGCGCAAGGTTGCCCGGCGCGGGCGTGCTGCCGGCGATCGGCGCGAACGCGAGGATCGGGTGATGGTTCGTGAAGATCGTCGTCGTCATGCCGGCCTTCGACGCGAGCGACGCGACCGTCTGGAACTGCTTCTGGTAGATGCCGAATTGCGCGTCGGTCGTCTTGAGCGGCGTGCGGCCGACCTTCGCGGTATCGAACACGATGACCTGCGAGCCGCCGCCGAGCGACACCGCATAGGGTTCCGAATAGTTCGCGTTGTTGTCGTTGGCCGGATCGTCGCACGAGCGGGCCGCCGAATACGGGCGCGGATCGAGGAAGCGGAACCAGCCCTGGCCCGCGCGTGCGCATTCCTCGTGGTTGCCGCGCACGACGACCCACGGCGCCTTCGCGAGCAGCGGTGCTGCCGGGCGGAACAGGTCGGCCTGCCACGTATCCCAGCCGTAGCCCCACGGGCTGTTCTTGCAGCCGGCGATATCCGGCGGGCATGCGTTCTCGCGATAGTGGTAGTCGCCGATGTGCATCACGAGATCGGGCGACAGCTTCGCGACGCTGGCCGCGATCGTGTCGAGCGGCCACACCGCTGCATCGTTGCACGCCTGCCATGCGTTGTCGGCCTTCTTCATCCGGCAGCCCGTGTCGGCGATGATCGCGATGCGCTGCGGCTGCGCTTTCGGCAGCGGCAGCGCGCGGCCCGCGACGCTTGCCGCCTGCGCGCCGGCCGGCAGCGTCGTTTCGCACACGGAAACCGGGAAGCTCGACGGTTTCGAATCGGCCGGATCGCTGGCGGTCGGCCGCTGGGCCGGCGTGGCGGCGCCCGCGCGCAGCGCCATGCGCGACAGCTTGCCGTCGACGGTCAGTTGCGGGCACAGCGGGTCGCTGGCCGACGCGGGCGTGTAGTTCGTGATGACGCGCGCGATTGCCTGGTTAGCATCGCCGATCTCGACCCATGCGGCCTGGACGTTGACCGATGCGCTGGCCGGATCGTCCGGCGTATCGATGTGATTCGAGCACGCGGACAGCGCGGCGAGGGCAACAAGGGGCGCGCAGCGCACGAGCAGGGCGCGTGTGAGGAATCGTCGCATGGGAGGCACCGTAGGAAAGTCGTCAACGATACGCAGCGTGAATGTAAGAAATGTGAAAAAACAGCGTGCGACACGGTTCTCGCTTATGGGCAGGCATCGCCGCCGGGGGCTTGACCTCAAGCCGGCTTGAAGCAGCACAGTCCGGTTCGTCATCAATGAATCGGAAGGGGAATCGACGATGGAAACCAGCCGGCCCAATGAAACGCAGTCCGCGTTGTGGAACGGCCCGTCGGGGCGCGCGTGGGTCGATGCGCAGGCGCCGATGGACCGGATGTTCGAACCGTTCGAGACGCTGCTCGCCGACACGGCGGCCGCGTCGTCCGCGCGCAGCGTGCTCGACGTCGGCTGCGGCACGGGGGCGGTCACGCTCGCGATCGCGCGGCGGCTCGGCGCGGATGCGCACTGCACGGGCATCGACATCTCGGCGCGGATGATCGACGCCGCGCGCTCGCGCGCCGAACGCTGCGGCGTGCCCGCCCGCTTCGTGTGCGCGGACGTGCAGACGCATGCGTTCGAGCCCGCGAGCGTCGACCTGATCGTGTCGCGTCTCGGCGTGATGTTCTTCGACGATCCGGTTCGCGCATTCGCGAACCTGCGGCAAGCGGCGCGGCCGGACGCGCTGATGCGGTTCGTCGCATGGCGCAGCGCGGCCGACAACCCGTTCATGACGACGGCCGAGCGGGTGGCTGCACCATTGCTGCCGAACTTGCCCGCGCGGCAACCCGGCGCGCCGGGCCAGTTCGCGTTCGGCGACCGGCGCCGAATTGCGTCGGTGCTGTCGGACAGCGGCTGGGCCGACGTCGCGATCGAACCGGTCGACAAGCCGTGCGTGTTGCCCGAGCCTGCGCTGGACGACTACATCGCGCGGCTGGGCCCGGTGGGCCTTGCGTTGCTGGAGACGGACGAAGCGACGCGGCGGCGCGTGGTCGATACGGTGCGTGCCGCGTTCGAGCGTTACGTGCACGGCGCGCAGGTGCGCTTCGATGCGGCGTGCTGGCTCGTGACGGCGCGCGCGCCGTCCGCGTGACGTAGTGGCGACAAGACGGCGCCGGGCGCATCGTCGCGCGCCGGCCCGCTCGCGCGCTGCCGTTCACGCGTGAGGAAACTGCGCCGCGCAATGCGTGCGCGTCAGCGTTTCCTCGCGCGCAGCATCAGCCACGCGCAACCGCCGGCCACCAGCGCGAGGCCGAGCAGGACGGCCTCGACGCCGAGCGCGAAACCGGGCGGCATTTCACCGGTGTTCGGCACGGGCGACAGGTTGCCGCCCATTGCGACGGCGCCGCCCGACAGCAGTGCCATGCAGACGATCCAGTAGATCTTGCCGCGCGGCGCCGCGGCGCGGATGCGCCACATCGCGATGCCGGCGCCGCCGAGATACAGCAGCGCGAGCGTGCCGAGCGCGACGAGGTCGGCGGAGCGGCTTTGCAGGAGTGCGTTCATCGCGACGCTCCGTCAGGCGTGGCGGGGCGATACGGCGGAACGACGCGTGCCGCGTACGTGCTCATTCGGCCTCCGTTGCATGTCCGGGCGCGCGGCTCAGCAGATGCGTCCGTGTGTCGGCGGCGAGCGACACGTAGCGTTCGTACTGGCGCAGCACGTCGGCGATCACCTCGTCGCCGCGCAGGTATTCGATGTCGTAGCCGAGCCGGCCGTCCTCGAAGAACGTGACGATCCCGTATACGTGCGCGCGGGCCGCATCGGGCTCGGCAGCCTCGCGCACGAGGAACGCCGCCGTGGATTTCGCCGTCACGCGCACGCCGTACACGAAGTCGCGATGCTCGGCGGTCGGCACGGTGAGCCGCACCGCATCGTCGCTGTCGCGCCGCACGAGCGCGTCGACGCCGCTCGCGCGCAGCTCGTCGGCGACCTTGCGCAGCGCGGGCTCGACCGTTTCCGCGACGCACTGGCGCGCCTCGGCCTCGGTTGTCTGCCGCAGGATGTGCGTGAGGCGGTGACGCCAGTGCTGGCCGGTCCAGAAGCTCGTCGCGGGCGCGACGTCCTGCGAATAGTGCGCGCGGTCGGCCGCGAGCCCGCGCCATAGCCCGTAGCACAGCGCGAGCATGATGATCGCGACCGGCAGCGCGGCGATCAGCGTCATCGCCTGCAGCGCGCCGAGCCCGCCGGCGACGAGCAGCACCGCGGCCGTCACGCCGAGCAGCGCGGCCCAGAACAGCCGCTGCCACACGGGCGAGTGCGCGTTGCCGCGCGTCGCGATCTGGTCGATCACGAACGCGCCCGAATCGGCGGACGTGACGAAGAACACCGCGATCAGCACGATCGCGGCGATCGACAGCAGTTGCGGGAACGGCAGGAAATCGAAGAAGCGGAACAGCAGCGCATCGACGTTGGTGGCCGTCTGCGCAAGCGCGCCGGCCGCACCGTGCGTATCGAGCCAGATCGCGCTGTTGCCGAACACCGTCATCCACACGAGGTTGAACGCGGTCGGCACGAGCAGCACGCCGATCACGAACTGGCGGATCGTGCGGCCGCGCGAAATGCGCGCGATGAACATGCCGACGAACGGCGACCACGACACCCACCATGCCCAGTAGAGGATCGTCCAGCCGCCGAACCAGCCTTCCTCGCGCGGCGGCGCGTACGCATAGGTGCGGAACGACAGATCGACGAGATGCGACAGGTACTGGCCGAGGTTGTCGCCGAGCGCGCGGAACAGGAACAGCGTCGGGCCCGCGACGACCACGAAGGCGAGCAGCAGGAACGCGAGCAGCAGGTTCAGCTCGGACAGCCGTCGCACGCCCTTGTCGAGGCCCGTCGCGGCCGACACGCCGGCGAGGATCACGACGACCGCGACCAGCCCGATGCGGAACACGTTGCTGCCGGTGTCCCAGCCGCCGACCGTATGCAGGCCCGCGCTCAGCTGCATCACGCCGTAGCCGAGCGTCGTCGCGATGCCGGCGACCGTGCCGACCAGCGCGAACGCGTCGACGGTGTGGCCGATCCAGCCGTCGATGCGCTCGCGCAGCACGGGATACAGCCCCGAGCGCAGCGTCAGCGGCAGGTTGTAGCGAAAGCCGAAGTACGCGAGCACGAGCCCCATCAGCCCGTAGATCGCCCACGCATGGAAGCCCCAGTGGAAGAAGGTCATCAGCATCGCTTCCTGCGCGGCGGCGGGCGTGCCGGGATCGACGGTCGGCGGCTTCAGGAAATGCTGCATCGGCTCGCCGACGCCGAAGTACATGAGGCCGATGCCCATGCCGGCCGCGAACAGCATGGCCGTCCACGAGACGAAGCTGAATTCGGGTTCGGCATCATCGGGGCCGAGGCGGATGTTGCCGAAGCCGCTGGCGGCGATCAGCACGAGAAACACGAGGAAGCCGGTGACGGCGAGCACGTAGAACCAGTCGAAGCGTGCGATGACCCATTGCTGGCCGGCGGAGAAGAGCGCGCCGGCTTCGCTTGGGCGCAGCGCGCACACGACGAGCAGCGCGCCGATCACGGCGAGCGCGGGCAGGACGACTTGCGGCTTGAACGTCGTGCGGGGCGGGGGGCGGGAATCCGGCATGGCGGGCATCCAGTTGTGGGCGCAACGACGCGCGACGCCGCCCGGCGCGCACGTCGCGCGTCGGACCCTGGTACGGCGTGCGTCGAGTGTACCGCGGTGTCAGGACTGCAAGAAGGGGCATGCAGAAGGGATCAACCTGACGAATTGTAAGGTATCGGGGCGATCGAGAAAACCGGTGCGGTTCGCCGAGTGGGCCGGCGGCGTGCGAAAAACGCCGTGGCGAACGTCCATCGGGCGCCCGGACGGCGCATGCGGAATACGCATCGTCCGGGGCGGCGGCAGCGCGCTGAAGGCGCTGCAGGGCAGGTTCAGAACGTGACGGCGATGCCGGCCATGCCGACGAACTGGCCGTGCGTGGTCGACGGTGTGAGCTGCTGCGAATCGCCGACGATCGGCGCCGCGTCGACGATATGGCCGGCGCCTTGCGCGCCGAGCGTCTGGCCACTCGAATGCGTATAGGCCTGCAGCGCATAGAGCGTCGTGCGCTTCGACAGGCTGTACGACTCCTTCAGCGAGTACTGCTGGTAGCGGGCCGCGCTCGCGACGCCGTTCGCCTTCGACGCGAGCGTGTACGCGAACGCGCCGGCCACCGAGAACGTCGGCGTGAAGCGGTACGCGGCGAGCGCGCCGTAGGTATTGAACACGGCCGTGTCGGCAAACGCCGAGCCGTTGCCGGGCAGGTACTTCACGTTCGAGTAGTTGACGCCCATCGTCAGGTTGCCGAACGTGGTGTTGCCCGCCGCCGCGACCTGCTCGACGGCCTTCGCGGTCAGGTAGCCTTGGTTCAGCACGGATACCGCGAAGCTGCCCGACGATGCCGTGGCCGGGTTCAGGAAGCCGGCGGACGAGCCCGAGCTGTTGATCCGCAGGTAGCCGGCCGCGATCCCGATCGGCCCGTTCGCATAGCGCAGCGCGGCGCTGAACGTGTTGCCCTTGCCGGTCGCGCCTGCGATGCCGCCGAATGCGTACATCGCGCTCGCGGTCAGCCCGGCGAAGGTCGGCGACGTATAGGTGACCGAGTTGTTCACGCGGATCGTCGTGTCGAGGCCGTCGATGTCGCCCGGATGTGCGCCGGTCGCGCCGGTCAGCCAGCTGCTCGACGCATACGGGCCGACGAACAGGAAGTAGGGCGTGTACTGGCGGCCGGCCGTCAGCGTGCCGTAGTGATCGTTGCGCAGGCCGACGAATGCCTGGCGGTTGAAGATCGTGCCGGCGGCGGCCTGCGCGCCGGTATTCAGGTTGAAGCCGGACTGCAGGTCGAAGATCGCATGCGTGCCGCCGCCGAGATCCTCGTCGCCGCGCAGCCCGAACTTGGATGCATACAGGTTGCCGTCGCGCATGTAGATGTTCGAGTGGCCTTGCTGGTTGTTCACGTACGCGATCGAATCGTCTACGACGCCGTACAGCGTCACGCTGCTCTGTGCGTGGACGGCGGTCGTGCCGAGCGATGCGGCCGATAAAATCAGGATTGCATAGCGGTTGACGGGTGCTTTCATTGTCGATCTCCGGATCTCTTCATCTTTTCAACGGGGCGGGAGGCTGGAGCGCCTCCTCTGTGTCGGGCGGCGGGCCGCACGAACGGCCCGCCCGATCGGGTGTGCTTCAGTCGTCGAGCGCGACGACGATGCGACGCCATGCGCCGTGCGGCACGTCCTGCTCGATACGCGCGCCGCGCACGGCGACGGGGCCCTGCAGCGATGCGGGCAGCAGGATCTCGACGCGTCCGGCCGGGCGGCCCGGGCGGCCGTCCCAGCGAACCGACACGCCGAGCACGCCCGACGCCTCGCGGCCGGTTTCGATCCGCCACAGTCCGTATTCGCCGTCGCGCCAGGCTTCCGTTTCGCCGTCGTCCTCGACGCATTCGCCGTACGCGACGCCGTCCTCGACGCGCGGCGCGACGAGGAAGCCGCGCGTGTCGGCACGTGCGCCGAAATGCTGCTCCGCGACGTTCAGCGGCAGTACGCGGCCTTCGCGCAGCAGCATCACCGGCGTGTCGAGCGGTGCGGGCAGCGTCACGCTCGCGCCGCCGTCGAACGCCTGCGCGCTCGCGCAGCACATCCAGCGCGCGCCCGACGGCAGGTACACCGTGCGCTCGGTCTGGCCGGGGGCGACGACCGGCGCGACCAGCAGCGCGTCGCCGAGCATCATGTCGTCGCACGCGTCGTAGCAGCGCGCATCGCCGGGGAAATCGGCGAGGGTCGGCCGCAGCACGGGCTCGTAGCGCGTCGTCGACAGCCACAGCAGGTGATAGAGGTAAGGCAGCAGCCGGTAGCGCTGCTTGATCAGCGACGCGATCTGCGCGGTGATCTCCGGATACATCCACGGCTCGTTGACGGTGCCGTCGTCGTTCCACGAATGAATGCTGAAGCGCGGCATGAAGATGCCGAACTGCACCCAGCGCAGCAGCAGCTCGGGCGACGGCGCGGGGCCGGAGAAGCCGCCGATGTCGTGGCCGATGTTCGACACGCCCGACAGCGCGAGCCCGAGCCCCATCTTCAGGTTGTAGCGCAGCGTTTCCCACGACGTATGGTTGTCGCCGGACCAGGTCTGCACGTAGCGCTGCATGCCGGCGCCGCCGGAGCGCGACACGAGGAACGGCCGCTGCGCCGGCGCATGGGCGCGCTGCGCTTCGCGCGACGCGCGCATCATCAGCATCGTCTGCAGCACCTTCGCCTCGCGCGCCGGGAACGGCTGGCCGAAGCCGTGCGCGAGCGCATCGGGCGACCAGATCTCGTATTCGTTGTTGTCGTTCCAGGTCGATTCGATCCCGTACTCGAGCAGCGCCGACGTGACCTGCTCGCGCCACCAGCGGTACGCGTCCGGCTGCGTGAAGTCGAGGTACGCACCGACCTCGTCCCAGAACTGCACCCACGCAGGCTCGCCGGAGGCCGAGCGGATCAGCAGCCCGCGCTGCGCGGCATCGTCGAAGGCGGGATGGTCGCGCAGCAGGCATGGCTTGATGTTCGCGCACAGGCGGATGCCGTGGTCGCGGTAGTGCTTCACGAAGCCCTTCGCGTCGGGGAACTTGTCGCGGTTCCAGTTGAACACGTAGCGCTTCGCGCCGATCGACGTATAGCCCGACGACAGGTGGAACGAATCGCACAGGATGTCGTGCTCGTCGCACTGCTCGACGAACCGGTTCATCTGCTGCTGCGCGTCCGGCGCGTCGGTATAGCTCATCGTCGAGCCCGAATAGCCGAGCCCCCATTTCGGCATGCGCGCGGGGCGCCCGGTGAGCCACGTGAAGCGCCGCGCGGCCGCGAGCGGCGTGTCGGGCGACGCGATGAAGTAGTAGTCGAGATCGCCGTGCTCGGCGACGAAATAGCGGTACGGGCCGTGATAGTTGTCGAGTTCGCGGCCCATGTCGAACGAGCAGTCCGACAGCGTGTCGTAGAACAGCCCGAAGCCCTGGCAGGCGTCCGGCGACCACGTGATGTAGAACGGGATGTGCTTGTACAGCGGGTCGGTATGTTTCGCGCTGTAGCCCATCGCGTCGATGTTGCGCATCTCGAAGCGCGCGCCTGTGCGGTCGAGTTCGCCCGCGCGTTCGCCGAGACCGAACACCTTGTCGCCGTGCGCGCGGGTGACGTAGTGATACGCGCGGTCGTCCCACCAGCCGAAGTTGTAGGCCTGCGTCGAGCGGTCGGCCAGCGCGACTCGCCACGTACCGTCCGCGCCGCGCATCGACCACGTGCAATGGCCGCCTTGCCAGCGCACGGCGAGCCGGATCTGCGCGGTCTCGATGTGCAGGCCGTCGTCGTCCTCGACGAGGGTGAAGGCGGGCAGCGCGAAGCCGTCGAGGTCGAGGCGGTCGCGCCCGTCGAGCGGCACGTCGTCGAGGCCCGGCGCGATCGTCCACGTGCGCGGGTTGCGCGCCGTGGCGTCGGGCAGCACGCGTACGCGCACGATGTCGTCCTCGAGCACGAAGATCTCGACGGTGGCGCCCGCATCGGACGCGAGCAGCACGCGGTTCGCATGCTTGCCGGCAACGCGGAACACGGGCGGATGAAGGAGCGAAGTCATGAAGGCGATTCCTGGTGAGGGCAAATGTCAGGCGTGCTGGGCGAGCAGGCGTTCCTGCTTCGACTGCCCGCGGATCAGTACCGCGAGCAGCGTGACGCCGATGATGTCGAACAGGCCGAGGCACGCGAACAGCGGCGCGTAGCCGATCTTGTCGGCGAGCGCGCCGACCAGCAGCGAGAAACCGAGCCCGCCGATCCACGCGGCCATTCCCGCGAAGCCGCTCGCGGTGCCGACTTCCTCGGAATCGAACACGTCGGCCGACAGCGTGTTGACGAGCGCGGAGATCATCTGGTGCGCGAAACCGCCGACGCAGAACAGCGCGATGGCCGTGTACGGTGACGAGACGAGGCCGATCATCGCGGGCCCGAGCATCAGCACCGCGCCGAGCGCGACGCCGGCGACGCGCGACCACACGAGCGGCAGCCTGAAGCGTTTCGCGAGATACGGCGACAGGTAGCCGCCCGCGATGCCGCCGGCGTCGGCCGCGAGGAACGGCATCCACGCGAAGATCGCGATCTGCGTGAGCGGCATGTGGCGCTCGGTTGCGAGATACAGCGGAATCCAGAAGCTGAATGTCTGCCATGCCGGTTCGGCGAAGAAGCGCGGCAGCGCGATGGCCCAGAAGCGCCGTGCGGTGACGACGTCGCGGATGCGGCGCTTCGACACGGGCGGCATCGTCGCCTGGCCGTCGCGGATCAGCGCGCGCTCCCGCGGCGTGATGCGCGGATGATCGGCCGGCGACCGGTACTGCGTGTACCAGAGCGCGGCCCACACGAACCCGAGCGCGCCGGTGGCCATGAACGCGGCCTGCCAGCCGAACCGCATCGACAGGAACACGACGAGCGGCGGTGCGATCGCGGCGCCGAGCGACGTGCCCGCATTGAAGTAGCCGACCGCGACGGACTTCTCGCGATCGGGAAACCATTCGGCGACGGCCTTCATGCCCGACGGAATCGCGGCGGCCTCGAACAGCCCCAGGAAGCCGCGCAGGATGCCGAGCGACAGCCAGCCCGACGCGAAACCATGCGCGACGCCGACGATCGACCACAGCATCGCGAACAGTGCGAACCCGAGCCGCAGCCCGATCAGGTCGACGATGAATCCGCACACCGGCTGCATGATCGTGTAGCCGATCTGGAACGCGCCGACGATGTACGAGTACTGCTGCGTCGAGATCGCGAACACCTGCTTCAACTCGGGCGCGAGCACCGCGAGGGAATTCCGTGCGAGGTAGTTGAGGATCGTGCCGAGACACACGAGCACGATGATCCACCAGCGCAATGCCTTGACTGTTTTCACTGCTGTCTCCTGTTGGGCAGGACAGGCATGCAAAGCCTGTCTTGATCCATGCGAGCCGTCCGGTCAGGAAGGCTCTTTTACCTTATTTGTACGATGTCCGATCATTCTGGCCGCCGCTTCCCAGCGGCTTTTGTCGAAATTACGCCGTTCGAGCGAAAATTATGTCGCTGTTGGGCGCGATTGTTATCTGACGACTGATCATTTTCGAGCATCCTATGTTCGAATTCGAATCAGGTCAACGCCAATTTGCATTCGAACGAACATGATCGGGGTTTTCCCGGTGTGCTGGCGGCGGCGGGGCGCGAACCTGGACGGCGCTCGCGTGCCGAGCCCCGCGCGGCGGGGCTCGGCGACGGCACGGCGCCCGGCGGACGGCCGACAGGGCGTGACAACCCTGATGAAAATTAATTTTTTTCCGGAACAAGGATTGTGTAAATTGATTTTCATCATCCTTGCAACGACCCTTCGCATGACGCCTCTCGTTCCGCACGACGCCATTCAGGCAGAACCCGCGATCGCCGAACGGATCGCGTCGGCGATGCCGTTGATGACGCCGATTCACCGGCGCATGGGCGAATTCGTGCTCGCGAACCCGTTTCGCGCGGCGACGATGCGGATCGACGAACTCGCGCAGGCCGTGAGTGCGTCGATCGCGACCGCGAACCGCTTCGCGAAGGCGCTCGGTTTCGACGGCTATCCGGCGATGCGCGCTGCGCTCGTGCGCGGCTTCGAAGCGACGCTCGGGCCGGTCGAACGGCTGCGTTCCGCGCAGGAGCAGGAGCCCGGCGTACGCGGCGCGGCATGGATCGACGCGGTATTCGACCAGGCTGCCGCCAACATCCAGAGCACGCGCGCGCAACTCGACGCGGCCGATGTCGAGGCCGCGGTCGAGGCGATCGTCGGCGCTCGACGCGTGCTGATCCTCGGCGCCGGGTCGAGCGCGTTTCTCAGCGGGCTGATGGAGCACGGGCTGTCCGTGTGCCACGACAACGTGCAGTCGCTCGCGCTGCTCGGCGGGCCGTCGCACGCGGCGCGGCGCCTGTACACGGCCGATTCGCGCGATCTCGTGATCGCGCTCGCGTTTCCGCGCTACGTGAAGGACACGATCGAACTGGTCCGCCGGGCGGCGGCGCGCGGCGCACGCGTCCTCGGCATTTCCGACGGCCCGCAATCGCCGCTGGCGCCGGTCGCGTCGCTGAACCTGTACGTCAAGGCCGAACGGCGTTTCGCGGCCACGTCGGAAGCCGCCGTGCTCACGATGATCGAGGCGCTGATCGATGCGGTCGCGCTGCGCACGCACCGGTCCGCGAAGTCCGCTGCCGAGATGACCGAATTCCTGCTGCCGTGGCTCGTGCAGCCGCAGGCGGCGCTGCCGTCTGCCAATCCTCCTTCCTCTCGTCCGAAAAAATCATGAATTCTCCCGCGATCGTCGCGATTCACGGCGGCGCAGGCACGATCCTGCGCGAGGCGATGGATACCGACACCGAACGCCGGTATCGGGCCGAACTGACCGCGATCCTGCAGGCCGCGCAGCAGGTGCTGGCCGATGGCGGCAGCGCGCTCGATGCCGTCACCGTCGCGGTGCGGATGCTCGAGGACTGTCCGCTGTTCAACGCCGGGCGCGGCGCCGTCTACACGGCCGAGGGCAAGCACGAACTCGACGCGGCGGTCATGGACGGCGCGACGCTCGGCGCCGGCGCGATCTGTTGCGCGACGCGCGTGCGCAATCCCGTGCTCGCTGCGCGGCGCGTGATGGAGGCGAGCGAACACGTGCTGTTCGCCGGCGCGGGCGCCGATGCGTTCGCGGCCGCGCAGGGGCTCGAACTCGCGGAACCCGGCTACTTCGACACCGAGGCACGCCATGCGCAGTGGCTCAAGGCGCGCGCGGCGTCCGGCGTGATGCTCGACCACGATGCGGCGACGTTCGCGTTCGGCAAGGCGCAGCCGGCCGAGCCGCTCGATCCCGACCGCAAGCTCGGCACGGTCGGCGCGGTTGCATGCGACCTGCATGGCCACATCGCGGCGGCGACGTCGACCGGCGGCATCACGAACAAGCAGCCGGGGCGGGTGGGCGATTCGCCGATCATCGGCGCGGGCTGCTATGCGGACGACGCGACCTGCGCGGTTTCGTCGACGGGCACCGGCGAGATGTTCATCCGCCTCGCGACCGCGCATGACGTTGCCGCGCAGATCGCCTATCGCGGTGCGTCGCTCGCCGACGCCGCGCACGACGTCGTGATGAACAAGCTGCCGCGCCTCGCCGGCCGCGGCGGGCTCGTCGCGGTCGATGCGCACGGCAATGTCGCGATGCCGTTCAACACCGAAGGGATGTACCGCGGCTACGCGCGCGTCGGCGAGGCGCCGGTCGTCGGCATCTACCGCGACGACGCGGCCTGAATCCGGATCGCACGAGGAGAACCCGCATGACTTCGAGCCGAACCCCATCCGGCCTCGTGCTGCCCGAACAGCGCGTGGTGGCCGTCGAGGACCTGTCGGTCACGTTCCGCCGCGAAAGCGCGACGTTCGACGCGGTGCGCAACGTGTCGTTTCACGTCGACCGCGGCGAGACGCTCGCGATCGTTGGCGAATCGGGCTCCGGCAAGTCGGTCACGTCGCTCGCGCTGATGCGGCTCGTCGAGCACGGCGGCGGCGAGATCACGAGCGGCCGGATCGCGTTCCGGCGTCGCGGCGGCGCACTCGTCGATCTGGCGCAGGCGAGCGCCGCGACGATGCGCGGCATCCGCGGCGCGGACATCGCGATGATCTTCCAGGAGCCGATGACGTCGCTGAACCCGGTGTTCACGGTCGGCGACCAGATCAGCGAGGCGATCGCGCTGCACCAGTCGAAGGGCGCGGCCGAGGCGCGCGCGGAAGCGCTGCGGCTGCTCGATCTCGTGCGTATTCCGGAAGCGCGTCGCGTATTCGCGCGCTATCCGCACCAACTGTCGGGCGGGATGCGGCAGCGCGTGATGATCGCGATGGCGCTGTCGTGCCGGCCCGCGCTGCTGATCGCCGACGAGCCGACGACCGCGCTCGACGTGACGATCCAGGCGCAGATCCTGCAACTGGTGCGCGGGCTGCAGGACGAAATGAACATGGGCGTGATCTTCATCACGCACGACATGGGCGTGGTGGCCGAAGTGGCCGACCGCGTGCTCGTGATGTATCGCGGCGAGAAGGTCGAGGAGGGCGAGTCGGACCGCATCTTCGCGGCGCCCGCCCATCGCTACACGCGCGCGCTGCTCGCGGCCGTGCCGCGGCTCGGCTCGATGCAGGGTACCGACACGCCCGAGAAATTCCCGCTGCTGAAGGTGGACGACGCGAATGCGACGATCGCGGCTGCATCCGCCGCGAACGACGATGTGCAGCCGCCCGTCGATCACGCTGCGCCGCCGATCCTGCGCGTGAGCGATCTCGTGACGCGCTTTCCGGTGAAGAGCGGCGTGTTCGGCCGCGTGTCGCAGTACGTGCATGCGGTCGAGCGCGTGAGCTTCGAGCTGCGCGCGGGCGAGACGCTTGCGCTCGTCGGCGAATCGGGCTGCGGCAAGTCGACCACCGGCCGTTCGCTGCTGCGCCTCGTCGAATCGCAGAGCGGCTCGATCGAATTCGATGGCCGCGACATCAGCGCAATGAAGGGGCATGACCTGCAGGCGCTGCGCCGGAACATCCAGTTCATCTTCCAGGATCCGTTCGCGTCGCTGAACCCGCGCCTGACGGTCGGCTTCTCGATCATGGAGCCGCTGCTCGTGCATGGCGTCGCCAGCGGCAGCGAAGCGCAGGCGCGCGTCGACTGGCTGCTCGACAAGGTCGGCCTGCCGCCCGAGGCCGCGCGCCGCTATCCGCACGAATTCTCGGGCGGCCAGCGCCAGCGGATCGCGATCGCGCGTGCGCTCGCGCTGAACCCGAAGGTCGTGATCGCCGACGAATCGGTGTCGGCGCTCGACGTGTCGGTGCAGGCGCAGATCGTCAACCTGATGCTCGACCTGCAGCGCGAGCTCGGCGTCGCGTACCTGTTCATCTCGCACGACATGGCCGTCGTCGAGCGCATCAGCCATCGCGTCGCGGTGATGTATCTCGGCCAGATCGTCGAGATCGGTCCGCGCCGCGCGGTGTTCGAGGCGCCGCAGCATCCGTATACGAAGAAGCTGATGAGCGCGGTGCCGGTGGCCGATCCCGCGCGCAGGCATGCGCCGCGCCAGCTCGCGGCGGACGAAATCCCGAGCCCGATCCGCGCGATCGGCGACGAGCCGGCCGTCGCGCCGCTCGTCGCGGTCGGTCCCGATCATTACGTCGCGACGCATCGCGTCGGCGGCGCGTATTGACTGCGTGACGGAGCGCCTATGGACCGCAGCTGCGCACGCGCCAGGCAACGCCGTTATTTTCCCGAGCGGATGCTGTCGCACCGCGATTTCCACCACGCGTTACCGAATCATCCAGAGGAGCCAGACCAAATGAACAAGCCGTATTCGTTCCCGATGTTCCGTCCGCGCGCGCTGTTCGCGGCGGGAGCAGGTGCGCTCGCGCTGTCGGTCGCGGTGCCCGCGTTCGCGCAGCAGAACGTCGTGGTCGCCGTGTACTCGACGTTCACGACGATGGACCCGTACGACGCAAACGACACGGTGTCGCAGGCCGTCGTCAAGTCGTTCTACGAGGGGCTGTTCGGTTTCGACCGGAACATGAAGCTCGTCAACGTCCTGGCGACCAGCTACACGGCGTCGCCGGACGCGAAGGTGTACACGGTCAAGTTGCGCGAGGGCGTGAAATTCCACGACGGCACCGACTTCAATGCGGCCGCGGTGAAGGCGAACTTCGACCGCGTGACCGATCCGGCGAACAAGCTGAAGCGCTACGGCCTGTTCCGCGTGATCGAGAAGACGGAGGTGGTCGATCCGACCACGGTGCGGTTCACGTTGCGCGAGCCGTTCTCGGCGTTCATCAATACGCTCGCGCACCCGTCGGCGGTGATGATCTCGCCGGCCGCACTGAAGAAGTGGGGGCGTGACGTGTCGCTGCATCCGGTCGGCACCGGGCCGTTCGAATTCGTCGAATGGAAGCAGACCGACGACATGAAGGTGAAGAAATTCGCCGGCTACTGGAAGAAGGGGTATCCGAAGGTCGACACGATCGACTGGAAGCCGGTGGTCGACAACAACACGCGCGCGGCACTGATCAAGACGGGCGAGGCGGATTTCGCGTTCACGATTCCGTTCGAGCAGGCGAGCGACCTCAAGAGCAACGCGAAGATCGAACTGATCGAGTCGCCGTCGATCATCCAGCGCTACATTTCGCTGAACACGCAGCAAAAGCCGTTCGACAACCCGAAGGTGCGTGAAGCGCTGAACTACGCGGTCAACAAGGAGGCGCTCGCGAAGGTCGTGTTCGCCGGTTACGCGACACCGCAGACCGGAGTCGCGCCGATGGGCGTCGAATACGCGACGAAGCTCGGGCCCTGGCCGTACGATCCGGCGAAGGCGCGTGCGCTGCTGAAGGAAGCCGGCTATCCGAACGGATTCGAATCGACGCTCTGGTCCGCGTACAACCATTCGACGGCGCAGAAGCTGATCCAGTTCGTCCAGCAGCAGCTCGCGCAGGTTGGCGTGAAGGTGCAGGTGCAGGCACTCGAGGCCGGCGAGCGGGTCGCGAAGGTCGAGAGCGCCCAGGATCCGGCAACGGCGCCGGTGCGGATGTACTACAGCGGCTGGTCGGCATCGACGGGCGAAGCGAACTGGGCACTGACGCCGCTGCTCGCATCGGCATCGGCACCGCCGAAGCTCTACAACACCGCGTACTACAAGAGCGCTGCCGTCGACGATGATCTCGCGAAGGCGCTCGAGACGACCGATCGTGCGAAGAAGGCCTCGCTTTACGCCGACGCGCAGAAGCAGGTGTGGGCCGACGCGCCGTGGATCTTCCTGGTGCAGGAGAAGATCGTCTATGCGCGCAACAAGCGATTGCACGGCATGTACGTGATGCCGGACGGCTCGTTCAACTTCGACGAAATCTCGGTGAAATGACGGCGGCTTGCCCGCCTCGCGGTGCCGGCGGCGCAGGCCGCCGGCACGCTGATTCGATCGGTGCCCCATGCTGAATTTTCTCGTCAAACGGCTGCTCGGCCTGCTGCCCACGCTCGCGATCGTCGCGTTGCTGGTGTTCATGTTCGTGCACCTGCTGCCGGGCGACCCGGCGCGGCTCGCGGCAGGCCCCGAAGCCGACAATGCGACGGTCGCGCTCGTGCGTGCCGATCTCGGGCTCGATCGGCCGTTGCCCGCGCAGTTCGTGAATTTCTTCACGAAGATCGCGCACGGCGATTTCGGCATGTCGACGCGCAGCAAGCGGCCGGTATCGACCGAAATCGGCGAGCGCTTCATGCCGACGCTGCTGCTGACGCTCGTCAGCATGGGGTGGGCGACGCTGTTCGGCATGGCGATCGGGATCGCGTCGGCGGTGTGGCGCAATCGCTGGCCCGACCGTCTCGGCATGACGATCGCGGTGTCGGGCATCTCGTTTCCCGCGTTCGCGCTCGGCATGCTGCTGATGGAAATCTTCTCGGTGAAGCTCGGCTGGCTGCCGGTCGTGCCGGACGGTTCGTGGAAGAGCTACGTGCTGCCGTCGCTGACGCTCGGCGCGGCGGTCGCGGCCGTGATGGCGCGCTTCACGCGCGCATCGTTCGTCGAGGTGCTGAACGAGGACTTCGTGCGCACCGCGCGTGCGAAGGGCGTGCACGAGCCGATGGTGGTGCTCAAGCATTGCCTGCGCAACGCGATGATCCCGGTCGTCACGATGATGGGGCTGCAGTTCGGCTTCCTGCTCGGCGGCTCGATCGTCGTCGAGGTCGTGTTCAACTGGCCGGGGCTCGGGCGCCTGCTGGTCGATGCGGTGACGATGCGCGACTACCCCATGATCCAGGCGATCGTGCTGCTGTTCTCGCTCGAATTCATCCTGATCAACCTGGCCGTCGACGTGCTGTACGCGGTCATCAACCCGACCATCCGGTTCAAGTGAGAGTGAGGCGAGCATGAACGCGACTGTCCAGCCCGCGGCGCCGGCCGCACCGACCGCGATCCGCACGCCGTGGCGTGAATTCTGGCGCAAGTTCCGCAAGCAGACCGTCGCGCTCGTCGCGGGCGGCTTCGTGCTGGCGCTCGTCGTGCTGGCCTTCGTCGGCCCGCACATCGTGCCGTTCGATCCGGAGAACTACTTCGACTACGATGCGCTGAACGCGGGGCCGTCGGCCGTGCACTGGTTCGGCGTCGATTCGCTCGGCCGCGACATCTTCAGCCGGATCGTCGTCGGCACGCGCATCTCGCTCGCGGCCGGCTTCTTCTCGGTCGCGCTCGGCGCGGTGATCGGCACGTTCTTCGGGCTGCTCGCCGGCTACTACGAAGGCTGGTGGGACCGCATCACGATGCGCATCGCCGACGTACTGTTCGCCTTCCCCGGCATCCTGCTCGCGATCGGCGTGGTCGCTATCCTCGGCAACGGGATGATCAACGTGATCTGCGCGGTCGCGATCTTCAGCATCCCGGCGTTCGCGCGGCTCGTGCGCGGCAACACGCTGATGCTCAAGCACATGACCTATGTCGAGGCCGCGCGCAGCATCGGCGCGTCGGACTGGACGATCATCATGCGGCACATCCTGCCGGGCACCGTGTCGTCGGTCGTCGTCTACTTCACGATGCGGATCGGCACGTCGATCATCACGGCCGCGAGCCTGTCGTTCCTCGGGCTCGGCGCGCAGCCGCCGACGCCGGAGTGGGGTGCGATGCTCAACGAGGCGCGCGCGGACATGGTGACGGCACCGCACATCGCCATCTTCCCGAGCCTCGCGATCTTCCTGACCGTGCTCGCGTTCAACCTGCTCGGCGACGGGCTGCGCGACGCGCTCGATCCGAAGCTGGAGCGCCGCTGATGCGTGTTGCGCCGATGTGGGCCGCGACGCTGCCGGCCGGCCCGCGCGGCACGATCGCCGACGTGCCGGGCGTGACGGTCGGCCATTGCACGCTCGATGCCGGCAGCGTGCAGACGGGGGTGACCGTCGTGAAGCCGCATCCGGGCGACGTGTACCGCAGCAAGGTGCCCGCGGGCGTGGCCGTGATCAACGGCTTCGGCAAGAGCGTCGGGCTCGTGCAGGTCGGCGAACTCGGCACGCTCGATACGCCGATCGCGCTGACCAATACGTTCGGCGTCGGCGCAGTCGCCCAGGCGCAGATCCGCGCGGCGATCGCGGCGAATCCGCAGATCGGCCGCGACTGGCCGACCGTCAATCCGCTCGTGTTCGAGTGCAACGACGGCTATCTGAACGATATCCAGGCGTTCGCGGTCACGGCCGCGCATTACGACGACGCGTGCCGCACGGCGTCGCGCGACGTCGCACGCGGTGCGGTTGGCGCCGGGCGCGGGATGTCGTGCTTCGACCTGAAGGGCGGGATCGGCTCCGCTTCGCGCGTCGCCGTCGCGGCCGGCCGGCCGTATACGGTCGGCGCGCTCGTACTCGCGAATTTCGGCCGGTTGCCGATGCTGACGCTCGGCGGCGTGCCGCTCGGGCGCATCGTCGCGCAACGGCGGGCGGCCGAGGCCGCGCACGCGGCGCCGCCCGAGCGGGGCTCGATCATCCTGTTGCTCGCCACCGACGCGCCGCTCGACGCGCGGCAGTTGTCGCGGCTCGCGCGCCGCGCCGGTGCGGGGCTGGCCCGTACGGGATCCGTCTACGGGCATGGCAGCGGCGACATCGCGCTTGCGTTCTCGACCGCCTGCACGATCGCGCACGACGCATCGACGATGGCGCTGCCGGCCCTCGTGGCCGATGCGGCGCTCGATCCGCTGTTCATGGCTGCGGCCGAAAGCGTCGAGCACGCGATCGCCGACGCGTTGCTGCAGGCCGTGACGGTCGCCGGGCGCGACGGCCACGTGCGGCAATCGCTGCGCGACGCGGTGCCCGATCTCGAGCGGTTGTTCAACGAAGATAACGAAGGGTATTCGACCCAGTCATGAAGATCCTGATCTCGACCGACATCGAGGGTGTCGCCGGCGTATTCGCCACCGAGCAGACGCGCGCCGGCAATCCGGAATACGAACGGGCGCGTCGCTGGATGACCGCCGAAGCGAATGCGGCGATCGAAGGCGCGTTCGCGGGCGGCGCGCAGGCCGTGTGGGTCAACGATTCGCATGGCAGCTATCGCAACCTGCTGCCCGACGGGCTCGATGCGCGTGCGCGTGTCGTGCTCGGCAAGCCGCGCACGCTCGGGATGATGGCAGGCCTTGAACAGGGGCCCGATCTCGTGTTCATGATCGGTTTTCACGCGAAATCGCAGACGCGCGGCGTGCTCGCGCACACGATCAACAGCTTTGCATTCACGCAGGTGTGGCTGAACGGCGTCGAGCTCGGCGAAGCCGGGCTGTACGGCGCGCTGGCGCACGAATATGGCGCGCACGTCGCGCTTGCCACGGGCGACGACGTGTTCGCCGAGGAAACGCGGCCGCTGTTCCCGGACGCGCGTTTCGAGACGGTCAAGACGGCCGGCGGCACATCGAGCGGCGACACGCTCACGCCGGCCGCGTCGTGTGCGCGGATCGCGACCGCCGCGCGCGACGCGGTGGCGCAGGCGCTGTCGGCCGGCGTGCGTGCCGGCACGCATCGGCCCGCGCCGGCGGCTTGCACGCTGCGCGTGCAGACGGCCGCGCTGGCCGACCTGTTCGGCGTGCTGCCGTCGCTCGAGCGGGTCGATGCGGTGACGCTGCGTTTCGACGGGCCGTCGGTCGAGCACGTGGTGCGCACGCTGAACAGCCTGTCGGCGATGTCGTTCATGCTGCGGTGATGCGCGCCGCAACGATGCCGCCTGCGCGCGGCCGGTCAGTCGACGACGGCGGGGCCGGCCGTCGCGGCGAGCAGGAACGCTTCCATCGCCGCGACCAGCGCGAGCGGCGTCTCGTTCATCGGATAGTGGCCTGCATTGGGCAGCACGTCGACGGTGGCGAGCGGATAGCGCCGCAGGTAGGTGCGCGCCATCAGCGCCATGTCGAACGCGGGATCGTGTTCGCCGATCAGCACTTTGACGGGGTGCGTACCGGCGATCTCGTCGCTGAAATCCGTATCGGCCCACGCGCGGAAGTACGCGCCGAAAGCCTGCGCCGACGAACAGGCTGCCGAATACGCGGCTTTCCACTCGATCCAGGCGGCCGGCAGCCGGCCGCCGGTGCTGCGGTCGATGATGGTGCGGCGGTCGGCGACGTGGTCGGCGGCGCGCTCGAATAGCGCGCGCTTCTCCGCGTCGAACGGCAGGCCGCCGCACGGCACGGGGGTGATCGGAACCAGCGCGCGCACACGCTCGGGCGCCATGACGGCGATTTTCTCGGCCGCCATCGCACCCATCGAGTGGCCGACGAGGCTGAAGGTCGCGAAATCGAGCGCGTCGGCGAGCGCGAGCGCGTCGGCGGCGATCTCGTCGATCGTGTAGTCGCCCGCCGCGTCGCGCATGCGGCCGTAACCTCGGTAGTCCATGAATACGTAGGTGAAGTGCGCGTGCGACAGCCATGGTTCGACGGATTCGAACGCATGGGCGTCGCCGAACCAGCCGGGCAGTACAAGAACAGGGTGGGGGCCGGCCCCCACGCGATGAAACGTATTCGGCATGTCCGCTCCGATGAAGTTGCAATCCGGCCGATCAGGCCGACGGGTGTGGCGGCCGTGAGGTCGCGCAACGGTGGAGCGGATCGTAGATCGTTCGAAGGCGACCTGCCTTCGATATCGGGTCATTAACTATAGAATTCAGGCCGTGAGAAATACGCTGCTAGATCCCTACGAACATATTCCGCGGAACGTGGTCGTGACCGCCAACGACTATGCGGCGGGCACGACGTTTCCGGAGCACGCGCACGGGCGCGGGCAATTCGCGTTCGCGTCGCGCGGCACGATCAGCGTGTCGACGCCGCACGGACGCTGGCTGGTGCCGCCGCAGCGCGCGTGCTGGGTGCCGGCGGGCGTGCGGCACGAAATGACGATGACCGGGCCGGTCACGATGCTCAATACGTTCGTGTCGGGCGACGCCGCGCAGGCGGCCGGCCTGCCCGGGCAGT
Organism: Burkholderia sp. Bp8992; assembly: GCF_003853705.1. Taxonomy (GTDB): domain Bacteria; phylum Pseudomonadota; class Gammaproteobacteria; order Burkholderiales; family Burkholderiaceae; genus Burkholderia. The sequence goes on along the minus strand of NZ_QTQI01000002.1, from coordinate 461,504 downwards.
GCGGCGTGTATGGCGTGTCGCCGCTGCTGCGGCACCTGATCGACGATGCGATCGACCTGCCGGCCATGTACGACGTCGACGGACGTGCGGGCAAGCTGATGGACCTGCTGGTCGCGGAAATCGCGACGATGCCGCGCCTGTCGCTGCATGCGCCGCTGCCGGCCGATGCACGGCTGGCGAAGGTGTGCCGGCACCTGTTCGCGTCGCCGTCGATCGCGGCCGATCTCGACCAGGTCGCGGCCGATGCAGGCGTGAGCCGGCGGACGTTCACGCGGCAGTTCCGCGCGCAGACGGGCGTGAGCTTTGCCGCATGGCGCCAGCAGGTGTGCATGCTCGCGGCGATTACGCGCCTGACCGACGGGCAGCCGGTGACGCGCGTCGCGCTCGATCTCGGGTACGCGAGCGCAAGCGCATTCACGTCGGCGTTTCGCCGCATCCTCGGCGACACGCCGAGCCGATATCTGGAGATCCGGCGCTAGCCGGACGCAGCGCAAAAAAATACGCGCCCGCCAAATTCGGTCGGACGCGTTTAAAGGCACTCGGTCAGAAAAAATGCGCGAACGGCCCGTTCGGCGGCGTCGCGCACGAATTGCGTAATTATTGCCTCGCCCGATTTAATCCTTCCGGCTCGTTGCGGATAACGAAGGATACGCCGCATAACGCGCAAACGATATCCCGTTGGCCCGACGATGCATGTGCGGTCGCAGCATGCGTTTCAATCGGGCGTTCGATATCGAGGCGGGAAGCCTCGGGCGACCGGGGTTCGCCGCCGCCACTCGCCACGATGCGACGCATCATCGAACGATCGCGACGGCTCAAGAAAAACGCCGCGTGGTGCGATGCCCGTCGGTATCGCGCCACGCGGCGTGCGGTTGCGTGCGAAGCCGGCATGCGCCGGCGCACGCGTCAAACGTCGAAGAATACCGTTTCGTCCGGCCCCTGCATGCGGATGTCGAAGCGGTAGACGACCGGGCGGCCCGGCTGCGCGTCGCGTTTCGCGACGAGCGTCGCGCGGCGCTCGGCCGGCACCGCATTCAGCACGGGGTCGGTCGCGTTCGCCGCGGCTTCGTCGTCGAAGTACACGCGCGTGAACGCATGGGTGAGGATCCCGCGCATCATCACGGTCACGTTGATGTGCGGCGCCTCGTCGGCGGCGATGCGGCCGGGCTTCACCGTCTCGACGACGAAGCGCTGCTGCGCATCGGTGCCCGTGCCGACCCGCGCGAAGCCCGTGAAGCCGGAAGTCGCGATGTCGTCGCGCGAGGCGGGGTAGCGGCCCGCGCCATCCACCTGCGTGAATTCGAGCACCGCGTCGCCGACGACGTTGCCGTCGCCGTCGAACACCTGGCCGACCAGCAGCACGTGCTCGCCTTCGGCGTGTGCCGCGGCGATCGTCGGCGTGAACAGGCTCTTCAGGTCGTAGTCGTATTGCTGCGGGCACAGGCCGTATGCGAAGTACGGGCCGACCGTCTGCGAAGGGGTTTGCTTCAGCGTCGTCATGGTTCAGCGCTCCATCGGGGTAGCGTCGCGGCCGCGCAGCACGATGTCGAATTCGTAGCCGAGCGCGTAGCCTTCTTCGGTGATGTCCATCGAGAAGCGCGAGATCAGTCGATCGCGCGCGGCCTCGGGCGTGCCCTGGAAGATCGGGTCGTACGCGAGCAGCGGATCGCCGGGGAAGTACATCTGCGTGACGAGACGCGAGCCGAAGTAATCGCCGAACAGCGAGAAGTGGATGTGATTCGGGCGCCACGCGTTCGGATGGTTGCCCCACGGATACGCACCGGGCTTGATCGTCAGGAAGCGGTAACGGCCTTCGTCGTCGGTCAGGCAGCGGCCCGCGCCGAGGAAGTTCGGGTCGAGCGGCGCGTCGTGCTGGTCGACCTTGTGCACGTAGCGGCCGGCCGCGTTCGCCTGCCACACCTCGACGAGCGTGTTGCGCACCGGCTTGCCGCCTTCGTCGAGCACGCGGCCCGTGACGACCATGCGCTCGCCGAGCGGCTCGCCGTTCTTCACGGCGTTCTTCGTCAGGTCGTGGTCGAGCGCGCCGAGATCTTCGGCGCCGTAGACGGGCGCGTACTGGTCGCGCAACTTCTCTTTCAGCGGGATCAGCGGGCGGGTCGGGCCGCGCTTCACGGACGAGCGGTACTCGGGGTGGACATAGGCCGGATGCGACGGCCAGTCGCGCGGCGTGAGGATCGTGGGGGAATCCATCGGGCGTCTCCTGATAGGTTTTTCGCAAAGTGGATGGCAGGACTTTAGCCAATCCGGAAAGTTATGCAAAATGACCTTTTTTAGCGAATCGCATAACTGTTCGTTATGTTCGGCGCGCCCATGAAAAATCCGCCGGACAGGATGCCTGTCCGGCGGATGAAAGCGATCGGGCTTCGCGTCGTCGGTGACGACCCCGTGCACGGCCCTCCAGCCAGCCCGTCGCTATTTTTTGTCTTTTGTTCTTGTTGTTATGCGGTCTCCCCGAGCGCGCCCGTTGTCAGGCATGGCCGGGATCGAACACGATCCCGTCGAATTCGAGTGTCAGCGCGCCGCTGCGCAGCAAGGCGGCCGGCGTCGCAGCGGGGTCCGTGCCGAGCACGTCGCTCACGTACCGCGCGCAGAACCCGCGTCGCACCCGCGGGTTGAAGCGCTTGCCGAGCAGTGCGTCGATCCGCTGTTCGGCCGTCGCATGCACGCGGCGCTGCGCGTCGGCGGTCGGCGCCGCGACGCGGCGGGCCAGTGCGATGCGCCCGCCGTCGGTACGGGCGACGAAGCGCGACAGCGGCGTGAGCGTCGTCCATGCCAGCGCGGCAGATTCGGCGATCACCGGTTCGTCGCCCGACGTATCGACGACGATGCCGAAGCGATTGGCCCACGCACCGGTCGAGCCCGTCGTGCCTGCCGCGTCGCGCGGCGCACCGGCCGGCACGCGGATGAACACGAGATCGCCGACGTGCGCGCCGGCGGCCAGTGTGCGCACGGTCGAGAGCGGCAGGGTGCGAGCCGTGTCGCGGGCTTCGCGCGGAGCGGTGTGGTGCGGTTCACAGGCGGCGGTTTCGGTTCGGGTGGTCATTTCGGCTCCGTCGTTGAGTGACAGGACGGAGCGGATTATGCAGACAAGTAACGGAAAGTGCTCATCTGTGAGCGCAGGTAGCCTAATATCTGACCTGGAGCATCATTTTTCGATACCGATATGACCGAAACCGCCCAACTCATCGAAACGCTGAAGCGCCAGTTGAAGGCGCAGGGCATGACCTACCGCGACGTCGCGCGTGCGCTCGACGTCTCCGAGACGAGCGTGAAGCGGCTGTTCGCCAGCGGCCGCTTCACGCTGGAGCGCCTTGCCGAGATCGCGCAACTGCTCGGCTACACGCTGGCCGAGCTCGTGCAGGAGGCGTCGGCATCGGCGCCGAGGCTGCACGTGCTGACCGAACAGCAGGAGGCGCTGCTCGTGTCGGACGAGAAACTGCTGCTCGTGGCCGTCTGCGCGATCAACTACTGGACCGTGCAGGACATCGTGTCGGCCTATCAGGTGACGAAGGCCGAGTGCGTGAAATACCTGCTGATGCTCGACCGGATGAACGTCGTCGCGCTGCTGCCGGGCGACCGGATTCGCGTGCGCGTCGCGCGCGATTTCGACTGGCTGCCGGGCGGGCCGATCCGCCGTTACTTCCATGCGCATGCGCTCGGCGATTTCCTCGACAGCCGCTTCGACGGCGCCGGCGAGACGATGACGTTCTCGCAAGGGATGCTGACCGAGGCCGCCGCCGCGGAACTCGAACTCGAGTTGCGCCGGTTGCGCAGCAAGGCGGCCGCGCTGCATGCGGAGTCGTCGTCCGCGCCGCTCGGGCAGAAGCACGGGACGGGCTTGCTGATCGCCAAGCGGATCTGGGAGCCGTCCGGTTTCCAGGCGCTGCGGCGCGTCGCGTGACATCGCACCGCGTGCTTGGGGCTTTCCGGAAAGTTATGCAAAATGGCGTTTTGTCGTCATCTGCATAACCGCTCGTTATGAATAATCGAATCGCCGACGGCCGGGTCAAGTTCCGGCACCTGCAGTGCTTTCTCGCGGTCGCGCAGCTGGGCGGCGTGCAGAAGGCGGCCGAAAGCCTGTCGATCACGCAGCCGGCCGTGTCGAAGACGATCGCCGAACTGGAGTCGATTCTCGGCGTGAAGCTGTTCGAGCGCGGCCGGCAGGGCGCGCAGCCGACCCGCGAGGCGCAACTGTTCATGCCGCATGCGAATGCGTGCGTACTGGCGCTGCGGCAGGGCGTCGGGCTGCTCGCGCGCGAAGGCGGGGCCGCTGCCGCGACGCTGGAAATCGGCATGCTGCCGACGGTGGCGGCGTCGCTCGCGCCTGCGTTGATGAAGGCGCTGGCCGAGCGCTGGCCGCGCGTCGTCGTGCGGATCGCGACGGCCGCGAACGCCGATCTGCTCGAGCGCCTGAAGTCCGGCGCGATCGAGTGCGCGATCGGGCGGCTGTCGGAGCCGGAGCGGATGATCGGTCTCGCATTCGAGCAGTTGTACAGCGAGCCGCTCGTTGCGGTCGTGCGCGCCGGGCATCCGCTGCTGGCGAGCGCCGCGCCGGCCGCCGAGCTCGCGCGCTATCCGGTCGTGCTGCCGCCGTTCGGCACGCTGATCCGCCAGTCGGCCGAGCAACTGCTCGGTGCATGCGGCGTGCCGCCGCTGGATTCGTTCATCGAGGTGCTGTCGGTGTCGGTCGCACGCGCGCTGGCGCTCGAGAACGACGCGGTCTGGTTCGTGCCGCTTTATGCGGCCGAATACGACCTGTCGGCCGGTGCGCTCGCGCGCCTGCCGCTGCCGTCCGCGGGCACCGACGAACCGGTCGGGCTCGTACTGCGCACCGATGCGCAACCCTCGCCGGTCGCACGGACGCTGATCGACGCCGTGCGCGACATCGCGCGGTCGCGGTTCGGCGACGCGCACGCGCACCGGGCGCCACGCGCGGCGCGCAAACCGGCTCGCAGCGACGGTTGATCCGTCGGGCTGCACGCGCCGCACGACCCGAGCCGTTTTCCCGCTGCCGGATTGGCCATCCGGCCAGTAGCGATCTTCGTGGTGCTTGGCATATCGTACCGTTTTTGGTACGATTGGTGACAAGACGATGGCGAGACAGCAGATCCAGGCCACGCTCGGCGTGCGGTTCTTCCGCACGGCCCGCGGCAACGAGCCGGTGCGCGAATGGCTCGGCTCGCTCGGGCAAGCGGAGCGAAGGGCGATCGGCGAAGAGATCAAGACCGTTCAACTCGGCTGGCCGCTCGGCATGCCGCTGGTCCGGAAGATGGCGAAGGATCTATGGGAGATCCGCGTGATGCTGCCGGGGCGGAGCGCCCGCGTGCTGTTTACGGTGTCCGGCGGCACGATGGTCCTGCTGCACGGCTTCTTCAAACAGTCGCGGGCCACGCCGCAGGACGATATCTCCGTCACCGTCGCGCGCCTGAAAGCGCTGACGCATGCCATTTGAATTTTCCCGGTTGTGCCGGAACGCATCGCCCCCGATGCGTCGGGCGACCGGCAACGCCATGCACTGGAGTACGACATGACGACCACGAACAACCCGCATATCGGCAGCGATTTCGATGCCTTCCTCGAAGCGGAAGGCAATCTCGAGGCGGCCACCGCCACCGCGATCAAGCGCGTGATCGCGTGGCAGATCGGCGAGGAAATGAAGGCGCAGCACATCACGAAAACCGCGATGGCCGCGCGGATGAAAACCAGCCGCGCCGCGCTCAACCGGCTGCTCGACGAAACCGACACGAGCCTCACGCTGGCGACGCTCGCGAGCGCGGCTGCCGCACTTGGCAAGCGGCTCAGCTTCGCACTGGTGCCGGCCTGACCGGCGCGCAGGCATCGCACCCGGCATCCTGCGGACCGGCGCTTCGCACGCGCAGCGATGCGAGCAGGCACGCGTCGGCCTGCTCGCACACGGCGGGTCATTTGCGTGACGCGGTCACCTGCAGATAAAACAGTGCAGCGCCCGCGATCAGCAGCGGGCACAGGAAATACCAGCCGGTCGTCAGGAACAGCCCGGCGACTGCAACCAGCGAAACCCACGCGCAGCGGTACGCGATCCCTCCGCGCGGCAACAACTTCAACGCAGCTGCCGCGCCGAGCCCGTACACCATCACGAAACATCCGGACGTGACGAGCACGAGCGGCTTCGGGCCAACGTCCGAGAGCGTCGTCGCGGCCAGCGCGACGGCTGCGAGCACGGCGATCACGCCGAGGCTGCGGCGCGGCACGCCGCCGACCTGGCTGCCTTGCGCGAGCCACGCGGGCAGCGCGCCGTCGCGCCCGAGCGCTGCACCGAGCTTGGCTGCGCCCGCGAAATACGCATTCATCGTACCGAGCGTGAGCAGCAGCGCGGCCGCGGCTGCCAGCACCTGAGCGTGGCTGCCGATGCCGCCCGCGATCAGTTCGGCGAGCGGCGCACCCGATGCGCCGGCGGACGGCCCGAGCACCATCACGCTCGCAGCGGCCACCGACAGGTACAGGAACCCGACGACAACGACCGCAATACCGGCGGAGCGCGGCATGTCATGGGCAGGCCGGCGGAATTCCGCGGCAAGATGCGTGATCGCTTCCCAGCCGGCAAAGCTCCACACGAGCAGCGCAGCGGCCTGGCCCACCGCGAGCCAGCCATGCGGGGCAAACGGATGCAGGTTCCCGGTGCGCGCATGCGGCGCGGACGTGAGCACTGCGGCGAGCAGCAGCGTGACGAGCAGTGCCGACAACACGAGCTGCATGCGGCCCGAAACGGTGACGCCGAATGCGTTCGCGGCCGACACGGTCGCGATCAGCGCGGCGGCCGTGACGATGACTGTCGTATGTCCGCCACCCGTGACGGCCGCGACGTAGGCGCCGCCGAACATCGCGGCGGCCGGTGCACCGGCCGGCACCGCAAAGTAGAAGCACCAGCCGACGATCGCCGCGGCCTTCGGTCCGAATGCGCGCCGTGCGTAGGTCGAGACACCGCCCGAGTCGGGATAGCGTGCGCCGAGTGCGGCGAAGGTGGCGGCAAGCGGCCCCGACAGCACGACGAGTGCCGCCCACGCAAGCAGCGAGGCCGGGCCCGCGACCTCGGCGGCGAGCGCGGGCAACGCGATCACGCCCGTGCCGAGCACGGCGCCGATATACAGCGCAGCGCCTTGGAAAATGGTCAACGAACCCGCGTGATGAGCGGCGGGAGAATCGGCATGCGAGGCCATGTGCGGCAGTCTCCGGAAGTCTTGTTGTGCAGGGTGACGAGCGGGAGCCCGTGCGGTCGATCGTTCGATGCTACCCGAACGATCGCGGCAGCGCGGCACGGCGATCAGTAGTCCGTGCAGTGCGCGTGTCAGCCGATGTCAGCAGTAACGCGCGAGCCGCAGGCGCGCATCCTCGCGGGCGGCGGGCGACAGGTCCGGCGCGTAGTGGAACGTACCGGATACCAGCGATGCGACGGGCACGCCGTCGCGGAACAGCACGCGATTGCCGGCGAGCGCCGGCACCTTGTCGCCGGGCAGCAGCGTGCCGGCGAGGTTCAGCGGGTCGGCGCCCGTCACGCACACGTACTGCCCGTCGCCCGGTTGCCGCCTGAGTTCGCGCAGGATCGGGATGGCTTCGGGCAGCGCGAACTGTTCGCCCGCGAGCCCGGCGACGAAGCGTCCGCCGCGAATCTCGCCGCGTGCTTCGAGCCGTTGCAGCACGCGCACGAGCTCGCGCCAGCTCGGCAGCCAGTCGGCTTCGCGTTCGAGCAGCCGCCAGAACACGACGCCGTAGCGGCGCAGCAGCGTCCATGCGATGTGTTCGAGCGCGTCGGGATCGGTCGCGGCCAGGCCGCGTTTCGACGCGGCCGCATCGACCGGCGGCGCGTGACGCTGTACGAGCGCCCAGCGGCCCGCGTCGTCCATCCCGCCGATCAATGCGCCGCCGCGTCGCGTGCGCGGTGCATAGGTCGCGCTGCGCTTGACGGCCGGTTTCAGCAACGCGCGCAAGCCCGCGTAGCTGTCCGCGTTCACGAGGCCGGCCGATACGAGTTCGCCGAGCGCCTGCTCGAGCTCGACGGGCAGCATGTGCAGGTCGTCGAGCAGCGCATCGAAGAACATCGCGCCGTGCGCGGCGAGCGCATCGCGTACCTGTGTGGCGCGCGCGGACAGCGCCGGTTGCGCATCGGGATCGCGCAGCGCCTGCCATGCGGAAAGATGGCGGCGCGGCAGCAGTACGATCGGCGTCGTTTTCACGGGCGTGCCGGCCGCCCGGGCAGGTGCGCCGATGCGCGTCCAGACCAGCTTGCCCGAGCGGCACAGCTCGTCGAGGCCGCCGGCCATGTAGTCGGTGAGCCGCGCGGGCAGCAGCGCGTCTTCCCATGCACTCGCCGCGGCCTCGTAGCCTTCGAGCTGCTCGACCACGGCCGCGAGTGCATCGCGGCCGGTGCCGCGCGTGTCGGGCGTCAGGTGCTGCCAGTGGAACAGGAAGCGCATGAAATCGGCTCGCTCGACCGGCTCGATCTCGCGGCGCAGCCGCTTCACCGTGTAGCGGTGAATGCGCGCGAGCAGGTGGCGTTCGCACCATTCGTCGGTCGTCGCGCCCGGCGTGAAGCGGCCGCGCATCACGTAGCCTTCGCGCTCCAGTGCCGCGAGCGCCGTCGCGATCGACGCGGTCGGCAGGCCGAGCGGTGTCGCGATCGCGTCGAGCGTGAGCGGCCCGAAGCCGGTGAGCCGCGCGCGGATCACGTCGACGAGCGCTGCATCGGCTTCCCACGGCTGCGCGCACGCGGCCGGCACCTTGAGCGCCGGCATCGTGCGTGCGTCCGGATGCAGCGTACGCAGGCATACGAGCCGTTCGACCGGTACCCACAGCGCGGCGCCGTTGGGCACGACGAGTTGCGTCGCGCGGCGCCGTTCCGCAAGTTCTGCGAGCTGCTCGGGCCAGCCTGCGTGGGCCTGGGTTTCGCTGTCGGCGATGCAGGCGAGCGTGAGCAGCGCATCGTGCATTTCGTCGGCGTCGCGTACGAGCGGCCATGCTTCGTCGCGCACGGCGTCGATCGCATCGGCGTCGAGTGCGCCGAGATCGTCGGCCGACTCGGGATCGCTCCAGCGGCGCGACTGTACGGCCTGCGTGCGGCGCTCCTCGAGCGGCGCATCGTCGAGGAATGCGTAGGGCTTCGCGTTCAGAATCTCGGCCGCGAGCGGCGACGGCGCGGGCAGGTCGCGCGCGACGAGCTCGATCGCGCCGCTTTCGATCCGGCGCAGCAGCGCGAGCCAGCCGTCGGTATCCATCGCGTCGTGCAGGCAGTCGTCGAGCGTCTGGTCGACGAGCGGATGATGCGGAATCTCGCGTTCGCCGACGATGTTCTCGAGGCACGCGACCTGGTCGGGGAACACGGTCGCGAGCAGATCCTCGCTCTTCATCCGCTGCAATTGCGGCGCGGTGCGCCGGCCGCCGGTGAAGCGCGGGAGCGCGAGCGCGGTCGTCGCGTTCCAGCGCCAGCGCACGCCGAACATCGGCGCGTCGAGCAGCGCCTGGACCAGCACGTGCTCGGCGCTGGCCGAACGCAGGTAGCGCCACACTTCGTCGAGCGCGAAGCTGTGCGCGAGCGACAGCGACAGGATGATCGCGTCGTCGGTCGCGGCGGCCTGCAGCTCGAAGTTGAAGCTGCGGCAGAAGCGCTTGCGCAGCGCGAGCCCCCATGCGCGGTTGATGCGGCTGCCGAACGGCGAATGGATCACGAGCTGCGTGCCGCCCGACTCGTCGAAGAAGCGCTCCATCACGAGCGTGTCCTGCGTCGGCAGCGCGCCGAGCGCGGCGCGCGTGCGGGCGAGGTAGTCGACGATCTGGCGCGCGGCGTCCGGGGACAGGCGCAGATCGTCGACCAGCCAGCGCAATGCGGGTGCGAGGCGGCTGTCGGCGGGGGCGAGCGTGGTGCCGGCTGCGGCATTCGCTTCGGCTTCTGCGTTGCCGCCCGCACGTTTGCGTCCGCCGGAACTGGAACCGGCACCGGCGGCTGCCTGCCGTTCGCCGTCGGCGAACAGCCCGTCGAGCCGTGCGCGCAGCCGGCCGACCGCCGCCGACAGTTCGTCGCTGCGCCCGAGCCCCTCGCCGAGCCAGAACGGAATGCTCGGCGATTGCCCCTGCGCGTCCTCGACACGCACGCGGCCCGTTTCCACACGAATGATCCGGTACGACTGGTTGCCGAGCTGGAACACGTCGCCGGCCAGGCTCTCGATCGCGAAATCCTCGTTGACGGTGCCGACCTGAATGCCCTGCGGTTCGAGCAGCACCGCATAGTCGGCCATGTCGGGGATCGTGCCGCCGGACGTCGTCGCGGTCATCATCGCGTTGCGGCGCCCGCGCACGGTGCCGCCGACCACATCGCGATGCAGGTACGCGCCGCGCACGCCGCGCCGGCTCGTGAAGCCTTCGGCGAGCATCTTCATCACTTCGTCGAAGCGTTCGCGTGTCAGCCGTGCGTACGGTGCCGCGTGCGTGAAGCGCGCGTACAGCGCGTCTTCCTGCCATTCCGTGCACGCGACTTCGGCGACGATCTGCTGCGCGAGCACGTCGAGCGGCGCTTCGGGAATGCGCAGCGCGTCGAGTTCGCCACGCTGCACGCAATCGAGCAGCGCCGCGCATTCGACGAGCTCGTCGCGCGACAGCGGAAACAGCCGGCCTTTCGGCACGCCGCCGACATGGTGTCCCGAGCGGCCGACCCGCTGCAGGAACGGCGCGATCCCGCGCGGCGAGCCGACCTGGCAGACGAGATCGACGTCGCCGATGTCGATGCCGAGTTCGAGCGACGCCGTAGCGACGAGCAGCTTCAGTTCGCCGCGCTTCAGGCGTTGCTCGGCGTCGAAACGGTGTTCCTTCGCGAGGCTGCCGTGATGCGCGGCGATCGCGTCCTTGCCGAGCCGGTCGGCGAGATGGCGCGCCATGCGCTCGGCGGTGCGCCGCGTGTTGACGAACACGAGCGTCGTGCGATGCGCGGCCGCGAGCCCGGCGATGCGGTCGTACACCTGTTCCCACACGTCGGTCGCCATCACGGGTTCGAGCGGCACGTTCGGCAGTTCGAGCGCGAGGTCGCGCTTGCGCGTGTGGCCCGTGTCGACGATCGTGCAGTCGCGCGGTGCGTCGGCCGGGCCGCCGACCAGGAAGCGCGCAACCGCGTCGATCGGCTTTTGCGTGGCCGACAACCCGATGCGCGGCAACGCGTGGCCGGCCAGCGCGTCGAGGCGTTCGAGCGACAGCGCGAGATGGCTGCCGCGCTTGGACGACGCGAGCGCATGGATTTCGTCGACGATGACCGAGCGCACGTTCGACAGCATCTGCCGCCCCGACGTGGACGACAGCAGCACGTACAGCGATTCGGGCGTCGTGACGAGGATGTGCGGCGCGCGCTTGCGCAGCGCGGCGCGCTCCGCTTGCGTGGTGTCGCCGGTGCGCACGGCCGTGCGGATCGCCGGCACCGGCAGGCCGAGTTGCGCGAGCGATTCGGCGATGCCGGCGAGCGGCGCGTCGAGGTTCACGTGGATGTCGTTCGACAGCGCCTTCAGCGGCGACACGTAGACGACCAGCGTCGCGTCGGGCAGCGTGCCGTCGTGCGCCAGCGCATCGCGCACCAGATCGTCGAGCGCGCACAGGAACGCGGTGAGCGTCTTGCCGGAGCCGGTCGGCGCGGCGACGAGCGTCGACCGGCCGGCCTTGATGTGCGGCCACGCGAGCGCCTGCGCGCCGGTCGGCGCGGCGAACGTGCGACGGAACCACGCGGCGACGGCCGGGTGGAACACGTCGAGCGCGCGGGTTGCAGGGCGGGTAGCTGTGACGTCCATCGAAACGTTGAAATGGGGTGCGAGTGCGCGGACGAACCGTGCATGAATCGAATCGTCAGTGTGCCAGACGTCGCGCGTGCGTGCCGGGCATGCATGCTGACGATCCAGATTCAGATGGGGGCGCGCACCGCGCTTTCAACGAACCGAAAGTTGCGTGCAATTCGGTGTGCCGAATTGCGTCGAATTGCAACTAGACGCGATGCAGCCAGCCGAGCCAGTGTTCGAGCAGCGGCGCGCGCGACCACAGCGACTGCGCGAGCCACAGCGTGCCGCCCCATGCTGCGGCCACGACGATCAGGTCGCAATGCCCGCTGTTCCACAGGTTGAGCGAGTGGCGCCGCCAGATCCACGGCACGCCGAGCGGGTTCGGCCAGTCGGCCAGCAGGTGCATCACGCCGCCGCAGGCGAAGCCGAACAGCGGTGCGGCCCACAGCGGATGCGGATGATGGATGAGTCCGTGCCAGCCGAGCGCGAGCAGCGCGATCCAGCCGATGCCCCAGTGCGTGACGGTGCGATGCGTGATCCACAGGCGGCGCTTGCGGCTCCACCACGCGACTTCGAGCCAGTCGGGCGCGGTGCCGCCCGCGACGCCCGCCACGAACGCGGCGAGCATGCCGATGTGCCACGGGCCGGTGGCGCCGGTTTGTGCGACGAGGACGGCGGCGGCGACGCCGGCCGCGAAGCCGGACGCGTGATGCGCATTGTGTGATGCCATAGCGAGCGAGACGAAGAAACGTGAAGCGGCACGTGGTCGAAACGGTGATGCCGTGCGAAAGGGGCGCTATCTTCGCAGATCGAATCGCGCTGCGGGAGGGGCGTTTGCAGATTTTTTTGCGCGTGCTGCGCGGCATGTCGCGAGGTTCGCAACTTTCGGTTTTGTGCGCTGCGTGATGGCGTGTATTGCATGTGGTTTCGATCGATGCGTTTGCACGTCGCGGCGCTGCAACGTGACCGCGCATACGCCATCGGCCCGCTGAGTGATCAACCGCGCGCAATCCGGGTCAATTCGTAATATGCGGTGCAGTTTCATGCCGAATTACCCGATTTACTACGAAATCCTCATGTGGCTGACGAGGTGCCAGCGGCTATAAGCGGATCAGGTGCTTTTCCTGCCTGAAGAAGATCCACATGGGGGACATGCAATGACTACGCTGAATCGCTTCAAGACATCGGCTGCCGTGCTCGCGACGGTGGCCGGCATCGGGTTCCTGCCGAACGCGCCTGCGTACGCGAAAGGGCCGCAGCCGGCCATCCTGACGAGCTCGGCGGTTGCCGTGGCCGACAAGTACAGCGCGGATGCCGCGGAGCGGATCTTCAAGGAAGGCGGCAACGCGATCGACGCGGCCGTCGCGATCGCATTCACGCTCGCCGTCACGTATCCGGAGGCCGGCAACATCGGCGGCGGCGGCTTCATGACGATCTACAAGGACGGCAAGCCGTACTTCATCGACTATCGCGAGCGCGCGCCGCTCGCCGCGACGAAGGACATGTACCTCGACAAGGACGGCAACGTCATCAAGGACATGAGCCTGTACGGCCCGCGCGCGGCTGGCGTGCCGGGCACCGTCGCGGGCATGTGGGAAGCGCAGAAGCGCTTCGGCAAGCTGAAGTGGAAGCAGGTGCTCGCGCCGGCGATCCACTATGCGCGCGACGGCTTCGTCGTCGACGAGCAGCTCGCGCAGCGCGGCGTCGATGCATCCAAGGAGTTCGGCGGCAAGACCAACTTCGACAAGTATTTCTCGGGGCTGAAGGCCGGCGCGAACTTCAAGCAGCCCGACCTCGCCGACGTGCTCACGCGGATCGCGAACGACGGCGCGGAAGGCTTCTACAAGGGCAAGACGGCCGAGCTGATCGCCGCGTCGATGAAGACCGGCGACGGCAACGGGCTGATCACGACCGAGGATCTCGCGCAGTACCGCGCGGTATGGCGCCAACCGGTGCAGGCGAAGTGGAACGGCTATGACGTGATCACCGCGCCGCCTCCGAGCTCGGGCGGCATCGGCCTCGTGCAGCTGCTGAAGATGAAGGCTGTCCTCAAGCCAGACTTCGAGGGCGTGAAGCTCAACTCGCCGCAATACATTCACCTCGTCGCCGAAATCGAGAAACGCGTGTTCGCCGATCGCGCGCAGTATCTAGGCGACCCGGACTTCTACAAAGTGCCGATCGCGCAACTGACCGACGACGCGTACATCGCGAAGCGCGCGGCCGAAGTGAGCCCGACCCAGATCGCCGACACGAAGAGCGTGCAGCCGGGCCTCGGCACGACGATGCCGGAGAAGGCCGAAACGACGCACTTCTCGGTCGTCGACAAGTGGGGCAACGCGGTGTCGAACACGTACACGATCAACGGCTACTTCGGCTCGGGCGTGATCGCCGACGGCACGGGCATCGTGCTGAACGACGAGATGGACGACTTCTCCGCGAAGCCGGGCGTCGCGAACATGTTCGGCGTGGTCGGCAGCGACGCGAACGCGATCGAACCGAAGAAGCGCCCGCTGTCGTCGATGTCGCCGACGATCATGACGAAGGGCGGCAAGGTGTCGCTCGTGATCGGCACGCCGGGCGGCTCGCGGATCTTCACGTCGATCTTCCAGGTGATCAACAACATCTACGACTTCAGGATGCCGTTGAAGGAAGCGGTCGGCGCGATGCGCTTCCATCACCAGCTGCTGCCGCCGAACACGATCTTCTGGGAGCCGTACCACCCGATCGAAGGCGAACTCGCGAAGCAGATCGAGGCGCGCGGCTATACGCTGAAGGGGCAGGATTTCAGCGGCGACATCCAGGTCATCAAGATCGACGGCAAGACGCCGGAAGCGATGGCCGATCCGCGTGGGCGGGGTGTGACGCGGATCATTCGATGACGTGACGTGACGTGATGCGTGCGTGTTCGCGTTCGCGAAAGCGGCGCGCACGTCGTTCGGCAGCCGGGCGTGTCGATCCGGCTGCCGATTTTTCTAGCCGGTCGTCCGGATGAAGCCGGCGATTCGCTCCGCAATGGCGTCGGGCGCATCTTCGAAGCAGTAGTGTCCGACGCCCGCCAGCCGCTCGACCGGCGCCGACGGAAACAGTGCGGTAAAGAGCGGCAGGAAGTGTTCGGCGCCGAGCGTCCGGTCGGCGTCTCCCCAGATCGCGAGCGCGGGTTTGTCGCGTATCGCGCGCAGTGCCGCCGCATCGGGCGCCTCGAACCGGTGCGCGCCGGCCGCATGGCCGCGCGCCCATCCGATCGCACCCAGGCAATCCGCCGGTTGCGCGAACGGCGCACCGTACGCGTCGATCCACGTATCGGTGACGACTGCGTGGTTTTCGAAACCGTTCAGCTTCAGCGTGCTCAGGATGTTGAAACCGAGCTGCCCGAGTACCGTTTCGAGCGTGTCGTCGGCCGCCGCGCGCATGATCCACTGGAACCACGGCGCATCGCGGCCGTTCGCGGTCAGCCGCTCGACGAGGTCGGGCTGGCCGAACGGCGTCGGCCCGTTCGCCGACACGATGCGCCGGATCCGGTCCGGATGACGCGCGGCGAGCCCCATGCCGACCGGGCCGCCGAAATCGTGCATCACGAGCGTGAGGCGATCGAGGCCGCGCGCGAGCACGAAGCGCTCGAGATTGTCGATGTGATCCTGCAGCCAGTAGCTGCGGTCCTGCGGCGTCGCGCTTTTGCCGAATCCCATGTGATCGGGCACGACGACTCGGTGCGTCGGACTCAGCGCCGTCACCAGATGGCGGAACAGATAGCCCCACGTGGGCTCGCCATGCAGGCACAGGACGGTTTCACCGTCGCGGGGGCCTTCGTCCACGTAGTGCATCCGGAAGCCGGATGCGTCGTCGAAATGCGGGGCGAAAGGAAAGGTGCCGTCGAACGTGGCATCGGACCGGATCATCGAACGCTCCTTCAGGTAGTCGGATAGTCTGGTTTCAAGTTGAAACCGAATGGAAGCGTAGGATAGAAGGTTTCAAGTTGCAACCGAAAGAGTGATCCGGCTGGCTGCCGGCGGGCGGCGTCACTCACGCGTAGCGACGCGCTCGAACGAGCTGATTAGGAAATTTATCGTCATAACGGTATGCGCCACATGCCAATCTGGGCCGAAACCTTCGCACCGTTCATCGATCCCGAACAGTCGGGTTCGCCCAATTGATCTTTTGCTATCCAGGTTTTATATTGCAACCATTCATTTCACCGGACACGACCGCCGTTCACCCGCCGGGCGCGGCATTGCTCCATGCATCGATGAACCGACGAACCACGCACGAAGATTCCCCCTGCGGCGTCGCCCGCCCGCTGGACGCGATCGGCGACTGGTGGTCGCTGCTGATCGTCCGCGACGCGTTCGACGGGCTGCGCCGCTTCGGCGAATTCCAGAAGAACCTCGGCCTCGCGAAGAACATCCTGGCCGCCCGCCTGCGCAACCTGGTCGCGCACGGAATCATGGACATCGTGCCGGCCGCCGACGGCGGCGCACATCACGAATACGTGCTGACCGAGAAGGGGCGCGGGCTGTTTCCGCTGCTGGTCGCATTGCGGCAGTGGGGCGAGGATTTTTTCTTCGAACCGGACGAGGCGCACGTGCTGCTCGTCGACCGGAAGACCGGGCTGCCGGTCAGGAAGCTGGAGCTGCGTTCGCAGGACGGCCGCGTGCTCGGGCCGGAGGACACGGTCGTGCTGCCGCCGCCCGACTGACGCGCGGCGAACCGGCCGGCGTCAGCGCTCGAGCAACGGATGCGGCAAGCGACGAGCGGGCATCGCGTTCAACCGCGGTCGTTCGCCGCATTGCTTTCGAGGAAGCTGTCCACCGCGATCAGCGACTGTTCGTCGAGCGTGCCGAGCACGCTTTTCAGTTTCAGTTGCAGCTTCAGCGCATCGAGATAGCTGTCGAACAGCTTCTGCCGGATGCCCGAGATGTCGCGCCGCAGGTTCAGCGTTTCGTAGGTCGTGCTGTAGCCGACCTGATGCGCCTTCATCGACGAATCGTACGCGAGCCGGGCGGCCTGCAGCGACTGCTGCAGCGCGCGGATGCGCTTGCCGACCGATTCCAGCGCAGACAGCGCCTCGCGATGATCAGTGCCCAGTTGTTCCTCGACCTCGCGCAGCCGGTTGCGGTATTGCTCGGTCACGTGCTCGGCCTCCACCTGCCGGTAGTACACGCTGCCGCCGGAGAAGATCGGGATCGTCACCTGCACGCCGACCGCGCTCTGATGGAAGTCCGAACGATCGGTGAGCCCGCGCAGGTTCGGATTGAGCCCGCGCGAATACGATGCGAACAGGTCGACGGTCGGCAAGTGCTCGGCGCTGACGCGTTTCGCCGCAAGCCGCGCGACCTGGACATCGCGATACGCCTGCCGGTACGCGGGGTTGTCCTGCGGCGCGTATTCGCCCGACGGAATGCGCGGCGACGACCCGCGCATCGCGAGCCGCGGCCAGCGCGCGAAGTCGATCGTCGAACCGAGCAGCGTCTCGTAGCGTGCGCGACGCGCGTCGACGTCGGTCTGGGCAAGTGCCTCGTCGGATTCCGCGAGGCTGCGACGCGCCTCGATCTCGGCCGTGTCGCCGATCGTCTTCATCCCGAGCTGCGCCATGCGCCGCGTGTCGCTTTCGAGCCGCGTGAGCGCGCTGACTTCATCGTCGGCCGACTGCAGTTTCTCGCGCGCGCTCAGCAGGTCGAAGCACGCGTTCGCGACGCGCAGGATCAGGTCCTGCTTCGCGACCTCGAGCTTCTGCTTTGCTGATTCCTCGTATTCGGTCGCGCGCCGCATGTCGTACAGGTAGGGCACGTTGAACAACGCCTGCGTGACTTGCGCGGAACCGTACGCGGCGTTGCTCGACCCGCTGACGTCGATGCCGAACAGGTTCGCGTGCGTGCCGTAGCGCCCCCATTCGAGTTGCGCGGCGGCCTGCGGCAGCATCTGCGCGCGCGCTTCGGGGAATTTCTGGCGGGCCGCATCGTATTCGCTGCGCGCCTGCAGGTAGCGCGGATCGTGCACGGACGCGTACTGGTAGGCCGTGTCGAGGCAGAACGCCTGCGCGTTGATCGACCCGCTGGCTATCGTTACAGCGAACACTGTCACGGTTGCAAGTCGGGGATTCCACCTAGTTGAAAATCTTGATAGGGAAATACCCGCATTCCGCGTCGCCGATCCGCGATTCGCGCATCTCGTTTCAAACATGGCCGTCTCCGTCTCCTGCCCGTGCCGCAATGCCTTGCGGCGGGATTTAAACGTTTTGAAATTGAAATTCAAACAGCATGAATGTCCATTACCCGTCACACAACGAAAAACACACCTGTAAGAGTGTGTCCTCCATTGAATTCCGATGCGTCCGCATGATAGCCTGATTTCGGCTCGTAATCGCAGTGATTATTAGATTAACAAGTCGCTCGGGATTAAAAGCCGTTTGTCTTTCAATGAAGGTTCTTTGCATCATCTTTATTTTTTACGAGGAGAGAATGATGAAGGTCATGACGACGGAACAGGTCAGGAATGTGCATGGCGGCGGTGCGATCAGCTCGC
Organism: Burkholderia sp. Bp8992; assembly: GCF_003853705.1. Classification (GTDB taxonomy): domain Bacteria; phylum Pseudomonadota; class Gammaproteobacteria; order Burkholderiales; family Burkholderiaceae; genus Burkholderia. The sequence goes on along the minus strand of NZ_QTQI01000002.1, from coordinate 443,184 downwards.
TGGGTAGCCTCGCCGTTGACGCCGCGCCGGTGGTGACCGCGCTCGGCCAGTTCCTGCCGAGCCTCGGCAATTACCTGCAGAACCCGAAGACGTTCAATAACACCGGCAAGTAACCGCCGTGCGCGGGGAGGCGCCCCCCGCGCGAAATGCTGCGAAAAGAAGGAAAAGAATCGATCGCCGCAGTGGTAATAAAGCGACTCCGAAATGAATTATTTCGGATTCGGGCGATTATCGGGAGGCGGGAGTGCCGGATTATCTCCGTAATAAAGCAAACGGCCATCGAGTTTGCAATTGGCTGACGGCTGAAGGCATTCCGAAAATATAAAGGCCACGACAAATGCGAGACATCACGGAAGAACAGGCCCGCCAGATTCGCGGCGGCGCGTCGCTTTACTCCAATTCGGCCGCCTATACGGTCGATCTCGTCAACCAGTCGATCGGGACCACGCTGCAGGGCCTGATGACCCAGTACCAGGCCCACGCCGTCGAACAGTTCCGGATGTCGCTCGGCTCGTCGCGCTGAGCGGCCTGCCAAGCAACCGGCAACACCGATCTTCCGTCGCGGCCGGCCGCGCGCCGGCTGCGCCCATGCGACTCGCGCACGACCCGTCACGGGCCCGCACCGGCAGGCCCGGGCGGCGCGTCGTCGCGCCCCGGGTGCCCGACCATGCTCTTCAATACGCGTAAAGTCCGTCCGGTCCTGCAGGACGAGGTGACGGAGTGCGGCCTGGCCTGCCTCGCGATGATCGCGTCGTGGCACGGGCGCGAAACGACGTTGCGCACGCTGCGCAACCGCTATCCGGTCCGGATCGATTCCGGGCTGTCGTTCTTCGACCTGATGGAGATCTCGAACGATCTCGGGCTGCGCGCCCGCGGGCTGCAGTTCGACGCGGGCGAACTCGACGCGCTCAAGACGCCGTGCATCCTGCACTGGGGGATGAATCACTATGTCGTGCTGACGAAGGTCGGCTACGGCAGCGTGCACATCGTCGATCCCGCGCTCGGCGAGACGAAGCTGCCGCTCGCGCAGGCGCTCACGCACATCACCGGCTATGCGCTCGAACTGAATCCGGACATCGGCTTCACGCGGGCGGGGCAGGCCGACCGGATCCGGCTGCGCGACTACCTCGAAGGGCTGACGGGCATCCGCAAGAGCCTCGCGATCGGCATCGCGGGCGGCGTCGCCGCGCAGCTCCTGCTGCTGCTCGGCCCATCGTACGTGCAACTGACGATCGACGAGGCGCTGAAGAAGACCGACGTCGACATCCTGTACCTGCTGACGATCCTGTTCGCGATCGTGTTCCTGTTCGACACGCTGTACGCGAACCTCGTCGGCAACATCAAGAGCTACCTGCGCAACATCGTGTCGCAGCAGCTGTCGGCGAACATGGTCGGCCATCTCGCGCGGCTGCCGATCGGCTATTTCCTGTTCCACAACACCGGCGATTCGATTTCGCGCGTGTCGTCGGTGTCGGAGGTCGGGCGCTTTCTCGTCGACGGGCTGGTCGGCGGGCTGCTGAACGTCGTCACCTGCACGCTGACGCTCGTGCTGATGCTGTACTACAGCCCGGTGCTGGCCGGCATCAGCCTGGCCGGGATGGTGCTGTTCGCGCTGAGCCGGCTCGCGATCCAGCCGCAACTGCAGGACGCGATGTCGCAGATCCTCACGCGCGGCGCCGAGGCCGATGCGCTGCTGATCGAGAACATCCGCTCCGCGCATTCGATCAAGCTGCTGTCGGCCGAGACCGCGCGCAGCAGCCTGTGGGTCAACGCGTTCACGCAGAAGCTGCAGGCGATGCGCCAGCAGGAGCGGCTGCAACTGCTGTTCGATGCGATCTCGAAGGGAATCGTGCATGTCGAGCAACTGGTGATCGTGACCTACGGCGCGTGGCTCGTGATGCACGGCCAGAGCACGATCGGCGTGATCTACGCGTTCATCCAGTACAAGAACCTGTTCGCGGACAAGTTCATCGACTCGATCCAGCTCTACGTGCGCCGCAAGGTGCTGCAGGTTCACATGGACCGCGTCGCCGACGTGCTGCAGACCGAGACCGAGGAGCCCGCGCCGGACGCGGTCGTGCGGCCGGTCGACGGGTTCGACGGCGCGCTGTCGATCCGCGCACTGTCGTACACGCCGAAGGGCGGCAATCGCCCGATCCTGCGCGACATCGCGCTCGACGTGCCGGCCGGCGGCAAGATCGCGATCGTCGGCCGCACCGGCAGCGGCAAGACGACGCTGCTGAACCTGATCTGCGGGCTCGTGCGGCCGGATCGCGGCACGCTGTTCGTCGGCGGCGTCGATCTCGCGGAAGTCAACCTGCGGCAGTACCGCAAGCATCTCGCGGCCGTCACGCAGTCCGACCAGTTGTTTCGCGGGACGATCCGCGACAACATCACGAACTTCGCGCCGGCGCCGCGGATCGGCGCGATGTTCGACGCGGCGAAGCTGGCCTGCATCCACGACGAGATCGAGCGGCTCGACCACCGCTACGACACGCCGCTTGGCGATACGCAGAAATTCCTGTCGGCCGGCCAGATGCAGCGGCTGCTGATCGCGCGGGCGCTGTATTGCGAGCCGCGCCTGCTGATCCTCGACGAGTTTTCGTCGAACCTCGACCAGGCGACGACGCACGAGATCTGCCGCAACGTGCTGACGCTGCCGTGCACGATCGTGCTCGTCACGCACGACGCGTCGATCCTGTCGATGGTCGACCGCATCTACCAGATGAACGAAGGCATCCTGATCGATGCGACTGACGCATGGCGCGCGAACGAGGAGATGCGGTGATGCTCGGGCGACTCTTCCTGCTCAATCCGTTCTCGTACGCGTTCCTCGTGCGCCGCGCGGTGCGTGCGGTCGCTTTGCGCACGTCGCCCGCGCGCGGGCTGCGGCTGATGCGCTGGTGCTCGGGCGCGTGCCTGCGCTGCTTTCCGCGCATTCGCGAATCGGTCGAACGCGCGGTCGAATACATGCTGAGCGCGCACCTGAACGACGATCCGCGGCGCGTGCGCGAAGTGTCGGCCGCGATCGTGCGCGAGCTGTTCGAGGCCGAATTCGCCGGGCTCAAGCTGCGCACGCACAGCCTCGAATCGATGAAGTCGATGATCGACGGCATGGCGTGCGAAGGCGACGACCAGTTGCGCGCGGCGCTCGCACGCGGCGGCCCGCTGATGCTCGCGGGGCTGCACTTCGGCAACCTGATGCTGTTCGTCACGAAGCTGCGCTTCATGATTCCGGACGACCGCAAGCTGATGGTGATCCTGCACCGCGATGCGCCCGGCGCGTTCTTCGACGATGCGCTGCGGCTCGTTGCCGAATACGGTGCCGGCGAGGTCGAGTTCATCGACATCGAGGAGCGCGTGCACCTGCGGCGGCTGATCACGAGCCTGCGGCGCGAGGCGCCCGTGTTCCTGCTGTTCTCCGACCTGCACGGCAAGTTCGGCAAGACCAACCGCTGCCGGCTCGGCGGGCGCTGGGTGCGGATGGCCGGCGGCGGCGTGAAGCTTGCGGTCGAGCAGGGGATTCCGCTGCTCGTTGCGTACGCGACGGGCGTGCCGTTCCGCGATCGCTGCGCGGTGCATTTCACCGAGCTTGCGGCCAGCCCGCTCGCGCCGATGCTCGGCGCGGACGACGACGCGTCGCCGGTGCGCGCGACGCACCAGCGCATCGTCGACCGGCTCGAACAGGCGCTCGTGCGCCAGCCGGAGCAATGGCATTTCTGGGAACACTTCACGCCTTACCTGATGCCGGCGCCGCTGCTCGATGCGGCCGCGCGGCGTCGCTCCTGACGAGCCTGCCCCATGCCGACCTGGAACTCCGCCCTCCGAGAACAGAAGCCGTCGCGCAAGCTCGCGCGCGGCACGACCTTCGGCACCGTGATCCGCGGCGTCGTCGACGTGCCGGTGTCGATGCGGTTCTTCTGCTACCTGTCGCTGGCGATGTTCGCGATGTTCGTCACCGCGCTCGTCGAACTGAGCTACGCGAATACCGAGAGCGTGTCGGGGATGCTGACGCCGCGCTCCGGGCTGATCGGCGTCAGTGCGCCGCCGGGCTGGGCCGTGCGCGACATCTACGTCGGCAAGGACCAGCACGTGAAGGCCGGCCAGCGGCTGCTCGCGGTGACGCGCGACACGAGCTTCGTCAGCCAGGCGAACAACGTGCAGGGGATGCGCATGGCGCTCGACCGGCAGCGCGTCGAGGTGAAGCAACAGATCGACGCGGCGCAGCTCGAATACCGGTCGTCGGTGCAGCAGATCAACCAGCAGATCGCCGCGCAGGGCGAGAGCCGCGGGCTGATCGACCGGCAGATCCAGGACCAGAAGCGCATCGTCGACGAATACGGCGAACGGCGCGCACGCGTGAAGCAGCTGCTCGACGAGCAGGTCGTGACGCTCGAGCAGTACAACCAGGTCAACACGCAGTACCTGCAGGCCGGGCAGGCGTACCAGGACCTGCTGCTGCGCCGTGCCGAGCTGGCGAAGAACGCGATGAAGCTGCGCGGCGATCTCGACACGATGCAGAGCAAGTACGACGGCGCGAACGCCGAGCTGAAGATCAAGCAGGAAGAACTGAATGCAAAGGAATACAACATCGACGAGAACGTGAACCAGGTGCTGTACGCGCCGGCCGACGGGCAGATCGTGCGGCTCGATGTCGTGCAGGGCGGCGTGATCGACCCGCCCGGCACGCGCGTCGTCGAGATCCTGCCCGCGAAGGCCGACGGGCTGATCGCCGAGGTCTACATTCCGTCGTCGAAGGCCGGCTTCGTGAAGAAGGGGCAGGAAGTGAAGGTTGCGTACGCAAGCTATCCGGTCGAGAAGTTCGGCACCTATCGCGGCAAGGTGCTGTCGATCTCGCCCGTTGCGTTCTCGGCGAAGGAACTGAACCTGCCCGGCGACGCGGCCGCGCCGCAGACCTACTTCAAGACCTGGGTCGAACTCGCCGATCGCACACCGTCGTTCGAAGGGCGACCGTTGTCGCTGCGGGCCGGGATGATGCTGAAGGCCGACGTCGTGCTGGAGCGGCGCAGCCTGCTCGAATGGCTGTTCGAGCCGCTGTACCGGATCCGCCAGCGCCTGTTCGGCGTGCCGGCCTGAGCCGATGGCGAATCGCGACACGTGCCGCCGCCGCGCGCGGCCGGGTTCCGCGCGTCCGCTGTCGCGCTGGCTCGGCGCGACGCTGTTCGCATGCGCGGCCGCCGCGCACGGTGCGCCGCAGCCGGACGGCGACGCGGAACCGCGCTGGCAAGCCGGCGCCGACGGCATCGGCTTCTGGCAGGGCGGCGACGCGGACGGGTTCGATGCGAGCGCGTGGGCGACCGACGCGGGGCCGGCACGCGGCGGGCGCAACGGCGCTTCGGCCGACGCGGCGCCACCCGACGCCGTCCCGCTGACCGCACGCAAGATCACGCTCGGGCAGCGAACCGGCGGAGCGGGGCGCGCGTGCGCGGCAGCGCGCGACGATGGCGTGGACGGTATCGGCTTCGACGACAACGATGCGGCCGGCGGCTGCGATTCGGCCGCGCCGCATGACGCACCGGCAGATGGTGCCCCGGCCGGCGGCGTCGTCCACGCGGACCGGATGCCGTACGAACTGCATCCGGTCGATCCTTCGCGGCTGCCCGACCTGCCGGCCGCGCAAGCGCCGCCGTTGCTCGAGCAACTGGCGGGCGACGACCGCAACATGGTCGGCCTCGGCTGGCACTTCATCGCGACGACCGGCCGGTCGACGCCGGTGACGACGCGCACCGACGCGCTCGGACTGAACAGCTTCCAGAACCAGGGTTCGAGCCTGTCGCTCAGCAATACGAACACGCTGGCGTTCACGTTCACTCACTTTTTCTCGGAGAACTGGGCGGCCGAACTCGGAGGCGGCATTCCGCCGGTGCTGACGTTGCGCGGGCACGGCAGCATCGCGCTGCCGCTCGATCGCATCTTTGCCGGCGTCCACGGGCGCTTTCCGCTGATCGATCTCGCGAACACGCAAAGCAACCCGCTCGCGACCACGCGCGCGTGGCTCGGCTCCGTCGTGTTCAAGTACTACCTGGGCGAGCGGGACGATCGTTTCCGCCCGTTCGCGGGCATCGGCATCAGCTACACGCGCTTCACGAACACGAACCTGAACCCCGTGTTCCAGCGCAAGCTGGCGTCGCTCGGCGGGCTGCTCGCGGCGGGCGCGGACATCGGCAGCCTGCAGTCGCTGCTGCTCGACCCGGCGTTGTTCCAGCGAATCTGGGATGCCGGCGGCGACCTGCTGCTGTCGGGGAAGACCAACGTGTCCGCGAAGGTGAAGAGCGTGTGGGAGCCGGTGTTCACCGTCGGCGCGAGCTACCAGATCACGCGCCGGCTCTGGCTCACCGGGATGGTCACCTACGTCCCGCTGCGGACCAGGATCACGCTCGACATCAGCCAGCCGAACCGGACCCTCGCATCGAACACGTTCGACATTTCGGCGAACCCCGTGCTGGCCAGCGTGCTGCTGAACTTCCGCTTCTGACGGGCGTGGCCGCCCGTTTTCATGAATTTGACGCGCGACACTGGGATAATGGTGGAGTTTGGCTGCGTCAATGACGGAAGGAGGCCCCATGGGCGACAACGATACCCGCACCGAGACCGACAACCTCGATACGAACTCGATGGAAGCGCGCCAGCGCCGTTTCGAAGAGGATCTCGTCGACGCGTACGACGAAGAGCTCGAGATGGAACTCGACGACCGGCGCTTCGACGACGGCGACGCATTGCTGTTTTCGCAAGAGCGCCGCGAGGCGCGCAAGGAATATTTCCGCGAGCTGTTCCGGCTGCAGGGCGAGCTCGTGAAGCTGCAGGACTGGGTCGTGAGCACCGGGCATCGGCTCGTCGTCATTTTCGAAGGGCGCGACGCGGCCGGCAAGGGCGGCGCGATCAAGCGCATCACGCAGCGTCTGAACCCGCGCGTGTGTCGTGTCGCTGCGCTGCCTGCGCCGAACAACCGCGAGCGCACGCAATGGTACTTCCAGCGCTACGTCGCGCATCTGCCGGCAGGCGGCGAGATCGTGCTGTTCGACCGCAGCTGGTACAACCGCGCGGGCGTCGAGCGCGTGATGAATTTCTGCACCGACGACGAGTACGAGGAGTTCTTCCGGTCGGTGCCCGAGTTCGAGAAGATGCTCGTGCGCAGCGGCATCCAGATCGTCAAGTACTGGTTCTCGATCACCGATCACGAGCAGGAAGTGCGCTTCCAGGCCCGGATCCAGGATCCGCTGAAGCAGTGGAAGCTGAGCCCGATGGACCTCGAAAGCCGCCGCCGCTGGGAGGCCTATACGGCCGCGAAGGAAGAGATGCTGCAACGCACGCACATTCCGGAAGCGCCGTGGTGGGTCGTGCAGGCCGTCGACAAGAAGCGCGCGCGGCTGAACTGCATCCACCACCTGCTGAGCCAGGTGCCGTATCACGAGGTGCCGCACCCGTCGATCGACCTGCCGCCGCGCGAGCATCACGAGGATTACATCCGCCGGCCGACGCCGGACGACATGATCGTGCCGGATACTTACTGACGCCGGAATGCGTCAGGCTTGATCGGGCACAGCGGGGAAGGCGGGTGCCTTGCCCGCGCGTCAAAGCGCCGGGAAACCCGCGCGCCCCTGCGTCAGGTCGAACAGCGCGGTTCTCGCATCGGCCTCGGCGGTTTCCGGCAGCTTGATCACCAGCTTCACCGTCATCCCGTACGCGCTGTCCACCAGTTCGTACGCGGCCTGTTCGATCCAGCGGCGCACGCGCGCCTCCTCGGGGTAGCCGATCTCGATCGCGAGGCGCGTCTGGCGAATCCGCTCGACACGCTCCGCATCGAGCAGCGCCGAGGCGATCGCGTCCGTATAGGCGCGCACCAGGCCACCCGCACCGAGCTTCACACCGCCGTAGTAACGCACGACCGCGCCGAGCACGCCGTCGAGATCGTGATGACGCAGCACTTCGAGAATGGGGCGGCCAGCCGTGCCCGACGGCTCGCCGTCGTCCGACATGCCCGACTGGCCGCCGGCCAGCAATGCCCAGCACACATGGGTGGCCGTCGGGTGCTCGTCGCGCAGGCGCTGCAGCACCTGCATCGCGGCGTCGCGGTCGTCGACGGGGATCGCGAACCCGATGAAGCGGCTCTTGCGGATCTCGAGTTCGGTCGTACGGGGTGCGGATAGGGTGTAAGTCACGTCGATCGTCAGGGGCAAGCATGCTCGATGCAATCGCCTGCCCGTATTCCGGATGTTGTCTGTCTCGGCGGTCGCGGATGCGCGGCGCCTGTCGAAGCATACCGCGCCCGGCGTCAGCGCACGCCGACCGACGCCCGCAGCGCCGCGCCCAGCGTGCGCAATGCTTGCCTCGCCTGCGCATCGGTCTGGTTCGAGTAAAGCACCACGTCGCGCGCCGGCAATGGCGGCAGCCCGTATTGCGTGCCCACGTCGACCGTGCCGGCGGGCGCCACGCGATGCCCGAGCGCCGCGACGGCGAGCCCCGCGGACACCGCCGCGCCGATCGTCGCGACACCGCCGCCGACAAAGACTTCCGTCCACGCGACACCGGCTTCGTCCAGCGCGCCGACCGCCATGCGGCGCACGCTGCACGGCTCGGCTTGCGTGGCCAGCCGCAGCGGTTGCGGCGGATGGTACTCGAAATCCGCCGCCGCCATCCAGCCGAACGACTCCGACAGGATGGTTTCGCCGTCGAGCCGCCGGCTGTCGTGCTGCAGCGCGACGGCCGCGTCGAGCTGGCCGCGGTCGAATGCATCGAGCACGTCGCGTGACGCCGCGACGCGGATCTCGAGCACGAGCGCCGGTTCCGCTTCGCTCATGCGCCGCAGCAGCATCGGGAGATCGGCGCCGACGACATGGTGGCTGACGCCGATCACCAGCCGCCGCTGCCCCGTGCCGAATGCGCCGACCGCACCGTGGTGAGCGGCGACCAGTTCGCGTGCCGGCTCCAGGAACGCGGCGCCGTCGGCCGACAGGCGCACCTGCCGCGGCGTGCGTTCCAGCAGGCGGCGGCCGAGACCGTCTTCGAGCCGCTTGATCTTCAGGCTCACCGCCGACTGCGTCGTGTCCATTGCCTCGGCGGCCCGGGTGAAGCTCTTGAGGTCGGCGGTCAGCACGAACGCCTGCACGGCTTCGATGTCGAGCGTTTTCATCGCGCACTCATCCATTTTAAAAACGAATCATTGAAATATGATGCCATCGTCTTTTCAAATGATTCAAGGTCTTCTACGCTGTTCCCAAGCCGTCGTGATGTCCCGCCGTTTCTTTCGCCAGGAGTCGATCATGCTGACCGCGTACTACGTGCACCGCCTGCCGGCGGACTACGACCTCGAGATCATCCGGAATCGCGTGCGCGAGCGCGGCAGGCTGTGGGACGACACGCCGGAATTGCTGTTCAAGGGGTTCCTGCTTCGCGAAGCAGGCCGTTTCGGCGCGACGGAAAACGGTTATGCGTCGTTCTACCTGTGGCGCAGCGAGCAGGCGTTCGCCCGCTTCGTGACGGACGGCCGCTATCGGGTCGTGACGGACAGCTTCGGGCGCGCGCCGATCGACGCGCAGGTCGCGCTCGATGCGCGCAAGGGCGCGGCAGCGACGGGACGCTTTGCGCGTCTGGAAACCCTCGATATTCCGGCGGATGCCGATCTCGACGCGACGCTTGCACGAGAGATTGCGCGTAATCGCGAAGTCGCGGCACGGCAGGGGGTGGTGGCGGCTGCCGTCAGTCTCGATCCGCTGCGCTGGCGGCTGACGCGTGCGCTCGTCACGGATCACGAACGGGACGACGGCGCGGCCGGCACGGTGTACCAGATCCTGCATCTGGCGCGGCCGCTGCTCGACACGCTGGAAGCGGGCGGTGCGTGATGGCCGGCATCGCATCGCGATTGCCGGCCGGCCTGGTGGTTGCCGCGCATCTGGCCGGCGTGGCGGCGGCGATCGTCGTGATGGCCGCGCTCGCGACGGTGCTGGCGCTGCTGCTCCGGTAGCGCCGTTCGGATGATCGGCAGGCACGGGGAAGCCGGGCACGCGGCGCGCGGCTCCCCGCTGGTCCGGCGGCGATCAGTTGCCTTGCAGCCGGATATCGCGCGACGACGCACCGACATACACCGTCCCGCCCGATACGACCCGCCAGCCGTTACGCGACGTGTCCCACACGCTCTGCATGCGCGGCGATACGTTCACGCGCACATGCCGCGCCTCGCCCGGATTCAGCCGGATCTTTTCCCAGCCGACCAGCCGCTTCGGCGGTTCGTCCTTGTACGGCACGCCGAGATAGACCTGCGGCGTTTCCGCGCCGGCGACGCGCCCGTCGTTGCGCACGGTGAAGGCGACGCTCAGCGTGCCGTCCCATTGCTTCGACACCGACAGCCCCGAATACGCGAAGTGGGTATACGACAACCCGTGGCCGAACTCGAACATCGGCTTGATGTTGCGCGCGTCATACCAGCGATAGCCCATGTTCAGCTTTTCCGCGTAGACGGGATCGTTGTCGAACGCACCGTTTTGCCCCCAGGTCGGCGAATCCTGATCGCGCGCCGGGAACGTGACGGGCAGCTTGCCCGACGGATTGACCGCGCCGAACAGCACGTTCGCGATCGCCTTGCCTCCGGCTTCGCCCGGATACCACGCCTCGACGATGGCGGACACGTTGTCCTTCCACGGCATCAGCACCGGATTGCCGCTCTGGACGACGACGATCGTGTGCGGATTCGCACGCGCGACGGCTTCGACGAGCGCATCCTGGTTCGACGGGTTCGCAAGGCTCAGGCTCTGCAGGTCGCCGAAATCCTCGCCGGCCGGCTGCGCGACCACGACGATCGCGACATCCGAGCGGCCCGCGAGCGCCGCGGCCTGGTCGATCTCCTGCTGCGTGTACGCGCGGAACGGCGACTGCTGGTCGCTGTTGCCCGCGTACGTGACCTGCGCGGCCGGCGCGAGCGCGCGGATCGCCGCGACGATCGGCACGTCGACCTTCAGCCAAGGATTGCGCCACCAGCTGCAGCCCGTCGACGACCCGAACGTCAGGCCGCCGCAGCCCGCGAACGAACCCGAGACCGGATCGCGCGTGTTGCCGGAGCCGCCGCCGGACAGCACGGCCGTGTCCGCGTGACCGCCGATCACGGCGATACGCGACAGCGCCGACGCGGCCAGCGGCAACTGGTTGCCGTCGTTCTTCAGCAGGACGATCGACTGCTCGGAGGCCGCCTGCGCGAACCGGTTCGCAGCGGCGAAATCGATCGTGCCGCCGCCCTTGGCCGGATCGTCCATCACGCCGACGCGGATCATCACGGCGAGCTTGCGGCGCACCATGTCGTCGAGGCGCGCGGTCGACACGGAGCCGTTCGCGATCGCCTGCTTGACCGCCGCCGGCGTCAGGTACACGCTCGGCCCGACGTCTTCTTCCTCGTCGAGCCCCGCGTTGATCGCGGCCGCGGTGCTGTGCGTGGCGCCCCAGTCCGACTGCACCTGGCCCTGGAAGCCCCATTCGTTTTTCAGCACGTCGTTCAGCAGGTGATTGTTTTCACACGCATACGCGCCGTTCAAGCGGTTGTAGCTGCACATCACGCTGCCGGGTCGACCGCGCTTCGCGGCGATCTCGAACGGCAGCAGGTAAAGCTCGCGCAGCGTGCGCTCGTCGATCTGCGTGTTGCCGCCCATCCGGCCGTGCTCCTGTTCGTTGCCGGCGTAGTGCTTGATCGTCGCGATGACCTTTTGCCGCTGCGTGGCGAGCGTGCGTTCGGCGAGCAGGTCGCCGGCGAGCAGCGGGTCTTCGCCGAGATACTCGAACAGGCGGCCGCCGCGTGGCTCGCGCGCAAGGTTGGTGCCACCGCCGAGACCCATGCCGAACCCTTGCGCGCGCAACTGGATCGCGACCTGCTTGCCGAAGTCGTACGACAGCCTGCGATCCCAGCTCGCGGCGACGGCGATCGTCGCGGGGAACGTCGTGCTGGCCTGCGACGTGCTGCCGGAGCCGGTCGCGGAATCGACCATGTTGAGATCGGGAATGCCGAGCCGCGGCACGCCCTGGATGTAGCCGGCGCCGCCGCCCGGCACCTTGGACATTTCGTATTGCGAATGAATGAACTGAAGCTTCTCGTCGAGCGTCATCTTGCGCACGAGCAGGTCGGCGCGTCGTTGCGCGGCGGCCGACGCGAATGACTCGGTCGCGTCGCCCTGCGAATTGAAATCGGCGTCGCCGGCGTAGGCGGTGGTGCAGAGGGTCGCTGCCAGCACGACGGCCGGCCAGAGTTTGTCTCGCATGTTGTTCTCCATGATCGTATTGCCGGTTGTTCGGATGATGTCTGGAGCTGCGCACGACCGGTGGATTCGCACCGGAGGTATTCGGCTGGCGCTGCAGGGTGGTTGCGCGTCGGCACGCCAGGCCAGGCGGGGAATCGTTACGGCCGGTTGGGCCCGATCGAACATCGAGGACGGCGACGCGGACCGTCCTGCACGGTCGATTCGGATGTAGCGATTCTCCGCAGCGACCAATCGTACGAATGTAGTTTGACTACAGCATCGGTGTTTCTACCGATACGTACGATCTTTTTTTGATGAGGTGGGGCGGCGAGGTGGAAAGGTGGTCAACGTTCCCGATTGCGGCTGTGCAGCAGTGTAAGAAGTGCCTGCGCGCCACGTTCTCGAGGGCGATACGGCGAGGCATGCGTTCCAGGTTGTTGCGTGCGCATCGAACCTGGCTTAGGTCATTTCACGCACTGTTTGTCGAGATTGTCGCCTCTATTCTGGAATGGGCGAGCACAAACGATCGTGCTCGCCCATTCCATTCGGATTCCCCCATTTTTTGACTTCTTTGCATCGCGATTGAATCGCGGCGATATGGAGCGCTTGAATGACAGCAGAATTTCCGGCTACATACGTTGTGGGTAACGCGACGGGTCTGACCGCCCGGCCACTGCTGCAGGAACTGGTCGACCTCCCGATGAGCGTGAGGCGGTTCGGGGTGAAGGGTGACGGCGTGACTGACGATACGGCGGCACTCCAGGTGGCGCTCAATGCCGGGATCCCGCTGTATTTCCCGCCGGGGACTTACCTGTACAGCAATACGCTGACGGCAACGGCATCGATCGTCGGAGCCGGGTGGGACTCGATCCTGCAATGCACGACGTCGCAAGGACAGAATTCGGTGATCTACTGGAGCGGCGCCAGTAATTTCAAAATCCGGAATCTGCAATTCTTTTCAGTGAATGCGACCGCGTATTACCCCGACGAGAACGCCGGTTCGATCAACTTGCAGGGCTGCAGCCAGTTCGAAATCTCGGGATGCAAGTTCAATAATTCGGCCGGCGGCGGCGCGCTGATGCGCAGTTGTGTCAACGGCAAGGTGTTCGGCAATACGCTGCTCAACATCTGGCATGACGGCATTCATGTGACGAAGGCAAGCGCTGATATCACGATTACGAACAACGAAGTGATCAACGGCGGCGACGACGCGTTTGCGGTGGTGGGTTATTTCAACGAGGGCGTCCGGCCCCGCCGTGTCACGATCGCAAACAACCGGGTCGTCGGAACCAAATATGCGCGTGGCGTAGCGATCGTCGGGGCGCAAGACATCACGGTGACCGACAACCAGATCTACAACCCGATGGCGGCCGGCATATATGTCGCATCGGAGTTGACGAGTGTTTACCAGTCGTACGGCAACGACAATGTGACGATCGCGAACAACGTTCTGGATACGTGCGGCGTTCAATCGAATATCGGTGCAATCGTCAATTCGCCGAATGGACCGATCGGCTATGGGGCATTGGTCGTGACCGCAACTGCCGGATTCAACAACTCGCATATCACGATCGTCAACAACACGATCAAGAACGCTGCGGGAACGCCGATCGGACTGTGGCAACCAGCTGGAAACAACATTCACGTTAACATCTCGCAGAACACGATCAGCAATGCATGGGATCCCAACAACAAGAACGGATTCCCGTTGACGACGATCGGTGCGACGTCGGCATCGATGACACTGAACTTTGCCAATACGCCTGGTGTCGCGGTCGGCATGACCGCGTGGTATTTCAATGGATCGACGAGCGTACAGATCGGTATGGTTGTATCGGCGGGCACTTCGACGGTCACGCTGGACAGGAAAGCGACCGTTCCCAGTGGTGCGGCCGTGATCTTTTCGGGCGTCGGCCTGTTCGGGGCGACGATTTCGTCGACGGCTTCTGCTGCGAGCGGCGCCACCGTGCTCACGTTCTCCACGACGACGGGCGTGACTTGCAACGATCTCTACGGTTTCGGATCGCCAGGCGATGAAACGACCGGCGTCTCGATCGGGCAGACCGTCAGCGGTCCCAACATCGCGGCTGGAACCTTCGTGACCGGTGTGACGGCGACTTCAGTGACGCTCAGCAAGGGCGTGACGGGCACCGTCGCAAATGGTGCCGCCATCGTATTCACGCCGATGGTCTGCATGGCGTCGCAGACCATCGTGACCTCGGCCGCGTCGGCGGCAGGGACCAACACGCTGACGTTTACGCCTTATCCGTCGGCGCGTGGCTGTGCAGTCGGCCAGGGGGTATCCGGAGCGAACATTCCGACAGGCACGTATGTAACCGCGGTGTCGGGTAATGGCAACGGTCCGACAGTCACTCTGTCGAACAACATTACTGGAACCGGAATCGCAAACGGCGCGTCCATCACGTTCACAGGGACTGGGGGATTGAGCGCGGTGTCCGGAATTGCCTTGTACAACACTCGCAATTGCATCGTTTCGAAAAACCAGCTATCCGGCATATCAAAGGACGGGATATACGTGGATGGCTCTTGCGCGAATGTCACGGAGATCAGCGACAACGTCGGAGAAAACATCGGCTGCTGCAATGGACTCGCCCGTTTCATAACGATCGGAACGCTTGTCGCCGGCGCATCTCTCAAAGTTCGTGGCAATTACATGGCTCAGCCCGTCAATTATCCGCGGGCGATCGACACGCTGATTTCCTCGAGTTCGTGGAGTTCTACTGCGTGGGGCGAGGACAACATCGCTCAGAACGGATTTGTCGGTCTTGGGGTGCAGCTCAACCCGGTCGCGCAGACGGTCGGTCCTTCGCCATGGACGTTCGCGAACCGCAACCTCAGCGGGGTCAGCATGTCTGTTACCGGCGGTACCGTATCGTCGATCGCCGTGTCGCGAAACGGGCAGGCGGCCTATGCCGCCGGCTTGACGAACGGTCTCATCGATCTGAAGCCAGGCGATGCGATGACGGTCACCTATAGCGCTGCCCCGACGGTCGTGATGATTCCAAGACTGGGGCAATAGCGGTTGTGCGGAGCCTGATGCGGCGGACCGATATTCGTGTGACGAGTTGAGTGAGGTTCCTCACATACGTACGGTGCCGGACGGTGTTCAATCGTGTACTCCGGCGCGCATTGTCGCGCCGGAGTACGACCGGCTCGACAGCGCCATGGCGATCGAGTGCCGATGATGCCGCCAGGGACAATCGACCGGGCGGGTTCGCGACCGGGCGCAGATCTGCACGTCGACGGACGAACGCCAATATGGCTCACGCGTGCCGAGCGGTCGGTTGGGGCGACCGTGCGCGACCGGTAATGCGAGCCTTGCGTGGAAGCGGCGCCGCAAGTCCGAGACGGTGTGTTGTGAAAATGTAATGTGACGTACGGAACGCGTCGGGATTGGATGGCTTAATCGCCGCTATCCGAGCAGGTTGTCGTGTCTGGCCTGTCAAGCTGATCCGGGGGAACGAACAGAAATGTAACGTCGTCCGAACTAATAAATTACCAAGACCAATCTCAACTCAGAGGCGCTTGCAGGTCAGGCGATCCTCGACAGGCACTCGCCGGACCCGGACGGTCACGCGGGTGTTTTCACATACAGGCGTTTCCGTGGGAACCCAAATCGATACGCAAGGACGGAGCCGGTTACGGGGAGCCGGCTCGCATCGTCGCAACGTCAGTCGTTCCCGATTCGGTTTATTCGGCCAGGCGTACATGCAGCCTCGTTCCGGCCGCGAGTTAACGCTCACCCGGACGCACGCGCAGCCGTCTCCGGTGCCCGGATGCCTGCTTCGCGGCATGCGGCAGGCATCCAGCGGCGCGACGAACCATCAGGTGTATGGCGAAAGGACCGGATCATGACACCCATTCAGTTCAACGGATGTGTCGGCTGGTTTCACGCGGGCCATCGCCCACATGGCATCGTGATTTGCGAGCCGCTCGGTCACGAGGCGCTCTGGCTTCACAAACTCGTACGCGCGCTCGCCGAGCATCTCGCCGAGCGCGGCTTTCCGGTGCTGCGATTCCACTATCCCGCGAGTGGCGACTCGCTGGGCGACGAACATGACGCCGACCGCTTCAACCACATGCTCGAGAGCGTTCGGCATGCCGCCGATGCGCTGCGCGAGCGTGTCGCGTCGGACACGCTGACGCTCGTCGGCGTGCGCGCCGGCGCCGCATTGGCGCTCCTCGCCGCGGACGGCATCCCCGGATTCACGCGCTTCGTCGCGCTGGCGCCGGTGGTGCGCGGCCGCGGCTACCTGCGCGAGCTTTCTCTCGTCGCGCAACGCTGGCTCGACAACGTGCCGCCGGCCGTGCGGGAGGCGGTTCGAGACGAACGGCCTCTCCACGTGCTCGGGCACGCGTATCCCGACGATCTCGTCGCGGCACTGCGGGGCATCAACTTGTGTGAGTCTGCCGGACAACTCCAGGCGTTGCCGGCGCGCGCGCTGCTCGTCGATACGCCGTACGGCGACGGTCCTGCGCTGTCGGACGCGCTCCAGGCACGCGGTGTGCCGGTCGATACGCGGACCTGTCCCGACTGGGGCGGCCTCATGCGGGAGCCTGTCTGGTCGCGGCTGCCCGAAGGATTGCTCGATACGATCGCGAACTGGGTCGACGATGGTTCCGATGCGGCCGTGCGCGCTCCCGTGCGGGGTGCCGAGTCAGCCATGACCCTGTCGGGCGAGGGCTGCATCGAGCGAGTGATCTCCGTGGGGCCAGGGCGGCTGGTCGGCGTGTTGTGCGAACCGGCCGGCAGCACCCGGCGTGCTGCCGCGCCGACGCTGTTGATCACCAATACGGCGGCCAATCCGCATGTTGCCGACGGCCGGTTTGCGGTTCGACTTGCCCGGTCGCTCGCTGCATCGGGTATCAGCAGCCTGCGCGTCGATTCGAGCGGCGTCGGCGACAGCGGCCCGCGTGCGAGAGACGATCAGTCGGACGTTCCGTACTCGGACCAGGTGATTGACGATATTGCATCCGCAGCCGACTGGCTGAAGGAACAGGGACATCGCGAGATCGTGGCGTTCGGGATTTGCTCCGGAGCGTACGCGTCGCTTCATGCCGCTGCGCGCGAGCATTTCGCCGGCGTGATTGCGGTCAATCTTCCGGTTTTCATATGGCCACGGGGAGAAACACTCGCGAATGCCGTCAATAACCAGACCAATTCGATGCGCGGCTATTGGGCGTCGCTGCGCAGCCGCCACAAGCTGCGTCGGCTGATGCTCGAAGGGCGCGATCTGCGGCCGGTCCTGCGTGCCGCGTTCCGTTTCGTCACGGGCGTCATGACCGTGCCCATCAAGCGTGTCGGCGAGCATTTCGGCTGGTGTCCGGGTTGCGAGACGCCTCGGGGATTGCTGCGAGACATGTCGGCGCGCGGCATCCGTACCCATCTCGTCTACGGCACATTCGATGCGGGCGTCGACTCGCTCGTCCGGCATTTCGGCCCCGCATCCCGTGCGTTCGCGCATTGGCCGAACGTATCCGTCGATATGCAGGACGCGCTCGATCACTCGTTGCACGGCAACGCCGCTGCGCAGTACGTCGTCACGCGTTGTACCGAAATGCTTGCCGGCTGGTACGCGCCGGCCGAATTCGCGGCACCCGCGCAGCCGGAGCACGCGCATTCATGACGTTCGGGCAGACGTCGCGCGCGGGCCCGGCCGGGTGGCGATCGTGGCGTCTCTCCCGTGCGGGCGCCTCGGCAGCGAGGCACCAGGGAGCACGCCGGCGGCGGTTTTGCCGGAGTCTCCGACTAACGTAACCGGGCGAACAGTTCCGCCGCTTCGGTCGCCTTATCCTGACAGTGTCGAATTTTCATGGGGTTGCCTTTTCGCAGGCGCCATCGCGACTCCGTTCAGGAATGACAATGAAGCCAGAGTGCCGGGAACATCGGAAGTGGAATCTGCGTCACCGCGAGCGGGTGGCGCACGATCGGGTGCATGCGACACGGGATGACGCCGGTTCGCGAAACGCGCGTGCAATGATCGGGCCCTGCCGTGCAGGCGATGACGCGGCCTCGCGCTCGCGGCATTGCGTTCGCCGAGGCCGATCGTGATGCGTGTGCTGGTGATCAACGACTTCGCTCGCAAGGGCGGTGCCGAGGAAGTGTACCGTGTGTCCGTCGACGTGCTGCGTGCCCGCGACGGCGTTGTCGTCGAAACCTTCGACGAGCGTGCACTACCCGATGTCGAAGGCGGCGGGCGTGCAAGTGCGTGGTCACCTGCGGCCGCGCGTGCGCTCGTTGCGCTGCTCGATCGGTTTCGACCGCAACGAATCCTCGTGCACAACTACCACAACCGACTGTCGAGCGCGATTCTGCCGGTGCTCGCGCGCTACAAGCGGCACTCGGGATGTGGCCTGTTCATGACCGCGCACGATTACCATCTTTTGTTCTACAACCCGAGCCTGCTTGTCTATCCCCGCGGACGCGCGCAACCGTTGTCGATCGACCTGCTGCATCGCAGCCGGCGCGTCGCGCTGAAGGCCAGCCCGCGCGGAATTCTTCACGACGTCGCGAAGAAATTGCATTGGCATGCGGTCGATGCGCTTTTCGATCCGCTTGGCCTGTTCGACGAGATCCTCTGCCCGAGCCCGTTCATGCGAGATCTCATCGCGCAGTGCGGCCGAACTCCCGCCACACTGGTGCCGAACCCGATCGACTCGACGCTGGTTCCTCGTCCGCCCAAGCCCGTCCGGAGCGATCGCCTTGATCTCGCGTTCGTCGGACGTGTGGATGCGGACAAAGGCCTCGGCCGGTTTCTCGCGCTCATGAGCGAATCGGCCGGCGATGCGATTGCGTCGCTTACCGTTTACGGCGACGGGGCCGAGCGGGCCGACCTGGAAAAACGTTACGCGATGCTCGTCGAATCGGGGAGGCTGCGCTTTGCCGGGCGCCTCGATCATGCAACGTTGTTCGCCGCGCTGCCGACGCACGATGCCCTCGTGTTACCGTCGATCTGGGTGGAAAACGCCCCCCTCGTGATCGTGGAGGCGGCGATGCTCGGCCTGCCGGCGCTCGTGCACGACATCGGAAGCCTGTCGACCTTTGGTGACGAGATCGGTAACAAGATCCTCTACCGGAGCACGGCCGAAGGCTTCGCGCGTGCGCTCACCGAACTGCGCGCGCACCTCGATAGCGACAATCGTCACTACGACTGGTCGCGTTACTCGGTCGAATGCTACGCGTCGTCGCTGTGTGCCGTACTTGGCATCGGCACGGATGTACCGCGAACGTGGGCACATTGACAGTTGGCACACTGTTTCCTCTCAGCCCGTAAAGCACGATGACCGCTGTCCGAAAAAATTTTACGTTGTTGTTCGCATTGCAAATCTCGACGTACGTCGTGCCGCTCGTCACGTTGCCGCTGCTGACGCGCGTGCTCGGCCCCCTGCAATACGGGCGGTTGTCGTTCGTGCTGGCGGTGACAACGTATTTCATCAATCTGGCCAATTACAGCTTCGACCTGACCGCAACGCCGCGTGTCGCGCTGGCGGACGGCAGGGTGGAGCGATCACGGATTTTCTGGGCAACGGTGTGTGCCCAGTGGGCGATCACGGTCGCCGGCTTCGCCGTGCTCGTCGCGCTGACCCTGCTCATCCCGCATTTCGCGGCGGAGCGCACGGCGCTGCTGATCGGGTTCGGGATGGCGGTCGGTGCCGCGCTGACGCCGGGCTGGTACTTTCAGGGCATCCAGAAGCTGAGCGTCTACAGCGTCACGGTGGTCGTGTACCGTGCATGCAGTGTCGTTGCCTTCTTCTTGTGGGTGCGCACGCCGGACGATCTCCTGCACGCGGTTGCCATCAACGCGGCGGTGCCGTTGCTGTGCGGAGTGACGTTGCTTGCCTACCTGTTCCTCCGCCGCGAGATCGACAGCGTCCGCGTGCGGTTCGCCGACATCGCCGCCGCGCTCAAAGGCGGCTCGCAGGTGTTTCTGGCATCGACGTCGATCTCGTTCTATGCATCGACCAATACCATCCTGCTGAGCATCGTCTCGGGCAGTGTCGCCGCCGGTTATTTTTCCGCTGGCGACAAGTTGATCCGGGCTGCGGTCGGCCTGCTGCAACCGCTGAGAGCCGCAACCTATCCGCACGTCACGTATCTGATGCATCACGCGCGTGACGACGCGTTTGCATTCCTGCGAAAGCTGATCGTGCTGCAGGGCGCGTTGGTGCTGGCCATGTCGGCAACGATCTACGCATGCGCACCGCTCGTCGTCCGGATCCTGTACGGCAGCTCGTTTGCGCCGACGGTCGGCGTGCTGCGTTGCCTGGCACTGGTGCCGTTCATGGCATGCATGACGGATCTGTTCGGTGTTCAAACCATGCTGCCGATGGGCATGAAGCGCGCCTTCAGCATCATCCTGATCTCGTCCGGTGTGCTGAACGTGACGCTGCTGCCGCCGCTTGCCATGCTGTTCGCGGAGCGCGGCGCGGCGATCGCGGTGTTGCTCGCCGAAACGGCCGTCGCCGTCGCGCTCGCGTATGTCCTCTGTCGTGAGCGGGTCGGTCTGATCAACCTGTCGGCACGTTCGGGCTGAGGCGATTCGTGCGCCGCCGGCGAGGAGGCGGCGATGGAAGCGTGATGCAACGGATTCGCCATCCTTCCGAACGGCAGCCATTGTGCGATGCGAGTCGACAGGCGTCGCCGTTGCCGTCCCTCCGACAAGCCGCTTACTTGGTGATGAGCGCCCCGGTCAACCCCGCGCTGATGGCGGGCAGCAGCAGGTTCAGCACGCGGCTCGCGCGGACCAGCCCGGTGTTGTCGACATACACGATATCCTTCGACGCGAGCGGGAACTGATTCGCGAGCAGCATCGAGACGGGCGACTTCATGTCGAGGTGATAGATGACCGGCTCGCTGTCGGCGGCCTTGCGCAGCACGAAAACCTGTTGGGCGTTCGACGTCTGCTGGTTGAGCTGGCCGGCCTCCGAAAGCGCCGCACTCAATGTGAGCGAGCCATCGCGTTGGGGCGGCACGGCCGTCGGCTTGTTCACTTCTCCCATGACATAGACGGGATTGTCATCGCGCGCACCCACATGCAACAGGTCCCCCGGCTGCAGCATGATGGCGGCGGGACTCTTGCCCGTCTTCATCATCTGCGCGACGTTTACGGGATAAGTCGTGCCGTTGCGACTGATCGTCACGCGACTCTGATCCGCGCTCGGCGCGAAGCCGCCCGCGCGATTGACCGCTTCGACCAGGGTCATCGGAATGTCGTTGATCGCCTGCGAACCGGGGGCGCGCACTTCGCCGTCTACGTACACTTGCTCGGCGCGGAACGATGCGACGCGAACGGTCACTTGCGGTTTGATAAACACTTTCCTGAGTTCGGCATCGAGTTCCCGCTGGACCTGCGCCGAAGTCTTCCCGGCCGCGCGGATCGGCCGCGTCACGTACGGGAACTGCACGTTGCCGTCGCTATCGACCACGAAACCGGGTGCTGCGTCGGACGATTTCGTGTTCTGCGTGGGCTGGCCGACAGCGGCAGCGAATTCGGGGTGATCCCACACCGTGATTTGCAGCACGTCGCCCGGGCCGAGCTTGTAGCCACTCGGCTTGCCGAGCAGATTGCCCGGAATCGGCGACGAGGTGCGCTGCTTCTGCTCCGTGTGAATCTGGTTGATCAGCGTCAGATCGATCTGCTTGACCGGCACCTTCATGTCACTGGTCACGTCGCCATTGTCGGCGGTCGTGACCGGCAATGCAGCCTGGTCTGCCATGTGCTGGCCCGGCGCGAACGCGCACGCCGAAAGCAGGGTGGAAATCGCCACGGACAGCGCGGCGCGCATTCGACGCGCTGCATGGTCGTTCTTTTTCAGCGCGAGCGTATCGAACAGCTGGTGGTTGTTCATGTCGTCATTCAGCATGGTAAACCGGCTGGTCTGCCGGCCGGATATGACCCGTATTTAGAAACAATTCAAATTAATTTAATACTTGCCGTGCCTTCGAGTTTCTGGCGTTTCTCGTCTCGACATCCTGATATCGGCGGTCATGCGTCCGGCTGCGCCATCAAGCCCGCAATTGTCATGGATTGTCGAAAGGGGAAGCGACGGGCACTTAACATAGCACGAGACAGATGGGCAACCGAGAGATTCGCGCCATCAGTGCCTGTTAATGTAAGCCATCGCACTTAGCGCGTCGGGTATTTATCGCATAGTGGCCCGGACAAACAGAATCATTGGGGTTCCTGGGGCAAGGGTTCAGTGGCGCACTTTTTACCGACCTGCAGTCGGATGCAGGGCAGGCGCCCACGATGGCCCGGCCTGGCAAGGGTGTCGCGCGGCACGCGTGACCACGAGCACGCGGCGCCACGAGAAACCTGGCAAGGTGGCAATTTGGGAGTTTATGCATGGCATTGGATAAGCGTTCATCTAATGAGTACCGAGACGGCGCGGGAAATATTTCCCGCGACGCGACTCGCTTTACGCTGACCGAATTGCTGGAAAATGTGTTTTATTATCGAAATGCATTTATTTCTGTTTTTCTGGGGTGCCTGCTGTTGGCGATCGTGTATGCGATGTCGGCGACACCGATTTATTCTGTTGACACATTGATACAGGTCCAGGAAAACAAGCATAGCGCGCTGGGTTCGCTTTCGGAGATTTCGAATGCGCTCGATATTCAGAACTCCGCCGTCATCGGCGAAATCGATATCGCTCGCTCGCGCACGGTCGTCACCCAGGCGATCGAGAAAACCGTCGCGCAGGCGGAAGTTTCAGTCAGTAATCGGATTCCGCTCGTCGGTGGTTTTCTTGGTTCGATCCTGTCGAAGGATGCGGATGGTCTCGTCAAGCCGTTGTTCAATACGCCGTTCTGGGCGTGGGGCGGTGAACGAGTCGAATTCAGCAAATTCGACGTCCCGGATGCACAGCTTGGCAAAAAACTGGAGTTTGATTATCTCGAGGGCAACCGTTTCCTGTTGAAGGACAGCGATGGCCAAACGGTGTTGAAGGGCGTCATCGGCCAGCCGAGCGAAGGCAACGGCTATCGCGTGGAGGTGTCGCGGATCGTGGCGCGCCCCGGTACGGAGTTCCGGGTACGGCGGGTTGCCACGTCCGTTCGACTCGACGCCGTCCTGACCAAGCTGGCCGGCGCTGAAACGAAACGCCAGTCGGGCATCATGCAGCTCAGTCTCGAGGATCCCGATCCTGTGTTTGCCGCGCGGCTGCTCAATGCGATAGCCGCGGCCTATCTGGATATCAACGCGAGACGGCGTTCAGACGACGCGGAACGCAGCCTGGCGTTCCTTGAAGCGCAACTGCCGGCGGTGAAGGCACGGCTGGAGCAGGCGGAGCAGGCGCTGAACACGTTTCGCAACTCGCAAGGTTCGATCGATTCGCAGGGCGACGTCAGGCTGCTCATTGACCAATTGGCGCTGGTGGACAAGTCGCGGCTCGAAGCCAAGCTCGAGTATCAGGACTTGTCGTCCAAATATGTAGCCGGACAGCCTCAGATCGCGGCCGTGGTCAACAAGCTGAAGACGCTCGATCAGCAGGCGGCCGAATTGAAAAGCAAGGTGGCGCACTTGCCGTCGCAGCAGCAGACCTATTTGCGTCTGGCGCGAGACGTCGAAGTCAATAACCAGCTCTATGTCGGCTTGCTGAACAACACGCAGCAGTTGCAGATCGCGAAAGCGGGCACGGTCGGTAATGCATCGATCATCGACAAGGCCGATGTGAGCGACAAGCCGATTCGGCCGAAGCGCATGCTCGTGATCGTGCTGGGTGCAGTGGTCGGGCTGATATTGGGCGTTGCCGTGGCACAAGGCTTTGCATTGTTTTTCAGGCGTGTTCGTGATCCGAAGTATCTGGAAGCGATGGCCGGCGTGCCGATGCTCGGTGTACTACCGTCGTCGCCGCGGCAGATCGAGGCCGACCCGAGCGACAGGTCGGCTTTCATGGCGGTGAGCGAGCACCCGGATACGCCGCTCGCCGAGGCGATGGCGAATCTGGCCATGCTGTTGCGTTGCAGGATGAGCGCGGATCGGGGCAAGGCGACGACTGTCCTGATGACGTCGCCCGAACCGGGGCAGGGCAAGTCGATGATCTCCGCCAATATTGCTGGTCTGTTTGCGGCCAGCGGCCTGAAGACCCTGCTTGTGCGCGCCGATGCGGGCCAAGGGAGCATCGACCGACGCGTGCCGGCGAAATACGAGAAGGGTTTGTCGGATGTGCTGAAAGGCTCGATCGATCTCAGGAAGGCGATCGCGCGCGTTCAGGAAAATCTCGACATGCTGTCTGCCGGAAAACAGGTCGATCGCGTGCCGAACCTGTACGGCACCGAGAAGCTGGGGGCGCTGCTCGCCTCGCTGCGCGGCGAATATGACGTGATCATCGTGGATGCGCCGCCGGTTCGTCCGGCAGCATACGTCGCCATGTTGTCGAGGTTCGCCGACATCACGTTGATGGTGGCGCGTCAAGGTTCGGTCAGCTACGTCGATGTGGCGGACGCGATCGAGAACCTGAACAAGGTCGGTGCGAACGTGGATGGCCTGGTGTTTAACGGCTTCGCGCTTTCACCGTTGCGCCACGGCTATTACGCGAACGGGAACCGACACGCGAAGGAAACCCGGGCGCAGGCCGATCCTCGCTACGTCGCATCCGATACGTTGTGGTTCAGGGCATGGACGCGCGTAAGAAAGGAACTGCTCAGAAACGTTGCGTGATGTTGAGCAGAGCGGAGCGCAGAAAATGAATTATCGGATCATGGCGAAACGAACACCTCAAGTCGATACGGATACGGCACGAGCCACGCCGTTCGTCGGGTCATGGTTGATCCGGCCTTCCCGGACGCGGTTTGCCATGGTCCTGAGCGCCCGTGATGATCAGCCATGCGCCGCCGGGTACGGGTGCATGACGGATGGCGCGAATTTCGGGTTGCGGCACGATGGATAGAACGACGGGAGCATTGGGCGGCACGGGAGGCTTTGTTTCCGCGAACAGCTTGATCGGGTTGACGCTGTTCACGCTCGCATTGCTGTTCAACGCGGTGATGCCGGCGCTCGGCATGAAGGAGTCGAGCGCCTTGTGCACGTTTCTGCTGGCAACACTGGGGCTCGTCGCCCTGGTCAAATCGCGCCCGGTGTTTGCCATTTCGATGCTTTACGTACTGGCGATCGGCATGACCGCATTCCTTGCAGGCGTGGGATTGGAGGACGGCGGCTATCTGACGGAAACCGACGTCATCGGTGACGCGACAGGGGCGTTCAGCCGGCTCCTTTCGTTCTATCTGATTTTCGTCGTCTGTGCGTTCGTTGCCTTCGATCGGTTTCTGGACGAACGCCCGGCGCGCGAGCCGATCAAGGCACGGATCACGTTTCAACCGATCAGTATCGTGATCGGGTTCGGGCTCGCGGCCACGATCATCGCGATCGGCGTGATCGCGGGTCTGACGTCCGGGTTCTCGTTGTTTTCCGGCATCAATCGATACGCGCTGCGGAATGATTCATCGAACGGGACGATGTTCAACCTGTTCCTGAACAATCAGTCCTTCATGGGTTTTCTGCTGGGCACCATTGCCACCAGTCCCGACAAGCGCATCCGAGCGGCGGCGATCCTGACGATGGCTGTCGACCTGGCGCTCAACGTGATGCATGGCGAGCAATTCATGGCAGTGCTGCACATCGGGTTGTGCTCGCTGGCGCCGTTCATTTCGATTCATGCGATGAACGGCAAGCCGGTTGTCCGCTTTCTGGGTATCGGTGCGGGACTGGCGCTGTTGCTGGGTGCCGTTTCCATTGTGTACTCCTACCGCGGGCAGGGGCTCGAAGTTGCCGACATGCTTTCGTCGCGCTTTCTGCTTCAGGGCCAGCCGTGGTACGTGGTCGACAACGATGCACACCTGTTCACGGCGCCGAGGCTGGGTGGCACGGACGCCTTCTGGCGCTTCGTGAACTCGCTCGGTTCCTGGACCATGCCGACATTTTTCGACGATTCCGAACCGAGCGGCTTGCGTGACTTGATGAAGTCGTACACCGAGCCGAGCGTGCTCAGGGCCTACATGTTCGACGACGTGACCTTCACGATGGGGAACATGGCCGTGCCCGTGTACTGGTTCGGCTATGCCGGAGGCGCTCTCTTCATCGCGATGACCGGCCTGGTGTACGGCGCGCTCGGTGCGCTGCAGATTCTGGTGGCGATGCGCGGCGGGGTCGTGATGCTATGGCTGATGGCGAAGGTCTTTTCATATGCAACCTTCGCCGTTCAGCAAGGTGAATACTGGATGATGTTCGGCTCGCGTACGGCTTTTTATGCAGTTCTCGCACTCGCCTGGTGGTACTGGGTCGATGCGAGGCATTCGGATCCCAAATGAACCCGGCCAGCCGCCTTGTGCCTTGAGTCTTCACCATTCCAGTCATGTCAAACGCGATGAGTTCCGAGCGGTTTCAGCATATCGACGCCATGCGTGCCGTTGCGGTGATACTGGTCATATGGACGCACTATGCAGAACGGTTCGTCCCTCTTGCCGGTTCACAGCAGGTGCTGGACACGCTGCAGCGCTCCGTGAATTTCGGAAGAATCGGGGTGGTCATTTTCTTCGCGATCAGCGGCATGCTGATTCCAACCAGCCTGCACGGCGAGATCGGCGCGGGCACGAAGCGGTTCCTCGTTCGTCGATTTCTTCGACTGTATCCGGCCTATTGGCTGGCGCTGCCCGCAGGGTATTTTGTTCATTGGTATTTGTTCGATAAAACGATGGACCTGCGTGGCATTCTGGCAAATGTGACCATGATCCCGGTTGCCTTTGGGGAAAGCCTGATCCTGCCGCATGGCTGGACGCTGGAAACGGAGTTGTATTTTTACGGGTTGTGCCTGATTTTGTTCTGGTGCGGGGCGCTTCACCGGATGCTCCACCTGTGCCTGGTCACTGTCGGGTTATGCGGATTGTTCGTGTTGACGCTCAAATTGCACCTGTTCCCGGCTGATCTTCTCAGTCAGTACAAGACCATGCCATATCATCTTGGCATCATGTTCTGGGGCGCATGCTTTCGCCAGGCGTACGACAACCCCACGCGACTGCTGCATGTCGGACTGGCCAGAGGCGGTGCGCTGTCTCGGCTCTCCGTCACTTACCGGGCGGCGGTCGCTTATGCAACGGTGCCGGTCGTCGGCGTTGCGCTGGCGGGGGCCATCGATGATTGGCGGCATCACAACACGTTTCACCTTCCGATTTCGCTTGCCTACATGATCGGCATCGCGACGTTCGCGATGCTCGCGACCGTGCTGAAGCTTCGCATCCGCCTGCTGTCATGGATCGGCAAGATCAGTTACTCGGTGTACCTGTTGCACAGTCTTCCGCTGTTTGCGGCGTACTGGCTGTGTCAGCGTTTCCACATCGCCGGATGGCCGCTCGGTCTTTACATGATCGTACCGATGGTGCCTTTGATCCCGTTGTCGTGGGCCGGCTACCGACTGTGTGAAGCACCGTTCGTGAAGCTTGCGCGTACGCTCACGTCGCGTCGGGGGCGTGGTGTGCTCGCGTCCGGCGATGCGACCGGCTGATGCGTGCGCCGGGTTGCTCCCTGGAAGTGATTCGATATGCACAGATCGCCGTGCCTGTGTCGCGTATGCGCCGGTATCGCCGGCATGATGATGGCTGGCTGCCTGGCGTGGCCGGGGTTCGCCGCGGCAGTATCCGGCACTTCCGGAACGAGTGCGATTCACGTGGATCTACCGGCTGCGTACGTTCATCCCGACCCCGATGCAGCCGATCAGGCGGACGAACTGCAGCGGGCGCTGGACGTGCTGCAGCCGGGCCAGCGGCTGGTGTTCATGCCGGGACGGTATGTCGTCGGCCGTTCGCTGGTCGTGCGGCAGCGGCATGTCGTGCTGTCGGGTGTCGGCGCGACGCTGATTGCGACCGTTCCCGGCAATCAGACGATCGAGATGCGGGGCGACGGGTCGACGCTCGCCGGGTTTCATCTCACGGGAACCGGCGCGACGCGTCTCGACACGCCGGAATCGACCAAGGTCGAGGTGACGGGGCGTGACGTGCAGGTGCTCGACAACGTCATCGACGGCGGCGCCAGCGCGGGCATATTCGTGTTCGGCGGAGCGGACGTCGCGATCGTCGGCAACCAGGTGCTGTCGACACTCGCCGACGGCATTCACATCACGCACGGCGCGCGCAATGTACTGGTTCAGGGCAATGTCGTCCGCGGGGCCGGCGACGACATGATCGCCGTGGTGAGCTACCTGGCCGACGGGGCGCTGACGCGCAACGTGCTGATTACCGGCAACGTGCTCGAAGGCAACACGTGGGGGCGCGGGATCACGGTGGTCGGCGGCGCGGAGGTGACGATCTCGAACAACACCGTGCGTGACGTGCAGGTGAGTGCGGGGATCCTCGTTGCGCAGGAAGACAGCTACCGGACCTACGGCGTGTCCGACGTCCGGGTCGAGCACAACGTGGTATCGGCCATCCAGACCGCGGCCGGCCGGACCGACCCGCGTCCGCTCACTCAGCAGGCCGCGATCGAGGTCAGCACGTGGTCGGGCTCGGTGACGCGCGTGGCCGTGATCGGCAACCGTGTGTCGCACGCGCGGTTCGACGGCATTCGCTTGTGGGGAAACGTGTCGGGCGTCCAGCTCGTGGACAATTCCTTGTCGGAGGTCCACGGCATGACGGTGCGAGTCGGCCCCCGGCAGGATTGCGCCGCCGTCGACGCGAAAGCCGGGCCGTGCGCGGCCGTGCTCCAATCGCGGTCAGTCGCACCGGACGTGGTGGGTGCGGGTGTCTCGTCGTTGCCGCAGGTACGCGAATTCGTCAGGCAGTCCGGCCGGTCGCGGCGCGATATCGACTGAAGGCGAGACGCGCCGGTCGTTCGATATCGCCATCGCGGTGTTCGCGCGCACGGCGGGCCGGGCGCACGGTATCCCGCACCGCTATGCCTGCTGCAAAGGCAGTGCCTCGACCTCGCGCCCGTACTGATCGTCGAAGCGCACGATATCGTCTTCGCCGAGATAGTTGCCCGATTGCACCTCGATGATCTCCAGCGGAATCCGGCCGGGATTCTCGAGACGATGGACTTCGCCGACCGCGATATACGTCGACTCGTTCTCGCTGAGCAGGAAGGTTTCGTTGCCGCGCGTCACCTTCGCGGTGCCGCGCACGACGATCCAGTGCTCGGCCCGGTGATAGTGCATCTGCAGCGACAGCCGCTTGCCCGGCTCGACGACGATCCGCTTCACCTGGAACCGCTCGCCGAGATCGATCGAATCGTAATGGCCCCACGGACGCTGCACCTTGCGGTGCTCGCTCGCCTGCGGTCGCCGGTCGCTTTTCAGGCGCGCGACGATGTTCTTCACGCGCTGCACGTCGTGCTTGTTCGCGACGAGCACCGCGTCGGGCGTCTCGATCACGACGACATCCTTCATCCCGACGCACGCGATGAGGCGGCCTTCCGAACGCACCAGGCTGTCCTGCGTGTCCTCGAACACGATCGGGCCGCGCGCGACGTTGCCGTGATCGTCCTTCGGCATGATTTCCCAGATCGCATCCCACGTGCCGACGTCCGACCAGCCGGCCGACAGCGGCACCACGATGCCTTCGATGCCGAGATCGCTGCTGTCGGCGAGGCGCTCCATGACCGCGTAGTCGATCGAGTCGGAAGGGCAGGCGTCGAAGGCCGCCGCATCGATCCGGAAGAACGGGTCCTCGGCAACGCCCGCGCGCCATGCCGACTCGCAGGCCGCATGAATCTCGGGCGCCAGTGCGCGAATCGCCTTGAGCCAGACCGATGCGCGCGTGACGAAAATGCCGCTGTTCCACCAGTAATCGCCCGACTGCAGGTAGCGCTCGGCGAGCGCGGCGTCGGGTTTCTCGACGAAGCGTCCGATCGAATAGCCGCCTTGTCCGCCGTGGCGGCTCGTACGCGGCTCGCCGACCCGGATATAGCCGTAGCCCGTTTCCGCGCGGCGCGGCAGCACGCCGAGCGTGACGATCGCGCCTTCCTGCGCGTAACGTGCCGCGCGGGCGATCGCGTCCTGGAACGCGCCGACGTCGGCGATCACGTGGTCGGCCGGCATCACTGCGAGCACGGGGTCGTCCTCGAGCACGCTGGCATCGAGCGCGGCGAGCGTGAGCGCCGGTGCGGTGTTGCGCGCGGCCGGTTCGAGCAGGATGCGCGCGGGCGCCGCGCGGTCGACCACTTGCGCGGCGCTCATGAAGCGATGCTGTTCGCCGCAAACCAGCAACAGCGTGTCGCCCAGCGCGGCGTTCGCGATGCCGTTCAGGCGCCGCGCGGTCGCGGACAGCGGCGATTCGTTCGACGTCAGCTCGATCAGCTGCTTCGGATACTGTTCGCGCGACAGCGGCCAGAGACGCGTGCCGGAACCGCCGGCGAGGATGACCGGCAGGATGCGCGGCAGGTCGGGTTCGGGAACCGGGCGTAGGGTGCGGGTCATCGGTTGGCTCCGGTATCGGCGGGCAGCCGGTTGTGTACGCGTGCGTCGGCGCGTGCGTCTTCATTTCGCGAGCGGGCCGTCGAAACGGTCCGGGACAGCAGCTGGCGCAGCGCGCCGGCGGCGCGGTCGGCCGGCCGGATCATGCCGACGAACGGCGCGCCCTGCTCGAGATACGGTCCGTATGCCTTGCGGAATCCGAAACGTTTGTAGAACGCCTGGCGCGGCTCGGGGACGTGCATGCGCAGCGCGGCGTCGGGCCATGCGGCCAGCGCGGCGGTCAATGCACGTTCGAGCAGGTGCTCGAGCGTATCGCCGTCGCGGCACGCTTCGCTCGTCAGTACCTTGTCGATCACGACGTCCGGGTCGATGTCGTCGCCGGGCAGGATCCGCGCGTAGGCCGCGACTTCCGCCGTATCGCCGTCGCGCGTGGTTGCATAGACGTGCAATGCGCCTGCGTCCTTGCCGTCGATGTCGAGATGGGTATGCGCATCCTCGACGACCAGCACGGCGTTGCGCGCGCGCAGGATTGCATAGAGATCGACGGCGCTCAGATGTTCGAATTCACAACAATGCCATTCCATGATGCGGTCCTCGTGTGAAACCTTCAGCACGCCATGCCGCACGGACGCATTCGTCCTGTGCGGTGCGGCGATGATCATGATGCGGATGCCGTGCGCGCCGGTCTGTTCGAAAGCGCACTCACGCTCCGGTTTGTGGGCCTGCGCGCGGTGCGACGGTCGCGGTGCACCGACAACGGCGCAATGTGCGGTAGCACACAACGGCCGCGCCGGTGCTTCCCGATAATTGGCACCGCATGGTGGCCGCGTTGCGCGGCTCACTCATATCGAACGTCAATGAAGAATCGGGAGCGGTACTTGAAGATTGCGATCGTTCACGACTGGCTGGTCGTGCCTGGCGGCGCCGAGCGCGTGCTGGCCCACATGATCGACTGCTTTCCGCAGGCCGATGTCTACAGCCTCGTCGATTTCCTCGAGGATCGTGACTGCCTGCGCGGCCGGGCGGTGCGCACGTCCTTCATCCAGAAGCTGCCGTTCGCGCGCACGCGCTACCGCAGCTACCTGCCGTTGTTTCCGCTTGCGATCGAACAGTTCGACCTGTCGGCATACGATGTCGTGCTGTCGAGCTCGTATGCGGTCGCGAAGGGCGTGCTGAGCGGCCCGGACCAGTTCCACGCCAGCTACGTGCATTCGCCGGTGCGCTATGCCTGGGACCTGCAGCACCAGTACCTGAACGAAGCCGGGCTCGCACGCGGGCCGAAATCGGCGATCGCGCGGGCGCTGCTGCATTACATCCGCAACTGGGATGCGCGCTCGGCGAACGGCGTTGATCGTGTGGCCGCGAATTCGAACTTCATCGCACGCCGGATCCGCAAGACTTACCGGCGCGATGCGACGGTGATCTATCCGCCGGTCGATGTCGACCACCTGTCGCTGCGCCCGGACAAGGAAGCGTTCTACCTGACTGCATCGCGGCTCGTGCCGTACAAGCGGATCGACCTGATCGTCGACGCGTTCTCGCGTACGCCCGAACGCCGCCTCGTCGTGATCGGGGACGGACCGGAGATGGCGAAGATCCGCGCGCTGGCCGGGCCGAACGTCACACTGCTCGGCTACCAGCCGTTCGACGTGCTGCACGACCACCTGCAGCGTGCGCGCGCATTCGTGTTCGCGGCGGAAGAGGATTTCGGCATTTCGCCGGTCGAAGCACAGGCGTGCGGCACGCCCGTGATCGCGTACGGGAAGGGCGGCGTGCGCGAATCGGTGCGCGCATGGCCGGCCGCCGGTGCAACGGGCCTGTTCTATCGCGCGCAGACGGTCGACGCGCTGCTCGACGCGCTGGCCCGTTTCGAAGCGCTGCCGCGCGGGTCGATCGATCCGCACGCGTGTCGCGCGAACGCCGAACGCTTTGGTTCGGCGCGCTTTCGGGACGAGTTCACCCGCTTCGTGATGGACGGCTATGCCGCGTTGCAGGAGGAGATGGCCGGTCCCGCCGGCTTTACACCGGACGACGAGGCGCCGGCCGCAGACGGCATGCGCGATCGGCCGGTCCGGCAGGGCCGGGCGGCGCTGCGAACCTGACCGGTATTCGCGCCGGTTGATTACGGCGTGTAACGGTCGGACGGCCGGCATGCCGTCCCAAGACGGTGCAGCCGGCCGGCGGCGCGCCCGATTATGCGGCGCGCGGCATGCGGTGCCGGTCTTTTTCCCGGATTTCGGTGAAAATTGCACGCAATCGATCGTGGTTATCTTGCGGAAAAGTAGTATTTGCCACTGATTGACGGGAATGCTCGGTGATAATCAAATCTCAGTGGCCAAACATGTGTCGCGCGCACCGACGGGCTGCGTAACCGGTTGATTCAGGATTATCTTTTGGTAACAAGACCATCTCGAAACGGGGTGTAAATTCAAGAACGGATGAAATGCGGCGGTCAATCTGCGAGCAGGTTGACCGCCGTTCGGTTCGGCATCGGGCGCGACTGTCGTGTACGACGCGACGCACATGCGGACGGATGTTCCGTTTGCCGACGTGCCCCGCCTGACGGCGGGTCGCTTCAAAGCCGGAATGTCGTGGCTCCCGCAGCCGCGCGTTCCGTTCGAGTTCGATGACAACGAGGCCGGATGACATCCGGCTCGACCTCCGGGGGTTCTCGCCGTGTGCAGATTCGATCTTCGCCAAGGCTGCGGCAACGCAGCGCGGAAAGGCGGCCATGCGCCACCGGCCGCAGCGCACGCGAACGGGGCGCGGAGTGGAGAAAGTGATGGTTCGTTATGAATATGCCAATAACGCGCGATAAGAGCGCCGGCGCGGAGAGCGGTAACGGGCAGCGTCCGCTGATTTACTGGACGCAGTCGCCGTCCGTGATGCTGCGAAAGGAACTGTCGCGCCGCGACTGGAAAGTGTCGGTCGTCGCGCATGCGAACGAGTTGCGCGACACGTCCGGCGAAATCACCTGCGGCATTCTCGATCTCAGCGGCGGCCATGCCGATGCGATCGGCAGCATCGCGTCGACCTGCGCGTCGATGCGCGACGTCGTGTGGGTCGCGCTCGTCGACGTCGGCCAGACCGCGTCGCCGAACGTGCGTGCGCTGTTGCGCGACTATTGCTTCGACTACGTCACGTTGCCCGCGTCGCATCAGCGGATCGCCGATACGGTCGGCCATGCGTATGGCATGGAATGCCTGTTCGCACGCGACCGCGAACAGCTCGAATCGGAGGAGAAGGGCATCGTCGGCACGTGCAGCGCGATGCTGCGGCTGTTCGATACGGTGCGGCGGTTCGCGCGCACCGACGCACCGGTATTCGTGTTCGGCGAAACGGGCACCGGCAAGGAACTGACGGCCGTCGCGATCCATCGCCATTCGGAGCGGCGCAGCGGCCCGTTTGTCGCGGTCAACTGCGGCGCGATTCCGCCGCACCTGCTGCAATCCGAGTTGTTCGGCTACGAGCGCGGCGCATTTACCGGCGCGAACGCGCGCAAGATCGGCTACGTCGAAGCCGCGAACGGCGGCACGCTGCTGCTCGACGAAATCGGCGACCTGCCGCACGAGAGCCAGGCGAGCCTGCTGCGGTTTCTGCAGGAACGCTCGATTCATCGTCTCGGCGGCAGCGATCCGGTGCCCGTCGATGTCCGGATCGTGTCGGCCACGCACGTCGACCTGCGCGACGCGATGGAGGAAGGCCGTTTTCGTGCCGACCTGTTCCACCGTCTGTGCGTGATGCGCATCGACCAGCCGCCGCTGCGGGCACGCGGCAAGGACATCGAACTGCTCGCGCACCACATGCTCGAGCGTTTCCGCGGCGACGCGCGCCATCGCGTGCGCGGGTTCTCGACCGATGCGATTACTGCACTGTACAAGCACGACTGGCCGGGCAATGTCCGCGAGCTGATCAACCGCGTGCGCCGTGCGGTCGTGATGACGGAAGGGCGCCTGATCACCGCGCGCGATCTCGAACTCGAATACTGCCTCGATGCGGCGTCGCCGTCGGTGGCCGACATCCGCAAGTCGATCGAGCGCGAGGCGATCGAAACCGCGTTGCTGCGCACGCGCGGCCGCGTCGCGGCGTCCGCGCGCGAGCTGGGCGTGTCGCGCGCGACGCTGTATCGCTGGATGGAGGCGTACGGCATCGAGCGGCCGCGCGGCACGGGTTCATCCGACTGAGCGACTGGATCGAGACTGGGTGGAACACGCTCGCGGCCTGAAGCGGCCGCGAGCGTCACGTCAATCGGCCTGCGTGGCGCGCACCGCGCGCGCGGCATTCACTGCACGGATGTCCACCACCGGCGGCACGTTGGCGTCGGTCGCCGGGTTGTTGCCGGAGGCGGTCAACGGAACGAGCGCGACACGCGCCGGCGTGCCGGGCGCGAGGTGGAACCAGTCGTCGCGCGGCACGAAGCCCGGCGCGTCGATCTGCACGTGGCGCGCGACGTGCCGCGTGTCGATGTCGACGTGCCACGTGTTACCGGCGCGCGACACGCACGCCTCGATCCCGAGTTCGCGGCGCGCCAGCACGGCCGGATGCGTGCGGCACGGGAAATGGAACGCCTGCGACAACAGCGTGCCGTCGTCGGCGCGCAATGTCGCGACGACGGTGTCGTGTTCGCAGGGCCCGAAGCGGTACGCATAGGTCCAGTCGAAGAAGCGGCCGAGCAGGTCGCCCGATCCGATCCGTATCGCGTCGTGCGCGGCGATCCGCACCGGGCAACCGGCCCGCGCGACCGGCGTGCGGCCGTCGCGCAGCGCGACCAGCTCGACCGCCGCCGACAGCGGCACCGGGCGTTCGTTGACCACGTGCACGTCGAGCCCGTTCAGGCCTTCGTCGACGAGCAGCACCTGGACCGGCTGCAGCACCTGGCGCAGCGCGTACCACGCCGATTTCGGCCGGTGCGCGGCGTCGATCATCCCCCATCCGGCACCGGGCATCACGTCCTGGAACTGCCATACGAGCGCACCGGCGCAGCGCGAGCCGCTACGACGCCATTCGGAGAACGTCTCGCGCATCAGGTCCGCGATCGCCGCACGCGACAGCTCGAAGTAGCGGGCCGGATCCTCGCGCCGCAGCCGGTCGGGCGCGACGTCGTACAGCGTCTGCAGATAGTGGTCGCGGATATCCTCGAAATCCCACGACGTGCCGGGGTCGCGCGGCACGGCGGCTTTCCAGCGCGGCTCATGCACGCCGGGCCAGCCGAGCGCCGCGAGCGTCGCATCGCACGGCAGGTTCGCGAATGCGAGGCATTCGCTCGCGAAACGCACATCCGCGCGCCGCGCGTCGTCGAGCGGACGCAGGTACGCGCCGACGCCGTAGTAGTGCGACACGCGTTCGCGCGGCGTGAACGGCAGCACGCCGCCGTCGGGCGAATCGGGTACGTACGGCACGTCGGGGCGGCGCGCGGCCGCATGGCCGGCCAGCCGCTCGGCCGTCAGCTCGAGGAAGCGCTGCTTCGGCCCGAGCCCCGACATCGCGGCCTGTTGCGCGATCTCGCTCCCGCCGCACAGCACCGCAAGCGAAGGCGAGGCGCCGAGGCGTGCAAGCAACTGATCGGCTTCGCGATCGATGTCGTCGGCGAACGCGGGATCGTCGAGCGCGTAGTCGAAGTTCGCGAACATGAAGTCCTGCCAGACCAGCAGTCCGAGCCGGTCGCACCACGCGTGGAACGCGTCGGACTCGTAGGTCATCGTGCCGCCGACGCGGACCATGTTGAAGCCGGCGTCGCGTGCGAGCCCGAGCAGGCGGCCGTAGGTCGTGTCGTCCGCGTGCAGCGCGAGCGGGGCGGCGCTGCTCCAGCAGGCGCCGCGCGCGAACACCGGTACGCCGTTGATGCGCAATCCGAAACCCTTGCCGTCGGCGCCGCCGTCGACCTCGATCGTGCGGAAGCCGGTCGAGCCGAGCGGCCGCCGTTCGTCGCCGATATGCAGCGTGATCTCGTAGAGTGCGGGCTCGCCGTGCGTATGCGGCCACCAGCGGCGCACGTTGGGGACCGCGACGCTCGCGCGCAGCCGGTCGGCGCCGGCGCGTTCGAGCGTCGCTTGATGTTCTCCGCATGAAAGCCGCGCGGCGAGGTTCGCGGGCAGCGGCGCGGCGAACGTCAGTTCCGCGTCGAGCCAGCCCGTGTCGCCTTCGACGCGCGCCTGCAGGCGGGATTCGGCCAGGACGGGGCCGTCGGCCGGATCGAGCACGTCGACCGGCCGCCACGGGCCGGCCGGGACGTAAGGCGGGAACCAGCCCGGCATGTGTCCGAACAGCGACGAGCGGACCGTGCGCAGCGCGGCCGGCTCGGCGAGCCGCGTACGCCAGCGCGCCCGCCGCGGCGCGCGCGCGTCGCGCAGGTGCGGCGCGAGCGCACGGAAGCAGAGCGTCAACCGGTGCGTGCCGTCGAGCGAGACGGGCACGTCGTGCGCGACGAACATGCTGTCGGAGCGGAGGATCGGCGTGTCGTCGAGCCAGGCTTGCGCGAGCGTCGCGAGGCCGTGGAAGCGCAGCACGCGCGGCCCGTGCCCGCGCAGTGCGATCGTGTACCAGTGGTCGCGCTCGTCGAGCGACGGCGCGTCGCCGAGCCGGCCGGCCAGCGCGAGCGCCTGCGCAACCGTGCCGGGCACGGGCGCCGCGATCCAGCCGCCGTCATCGGCCGGAAGGTCGCGCGGTTCCCGTACGGCGCCTGCGGCCGTCGCGAGCATCGACCACGCGGGCAGGGCGCGCGCGCGCGTCACC
Source organism: Burkholderia sp. Bp8992 (assembly GCF_003853705.1). Classification (GTDB taxonomy): domain Bacteria; phylum Pseudomonadota; class Gammaproteobacteria; order Burkholderiales; family Burkholderiaceae; genus Burkholderia. Next base: position 405,796 of record NZ_QTQI01000002.1, on the reverse strand, counting down.
GCATGGCCGGCACTGGCGCCGCGTCGCTGCGCGCCGGCGCGACATGCCGCAGCGGCGAGCCGATCTGCCGCGCGCAGGCGACGAGGTCGGCATACGCGGCCTCGATCGCCTCGAGCGTCGAGTCGCCGCGTTCTTCCTTGCCGCGCGCACAGGCACGCGCGAGCCGGAATTCCAGCACCATCGCTTCGGACGCGATGCGATCGCACGCGGCGCGGATCTCGGCGAACGGCCCGACGCAGCCGCTGGCCTGCAGCCAGCGCGCGTAATGGCCGAACAATTCGAAATTCGCGCCGAGCTGCCGCACCGAATTGAACGAGTACGCATGGAAGTGCTCGAGCGGCGCATCGGCGAGGGTGCGCGCGTCGATCTGCAACTGCCGCCGGAAGGCGGCGATCGGATTGACGACCGGCAGGCGCCGCAGGTGACGCTGCAGCGCGGCGAGCGACGCGTCGCAAAGTGCGCGCTCGTCGAGCGGCGTAAACCGCCGCTTCGCGCATTCGACATACGGCGGCAGCGTCATCGGCGAACTGCCGCCGACGAGCCCGTTGTAGTCGAAATCCTCGGCCACGTAGTAGCCGCTGTTGTGGAAATAGCCGATCTGGTGCTTCACGCGGTCGATGGCGTCGATGCCGATCGTCGTCTTCGTGTGTTGCGTGCGGTAGCTGCTGCCGCGCGTGTCGGGCAGGAACCACGCGTCGACCTCGACGATCATCAGGTGGCCGCGCGCGACCTGCGTCTCGATGTGCCGGTCGAGCGGCTCGTAGATCGAGTGTTCCTGCACGACGATCCCGTAGAGCCGCTCCAGTTCGTCGTGCGGAAACTTGAAGAAGGTGAACTGGTCGCCCTCGAAATCGAGCGCGATCGTAAACGGCAGCGCCGCGTACGGATTCAGGCCCCACCAGCGGAGCACCTCGAGCCACATGTCGACGTAGCAGTTGGTCTGCTTCCAGACCATCTCCTGACTGTGCAGCGGGTGCGGCCGGTAGTGGCGTGCGCGGTGGCGCACCTCCTCGAACGACGCGTCTTCACCGTCGCGAGAGACGAATCTCATCGCGTGCCCCACAGTACGTCGCGCACGGCTTGCGGCCACGCATCGATGTCGAAGCCGTGATGGCGGAACAGCGCGAGCGTGAGCCGTTCGAGGCCGAAGCCGACGCAGCCGGTGTGCGCGACGTCGTCCGTCGCGGTGCGGATGTTCCACAGCAGGCCGAAATGGTCCATGTGGTAGTTGAAGCTCAGGCATGCGGTCTGGCGGCCGTCGTGCTCGATCGGGATCAGCAGCTCGAACTTCAGGTTCTGCTCGCGCTGGCTGTTCGCGACGATCTTGCCGCCGCGCCCGAAGAACGGATCGTTCGCGAGATCGATCGCATTCGGCAGGTGCAACGCCTCGATCATCCGCGTGCCGCGCTCGATCCACGTTTCGCGGAACGCGACGATCTGTTCGGGCGTGCCGATCCGCACGTACTCGCGCATCCTGAACAGCTGCATGCGGGTCGGGTCGAGCGACGGCTCGTGACGGAAGCAGTACGAGAACACGTCGACGATCCGGCCGTCGGCGGGCAGCGCGCCCGCGCGTGCGACGACCGGATAGACGGGGTAGCACGCGGCCGGCGTCATCACCACGTAGGTCGGCTTCTGGCTTTCGGTCCAGTCGTCGCCGCGATCGAGGCATTGCAGCACGCGCTGGTGCTGGCGTTCGTCGCCGCAGAACGCATGCACGCTGCCGGCGAGTTGCGGGAAGCTCTTCATGTATTCGCTGCGCTCGAACTCGGTGCGGCTCATCGCCGGCGGGAAGCGCAGCACTTCGGCCTGCTGGTCGGCACCGAGCCGCGTGACGAATGCGTCGAGCGCTTCGACCACGCGCTCGAATCGCTCGCTGCGGCCGAACAGGCCCTGGATGCCGGTCGAGACCAGCAGGCCCGCGTCGATCAGTTCGTCGCGCAGCGGGTTGACGCCTGCGCGGTCGAGCGGCGCGTCGGCGGGAGGGGAGGCGGCGGAGGGCACGGCGAGGCGGTCGTTCACGAATGTTTCTCCAGCGTGGCAGGACGCAGCGCGAGCAGCAGGCTCGCAGTATTGGCGGCAATGCGGTCGTTGCTGATCATCAGCGGCGCCGCGAGCAGGTCGCGCAGGTGGCGGCCGATGCTGAACGGCGTGCCTTGCTTGTAGCCGGCCATCCCGCAGATCATCATCGCCTGGTGCGCGACTTCGAGCGCGGTCGTCGACACGTAGGTCTTCAGCGTGTTGATTTCGGCGGCCCGGGCCATGCCGGCCGACCACGAGCTCGACGACGCGTTCGCATGGAGGCGCAGCACGGCGTCGACACGGGCCTGCATCGCCTGCATCAGCGCGAGCGATTCGGCGATGCGTCGCGCCGCGGGCGACGGTGCGCCGTCGGTCTGGCGTGCCTGTGCGCGGAAAAACTGGTGCGCGCGATGAAACGCGTCGCCGGCCACGCCGATCCATACCGCGGCCCACAGGATGTGCGAGACCGGCACCATCGTTTCTTCGGCGATCTTCGCGAACGGCACCGGCAGGCACTGGACGGCGGCGCCTTGCGCATCGAGCACGAAACCGTTGCTGCAGGTGCCGCGCATCCCGAGCGTGTCCCATTCGCCGCGACGCGTGAGCGTGTAGCCGTCGCGCAGCAGCGTGACGAGCACCTGCTCGGAAGCCGGTGCGTCGGCGTCGCGCCGCGCGGTCGCGAGGATGCCGTCCGCGTAGTCGCCGTACGAGATCGTCGGCGCGGATTTGCGCAGCCGGAACCCGCCGCCGTCGGTTTCGAGCGCGCACTGGCTCGCGCGCAGGTTGCCGCCGACGCCGTCTTCCGACGTGGCCGACGCGAGCAGCCACTGGTGGCGCACGAGCTGCTGCAGGAACAGCTTGTGCCAGCCCTGGTCGGCGGCATGGTCGACGATGCAGGCGACCTGGATCTGGTGCATCGCGAACACCATGGCCGACGACGCGCAGGCCTGGCCGAGGATCGAGCAGGCCGACGCGATGTCTTCCAGCGACGCGCCCGCGCCGCCGAGATGCGTCGGCACCATCGCGCCGAGCAGCCGGCGCGCGCGCATCGCCTCGATCGCCTCGACGGGGCAGCGCGCGTCGCGATCGACCGCATCCGCATGCTGAGCGGCGATCTGTGCGACGGCGAGCGCGGCCTCGTCGAGCCGATGCGATTCGCTGTCGGCCGCGAGTTCGGGAAGCAGCGCGCTCATGCGGAGTGCTCGGTGCGTTGCAGTGTGGCGATCGTGGCCGCGAGTGCGTCGATGCTGCGGAACAGGTTGCGGTTCAGCATCTCGTCGGGAATCTCGATGTCGAACTGCTTCTCGATCGCGAGCATCAGCTGGATCGTGTCGAGCGAGGAGAGGCCCGCTTCGTAGAGGTCGTCCCCGTCACCGATCGAATCGATCGCGGCTTCGAGGTGGGCGACGTGCTTGAGGATGGTTCTGATTTCGTTTTTCACGTGCTGCTCCGGCGTGCGTGGTGTCGTCCGCTCGGGCAGACGCGCGATGTGCGCTGACGTCCCCCCGGCAGTCCGGCATCAGTAGACCATTGGCAGGCACGGCGTTCTGTTCGCCACCCTACAAACCGCTGACCCGGCGTGCTCGCGGTGCCGAAGCACCGCGCCGGGCCGCTGCGTCGATCACGCGCGCGATGCGGCCGGCACGCCCGAATCGGCGGAGAGAATGCGCTTCATTTCGTCGCGCACGATCGCGCGGCAGCCGCACGACATCTTTTCGAGGCCGGCGAGGTCGGCGAGCTCGATCGAGCTGCGGTATTGACGGATCAGGCCGAGCTTCTGGATCTCGCCCGCGGCATCCGTGACGGTTTCGCGGCGCACGCCGAGCATCTGCGCGAGCATGCTGTGCGTCACCTGGATCTCGATGCTGCGCGTGCGGTCGTACGCCAGCAGGAACCATCTGCATAACTGATGTTTCAGCACGTGATGCCGACTGCAGAACGTGATCTGCGCCACCTGCGCCATCAGCAGCCGCACGCAGACGAACACGAGATGGCGGATCACCGGCGATGCGTCGAACGCGGCGGAAAATACGCGCCGGTCGAGCCGGTAGACGAAGCCGTCGCGACAGGCCACCGCACGGCACGGCATCCGGCCGCTGCCGCCGATCACGTCGTCGCAGACCACGCTCTCGCTGCCGATCTCCGCAACTTCCAGCGTCATGCCGCCGGACGACACGTACTGCAGCGAGATCGCCGTCGTGACGGGCAGGTACACCGCGGTGAGCATCTCGCCGGGTTCGCACAGCACTTGCCCCGATTTCAGGTGGACGAGCTGAAGCTGGGGCGCCAGCGTGGCAAGTTCGTCGCGGTCGATGGCCGCGAGAAACCGGTTGGCATCGAAGCTGTGGGAAAGCTCGATCATGCCGTTCGCATAGGCGACGGCGTCGTTGGCCTGGAGAGTCACGGCACATCCTCGTAGGGTGGCGGTCGCGCGTCGTCGCGGCGATCCCGGGTAAACGGGAATTAGCACGATCGTGCGGACTTGTGTTCATCGAAAATCGAATGACAATGCGGCAAAAAGGCTAGCACGCGATTTAGTTCGATCGTTTTCACATTACGTCATTTCACAAAGTTTGACGATTTTGCCAGAGCGGAAACGTCACGTGAATTTAATGATTCATTCGCGTCAAATTAATCATTCGGAAACGGAATGCTGTCCGGATCGGACATTCAAGGTGGATCGGGAATCAATCGGATGGCGCTGCGCATCGTACGTGAAAATCATCGGGCGAACATTGAACATTATTTGACAAATAAACGGGGCTCGCCTGAATTTCCTTGAGAATCAATGGTGTGGGAGCGATGTGTGCGCTGGGTTACAGAACGGGAAGCGCGTGTGCCGATTCAAATTTGAGACAGTTTCAAACGAGCGTGTGCGGCGCGGCCACGCGGGGAAGTGCGGCCCGGGACATCACGGAAACAATTGAAAAACGGCTGTAAGTATTTGAACGATAAGCCTCATGGTTCCGATTCCATTGCCCTGATTCCTTACATCTGAATTGATCAGTCAAATCACGCGCTGTGTCCGTCGCCGGCAGAGTGTCCGGAAATGAGACGTTTTTTATGTGGCGAGGCCGAATATTCGGGTGATCTAAATCAGGCGTGATTCATATATTAAGGATGGACGGGTATTGGCACGTAAATCGCTTATTCGAATTCGCGCGTCGAAACGGGACGTCGACTCGATCCGGCGATAACAAGCCGATGACCAGTCGGAATCAGGGTTGTGGGCCGCAACCACTGTCAACGTCCGGGCGCGCATCGCGATAACGAGTTCCGTGCTTGCGGCTGCACGCGGCGCGGACAATAAAAGGGATACAGACATGCTTCATCTTCACTCGAGCTACACGGCGAACGCAATCCTCGATGCCCTCCCGGAGGACAGCATCCGTACCATCGCACCGCATCTGGAACTGGTCCGGATCAAGGCCGGGATGCTCGACCGGGTCGGTGAGCCGATGCGCCATCTGTATTTTCCGACGACGTCGATGATGTCGGTGCAGCACCTGATGGAAGACGGTGCGATGGTCGAGGTGGCGGTGGTCGGCCGCGAAGGCGTGGTCGGCCTCGGCACGCTGGTCGGCGGCGTCGCGGCATCGAGCCGGGTCGAAGTGCGTATCGGCGGGATGGCGTATCGCGTGCCGAGCTGCGTGATGCGTGCCGAATTCGAGCGATCGCCGCAGACGTACCGGCTGCTGCTCAACTACTGCCAGGCGACGATGGCGCAGATCTCGCGCACCGCGCTGTGCAATCGGCATCACTCGGTCAGCGAGCAGCTGAGCCGCTGGCTGCTGCTCGCGCACGACCGCATCGACGGCGACGAGTTGCCCGTTACGCAACAGACGATCGCGAACATGCTCGGCGTGCGGCGCGAAGGCGTGACGGAGGCGGCCGGCAACCTGCAGGAAGCCGGGCTGATCCGGCAGCGCCGCGGCCGCATCACGGTGCTCGACCGCGACGGTCTCGAACACCACGCGTGTGAATGCTACGACCTGATTCGCGCCGACTATCGCCGCTTGCTCGGGGCGCGCGGCAATACGAGGCAGGCGCCGCTTCGCCCGCGCATGCCGGAGGTGCGTGGCGGATTCCCGGCACATGGTGCGTAACGATGCAGTCGATGTCCGGTGGAACGAATACGATGCGGCGCGCCGCGATCGCGGCGGTCGACGTCGTGCTCGTCCTGGCGGGGGCGCTTGCGGCGCAGGCGGCATCCGGCCTGGCGTGGCGCGAGCTGTCCGATGCGCAGCGCGGCGCGATCGCGCTGCTGTGCGTGCTGACGGTGGCGCTGCTGCCGCGCTACCTGCGCACCGTGCGCGGCGGCGTGGCGGTGCAGGGCGGCGCGCACGTGCTGACGCAGACGCTGGTGGCGGTCGTCTGCGCGAGCGTGCTGACGGTGGCCGGCACGATGTGGATCATGAATCGCGGCGGCACGGTCACGACACGCTGGATCGTGCGCACGGTGCTGGCCGGCGACGCGGCGTTGCTGCTCGGCCGTGCCGCGCTGCTGGCGTGGGTGCTGACGCGCAACGACCCGCGGGCGCGGCAACGCCGTGTTGCCGTGGTCGGCGCAACGGCGTACGGGCGCGTGGCGGTCGAGCGGATGCAGCTCGCGCCGAACGGCCCGTTCGTGGCGGCGTGCGTCTTCGATGACGACGCGCCGGCCGCCGCCGGCGGCATCGGCGGCGTACCGGTGATCGATGACTGGGCCGCGCTGCGCGACATGATTCGCGGCGGCGGGATCGACGAGGTGTGGCTTACGTTGCCGATGTCGCACGAATGGCGGATCCAGCGCATCGTGCGCGAGTTGCGCGACGAATTCGTCGAACTGAGGCTGTTGCCCGACGTGCGGCAGATGGCGGTCGTCGATCGCTCCGCGACCGACGTGCTCGGCATGCCGGCGATCAATCTCGCGACCACGCCGAGCTCCGCGCCGGAGCTGTGGGCGAAGTTCGCGTTCGACCGGCTGTTTGCGTTCGGCGTGCTGATTCCGTTGCTGCCGCTGCTGTCGATGCTGGCGGTCGCGGTCAAGCTGTCGTCGCCGGGGCCCGTGCTGTTCAGGCAGCGCCGCAAGGGCGTGGACGGCCGCGAGTTCGACATCCTGAAGTTCCGGACGATGCGCGTGCATCGCGCGCAGCCGGGCGTCGTGCGGCAGGCGTCGCGCAACGATGCGCGCATCACGCGCGTCGGCGCGTTCCTGAGGCGCACGTCGCTCGACGAGCTGCCGCAGTTCTTCAACGTGCTGTTCGGTCAGATGTCGGTCGTCGGGCCGCGCCCGCATGCGATCGAACACGACGATCTCTACCGGCAGCTGATCGACTCCTACATGTACCGCTATCGCGTGCGTCCGGGCATCACCGGGTGGGCGCAGGTGAACGGCTATCGCGGCGAGACGCGCAAGGTCGAGGCGATGGCGGCCCGCGTGAAATTCGATCTCTTCTACATGCAGAACTGGAGCTTCTGGTTCGACATGAAGATCATCTTGCTGACGATCGTGCGCGGTTTCATCGGGCGCAACGCTTTCTGAGGATAGCGAAGCGTCGGGAAAGCCGTGCGTTGTGCGGTCGAACGTACCGACCGGAACGACGGCCGCGGACACACTGACGGCACATCAGCATTCCGCGCCGCGGAGTGTCCGGCGGCGCTTCGTCGCGTCGCAGCCATCGGAACAGTCACGATCATGTCAACGTCGATTCGGGAGCGAAGCGCACCGGTACTTCAGGAAGCGCGCGCGGAACGGGGCGTCGGCACAGCCGCGCACACCATGCGGCTGCGCCGCCTCGCAATCAACGGGAAATTCACCGCGCAGCGCATGACGGGCGTCCAGCGCGCGGCATACGAACTGACGGCCGAACTCGCGCGCATCGCGAACACCGGCGACGAACCGTCGCTCGTCGTGCCGTCCGATCACGATCCGGCGGCGATGCCGGCCGGCGTGCGGTCGCAGACCACCGGGCGCCGGCGCGGCACGCTGTGGGAACAATGGACGCTGCCGCGCACGACACGCGGCCGGACCCTGCTGAGCCTGTGCAACATCGGCCCGCTGGCGAAGCGCGATCAGCTGCTGATGATCCACGATGCGGCGATCTTCGATCTGCCGGCCGGCTATTCGCTCGCGTTCCGTCTGTGGTACCGCTTCGCGTTCTCGATCCTGAAGCGGCGCGCCCGCCATATCGTGACGGTGTCGCATTTTTCGCGGGCGCGGCTCGCCGCGCGCCTCGGCGTGCCGCCGGCACGCCTGTCCGTCGTGCCGGGTGCCGTTGATCATATCGACCGGATCGATGCCGATCACGGTGTGCTGTCGCGCCTGAATCTCGAGACGGACGGCTATGTGCTGTTCGTCGGGTCGCTCGCGCCCGGCAAGAATCTCGTGCGCGCGCTGGCCGCGATCGCGTTGATGCGGGCATCGCACCCGACGTTGCGCTTCGTGATCGCGGGCGGCGCCAATGCGAAGATCTTCGGTGTGCGTGAGGCCGGCCTGCGCGAGGACGATCCGTACGTCACGTGGGCCGGTTATGTGAGCGACGGCGAGCTGAAGGCGCTGTACGAGCACGCGGGATGCTTCGTTTTTCCATCGTTGTACGAAGGATTTGGCCTGCCGCCGCTCGAGGCGATGCGGTGCGGTTGCCCCGTCATCGTGTCGCACGAGGGTTCGCTGCCGGAAGTCTGCAGCGGGGCGGCGCTGTTCTGCGATGCCTATTCGCCACCGGATATCGCTGCGTCGATCGCTCGCGTGATGGACGATCCCGAACTGCGTGCGCGGCTGCGCACGATGGGCCGCGAGCGTGCGCAGCAGTACAGCTGGCAGCGTTCGGCGCGCGCGTTGCTCGACATCGTCCGTGCCGATGCCTGACGGGCGGTGACGCCGTCCGGCCCGACGGCTCGATCGATACGGTCGCGTCTGCGTCGGACGAATCCGGCGTGGTCGCGTTTTCGCGTCCGTCCCCGATTTTCGGGCGCACGGCAGGCAAGCTGATTCGGGTCAACACACGCGTGTTCAATGGGTTTATCCTGCGTCGAATGCGTCCTGCGCTTCGTGCTGCCGGGCGCACCCCGGACGTGCGGCGCAGGCGGTGACGCCTCCGCGCCGCGCACCGGCGCGACACCGCGCGCCGCACTTTTTCGCGCGGAACCCGGAACAGGAGACACGGCCATGGCGCTCGACCAACAACAATGGCAGACGCTGAAACAGCGGCTGAACGAGAGCGAGCAGGCGCTGCGTGCGGAGATCCGCACGAGCGAGGACCATCGCGCGTCGGAATCCTATGCGGACCTTGCCGGCGCGGCGCCCGACGAGGGCGACGAGGCGAACGCGGATCTGTTCGTCGACGTCGATCATGCGCTGATCGGCATGAAGCTGACCGAACTGCGTGCAATCGGCCGTGCCCAGCAGCGGATGCGCGACGGCAGCTACGGCGAATGCATCGATTGCGACGGCTCGGTGGGCTACGAGCGCCTGCTGGCGCGCCCGAGCGCCGAACGCTGCACGCATTGCCAGTCGATCTACGAGCGGCAATACGCCACGACACCGCGCGCCTCCCTCTGACGTCGCCGCCGCAACGGCGCTGCGCGCGCTGCGCAGCGGGCGTACGATGAAGGTCGTGCGCCCGGCAGCGTCGACATCCCGACATGCGGTGCCGGGCGCGCATACGCCGCCGCGCCGGCGCACGGCGCCATCCACGTGGAAGGGAGCCACGCCGACCATGCCGATCCACAATGCCGAGTGCGCGGCCGTGTTCGCCGAGATCGCCGACATGCTCGAGATCCAGGGCGCCAATCCGTTCCGCGTGCGGGCCTACCGCAACGCCGCACGGACGATTGCCGACTACGGCCGCGATATTCCGACGATGATCGCGCACGGCGACGATCTCGGCAGGATTCCGTCGATCGGGTCCGATCTCGCGTCGAAGCTGCGCGAGATCGCCGCGACCGGCACCTGCGAGCTGCAGCAAACGCTGCGCCATGCGTTGCCGGGCGCGATCGTCGAGTTGCTCGACGTGCCGGGGCTGGGCGCGAAACGCGTGAAGGCGCTGCATGACGCGCTGCACGTCGATTCGCTCGAACAGCTGCGGGCCGAAGCGAAGAACGGGCACGTACGCGAACTGCCGGGCTTCGGCGCGAAAACCGAAGCCCATCTGCTCGACGCAATCGACGATCGCCTGCACCGCGAACCGCAACGCTTCCTGCTGCCCGATGCCACGCAATCGCTGATGCCGTTGCTCGACCGCCTGCGCGCGGTCGCGGGCGTCGGCCAGGCCGTGCCGGCCGGCAGTTTCCGCCGGCGCCGCGAAACCGTCGGCGATCTCGATATCCTCGTCACCGCACGCGACCCGGCCGCCGTCGCCGCTGCGTTCGTCGGCTGCGGCGACGTGGCGCGCGTGCTCGCGCACGGCAAGACGAAGTCGAGCGTCGTGCTCGCGAGCGGGTTGCAGGTCGACCTGCGCGTCGTCGATGCCGATGCGTTCGGCGCGGCACTCGTCTATTTCACGGGATCGAAGGCGCACAACATCGCGCTGCGCAGGATCGCCCAGGCCGGCGGGCTGAAGATCAACGAATACGGCGTGTTTCGCGGGGACGAGCGGATCGCCGGCGACACCGAGGCGTCGGTCTACGCCGCCATCGGGCTGCACGAGGTGCCGCCCGAACTGCGCGAGAATCGCGGCGAGATCGACGCGTCGCGCGCCGGCGCGCTGCCGGCGCTGGTCGAGCGCAAGCATCTCCACGGCGACCTGCATGCGCATACCGACGCGTCGGCCGGCCGCGACAGCCTGCGCGCGATGGCGGAGGCAGCCCGTGCGCGCGGGCTCGCGTACCTGGCCGTGACCGACCGCGCGCCGCACGCCGGCCGCGGTCGCGGCGATTTCGACTGGCTCGCGCGGCAGCTCGACGAGATCGATCGTGTCAATGCGTCTTTCGACGATTTCGTGCTGCTCAAGGGCGTGGAAGCCGGCATTCACGAGGACGGCAGCCTCGACGTGCCCGATGCGATGCTCGGCCGGCTCGATCTCGTGGTCGGCGCGGTACGCGACGGCTTCGACCTGTCGCGCGACGCGCAGACCGATCGCATGCTGCGCGCGATGGACCATCCGCATTTCACGATTCTCGCGCACCCGACCGGCCGTGTGCTCGGCGAGCGCGATGCATGCGAACTCGACGTGCCGCGCGTGATCGCGCAGGCCGCGGCGCGCGGCTGCTTCGTCGAGCTCGATGCACAGCCGCGGCGGCTCGATCTGCCCGACACCTGGTGCCGGGAGGCCGCGAAGGCCGGCGTGCCGGTCGCGATCGGCTCGGATGCATGCAGCGCCGGCGAACTCGACAACCTCGCGTACGGCGTCGATCAGGCACGGCGCGGCTGGCTGACGCGGCCCGACGTGCTGAACACGCGTACGCTCGCGCAACTGCGGCCGTTGCTGGCACGGACGATGGGCAAGGGCAGCGGGACGAAGCGGAGCCGGTCGAAGGGCACGTGAACGCATGGCCGGCGGCGCATGCCGCCCGCCATGCGTTCACGTCATGCCGGCACCGTCATGCGAGCACGCCGGCGGCCGGCACATAAGGCAGGCCGAGCGCCTGCGCGACCGCTTCGTACGTGATGTGCCCGTCGCAGACGTTGAGGCCCGCGCGCAGGTGCGGATCGTCGGTCATGGCCTGCTTCCAGCCCTTGTCGGCAAGCGCGAGCGCATGCCCGAGCGTCGCGTTGTTCAGCGCGAAGGTCGACGTGCGCGCGACCGCGCCGGGCATGTTCGCGACGCAGTAGTGCACGACGCCGTCGACGACGAAGGTCGGGTCCGCATGCGTCGTCGCATGCGAGGTCTCGAAGCAGCCGCCCTGGTCGATCGCGACGTCGACGACGACCGCGCCCGTGCGCATCGTCGCGATCATGTCGCGCGTGACGAGCCGCGGCGCCGAAGCGCCCGGCACGAGCACCGCACCGATCACGACGTCGGCATCGCGCACGGCTTCGTCGACCGTATGCGCATTCGAACAGACGGTCGCGATCCGGTTGGCGAACACGAGGTCGAGCTGGCGCAACCGGTTCACGTTGTTGTCGAGCACGGTGACGCGCGCGCCGAGGCCGACCGCCATCTGCAGCGCACCGGTGCCCACCACACCCGCGCCGAGCACGACGACGTGCGCGGCCGGCACGCCGGGTACGCCGGCCATCAGCAGGCCGCGGCCGCCGCGCGGGCTTTCGAGGTGGGTTGCCGCGACCTGGATCGACATGCGTCCGGCCACTTCGCTCATCGGCGCGAGCAGCGGCAAGCCGCCGCCGGGACCCGTCACGGTTTCGTACGCGATGCAGACCGCGCCGGATTTCACGAGCGCGGCGGCCTGGCCGGGATCGGGCGCGAGATGCAGATACGTATAGAGGATCTGGCCGCGCCGCAGCATCGCGCATTCGGCCGGCTGCGGCTCCTTGACCTTGACGATCATGTCGGCGCGCGCGAAGACTTCGTCGGCGTCGTCGCCAAGCGATGCGCCGGCGGCGGTGTAGTCGTCGTCGAGCAGGCCGATCGCGGTGCCCGCGCCGCGCTGCACAAGCACGCGATGGCCGTGCCGCACGAGTTCGTGCGCGCTGGCCGGCGTGAGGCCGACGCGATATTCGTGGTTCTTGATCTCCTTCGGCACACCGATCAGCATGAGTCGCCTCCATGGCCTTCGTTATCGTCGTCGTGCGAGCGGCATGCCGACCGCAGTACTGGAATAACAGGGTAGTAGCGCGCCAAGGGAAGTCAAGCGGCCGGCCCGTGCGGTAGTCGCGCGCACTGCATCGCACCATGCGCTGCGACGGGTTGCGACCGGACGTCGCAATGCACGCGATACCGGGTTTCGGTATCGTCATGCGTGGCGCGGGCCGGGGCCGCGTGCCGGATCCTTCCGGCAGAACAACGAGACAAGGACACTACCGACATGACCGGTGCGTATTTCAGCGTGCCGACGCTTTGTGCGATCGCGCTCGTACACGCCTACTGGGCGTTGGGCGGGCGGCGCGGCAAGCGTGCGGCGATTCCGGAACAGGATGGCGTGCCGCTGCTGCGGCCGACCGCCATCGGCACGCTTGTCGTCGCGGCGGCGCTGCTGGGCGGCGCGTGGGTGGTGGCCGCGCGTGCCGGCTGGCTGGGGCGCAACGCGTATCCCAATGCGATCGCGTTCGCGGTCGTTGCGTTCGCACTGATCTTCGCGGTGCGCGCCGTCGGCGATTTCCGTTACGTCGGCTTCTTCAAGCGGATTCGCGGGTCGCGTTTCGCGCGGATGGATTCGCTGTGTTACTCGCCGCTGTGTGCGGCACTGGCGCTCTCGATCGCGTCGATGTTCTGGCCGTGGTGACGGGCGGGCGGTTCGGCCCGCCCGCATGTCGATCGGCGTGAGGCATCGGCCGGCACGGCATCGGTCAGCCATGCGCCGTTTTCGGCGACGAAGAACGTGTGGTCTTGCAGGTGCGTGCGCTGCGCATCGACATCGAGCATCACCGGCACGCCGTCGCGCGCGCCGACAGCCGGCGCAGTCGGGATGTCGACCGACGGATGATACGGACGCACGCCGACGCCATCACGCGGTGCCGCGTCGCTGGAGAGAGACAGCCATCCGACATCTCCAGCGCGGAACAAACGCCTGCCTGCTGCCTTAATCCATCGGCCATTGCGCCATCCTTGCGCATTCCGGCTTCCTGTTTTTTTGATTGTTGCGATTTTCGATGCATTGAATTGCATCGAACCCCCTCGTAATGGAACCGGTTCCATATATAATTCGCGGCACTCGTCGCCCAGTGCTCGAAAGAGGGTCGTGCACGTCTCGCTTGCCGTCGGCAAACGCGGCGTCTAAGTTGAAACAGGGTCATGGCGATGAGGGGCAAATGCCGGAAGAAAGATGGTATTTGTCTGATGATAGAGCCCGATAAGAGGTCGATCCGTGCGGCGCTGCCGAAGCCGGTGCGCCGCGCGGCTGCATGAAGTCGCCGCTGCGCATCGCGCGGCCGGCACCCGCATCGAGGTTGTTCGCAGCACACGAAAGAACAGGACGGCTGGCCGCGTGCGGCATGGCTGCCATACCGGATACGACGCATGCGGAGTGCGCGCGTCCGGATCCCGATCCCCAACGATCAACATCCGACCATGTCCACGCCACCTGACAAACCCAACTCGCGCCGCCGTTTCCTGCGCACGTCGGTCGCGCTCGTGCCGATCGCGTCGGTCGCCGGCTGCGACCTGCGTTCGTCGTCGCCGTCCGCGACGACAGCCGGCAACGCGCCCGCCGCATCGTCCGGCGCCGAACGCGCCCCGTACAAGCCGACCTTCTTCGATGCGAAGGAGTGGGCGTTCGTCCAGGCCGCGGTCGACCGGCTGATCCCGGCCGACGCCGAGGGCCCCGGCGCGCTCGAATCCGGCGTGCCCGAATTCATCGACCGCCAGATGGAGACGCCGTATGCGCACGGCGCGACGTGGTACATGCAGGGGCCGTTCCAGCAAGGCGTGCCCGAGCTCGGCTACCAGTTGAAGCTGGTGCCGCGCGACATCTACCGGCTCGGCATCGCGGCCGTCAACCGCTATTGCGAAAAGGCGCACGGCAAGGCGTTCGCGGATCTCGATGCACCGACGCGCGACACCGTGCTCGGCGCGCTGGAGAAGGGCGGCGCGCAGATCGACGACGTGCCGCCCGGCGTGTTCTTCGGCCAGTTGCTGCAGAACACGCGCGAAGGCTATTTCTGCGATCCGGTGCACGGCGGCAATCACGACATGGCCGCGTGGAAGATGATCGGCTTTCCGGGCGCGCGCGCGGACTTCATGGATTTCGTCAACCAGAGCGGCAAACCCTATCCGTACGGGCCCGTCTCGATCAACGGGGAGCGCAGCTGATGGTCGCAGAGAAAAAGCCGCACGTCGATGCGGTGATCGTCGGCTTCGGCTGGACCGGCGCGATCCTCGCGAAGGAGTTGACCGAAGCAGGCCTGAAGGTCGTCGCGCTCGAGCGCGGCGAATATCGCGACACCTATCCGGACGGCGCGTATCCGAACACGATCGACGAGCTGACCTACAACATCCGCAAGAAGCTGTTCCTGGACCTGTCGAAGACGACCGTGTCGATCCGCCACGGCCTGCAGGACACCGCGCTGCCGTACCGGCAGCTCGCCGCGTTCCTGCCGGGCGAAGGCGTCGGCGGCGCGGGGCTGCACTGGTCGGGCGTGCATTTCCGGATCACGCCGGAAGAGCTGCGCCTGCGCAGCCACTATGAAGAGCGCTACGGCAGGAAGTTCATCCCCGAAGGGATGACGATCCAGGATACGGGCGTGACCTACGAGGAGCTCGAGCCGCACTTCGACTTCGCCGAGAAGGTGTTCGGCACGTCGGGCCAGGCGTACAAGGTCGGCGGCAAGGTGGTCGGCGACGGCAACGTGTTCGAGGCGAACCGCAGCGACAACTTCCCGCTGCCTGCGCAGCTCAACACGTATTCGGCACAGCGCTTCTCCGACGCGGCCAAGTCGCTCGGCCTGCATCCGTACCGGCTGCCGTCGGCGAACACGTCGGGCCCGTACACGAACCCGTACGGCGTGCAGATGGGGCCGTGCAACTTCTGCGGCTACTGCAGCGGCTACGCGTGCTACATGTACTCGAAGGCGTCGCCGAACCTGAACATCCTGCCCGCGCTGAAGCAGGCGCCGAACTTCGAGCTGCGCTCGAAGTGCCACGTGCTGCGCGTCGATCTCGACGACACGAAGAAGCGCGCGACGGGCGTGACCTACGTCGATCCGGCCGGGCGCGAAGTGCACCAGCCGGCCGATCTCGTGATCGTGGCCGCGTTCCAGTACCACAACGTGCACCTGCTGCTGCTGTCGGGCATCGGCAAGCCGTACGACCCGATCTCGGGCGAGGGCGTCGTGGGCCGCAACTTCGCGTACCAGAACCTGTCGACGATCAAGGCGTTCTTCGACAAGGACACCTACACGAACCCGTTCATCGGCGCGGGCGGCAACGGTGTCGCGGTGGACGACTTCAACGCGGACAACTTCGACCACGGCCCGCTCGGCTTCGTCGGCGGCTCGCCGCTGTGGGTGAACCAGGCCGGCGTGAAGCCGATCAGCGGCATCGCGACGCCGCCCGGTACGCCACAGTGGGGCTCCGCGTGGAAGAAGGCCGTCAAGGACAACTACGCGCACACGATCTCGATGGACGCGCACGGCACCAACATGTCGTACCGCGACGTCTATCTCGACCTCGATCCGACCTATCGCGATTCATACGGCCAGCCGCTGTTGCGGATGACGTTCGACTGGAAGGACAACGACATCAAGATGGCGCAGTACGTGACCGGGCAGATGAAGAAGATCGCGGAAGCGATGGGGCCGAAGGCGATCGGCGTGTCGACGCGCGAGTTCGGCAAGCACTTCGATTCGCGCGCCTACCAGACGACCCACCTCGTCGGCGGCGCGATCATGGGCACCGACCCGAAGACGAGCGTGCTGAACCGCTACCTGCAGTGCTGGGACGTGCACAACGTGTTCGTGATGGGCGCATCGGCGCTGCCGCAGGGCATCGGCTACAACCCGACCGGGATCATCGCGGCGCTGGCCTACTGGTCGGCACGCGCGATCCGCGAGCAATACCTGAAAAATCCTGCCCCGCTGGTGACCGTATGAAGAGGACGATGAACCACGACGTCGCGCGCCGGGTGTCGCGCGCGCTGGCGGCCGGCGCCATCTGGGCCGCGTTCGGCTTCGCGGGCACGACGGCATTTGCGCAGCCGGCAGCGCCTGCGGCGGCTTCCGCTGCGGCCGCCGCACCCGCGCGTCAATCCGCCGACGCGAACCTGATCAAGCGCGGCGAATATCTCGCGCGTGCCGGCGACTGCATCGCGTGCCACACCGCGAACGGCGGCAAGCCGTTCGCGGGCGGGCTGAAGTTCGACACGCCGATCGGCGGCATCTATTCGACCAACATCACGCCGGACCCGAAGACGGGCCTCGGCGGCTGGACTTACGAGGACTTCACGCGCGCGGTGCGCGAAGGCGTGCGCAAGAACGGCGACACGATGTATCCGGCGATGCCGTTCCCGTCGTATGCGCGCCTGACCGACGACGACATGAAGGCGCTGTACGCGTACTTCATGCACGGCGTCGCGCCCGTCGAGCACCAGAACCGCGCGGTCGACATCGTGTGGCCGCTGTCGATGCGCTGGCCGCTCGGTATCTGGCGCAAGATGTTCGCGCCGACGCCGAAGCCGTTTGATGCGGCGCCGTACACCGATCCGGTGGTCGCGCGCGGCGCGTATCTCGTGCAGGGTCTCGGCCACTGCGGCGCGTGCCACACGCCGCGCGCGCCGACGATGCAGGAGCGCGGCCTGACCGACGCGGACGGCCCGGACTTCCTGGCCGGCGGCGCGGCGATCGACGGCTGGGTGCCGACGAGCCTGCGCGGCGAGCCGCGCACGGGCCTCGGCACGTGGAACGACGCCGAGATCGTGCAGTTCCTGAAGACGGGCCGCACGCTGCGCACGGCCGCATTCGGCGGGATGACGGACGTGGTCGGCCACAGCATGCAGCACATGACCGACGACGACCTGAACGCGATCGCGCGCTACCTGAAGACGCTGCCGCCGCGCGTGCAGGGCGAGCAGCCGCACGTGTACGACGCGGCTGCCGCGAAGGCGCTGCAGACGGGCGACGCAAGCAAGCCGGGTGCGGCCGTCTATCGCGACAACTGCATGGCCTGCCACCGCAGCGACGGCCACGGCTACACGCGCGTGTTCCCGGCGCTCGCCGGCAACCCGGTCGTGCAGGGCGACGATCCGACCTCGCTGATCCACGTCGTGCTGGAAGGCAGTGCGCTGCAGGGAACGCACAGCGCGCCGTCGACCTTCACGATGCCGCCGTTCGGCTGGCGCCTGTCGGACCAGGAAGTCGCGGACGTGTCGAACTTCGTGCGCACGAGCTGGGGCAACACGGGCGCGCCGGTGACGGCCGCGCAGGTCGCGAAGGTGCGCAAGAGCGTGCCGTCGACACGGCCCGAACCGCCGCCGGGCGCGCGGTTCCCGCAAGCGTCGCGCTGACGCGGGCGGCGGGGCGCCGGCTCCGCCTGTCGTTTCGTCGGGGTTGCACCCCGCAAAGGCGCGCGGCCGCGTGAATTTTTCGCGGCCGCGCGCCATTCTTCCGCCTCATCCCTTATCCTTTCACTCTTGAACCTTACTAAATAGTTACAAGAGCTTGGGAGGGGGGATGCCTCATGATGTCAGCCTGATTGCGTTGCTCGCGGCCGGTTTCGGTCTCGCGATGATCTTCGGTTACCTCGCGTCGCTGCTGAAAATGCCGCCGCTCGTCGGCTATCTGCTCGCCGGGATCGTGATCGGCCCCGGCACGCCCGGTTTCGTCGGCGACCTGTCGCTCGCCCAGCAGCTCGCCGAAGTGGGCGTGATGCTGCTGATGTTCGGCGTCGGCCTGCATTTTTCGCTCGGCGATCTGCTCGCGGTGCGCAAGATCGCGCTGCCGGGCGCCGTCGTCCAGATCACCGTCGCGACGCTGCTGGGCGGCGGGCTCGCGCTCACGTGGGGCTGGAGCCTCGGCGCGGCGCTCGTGTTCGGGCTCGCGCTGTCGGTCGCGAGTACCGTCGTGCTGCTGCGCGCACTCGAAGGGCGCGGGCTGGTCGAGACGGTCAACGGGCGCATCGCGGTCGGCTGGCTGGTCGTCGAGGATCTCGTGATGGTGCTCGTGCTGGTGCTGCTGCCGCCGGTGGCGGGGCTGCTCGGCGGCACGCCGCCCGGCGATACCCATGCGGCCGGCGGCAGCGTATGGGGCACGCTCGGCGTCACGTTGCTGAAGGTCGCGGCGTTCATCGCGCTGATGCTGGTGGTCGGCAAGCGCGTATTCCCGCGCATTCTGTGGCTCGTCGCGCGCACCGGTTCGCGCGAGCTGTTCACGCTGTGCATGATCGCGGCCGCGGTCGGCATCGCGTTCGGCGCGGCGAAGCTGTTCGACGTGTCGTTCGCGCTCGGCGCGTTCTTCGCCGGGATGATGATGCGCGAGTCGGAATTCAGCCGGCGCGCGGCCGACGAGACGCTGCCGCTGCGCGACGCGTTCTCGGTGCTGTTCTTCATCTCGGTCGGCATGCTGTTCGACCCGAAGGTGCTGATCGAGGAGCCGCTGCACGTGATCGAGGTCGCGGCGATCGTGCTGGTCGGCAAGACGCTCGCGGCCGTCGCGCTCGTGATCGCGTTCCGCTATCCGCTGAACACCGCGCTGACGGTCGGCGCGGGCCTCGCGCAGATCGGCGAATTCTCGTTCATCCTCGCGGGGCTCGGCCGGGCACTCGGGCTGCTGTCGGCCGAGGGGCAGAGCCTGATTCTGGCGGTCGCGCTGATCTCGATCGCGATGAATACGTTGCTGTTCGCGATGATCGACCCGGCGCTCGCATGGATCCGCAAGCATTCTGCCTTCGCGCGCAGGCTCGAGGCGCGCGACGACCCGCTCGCCGCGCTGCCGATGTCGACGCCGCAGACTCACCTGACCGGGCAGGTCGTGATCGTCGGCTACGGCAAGGTCGGCACGCGGATCGCGCATGCGCTGGACGAGCGCGGCATTGCGTACGTCGTCGTCGAGCAGAACCGCGAACTCGTCGAGAAACTGCGTGCCGACGGCGTCGCGGCCGTGTCGGGCGACGCGATCGAGCCGATCGTGCTCGTGCAGGCCCACATCGCGCGCGCCGGGATGCTGGTCGTCACGCTGCCGGACGTGTTCGACGTGCGGCAGATCGTCGAGATCTCGCGCACGCTCAACCCGACGCTCGAGGTCGTGCTGTGCACAAACAGCGGCGACGAGGCCGCGCTGCTGTCTCACGAAGGAATCGGCACCGTGTTCATGGGCGAGACCGAACTCGCGCGCGGGATGACCGAGCACGTGCTCGGCAGGATGGCGAAGCCGGTCGCGGCTGCGCACTGACGGCGCGCGGCATCGCGCTGCGCGCCGCGCATCGGACGGGACGCGGTGGAAACGCTCGAATAGTGCGGGGCGTTCCTGGAAGGTGGGACGAAAGCAACGGAAGGGCGACGCGCATGCGGCGTCGCCCGTGAGGCTTCGTCAGCTTGCGGCTGCAGCCTTCGTCGGCGCGACCGTGCCGGCCTGCGCGGCCGTCTTGAGCGGTGCCGACGGTTTCTGCGCCGCAGCGGCCGTGGCGGCGGCCGCCGCCGCCTTCGGCGTTGCGACCGTCTTCTGCGGCGCAGCGGCCTTCGCCGGCGCATTCTCGGGCTCGACCGGTGCATCGGGCGGCACGCCGAGCAACTGCAGCGAGCCGCTCGTGACCGACGCGAACACCGGGCCGGCCACCGTGCCGCCGTAATAACCCTTGCCGCGCGGCTCGTCGATCATCACCGCGACGATCAGGCGCGGGTTGCTCATCGGTGCCATCCCCGCGAACAGCGCGCGGTACTTGCCCTTCGCGTAGGTCGCGCCGACCTGCTTGCGGGCGGTACCGGTCTTGCCGCCGATCCGGTAGCCGTCGACGCGCGCGCGGCGCCCCGTGCCGCCTTCGCCGACCGCCATCTCGAGCATCGAGCGGATCGACGCGGCCGTTTGCGGCGACGTCACGCGGTGGCCGCGATGCGCGTCGATCGTCTGCTGGTCGGTGCCGTTCTTCAGCAGCGACACCGGGTGCAGCGTGCCGTCGCCCGCGTAGGCCGTGTAGGTCTGCGCGATCTGCAGCAGCGACATCGACAGGCCGTAGCCGTAGGCCATCGTCGCCTGTTCGATCGGACGCCAGCGCTTGTAGCCGCGCAGCCGGCCCGACGCGACGCCCGGGAACGTCAGTTCCGGTGCGCGGCCGATCCCGTACTCCTGGTACTTGTTCCAGATCGTTTCGGCGGGCAGGTTCAGCGCGAGCTTCGCGAGCGCGACGTTGCTCGACTTCTGCAGCGCCTGCGCGACGGTCAGCGACCCGTGGTTCGACGTGTCGTGAATCACGGCCGGGCCGATCTTGTAGGTGCCCGGCGACGTGTTGATGATCGTGTTCGGCGTGACCTTGCGTTCGTCGATCGACAGCGCGACGACGAGCGGCTTGATCGTCGAGCCCGGCTCGAACGTGTCGATCACCGCGCGGTTGCGCAGTTGCTGGCCGGTGAGGCGGGCGCGGTCGTTCGGGTCGAAGGTCGGGTAGTTCGCGAGCGCAAGGATCTCGCCGTTCTGCGCGTCGAGCACGACGACGCTGCCGGCCTCCGCGTTGTTCTCGATCACGGCCGCCTTGAGCTGGCTGTACGCGAGCTGCTGGATCCGGCGGTCGATCGTCAGCTCGATCGTCGCGCCGTGCTGCGCGGGCACGAGCGGGCGCGTGTCCGACACGATGCGCCCGAGCCGGTCGCGGATCACCTCGCGCTGCCCGGACGTGCCCTGCAGGCGTGCATTCGCCGCAAGCTCGACGCCTTCCTGGCCCTTGTCCTCGACGTTCGTGAAGCCGACCACGTGCGCGGCCGACTCGCCTTCGGGGTAGAAGCGCTTCGAATCGGCGATCTGCGTGATGCCGTCGATCGCGAGCTTGTCGAGGCGGCCCGCGGTATCGGCGTCGACCTGCCGCTTGAGCAGAACGAAGGTCTTCTCGTTGCCGAGACGCCGCTTCACCTCGACGAGCGGCATGTCCAGCACCTTCGCGATCTGCGGGTAGTCGGTATCGGCTACCTGTTTCGGGTTCGCCCAGATTTCATAGGTCGACAGGCTGACCGCGAGCATCGCGCCGTTGCGGTCGACGATGCGCCCGCGCATCGCGTCGAGCTCGATCGTGCGCTGGTAGCGCTTCTGGCCCTGGCCGACATAGAAATCCTGGTTCGCGACCTGCACCCAGAAGGCCCGCGCGATCAGTGCGGCGAACGCGAGGAACACGATGATCACGATGAACCTCGAGCGCCACATCGGCAGGCGCGACGCGAGCATCGGATTCTTGGTCGCGGCCGCGTACGGATCGGCGGGGTGGGTCTTCTTTTTCACGCTCATGCAATGGCCGGTTCGGGCCGCCCGACGGCGGCAAATCAGTCTGGATAATGCGATTGTAATAAATGAGTAAACACCGTGTGGGGAAAGTGTGTTCCGGCCCCGTGAAAAAACGTTGACCTGGATTCGGCTCGCGCGGAAACGTCACGGCAGGCGACGCGGGCGGAACCTCGGCTGCGCGTCGATCCGGGGCTGCGGATTCCGGCGCAGGTCGATCGCGGCCGTCGATGCAGTGCGATCAATTGCCCGGCTCCTGATTATTTCTTTATGCCCGAAAATAAAAAACGCCCCGAAAAGGGGCGCCGTTAATAATGAATATCGCAATGAATATCACTGATGCCGGAATAAACCCGAAGACCGCAGACGATTTACGTCAATGAATGCTAGCGGGCGACGGAAATGAATTCCCGGTATTCCGGCTGGGTCGTGCAGCGATCGACTTCCTGCAGCCGCCATGCACCGGCGTGATCGCCGGCGAGTACGGCGGGGCCCTGTTCGCGCTGCATCGCACCGAACGACAGCCCCTTCAACTGGCAGACGGCGTTGCCGCTGTCGGCCGCGCAGAGGGCCATCGCGCCCTCGACGTCGCGGACCTTGCCCCAGGTCGGAAGATCGATGCCCTGATGTGCCTCGCGCGACCACAGCCCTTCGTCGGTATCGACCCACAGTACCGCGAAGGCATGCCGGGTTGCGGAATCGCTGCCATTAATCCGAATGGTGAGGCGCATTGTGATCGTCTCCTAAAAAAATGACGCATTCGACCGTTTTGACTTGACCAGTCTAGATAGACTGGTGTGAAACGCAAGTGTTAATCCGCAATAAATCCATATTGAGTCTATTGCGGATTCAGATGAAACGACGTCTGACGATTCGTGGTCATTCCGGAGGCCCGCGCACTAGCGGGCGTCACGGGCGGTTGCCGCGCCGGTGCGCGCATTCCGACGCGCGAGACATGGGATGACATGGCCGCCGGGCGCGTCGATCTGTCGCGCGCGGCCGGCGGCGGGAAACGACGTCGCCGGATGCGACATGACGCAGTCCGGCCGTTGCGCGGCCGGATGTTTCGGCGCGTTGACGACGGGCCCGGAACGACACACTCAGACAATCGCGTACAAATCGGCACACTTTCACGAAACTTTCGGGACAGACTTGCATTCGGTCGGGCCCCACACTGGGAACATCCCGATCCCGTGCCGCGGACGCCCGTCCGCGGCGGCTGCCGCCGCCTCGTGCCAGAGACGCGATCGACGCGATCGCGGGCCGCATGCCCGATCGGGACTGCCGGGGCGCGCGTCAGCCCCGGCCCGGCCGGTGAGCCGTGCGCAGCCTGCAACCGCGGGCGCCGCGCCGCCCGGCCGATTCTTCGAAGGAGACTATCGTGCTGATCTGGAAAACCGCGTTGTCGCTCAACTGGCGCACGAGCCTCGTGTCGCCGGCCAGCGCACCGGTCGCGGCGGCGAACGTCGGACGGCTGGTGCTGACCGGCGCGACCGGCTTCATCGGCAGTACCGTGCTGACGGCGCTCGTCAACGCAGGGCTGCTCGAACGCATCGTGTGCGTCGTGCGTGCGCAGGACCGCGGCCACGCGGTCGCGCGGCTGCGCGAAGCGGCGCTGCGCGCGGGGCTCGCGCCCTACTGGGCGTCGCGCCTGACCGATGCGAACGTGATCGTCGGCGCGCTCGGCGACGTATGGCACGGCGCCGACGCGCCTCGCCTCGCCGGCGCGACACACGTGATTCACTGCGCGGGCCATGCATCGCCGGCCGACGGCGCACACCTGCAGGCCGACATCGCCGATGCCGTGCACTTCGCCGAACGCTTCGCGCGCGCGCCGCGCCTGCAGCGCTTCGTGTACGTCGGCACGGCCTATGCACATGCGGGCCGTGGCGGGATCGTGCAGGAAGCGGGGGCGGGCGATGCGGCGGACGACGCGGCGCGCGACGACGAAGGCCTGCCGGGCGCGGTGCTGGCGGCCGACTACCTGCACGCGAAGGCCGAAACCGAGCAGCGCCTGCGCGCGCTCGGACTGCCGCTCGTCGTCGTGCGGCCGTCGCACGTGGTCGGTCATACGGTGCTCGGCACGCGGCCCGCGCCGAATTCGTTCTGGATGTTCCGGTTGGCGCATGCCGCGCGCCGCTTCACCGCGCGGCCGATGACGCGGATCGACATCGTGTCGGTGGACGACGTGGCGCGCGCGACGATGCTGCTGGCCGTGAAGCCGACACTCGCGCACAACGTCTATCACGTGTCGGCCGGCGACGAGGCGCCGCAGGTGGCGCAGATCGTGCGCGCGATGGACGAGGCGGCCGGGATGACGGGTGCGCCGCGCTACGCGGCGTGCGCGCCGGCCGAATTGCCGCTGGTGGTGCGCGACGTGCTCGGGCGGCCCGATCCGGCACTCGAGCGCGTGATCGGCCGCGCGTTGCAGCGCTGCGGGGAGTTCGCGACGGTCGACCGCGTGTTCGACAACCGCCGCGTGCGCGACGAAATCGATTTCGAGCCGTTGCCGTTCATCGATTACGTCGAGGAATGCATGCGCACGTCGCGCGGCGTGGCCGTGACCGAGCTGATGCGCGGCGCACTGCACTGACCGTTCGCACGGGCGCGGCGCCCGTTCCCGCGCGTGGCGGGCGCGGGCGCCGTCGTCACGCGTTGCCGCCGAGCTCGATGAGCCGGTCGAGCGCGCGGTAGATGTCTTCGAGGCCGTCCTGGCCGAAACGCGATTCGAGCTGCCGGTATTGCTCGTCGATGCGCGGACCGATTTCCGTCACCAGTTTCCTGCTTTGCGGCGTCAGGCTGACCAGCAGCCGGCGCTGGTCTTCCTGCGCGCGCGTGCGCGTGATCAGGCCGTCGCGCTCCATCCGTTCCAGCACGCCCGTGAGGCTCGGGCTCAGGATGCAGCAACGTTTGGCGATCTGTCCCGCTTCGAGCGCGTGCGCCGGTTCGCCGTCGAGCACGCGGATGATCCGCCATTGCTGTTCGGTCAGCGCGAATTCCTTGAGAATGGGGCGAAACAGACCCATCAGCGTTTCGCGGGCCTCGAGGAGCAGCATGGCCAGGTTGCGATGGTCGAGCGTACGGTTCATCGGGGTGGGTAAAGGACGGGGACGCATCAATCTTAACAGCCGAAGGTGATGAATTTCGCAACTCAGGGTAATCGAGGTTGCCAGCGCCCGATTGTTTACTTAAGATATTAACTATTGACGATGCGCCGCGACGCGCGGCAGGGGAATGACGCATGGAGCTGTCTTGCACGACCGCCGCGGCGCCGCCGTTGCCGGTCGCCATCGGTACCGTCTACGGGGCGCTGCTCAACGAGCGCGCGGCGCTCGACGCGCTCGGCGACGCCGTGAACGCACCGCCTTACGGCCGTCCGCCGCAGGCACCGATCCTGTACATCAAGCCCGCCAACACGCATGCGGCCGACGGCGCGGCCGTCGTCGTGCCGGCCGGTGTCGACGCGCTGGAGATCGGCGCATCGGTGGCCGTCGTGTTCGCCCGGCGCGCGACGCGCGTGCCGGCCGCGCAGGCGCTCGACTACGTGCACGGCTTCACGCTCGCGAGCGACGTGTCGGTGCCGCATCCCGATTTCTACCGTCCGGCCGTGCGCTTCAAGTGCCGCGACGGCTTCTGCCCGCTGGGACCGGCGATCGTGCCGGCCGCCGCGCTGGGCGACGTCGACGCGATCGGCCTGACGGTGCGGATCGACGGCGAGGCGGCCGCGTCCGCGTCGACCGCCGCGCTGATCCGCCCGGTGCGCGAGCTGATCGCCGACGTGACGGCGTTCATGTCGTTCGACGCGGGCGACGTGCTGTTGCTCGGCGTCGCGGGCGGCGCACCGCGCGCCCGTGCGGGCAGCAAGATCGAGATTGCGGCCGCCGGCATCGGCACGTTGCGGCATACGCTGGTTGCGGAGGAAGCTCGATGAAGACGGCACGCGTGATCTACAACGGCGCACTGCATGCGGCCGAACCGGCCGGCGACGGCACGATCCGCCTCGATACGGGGCGCGAGGTCGCCGAGGACGCGGTGGCGTGGCTGCCGCCCGTCGCGCCGCGCACGACGTTCGCGCTCGGCCTGAACTACGCCGACCACGCGAAGGAACTCGCGTTCAAGGCGCCGAGCGAGCCGCTGATCTTCCTGAAGGGGCCGAACACGTTCATCGGCCACCGGTCGCGCACCGTGCGCCCGGCGGATGCGACGCACATGCACTACGAGTGCGAGCTGGCCGTCGTGATCGGCCGGCCCGCGCGCAACGTCAGCCGCGCGCAGGCGATCGACTACGTGGCCGGCTATACGGTCGCGAACGACTACGCGATCCGCGACTATCTCGAGAACTACTACCGCCCGAACCTGCGCGTGAAGAACCGCGACACCTGCACGCCGCTCGGGCCGTGGTTCGTCAGCCGCGACGAGATCGGCGACGCGGGCGACTTGATGCTGCGCACGACCGTGAGCGGCCGGGAGACGCAGCGCGGCAGCACGCGCGACATGATTTTCGACGTGCCGGCGTTGATCGAGCACATCAGCGGCTTCATGACGCTCTCGCCGGGCGACCTGATCCTGACCGGCACGCCCGAGGGGCTGGCGGACACGAAGCCGGGCGACGAGGTCGTGACCGAGATCGAAGGGATCGGCCGGCTCGTGAACACGATCGTCGGCGAAGCAGACTACTATCGCGCCGGCTGAGCCCGTCGCACCAGGAGAGCATATGACCATCAAGCACTGGATCGACGGCCGCGAAGTCGAGAGCCGCGAGACCTTCACGACGCTGAACCCCGCGACGGGCGAAGTCATCACCGACGTCGCGTCGGGCGGCGAGGCCGAGGTCGACGCGGCCGTGCGCGCGGCGAAGGCGGCGTTCCCGAAATGGGCGAACACGCCCGCGAAGGAGCGCGCGAAGCTGATGCGCAAGCTCGGCGAGCTGATCGAGAAGAACGTGCCGATGCTCGCGGCGCTGGAGACGCAGGACACCGGCCTGCCGATCGCGCAGACGAGCAAGCAGTTGATTCCGCGGGCGTCCGAGAACTTCAACTTCTTCGCGGAAGTGTGCGTGCAGATGAACGGCCGCACGTATCCGGTCGACGACCAGATGCTGAACTACACGCTGTACCAGCCGGTCGGCGTGTGCGCGCTGGTGTCGCCGTGGAACGTGCCGTTCATGACGGCCACGTGGAAGACGGCGCCGTGCCTCGCGCTCGGCAACACGGCCGTGCTGAAGATGTCGGAGCTGTCGCCGCTGACGGCCGACCAGCTCGGCCGGCTCGCGCTCGAAGCCGGCATTCCGCCCGGCGTGCTGAACGTCGTGCAGGGCTTCGGCGCGACGGCCGGCGACGCGCTCGTGCGCCACTCGGACGTGCGTGCGGTGTCGTTCACCGGCGGCACGGTCACCGGCAAGCGCATCATGGAGCGCGCCGGCCTCAAGAAGTATTCGATGGAGCTCGGCGGCAAGTCGCCGGTGCTGGTCTTCGACGACGCCGATTTCGATCGCGCGCTCGATGCGTCGCTGTTCACGATCTTCTCGATCAACGGCGAACGCTGCACCGCCGGGTCGCGGATCTTCGTGCAGCGCACGATCTACGATCGCTTCGTGCAGGAATTCGCGCGCCGCGCGAACAACCTGGTGGTCGGCGATCCGTCCGATCCGGGCACGAATCTCGGCGCAATGATCACGCGCCAGCACTGGGAGAAGGTGACGGGCTATATCCGCATCGGCGAGCAGGAAGGCGCACGTGTGGTCGCGGGCGGCGCGGACAAGCCGGCCGGGCTGCCCGATCATCTGCGCAACGGCAATTTCGTGCGCCCGACCGTGTTTGCCGACGTCGACAACCGGATGCGCATCGCGCAGGAAGAGATCTTCGGGCCGGTCGCGTGCATCATCCCGTTCGAGGACGAAGACGAAGGGCTGCGGCTCGCGAACGATACGGCGTACGGCCTCGCGTCGTACATCTGGACGCAGGACGTCGGCAAGGTGCATCGTCTGGCACGCGGCATCGAGGCCGGGATGGTGTTCGTGAACAGCCAAAACGTGCGCGACCTGCGCCAGCCTTTCGGCGGCGTGAAGGAATCGGGCACCGGGCGCGAGGGCGGCGAATACAGTTTCGAGGTGTTCGCGGAGATCAAGAACGTGTGCATCTCGATGGGTTCGCATCACATCCCGCGCTGGGGCGTGTGACGGGCGCCGGTCGTGTCGCCGCAAGAACGAACGATAGGGAGACTTGAACGATGGGCAAACTGTCCCTCGCCGCGAAGATCACGCACGTGCCGTCGATGTACCTGTCGGAACTGCCCGGCCGGCATCACGGCTGCCGTGAAGCGGCGATCCGCGGCCACCAGCTGATCGGCGAGCGCTGCCGCGCGCTCGGCGTCGACACGATCGTCGTGTCGGACGTGCACTGGCTCGTCAATGCCGGGTATCACGTGAACTGCAATGCGCGGTTCGCGGGCACCTACACGAGCAACGAGCTGCCGCATTTCATCCGCGACATGCAGTACGCGTATCCGGGCAACCCGGCGCTCGGCCGGCTGATCGCCGAGACGGCCACCGAGCGCGGCATCGCGACGCGCGCGCACGAGATCGACAGCCTCGAACTCGAATACGGCACGCTCGTGCCGATGCGCTACATGAATGGCGACCAGCACTTCAAGGTCGTGTCGATCGCGGGCTGGTGCATGTGGCATCAGCTCGACGAAAGCCGCCGCTTCGGCGAGGCGCTGCTCGAAGCGATCGAGAAGAGCGATTCGAACGTGGCGTTCCTCGCGAGCGGTTCGCTGTCGCACCGCTTCAACGACAACGACAGCCCCGAGGAATCGATCCACCAGATCAGCCGCGAATTCTTCCGGCAGGTCGACCTGCGCGTGGTCGAGCTGTGGAAGCAGGGCGATTTCAAGACCTTCTGCGCGATGCTGCCGGAGTACAACCTGCATTGCCACGGCGAAGGCGGGATGCACGACACGGCGATGCTGCTCGGGCTGCTCGGCTGGGACCGCTACGACAAGCCCGTCGAGATCGTCACCGACTATTTCGCGAGTTCGGGCACCGGGCAGATCAACGCGATCTTCCCGCTGGCCTGAGCGCGGCGGCCCGCCAAGCAACCGAATCCGACCGGAGATTTGCCATGCCTCACATCGTCGTCGAATACACAGCGAACATCCGCGACGACGCGCGCATTCCCGCGCTGCTGCGCACGATCAACGCGACGCTGATCGCGCAGGGCGGCGTGTTCCCGACCGGCGGCATCCGCTCGCGCGCGATCGAGCTGCAGGACTACTGCGTGGCCGACGGCACCGAGGACGACGCGTTCGTCCACGTGACGCTGAAGATCGGCGCGGGCCGCAGCGACGAAACGAAGCACGCTGCGTGCGACGCGCTGTTCGACGCGATCAAGGCGCATTTCGCCGAGCTGTACGCGAAACGCTACCTCGCGCTGTCGATGGAGCTGACCGAGTTCAGCGAAAGCGGCTCGTACAAGCACAACAACATCCACGCCCGCTACAAGCGGGCCGGCTGAACCTCATTCCCGATCCGACCATGCTCGAACCCGCCATCATCGACCAGCTCGCGCAGCGTCTGCACGACGCCGAGCGCGCGCGCACGCAGATTCGCCAGATCTCGCTCGACCATCCCGACATCACGATCGACGACGCGTATGCGATCCAGCGCGCGTGGGTCACTCTCAAGCTCGCGGAAGGCCGCACGCTGAAGGGTCACAAGATCGGCCTTACGTCGAAGGCGATGCAGAACACGTCGCAGATCGACGAGCCCGACTACGGCGCGCTGCTCGACGACATGTTCTTCGAAGACGGCGGCACGATTCCGACCGGCCGCTTCATCGTGCCGCGCGTCGAGGTCGAGCTCGCGTTCGTGCTCGGCAAGCGGCTCTCGGGCCCGAACTGCACGATCTTCGACGTGTACGACGCGGTCGATTACGTCGTGCCCGCGCTCGAGATCATCGACGCGCGCAGCCAGTCGATCGACCCGGACACGAAACGGCCGCGCAAGGTGTTCGACACGATCGCCGACAACGCGGCGAACGCGGGCGTCGTGATCGGCGGCCGCCCGGTGCGGCCGCAGGACGTCGACCTGCGCTGGGTCGCGGCGATCATGTCGCGCAACGGCGTGGTCGAGGAAACGGGTGTCGCGGCCGGCGTGCTGAACCATCCGGCGAACGGCGTCGCATGGCTCGCGAACCGGCTGGCGCGCTTCGATGTCGCGCTGGAACCGGGGCAGATCGTGCTCGGCGGCTCGTTCACGCGGCCGTGCGCGGCGCGATCGGGCGACACGTTCAGCGTCGACTACGGCTCGCTCGGAACGATCCAGTGCTACTTCGAGTGAGGTGAGCGAACGATGCAGATTCCGTCGAATGTGTTCAAGGCCGCGCTGGCGCGCGGCGACGCGCAGGTCGGGCTGTGGCTCGGGCTCGCGAATCCGTACAGCGCCGAGGTCGTCGCGGGCGCCGGTTTCGACTGGCTGCTGATCGACGGCGAGCATGCGCCGAACACGGTGCCGACGATCCTCGCGCAACTGCAGGCGATCGCGCCGTACCCGTCGCATCCGGTCGTGCGCGTGCCGTGGAACGATCCGGTGATCGTCAAGCAGGTGCTCGATCTCGGCGCGCAGACGCTGCTCGTGCCGATGGTGCAGAGCGCCGACGAAGCGCGCGCGGCCGTGGCCGCGACGCGATACCCGCCGCACGGGATTCGCGGCGTCGGCAGTGCGCTGGCGCGTGCGTCACGGTGGAATCGCGTCGGTGATTACTTGCAGCGCGCGAACGACGAGATGGCCGTCCTCGTGCAGGTCGAGACGCATGCGGGGCTCGACGCGATCGAGGCGATTGCGCGGGTCGAGGGCGTGGACGGCGTGTTCATCGGGCCGGCCGACCTGGCCGCCGATCTCGGCCATCTCGGCAATCCGGGGCACCCGGACGTGCAGGCCGCGATCGACGGCGCGATCCGTGCGATCAAGGCGGCCGGCAAGGCGCCGGGCATTCTCAGTGCCGATGAAGCCGCCGCACGGCGTTATCTCGAAGCGGGGGCGCTGTTTGTTGCGGTCGGTGTGGATACGACGCTGCTGGCGAGAAGTGCGGAGCGGCTGGCGGCGCAGTTCAAGGGGAAGGGCGGCGACGCGGCGAAGAAGGGCGATGGGTCGTATTGAGCCTGTCGGCGGCGGGACGGTGAAGGACGCTACGTGTTGCTGCGCCGGCCCGCCTCCATATACCTCCCCGGTGTCGTCCCCAGCGCACGCCGGAACATGTCGATGAACGCGCTGACGTTGTCGTACCCGAGATCGAGTGCGATCGTCGTCACCGGCACGTCATCCGCGATTCGCTCCAGCGCGCGCAGCAGCCTCGCCTGCTGACGCCACTGCGCGAACGTCAGCCCCGTCTCCGCGACGAAGCGGCGGCTCATCGTACGCGCACCGATGCCGGCCCATTCGGCCCATTCCTCCAGCCGCCGGTTGTCCGCGAGATCCGCGGCCAGCGCGTCGGTGATCTTCATCAGCCGCGGGTCCTGCGGCCGGACCAACCCCAGCGCCTCGACCTCCGACGACGCGATTTCATCGAGGATCACGTCGGCGATCCGCGTCTGTGCGGCATCCAGTTCCGAATCGCCCCAGCTTGCCGCGCGCTGCACGGCTTCGCGCAGCAGCGGCGTCGTGCGGATCGCACGCGGCGCAGCGGGCAGTGCTGCGCAACGCGCTTCGGCGACGAATGCCGACCAGCCGGAAATCGGCCCGAACGAGCGCAGCGAATGCCGGCAATGCGGCGGAATCCAGATCGCATGAATCGCCGGCACGACCCAGTCCTGGTCGTCGAGGCCGATCGTCACCAGCCCGCTCAGCGCGCCGACGAGCTGGCCGCGCGCATGCGAATGCGCCGGCGTGACACGCGGGTCGCGTTGCGACAGCACGGCGGCGACCACGAACGGGCCGTCGTCGGATGTGACGAATCGGGCGGGCAGGAGCGGATCGGACATGGCCGGATTTCGGTATCGAATGGCCGTTATACCGGAGATCGGCCGATTTCGCATGCCTACACTGCGTCCATCGATGACAACCGGAGTACGACACGATGCGAGCCGACCAGATGCTCCCCGACCATGCCGACCAGATCGAAACCGGCGGAACGACGATCCGCAAGGGGACCGTCGGCGCGTTCCTGGTCAACGCGCGTGTGCTGACCGACCCGAATGCAGCACCCGCCGACCGGGTGCGCGCGGAGGCCGATGCGATCGACGCGTTGCCGGCGCTGCGTGCGCTCGGCCTGTTCGACGTGCTGGAAGTGCGCGATCCCGCGCTGCGCGCATGGCTAGACGCACGCTGATGCGCGCCCGAACCGTCGATCGAGATCCCCGAATCAAGGAGTCGCCATGAAAGCAGCAGTCGTGACGGGCGCCGGCGAGCGTCCCGTTCACATGGAATTCGATGCGCCGCACGCGATGCCGGGCCACAGCCTGATCGACGTGACGGCGTCCGCGCTGAGCCGGATCGCGCAGGGGCGCGCGGCCGGCACGCATTACTCGTCGGACCGACGCTATCCGTTCGTGGTTGGTGTCGACGGCGTGGGGCGGCGTCACGACGACGGCCGGCGTGTCTACTTCTTCGGCGCCCCCGTGCCGTTCGGCGCGATGGCCGAACGTACGATCGTGCCTGATACGCAATGCGTGCCGCTGCCGGACACGCTCGACGATGTCACGGCCGCGGCGCTTGCGATTCCGGGGATGTCGTCGTGGGCGGCGCTGACCGAACGCGCGCGGCTCGTCGCGGGCGAGACGGTGCTCGTCAACGGCGCGACGGGTACGTCGGGGCGGCTGGCGGTGCGGATCGCGAAGCGTCTCGGTGCCGCGAAGGTGATCGCGACGGGCCGCAACGCGGCTGCGCTGCAGGCGTTGACGAGCGCCGGGGCCGATGCGGTCGTGTCGCTGCAGCAGGACGACGTCCATCTGGCGCGTGCACTCGAACCGCATTTCCGTGACGGTGTGGACGTCGTGCTCGACTATCTGTGGGGCGCCAGCGCGCAGACGCTGCTGTCTGCCGCCGCGAAGGCGTTACCGGCCGGCCGTCGGCTGCGATACGTGCAGATCGGCTCGATCGGCGGCGCGGACGTGTCGTTGCCGGGGGCCGTGCTGCGGGCGACTGCAATCGAACTGATGGGCAGCGGGATCGGCAGCGTATCGCTGCCGCGCTTGCTGGCGTCGGTGCGCGGCGTGTTCGACGCGGCCGGGCCGGCAGGTCTCGCGATCGACACGCGCACGGTGCCGCTGTCCGACGTCGGCGAACACTGGGGCGATGTGAACAGCCTCGTGCGCCCGGTGTTCACGATGCGCGGCGAGTGAGCGGTGCATCGAAACGCAGCGCGCTGGGCACGGCGCGAGGGGTGCGCTGCGCGGCGGCGGTCGGCGGTTTGCCGCGATGCCGCCGCGCGTGGCCTGGCAGAAGGGCGGTCGACCGACTACCGCCGCCCGCCGGCCCACGCGTCAGAACCGCTGCTGAATCCCCGCCGTGACACCGACCTGCGTCGTGCCGTATCCCGCGAAATCGCGCGACACGCCGACCTTCTGGTCGTGTTTCGCGATCGCGAACGCGCCGGCCGCATACAGCACCGTGCGCTTCGACAGCGCATAGTTCGCGCGCATCGACACCAGCGTCGGATCGGCGTCGCTGCCGCCCTTGATGTTCTGGTGATAAACGGCCGCGATCAGCGAGAACGCCGGCGTGAACTGATACGACCCGCCGAGCCAGACCATGTCGCTCAACTGGTTCGCCGCCGTGGTGCGGAACGTGCGCTTGTAGTTGCGGTAGCCGGCCATCGTCTTCAGGTTGCCGAAGTCGTAGCTCAGGCCGGCATGGATGCCCTGGATATAGTTGACCGTATCGACCGGCGTGACGCTGTCGGCCGCGCCGTTCTGCCGGTCGAACGTGACGACCGCCGCGAACGGGCCTTTCTCGTAGCCGACCGCGAAGTCGTATTTCGAGCTGGTCTTCATGCTGCCCGGCACGTTGCCGAAGCCGTACAGCGCGCCGAACTTGAAGCCGCTGAATTCGCCGTCGTAGCGCACCGCGTTCGACGAGCGCGTGAACATGCCGTCCTTGCGGCCGCCCGTCGCCATCGACGACGAGGCCCACGAGTAGTTCTGCGCATAACCCATCGGGTCGAACGGCAGCATGTAGTCGTAGGTGACGGTGTAGTTGCGGCCGAGCGTCAGTTCGCCCCATTTGCTCTTCAGGCCGACCGTCGCGCGGCGCGCGAAGATCGAGTCCGGGCCGTCGTCGAGCGCGCCGTTCGCGAGGTCGATCCCGCTTTCGAGGCGGAACACGGCCTTCAGCCCGCCGCCGAGATCCTCGACGCCGCGCAAGCCCCAGCGCGACGTGTTCTTGTTGCCCGACTTGAGCTTGACCGAGCTGCCGCCTTCCGGCGCCGCGTGGTTCGTGTACTCGATGCCGGCATCCATGATCCCGTACATCGTGACCGACGACTGCGCGTGCGCGGCCGGCAAGGCGATACAGGCTGCCGCGGCCGAACCGGTGAGGACTACTGTTCGAATGGAACGTTCTGCGCGTGACTTCATTTTGACGGTGTCTCCTTGGTTTTTGTGGGCTGGTTGAAACAGAAAACGGTTACTCGCCGCGCTGTCGGCGGACGCTATGAGGCGTCCGCCGATGCGAGTCGCAAAGGGAGGTGTGCCTGAATTCATCCGCAGCGGCGCACCGGCCGCCGCGACCGGGTCAGCCCGCCTTCGCGAACGCCCAGCAGTCGTTGGTCGGGAATTCGATCCAGTGCTTGCCGGCCGCGCGCGGCACATGGCCGAACGCGCGCAGGCGCATGTCGCCGCAATGGAACAGGTATTCCCAGCGGTCGCCGAGATACATCGACGTGACGAGGTCGGCCTGCAGCCGGTTCGCGCCCGGGCCGTCGGTGACCTGCACGCGTTCGAGGCGGATCACGGCCTGCGCGTCCTGGCCCGGCGCGAGCGTGTCGCGCGCGAGTGCGCGCAACTCCCAGCCGTCGCCGGCGAGCGTCACGCATTCGCCGTCGATCGCGGCGACGCGCGCGTCGATCCGGTTGTTGCTGCCCATGAATTCGGCGGTGTACAGCGAACGCGGCGCGCCGTACAGCTCGGCCGGCGTGCCTTCCTGTTCGATGCGGCCGTTACGCAGCAGCAGGATGCGGTCGGACATCGCCATCGCTTCGGTCTGGTCGTGCGTCACGCACAGGGCCGACAGCCCGAGCGACACGATCAGTTCGCGCAGCCACGCCCGCGCTTCCTCGCGCAGCTTTGCGTCGAGGTTCGACAGCGGCTCGTCGAGCAGGATCACCGGCGGGTTGTAGACGAGCGCGCGTGCAATGGCGACGCGCTGCTGCTGGCCGCCCGACAGCTGATGCGGAAAGCGTTCCGCGAGATGGCCGAGGCCGAGCTGGTCGAGCGCGGTTTGCACGCGGCGCTTCTGTTCGGCCGGCGCGACGCGGCGCAGCTTCAGCCCGTAGCCGACGTTGTCGGCGACGGTGCGGTGCGGCCACAGCGCGTACGACTGGAACACGAGGCCGAGCGAGCGCTGCTCGACGGGCAGGTCGACGCGCCGAGCGCCGTCGAAGAACACGCGGTCGTCGAGCTGGATGCGGCCGTCGGACGGCTGTTCGAGGCCGGCCACCGCGCGCAGCAGTGTGGTCTTGCCGCTGCCCGACGCGCCGAGCAGGCACACGACTTCGCCGGCCTTCAGTTCGAACGACACGCCCTTGAGGATCGGATTGGCGCCGTAGCTGAGATGCAGGTCGTCGACGATGAGCTTATCCATGAAGTTTCACTCCGAAGCGCAGGGCCACGCCGAGACCGGCGCCGACCATCGCGATGTTGATGACAGAAAGCGCGGCAACCTGGTCGACGGCGCCGGTCGCCCACAGCGACACGAGCAGTGCGCCGATCACTTCGGTGCCGGGCGACAGCAGGTAGACGGCCGTCGAGTATTCGCGCTCGAAGATCATGAAGATCAGCAGCCACGCGGCGAGCAGGCCGAAGCGCACGAGCGGCAGCGTCACGTCGAGCGACACGCGGCTGCGCGTCGCGCCGACACTGCGGCCGGCTTCCTCGAGCTCGGGGCCGACCTGCAGCAGCGCGCTCTGGATGAGCCGCATCCCGTAGGCGAGCCACACGACCGTGTACGCGATCCAGATGCTCCACATCGAGTTCTTCAGCTCGCGCAGGCCCGGCACGAACAGGAAGATCCACAGGAACGCGAGACCGGCGAGCAGGCCCGGCACCGCGCGCGGCAGCAGCACGAGGTAGTCGAGCAGCTTGGTCGCCCAGTCGGGGCGGCGGTGGCCGGCGAACGCGACGAGCGAGTAGAAGCCGATCGCGAGCGCGCCGCCGATCACGCCGATGCCGAGCGTGTTGACGATCGCGCGCACCAGGTTGTCCTGCTCGAACAGCTCGACGAAGTTCGACAGCGTCAGCACCTCGGCGAGCGCGACGCCTTCGCCCCAGTTGGTTACGAACGCGCGCAGCACGATGCCCGAGATCGGCACGATCACGGTCAGCATCAGCCACAGCGCGACGATCGCGAGCGCCACCCAGCGCCACACGCCGAGCGGCAGCACCGTCGCGCGGCCGGCCTTGCCCTTCACGGTGACGAAGCGGTTCGCGGTCTTCAGCAGGCGGCGCTGCAGCAGCACGAGCGGGAACGTGATCGCGACGATGCACACGGCGACTGCGGCCATCAGGTGATACGACGGCACGCCGAGCTTGTTGGTCAGCTTGTACAGGTAGGTCGCGAGCACGAGGTGGCCTTCGGGATCGCCGAGCACGAGCGGCAGCCCGAACACCTCGAAGCCGAGGAAGAACACCAGCACGCCGGCGAACAGCAGCGCGGGCATCGTCATCGGCAGGCTCACGTCGAGCGCGACGCGGAACGGGCGGGCGCCCGTCACGCGCGCGGCTTCCTCGACGTCCGAGCCGAGGTTGCGCAGCGCGGCCGACGAGTACAGGTACACGTGCGGCACGTGCGTGAGGCCGACGATCACCGTGATCGCGAAGACCGAGTACACGTTCCAGGGCACGTTCTGCACGCCGAACAGTTCCTTGAACCACACCGAGTAGAAGCCGACCGGGCCGGCCGCGACCACGTAGCCGAACGCGAGCACCATCGGCGACACGAACACCGGCGTGAGCAGCAGCGGTTCGAGCCAGCGGCGGCCGGGCAGGTCGGTGCGCACCATCAGGAACGCGAGGATGCCGCCGAGCGGGATCGAGATGAACAGCATCCCGCCGGCGATGACGAACGAGTTCTTCACGGCCGACCAGAAATCGGGATCGCTGAAGACGAAACGGAAGCCCTCGATGCCGAGCGTCTTGTTCGCATCGAAGAACGGCGCGGACAACAGGCTCTGGAACAGGATGAAGCCGAGCGGCAGCGCGACCGCGACGGTCAGTACCGCGACGACGATCCAGCGCAGCATGCCGGCGAGCGGCTGGAGGCTGCTGACCGGCAGCGCGGGAATCGCGCCGCGCGGGCCGGTGGCGGGCGGAACGGCCGGTGCCGTGCCGCGGGTGCTGGTTGAAAGCATGAGTTCGCCCCTGCGGCCATCCGGATGGCCGCCTCTAGGAAGTCGGTATGGGGAAGGGGCCGCCCGCGCAACGTGGCGGGCGGCCGTTGGCCGGCCGAAGCCGATCAGCGGATCAGGCGATCAGCCCTTGATCGCCTGCTGCCATTGCTTCAGGAACGCGAGCCGCTTCGACTGGTCCAGGTAGACGAGCAGGCCGGTGCCGATCTGGATCGGCTTCAGCGAATCGCCGAGTTCCTTCATGAGGCCCGCGGCCGACGTTTCGCCGGTCACGTCCGTGCGGATCGCGTACAGGTTCGCCTGGTTTGCGATCAGCGTCTGGCCGCGTTTCGACAGCAGGTAGTCGACCCACAACTTCGCGGCGTTCGGGTTCTTCGTCTTCTTCGAGATGGTGACGAGGCGGCTCACGACCTGCGTGTAGTCCTTCGGAAACACGTAGCCGATCGACTTGTCCTTCTTTGCCTTCGCGTACGCGTACGATCCGAAGATGTTGTAGCCGATCAGGTTCTCGCCCGACGAGATGCGCTCCATCATTGCGCCCGTGCTCGACTGCAGCTTCGGGCCGGTCGCGCCGATCGCCTTCACGAGTTCCCACGTGACCTTCTCGTTCAGGTGCGCGTCCTGCGTCAGCGCGTTGAAGCCGACGCCGGATTTCTCGACGTCGTAGGTCGTGAGCTTGCCCTTGAACTTGTCCGGTTGCGACGCGAGCAGCTTGATCAGCTCGGCGCGCGTCTTCGGCACTTCGTTCTCGGGGATCAGGCGCTTGTTGTAGACGATCGCGAGCGGCTCGAAGGTCGTGCCGTACGCCTGCTTCTGGTACTGCGCCCATTGCGGCACGTTCGGGCTTTCGGGCGAATCGTAGGACGCCATCAGGCCGTCGTTGACGAGCTTGACCTGCAGGTCCATCGCGGAGCTCCACAGCACGTCGGCGCTGGTGCTGCTCGCCGCGTTCTCGCTGATGTAGCGGTTGTACAGCTCGGTGCTGTTCATGTCGTTGTACTCGACCTTCACGCCGTACAGGCTTTCGAAGTCCTTGATCAGCGGGCGCACGAGGCCCGTGTCGGTCGTCGAGTAGACGATCAGCTTGCCTTCCTTCTTCGCGGCGTCGATCACGCCCTGGTAGTTACCCGGATACCCGGCCGGAACCTGTGCGGCGGCGCTGCCGGCGGCGGTGCCCAGGACGATAGCCAGCGCGGCGGCGAGGTGCTTCGGTGCAAACGGCATGTCTTCCTCCAGTTACGCATTGTGTTGTTCGAGTGACGCGGATGTTAATTGCGGGGCACTTTCAGCCTGCTTTCATTTCTGTTCGCAGTCGCGTCGTTTGTGTCATGGATTTCCCGAGGTCGACGCGGCCGCTACCGCGGGTTTCACGGCGTGCGGCACGGTGCGAAAAGGGGAAGAAGGCGACGCACGGGCGGGCGCGCAAGCCTGTCACGACGACGGGCTATTCGGAGGCCGCCAGCAGCTTGCCGAGGATCCGACCGCCATGCCGGGCATGCGCGGCGGTCAGCGCGGCATATCCGACGACGACGCCCGCGTCGCGCCGGGCGCTTCGACAGAATTCGCGGATCGGCTGCAACGCGATGCCGGCCGCGCGCGCCTGGGCGACATACGCGGCGGCGTCCATCCCGGGCGGCAGCCACAGCACGAAATGAAAGCCCGCGTGCTCGCCCGATACCGTGTACCTGCCGCCCGCGTGCTTCGCCAACTGGTCGAGCACGATGTCGCGGCGCTGGCGGTACGCGTGCCGCGCGGCGCGCAGGTGCTTCGCAAAATCGCCGTCGGCGATGAAGCGCGCCAGCGCCAGCTGCGGCGCCACGCCGACCGCGCGCGCGGTCGCGTGCCACACGGCCGACAGCGCCGGCCGCAAGGTTTTCGGCACGACCATGAAGCCGATGCGCAACCCCGAGAACAGCGTCTTGTTGAACGAGCCGCAATAGATCACGCGGTCGCACGCGTCGAGCGATTTCAGCGCGGGCAGCGGGGCCGTCTGGTAGCTGAATTCGCCGTCGTAGTCGTCCTCGATGATCCACGTGCGGTTGCGCTGCGCGCGGTCGAGCAGTTCGAGCCGGCGCGACACCGACATCGTCACGCCGAGCGGCGCCTGATGCGCGGGCGTCACATAGGCCGCGCAGGCATCGGGATGCCGGTCCAGCGATGCCGTGTCGATGCCTTCGCGGTCGACCGGCACGTCGATCACGGTCGCGCCCGCGATCGTGAAGATCTGCCAGGCCGACACGTAGCCGGGGTCTTCCATCAGCACCGTCGAGCCGGGCGCGAGCAGCGTGCGTGCGACGAGGTCGATCGAATGGCGGATGCCGGTCGTGATGAAGATGTCGCCGGCGTCGCACGGGATGCCGCGATATTC
This sequence comes from Burkholderia sp. Bp8992, assembly GCF_003853705.1. Classification (GTDB taxonomy): domain Bacteria; phylum Pseudomonadota; class Gammaproteobacteria; order Burkholderiales; family Burkholderiaceae; genus Burkholderia. The sequence goes on along the minus strand of NZ_QTQI01000002.1, from coordinate 365,898 downwards.
CCGCAGGTACGCGGCGATTTCGTCGCGCAGGCGGTCGATGCCTTGCGCGGGCGTCGCGCCGAGGTCGTTCGCCGTCGCGGCCAGCAGGCTCGCGCCGAGCGCCTTCTTCCATTGCTGCATCGGCATCAGGCCGGGATCGGCGAGCCGTGCGACGAACGGGACGCCGGGGCGCACGCCGTGTTCGGGTTCGGCTGCGCCCGGGGCGCTCGCGGGTGCGGGACGTGTGTCGCGGGGACGAGGCTGCGCGGCCGCGCGCAGATAGCTGTCCGGCACCACCGCGCAGACGCGCGTGCCGGACCCTTGGGTGCGCGCGACGTAGCCCTCGGCGCACAGGATGTCGTATGCGGCTTCGACGGTGCCGCGCGCGATGTCCCAGCGCGCGGCCAGCGTCCGGCTCGACGGCAGCGGGCTGTCGGCGGGCAGCAGGCGCTTCAGGATCGCGCCGCGAATCGTGTCGGCGATGCATTCCTGTTTCGACTGCGGGCTGCCGGCCGACAGCCCGGAAGGGCGTGGCAGGTCGAGTGGAATCGCGGCTTTGCCTCGCGGCATAGTGGTCCAGTCAATAGTCGATTTAATGGTCCTTCAGATTATATCACTTTCCCCTTAGATTGCTGTCGACCTCTCTCTCCGGACCGGAAACGGACTTGCCGCATGAAGACACGTTCATTGCCCCAGCGGGGCTGGTTGTTCCTGTTGATGCTTGTCGTGTGCCTGCCGCGCGTCACGATCGATGCCTACCTGCCGTCGCTGCCCGCGATGGCCGATGCGCTGCACGGCACCGACGCGCAGCTGCAGCTCACGCTGACCCTCTACATGGTCGGCTATGCGCTGTCGATGCTGGTGTCGGGGCCGCTGTCCGACCGTTGGGGCCGCCGTCCCGTGCTGCTCGGCGGCCTGTGCGTGTACGTCGTCGCGAGCGTGGCGTGCGCGCTGTCGACCGGTATTCCGGCACTCGTCGTCGCGCGCATCTTTCAGGCACTGGGCGGCTGCACCGGCACGGTGATCGGCCGCGTCATCGTGCGCGAGCGCTATCCGGCCGCGACGCAGGCCGCGATGCTCGGTCATATCTCGGCCGGCATGGCGCTGTCGCCGGTGGTCGCGCCGCTGGCAGGCAGCGCGATTGCCGAGTGGTTCGGCTGGCGCGGCGTGTTCGGATGGCTGGCGGCGGGCGGGCTGGTCGCGACCGCGATGGTGCTGCGTTACCTGCCCGAGACGCGTGAACGCGCTGCGCGACCGGCTCCGGGCCCGCGGCTCCTGCAGACCTACGCCGGCCTGCTGCGCGACCGACGTTTCCTGCGCTACTCGCTGGCGATCGGCTTCGTCTACTGCACGTACTACCCGTTCATCGCGGAATCGTCGACGCTGTTCCAGCGGCAAATCGGCGTGTCCGGCCCGGTCTACGCGGCGATCTTCGGCGTGACCGTGCTCGGCTACCTGATCGGTTCGAGCGCGTTCGCGCGCACCGGCAAGCGCTGGCAAGCCGATGCGGTCATCGCGGCGGCGGCAGTCGTCAATCTGGCCGGCGCCGCCGCGCTGTGGGTCGGCGGCGCGATCGCGCCGACGGCCGTGGCGGCCCTCGTCGTGCCGATGTTCGTCGTGATGATCGCCGTCGGGATCGCGATTCCGGCCTGCCAGTTCGCGGTGATGCAGCCTTACACGACGATCGCCGGCACGGCGTCGGGGCTGTTCTTCTTTATCCAGATGGCGATCACGGCCGCGTGCGGCGGCGTGCTGGCGGCGCTGTCGGACGGCACCGCGCGCCCGATGATCGTCGTCACGGCCGGCGCGAGCGTCGCGTTCGTCGCGGTGGTCGTCGGCTTTCGCGAGCGGCGCGCGACGGGAGATGCACGCTTCGCGACGGGTGACCGAGCCGCTGCCGAGCGCTGAGCAGTGGCCGTCGCGGCGGGGCGCGGCGGCCTGGCGGCCCCCGCGCAACCCGTGTTTCCGCGAGGCGTCGGCATGGAAAGGATCATGTAATGTAGCGGCCTGTCGCTGACCTTACCGGAATCCCCATGCGCGTGCTGCTCGTCGAAGACAACCCGAACCTGGCCCAGTCGCTGAACGACGCGCTGAGCGCCGCGCGCTTCGCGGTCGATCACATGGCGGACGGCGAGGCGGCGGACCACGTGCTGCGCACGCAGGATTACGCGCTGGTGATCCTCGATCTCGGGCTCCCCAAGCTCGACGGGCTGGAGGTGCTGCGGCGGCTGCGCGCGCGCCGCAACCCGGTGCCGGTGCTGATCCTCACCGCGCACGGGTCGGTCGAGGACCGCGTGAAGGGGCTCGATCTCGGCGCCGACGACTATCTCGCGAAGCCGTTCGAGCTGACCGAACTGGAAGCGCGCGCCCGCGCGCTGATCCGGCGCAGCCTCGGCCACGAGCATTCGCGCGTCGAATGCGGGCCGCTTTCGTACGACAGTATCGACCGCAGCTTTCATCTCGCGGGCGAGCCGCTGTCGCTCACGCCGCGCGAGCGCTCGGTGCTCGAGGTGCTGATCCTGCGCAACGGTCGCGCGATCAACAAGGACACGCTGTCGGAGAAGATCTTCGGGATCGACGAGTCGGTCAACGCCGATGCGATCGAGATCTACGTGTACCGGTTGCGCAAGAAGCTGGAAAACACGGGCGTCGCGATCGTCACGCTGCGCGGCTTGGGCTACTTGCTCGAAGCGAAGGCGGAGAGCGCTGAATGACCCGCCGCCCGAACCTGCGCACGCAGGTTGCGCTGTGGCTGCTGCTGCCGCTGCTCGGGCTGCTCGCGCTCGACTCGTGGCTCACGTACCAGCGTGCGATGAGCGCCGCGCACGTCGCGTTCGACCGCACGCTGTCGTCGTCGCTAAAGTCGATCCGCGAAGGCGTGCGGCTCAACGACGGCGAGATCGAGGTCGACCTGCCGTATCTCGCGCTCGAAATGCTCGAGTCGAGCGACGGCGGCAAGATCTACTACCTGATCCGCGAGGACAACGGCCACACGATCACCGGCTATCCGGACCTGCCGCTGCCGCAGGGGCGCGACGCAGGCGACGGCGCGCTGTTCGTCACGCGCTACTACGACGTCGTCTATCGCGGCGAGCAGTTGCGGATGGCCGCGCTGCGGATCCCGGTGCACGACGTGCCGACCGCGCAGTCGCGCATCGTGTGGGTGATGGTCGGCGAGACGATCGAGGCGCGCCAGGCGCTCGCGCGCGAGATCCTGATCGGGTCGCTGCTGCAGGAGGGGCTGCTCGTCGTGCTCGCGCTCGGGATCGTGTGGCTCGGCGTCGGGCGCGGGCTGCGGCCGCTGAACCGGCTGTCGGCCACCGTCGCCGCCCGCAGCGAGGACGACACGACGCCGCTCGATACCGGCGCGATGCCGAGCGAACTCGCGCCGCTCGTCGATTCGATCAACCAGTACATCGGCCGCACGCAGCGGATGCAGGTGGCGCGGCGCCGCTTCTTCGCCGATGCGGCCCATCAGCTGAAGACGCCGCTCGCGGCCGTGCAGGCCGGCGTCGAGCTCGCGCTGCGACCGGACGAGCAGCCGCGCGCGAACGGGCACCTGCGGCGCGCGAACGGCGCGGTGCGGCAAGCCGCGAAGATCGTCCAGCAGCTGCTGTCGCTGTCGCGGCTCGATTCGGACAGTGGCCACGCGGTCGCGCACAAGCCGGTCGAACTGCACCGGCTCGCGCGCAGCGTGACGCTCGACTGGTCGCCTGTCGCTCGCGCGCGCGACATCGATCTCGGCTTCGAGCACGAGGCCGACGTCGACGTGCTCGGGCAGTCCGATCTGCTCGGCGAGATGATCGGCAACCTCATCGACAACGCGGTCCGCTATGCGGGCGACCATGCGGTGATCACGGTGCGCGTGTCGCGCGACGGCGCAGAGGCGCGGCTCGACGTGATCGATAACGGGCCGGGCATCCCGGCGGACGAACGCGACGCGGTGTTCGAACGCTTCCATCGCGGCAGCAAGACGCAGACGGTCGAGGGGACGGGGCTCGGGTTGTCGATCGTGCGGGAGATCGCACGCGTGCACCAGGGCAGGGTGACGCTGGGCGATGCGCCCGGCGGTGGGTTGGACGTGGCGGTGTGGTTGCCGGTGGCGATCGATGCAGGGCTGCAGAAATAAAAACAATTAAATCGACAATTCAGTGATTAATTTGATGTCGTCGTAATACGCTGCTATTTTTGACAGCTTCAAAAACGGAATCTTTATACCTACGATAAATTGGCCGCCTGTTGCGCGGCCTTGTCTTGATGATTTAGGGGTGAATCAAAATTTCAGATTATTGAAAAGGACCACATCATGGCCACAGTACTCGACGAAGACGTTCTGCCGGAAATCGTTGTCGTGAAATTCAAGGTAAGCGGAGGGCAGGTCACGTCCGGGAGCGGAAAGGCACCGCTCATCTCCTTCGCCGCTGCTTTCAACACGGAAGGTGTGCAGGCGTCACTGCCGGAGGGTACCGGCTCAGTGCACGGTCCGGGTGCGGTTGTCTGGAGCCAGCGGCCCGCACCGACAAAAATCGCGATTCGAGGGAATTACTGGAATTTTCCGGCAAAGGAAGGCGGGGGGCACAGCAATTTGGTGCGCACCTTCTGGATGCACCTGCACGGTTACATCGGATTGGTTTCCGTCGCCAACTGGCATGGCATTCCGCCGGCGCCATTCCCGTTGCTGGATTTGACCTCGGTTACGCCGCGGAATTCGAAAACCGGAACGGCGAACTATACGATCTATCTCGATCCGAAAATTCCCGATGAAACGATCACGGTGAGCGATGCAGTACTTACCGAATTGTCGATTCAGAAATAAATGGTCGATATAGTTTATAAATAAAGCGTCAGCGAAATTCAGGGTTAAATCATTTTATCCCGGTGACGCATCGCGGCAAATTACCCGGTGCGTCACATTTTCAAGCGATGGCTGGACCGGCCATCCGGCGGTCCGCACGGCAGGTCGATCAGTCGCCGAAGCCGATTTCCGCGTCGAGCGCCTGCCCGATTTCCAGGAAACTGCCCGCACCGCGCACGACGATCGCATTGATGCCGAACGTCAGCGCGCCGCTGTAGTTCGGGTTCCCGCGATAGGTCTGCAGCGTGTCGGTCGGCTCGTGCGGCCATGCCGGATCGGGCGCGCCGGTCGCCTGGTCGATCGTCGGCATCGGGCAGCGCGTGCACAGCTTGACGAGCTGCAGCCGCACCGGCGTGTCGCCGCCGGTGTCGAGGTGCTCGACGAAATCCTCCTCGTACGCATCGAGATCCGACACGACGATGTTCGGCCGGAAGCGGTTCATCGGGATCGCCGGCGCGCCTTTCGCGGCGAGCCGCGCATTCAGGTCGTCGAGCGACGCCTGGCCGATCACGAGCAGCGGATAGGCGTCCGAGAATTGCGTATGCGTATCGATGTCGCCGGTCCACTTGCGGTCGCAGCCGCGGCGCGCGTCGGCGCCGAAGCGCGCGAGCTTCGTCGGCGTGCCGAGGAATTCAGTGAGCCAGGCGGCCGTGTCGGCGCCCGTGTCGATCGCGTCGACGGTGTCGCGCCAGACGGTCGCGGCCATCTTCGGCGTCGCGGGCGACGCGTCGCCGTCGAGCGGCGTGCGGAGCGCCGGCATGCCCGGCGCGTTCAGCACGAGCGCATCGCTGTCGAGCGCCGTGCGGATCAGCGCGAGGCGCGGGTGCGTGCGCTGCGTGATCATCTGTCCGTCGCGATCGGTGATCAGCCAGTGACGGTCGTATGCAAGGCCCGTTTCGAGCAATTGCGCGCGCGTCAGCGCAATGCCGGCGCAGGATTTGATCGGATAGACGAAGAGTTCGGTGATGGCTGGCATGACGCTGGCTGAACGCGGGATGGTCGAATCGCGATTGTGCCAGATCATGCCGAAGCCGTTCGGGCGGCTGTCGGCCGCCGCGTGCGCGGTCAGGCGAGCGGAAAGCCGGTATCGAACGTCGTGCGCACGTCGAGCGGCTGGCGCAGCAGCCCGGCCTTCAGGTAGAAGTCGGCCGTGCGCTGCTGTTCGGCGATCACCGTGGCGTCGAGCGCCAGCCAGCGCGTGTTGCGGCGCTCGAACTGCAGCTTCGCGGCGGCCGGCGGAATGCCGATGATGCGTGCGAGCGCCGCCGAATACGCGTCGGCATGGCGGTACGACCACGTCTGCGCGCGCACGACGCGCCGCAGGAAATCGTGCAGCACGTCGCGCTTCGATGCGATCGCCGCGTCGGTCGCCGCGAGATAGCTGAGGCCCGACCACAGCCCGCGGCCGTCGACCAGTACGCGTGCGCGGCCGCTCGTTTCGGCGAGCGCGGTATAGGGCTCCCAGGTCGCCCACGCATCGATCGACCCGGTGGCGAGCGCCAGCATCGTGTCGGCCGGCGGCAGGAAGCGGAACGACACCGCATCGGGCGGCAGGCCGGCCGCGTCGAGCGCCTTCAGCGTGACGAAATGGCCGATCGAGCCGCGCGTGGTGCCGATGCGCTTGCCCTTCAGGTCGGCCGCGCCTTTCAGCGCCGCGTCGGGCCGCACGAGCACGGCCGTGCCGTACGGATCGGAACGGTTCGCGCCGATCACCTTGATGCGGGCGCCCGATGCGAGCGCGAAGATCACCGGCGCGTCGCCGATCGGGCCGCAGTCGACGGCCGCCGCGTTCAGCGCTTCGGCGAGCGGCGCGGCGGCCGGGAACTCGGTCCACGCGATGTCGTACGCGAGGCCGTTCAGTTCGCCGGCGGCTTCGAGCAGCGCGCGCAGCCCGCCTTTCTGGTCGCCGGCACGCAGCAGCGGCCGCGCGCCCGCTTGCGCGCGCAGCGCGGCAGGCGCCGCGGCGATCGTGGCGAGGGCGCCGGCTTGGGCGAGGAAATGGCGTCGGGTCGGATTCATCGTGAAGTGAAGGTCGGTCGAAGGCAGGTTTCAGGGAATCAATGCGGGAGCCCGGCTTGCACGTCGCGCACGGGTTCCGCGTCGACGCGCAGCAGCAGCGCGGTCAGTGCGTCGCCGCTGGCGGCCGGCGCGGCCGGTCGTGCAGCCGCATCCGAGCGGCACAGCAGGTCGGCATCCGACCAGCCGGCGCTGCCCGGCAACGCGCGCGCCCGCAGCCAGCCACGGCGATCGGCGAGCAGTTGCGTGCCGCCGAGCACATCGGGCGCGACGCCGGCAATCGTCGCGAACGCGCGCCACGCATCGGGCGTCGTCGCGACGCAGTTCGCGCGCGTGGCGGCCGAGGGCGCCACGGACGCACCGCGTTCGGTGACGAGCAAGGTTTGCCAGCGCGCGTCTTCCGGCGGCGGCGTTGCGCCCGGCGCGAGCGCGACGATGCGCACGCGCTGGCCGTCGCGCCAGCGGTCGAGCGATTGCGGCGCGGCGTCGCCGCAGCGCACGTCGAGCGCCGGCAGCGGGACGGGCACCGGCCACGCGCCTTCCGCCTGCGCGCCGCTGCCCGCGGCCAGCGCCTTCAGGTAGTCGAGCACGGCCCACGTGTCCTGCGGGCCGAGCGTCGCGGCGAAACCGGGCATCGTCGACGCACCGTGTTCGTCGCGTGTGCCGTGCCGCACGCGCCAGAACAGCTCGCCGTCGAGGCGACGCGCGAGCAGCGCACCGGCAAAGGTCGGCGGCCAGCGCGTGAGCGTGGCCGCGAGCGGCCCTTCGCCACGTCCGTCCGCACCGTGGCAGGCCGCGCAGTGCTGGACATACAGGTGCGCGCCGTGCATCACGCTCGAGACGGCAAACGGCGCGGGATCGCGCTGGAAGCTCGTCGGCACGGCCGGCGCGAGCCACAGCGACGACGGCGGCCACGGCGCGAACCACGCGACGGCCAGCGCGGCGATCGCGACGATTGCGGACGGCAAACGCCGCTTGCGCGAAGCGAGCGCGACGCAGGCGAGCACGACGGCCAGCGCCGTCATGGCACCGGCGAGCGCGAGTTGCCGCGTCAGTCCGGCATCGATGCGCAGCGTTTCGAGTGCGATGCGGTGCGCCCACGGCCACGCGGCCTGACCGTCGGCGTCGCCCGTCAGGCCGACCGCGTGCAGCACACGTGCCAGCGCGATTTGCGCGCGATACAGCAGTTGCAGGAAGGCGATCGCCCAGTCGGCGAACGGCGGTGCGTTCATCGCGCGCGTCTCCGCCGTGTATCAACCGGTCGTCGAACGGCACCTCGCATCTACCAGCTCGCATCGAGCCCGAGATGCCGCAGCGCGTCGTGGCGCAATTCGGCGAGGCGCGGGTCGCCACGATGGCGCGGGTAGGGCAGGTCGACGTGCAATTCGGCGACGATGCGTGCCGGACGCGGCCCGAACACGATCACGCGTTGCGCGAGGAACAGCGCTTCCTCGACGTCGTGCGTGACGAGCAGCGACGAGAACCCGTCGCGTTGCCACAGTGCGGTCAGCTCGGCCTGCATCGTGAGCCGCGTCAGCGAATCGAGCTTGCCGAGCGGTTCGTCGAGAATCAGCAGGCGCGGATCGTTGACGAGCGCGCGGGCGAGCGCGACACGCTGCGCCATCCCGCCGGACAACTGATGCGGGAACACGTTCGCGAATTCCTGCAGCCCGACGCGCGCGAGCGCATCGTCGACGCGATGCTGTGCGGTGCCCGCCACGCCGCGCGCTTCGAGGCCGAGCGCGACGTTCGCGCGTACGCGCCGCCACGGGTACAGCGTCGGGTCCTGGAACACGACGATGCGCGACGGATCGGGCCGTTCGATCGGCACGCCGTCCTGCGCGATCGTGCCTTGCCGCGCAGCATCGAGCCCCGCGACGAGGCGCAGCAGCGTCGATTTCCCGCAGCCGCTCGGGCCGAGCAGCGCGACGAATTCGCCGGCCGCGACCGACAGCGTGACGTCGTCGAGCACCGGCAGCGCGCCGCCGGGGCCGTCGAACGCATGGCTCACGCGGCGGATGTCGATGCGTGCGCCGCGCGGCGCGGTGACGGCGGGTGCTGCGACAGTGGCCGCGGACGGTTCGAGTACGGCGGCGCTTACCATTTGACGGTTCCCTTCTGCCACGCGAGCACGCGGTCGCGCACCGCGAACAGCAGCGCGATCAGCCCGGAAAACAGCAGCGCCATCACGATCAGCGCCGCATACATGTTCACGTACGACGCCCAGCCCTGCGCCCAGCTCAGGTACCAGCCGAGCCCCGACTTGACGCCCATCATCTCGGCGACGACCAGCACGGTGAACGACGCGCTCAGCCCCATGAAGATGCCGACGAACACGTGCGGCAGCGCGGCGGGAATCGCGACGCGCAGCACGAGGAAGCGCGCGTTCGCGCCGAGCGTGCGCGCGACGTCGTAGTACTGCTTGTTCACGCTCGCGACGCCCGACCATGTGAGCACCGCGACCGGGAACCCGGTGGCGAGCGCGACCAGGAACGCGGCGGCCGAATAGCTCGACGGGAAGAAGTAGAACGTGAGCGGCAGCAGCGCGGTGGCCGGCACGGGGCCGAGCACGCGCAGCACCGGATGCACCCAGTAGCCGATCCGGCGCGACCAGCCGATCGACACGCCGACCGCAAAGCCCACCGCGACGCCGTATGCAAACCCGAGCGCGAGCAGCTTCAGCGTGTTGCCGGCGCTGCCCAGCAGGCGCGGCCAGTCGTCGACGTAGACCTCGATCAGCGCCTGCGGCGGCGCGAAGAACGGCGTCGGCAGCCAGCCGGTTTTCGCGGTGACGATCTCCCACGCGGCGAGCACGAGCGGCAGCGCGACGAGCCACGGGCCGGCCGGGCGCACGCGCGCGAGCCGCGTGCGCGACGCGGCGACGAGATGGCCGAGCGTCGCGGCGGCGAGCAGCAGCGCGGCGATCGTCCACGCGGCCGTGCCGAACGTGTCGGTGTACGCCCAGTCGCTGAAGCCGACGATGCGGTTCGGCCACAGCTGCGTGAGCGCGCCGAGCGCGGCCCACGCGAGCGCGGCGGCGATCCCGGTCGGCCACGTGCGCGCGCGGCGCGCTTCGGCGGCGAGCGTGGCTTCGCAGGCCGTGCAGGCCGCGCGCGCGGAAGCGTTGGCGTTCGCGGCGCCGGCCGGGGCCGACGCGGTGCGTGCAGCGGCAGCGTGTTCGATCGTCGACATCGCGTTACCCCAGTACGTTCGCATAGACCTGCTGCGCGAAGCGCTGCGGGTCCGTGCTCTTCTTCAGCACGCTGATGCGGCGGAAATCGTCCGCATAGAACGCGATTTCCTGCTGCAGGTCGACGTTGGTCGGGTGATGCGTGTAGGTGAGCGTCGCGTACAGCTTGCGCAGGTCTTCCGGATTGATTTTCGGCGAGTACTTCGCGAACACCTTCGCCGCTTCGTTCGGGTTGTCGTGCGTGTATTCGGTGGCCTGCACGATCGAGCGCGCGAGCGCGGCGGCCGCCGGCCGGTCGTTGCGGACGAGGTCGCCGCGCGCGCCGATCACGCAGCACACCTTGCGTGCGTATTCGCCGGACAGGTTCGTCGCGAGTTCCGTATACGCGCCGTTGCTGCGCTTTTCGAGCAGATAGAGATTCGGGTCGCCATCGGCGATGGCATGGATTTCGCCCTTGTCGACCGCGACGCCGAGCAGGTCGGCCGGATACTGCCGCCACGTGATGTCACGCTCGGGATCGATCCCGTTCTTCGCGAGCAGGATCGAGAAGAAGTGCTTGCCGGGCGCGGCGAGATCGCTGACGCCGACCGTCTTGCCCTTCAGCGCCTGCAGCGTCGTGACGCCGGCCGCCTTCGCGCCGAGCAGCCGCACGCAGCCGCCGTGCGAGCTGCCGATGATCTTCACGTCGAAGCCGGCTTCGAGCGGCTTCAGCCAGCGATGGATCATCCCGACCGCCGCATCGGCCTTGCCGGTTGCGATCGATTCGAGCAACTGGTCGGTCGACCCGCTGTAGTTGATCAGATCGACCTTCAGGCCGTTTTTCTCGAAGAAGCCGTTTTCCTGCGCGACGACGATCGGCGTCAGGCAGAACGCATTCTGGTTCCACGCGAACGTGAGCTTCTTCAGCGGCGGCGCGGACCACGTCTTGCGGCCGAGCGTGATCGCCGGCGCGGCGAGCGCGGCGGCGCCGGCCGCGCGCAGCAGGCGGCGGCGTTTGTCGTCGTGCGCGTCGGCGGGCGCGGGAGCGGTGGTGTGGGTCATTGTCGGGTCTCCGGTCGTGCGGAAAGGCGCTCAGTCGAGCAGGTCGGGTTCGTCGGCGACGACCCGCGCAAACAGGCTGTCGAACGCATGCAGCGCCCCGTCGGGGCCGCCGATCTGGCCGTGCGTGTGGCGCGCGGTGTCGTGATCGATCGGCTGCGGCGTGCCGGCCGCTTCGGCCAGCAACTGCGTGTGCGCGGCGTTGTCGAGCGCGATGTACCACCACGCGGCGGCCTCGACCGTCGGGCCGGCCGTCAGGATGCCGTGGTTCTTCAGGATCACGCCCTTGTGCGTGCTGCCGTCGGGTTTCGCGAGCGCGTCGGCGATCCGTGCGCCTTCGCTCGTGTCGACGACCATCCCCGTGAAGTCGTCGAACAGCGCGTGATCTTCGTAGAACACGCAGGCGTCCTGCGTGAGCGGATCGAGCGGGCGGCCGAGCGTCGACCATGCCTTGCCGTAGGTCGAATGCGTGTGCGCGGCGGCGACGACGTGCGGATGGGCTTCGTGGATCGCCGCGTGGATCGCGAACGCGGCCTTGTTCAGCGGCCGCGTGCCGATCGCGGTTTCGCCGCGCGCGTTGACGAGCAGCAGGTCGGACACCTTGATCTGCGAGAAATGCACGCCGAGCGGATTCACCCAGAAATGGTCGGGCAGCTCCGGATCGCGCGCGGTGATGTGGCCGGCGAGCCCCTGCGCGAACCCGAAGCGCGCGAACAGGCGGAACGCGGCCGCGAGCCGCTCCTGCCGGTGTCGGCGTTCGGCGGCGACGTCGATGCGCGGTGCCGTCGCGTCGAACCAGAAGTGCTGGCGCGGGGCTTCGGCGAGTTCGAGGCCCGATGCAGTGCGCACGGGCGAGGAAAGGACGGCGGACATGATGGCGTGTGGCTCCGTTGGACGTCAGGCGGCGCGGCGTGCTGCGTCGCGTGCGGCGACGGCGCTGCGCACGCGCGGAATCAGTTCGCGGCCGTAGTCGATCGCGTCTTCCAGCGGGTCGAAGCCGCGGATCAGGAAGGTCGTCACGCCGAGGTCGTAGTAGTCGAGCAGCGCGTCGGCGACCTGTTCGGGCGTACCGACGAGCGCCGTCGAGTTCGAACGTGCGCCGGTGAGCTTCGCGATTTCGGTCCACAGCCGCTTGTCGACGCGCGAACCGCGTTCGGCCGCGGCCAGCAGGCGGCGCGCGCCTTCGCTCTGCTGCGGGCCGCCGGCGCCGAGGCCGGCCGCTTCGCGCAGCCGGCGCGTCTCGTCGAGGATGCGGTGCGCGCGCGCCCACGCTTCGTCTTCGGTTGCGGCGAGAATCGGGCGGAACGACACGGAGAAACGCACCTGCCGCCCGTGCTTCGCGGCTTCGGCGCGCACGCGCGTCGTCAGGTCGCGCACCTGGTCGAGCGATTCGCCCCACAGCGCGTACACGTCGGCGTGTTTGCCGGCCACCGCGAGCGCGGCGTCCGACGCGCCGCCGAAGTAGATCGGCACATGCGGCTGCTGGACCGGCTTCACTTCCGAGAAACCCTGCTTGAACCGGTAGTGCGCGCCGTCGTGATCGAACGGCTGCGCTTCCGTCCAGATCCGGCGCAGGATGCCGAGGTATTCGTCGGTGCGCGCATAACGCGCGTCGTGGTCGAGGAAATCGCCGTCGCGCTGCTGTTCGCTGTCCGAGCCGCCAGAGATGAAGTGCACGGCGAGCCGGCCGCGGCTGAACTGGTCGAGCGTCGCGATCTGCCGCGCGGCGAGCGTCGGCGCCGTGAAACCCGGGCGATGCGCGAGCATGAAGTGGATGCGCTCGGTCGCGGCCGCCGCGAACGCGATCGTCAGCGTGGCCGACGGGCCGGTCGAGTGGTGCGGCACGAGGATCCGGTCGAAGCCGGCCGTCTCGTGGGCGCGAGCGAAGTCGCGCACGTAGTCGGGATCGACGACGGGGCCCGATGCCGGATGGATTTCCGACTGTTTCTGGCTCTGGATCATGCCGATGAATTCGACGCTCATCTGGGTCTCCGGTGCAGGGATGTCCCGGCGCACGGCCGGGCAGGAATGGAGCGCAGGTTAACGCCGCGATCATGCGGAATGGAAATAATCAATCCCGAATTGAATATCAGATTTGCATGGTTTGGGCCCGAATGCGTTACGCATACGCTGTGGGCTCGTGAATGATCGGGCGCGCGTTGGCGCCGTGTTTGCACTCCACAGGGAATCCGTCTCGATGTCCGCCAGCCTTGCCGCTTCCTCGCCGTCACCGCAGCCTGCGCTGCGCCTCCTGCCTGCCGGCCACGCCGACGATGCGAACGACGCGCGCGTCGCCGCGCTGCTCGACCGTCTCGCGCCCGAACTCGCCGCCGACGCGGCCCGCAACGATGTCGACGGCCGCTTTCCGCACGAGAACTTCGCACGGCTGCAGCGCGCGGGGCTGATCGCGCAGGTCGTGCCGCGCGAACATGGCGGCGCCGGTGCGACGCTTGCGCAGGCGAGCCGGATCGTGGCCGCCGTCGCGCGGGCCGATCCGGCGACCGCGCTGGTGCTGACGATGACCTACCTGCAGCATCGCGCGCTCGGCCGCGCCGACAACCGCTGGCCGGCCGAGGTGCGGCGCGCGGTGTTCGACAGCGCGGTCGCGCACGGCGCGCTGATCAATGCGCTGCGCGTCGAGCCGGCGCTCGGCTCGCCGTCGCGCGGCGGGCTGCCGGCGACCGTTGCGCGGCGCGACGGCGACGGTTGGCGACTGTCCGGCCACAAGCTGTACAGCACCGGCATTCCGGCGCTGCGCTGGCTGGCCGTATGGGCGCGCACCGATGAACCGGAGCCGCGCGTCGGCGTGTTCCTCGTGCCGCGCGAGCGCGACGCCGACGGCGACCGCATCCGCGTGATCGAAAGCTGGAACCACCTCGGTTTGCGCGCATCGGGCAGCCACGAAGTCGTGTTCGACGATCTGTGGTTGCCGGCTGACCATGCGGTCGACGTGCGCGCGCCGGACGCGTGGGCCGTATCGGCCGCGACCCATGCGGATGCCGACGCGCAGGCCGACCAGCAGGCGTGGATGGTCGCGCTGCTCGGCAGCCTGTACGACGCGGTCGCGCGGGCGTCGCGCGACTGGCTGGTCGGATTCGCGACGACGCGTGCGCCGAGCGGGCTCGGCGCGCCGCTCGCGACGCTGCCGCGCGTGCAGGAAGCCGTCGGCGAAATCGAGGGCTGGCTGCACGCGAACCGCGTGCTGCTCGACGATCACATCGCGCGCACCGACGCGGGCAACGCGCCGCCGGTGACGACGAGCGGCCTCGTCAAGCGCACCGTGACCGAGCAGGCGATCCGCACGGTCGAGCAGGCGCTGAAGCTGTCGGGCAATCACGGGCTCAGCCGGGCCAATCCGCTCGAACGCCACTACCGCGACGTGCTGTGCAGCCGCGTGCATACGCCGCAGGACGACGCGATCGCGGTGGCGGCGGGGCGGGCGGTGCTCGACGCGGCGAGCGCGAGCGAAACGAAGGCCGAGGCGGGAGAAGCGCCACGCAACGAGATCGAATGCGGTCGACCCGATGCGTGAGCCTGGCAGGATGGGGGTGCAGGAAAACCGGGCGGCGCGCTGCAGCGGCCGCCCCGGCCGGTCAGGCGGCCTTGCCGTGCGGCTGCTCGGTCACCGCGAACGCCGTGCGCGCATGCGCGGCGACGGCCGCGAGCGGTGCGTCGAAGCGGGCCGCATCGTGCCGGCGCAGCAGCCACAGATCGATCTGCGGCTTGAAATCGGCGAGCGGCACGATCTCGAGCGCCTCGCGCAGCGGGCTGCCTTCGACGAGCGGCAACGGCATCAGCCCGATGCCGAAGCCGTTCGCGACGCTCTGCAGTTGCAGGTCGCGGCCGTAGGTGTCGAGCGTGACGGGCATCGGCAGGCCCTGCGCGTCGAGCGCGCGCCGCAGGCCCGCGCGAAAGCCGCAGCCGTCCGGATTGAGCACCCAGCCGCGCGCGTGGCAGTCGGCGAGCCGGTAGCTGCGGCGCGGCCAGTCGCCCTTGCGGCCGACGGCGACGAGCCGCGTGGCCAGCAGCCGCTCGCCCTCGACCTGTGCCGGCAGCACCATTTCGCGTGCGAGGAACACCAGTGCCGCATCGAGTTCGCGGCGCGCGACACGCTCGACGAGCCTGCCGCCCCATGCGGTCGTGACCTGAGTCGCGAGCGCGGGCCACTGCGCGGCGAGCCCGGCGATCAGCGCGGGCAGCATCAGTTCGCCGAGCCCCTGCGTGAGCCCGATCCGGAATTCGCCGGCGGGCGGCTGCTCGCCGGCCGTCAGCTCGCGCAGCGCATCGACCTCGCGCAGGATCGCGCGACACTGCTCGAAGACCTGCCGGCCGATGTCAGTCGGGCGCGGCGGCTTCGTGTTGCGGTCGAGCAGGATCACGCCGAGCGCCTCCTCGAGATTCTGGACGCGCCGCGTGATCGCGGGCTGCGTCATCCCGAGCTCGGCCGCGGCCTGGCTCAGGGTCTGGCAGCGGACGACTGCTGCAAAAGCGTCGATATCGCTAATTTTCATGTTTGTTCTGCATGGTCTTTCGGGTGCATCATGACGATCCATCATATTCGGCATCATATTCGAGGAGACGGCCGATGAGTACGCTTTCGTTGCAACAGACGCCGCTGCGTCCGTTCGTCGACGGCCTGGGCGCGCTGCTCGCGTCCGGCGCGAACGAGGCGCGCATTCTCGACGAGGGCGGCGCGCTGCTTGCCGCGCTCGTCGAACACGACGACTGGTTGCCCGACGCGTTCGCGCAGCCCGATCCCGAGCGCTATCGGCAATACCTGCTGCATCTCGACCCGGACGAGCGCTTCTCGGTCGTCAGCTTCGTGTGGGGGCCCGGCCAGACCACGCCGATCCACAACCACACGGTGTGGGGGCTGATCGGGATGCTGCGCGGCGGCGAGTTCTCGCAGCCTTACCGGTTCGACGCCGCGGGCAAGCCGGTTGCCGCGGGCGACGCCGTGCGGCTGGCGCCGGGCGAGGTCGAGGCCGTGTCGCCGCGCATCGGCGACGTCCATCGCGTGACCAACGCGTTCGACGACCAGGTGTCGATCAGCATCCACGTGTACGGCGCGAACATCGGCAAGGTCGAGCGCGCGGTGTTCCTGGACGACGGCACCGTGAAGCCTTTCGTGTCGGGCTATTCGAACGCCTGATGCGGGGCCTGCCGGCGCGGCCCGTTGCGGGTGCGCGGCGGCAGGCCCGAGATCGCCCCGTTCCGCTTTCTTCACCGACTTCAACGTATTCAACGCAGAGACATCGTGACGCAATCCGCCGATTCCATTTCCCGCTTTCCCGTCGCGTCGTACCAGGACGTGCGCGCACGCCTGCTGGCCCGCGACGAGCTCGCGCTGATCGACGTACGCGAGGAAGATCCGTACGCGCAGGGCCATCCGCTGTGGGCCGCCAACTTTCCGCTGTCGAAGCTCGAACTCGACGCATGGACGCGCATTCCGCGCCGCGACACGCCGATCGTCGTGTACGGCGAAGCCGGCGGCGAGGATCTCGCGCCGCGCGCGGCCGCGAAGCTCGCGCAACTCGGCTACAGCGACGTGCGCTTGCTCGACGGCGGCCTCGCGGGCTGGCTGGCGGCGGGCGGCGAGCTGTTCATCGACGTGAACGTGCCGAGCAAGTCGTTCGGCGAATGGGTCGAGGCCGAGCGCCATACGCCGTCGCTGTCCGCGCAGGAGGTGCAGGCGCTGATCGATGCGAAAGCCGACGTCGTGATCGTCGATGCGCGCCGGTTCGACGAATACCAGACGATGAACATCCCGACGTCGACGAGCGTGCCGGGCGCGGAACTCGTGCTGCGCGTGCGTGCGCTCGCGCCGGATCCGAAGACGCAGGTGGTCGTCAACTGCGCGGGCCGCACCCGCAGCATCATCGGCACGCAGTCGCTCGTCAACGCGGGGCTGCCGAATCCGGTCGCGGCACTGCGCAACGGCACGATCGGCTGGACGCTCGCGGGCCAGACGCTCGAGCGCGGCGCCGCGCGACGCTTTCCGGATGAAATCGACGCGGCGCAGCGCGCGCAGGCGCGCCAGGCCGCACGCGCAGTGGCCGAGCGCGCCGGCGTGCCGCGCATCGCGCTGGCCGAGGTCGCCGCGCTCGACGCGCCGGGCCGCACGCTGTACCGCTTCGACGTGCGCACGCCGGAGGAATACGAAGCCGGCCACCTACCGGGCTTCCTGAGCACGCCGGGCGGCCAGCTCGTGCAGGAGACCGACCATCACGCGGCCGTGCGCGGCGCGCGGATCGTGCTCGCCGACGACGACGGCGTGCGCGCGGACATGACCGCATCGTGGCTCGCACAGATGGGCTGGGACGTGCGCGTCGTGGAACCGGCCGGCGCGGCGGCGTTCACCGAGCGCGGCCAGCCGCCGCGCGACGTGCCGGCGACGCCGCCCGCGGCCGACGTGTCGCCCGCGACGCTCGCGGGCTGGCTGAAGGAGGCTGCACCCGGCGAACTGGCGATCGTCGACGTGACGGCCAGCGCGAACTACGTGAAGCGCCATATTCCGGGTGCGTGGTTCGCCGTGCGTGCGCAGTTGCGCGACGCGCTTGCGGCGATCCCGCCCGCGAAGCGCTATGTGTTCACGTGCGGATCGAGCCTGCTGGCGCGCTTCGCGGCGGACGATGCGCGTGCGTTGCTGCCGGCCTCGGCCGAGATCCGGGTGCTGACCGGCGGCACGGCCGCGTGGATCGACGCCGGGCTGCCGCTCGAAAGCGGCGAGACGCATCTCGCCTCGCCGCGCGTCGACCGCTACCGGCGCCCGTACGAAGGCACCGACAACGCCGCGGCCGCGATGCAGGCGTATCTCGACTGGGAATACGGGCTGGTCGACCAGTTGAAGCGGGACGGCACGCACCACTTCAACGTGATCTGACCGATGCGTTGCAACCGGGCGCGGCGCGCGTGTGGTGCGCCGCGCCCGGTCGACGCGCGTATCAGCGCTTGAAAGTATCGACGGCCGTGCGGCCGACGGCCGGATCGTCGGTGAAGAAGCCGTCGATGCCCGCGCGCAGGTACGCCTGGATTTCACGCACCGAGCCGGCCGTGTTGCGCGTGGCCGGCGTGCCGCCGTCCTTCAGCGACGCGGGCAGGAAGTTGTTCTCCGGGCGGAACGTGTACGGATGCACGACGAGGCCGGCCTCGTGCGCGTAGCGCACGTACGGCGTCGGCTGCTGCAGCGTGCCGTCTGCGGCAACCGCGATGATCGACGTCTTGTACGGGCCGACGCCGTTCGCGTAGGTCGCGATCTCGCGCATGCCGTCGCGCGTCGACAGGTCGCCGTAGGTGCGCTTGTCGTTCGCCTTCACGAAGTCGTACGGGCGCTGGCCGGCTTCGTCCATCAGTTGCACGAGCTTCCAGTTCGGCTGGCTCGACTTGATCCGGTTGCGGATCGCCTTCAGGTTCGCGACCTCGAACGACTGGATGTAGACGGTCGCCGTGCGCGACGTGTACGTATCCTTCAGCAGCGCATCGACGAGACGGTCCTCGAGCGGCAGGTTGATCGACTGGAAGTAGGTCGGGTGCTTGGTTTCCGGATACAGGTGGATCGTGCGGCCGGTCTGTGCGGACATCTGCTTCGCGAGCGCGACGATCTCGTCGAACGTCGGGATCTCGAACTGGTCGTTGTACGCGGTGTTCGCCGGGCGGACCTGCGGAATACGCTCGCGCGCACGCAGCGTCTTCAGCTCGGCCAGCGTGAAATCCTCGGTGAACCAGCCGGTCAGCTGCGCGCCGTCGATCGTCTTGGTCGCCTTGCGGCTGGCGAACTGCGGCAGCACGGACACGTTCGTCGTGCCCGAGATCTCGTTCTCGTGGCGTGCGACGAGCACGCCGTCGCGCGTCGACACGAGATCGGGCTCAATCACGTCCGCGCCGTCCTCGATCGCCTTGCGGTACGACGCCAGCGTGTGTTCGGGGCGCAGCGCGCTCGCGCCGCGATGGCCGACCACCTGGACTTTCGCGGAAATCGGCTGGGTGGGATCTGACGTCACGTCGTCGTCGCCGCCGCACGCGGCGAGCAGGAACGCGGCGGCACAGGCGAACGGGACGTAGCGCAGGGAGGTCGGGCGCTTGAAGAGCATGTCGATGAACCTTCGAAACGGGAGTCGGAAAAGGGCGGACGCTCCGTCGGCGCGGCTGTCGCGCCGAGCCGCACGGAATCGAACGGTGCGCGATCGTCGCATCGAATAATTACATATGTATTACTTCGACCTTTCCGTTCCTGTTTTTGGGGTGCAATCCGCGCGGCAGGACCGATGACGACGGCCCGGCGTGTGCCGCAATCCGGCCGCCTCGGGCAGGCCGAGCGCCGGATGCACTAAACTTGCGGGAATTTTGCATCGCCGTGCCGGGGCCGACGCCCGTCCCGCGCGACGATGCGGCGACTCGCGGGCCGGCGCGGGCGCCCGGCGCCCGTGTGCGTCCGGGGCCCGCGCCGGCCGATTTTTCCCGACCCATGACGACTCGAACCGATTCCGCCTTCCTGCTCGGCGACCTGCTGAAGAACGTTTCCCGCTCCTTCTACCTGACGCTGCGCGTGCTGCCCGACGGCATGCGCGACCCGGTCGGCCTCGCGTACCTGCTTGCGCGCGCGGCCGACACGATTGCCGACACCGCGCTCGTCGCGCCCGGTCGCCGCGCGGCGTTGCTGACCGACCTGCGCAACGAGGTCGAGCGGCTCGGCGACGGCGTGGCGCTGTCGCGTTCGCTCGAGGACGTGACGCGGATGCAGACCGATTCGCACGAGCACGTGCTGCTCGGCTCGATGGAACCGATGCTCGCGCTGCTGCGCGCCCAGCCGGACGCCGACCGCGCGTCGATCCGCAAGGTCGTCGCGACGCTCACGTCGGGGATGGAATTCGACTTGCGCACGTTCCCCGACGAGCAGTCGGGGCAGGTCGCGTCGCTGCCGACGCGCGACGAACTCGACCGCTACACGTACCTCGTCGCCGGCTGCGTCGGCGAGTTCTGGACCGACATGACGGGCGCGCACACGCGCGCCGCGCGCGGCTGGGACCTGCCGGACATGCGCGAGAAGGGCATCCGCTTCGGCAAGGCGCTGCAGATGACCAACATCCTGCGCGATTGCGCGAAGGACCTGCGCATCGGGCGCTGTTATCTGCCGGACGACGTACTGGGCGCGCATGGGCTGGGCGTGGCCGACCTGATGCAGCCCGGTGCGTCGGCGCGGACGCGCGTCGTGCTGGTCGACCTGTTGCGCGTGACGCTCGACCAGTATCGCGACGCGTGCCTGTATACGCTCGCGATCCCGCGCCGCTTCGTGCGGCTGCGGCTCGCATGCCTGTGGCCGATCATGATCGGCCTCGAAACGCTCGAGCTGCTGGCCGGCCACGATGCGTGGCTCGATCCGGCGAAGCCGGCCAAGGTGCCGAGAAAGCGCATCTACCGGATCATGGCGTCGTCGCTCGCGCTGGTGGGCTCGAACGCGGCGATCCGTGCGCGCATGGCCGCGCTCGCCGATGCGGTGACCGCGCGCCTCGCCGGCCCGGCATCGCGCTGAATAGCGCCGGCGCGCCGCGCCGGCATTCCTGTCGGCCCGCGTTCGCCGGGCCGCTCCCTGTCCGATTTCCCCCACACCAACTGAAACGTTTTCATGATTTCGTTTCACGAAACATGGGTGTCATGAATGTCAGCGATCCTGCGCGGCGGCGTGAATCGCAGTGTCAGCTGCGATCGCGCATTTGTAAGATGAATTTTTGCCGAAGGCGTCTGACGACATTGGGCGGCCGCGTTGCACCCGTAAAAATGTAAAGCTAGGGTTTTCACCGGGAAATGCCGGAAAGGCCCGCCGCGTAAGCGTTTTCAGGTGTTATGTAACCGCTTGGTGAACCCGCGCGTTGCGTCGATCATACGATGACCGACTGCACATGTTGGGAAACAATTGGTAATCCGTCAGAATCGCGTCGGCATGTACTCGCACATGTGTCGGTCATAAAACCACACCAGAAAAGAAACATTCTTTGAGGACGGAGAATCAATGAAAAAGCGCGTCGCTTTCGCCATGACGGCAGTCGGTCTCGCAGCCGCTACCGCCGCCCACGCTCAGAGCAGCGTGACCCTGTACGGTATCGTCGACAACGGTATCGCGTGGCAGAACAATTCGTCGGCAGTCGGCGCAACCACGGGTGGTCACTCGAAGGTGCAGATGTCCACCGGCGTGTGGGCTGGCAGCCGCTTCGGCCTGAAGGGCAGCGAAGATCTGGGTGGCGGCACGAAGGCGATTTTCCAGTTGGAAGCCGGCGTCAACACGGCTAACGGCTCGTCGCAGTGGACCAACGGCATCTTCACGCGTCAGGCATGGGTCGGTATGACCAACGCCACGTACGGTACGCTGACGGCCGGCCGCCAGTACACCGCGTACTACACGCTGCTGTCGCCGTACAGCCCGACGACCTGGCTGACCGGCTATTACGGCGCACACCCGGGCGATATCGATTCGCTGGACACCAGCTACCGCGCGAACAACTCGCTCGTCTACATGTCGCCGAAGTTCTACGGCTTCACGGTCGGCGGTTCGTACTCGTTCGGCGGCGTCGCAGGCGCGACGAACCGCGGCTCGACGTGGAGCGCGGCGATCCAGTACCTGAACGGCCCGGCAGGCATCGCAGTCGGCTACCAGAAGATCAACAACTCGACGCTGGGCGGCGGCGTGTGGGGCGCGAACTCGACCGCGCAGAACGGTCTGGACGCGAGCGGCAACGGTGCGGAACAGGCCGTGTCGTCGATCAACAACGGCTACAAGTCGGCACAGTCGCAACAGCGCGTCGCCGTGACGGCCGGTTACCAGTTCACGCCGTCGTGGGATATTTCGGCGTCGTACTCGAACGTCCAGTACATCCCGGGCGTGGGCTCGTCGTTCCGCAACACGGCAATCTTCAACACGGCTGGCGCCGTGCTGCACTGGAAGGCATCGGCTCAGTGGGACTTCGCTGCAGGCTACTCGTACACGCGTGCGACCGAGTCGAACGGCATCTCGAGCTCGGCCAAGTACCACCAGGTCACGCTGTCGCAGTACTACAGCCTGTCGAAGCGCACGGGCCTGTACGCAGTTGAGGCGTACCAGCACGCGAGCGGCAACACGCTCAACGGCGCGTCGGTCATCGCTGCAACGACGTCGATCGGTGACGGCGTGGGCGCAGGTTCGAAGCAGAACCAGATCGGCGTCGGCGTCGGCCTGATCCACCGCTTCTGATGTCGCGCGGCGCGTGAGCGCCGCTTACGGCATGCGGTATGAAAACCGGCCTTCGGGCCGGTTTTTTCATGGGCGCGCGCTTCGTGCGTCTTTCGCGTTCCGGCGCCGGTCGAGCCCGTACCGGCGCGCGCCGAAGCGGCCGTCCGGTCACCGGGTCGTATCGTCCGCCCAGCTCCCCGCCAGTGCCTGGAACAGCGCCGCCGTATCGGCGAGCCGGTCGGCCTGCGCGCGGGTACGGTCGAGCGCCGTCTGCAACGCCTGCCGTTGCGCGTCGAGCAGGTCGAACGTGCTGATGCCGCCCGCCGCGTAGCGGTCGCCGGCGATCGCGTTGCTTGCTGCCGCTTCCTGCGCGGCGGTCTCTCTGGCTTGCAATGCGGCCGCATCGTGCTCGACCGCGCGCAGCGCGTCGGCCACCTGCTGCAGCGCCTGCAGCACGGTTTCCCGATAGCTCGCGAACGCGGCGTCGTACGCCGCTTCGGCCGCGCGTTTCTTCGCGCGCAGCTCGCCGCCGTGAAAGAGCGGCTGCGTGAGACCGAGACCGACATTCCACACATTGAGCCCGCTGACGATATCCGCGATGCGCGTGCGCTCCGAGCCGATCCCCGCCGAAATCGAAAATCGCGGATACAGGTTCGCGGTGGCCACGCCGACGTTCGCGCTCGCCTGGTGCAGCACGGCTTCCGCCGCGCGGATGTCGGGCCGTTCGCGCGCGAGCGTCGACGGCAGTGCGACGGGCAGCGTGCGCGGCAGTGCGAGCGCATCGAGCGAAAGGTCCGGCAGCGCGGCGTCGGACGGCGGCACGCCCAGCAGGATCGCGAGCCGGTGGCCGGCCTGCGCGAGGCGGGCCAGCAGCGGCGGCAACGACGCCTGCGTTTGCGCGAGCAGCGCGCGTTGCGCGTGCACGTCGGCCTGCGCGACGCCGCCCGCCGCGTAGCGCGCCTTGACGATGCGCAACTGCCGTGCTTGCGCGTCGACGAGCTGCCGCGTGAGCGCGACCTGTTGCGCGAGCGACGCGCGCAGGATCGCGGTGGCGACGACGTTGCCTGCAAGCGTCAGCCGCGCGGCGTCGAGCGTGTACGCCCGATAGTCGACCTGCGCACGCAGCGCTTCGAGCGCGCGCCGGTTGCCGCCGAATACGTCGAGCACGTACGACACGCTCACCGATGCGTCGTACAGCGTGAACGGCCCGGGGCTCGGCACGCTGGCCGGCAGCCCGAACGCGGCGGTATCGACTTGCTCGCGCGTGGCGGACAGGTTCGCGTCGACGCGCGGCAGCATCGTCGCGCCGGTCTCGGCCGCATGGTTCTGCCGCGCTTCGTCGAGCCGCGCGCGGGTTTCGGCGAGCGTCGGGCTGTTCTGCCACGCGGTGTCGACGAGCCGGTTCAACGGTTCCGAGTCGAACTGCGTCCACCAGCGTTGCGGCGTGTGCGTGGCCGCAGAGAAAGTCTGCATGCCGCCGGCCGGGCCGGTCGCGGCGGCCGTGGTCGCAGGCGGCTCGCCACGCGTGTATTGCTGCGTGGCCGGCGCATCAGGCGTGCGGAAATCCGGCCCGACCACGCAACCTGCGGCGAGCAGCGCGGCAGCGGCCAATGTGAAGCCGCGGGCAGCGAGGGACGCGCGATGCATGGCCGGATTCATCGCGTGCCGCCTAATCGAGCGTGCGCCGGTAGAAGCGCAACGCGACGCCCATCACGACGACGGTGAACAGCGCGACCGGCCACACGGACGGCCACAGGTCGGCCCAGCCGTTGCCTTTCAGCAGGATGCCGCGCACGAGGCGGTTGAAGTAGGTGAGCGGCAGCAGGTTGCCGATGTACTGCGCCCATTTCGGCATCCCGGCGAACGGGAACATGAAGCCCGACAGCAGGATGTTCGGCAGGAAGTAGAACACCGCGAGCTGCATCGCCTGCAACTGGTTCTGCGCGAGCGACGACAGCGTGATGCCGACCGTCAGGTTCGCGGCGATGAACAGCAGCGCGGACAGGTAGATCGCGAACACGCCGCCGACGAACGGCACGGCGAACACGAAGCGGGCGGCCGCGAGGATGATCGACACCTGGATCAGCCCGATGAACACGTACGGCACGATCTTGCCCGTCATCACCTCGAGCGGCCGCACGGGCGTCGCGAGCAGGTTCTCCATCGTGCCGCGCTCGCGTTCGCGCGTGATCGCGAGGCCCGTCATCATCACCATCGTCATCGTCAGGATCACGCCCATCAGGCCCGGCACGACGTTGTACTGCGTGATGCCTTCGGGGTTGTACAGCCGGTGCAGCACGACGTCGAACGCGGCCGGGCGGCCGTTCAGGTGCGCGAGCGGGCCCGTCAGGTCCTTGTCCGCGACGGGCTGCACGAGGCCCGGCAGCGCGCCGATCGCCGACGCCGTGGCCACGGGATCGGTCGCGTCCGCCTCGACGAGCAGCGCCGGACGCTCGCCGCGCAGCAGCCGCCGCGAGAAATCGGCCGGCACGCTCAGCACGAACTGCACGTCGCCGCGTGCGAGCGCATGGCGGCCGGCCGCTTCGTCGGGCAGCGTCTCGACGATGTCGAAGTATGCGGAGTGGCGCATCGCGGCGATGAAGCTGCGCGTGAACGGGCTCGCGTCGGCGACGATCACGGCGGTCGGCAGGTGCTTCGGATCGGTGTTGATCGCGAAGCCGAACAGCGCGAGCTGGATGATCGGCACGCCGACGATCATCGCGAACGTCACGCGGTCGCGTCGCAGCTGCAGAAACTCCTTCAGCACGATGCTCCACCAGCGCGCGACCGAGAACGATTCGCGCAGGCCCGCCCACGCGTTCATGGCGACACCCCGCCGGGCGGCCGGGACGCGCGGCCCATCATGTAGATGAACACGTCCTCGAGCGCGGTGTCGATCGGCATGACCTGCAGCGGCGTGTCGCGGGCAACCTGCCGAAGCGTCGCGTCGAGCTGCGCGCGGTCGCGGCCGCTCACGTGCAGCGCCGACCCGAATACGACGGTCTGCTCGACGCCCGGCATCGTGCGCAGCCGCGCGGACAGTTCGGTCAGGCGCTCGCCGGTGATCGCGCGCGTCGCCAGGTGCTGGGACGCGACGATCTCCGCCGACGTGCCCTGCGCGAGCAGTTCGCCGTACGCGATGTACGCGAGCTTGTGGCAGCGCTCGGCTTCGTCCATGTAGTGCGTGCTGACGAGCACCGAGATTCCCTGCGCGGCGAGCCGGTGCAGTTCCTCCCAGAAGTCGCGCCGTGCGGCCGGGTCGACGCCGGCCGTCGGCTCGTCGAGCAGCAGCAGCTCGGGCTCGTGCAGCATGCACGCGGCCAGCGCGAGGCGCTGCTTCCAGCCGCCCGACAGCGCGCCCGTGAGCTGGTCCGCGCGGCTCGCGAGGCCGAGCCCGTCGAGCGCGCGTGCGACGGCCGCCTGGCGGTCGCGCATCCCGTACACGCGCGCGACGAAGTCGAGGTTCTCGCGGATCGACAGGTCTTCCCAGTACGAGAAGCGCTGCGTCATGTAGCCGACGCGCCGCTTGATCTGTGCGCTGTCGCGCACGATGTCGTAGCCGAGGCAGGTGCCGCTGCCGGAATCGGGCGTGAGCAGCCCGCACATCATCCTGATCGACGTCGTCTTGCCGCTGCCGTTCGGCCCGAGAAAGCCGAAGATCTCGCCGCGCGCGACGCGCAGCGATACGTCCTTCACGACGTGCTTGTCGCCGAACCGCTTGTTCAGCCGGTCGACGTCGATCGCGTACGGGGCGGGCGGCACGTTCATCGCACGCTCACGGCGACGGGCTGGCCCGGATGCAGCTTCGACGCATCGGCCACGGCCGGGCGCGCCTCGATCATGAACACGAGCTTGGTCCGGCTCTCGTTGCTGTAGATCACGGGCGGCGTGTATTCGGCTTCGCTCGACACGTAGGTGATGCGTGCAGGCACGTCGGTCGCGCAGCCGTCGCAATGGATCGCGACCGCGCGCCCCGGCGCGAGCGACGCAATGGCGGCCTCCGGCACGAAGAAGCGCACCTTCAGGTTCTGCGGCGGCAGCATCTGCACGACCGGGTTGCCGGCCTGCACCCATTCGCCGACGCGGTACAGCGTGTCGTACACGCGCCCGGCCGCCGGCGCGGCGACGCGTTTCTGGTCGAGCTTCCATTGCGCTTCGGCTACCGCGGCCTGCGCGGCGTCGACCTGCGCGGCCTGGGCGGCGATTTGTTGTGCGCGGCCCGGCAGGCGTGCGACGTCGACCTGTTTCTGCAGTTCGCGCATCTGCGCGGCGGTGGTCTGCGCGGACGTGCGCGAATCGTCGAGCTGCTGCTTCGACAGGCCGCCGGCCGCGTACTGGCGTTCATCGCGCGCGCGTTGCGCGGCGGCCCGTGCGGCCTGCGCGCTGGCCTGCGCGAGCTGCGCCTGCGTGACCGCGATTTCCGGCGGGCGCTTGCCGGTCTGCAGGTCGGCAAGCTGCGCGCGGGCGGCGGCGAGCTGATGCTGCGCCTGCAGGAGCGCGGCCGTTTCGCTGACGGCTTCGAGCGAGAATGCCGGCATGCCGGCGGCGATGGCTTGACCGCGTTCGACCGGCAATTGCGCCAGCGTGCCCGATTGCGACGACGACAGGTACACGAACTCGCCTTCGACGTAGCCTTGGTAGGTCGTGCCGTTGCCTGTCGACCGCCCGCACCCGGCGAGCAGCATGGCGGCGGCGGTCAGCGCGAACGGCAGCGCGCGGGCCGCGTTCACGATGGCCTCCGTGGCGACGGAGCCCGCGCATGCGGCGCGGCGGTGGGCGGCTGCAGGCCCGAGCCGAGCAGCGCACGGACGTGCCGGTGCAATGCGTCGCGGTCGATCGGCGGCAGGCCGCGCGCGCTTTGCCACAGTTTCGCGGTGGCGAGCGGCAGCATCACGAGCGCGATGATCGAGTGGAACAGGAACGCCGGTTCGAGCGCGGGATTCAGCGTGCCGGCCTGCTGTGCGGCGCGGATGCGTTCGGCGAAGCGGCCGATGTGTTCGAGCGGAATGCGCCGGACCATGCGCTCGCGCAGCAGCCCGCCTTCGTGGACGATCTCGCGCAGCCAGATCGACGGCAGCCACGGCATGCGGTGCGTGACGTCGAAGAAGCGGTCGACGAGTTCGGCGACGAGCGCGAACGGATCATTCTCGATCCGCGGCTCGGTCGGCCGCCACACGAACGCGATCACCTGCACGAGTCGCTCCTCGACGATCGCGTCGAGCAGCTGTTCGCGGTTCGTGAAGTAGTAGTGGACCATCGCCGACGTGACGCCGGCGGCGGCGGCGATCTGCGCGACCGTCGTCGCGGCGATGCCGCGCTCGGCGAACAACCGGATCGCGACGTCCAGCATGTGGTCGCGCAGGTCGAAGTCGTCCACCGACGGGCGGCGCCCGCGCGGCCTGGCGACGGTGGATTTCGCGTTCATGCAATCGACGCTAATTGACGAGTTAGTTAATTTCAAGGAAGGGTTTTCGCCGTCATCGATCGCGATCGGGCGAGCGTCGAAGCGGGGCGCGGACGAGCGGTGCGGGGCGCGACGAGGCGGCGGGCAGTGCGCAGCCGGTGTCGTGTAGGGAGCTGTTAACGGAGAATCGGTGAAGAACCGGCAGGCGAGCCGGTTGCGATGCGAGGTGCGCACGCGGTATCCCGCGCACGCGCCCCGCAAGCGGATTACTGGTCGATCGGCGACTTCAGCGGTTCGTGTTCGCCCGTCAGCCCGAACACGACGAGCTGGGCCGGCTCGGTCGCGCTCGCGTTGCGCGACACCTGATGGCGCGAACCGGGCGCCTCGTACCAGCCTTCGCCGGCGCGGTAGCGGCGCAGCGGGCCGCCGTTCACCTGCGACAGCACTTCGCCTTTCGACACGACGGCAAACACCGAGCCGAGGTGCCGGTGCGCTTCGGACGCCTGGCCGGGCGCATAGTCGACGGTCGCGACGACGGCAAGCTTGCCGGGCGCTTCGGGCACGGCCTGCTGCATGATCGCGTGCACGGTGCTGCCAGCGTCGTGCGCATCGGCGGCGGCCGGCAGCGCGGCACCGAGTGCGAGCGGGAGCGCGACGCACGAGGCGGCGCGACGGAGCGGGGAGCCGGTCATCGTCGCCTCCTTACTCGGGCATCTTGCGGAACGCGATCGCGAAGCGGTTCCACGAGTTGATCGTCGCGATCAGCATCGACAGGTCGAACAGCTCCTCGTCGGTGAAGTGCGGCTTCACGGCTTCCCAGACGGCGTCCGGCACGTGGTTGTCGGCCACCAGCGTCAGCGCCTCGGTCCATTCGAGTGCCGCGCGTTCGCGCTCGGTGAAGAACGGCGTTTCGCGCCACGTGACGACGGTCGCCAGGCGACGGTCGGTTTCGCCGCCCTTGCGTGCGTCGGTCGTGTGCATGTCGACGCAGAACGCACAGCCGTTGATCTGCGACGCGCGCAGGCGGACGAGTTCGGCGAGCGGCTTCTCGATCGAGCTTTTCGCGAGGAATTCCTCGGCGTTGCGCATCACCTTGATCGCATTCGGGCTGGCGGCATAGAAGTTCAGGCGCGGTTGCATGGCAGGTCCTTTTCGGTTGGTAGCGCCCGGTTGGCGCGACAGGACCCACTTTAAGCAGTCGACTGGCCTGCTTGAATAGCCAATTCTGTGGAAATTCAGGTAACCAGTGGCGATTCGCCGATGATACCCGAGCGGAGCAGCCCGGCCAGCTTCGCGAGCGCCGTGTCGATGCGCGGCGCGTCGATCCCGCCATAGCCGAACAGCAGCCCCGCGCGGACCGGCACGCCGACGTGGAACGCCGAGATCCCGTACAGGCCGATGTCCTGCGCACGCGCCGCGCGGACCAGCGCCGCTTCGTCGAGGCCCCGCTTCAGGTGCGCGGCGAGGTGGATGCCGGCCGTCGGCACGATCGCGTCGAACCACGGCGCGAGTTCGCCGCGCAGGTGCGCGATCAGCATCCTGCGGCGCGCGTCGTAGTGTTTCTGTACACGTTTCAGGTGCCGCGCGAAATCGCCTTCGAGCATGAAGCGCGCGAGCGCCGCCTGCGTCAGCGTGCAGGTGTGCCAGTCGACGATCTGCTTCGCCTTGGCCAGTGCGCCGCGCAGCGCGCGCGGCGGAATCGCGTAACCGATCCGCAGCTCGGGAAAGATCGTCTTCGAGAACGTGCCGACGTAGGCGACGAGGCCAGTGCGGTCGAGGCTCTTCAGCGATTCGACCGGGCGGCCTTCGAAGCGGAACTCGCCGTCGTAGTCGTCCTCGATGATCACCGCGCGGCGGCGCTGCGCCCACTCGAGCAGCGCGACGCGGCGATCGAGCGTCATCGGCATCCCGAGCGGGAACTGGTGCGACGGCGTCACGTAGACGAGCCGCGCTTCGTCGGGCAGCCGTTCGGTGACGAGGCCATGCGCATCGACCGGCACGCCGATCACCGTCGCGCCGAGCGACGCGAACGCGGCGCGGGCGGGCGGATAGCCGGGATCCTCGACCGCGACGACGTCGCCGGGCCGCACGACGACACGCGCGAGCAGGTCGAGCGCCTGTTGCGCGCCTTGCGTGACGAGCACGTCGTCCCAGCTGCACGCGACCGCGCGGCTGAACCCGACGTAGCGCGCGATCGCGCCGCGCAGCTGCGGGTCGCCGGCCGGGTCGTGGTACTGGCCGGGGCCGCGCGCCTGCTGGCGCAATGCGTGATGCAGGCAGCGCCGCCACGCGTCGAACGGGAACAGTGCCTTGTCGGTCACGCCGCCGCGGAAGTCGAAGCCCGGCGAATCCTGCGGCGCGGGCATCGCGAGCGCGTCGGGCAGGTCGTTCCACAGCGCGCGTGCGTCGACCGCGCTGACGCGCGGCGTGTCCTCGACGATCGACGGTGCCGACATCGCCGCGGCGTGCGGCACGCGCGCGAGGCCGTCGGCGACGAACGTACCGTCGCCCGCGCGCGTGTTCAGGTAGCCCTCGGCGACGAGACGCTCGAACGCGTCGAGCGTCGTCTTGCGCGACACGCCGAGCTGTTTCGCGAGATCGCGCGTCGATGGCAGCCGCGCGCCGCCTGCGAGGCGCCCGTCGACGATCGCGGTGCGCAGCTGCCGGAAGATCTGTCCCGTCAGGTCGTGACGGCCTTCGATGCGGATCGCGATGTCCATCGCAGTGGTTACCTCGATCATGATGATTCGATGCCGGTGAGGATACCGGAAGTCGTCGGCCGGATCGGCGGCTTGCGGAAGACGCCGCCGCCTGCGTCGGGCGATTGGACCGCAGCCCGCCGCTGCCTTACGATCCACGACAACCTCATACCGGAGCGATCTCATGCTGTCCGAAGACGAACTGGCGCTGCTCGACGCGATCCGTGCCACCGGCAGCCTGTCGCGCGCGGCCGCGCGGATGGGCAAGGCGCCGTCGACGGTGTCGCACGCGGCGCGCCAGCTCGAAACGCGATTCGACGCGCTGCTGTTCGACCGGCGCGGCTACCGGCTGCAACTCACCCCGGCCGGGCAACTGCTCGCCGACGAGGCGGCACGGCTGGCGCTGGATGTCGCGCGGCTCACGCAGCGCGTGCGGCAGGTCGCGAGCGGCTGGGAGGACCGGCTGTGGATCGTCAGCGACGAGGTGCTGGAGTTCGACACGCTGCTGCCGGTCGTGCGAGCGTTCGACGCGCTCGACTCCGGCGTGTCGTTGCGCTTCACGCACGAAGTGCTCGGCGGCACCTGGGAAGCGCTGCGCGACGGCCGCGCGGACCTCGTGGTCGGCGCGACCAACGAGCCCCCTGCGATTCCCGGCTTCAAATGGTTCGAACTCGGTGCGATGGAGTGGGTGTTCGCGGTGTCGCCGCGCCATCCGCTGGCAGCCGCGAGCGGCGTACTGACGCGCGACGCGATCGGCGCGCATCGCGCGGTCGTCGTCGCCGATTCGTCGCGGCGCGCGGCCGGCCGCGCCTACGGGCTGCTCGGCGGGCAGGCCGTGCTCGCGGTGCCGTCGATGCGCGCGAAGATCCTCGCGCAGCGCGATGCGCTCGGCGTCGGCTGGGTGCCGCGCCGGCGCGTCGCTTCGCTGCTCGCGCGCGGCGAACTGGTCGAGAAACAGACGGCCGATCCGCGCGAGCCGAACCGGCTTTACGTTGCGTGGCACGGCGACCGCGACGGCCGCGCGCTGCAATGGTGGCTGGAGCAACTGCGCGAGCCGCGCCTCGCACAGCGGCTGCTCGACGGGATCGACGTGACCGACTGAAAGCGGCCGCCCCGACATGTTCGATGTTTTCGAACATGTCCGTCGTGCCCGTCGTACGGCAACGCCGCGCGCCGCGCGCATCCTGTGTTCACGGTCAACTCACCGGTTCACAGGAGAACATCATGCAACGCTTCGAAGGAAAGACGGTCCTCGTCACGGGCGGCAACAGCGGCATCGGCCTGGCGGCCGCCAGGGCATTCGCGGCCGAAGGCGCGCGAGTCATCATCACCGGGCGCGACGCCGAGACACTGGAAGCCGCCCGCCAGACGCTCGGCGAAGGCGCGCTGGCGATCCGCAACGAAGCCGGCAGCGTCGCGTCGGCCCGCGCGCTGGCGGACGCGATCGCGACGGCCGGCGCCCGGCTCGACGCGGTATTCATCAACGCGGGCGTCGCAAAGCTCGCGCCGTTCGCCGACAGCGACGAGGCCATGTGGGACCTCGTGTTCAACACCAACGTGAAGGGCGCGTATTTCCAGATCCAGTCGCTGGTGCCGCTGCTGAACCGCGGCGCGTCGATCGTGATCAACGGCTCGATCAACGCGCACATCGGGATGCCCGGTTCGTCGGTGTACGCCGCGAGCAAGGCGGCCGTCAATTCGTTCGCGAAGACGCTGTCGACGGAACTGCTGCCGCACGGCGTGCGCGTGAACGTCGTCAGCCCGGGCCCGGTGCAGACGCCGCTGTACGGCAAGCTCGGGCTCGATGCGGCGACGCTCGACGCGACGGCCGACAAGATCAAGGGCCTCGTTCCGGTCGGCCGCTTCGGTACGCCGGAAGAAATCGCGTCGACGGTGCTGCACCTGAGCGCGGCGGAATCGGCGTTCATCGTCGGCGCGGAAATCATCGCGTCGGGCGGGATGGGCCTGCTCTGATCCGCGCGACCGACGGGGACCGTCGCCGGGCGAAGCCACGCCGGGAAAGCGGTCCCAGTCGCCTGCACGACGGCGCACGCGAACCGTGCCTATCGGGACGCGCAGGCGCCGGCTTCGAGTTGCGTCACCGTGAGCCCGGAGAACGTCGCGCGGCCTTGCTCGGCGAACACGGCGACGCGGTCCGCGTCGAGCGGCGGAAAGACCAGGTCGGTCAGCGCCACGCGGCCGCCGTTCGCGAACACCTCGACCGACCCGCGATCGACGACGATCTCGAGCCGCACCTGCCCGCGCTCGAGCGGCAGGTTCACGATGTGCTCGCGGCTGAACGTGCCTGCGAAATGCGTGTCGCCGGAGCGGGAACGGTCGAGCGTCAGCGTGCGTTTCGCCGTGTCGTAGACGATCCGGGTGCCGGTCGACCCGTCGGCCGAACCCCTGACGATCAGGCCCGCGCGCGCCGCTTGCCGGGGCGTGATCGTCACCGTGATCCGCTGGGCCACGCCGCGCGTCGCGGCCGGCAGCACGCGCGTCGCGGAATCGATCGTGAGGTCGCCTTCGTGCACGGCGGGCCGGCTGTCCGCCCACGCGCCGAATGCGGCGGCAGGCGCGACGACGAGTGTCGGTTCGCCGTCGATCGTCTTCAGCGACAGTTCGCGCGGCAGGGTGGTCGCGCCGCGCCACGGTGCGGTCGGCGCTTTCGCCGCGTAATCCCAGTTGCTCATCCACGCGATCGCGACGGGCCGTGCGCCGGGCGCGCCCGAGAACGTGCCGGCCGCGTAGAAGTCCGCGCCATGGTCGACCCAGCGGAATTGCGCGGGATCGGAGCCGGCGGGCGCAATATGGTCGGGCACGAACGTGCGGCCGTCGAAGTCGCCGACGAAATACATCGCCCCGGAACCGCCCGCGATCGACC
Organism: Burkholderia sp. Bp8992; assembly: GCF_003853705.1. Lineage (GTDB taxonomy): Bacteria > Pseudomonadota > Gammaproteobacteria > Burkholderiales > Burkholderiaceae > Burkholderia. The sequence continues at coordinate 332,633 of NZ_QTQI01000002.1, read as the reverse complement.
ACGGGTTGACGTTGACGATCATGACCCACCTGATTCGTGCCGGATCGTCGTCGAGCGGCAGCGGCACGAGGTCCGGCATCTCCCACAGCGCGCCGTCGTGCGGCACGCCCGGCCGCGTGAAGTCGCTCAGGAAATTCCAGTGGATCAGGTCGTCGGAACGATAGAGCTTCACGACCTGCGCGTCGGCGACGACCGTCGTCATCAGCCAGTAGCCGCCCGGCGCATACCACGACACTTTCGGGTCGCGAAATTGCTTCGATTCCGGATCGAGCGTGAGCACCGGGTTGTGCGCATACGGCTGCCAGGTCGTGCCCTGATCGAGGCTGTACGCGAGCGACTGGGCCTGGACGCCGGGTGCGTGACCCGAGCCCGGCTTGTAGACGCTCGTGTAAAGCGCGACCAGCGGCGTGCGGCCCGGTTCGCCGAGGCCGGACGTGTTCAGCGTGTCGGCGACGATCGAGCCGGAGAAGATTTCCTCGCTGGCGTTCGCGCGCATGGCAACCGGCTGCTCTTGCCAGTGGACGAGATCGGTGCTCGTCGCATGGCCCCACGACATGTTGCCCCAGTCGTTGCCGAGCGGATTGTATTGATAGAACAGGTGATAGCGGCCGTTGTCGTAGACGAGCCCGTTGGGATCGTTCATCCAGTTGCGCTGCGGCGTGTAGTGGAGCGCGGGCCGCCATTGCGGCGTGCCTGGGGCGGCCGGTGCGCCGCACGGTGCGGCGGCGGCCTGCGTGCACGCCAGGCAGGCGAGCAGCAGCCGGGCGATCAGGAAGGAAAAGCGGAAAGACGTTGAATTCATCAGTTGCCCCGAGAAACCCCGTCCTTCAGGACGGGAAGGAAAGGAGCGCCGCTGTTTGACAGCGGTATTCCACCGTTAAAATGGCCGGCATGATCCTTGTCTGTCGCTACCGGGTGAAATCGCTCAACGGACTGCTTAACAAGCAGAGCTGCGTGGTGAACTACGTCTGGAACTTCTGCAATGACACGCAGAAGCACGCGCTCAAGTGGGGCAAGAAGTGGCCTACAGGATTCGACTTGAATGTGCTGACGACCGGCAGCAGCAAGGAACTCGGTATTCACTCCGGCACGGTCAACGCCACGTGCGAGCAATATGCGAAGTCGCGCAGTCAGCACCGTCGGCCCTACCTGCGCTATCGCGGCAGAAAGTCGCTCGGCTGGGTGCCGCTGAAGGGGCGTGACCTGAAGCGCGAGGGTGACGCGTTCCGTTTCGCCGGCAACACGTTTCGCGTGTTCAACAGCCGGCCGCTTCCCGAAGGCAAGATCAAGGACGGCACCAACTTTGCGCAGGATGCACGCGGCAACTGGTTTCTCAACATCGTGAACGAGATGCCCGATGTGCAGGCCCGCCCGATTCGTTCCGGCGTCGGCGTCGATCTCGGCCTGAAAGACTTCGCCACACTTTCGACCGGCGAGAAGCTGCCTAACGATCGGTTCGGTCGACGAGCGGCGGAAAAGCTGGCGAAAGCGCAACGGGCGCGAAAGCACAAGCGGCATATCGCGAAGTTGCACGCCAAGGTGGCCAATGCCCGTGCCGATTTCCAGCATAAGCTCGCGTTTGATCTGGTGCGGCGGTTCGATTACATCGCGGTCGGCAACGTGTCGGCCGCGAAACTCGCTAGAACCAGGATGGCGAAGAGCGTCTACGACGCATCCTGGTCGTCTTTCCGGGACAAACTCCGTTACAAAGCGATCGCGCACGGAGCCACGTTCGAGGAAGTGGACGAAAGCGGTTCCACCCAGTCCTGTTCGGCGTGCGGGTCGCAAGACAGCACGACGCGGCCGAAAGGTATCGCAGGACTGAGAATAAGAGAGTGGGCCTGCAGTGACTGTGGTGTCGAGCATGATCGAGATACCAACGCTGCGTTGAACATTCTCCGATGCGGACGTGCATCGCCAGGTGTGGGAATCCTCTCCCTTTAGGGAGAGGAGGACGTCAAGCGCGGCCCCGTGCTTCGTCGGGCGAAGCGGGAAAGGAGGGCGCATGCCGTTTTCAACGGCGGCATGCGCGATGGTCCAAAGAAAAAAGGGAGGCACACACACGACACGCGCGATGTGCGCCTCCTCAACCCCGTGCCTTTACCGGCTTTCGTTATGGTTGGTTACGCTGTTTGCCGTCAGTTGTGGCCGGCTCCCGTGGCAGGCAGGTTCGCCGGAATGTCGCCGTAGCCGCCGAGCCCGCTGCGTCCATACGTGCGGTCGACCGCCGTCGACGTGCCGTTGATGTTCACCTTCACCGTCGGCGCGAGCGTGCCGCCGCGGCGCGGGCCGATCGCATCGATGAACGACTCGACGAGCCCGCCCGGCATCACGTAGTGCGAGTACGACTGGAATTCGCGCGGATTCTGGTTCGGATCCTGCGAATACGGCGCGCCGGCCAGCGCGGAGAAGTCGGTCGGGTTGCCGAGCACGAGGCCGCTGCCGCCGTTCAGCGGCAGGAAGTCGCTGCGGATGCCGTTGCCGACGAAGCCGTACACGCCGTCCGGGCCGTCGACGCCGGCCGCCATCGTCGTGCGGTGGCTGATCGTGAACAGGTAGTACTTGCCGTCCTTCAGGTAGATCTGCGGGCGCTCGGTCTGGTCGTCGACGCAATTCGCCGACAGGATCGGCGGCAGGAACTTCCATTCGGTCAGTTGCGGGTTCGTGGCGATCGCGAGGCCGACATTGGCCTTTTGATACACTGCGCCCGAATTCATCACCGCGTTGAGATCTTCCTTGTACGGATCGTTCGCCGCGTAGCCGAGGTCGGCGTCGGTGCAGGTGCGTGCGCCGCGCGGGCCGCCCGTGTTGCCTTCGAAGACCATGTAGGTCTTGCCCGGGTGCGCGGGGTCGGTGAACACGAACGGATCGCGGAACGAGAAGTAGGTATTCTGCTGGCCGGTCTGGTAGTAGTTGCCGTCCGGCTGCAGCAGCGCCTTGTGATCGTCGAAGCCGCTGAACCACACGTGCTTGTCGTCCGCGTGGATGTGGCCGTCGGCGCGCGTGATGATCGCCTGCGGCGGCGTGATGTCGGCGCCGCCGGGGGCCGAGCGGTTGAACGACGTCGCCGTGTAGTAGAGGCTGACGTTGTCGCCCTGCGTGAGGCGTGCCGAGCCGGACCATTCGGCGTTGTTGGTCATCGGCGCGGTGCCGAATACCCTGGCGCTCGCGCCGTCCGGGAACAGGTGGCCGCCCCAGGTCCAGCCGCCGTTCGCGGGGCGTTGCGACGCGGGGATGCCCGCGCGGCGGTAGAAGAAGCCGATGCGCGCATGGACGTGACGGTCGTCGAACGTGTAGCCCGCGTGCGGATCGGCGGTGAGCGAGAAGATCACCTCCCAGCCCTTGTAGCTGAGCTGGTTCGCGCGCAGGTCGGCCAGCGGCCAGGTGTCCCACACCCACACGTTCGAGTTGATGAGCGGGAAATCCTGCGGGATGTCCGGCATCGTCAACGCTTGCGGCAGCGAGTTCTTGTCGGCGCCGGCGGTGTGCGACTGCGCGACGATCTGGCGGATGTCCGCGCGCGTCCAGCGCATCGTGAAGTTGCCTTCGGGATCGTAGGCTTGCTGGGAGTGAGCGGTGGGCATGGGCGCGCCCGTGCCGCTGGACTGCGCGTGCGCGACGGACGCGAAGGCGGCAAGTGCGCCGCCAGCGAGCAGCAACCGCCGGGTCGTCGCCGGGCGGAAAAGGGGAAAGTATGTCATCTCGTCGTCGTTTCCTGGAAAGGTGAAATTGAACGGCTGAGTGGGCATCGATGTCCAAACCGGTTTGGATGCTATTTCAAACCGGTTTGGAACGCAAAAGATATTTATTTGACGGTAATCGTTACTCAATGGAAATAATTACCCGGTCGGCGCGTCGCGGACGTCGGGCGGCCGGGGGGATCGGCGAATGCGAGGAACGATGGTGAAGGTGAATCTGAAGGCGCTATCGGACGCGCTCGGGCTGTCGCGGACGACGGTCAGTCGCGCGTTGAACGGTTACGACGACGTCAGCGAGGCCACGCGCGAACGCGTGGCGCGGGCGGCGCGGGAAATGGGCTATGTGGCCGATCCGACCGCGCGCCGGCTGGCGACCGGTCGGGCGGACATGATCGGGATCGTCTATCCGTTCGGCGCGGGCGATCTCGGCGATCCGCGCTTCGGCGAGGTCGTCGCGGGCATCACCGAGCGGCTTGCCGAGCGCAATCTCGATTTCATCATCGCGTCTGCGCGACCGAACGCGGAACTGGACACCTATCGGCGGATCGTCGACGGCAAGCTCGCCGACGGGCTGATCGTCGCGCGCACGCTCGTCGACGATCCGCGCATCGCGTACCTGCAATCGAGCGCGTTTCCGTACGTCGCGTACGGCCGCACGCAGTGCGCCGAACCGTATGCGTGGTTCGATTTCGACAACGAGGCCGGGGCGCGCGACGCGGTGCGCCGCCTGCTCGGCTTCGGGCATCGGCGCATCGCGATGATCAGCGCGCCGCTGGCGCTGAATTTCGCCGCCCAGCGGCGCGCCGGCTTCCTGTCGGCGTTGCGCGAAGCCGGCATCGAGCCCGATCCGGCGCTGCTCGTCGAGTGCCCGTTTACGCACGACGGCGGGCAGCAGGCGGTGCGGGCCTTGCTCGCGCGCGATGCGCGGCCGACCGCGCTGCTGGTCGACAACAACATCGCGGGCGGCGGGGCGTTCCGCGCGCTCGTGGACAGCGGCCTGCGCCTCGGCGACGACATGTCGCTGATCGTCTACGACGGCGTGCCGCCGGACATCGCGCATCCGTATCGCGTCACGGCTGTCGTACAGCCGACCGGGCATGCGTCGGGCCGCGCGCTAGCGGAGCTGATGCTGCGGCTGCTGGGCGATGGCGTGCGCGAGCATCGGCTCGAGGCGCCGGCCATCGAGGCCGGCGACACGGATGGCCCGCTGCGCGACTAGCCGGCGCGCCAGCGGAAGGGGCGCGCTCGGCCGCGGACGTTGCCGGATCGTGCCCCGCGTCGTAGCGACGAAAAGGCCATGACGTCGACAGGGGCGAATGCCCGTTTTACTAGACGACCGGTCTAATCCAGCGCTATCATCCGTTCCGTGAATGCGACGACGTATTCGGGCCTGGACAACAAGGACGCGAAAATGCCATTTCGCGCTGCGATGCTGTTCGGGCAGCGAGGCGCCGTCGTTTTATTTGGCCGGTTTCTAGACGACTGGTCTAATAGATGCGCGCGGCATTCGGTGCAACGAATCGCACGTTGACGCGCCAACGCTGACTAACCGACAGGCGTGCCGCGCCGACCGGGCGCCCCGGTTGCGCGGCCCCGTTCCCCCCGTCCATTTTCGAAGGAGTGTCCGATCATGAAGATTCTGGTTGTCCTGACCTCGCACGACACGCTCGGCGACACCGGCAAGAAAACCGGCTTCTGGCTCGAGGAACTGGCCGCGCCGTACTACACGTTCAAGGATGCGGGCGTCGAGTTGACGCTCGCGTCGCCGAAGGGCGGCCAGCCGCCGCTCGACCCGAAAAGCAGCGATCCGGCCGCGCAGACCGATGCGACGCGCCGCTTCGAGGCCGATGCGGCGGCGAAGGCCGAACTCGCGTCGACGCGCAAGCTGGCCGATGTGTCGGCGGACGACTACGACGCCGTGTTCTATCCGGGCGGCCACGGCCCGCTGTGGGATCTCGCCGAGGATCTGCACTCGATCGGCCTGATCGAGCGCACGCTCGCCGCCGGCAAGCCGGTCGCGGCCGTCTGCCACGCACCCGGCGTGCTGCGCCACGTGAAGAACTCGCAGACCGGCGAATCGGTCGTGCGCGGCAAGCGTGCGACGGGCTTCACCAACAGCGAGGAAGCCGCCGTCGAACTGACGGAAGTCGTGCCGTTCCTCGTCGAGGACATGCTGAAGACCAACGGCGCGGAATTCGAGCGCAGCGCCGATTGGGCGCCGCATGTCGTCACCGACGGGCTGCTGATCACGGGGCAGAACCCCGCGTCGTCGGAGCCCGCTGCCGAGGCACTGCTCGCGAAGCTCGGCCGCCGGTAATTGATGGCATGGCGCCGGCGGGGCCGGCGCCGTTCCCGCTCCGTCGCCGGGCATGGCCGGCCCGTCGACGGCCCCGATCGCTCCGCCGCGCGCACCGCGCGGCGAATCCCCAGTCGTTTTGCAGAACCAAGCAAAGGAGTCGTGGATGTCTGCCTTGTTCGAACCGTTCAAACTCAAGGATGTCACGCTGCGCAACCGCATCGCGGTGCCGCCGATGTGCCAGTACGTCGCCGAGGACGGCGTCGTCAACGACTGGCATCACGTGCATCTGGCCGGCATCGCGCGTGGCGGCGCGGGCCTCGTGATCGCGGAGGCCACGGCCGTGTCGCCGGAAGGGCGCATCACGCCGGGCTGCGCCGGGCTGTGGAACGACGCGCAGGCCGAAGCGTTCGCGCCGTCGGTCGCGGCGATCAAGGCGGCCGGCGCGGTGCCCGGCATCCAGATCGCGCACGCCGGCCGCAAGGCGAGCGCGAACCGCCCGTGGGAAGGCGACGACCATATCGCCGACGGCGATCCGCGCGGCTGGCAGACCATCGCCCCGTCGGCCGTGCCGTTCGGCGCGCACCTGCCGAAGGTGCCGCGTGAAATGACGCACGACGACATCGCCCGCGTGCAGGCCGACTTCGTCGCGTCGGCGAAGCGCGCGCGCGATCTCGGGTTCGAATGGCTCGAACTGCATTTCGCGCACGGCTATCTCGGCCAGAGCTTCTTCTCGGTGCATGCGAACCAGCGCACCGACGAATACGGCGGCTCGGCCGAGAATCGCGGCCGCTTCCTCGTCGATACGCTCGCGGCCGTCCGCAAGGTCTGGCCCGAGCATCTGCCGCTGACCGCGCGGCTCGGCGTGATCGAATACGACGGCCGCGACGAAGAGACGCTCGCCGAGTCGATCGCGCTCACGCAGCGGATGAAGCGGGAAGGGCTCGACATGCTGAGCGTGTCGGTCGGCTTCTCGACGCCCACCGCACGGATTCCGTGGGGCCCGGCGTTCCTTGCACCGATCGCCGAGCGCGTGCGCCGCGAGGCCGGACTGCCGGTGTCGTCCGCATGGGGGATCGACACGCCGCAACTGGCGAACCGCGTGGTGGCCGAAGGGCAGCTCGATCTCGTGATGGTCGGCCGCGCGCACCTGGCCGATCCGCACTGGCCGTACTATGCGGCCAAGCAGCTCGGCGTCGAGCGTCCGTCGTGGACGCTGCCCGCGCCGTACGCGCACTGGCTCGAGCGTTACCGGATCGCCGACAAGGTGGCCTGAGCGGCCGTGGCGGCATGGCGTGCCGGCGCGGCCCGCGCATGATGCGCGCCGCCGATCCGGCGCCGATGGATAGAATGGCGGTTCGTGCAGGCCGGTTGCCTGCGCGACCCGCCATTTTTTCATTTCGACAGAGGTGCCATGGGCGCACATGTCCCGTCGTCTCACGATTCCGCCGCACGGCCGCGCGCGCAGCAGATCGCCCGCATCGTGCTGTATGCGGCGCTGCTGGTGCTCGCGCTGTGGGTGATCCGCGACTTCATTCCCGCCATTGCATGGGCCTGCGTGACCGCCATCGCGATGTGGCCGCTGCTCAAATGCTTCGAATCGCACCGGCTGTTCCGTGACCGGCCGACGCTCATCGCCACCGTCATCACGGCCGCGATCTCGCTGCTCGTCGTGCTGCCGGTCGCGGTCGCGGCCACCCAGGCGATCGGCCAGGCGCACGACCTGCGCGAGTGGCTGCGGACGGTCCAGGACAACGGCATTCCATTGCCGGACGTCGTCGCCCGGCTGCCTTACGGCTCGGCGCAGGTCACCGAATGGTGGCAAGCCAATCTCGGCCATCCGTTGCATGCGTCCACCGCGATGCATGGCGTGAACAGCGAGAAATTCCTCGCGTTCGGTCGTCAGTTCGGCACCAGGCTCGCGCATGCGCTGCTCGAATTCGGCTTCATGCTCGTCACGCTGTTCGTGATCCTGCGCGCGGGCCACAAGCTGTCGGGCGCGTTGTTGCAGGGCGCGCGGCGTGCGTTCGGGCACAACGGAGCGGAACTGATCGACCGAATGGTCAAGGCCGTGTACGGCACGGTGACGGGGCTCGTCGTCGTCGGGCTCGGCGAGGGCGCGCTGCTCGGCATCGCGTATGCGCTGGCCGGCGTCCCGCACGCGGCGCTGCTCGGCCTCGTCACGGCGATTGCCGCGATGCTGCCGTTCTGCGCGCCGCTCGTGTTCTGCGGCGCGGCGCTCTGGCTGTTCGTGCAGGGCGCGACCGTGTGGGCCGTCGTGGTGGCCGTGCTCGGTTTCATCGTCGTGTTCGTCGCCGAGCATTTCGTGCGGCCGGTGTTGATTGGCAGCTCGGCGCGGCTGCCGTTCCTGCTCGTGCTGTTCGGCATCCTCGGCGGCGCCGAGACGTTCGGCCTGATCGGGCTGTTCGTCGGCCCCGCGCTGATGACGGTGCTGACGATGCTGTGGGCCGAATGGATTGCGTGACGATGCACGCCGTTGCGCCGATTTGACGGAGCGGCGCAACGGATTCGATGCGCGCGCAAGCATGCGCCGGCCGCAACGCTCGGCCACCATCTGGCTTGCGCGCGGGCCTGCCACGCAGGGATTCGTATAAAGATCTCTACATTTCTTTTCGATCCGGACCCAAAGGTCTAGTAGCATGGGGCTTTCGATCACGCCGGCATGGCGCAGCAGATTTCCCCAAGCATGCGATTGATTCCGATGTCCCGACCCGCGGCGATGCTGTCCCTGGCCGCGGGCTGCCTGATGTTGCACGGCTGCGCGTGGTTCGACTCGTGGCTGCCGTTCTCGTATTCGCGCACGCCGCTCGCACGCGCCGCCTCGCGGCATGGCGCGACGCGCGCCGACGTCGTCCGCGCCGGCGGCAACCCGCGCAGCGTGTGGATGGTCCGCAACGGCAGCGGCGTCTGCTACAACTACTTCATCGAGCACGGCAACGATCACCGCGAGTATTTCGTCGTGTTCGACCGGGCCGGCGTCGTCACGCAATACGGCTTCGATTCCTGCATGGACGCCGACCGCAAGGGCACGCTTCAGCCGGGCAAGAGCGCGTCGCGATAGTGCGGCCGCCACGCGCGGCAAGCGCGCGTCATGCGGCTGTCACGCTATCGTGTCGACCACGCCGCCGTCGACGCGCAACGCCGCGCCGGTCGTGGCCGATGCCTGCGGCGAGCACACGTATACGACCAGGTTCGCCACTTCCTCCGTCGTCGCAGGCCGCTGGATGATCGAACTCGCGCGCGCGCTGCGCACGAACTCCACCGCGATGTCGTCGATGCTGCGGCCCGTTTCCTCGGCCTGCGCCTTCAGCAGCGCGCGCACGCCTTCCGACATCGTCGGCCCCGGCAGCACCGAGTTGACCGTCACGCTGGTGCCGGCCGCGAGCTTCGCGAGGCCGCGCGCGATCGACAGCTGCGCGGTTTTCGTGAAGCCGTAATGAATCATGTCGACCGGGATGTTCAGGCCCGATTCCGACGAAATGAACACGATGCGCCCGGCATTGCGTTCGATCATCCCCTTCAGGTAATGCCGCGCGAGCCGCACGCCGGACATCACGTTCATCTGGAAGTAATGTTCCCACTCGGCGTCGTCGATCTCGAAGAACGCCTTCAGGCCGTAGATGCCCGCATTGTTGACGAGGATGTCGGCATCCGGCGTGTGCTGCGTGATGCGCGCGACGCCGGCCGCATCGGACAGGTCGGCGGCGACGCCGTCGAAGCTCGCGCCGGGCACGGCCGTGCGCAACTGCGCGAGCGCAGACTGAACCGACGTGTCGCTGCGGCCGTTGACGACGACGTGCGCACCGGCGCGCGCGAGCCCTTCGGCGATCGCGAGCCCGATGCCGGCGGTGGAGGCGGTGACGACCGCGGTCTTGCCTTTCAGATCGATGTGCATGAGCGTGACGGGAGAGGAGTGAACGGGATCCGCCGCGCGTGCCGCGGCGGCCGGAATTCAAAGCTTAGGCGAAATGGCGCGATCCCGCGTCGACGCGGGCAGGCCCGGTTGCGCGCCGGCGCACAGTCTTGTACGGTGAGCGTTCGCCGTCCGAACCGGGAGCCCGCCGCGTGAGCCGTACCGCCAACCGATCGATCGACCCGTCGCCGTTCTGGCGCGACGCCGCGCTGCCGTTCATCGAGGCGCGCACCGTCGACGACGGCCGCGAGATCTGCTACGCGAAGCACACGCACGATACGTTCTCGGTGGGCGCGATCGTCGGCGGCACGAGCACCTACGTGAACGGCGCGACGAACGAACATGTCGGGCGCGGCGTGCTCGTGATCATCGATCCGGAACAGGTCCATGCGTGCAACCCGTACGGCCCCGATGCATGGGCGTACCGGATGGTCTATGTCGACGTGCCGTGGCTCGCGCGGCTGCAGCATGCGCTGGGGCGCGATCCGAACGGCGATTTTCACGGGTTTTCGCCGAAGTTGACGGAGCGCGGCGACCTGTTCGCGCAATTTGGCGGGTTCTATCGCACGCTTGTTTCGCCTTCGGTCGATCCGCTCGGCAAGGAAAGCGCGGCGGTCGAGTTCTTCACGCAACTGCACGGCGCGCTCGATCGCGAACTGCCCGACCCGCGGCCGGGCGACGACAACGCGAAGCTCGCGCGCGCGGCCGACTACATCGCCGCGCATTGCCGCGAGGGCGTGACGCTCGATGCGATCTGCGCGGCGGCCGACCTGTCGCCGTCATACCTGATCCGTGCGTTCAACGCGCGCTACGGGATGACGCCGCACGCATTCCTGGTCGATCGCCGCGTGCAGTACGGCCGCACCGAGCTGCGCCGCGGCCGGCCGATCGCGGAAGTCGCGCTCGATGCGGGCTTTGCCGACCAGGCGCATTTCCAGCGCGCATTCCGGCGCATCGCGGCCGCGACGCCCGGGCAGTACCGCAGCGCGATGCGCTGAGCGGCAACGCGGCTAGACGTCGAGCAGGAGCAACGCGCTGCCTGCCAGCAGCAGCGCCATCAGCCGGTTGAACACGCGCATGCGCCGCGCGTTCGCGAGCCGATGCCGCAGCGACGCGCCCGCATACGCCCAGCAGGCGATCGACGCGAAGCAGATCACCAGATACAGCGCGGCGAATTGCCAGACCTGCGCGCGGTCGCCGTCGGCCGCATACGCGCCCATCGCGGCCACGCATGCGAGCCATGCCTTCGGATTGAGCCACTGCATCGCGGCGCCGGATGCCGCCGACGGGCCGGCCACGTCCGGGTCGGCCGACAGCCGGCCGTCGTCGAGCGCGAGCCGCAACGCCATGAACAGCAGGAACGCGATCCCCGACCACTGCGTGGCCGTCGTCAGCACGGGCCAGCGCGCGAGCGCCGCGTGCAGGCCGAGGCCGATCAGCAGAAAGAGCGCGACGAAGCCGAGCGTCGCGCCGGCCGCGTAGCGCAGGCCGGCGCCCAGGCCGTGACGGGCGCCCGCGCCGAGCGCGACGATGTTGACGGGACCGGGGGTGATCGACGAGGCCAGCGCGAACGCGGCCATCGAAACCAGCATGCTCATCAGGTGTCTCCATGCGAAATGTCGAAAGTCGCATCGAGACTACGGGAGCCGTTTCGGCCCGTATTGAAGAAAACTGCCCTCGGCTGGCGCGGCCGCCGTCAGTGCAGCGCGCGCGGCGCGTGGGCCGGACGCGGCTCCGCCGACTCGCCCGAACCGTCCGATCCGGCTGCGTCGGCCGCGCGCAGCGGTCCGCTCGCGCAGGGTTCCGTCGATACCGAGAAGCCGAACGTATTGATGCCGCCCACGCACGCGACGAACACGCCGCCGCCGTGCATCTCGGCCACGGCCTTGACGATCGACAGCCCGAGCCCGTGGTTCTCCTTGCTGTTCGCGCGCGCTTCCTCGAGCCGGTAGAAGCGCTCGAACACGTGCGAGCGCTGCACCGGATCGATCGGCTCGCCGGGGTTCGACACGGCCATCTCGACGAGCGTGTCGCGGCGCGTGATCGTCACGTTCACCGTCGCGCCGGGCGCCGAATGCTGGATCGCGTTGATCAGCAGGTTCGTCATCGCGCGGCGGAACAGCGACGGATCGACGGCCGCACGCGCATCGCCGTGCAATTCGGCGCGCAATTGCGCCTCGTCGAGCGGGATTTCGAGGAAGTCGAGCATGCGCCGCACCTCGTCGGCGAGCGACACGTCCTTCAGGTCGGTCGCGCGTTCGCCGCGATCGCTGCGCGACAGGAACAGCATGTCGTTGATGATCACGCGAAGCCGCTCGAATTCCTCGAGGTTCGACTGCAGCGTCTGGCGCATCCGGTCGACCGAGCGGTCGCGGCTCGTCAGCGCGACCTGGGTCTGGCCGATCAGGATGCTGATCGGCGTACGCAGCTCGTGCGCGACGTCCGCGTTGAACGCCTCGAGCCGCGCGTAGGTTTGCTGGATGCGCTCGAGCGCGCCGTTGAACGACGTGGCGAGATCGCGCAGCTCGGTCGGCAGCGCGTCGGTGTGCAGCCGCTGGCGGCGGTTCGTCGCGCTCACGCTCGCCGCATCCTGCGACAGCCGGTCGAGCGGCGCGAGCCCGAAGCGCGCGACCGCGCGGCTCAGCAGCAGCGTGATGACGGTGGCCGTCGCGATCAGCGCGGCGAGCGTCCAGCCGAAGCGGCGCAGCATCCGCTGCGTGCGCTCGCAAGACGACGCGACGACCAGCTGCAGCTCCGGCCGCTCGCCGGCGCCGGCCAGCGTGACGGTCTTCGTCATCACCGCATAGCTGCTGTCGTTGAGCTGGTAGCGCTGGAACGCGCCGAACGGCGGGTCGAGCGGCACGCCGTTGACGGGTTTGCCGAAGCGGAACGCCGGGTTGTCGCTGACGACCTGGTAGTGCGTCGAGCCGTCGGGCGGTTCGAGGTCGGCGAGCTTTTCCTGCATCAGGCGGCCGCGCTCGGCCGTGGTCGCGTGCGACACGATCATCGCGGCGACCTTGGCGCGCGTGTCGAGCGTCGCGCGCAATTCGGCGAACAGCTGGCGCTCCATCATCACGAACAGCCCGCAGCCGACCAGCGTGAACACGAGCAGCGACACGATGCCGAACATCGCCGAGAGCCGCAGGATGATCGAGCGTTTCATGCCCGCCGCTCCGTGTCGCCGTCCTCGCGTGCCTCGAGCACGTAGCCCATGCCGCGGATCGTGTGCAGCAGCTTGTCCGCGAACGGGCCGTCGAGCTTCGCGCGCAGTCGCTTGATCGCCGTCTCGACGACGTTTGCGTTGCTGTCGAAGTTCACGTCCCACACGAGTTCGGCGATCGTCGTCTTCGACAGCACCTCGCCGCTGCGCCGCGCGAGCACGCCGAGCAGCTGGAATTCCTGCGCGGTCAGGTCGAGCCGCGTGCCGTCGCGCGTCGCGCGGCGGCCGATCAGGTCGACGCGCAGGTCGCCGATCGAGATCAGCGTCGATTCCTGCACGCGTGCGCGGCGCGTGAGCGCGCGCAGCCGTTCGATCAGCTCGAGGAACGAGAAGGGCTTGGTCAGGTAGTCGTCGGCGCCGCCGCGCAAGCCCCGCACGCGATCGTCGACGCGGTCGCGCGCGGTCAGCATGATGACGGGCGTCTGCTTCTGCGCGCGCAACGCACGCAGCACGCCGAAGCCGTCGAGCTTCGGCAGCATCACGTCGAGCACGACCACGTCGTAGTCGAATTCGACGGCTTTCCAGGCGCCGTCCTCGCCGTCGAGCGCGGTGTCGACGACCCAGCCTTCCTCGGTCAGGCCGCTCTTCAGGTATTCGACGACTTTCGGTTCGTCTTCGACGATCAGCACTTTCATGTTTGTCTTCCGCTAACCGGGTTAAGGGCCGACGCCCGCGGTGCGCTGCGGGGCCGCCGCCGCGACGTCGGATGGCGGGGCGCCGTTCGTCGCGGCGCCGTCCCAGCCGCCGCCGAGCGCCTTCGCGAGAAACACGACGAGCGCCGCGCGCTGGCCCTGGATCTGCACGGCCTGGCGTTCGCTCGTCAACAGTTGCTGCTGGGCCGTCAGCACGTCGATGAACGGCGTCAGGCCGCCCGCGTAGCGGTCCTGCGCGAGCGACACGAGCTTGCGCGCGTCGTCGACGGCCGCCGCTGCCTGCTGCGCGGCGTCGGCGAGGATCGACAGGCCCGTGACCGCATTTTGCACTTCCTGGAACGCGGTGAGCACGGTCTGCCGGTAGCTGGCCTGCGCGGCGACGTAGCCGGCCTGCGCGAAATCGACGCCGGCCTTCAGGCGGCCGCCTTCGAACAGCGGCTGGCTGAGCGACCCGCCGACCGACCACAGCAGCGCCGGCACGGTGAACAGGCCCGCGAAGCGCGTCGCATCCCAGCCGATGTCGGGCGACAGCGTGATGCGCGGGAAATACGCGGCGCGCGCGACGCCGATCTGCGCGTTCGCGGCGGCCATCGCGCGTTCGGCCGACGCGACGTCGGGCCGCCGCTGCAGCAGGTCGCTCGGCATGCCGGTCGGCAGCGCGGGCGCGTTGATCGGCACCACGCGCGGCGGCAGCGAGAATTCGGGGGCCGGCGCGCCGACCAGCGTCGCGAGCGCGGTTTCGACCTGCGCGCGCTGCTGGAGCAGCAACTGCGCCTGCGTGCGGGTCGCGTCGAGCTGTGAGCGCTGCTGCAACAGATCGAGGCCCGACACCGCGCCGAGGTCGTGGCGCGCGCTCACGTAGTCGAGCGCCTTCTGCTGCAGGTCGATCGAACGCTTGACGACGTCGATTTCGCTGTCGAGCTCGCGCAGCGCGAAATAGCTCGACGCGAGATTGGCGGTCAGCACGAGGCGCGCGTTCGCGAAATCGTCGCGCGCCTGCTCGGTGGTGGCCTGCGCGGATTCGACGCTGCGCCGCACGCGGCCGAACAGGTCGAGCTCGTAGCTGACGGCCGCGCCGACCTGGATCTCGTTCTGCACGGTCGACATGCTCTTCGTCGCGTAGTTGGTCTGCGGCCGGTCGGCGGAGATCTTGAAGCGCTGGCCGCTCGCGGTCAGGCCGACGGCCGGATACTGCGCGGACGCGACCGACGAGAGCGTCGCCTTCGCCTGGTCGTAGCGCGCGGCCACGGCCTTCAGGTTCTGGTTGTTGCGCAGGGCGTCGGTTTCGAGTGCGTCGAGTTGCGGATCGCCGAACGCGGTCCACCACGCGGGATCGAGCGGCGCGCGGGCCGGCGCGGCCGGATGCCAGTACGCATCGGCCGGGGCGAGCCGCCACGCGGCCGGCGTGTCGACGGCCGGGCGCTGGTAGTCCGGGCCGACGGCGCAGCCGGCGACGGCGGTTGCCGCGACGACGGCGGCGAGCGCCGCGGGCCGCAGGCGGGCGTGCATCGCGCTCACGACTTCGCTCCGGCAACCGCGGACGCCGGTTGCGCGGCCGGCGCCTGCACGACGACCTTGTCGCCGTTCGCGAGCGCGTCGCTCGGGTTCGCGACGAGGCGGTCGCTCGGCGTGAGCGGGCCATCGACTTCGAGCGTCTGGCCGATCGTGCGCACGACCGTCACCTGCTTCAGGTGGACCTGGCCGTTCGCGTCGACGGTCGCGACCGTCGGGCCTTCGCCGCGGAACAGCAGCGTATTGGCGGGCACCTGCAGGCGGCCGACCGGCGTCATCGGCAGCGTGGCCTGCACGTAAGCGCCGGGCAGCAGCCGTCCGTCCGGGTTCGGCAGCGTGATCTCGATCTGCAGCGAGCGCGTCGCGACGTCGATCGCCTCGGACGTGCGCGTGATCGTGCCGTCGAAGGTCCGGCCCGGCAGCTCGGCCTGCGCGACGCTCACGTGCTGGCCGATCTTCACCTGCTGCGCGTTGGCCTGCGGCACCTGCACGTAGAGGCGCAGCCGGTCGGCCTGCACGACGGTGAACAGCGAACGGCCGGCGTTGCCGGAATTGACGAGATCGCCGACGTCGACGTTGCGCTGCGTGACGATTCCGTCGATCGGCGCGACGATCCGCTGGAAACCCTTCAGCTCGGTGAGCCGGCGCATGTTCGCGTCGGCCGCGGCGAGGTTCGCGGTGCCCTGGCTGAACGCGCCTTGCCGGTCGTCGAGTTCCTGCTGCGAGACGGCATCGCGCTGGCGCAGCTGCTGCGCGCGGTCGAACGACGTCTTCGCGAGCGCGAGCGCGGCCTGCGCCTGCTGGCGTTGCGCGGTGGCCTGCGCGAGTTCCTGGTTCAGTTCGGGCGTGTCGAGTTCGGCGAGCGTCTGCCCCTGTTTCACGTGCGCGCCGATGTCGGCCTGCCAGCGCAGCACGTAGCCGCTCGCCCGCGCGTAGATCGGCGCCTCGACGAAGCCGCGCAGCGTGCCGGGCAGCGTCAGCTTGCCGCCGGTGGCCGCGTCGACCGGATGCACGACGCTCACGTACTGGCGCGTGTTCTGCTCGGCGACCGCGGCGAGCCGGTTGCCGTTCAGCACGTTGACGACGATCGTGCGCGCGGCGCCGGCGGCGAGCAGCACGCCGATCACGACCAGGACGATGCGCCCGCGCCGCGACACCGACGTGCGCGTCGGCAGGTGCATGCCGTGTTCGTCCACCTGGATGCCGACGGCGCTGTGATGTTTCTCTTCCATGAATTCAACCAATTCAACCGGGTAGTGGGGCGAAAGTCAGTGTCCGGCCTGGCGCGCGCGCCGGCGGGCCAGCCGCGCATGCACGCCGCCGAACACGAGCGGCACGAACAGCAACGTCGAAACGGTCGCGAACAGCAGCCCGCCGATCACCGCGCGGCCGAGCGGCGCATTCTGCTCGGCGCCTTCGCCGAGACCGAGCGCCATCGGCACCATCCCGATGATCATCGCGAGCGCCGTCATCAGCACCGGCCGGATCCGCGTCGCGCCGGCCTCCAGCGCGGCCGTGAGCGGCGGCGCGCCGGCCGCGAGGCGCTGGCGCGCGAACGACACGACCAGAATGCTGTTCGCGGTCGCGACGCCCACCGTCATGATCGCGCCCGTCAGCGCGGGCACGCTCAGGTGCGTGCCGGTGATGAACAGCATCCACGCGATGCCGGCGAGCGCAGCGGGCATCGCGCTGATGATGATCAGCGGGTCGAGCCACGACTGGAAATTGACGACGATCAGCAGGTAGACGAGCACGATCGCCATCGCGACACCCGCGCCGAGGCCGATGTACGACGTGCGCATCGTCTCGACCTGGCCGCGCATCGTCAGGTCGGTGCCGCGCGGCAACGTCGCGCGCGCGCCGGACACGATGCGGTCGATCTCGCCCGCGACCGCGCCGAGGTCGCGGCCTTCGACGCTCACGTACACGTCGACCGCCGGGCGGATGTTGTAGTGGGTGATCACGGCCGGGTTCACGGTGCTGCGCACCTGCACGAGGTTGCCGAGCAATTGCAGCGGCACGCCCGTGCGGCCGCTCGCCGAGATCGGCGTGCCGAGCAGGTCGTCGACCGACGCGATGCTGTATTGCGGGGTCTGGATCTGCAGCGGGTACTGCACGCCGGTGCGCGGGTTGATCCAGAACGAGGGCGTGGTCTGAGAACTGCCGGACAGCGAGATCAGCATGTTCTGCGCGACGTTCTGCGCGGAGAGGTTGAGCTGCTGCATGCGCGTACGGTCCATGTCGGCCAGCAGGGTCGGCTCGTCGTTCCGTTGCAGCACGTGCACGTCGACGGCACCGGGGATTTGCCTGATCTTTTTCATCAGGCTGCTCGCAATGGTCATGTTACTCGCGAGATCGTTGCCGAGCACCTGCACGTCGATCGCGGCCGGCTGGCCGAAGTTGAGGATCTGCGTGACGATGTCCGACGGCTGGAAGAAGAACTCGACGCCCGGGAAGCGTTGCGGCAGCAGCGTGCGCAGCGTCTGCACGTAGTGCCGGGTCGCGCGGTGGCCGGGTTTCAGCGCGATCAGCAGCTCGCCGTCGAGCGTGCCGATCGTGCCGGCGTTGCTGTACGACAGGTTGATGCCGCTCACCGGCAGGCCGAGGTTGTCGACGATCGCGCCGAGCTCGTCGGGCGGCACGGTTTCGCGGATCACGCGCTCGACCCGGTCGGCGAGGCGCGCGGTTTCCTCGATCCGGTAGCCGGTCGGCGCGCGCATGTGCAGCCGGATGTTGCCGGAATCGGCGTTCGGGAAGAAGTCGCGGCCGAGCACGAACACCAGCCCCGTCGACAGCACGCAGAAGCCGAGGAAGCACATCGCGTAGAAGCGGCGGCGCACGAGCAGGATGCTGAGCAGCACGATGTACCACGCGCGCAGCCGTTCGAACGCATGGTTGAACGCGTGATGCAGGCGCGCGAAGCGCGACATCGAATGCTCGGGGCCGGTGTTCGCCTGCTGCGGGCGGAACAGCAGCATCGCGAGCGTCGGCACCAGCGTGCGCGACAGCACGTACGACGCGAGCATCGCGAACACGACGGCTTCCGCGAGCGGCACGAACAGGAAGCGCGCGACGCCCGTCAGGAAGAACATCGGCACGAACACGATGCAGATGCACAGTGTCGACACGAGCGCGGGCACCGCGATTTCGCCGGCGCCCTCGAGGATCGCGTCGTGCAGGTTGGTACCGAGGTGCAGGTGCCGCTCGATGTTCTCGATCGTGACGGTCGCATCGTCGACGAGAATGCCGACCGCGAGCGCGAGGCCGCCGAGCGTCATGATGTTGATGGTTTCGCCGAGCGCGGACAGCGCGATCAGCGACGTGAAGATCGACAGCGGGATCGAGATCGCGATGATCAGCGTGCTGCGCCAGTTGCCGAGGAACAGCAGGATCATCATCGCGGTCAGCACGGCGGCGATCAGCGCCTCGTGGATCACGCCCTGGACGGCCGCGTCGACGAACACCGACTGGTCGAACAGCGGCGTGATCGTGAGCCCCTCGGGCAGCGTCGGGATCACCTTCGGCAGCAGCGCCTTCAGGTCCGACACGACCTTGAGCGTCGACGCGTCGCCGCTTTTCAGGATCGAGATGAGCACGCCGCGCTGGCCGTTCTGGCGCACGACGTTGGTCTGCGGCGCGAAACCGTCGCGCACCGCTGCCACCTCGCGCAGGTAGGTCGTCGCGCCGTTGACGGTCTGGACCGGCAGGTTGTTGATGTCGGCGACGGTGTCGGCCGATGCGTTCGTGTCGATCCGGTATTCGGTCTGGCCCATCTTCGCGGTGCCGGTCGGCAGCACGAGGTTTTGCGCGTTGACCGCGTTGACGATGTCGGCCGGCGTGAGCCCCTTCGCTTGCAGCGCCTGCGGGTCGAGGTCGATCGCGACCACGCGCGTGCGGCCGCCGTACGGGAACGGGATCTGCGCGCCCGGCACCGTGATCAGCTGCGGGCGCAGGAAGTTGAGCGCGATGTCGGCGAGCGACTGTTCGCTGAGCGTCGTGCTCGACAGCCCGAGCTGGATCACCGGGATGCTCGACGCCGAATAGGTGATCACGAGCGGCGGCGTCGCGCCCTGCGGCATCTGCCGCACGATCGCCTGCGCGGAGGAGACCGTCTGCGCGATCGCCGTCTGCACGTTCGCGCCCGGTTGCAGGAACACCTTCACGACGGCGATGCCCGGCAGCGACGTCGATTCGACGTGCTGGATGTTGTTGACGGTCGTCGTCAGGATCCGCTCATGGACGGACGTGATGCGATTGGTCATCTCCGTCGCGGAGAAGCCGCTGTAATTCCAGATCACGCTGATCACGGGGATGTTGATCGCGGGCAGCACGTCCACCGGTGTGCGCATCAGCGCAAGCGGGGTGGCCAGCACGATCATGATGGCCATGACGATGAACGTGTAGGGGCGCTTGAGCGCGAGATTGACGATCCACATGGAGGC
This sequence comes from Burkholderia sp. Bp8992, assembly GCF_003853705.1. Classification (GTDB taxonomy): domain Bacteria; phylum Pseudomonadota; class Gammaproteobacteria; order Burkholderiales; family Burkholderiaceae; genus Burkholderia. The sequence continues at coordinate 312,878 of NZ_QTQI01000002.1, read as the reverse complement.
AGCGGGACGGGCGGTGATCAGGCGTCGGTGAAGGGAACCCGAATGATAGGCGTCGGCGTGGAACGGGTTACTGTCGCGAAACTGGCGGAACGGTCAGGTTGAGGCGCGCGCGCTGCGCGCCGATTCCGCAGACGGAATGCACGTGTCGCGATGGCGACGGTTGTGCCGATCGTGCGGCGCTCACAGCTGTTCCATTCCGAAGCGCGCGAGCGCCTGCAGATCGACGACCTCGATCTGGTTGTACGCGAGCCGCAACGCGCCGAGCTTTTCCAGCTGCTGCAGCGCCTGGTTGATCCGCTGCCGCGACACACCGACGAGCATGCCGAGTTCCTCCTGGGAAATCGACAGCGACGGGCCGGTATCCGGATACAGGTCGGGGTTGAAGAGCTGCGCGAGCGCCTGCGCGACGCGCGCGTCGACATCGAGCAGCCGGCTGTTCTGGATCGATGCGATGAATTCGCCCATCCGGTTGTTCAACTGATGGATCACGAAGCGCGTGAACGGCAGGCTGGTATCGAGCAGCGCATGGAAGGTGTCGACCGGCACGAACAGCACGGTCGAGCGCTGGATCGCGACGACTTCGTACTTGCGCAGCTCGCGCTTGATTACGCTGCCTTCGCCGAACCAGCCGCCCGACGGCACGCCGGAAAACGTGCAGCCGCGCCCCGACACGTTGAAGATCGCGAGCTTCAGCAGCCCCTGGTGCACGCCGATCCAGTACTCGGACGGCGCGAGCCGGTGCGCGATCACGTCGCCGGCCTCGCACTGCTCGACGCGCGACTGCGCGAGCACGAGCGCCTGGTGCTCGGGCGCGAGCGTGCGGAACCACGCGCACTGGGCGAACAGCGTCGCGAGCGGCGGCAGCGGGCCCGGTTCGGGAAGCGTGTCGGCCGGGCGGGCGGCCGCGTCGGGCGGCGCAACGGAGTCGTCGTGCATGGGTGCGGGTTTGCGAGGATAGGGATAACGCGCAGCGCTGGAGCGGCACTCTGTCGTTTCGATGACAGACGGCTCACAATAGCGCCCGTTAGGCTGTCGGCAATTGAACCACATCAAAACGATCCGGGGTGCATGCACGCCGGTCGACAGTAAACGGGAGACAGGATCATGACGCAGATGTTCGAGGCCGGACTCGGCCGCCGCGACGCCAATTACGTACCGCTCACCCCGATCGATTTCCTGGTCCGCACGGCCGAAGTCTATGGCGAGCGCCTTGCGATCGTGCACGGCGACGTGCGGCGCACGTGGGGCGAGACCTACACGCGTGCGAAGCAGCTGGCGAGCGCGCTCGCGCAGGCCGGCGTCGAGCGCGGCGACACGGTCGCGGCGATGCTGCCGAACATCCCGGCGATGGTCGAGGCGCACTTCGGCGTGCCGATGGCCGGCGCGGTGCTCAACACGATCAACACGCGGCTCGACGTGCCGTCGGTGCTGTTCATGCTCCGTCACGGCGAGGCGAAGGTGCTGATCGTCGATACCGAATACGCGGAGCTCGCGCATCGCGCGGCGCTCGAGGTGCCGGGCCTGAAGATCGTCAGCGTCGCCGACGCGATGCCGGCCGATCCCGACCGTTTCGCGGGCGCGACCGACTACGAGGCGTTCGTGGCCGGCGGCGACGCCGACTACGCGTGGACGCCGCCCGCCGACGAATGGGAGGCGATCGCGCTGAACTACACGTCCGGTACGACCGGCGACCCGAAGGGCGTCGTCTACCACCATCGCGGCGCGTATCTCGCGGCGATCAGCAATATCCTCGAATGGGACATGCCGAAGCACGCGGTGTATCTGTGGACGCTGCCGATGTTCCACTGCAACGGCTGGTGCTTCCCGTGGGCCGTCGCGGCGCGTGCGGGCGTGAACGTGTGCCTGCGCAAGTTCGACGCGAAGACCGTGTTCGACCTGATCCGCCGCGAACGCATCACGCATTACTGCGGCGCGCCGATCGTGCAGAGCGCGATCGCGAATGCACCGGCCGAATTCCGCGCGGGGATCGACCACACGGTGCACGCGATGGTCGCGGGCGCGGCGCCCGCGCCGGCCGTGATCGCGAAGATGAAGGAGATCGGCTTCGACCTGCTGCACGTGTACGGGCTAACCGAGGTCTACGGCCCGGCGACCGTCTGCGCGAAGCAGGCGCACTGGGACGCGGTGTCCGACGAGGAACGCGCGCGATTGAATGCGCGGCAGGGCGTGCGCTACCACCTCGAAGCGGGTGCCACGGTGCTCGATCCCGACACGATGGCGCCGGTGCCGGCCGACGGCGAGACGCTCGGCGAGATCATGTTCCGCGGCAACATCTGCATGAAGGGCTACCTGAAGAACCCGAAGGCGACCGACGAGGCGTTCCACGGCGGCTGGTTCCATACCGGCGATCTCGCGGTGCTGATGCCGGACGGCTATATCCGCATCAAGGATCGCAAGAAGGACATCATCATCTCCGGCGGCGAGAACATCTCGAGCATCGAGGTCGAGGACGCGCTGTACCGTCATCCGGCCGTCGCCGTCGCGGCCGTCGTCGCGATGCCCGATCCGAAATGGGGCGAAGTGCCCTGTGCGTTCGTCGAGCTGCGCGAAGGCGCGAGCGCGACCGAGGAGGAGATCGTCGCGCACTGCCGGCAACTGCTCGCGGGCTTCAAGGTGCCGAAGGCCGTGCGCTTCGGCGAGCTGCCGAAGACGTCGACCGGCAAGATCCAGAAGTTCCAGCTGCGCAATGCGGTCGGCTCGGACAAGGCGATCGACCTGGCGGGCGACAAGAAGTAGGCGAGTCGCCCGGCCCTGGCCGATCGTCCGGTGCCTGTCACGCGGTGCGTTCGAGCCGGAACACGCTGACCGCGTCCGACAGCTGCGCGGCCTGGTCGCGCAGCGCGACGGCCGCGCGTTCGGCGTCGGAGATCAGCGTCGCATTCTGCTGCGTCGCTTCGCCGATCTGCGTGACGGCCAGGTTCACCTGCTCGATGCCGGTCGATTGCTCGCGCGACGCGGCGCTGATCTCGCCGATCAGCGTGCGGACCTGGTCGACCCGCGCGACGATGTCGCGCATCGTGCCGCGTGCGGCGTCCGCGATCCGGTAACCCTGTTCGACGGTCGCCGACGATTCGGCGCTCAGTGCATCGATCTCCTTGACGGCGGCCGCGCTGCGCTGCGCGAGCGCGCGCACCTCGGCCGCGACCACGGCGAAACCCTTGCCGTGTTCGCCCGCGCGTGCGGCTTCGACGGCCGCGTTCAGCGCGAGGATGTTGGTCTGGAAGGCGATGCCTTCGATCGCGCCGGTGATTTCGGCGATCCGGCGCGTCGCGCGGCCGATGTCGTCCATCGTCGCGACCACGCGCTGCACCGCGGCGTCACCGTTCGTCGCGGCGGCCGACGCGTCGGCGACCAGCGCGTTGGCCTGCGCCGCGTGCTCGGCGCTTTGCTGCACGGCGGCAGTGATCTGCTCCATGCTGGCGGCCGTCTGTTCGACGCTGCTCGCCTGCGTCGCGATCCGCGCGGCGATGTCGCCGCTGCCGGCCGCGATGCCGACCGTGCCGTGCGCGATGTCGGCCGAGCTGTTGCGCACCTGCGCGACGATTCGCGCAAGGCCGTCGCCGATCCCGTCGACCGCCTGCACGAGCCGGCCGATCTCGTCGTTGCCCGCGCTGCCTTGCGCGGGCGCACCGTCGCGGATGCGCACGCTGAGATCGCCTGCCGCATAGCGCTCGGAGGCCCGCGCAGCGGCTTCCAGCGGCCGGCTCACGACGCGGCGCACCACGATGACGAACAGCGTCGCGAACGCCGCGACGAGCACGGCGCCGATCATCAGGAAACGGTTGCGGGTGGCGCGCATGCTGGCGAGCAGCTCGTCGTCGAGCGCGATGCCGCCGACGAGCCACTGCCACTGCGGAATCGTCGTGAACGACACGAATTTCGCGGTCGGCCCGCCGTCGTGCGCGGCCGGGTCGGTCGACGTGTACGCGAGCCGGCCCTGGCCGGCCGCGAGCATCTGCGCATAGGGCGCACGCGTGTCGTCGGCGGGTCGGCCGGCCGCATCGGGATGCACGACGAAGGTGCCGCGCGACGGGCCCTGCGACGCGTCGAGCACGAAGTAGTAGCCGTTGTCGCCGATCTTCAGCGCGCGGATGCCGTCTTCGACGAGCTTGAGTTCGGCGCCGATGTCGAGGCCGACGAACAGCGCGCCGATCACGCGGCCGGTCGCGTCGGTCACCGGCTTGTACTGCGTGATGTACGACCGGCCGAACAGCTTCGCGAGGCCCGTATAGCTGCGCCCGGCGACGAGCGGCGCATATGCGGGGCCCGCGCGGTCGAGCTTGGTGCCGACGGCGCGCGCGCCGTCCTGCTTCTTCAGCGACGTCGTGATGCGCACGAAATCGTCGCCGTCGCGCGCGAAGATCGTCGCGATCGCGCCGCTTTTCTTCAGGAACTGGTCGGGAATCGAGTAATCGAGGTCGAGCGGCTGGCCGCCCGCGAGGAGCGTCGGCGCGGCCACGCCGCCGATGTCGACCGGTCGTGCCGGGTCGAGCGCGAAATCGGCCGGCAGGAAACTCGCGAACAGCGACATCGAGCGGTTGGCTTCGGCGGTCAGGGCCTTGTCGAACAGGTCGACCATCGCGCGGATCGACTGCTCCTTGTCGACGATCCGCATGTGCGCTTCTTCGGCGAGCTGCCGGCCGGCGAAATGGGCGAGCGTCCATGCGAACACGGTAAACAGCAGGGCGACGAGCACGCACGCCAGCGCGGCGAGACGCGCGCCGACGCTCACCCGGCCCAATTGGGTCAATCTCATGAAGCATCCTGAGTGGGGAGGGAGAGGGGGCGGAACGCACGCGTCACCGCTAGTCGTCCGTTAAATACGGCAACTCTGGCGAAATCTTTAGCGGAGCGTCGTCGCCGGCGGGCCGGCAGGCGTGCGAAGGACAGCGGATGTCAGTGCGTCACGAGCCACGCGACGGCCAGGTAGCGGCCGACCTTCGCGATCGTCACGATGACGAGGAAGGTCGGCAGCGGCTCGCGCAGCACGCCGGCGATCATCGTCAGCGGATCGCCGATCACCGGCGCCCAGCTGAGCAGCAGCGACCAGCGGCCGTAGCGGCTGTACCAGCGCTCGGCGCGTGCGAGCGCGGACGGCTTGACCGGAAACCAGCGGCGCTCGCGGAAGTGCTCGATGCCGCGCCCGAGCGCCCAGTTGATCGCCGAGCCGCCGACGTTGCCGATGCTCGCGACGAGCACCAGCGCCCATACGGGTTCGCGCCCGGCGAGCAGCAGGCCGGCGAGCACGGCTTCGGACTGGAGCGGGAACAGGGTCGCGGCGACCATCGACACGGCGAACAGGCCGCCGTAAGTGAGCAATTCGGACATCGCGCGATTGTACCGGCGGCGTCGCCGTCGGCGCGGGGGCGTGGCGGTCGCGCGGAACGGAAAGCGTCGGTGTCCTCAGTTCCAGCCGGCCATGATCGCGCCCATCCCGACGAGCAGCCCGCCCGTCACGCGATTCATCGCGCGCATCCGCGCCGGCCGCTGCAACGCCCGGCTCAGCCGGTGCGAGAACAGCGCCATCGACGCGACGCCGCCCGCGAACAGCAGCGCGAACGTCGTCGCGAGCAGCAGGAATTGCAGGTTCAGGCTCCAGTCGGAATCCGGGCTGATGAACTGCGGAAAGAACGACGGAAAGAACAGCAGCGTTTTCGGATTCAGGCCGGAGGTCGCGACACCGCGCCAGAACAGCGCGCGGCCGGTGTCGGTGTCCGCCGGGGCCACGGCGGCCGCGGCCCCGGTGCCGGCTGCGGTCGTGGCGGCGGGAGCGCCGGCCGGCGCACGGCTGAGCCATTGCCTGGCCCCGAGCCACACGAGATACGCGGCGCCGGCCCAGCGCAGCACGGTCAGCGCGTGTTCGTTGAGATGCACCAGCGAATTCAGGCACAGCGCGGTCAGCGCGAGTTGCAGCAGCACGGCGAGCGTGCCGCCCCAGACGCACGGCAGCGCGCGGCGCCAGCCGGTGCGCAGCGCCTGGTTCATCGTGAGCAGGTTGACGGGACCGGGAGCGTAGATCAGGACGACGGAAGCAGCGAGGAACGACAGATAAAGCTTGAACGACATGACGGAAGCAGGAACAGGGCCGCAGGCACCGGCCCCGCACGCGGTCGGATAGGCGTGCGGGGCGGCGGGGAATCGCATGCCTGCCGCCCGGCACCGCAACTCGTGATTGCGGCCGTGCGTCCCGGTGCGAAGGGGTGTCGCGGGGAGCGTGCCGGGCAGCAGGCATGGAGAAAATGTATCAAGCGGCTCGGTTAAAAGGCTTCCTGTTTTCCAGCAAAACGGGCCTGAAACCGGAATCCTGTTCAGATAGAATGCCGATTTTCAGTAGAAGATTCTTCTCGCCATGGCTACCCGCGAACGCACGCCCAAAACGCTCGACAACCAGGACCGCAAGATCCTGGGTGCATTGCAGAAAAATGCGCGCCTGTCGAACGCCGAACTCGCCGAACAGATCGGCATGTCGACCACCGCCTGCTGGAACCGCACGCGGCAACTCGAACTCGACGGCTACATCGACGGTTACGTCGCGCTGGTCAACCAGCGCATGCTCGGCTATGCGGACATCGTGATCCTCGAAGTCACGCTCGATCGCCATGAGGACGACGCGCTCGCGCGTTTCGGCTCGGAACTGGCGGCGCTGCCGGAAGTGCTCGAGGCGTACCTGGTGTCGGGCGAGTATGACTACTGGATCAAGGTGGCGGTGGACGGCACGGCCGGCTACGAACGCTTCCTGCGCGAAAAGCTGTACCGGATTTCGAGCATCCGTCACAGCCGCTCGATGTTCGCGCTGCGGTGCATGAAGGATGTGCCTTCGATCCAGGTGTGACGGCGCGGGCTGCCACGGTTCGCTGTTGGTCGCCCGCGCGTGCGGTCGACCGAAAATCGAAAGCAATAAGAAAGGAAATGCAGCGCCTTTAGCAAGGTTGCCGTCACCGGCGATTCACTGCCGGTCACTATTCTCCCGTTCGTTACGAATCATTACGCCTCATTACGGTGGCGCATGGAAACGTTTTTGTCCGACGAACAGGAGCATCCGTGTACAAGATTCTCGTCCTTGCCGCTGCGATTGCCGCGACCCTGACCGCGTGCAACAGCGATTCCGTCAATACCGCTGCGACGCTCGGCGACACGACATCGACGCTGCTGTCGACCGGGCAGCGCATCACGCCGTTGGCCGCGCCCGGCACGACGCTCGTCGCGCTGAATCCCGGGCTGCAGGACGTGCCGGACCTGATCGCCGGCCAGCCGGTGTCGGAGGCCCTCAGCCCGGACCGCAAGACGCTGCTGGTGCTGACGAGCGGCTACAACAACAGGCTGGACGCCGGCGGCAAGCTGATCAATGCCGATTCGAACGAGTACGTGTTCGTATTCGACGTGTCGGGCGGCACGCCGGTGAAGAAGCAGGTGCTGCCGGTGCCCGATACCTACGTCGGTATCGCATTCGCGCCGGACGGCCAGCATTTCTACGTGACCGGCGGCGGCGACGACAACCTGCACGTATTCGCGTTGTCGCAGGGCGCCTGGGGTGAAGCCGGCGCGTCGATCGCGCTGAGTCACAAGGGCGGTAACGGCCTCGGCAGCGCGCCGCTCGCGACCGGCGTCGACGTAACGGCCGACGGCAAGCGCGCGGTCGTGGCGAACCGCTATCACGACAGCGTCACGCTGGTCGATCTGGCCGGGCGCGCGGTGCTGGCCGAACGCGATCTCCGTCCTGGCAAGAGCGGCGGCGCGTCGGGCACGCCGGGCGGCGAATATCCGAACGCGGTGCGCATCGTCGGCAACAAGACGGCCTACGTGTCGAGCGAACGCGATCGCGAGATCGTCGTCGTCGACATCTCGACCGATGCGCCGCAGATCGTCACGCGTATCGCGGTCAAGGGCAACCCGAACAAGATGGTGTTGAACCGGGCGCAGACTCGCCTCTACGTCGCGTCCGACAACGCCGACATCGTGTCGGTGATCGATACGACATCGAACAAGGTCGTGTCGAGCGTGTCGACGGTCGCACCCACCGGGCTCGTCACGGAAATGCAGTATCGCGGCGCGTCGCCGAACGGGCTTGCTTTGTCGCCTGACGAAACCGCACTGTACGTGACCAATCGCGGCACCAACGACGTCGCGGTCGTCTCGCTGTCCGGCGATACGGCGAAAGTGAGCGGACTGATTCCAACCGGATGGTATCCGTCCGATGTCGCGGTCGGCGCGAACAACGCGCTCTACGTGGTCTACACGAAGAACATGCCGGGGCCGAATCCAGGCAACTGCAAGGACAGCGGCAGGACCGTACCGTGCCCGGTCAAGAACTCGCCCGTGCACCTGGTGGAGAACCAGTACATCGAGCAGTTGAGCAAGGGCGGATTCATGTGGATGCCCGCGCCGGACAGCGCGACGCTCGATCTGTTGACGAAGCAGGTCGCCGACAACAACAGCTTCAATGCGGCGCTCTCCGCCGCCGACGTCGCGACGATGAACGCGCTGCGGCAGAAGATCAGGCACGTGATCTATATCGTCAAGGAGAACCGCACGTATGACCAGATCCTCGGCGATCTGGGCCGCGGGAACGGCGACCCGTCGCTGGCCGAGTTTCCGGACGCGACGACGCCGAGCATGCACGCGCTCGCGAAGACGTTCGTCACGCTCGACAACTTCCACGATTCCGGCGACGTGAGCGGCAACGGCTGGCCGTGGTCGACCGGTGCACGCGAGTCCGATGCCGGCGCGAAGATGCTGCCCGTCAACTATGCGAGCAGCCCGGCGCGCAGCGGCGCGCGCGGCGGCTCTTACGACTGGGAAGGCCAGAATCGGAACGTCGACGTCGGCCTCACCGGCGCGCAACGCACGGCGGCGAACCCGCTCACGCCGAGCGACCCCGATCTGCTGCCCGGCACGGCCGACGTGTCGGCACCGGACGGCCCGTCGGATGCCGTACAGCAGGGCTATATCTGGAACGCCGCGTTGCGTGCGGGCCTGACGGTGCGCAACTACGGCTTCTTCATGGATATCTCGCGCAACAGCGGCCCGAACGCGATTCCGATGGACCGGGCGCCGTTCGCCGACAACAAGGTGCAGGGGTACAGCGTGACGCCCGCGCTCGTCGATCGCACGGATCCGTACTTCCGCGGCTATGACAACGCGTATCCGGACTTGTACCGCGAGCTGGAGTGGGAGCGCGAATTCAACCAGTTCGTCGGCAACGGCCAGTTGCCCGCGCTGACGCTGCTGCGCCTGCCGCATGACCATACCGGCAGCTTCGCGTCGTCGCTGGACGGCGTCAACACGCCGGAGCTCGACATGGCCGACAACGACTATGCGGTCGGCCGCGTTGCGCAGGCGCTCGCGAACAGCCCGTATGCGTCGGACACGCTGATCTTCGTCGTCGAGGACGATGCGCAGGACGGACCGGACCACGTCGACGCACATCGCAGCACGGCATTCGTGATCGGGCCGTACGTGAAGCAGAACGCGGTCGTCAGTACGCATTACACGACGGTCAACATGATCCGCACGATCACCGAGGTGTTGAATCTCGATCACCTTGGATTGTTCGATGCGACACAAGGGCCGATGACCGACGTGTTCGACCTGAGCCAGGCGAAGTGGACGTACAAGGCGGTCGCGTCCGGGCTGCTCGCGAACACCCAGCTGCCGATTCCGGCGGGCGACATCAAGACGGCCGCGCTGAAGCCGACGCACGGGATGCGCTACTGGGCGGCGGTCACGCGCGGGATGGATTTCTCGGTCGAGGACCGGCTCGATGCGGTCGCTTACAACAAGGTGCTGTGGAAGGGGCTGATGGGCGCGAAGGCGTATCCGGTGCGGCCGGGCGACACGCAGCAGGCGACGCGCCGGCATGACGACGATGACGACGTGCCCGCGACGGCGCCCGCGAAGCACGCGGTGAAGGGCTGACGCCCTCGCTTGACGAAAAACCGGCGGCGAACGGGCCGCCGGCATACGAACGGCGGGCCGCTCGACGGACCGTCGTTCGTTTCAAGTCCGCCCTGGCCGTTCCGCTCAGCGCGGCAGGCGCGCGTGTGCTTCAGCGATGACTTCGCAGTTCTCGAGGTGGAGCGCCCACGCTTCCGCAAGCAGCTCGCTCACACGTGCGAGCCAGCCAGTGGATTGGGTGGAACGATCGGAGACATTAGACGTTTGCATGACGAAGCCCCATATAGGTGGCGAGTTAGGGATAACCCTAATCATAGCGAAACGTCACCGCCTTGTGAAATTCGATTTCGTTATATGAGAATTACTGACATTTTATGTTGCTGCCACGCAACATGAATATCGGCGCCGTCGTGTGACGCGCAGGCGTGCCGAGGCCGTGCCGGCACGGCCTCGCGGGAAGAAAAACAGGGGGAGTCGAACGTCGGGGAAAAGGGCGCGATTACCGGCCAATCCACCCGAAGCGCCAGGACAGCCGCCGCGTCGCGGCGCGCAGCGTCTGCGCGAGGTCGCTGTCCGGCCCGCGCGGAAAGCCGCGCGACGAGCCGATGATCGCGATCACGAGCCGGATGCTGCCGGTGTGATCGAACACGGGCGCGGCGACCGTGCCGATGCCCGGCACCGGCGCATCGAACGCGAAATCGAGTTCGTCCGCGCGGATCGCCGCGAGCCGCGCGCGGAATGCGGCGTCGTCCGGCGCGGCGCGGGTGCCCGCGAGACGCACGGGCTCGTTGGCGAGCAGGTCGGCCAGCACGTCGTCGGACATGCCCGATGCGAAGATCCGGCCGATCGCCGTATTGACGAGCGACATCACGGTGCCGACTTGCAGGCTCACGTGCTGCGGCCGCGCCGATTCCTCGAGCCGGATCACGGTCGGGCCGAGCGGGCCGAGCGTCGCGGCGGCGACACTCATGTCGGTCGCGGCGGCCAGCGCGACGATCTCGGCTTCCGCGTCGCGCGTCGGCGACACGCGCTGCATCGCGATCAGGCCGAGCGCCTGCGCGAGCGGGCCGCCGTCGAAGCAGCCGGCGTCGTCGCGGCCCAGCAGGCCGATCTTCTGCAGGCTGACCAGATGCGGAAACGCCTTCGCGGCCGGCATGCCGGCCGCCGCCGCGAGATCGCGCAGCGGCAGCGCGCGGCCCGCCGACACCAGCGCGAGCAGCAGTTCGCCGGTGCTGTCGAGCGCGTTGATCCCGCGCTGCGCCTTCGCGTCGTCGGCCAGGGCCGGCGGCACGCGCGCCGCGCCAGCTGCCGGCACGGGCGCGGACGCGGGCGGCGATTCGGCCGCGCTCGACCCTTGCGCGCCGAGCGACGCGGTGGCCTGCCGCGCCGTTTCGCGCAAGGCCGTCGCGATCGGGCCGTCCCAGTCGACGTCGATCGACCCGCTCGAACCGATCACCGTCAACGCAAGCTGCAGATGCCCGTGCGCGTCGCATACGGGCACGCACATCGCGCTGACGCCGGGGCTCGGCCGGTCGATGCTGCGTTCGATGCCGCGCGCGCGGATCGCTTCGCGTTCGGCCTGTTGCGCCTCGGCGTCCGGTGCGGCTTGCGCGGTTTCGGCGCCGGCGAGCGTCGCACCCGCGCCGGCCTGGCTCGCAGCCATCGCGTCGAGTTGCGCGGCGTCGCCGAACGCGTGGAACACGCGGCCGGTCGCCGTCGTGTCGAGCGACATCACCGAACCGACGTGCAGGTTCACGTGCAACGGATAGCCGCCGTGCTCGATGCGCACGATCGTCGGGCCGAGCGCGCCCGGCACTGACAGCGCGACGCTCAGGCCGACGGCTTCGGCGAGCTGCGCCGCGTGCGGCAGCGCCGCGCGATAGGCCGGCTGGCGCTCGATCGACATCAGCCCCAGCCGCAGCGACAGCGGGCCCGGCTCGTAGTTGCCGGTGATCGCATCGCGCTTCACGAGCGCGAGCCGCGTCAGGCTGACGAGATAGGTGTGCGCCTGCGCGGTCGACAGGTCGGCCGCCGCGGCCAGCTCCGACAGCCCGAGCGGCTTGCGCCGGCGCGCGAGCGCGTCGAGCAGCCGGCCGCCGACCTCGACGCTCTGGATCCCGCGCTGCGCCTTGGGCGGCGCGTCGTCTGCGCTGACTTCGTGGTTCTGCACGCGATGATTCTTCCGTTGACGAAACCCCGCATGGTATCCGACGCCATTTCTCGCGCCAGCCCGCAGGTTTACCAGAATTAAACAATAGCAAGCGACTTTGTCATTGACAAATATTCGAGGCGGGAAGATGATCCGCTCATTCCCCTCAACACATGGCTCGCAGCCACGGAACGCACAATGGCCAAAGCATTCGCCTCCCAAGCCGATCTGGAAGAGAAGAAAGTCACCTGGACGAAGCTGTCCGAGAACGCGTACGCGTACACCGCCGAAGGCGACCCGAACTCGGGCGTGATCATTGGCGACGATAGCGTGCTGATCGTCGACACGACCGCGACGCCCGCGATGGCGCAGGACCTGATCGCGAAGATCCGCAGCGTGACCGACAAGCCGATCAAGCACGTGGTGCTGTCGCACTACCACGCGGTGCGCGTGCTCGGCGCGTCCGCGTATTTCGACGAAGGCGCGCAGCACGTCATCGCGAGCCGCGGCACCTACGAGATGATCGTCGAGCGCGGCGAGGCCGACATGAAGTCGGAGATCGAACGCTTCCCGCGCCTGTTCGCCGGCGTCGAGACGGTGCCGGGCCTGACCTGGCCGACGCTCGTGTTCGAGCGCGAGATCACGCTGTTCCTCGGCAAGCTCGAAGTGAAGATCATGCACGTCGGCTCGGGCCATACGAAGGGCGACACGATCGTGTGGCTGCCGTCGCAGAAGGTGCTGTTTTCGGGCGATCTCGTCGAATACGACGCCGCGTGCTACTGCGGCGATGCGCAGCTCGAACAGTGGCCGGCCACGCTCGAGGCGCTGCGCGCGCTCGGCGCCGAGAAGCTGGTGCCCGGCCGCGGCCCCGCGCTGCTGAATCCGGCCGACGTGAACAAGGGCCTCGATTACACGAAGGATTTCGTGACGACGCTGCTCGCGCAGGGCCGCAAGGCCGTCGAGCGCAATCTCGACCTGAAGGCGTCGATGGCGCTCACGCGCGAAGCGATGGACCCGAAGTTCGGCCACGTGTTCATCTACGAACACTGTCTGCCGTTCGACGTGTCGCGCGCGTTCGACGAAGCGAGCGGCATCACGCATCCGCGCATCTGGACCGCGCAGCGCGACAAGGAAATGTGGGCCGCGCTGCAGGACTGAGCGGCACGCGGCGGCGGGGCGGCGTTCTCATGATCGCCTCGTCGTTGCCCTGAGGGCTGCGGCTTCCGCGGCGGCAGTGCGCCGCGGTGCCGGCAGCCGTATCCGGTCTCACAAGAAAGCAGGGCGCGTGCACGCCCTCGGAGACTGCCGCGCGCTCGATACGCGCGCGTTTGGAGAGAGACATGTCCCAATCGCTTCCCGCCGAAGCGGCGCACGCGCACGCGCGTGCCTCGGCGCCGGCTTCCGTATCCGAATTCAGCGACGCGCAGCTGTTCCGCAAGATCGCGTGGCGGATCGTCCCGTTCCTGTTCCTCTGCTACGTCGTGTCGTTTCTCGACCGCATCAACATCGGCTTCGCGCAGTTGCAGATGAAGCACGACCTCGGCTTCAGCGATGCGATGTACGGCCTCGGCGCCGCGGTGTTCTACGTCGGCTACGTGTTCTGCGAAGTGCCGAGCAACATGCTGCTCGCGCGGTTCGGCGCGCGCCGCACGTTCACGCGGATCATGCTGCTGTGGGGCATCGCGTCGACCGGGATGATGTTCGTGTCACAGCCGTCGCATTTCTACGTGCTGCGCTTCCTGCTCGGCGTGTTCGAGGCCGGCTTCTTCCCCGGCATCGTGCTGTACCTGACCTACTGGTTTCCCGCGAACCGGCGCGCGGCGGCGATCTCGGTGTTCTTCGCGGGCGTCGCGGTGGCCGGCGTGCTCGGCGGCCTGCTGTCGGGCTGGATCATGCGCGACATGAGCGGCGTGATGGGGCTGCACGGCTGGCAGTGGATGTTCGCGATCGAGGGCGCGCCGGCGATCCTGCTCGCGTTTGCCGCCTTCACGTTCCTCGTCGACCGGCCGCAGGACGCCGCGTGGCTCACGTCCGATGAAAAGGCGCGGGTCGCCGCGCTGTGCGCCGAAGGCCGCGGGCACGGCAGCGCACACGACGGGCGCAGTGTGCTGGCCGCACTGGCGAACCCGCGCGTGTACCTGTTCGCGTTCATCTATTTCTCGCTGACCTGCGCGTCGCTGACGCTCAACTTCTGGATGCCGCTGATGATCCGCGACTTCGGCGTGACCGACGTCGTCGCGGTGAGCCTGTACACGGTCGTGCCGAACGCGGTCGGCGCGCTCGGGCTGGTCCTGATCGCACGCCGCTCGGACCGCACCGGCGAGCGCCGCAAGCACTTCGCGTGCTGCACGATCGGCGGCGGGCTCGCGCTCGCGGCGCTGACGCTGCACCTGCACAGCTTCGCGGCGATGCTCGCGTGCCTGTCGATCGCGGCGACGCTGATCTTCGCCGCGCTGCCGATCTTCTGGGCCGTGCCGACCCGCTACCTGTCGGGCAACGCGGCCGCGGCCGGGATCGCGCTGATCAGCAGCATCGGGATCACGAGCGGCATCGTCAGCCCGTGGGTGATCGGGATGATCCGCACGCGCACGGGCAGCATGGATCTCGCCGTGTACCTGCTGGCCGCGCTGCTGGTGGCCAGCGGCGCCGCGCTGATGCTCGGCGTGAAGGGCGAGGCCGCGCAGCGCGGCTGAACGAGCACCGGCCGGTCGCTGCCCGCGGGCGCGGCGACCGGCGCTTCGTGTCCGCCCCGCACCCGAATCCATCGAGGAGACGATCGATGTCAGCCCCGCTTCAAGCACACGCCGCGCCGGCCGTCGCGCCAGGCGCCGGTACGACGGACGCGACCGGCGACGACGCGCTCTACCGCCGCATCGGCAGGCGAATCGTGCCGTTCCTGTTCATTTGCTACATCGTGTCGATCCTCGACCGCAGCAACATCGGCTTCGCGCAGCTGCAGATGCGGCAGGATCTCGGCCTGACCGACGCGATGTACAGCCTCGGCGCGGTGCTGTTCTTCGTCGGCTACGTGCTGTTCGAAGTGCCGAGCAACGCGCTGCTGCGCCGCTTCGGCGCGCGCCGCACGTTCGCGCGGATCATGTTCCTGTGGGGCGCGGTGTCGGTCGCGATGATCAGCGTCGACAGCGCGCGGCACTTCTACGTGCTGCGCTTCCTGCTCGGCGTGTTCGAGGCCGGGTTCTTCCCGGGCGTGGTGTTCTACCTGACGTACTGGTATCCGGCTCGGCGGCGCGCGTCGGTGCTGTCGATCTTCTACGCGGGCGTCGCGGTGGCGGGGATGGTCGGCGGGCTGCTGTCGGGCTGGATCATGCGCGGGATGTCCGGCGTGATGGGGCTGCATGGCTGGCAATGGATGTTCGCGATCGAAGGCGCGCCCGCGATCCTGCTCGGCGTGATCGCGTGGTTCCGGCTGTGCGATCGCCCCGAGCACGCGCGCTGGCTGTCCGACGCCGATCGCCGGCAGCTCGCGGCCGACCTGGCCGCCGACCGCACCGGCGCGGGCACGCAGGCGCCGCATTCGCTGCGGCAGGTGCTGGCCGAACCGCGCACGTACCTGTTCGCGTTCATCTATTTCTCGCTGACCACCGCGCTGTTGATGCTGCTGTTCTGGATGCCGCTGATGATCCGCGAATTCGGCATCCACGACGTCGTGCAGATCAGCCTGCTGTCGGTCGTGCCGAACGCGATCGGCGCGGCCGGCCTGATCGCGATCGCGCGGCGCTCGGACCGCCAGCGCGAACGGCGCCGGCACTTCGCCGCGTGCGCGTTCGGCGGCGCGGTGGCGCTCGCGCTGCTGACGCTGCACCTGCCGAGCATCGTCGCGATGATGGCGCTGCTGTCGATCGCGGCGATGCTGATCTTCGCCGCGCATCCGGTGTTCTGGGCCGTGCCGTCCGCGTATTTCTCGGGCGCCGGCGCGGCGGGCGGAATCGCGCTGATCAGCAGCATCGGCGTGTCGAGCGGGATGATCACGCCCTGGCTCGTCGGGTTGATCCGCACGCGAACCGGCAGCATGGATCCGGCGATGTGGATGATCGCCGCGCTGCTGGCCGCGTGCGCGGTCGCGATGCTGCTGGGCGTGCGCGCCGCACCGCACGGCGCGGGCGCCGCCGGCAACTAGCGCGCCGCGGTGTAGCGCGGCGCCGGCGTATCGGCCGACAGGTGCGGCGCCATCGTGCGGCGTGCCGTCTCGTAAGCGTCCCATTCGTGGCCCGCGTGCAGCGACGGGATCGTCACGAGTTCGCCGCGATCGAAGCCGATCAGCGCGGCATCGACCATGTCCGTCGCCGTCATCACGATTTCCTTCGGCAGGTGTTCGAGCGGCAGGCCGCCCGTCTGCCAGAAATCGGTCGCGGTTGCGCCCGGCAGCACGGCCTGCACCTGCACGCCCTTGTCGGCGAGTTCGTGATGCAGCGACTGGCTGAACGCGAGCACGAACGCCTTGCTGCCGCCGTACACGCCGTTCAGCGTTTCCGGCGAGATCGCGACGATCGACGAAATGTTGATCACGGCGCCGCCGCCGCGCGCGACGAAGCCCGGCACGGCCGCGTAGGTCAGGCGCGTGAGCGCGGTCACGTTCAGGTCGATCATCCGCGTCATCGCGTCGACGTCGCTGTCGAGCAGCGGCGCATGCGTGCCGATGCCCGCGTTGTTCACGAGCAGCGTGATGCTCGCGTCCTGCTTCAGCTTCGCCTCGACGGCGGCGAGCGCCGTGCGGTCGTTGAGGTCCGCGTCGACGATCTCGACGCTGCGCTGCGTGTCGTTCGTGATGCGCTCGGCGAGTGCGCTCAGCCGGTCGCGGTTGCGCGCGACCAGGATCAGGTCGTAGCCGCGCCGCGCGAGGCGGTCCGCATAGACGGCGCCGATGCCCGACGATGCGCCGGTAATGAGGGCGGTACCGCGATGTGCTTGCGTCATGATGTGCTCCGTTTCGGTGGGAATGGCCGGATGGCGTGAAGCCATTCTGGCGCCGAAGCGCCGCGACACAAATGACGTAGATGGGTATGATTCAGGACATCGGGCCGACCACCGCGCCCGGGACCGGAGACCCCCATGCACCGAATCGGCTTTCTGATCAGCGACGGCTTCCAGATCATGGCGCTCGCCGCGCAGTCGGTGTTCGAGTACGCGAACATGGGCATGCGCGAGCCGTTCTACGCGATGGACAGCTATTCGGTCGACGGCGGCGACGTGCGCTCGTCGCTCGGGCTGTCGGTCGCCACGCGTGCGCTGCGCGGGCGGATCGACGTCGATACGTGGATCGTCGCGGGCGTCAACGATCCGCTCGCCACGCCGGCGCCGGCCGGCGTCGTCACCTATCTGCGGCGTGCGAATGCGCGTGCGCGGCGGATCGCCGGTATCTGCACGGGTGCGTTCGTGCTGGCCGAGGCCGGATTGCTCGCGCAGCGCCGCGCGACCACGCATTGGGCGTTCGGCCGCGACATGCAGCGGCAGCACCCGGAGATTCGCGTCGAGGACGACCGGATCTACATCGTCGACGGTCCGATCTGGACCTCGGCCGGCATGACGGCGGGGCTCGACCTGGCGCTCGCGATGGTGGAAAAGGATCTGGGCGCCGATGCCGCGCGCTCGGTCGCGCACAAGCTCGTGATGCACCAGCGCCGGGCCGGCGGCCAGTCGCAGCATTCCGAAATGCTCGACCTCGCGCCGAAATCCGACCGGATCCAGAACGCGCTGAACTATGCGCGGCGGAACCTCGGCCGCGCGCTGACCGTCGAGGACCTGGCCGAAGCCGTCCACCTGAGCCCGCGCCAGTTCAGCCGCGTGTTCACGCTCGAAACGGGGCAGTCGCCGGCGAAGGCGATCGAGCGGCTGCGGCTCGAATCCGCCCGGCTGATGATCGAGCAGAGCCGTCATCCGCTCGACGTGATCGCGAAGGAGAACGGCTTTCGCGACCGGCGGCACATGCGCGAGGCGTTCGTGCGCGGATTCGGCGTGCCGCCGCAGGCGATGCGGCGCGACGCGCGGGCGGACGAACGCGAAACGGGCTGACGCCCACCGGCGCGCGACGCCAGCGCGGGGCGGAAAAATCGCGCAGAATCTCCGGCATTCGTCGCGAGGAGACACCATGCACGCCGAGCCGTTCGAGATTGCGATACCCGATCACGCACTGGATGACCTGCGCCGGCGCCTGCGCGGCAACCGCCCGCCGACGCTCACGCCCGCCGAGCCGTGGCAGCAGGGCGTGGACGGCGCGTGGCTGCGCGACCTGGCCGAATACTGGGCCGAGCGCTTCGACTGGCGTGCGGTGGAGCGTCGGCTGAACCGGCTGCCGCAGTTCGTCGCGGAGGCAGGCGGGCAGCGCGTGCATTTCATCCATCGGCGCGGGGCGGGACCGAACCCTTATCCGCTCGTCATCACGCACGGCTGGCCGGGCTCCGTGTTCGAATTCGACGCGCTGATCGAGCGCCTCTGCGATCCGGCGGCGTTCGGCGGCGATCCTGACGACGCGTTCGACGTCGTCGTGCCGTCGCTGCCCGGCTTCCTGTTCTCGCCCGCGCCCGCGGCACCCGGCATGTCGGCGTTTCAGGTCGCCGACCGCTGGGCGGCGTTGATGTCCGGCCTCGGCTATCGACGCTTCGGCGCGCAAGGCGGCGATCTCGGCGCAGGCGTGTCGATCGCGCTCGGCGCGCGACATGCGGACCGGCTGGACGGCATCCACCTGAACTTCCTGCCCGGCAGCTACGAGCCGCCGGCCGACGCGGCGTTGCCGCTGACCGAGGACGAACGGGCCTTCGTGACGCAGCGCGGCGAGTGGGCCGCGCTGGAAGGCGGCTACGCGCATATGCACATGACGAAACCGCAGACGCTGGCCGTCGCGCTCAACGATTCGCCGGCCGGGCTGGCCGCATGGATCGCCGAGAAATTCCGCGCGTGGAGCGATTGCGACGGCGACGTCGCACGGCGGTTTTCGCACGACACGCTGCTGACCGGCATCTCGCTCTACTGGTTCACCGGCTGCATCGGCTCGTCCATGCAGATGTATTGGGAAAACCGGCTGCAGCCCATGCGTTTCGCGGCCGGCCAACGCGTGGCGGTGCCCGTCGCGTTCGCGCGTTTTCCGAAGGAAATCGGCCGCCCGCCGCGCAGCTGGGTCGAACGCGTGTTCGACGTCGTGCAATGGACCGACATGCCGGCCGGCGGCCATTTCGCGGCGATGGAAGAGCCGGATCGGCTGGCGGACGACATTCGGCGTTTTTTCCGGCGCTTTCGGTAACGCGCGGGTCGGCCTGCGAAGCGGGCGACGTGCACCGCCGGCCATCAGGGCGACGGCGCGCGCCCGCACCACGCGGAGCGCGCCGAGCCGACGTCGCCTGCGTTATCGCGTGACGAACGGCGCGGCGGCGTCCGGCGCGGTACGCGCATGCTTGCGCTGGCGCAGCAGCGCGACGCGGCAATTCTCGCGCGCGGTCTCGCGGCCGTCGTCGTCGAGCAGCACGAGATCGCCGCGCATCACGTTCAGCGTGATGACATCCTCGCCCGGCGCGCCGAGCGTTTCCGGCGTATGCACCGAGCCGGCCGGCTCGAGCACCGTCGAGCCGGCGTGCGCGACCCAGTCGTATTCGCGGTAACGCCACGCACCCTGCAACGTATGGACGAACACCTCGCCGTCGTGCCGATGGCGCGGCAGCGTGCCGCCGGCCGGCATCTTCAGCAGCGCGGTCAGCGTGTCCTCGGCCGCATTGATGTGCAGATACTTGATCGCGAGCCCCGGCAGGTCGGCGCTCATCGGCAGCCACGGCAGCGCGTCGCCGGGCAGGCACGAGATCGGCGGCAGGTCGGTGGAGAGCGGGGCGGACGGCTGCGTCATGGCGGGAGGCGAAGCGGAAATGGGGAGCCCGCATTATCGCAGAGGCCGGTCGCGCGGCCGAACACGGCTGTACTCATCGAGGCAGGCGAGTCTGAACCCCCGATCCTTACAGCTCGAAATGTGCAGCTAAACTGTACAGTTAAACTGTCGATATGCTATCGTGGCTTCATGAACACGCCATCGTCTCCCTCTGACGCACTCCCGCTCGCCGGTCTCGCCGGCGAACTCCGTATCTCGGTCGGCAAGCTGATCCGGCGGATGCGGGAGCAGACCCATCCGAACGACCTTACTTCGTCGCAGAAGTCGGTGCTGTTGCGGCTCGACCGCGACGGTCCGGCGACCGTATCGGCGCTCGCCCGTGCCGAAAGCGTGCGCCCGCAGTCGATGCGCGTGACGGTTGCGACGCTGGAGGCGCTCGGTGCCGTCAGCGGCGAGCCCGATCCGACCGACGGCCGGCAGACGCTGATCGCGCTCACGCCCGGTTTCCGCAAGGTGCTGCAGGCCAATCGCGCGGCCAAGGACGACTGGCTGTTCCGTGCGCTGCACGCGCAGTTGTCGGAGGCGGAACAGGCCGAGCTCGCCGCCGCCGTGAAACTGCTGCAGCGGCTTGCCGAATTCCAGGATCCCGCCCGCCCGTGAACCTCATCGACCCGCACGCCGAATGGACAACCCGCCCATGAACCTCCTGCCTCTCGTGTCGTATTTCTTCGGCGGCGCGTTTCTCGCGAACGCCGTGCCGCATCTCGTCAGCGGGTTGCGCGGCGAGCCGTTCCAGACGCCGTTCGCGAATCCGCCGGGCCGCGGGCTGTCGTCGTCCGCGGTGAATGTCGTGTGGGGTGTCGTGAACCTCGCGATCGCTTATGCGCTCGTGTGCCGCGTCGGCGATTTCGACCTGAAGCGCTTGCCCGACGCGGCAGCGCTCGGTCTCGGCATCCTGATGCTCGGCCTGTTCCTCGCGCGGCACTTCGGCGCACTGCACGGCGGCAACGCGCCCGATCGGAAGCGGCCATGAGCGTGCCGGCAGCTGGCGTGTTCCGCTCGCTTCGCAGTTTCAACTATCGCGTATGGGCGATCGGCTCGCTGGTGTCGAACATCGGCACGTGGATCCAGCGCACCGCGCAGGACTGGCTCGTGCTCACGCAGCTCACGCATCACGACGCGTCGGCCGTCGGCACGGTGATGGCGCTGCAGTTCGGGCCGCAACTGCTGCTGTTGCCGTGGACCGGCTATGCGGCCGACCGCTTCGACCAGCGCAAGCTGCTGATGGCCACGCAGGCGCTGATGGGCGTGCTGGCGCTGGTGCTCGGCGTGATGACGGTCACGGGCGTCGTGCGGCTCGAGCACGTGTACATATTCGCGTTCCTGTTCGGCTGCGCGTCGGCGTTCGACGCGCCGGTGCGGCAGACCTTCGTCGCCGAACTGGTCGGCGATCGCGAACTCGCGAATGCGGTCGCGCTCAACTCGACGTCGTTCAACGCCGCGCGGATGGTCGGCCCGGCGGCGGCCGGCTTCCTGATCGCGTCGGTCGGCACCGGCTGGGCGTTTCTCGCGAACGGGCTCAGCTTCTTCGCGGTGCTGGCGTCGCTGTCGCAGCTTCGGGAAGACGAACTGCGCGCGAACATGCGGGCAGGCCGCTCGCGCGGCAGCCTGCTCGACGGGTTCCGCTATGTATGGCACCGCCCGGACCTGACGGCGATCCTCGTGATGCTGTTCCTGATCGGCACGTTCGGGCTCAATTTCCAGCTGTACATCTCGACGATGGCCGCCAGCGTGTTCCATGTCGATGCGCGCGGGTTCGGGTTTCTTTCGTCGATGATGGCGGTCGGCACGATCTCGGGCGCGCTGCTCGCCGCGCGCCGCGAGCAGCCGCGGTTCCGTCATCTGTGGATCGGCGCGACGCTGTTCGGGCTCGGTTGCACGTTCGCCGCGCTGGCGCCCGGCTACTGGTCGTTCGCCGCGGCGCTGGTGCTGACCGGGATTGCCGCGATCACCTTCATGAACTCCACCAACAGCCTGATGCAGCTGTCTACCGAGCCGGCGATGCGTGGCCGCGTGATGGCGCTGCGCCTTGCAGTCGCGCTCGGCGGCACGCCGATCGGCGCGCCGGTGGCCGGCTGGGTCGCGAACCATCTCGGCCCGCGCTGGGCGCTCGGCGTCGGTGCGGCGTCCGGCTTTGCCGCGGCACTCGTCGCGACCCGTTTCGTCGCGCGCCAGCGCGCGCAACCGCGCACCGGCGGCGACGGCGCCTGACCGACCCGAAGCCCGCGCTATGCCGCCGGCCGGGCCGCCGCATGCGCGGCTTCCAGGCACGACTGGAACAGCAGCGCGGCCCGCGACGGCCGCGGCGAGCGCCGCAACAGGCTCACGAACCGGCACCGGTAATTGAACCGGTGCGGCGCGACCGGCTGCATCAACCCCTTGTTCTCGAAGCTTTCCGCATAGTGATCGGGCAGGAAGCCGAGATAGCGGCCGGACAGGATCAGCGTCGCGATCGATTCCTGGTCCGACGCGGTCGCGCTGCGCGTGAGCTTCGCGCGATGGCTCAGCTCCATGTTCGGCGAATGGAAGCCGAGCCCCGCGAACGCGTGGTTGCGGATCGTCGTCCACGTGAGCTTGCCGTGCGGCGCATCGAAGAGCGGATGTTGCCGGCCGCAGTAGAGCAGCATCCGTTCGTCGAACAGCTCCGCATACTCGAGGCTGCCCGAGTTGCGGTGCGCGGGAATGATCCCGACCTGGTAGCTGCCGTCGATGATCCCGCGCTCGACCTCGTTGATCGAGGCGACATGCAGGTTCAGCGCGACGTCGGGCGCCTCGTCCGCGAACTGGCGGATCGCGTCGCCCAGGCGCGCGTTCGGGTTGGTGGCCGTCTTGTCGAACACGGCGACGTGCAGTTCGCCGCCCATCTTGTCGTGAATGCCGTCGATCCTGCTGCGAAATGCTTCCATCGACGCGAGCAGGCGCAGCGTCTCCTCGTAGACCGTCTGGCCTTCCGGCGTCAGCGTGAAGCCCGCGCGGCCGCGCCGGCACAGCACGAGGCCGAGGCGCGTTTCCAGATCCTTCACGTGCCGGCTGATCGTCGAGATGCCGATATTCAGTTCCAGTTCGGCCGCCGCCATCCCGCCGCACTGCACGACGCCCTTGAAGACCCGCAGCAGGCGGAGATCCATGTCGCTGAGCTGCCCGAGCAGCGCACGGCTCTTCGGTTTCTTTGCTTGCATAGTTGAGCAAGTGAACATTGATATTGCGATATTCAAAAGACTAATTGGCGTCCCGACAATGTGCAACATCATCACAAGGAGGAGGGGCGCGCCGCGCCGACCGACATGACCGACATCACCACCGCCCAGCAGGACGACACCAACCTCCGCACCGACGCCGCGTGGCTCGACGCGCACTGGATGCCGTTCACGGCCAACCGCCAGTTCAAGGCCGATCCGCGCATGATCGTGTCGGGCAAGGGCGCGTATTACACGGATGGCGAAGGCCGCAAGATCTTCGACGGCCTGTCGGGCCTCTGGTGCACGGGCCTCGGCCACGGCCGCACGGAAATCGTCGAAGCCGTGAGCCGCCAGGTCGCGCAGCTCGACTACGCGCCGGCCTTCCAGTTCGGCCATCCGAAATCGTTCGAACTCGCGAACAAGATCAAGGAACTGACGCCGGCCGGCCTCGACTACGTGTTCTTCACGGGCTCGGGCTCGGAAGCGGCCGACACGTCGCTGAAGCTGGCCCGCGCGTACTGGCGTGCGAAGGGCAAGGGCACGAAGACGCGCCTGATCGGCCGCGAGAAGGGTTACCACGGCGTGAACTTCGGCGGCATCTCGGTCGGCGGGATCGGGCCGAACCGCAAGCTGTTCGGCCAGGGTCTCGACGCCGATTTCCTGCCGCACACGCAACTCGCCGAGAACAAGTTCTCGCGCGGGATGCCCGAGCACGGCGCCGAGCTGGCCGACCGCCTGCTCGAGCTGATCGCGCTGCACGACGCGTCGAACATCGCGGCCGTGATCGTCGAGCCGTTCTCCGGCTCGGCGGGCGTGGTCGTGCCGCCGAAGGGCTATCTGAAGCGCCTGCGCGACATCTGTACCGCGCACGACATCCTGCTGATTTTCGACGAGGTCATCACGGGCTTCGGCCGGGCCGGCGCGATGACGGGCGCCGACGCGTTCGGCGTGGTGCCGGACATCATGAACTTCGCGAAGCAGGTGACGAACGGCACGCAGCCGCTCGGCGGCGTGATCGCGACCAAGGAGATCTACGACACGTTCATGGCCGCGGGCGGCCCCGAGTACATGCTCGAGTTCCCGCACGGCTACACGTATTCGGCGCACCCGGTCGCGTGCGCGGCCGGCGTCGCAGCGCTCGACCTGCTGGTGAAGGAGGATGCGGTGGCCCGCGTGCGCGATCTCGCGCCGCATTTCGAGGCGGCCGTGCACGGGCTGAAGGGCCAGCGCCACATCGCGGACATCCGCAACTACGGGCTGGCTGCCGGCCTGACGATCGCGGCGCTGCCGGGCGAACCGGCACGGCGTCCGTACGAGATCGCGATGCGCTGCTGGGCGAAGGGCTTCTACGTGCGCTACGGCGGCGACACGATCCAGCTCGCGCCGCCGTTCATCGCCGAGAAGCGCGAGATCGACAATCTCGTCAACGCGCTGTCCGACGCACTGAACGAAGTGGACTGAGCCGCCGCTCGTTCCCCGCGATCACCGAATTCACGAAAGAGCCTCAACGATGAAACACGACAGCAATGTGACCTCCACCATCGGCCACCTGATCGACGGCAAGCGCGTCGACGGCGGCAGCCGCGTCCAGCCGGTGTTCGACCCGGCCACCGGCGAATCGAACAAGAGCGTCGCGCTCGCCGACAAGCTGACCGTCGAAGCCGCGATCGCGTCCGCGCAGGCCGCGTTCCCGGCGTGGCGCAACACGCCGCCGCTGAAGCGCGCCCGCGTGATGAGCCGCTTCAAGACGCTGCTCGAAGAGCATGCCGACGAGCTGTGCGCGCTGATCACGGCCGAGCACGGCAAGGTGCTCGCCGATGCGATGGGCGAGCTGCAGCGCGGGATCGAGAACGTCGAATACGCGACCTACGTGCCCGAGCTGCTGAAGGGCGAGCACAGCAAGAACGTCGGCCCCGCGATCGATTCGTGGAGCGAGTTCCAGGCGCTGGGCGTTGCCGCCGGCATCACGCCGTTCAACTTCCCGGTGATGGTGCCGTTGTGGATGTGGCCGATGGCCGTCGCGTGCGGCAACACGTTCGTGCTGAAGCCGTCCGAGCGCACGCCGTCGTCGACGCTGCGCATGGCCGAGCTCGCGCTCGAAGCCGGCCTGCCGCCTGGCGTGCTGAACGTCGTGAACGGCGACAAGGAGGCGGTCGACACGATCCTGACCGATCCGCGCGTGAAGGCCGTGAGCTTCGTCGGCTCGACGCCGATCGCCGAATACATCTATTCGACCGGCTGCGCGCACGGCAAGCGCGTGCAGGCGCTCGGCGGCGCGAAGAACTTCGCGGTCGTGATGCCTGACGCCGATATCCCCAACGCGGTGAATGCGCTGATGGGCGCCGCGTACGGCTCGTGCGGCGAACGCTGCATGGCGATTCCGCTGGTCGTCGCGATCGGCGACGAAACGGGCGACCAGGTCGTCGCCGGGCTGAAGGCCGAGATCGAGAAGATGAAGGTCGGCCCGGGCAACGGCGCGGGTGTCGACATGGGCCCGCTCGTCACGCAGCAGCATTTCGAGAAGGTGACGGGTTTCGTCGAAGCCGGCGTGCAAGCCGGTGCGACGCTCGTGGTCGATGGCCGCGGCGTGAAGGTCGACGGCCACGACGACGGCTACTACCTCGGCCCGTGCCTGTTCGACAACGTGAAGCCCGGCATGCCGATCTACCAGCATGAAATCTTCGGGCCCGTGCTCGGCGTGATCCGCCTGAAGTCGCTCGACGAGGCGATGGCGCTGATCGACGCGCACGAATACGGCAACGGCACGTGCCTGTTCACGCGCGACGGCGAGGCTGCGCGCTACTTCAGCGACAACATCCAGATCGGCATGGTCGGCATCAACGTGCCGCTGCCGGTGCCGGTCGCATACCACTCGTTCGGCGGCTGGAAGCGTTCGCTGTTCGGCGACCTGCACGCGTATGGCCCGGACGCCGTGCGTTTCTACACGAAGCGCAAGACGATCACGCAGCGCTGGCCGTCGGCCGGCGTGCGCGAAGGGACGGTGTTCAGCTTCCCGTCGAGCCGCTGACGCGCAAGCCGGCCGCGTGCTGCCGGCGGGACGTGCAAAGGCCCGCTCCGATCGTCGATCGGAGCGGGTTTTTTCATGTCTGCACGGATGGGGCGGAAGGCAGCGGAACGCTTACGGCGCCACCACGTGCCACATGTTCTTGAAGTTGTCGCCGTTGCGGTCGCCCTGTTTCATGTCCTTCGAGAAGAAGTAGAGCGGCTTGCCCTTGTACGCCCATTGCGGGCTGCCGTCGTCGCGCTTGACGATCGTGTAGGGGCCGACCGGGACGTCGGTCGCGCTGGCCTTGTACGGCGGCCAGAAGGATTCGCATTGGCCCGTGCAGGCGCTGGTGCCGGCGTTGGGCTTGTCCTGGTCGAATGTGTAGACGGTCATGCCGTTTGCGGCGACGAGCGCGCCGTTTTCGGCCTTCGTGATCGAGCCTTGGGCCGAGGCCGAAGCGGACGCAATGGCGAGCAGGGCGGAGCTGACGAGCAGCGCGGCTTTCATGTGTGCCTCCTGGTTGTCCGGTGGGCGGCCGCGATCGTGTGCACGGGCGAGCGTGCGCAGGGATCGCGATGAATGGTGCCGGAACGCGATGCCGTCGCCGCCCGTGCGAGCGACACAAGGTCGAATGGCGGCAAACGGGGCGTCTTCTTCACGATAGGCGGTTTTGAGCAGGGCTGCGAGAAGAACGGGGGGCGTATCGGCCGAAGTGTATTCGTCGCACAACGGCAGCGTGATCGCCGCCGAGCGGAGCGGATATTCGCGTCCGTCCCCGAACGCAGGATGCGCGCCGATGCGTCAGCGTCTTGCGCGACGACGGTCGGGACGATACGCCGGAATCCGGCCGCCGCGTGTCACACCCACAGCCGATACATCCAGAACGACTCGTCTTCGATGAAGCGTTGCGTGAACTCGCTCGGCGAAAATCCCGTGATGCGCTTTACCTCGCGGCTCAGGTGCGCCTGGTCGGCGAACCCTTCGTCCAGCGCCAGCGTGGCCCAGTTGAACGCGGTGCCGGCTTCGAACCGGTCGCGCGCCGCGAAGAACGCGCCTTCCGTCCTGACGAGCGCCTGCCATTCGCGCAGCGATCGGCCGCTGTAGGTCTTGATGCGCCGTTCGACCTGTCGCGGGCTGTGCGTGCCGCGCCATTCGCGCGCCTGCAGCGCGAGGCGCTCGACCCAGCTGCGCCCCGCGTCGCGGAGCGACGACAGCGGTGTCGCCGGCCGTAGCGCCTGCCAGCGAGGCGCGAGATGCCGATCGATCGCCGCCAGCACCTCGGCGTCGCGCTCCGCGCCGAGCAGCGCATCGAGCAGCGCGTGCCAGTCGCGGCCGAGGCACGCGTGTGCGTCGAGCACGCGGTCGTGGATGTCCGGCAGCGCGATACCGAACAGGGTCCGCGCCGCATCGGCGGTGAAACAGATCATGCCGATCAGCCCGCCCGTCGGCGCCCACGCGACGGTGGGCGCCGAATGGCTGCCCGACAGCGTCGCCGCCGCGTCGAAGGGGCGCCATTGCGGGCCGTCGGCCGTGTGCGAGATGAAACCCGCGTCGAGATCCCGGTACCACGACACGCAGACGAGCGGCGTGGCCGGAAAGTGCGAGAGCCGCTGCGCGTCGCTCGCCGCGACGCCGCGCGTGTCGTACAGGACGATCGCGACCACCGCGCCCTGCAGCGCGGCCGGTGCGGGATGCAGCCGCGCATGCGGCGACCGCCCGCCGTTCGTCACACGCGGTGCGCGCGCCAGCGGATCGGGGCAGGACGGCAGGATCGATGTCGGTCCGGAGAACATGACGCCGGAGTATAGGCATCGGCCGGATGCGTGTCGATGTCGTTTGCGTTCAAGACCGCCGGCGCGCCGCCGCGGACAATCCTGCGCATGAACCCGCGATCCTCTTCCCAATGTCCATTCCATGCGGGCGCCGCTGCACCGGCGCCCGTGCTTCACCCGCCCGGCGTATGGCCGCCGGGGCCGCGTGCCGGCCTGACGGGGTGGGGGTTGCTGCGTGCGATGTCGCGCGACCTGATCGGCACGCTGGCCGGCTGGCGGCGCGCGTACGGCGACGTCGTGCACTTGCGCGTATGGCCCGAGCACGCAGTGGTCGTGACCGATCCGGCGCTCGTGCGCGAGCTGCTGGTCACGCATCACGATGCGCTCGGGCGCTGGGAGCGCGCGATCCGCGTATTCGCGCAGGTCCACGGCCACAGCGTGCTGGTCGCCGAGGGTGACGCGTGGCGCGACAAGCGGCACGCGCTGCAGCCGAACTTCATGCCGAAGCCGGTCCAGGCCTTCGTTCCGGCGATCGCGGCGACGGCCGGCCAGGCACTCGCGCAGTGGCCCGCACGCGATCCGGACTGGCCGATCGAAAGCGCGCTGACGTCGTTGGCCATGGACGTGATCATGCGCACGATGTTCTCCGAAACGATCGGCGACGATGCGCGCGCGGCCGAGGAGGCGGTGCGCGTGGTGAGCGCGGCGGCCAACGCGGCGTTCTACGTGCCGGCAAGCACGCCGGACTGGGTGCCGTGGAAGCGCGGCAAGGTGCGGGCGATGGCGGTGCTGGACGGGCTGGTCGGCCGGCAACTCCATGCGCGCCTCGACCGGCCCGAGATTGCGTGGCCGGATGATCTGCTGTCGCGCCTGTTGCGGCTGCATCGGGCGGATGCGCGGAAATGGCCGCTGCAGGCCGTGCACGACGAATGCGTGACGGCGTTCCTGGCGGGGCACGAGACGACGGCCGGGGCGCTGACCTGGTGGGCATGGTGCATGGCCACGAATCCGGAGGTGCAAGCCGCCGCGCGCGACGAGGTGTCCCGCGTGCTGGGCGGTCGCGCGCCGTCCCCCGAGACGCGATCGTCGTTGCGCTACCTGACGCAGACGCTCGACGAAACGCTGCGGCTGTATCCGTCCGCGCCGATCCTGATCAGCCGCCGCGCCGCGCGGCCGATCGCGCTCGGCGGATGGCAGTTTCCTGCGCGCACGCTGTTCATGCTGCCGCTGCAGTTGATGCAGCGCGATCCGCGGTGGTTTCCGGAGCCCGACGCGTTTCGTCCGGAGCGTTTCGCCGACGGTGCGCCGCCGCTGCCGCGCGGCGCGTACATGCCGTTCGGCACGGGCCCGCGCGTGTGCCTCGGGCAGCATCTGGCGATGACGGAGATGACGGTTGTGGCCGCAATGGTCCTGCAGCGGTACGTGCTGTCGGTGCCGCCCGGAATGGCGCCGCCGCGACCCGTGTTGAACGTGACGCTGCGGCCGCAGCAGGCGTTGCATCTGGCGATCGCGCCGACGGGGCTGACGGCCGATGCGGCCGCTTCATGATGGAGGCATGAGCGTTCGATTCGACCCGGCCAGCATCGCGCAACACCTATGCTTGAAGGGCCCAGGCCGGGCGGAGCCCAAGGAGGATGGTCATGCGCATGCTTCTGAACATACGAATCCCTCACGAGCCGTTCAACACGCTGGTGCGCGACGGCAGCGTCGGCGACGTGATCTCGCGAATACTCGAAGCGGTCAAGCCGGAGGCCGTGTATTTCACGGAGCAGAACGGCGGGCGCGGGGCGGTCGTGATCGTCGACATGGACGACCCGTCGCAGATCCCGGCACTCGCCGAGCCGTGGTTCCTGATGTTGAATGCGGACTGCGAGTTCCGCGTGGTGATGCTGCCGGACGATCTCCGGAACGCAGGGCTCGCGCAACTCGGCGCGAAGTGGAAGTAGCAGGAGGCCGCGCAAGACCGTGCCGCTGCCCGGAAGCCGGGCGGCCGGCATGGCGCGGCGTTCCGCGTGGCCGCTATCGCGCAGACTGCGACGGCTCGACGTTTGCCGCTTGCCGGTTTTTCGGTCGCAACAGCAACAGCAGGCCGCACAAGGCCGCCGCGCCCAGGAACACGAACAAGCACCGCTCGTTCCATGCGGTCAGGCTGTCGGATGCCACGCCGCCTGCGTTGCCGGCCGTGGCGCCGGCTTCCAGCAGGAACGTGAGGACCGCCGGTACCGGCGCCGAGCCGAGGTAGGCCAGGAACGCGAACTGCAATCGGCCGCGCGTCAGGATCGACCAGACGTCCTTGCCCATCAGGCACGCGACCAGCACCACGGGCGGCACGAGCACGATCGATGCGGCGCTGATCGCGCACAGAAACAGCCAGCCGATTCCTATGAGCGGAATGAGTGACATGCGTCGGGATTCCTGTTTTCGGGCAATCGTGTTGTGACCGGGTATCCACACCGGCTTCGGCGGATGACCGCGACATGCGGCGCATGACGGATAGTGCCCGATTCCGTGCCCGTTGCCATCCGTCCCGGTCGATGCGCTCACCCGGCCGCATCTTCCCCCAGCGCCTGGATGAACCGCGAAAACAGCTCGGGCTGCGAAGAAATGCCGAGCTTCGCGTACAGATGGCGTCGATGCACCTTCACCGTTTCGGGCGAGATCGCCAGCCGTTCGGCGATCGCCTTCGACGAATTGCCGCGCAGCACCATTCTTGCGATCGACATCTCGCGGTCGGTCAGCACGCCCGCGCCGAAGCGCGCAAGCGCCTGTTCGACGCGTGCGCCGAGATCGGCATCGGGCGTCGCGCGCGCGGCATCGCCCACCAGCCGCCAGTGCTGCCGCATTGCCGCGAGCACCCACGGCATCGCGGCCGTCAGCTTGCCGAGCGGCTCGACGTCGAAGCGTGCGGCCGCACCGAGCGACAGCGACAGCAGCGTGTCGGCGTTCGGCCGCACGAGGATCTGGATCTCGTCGTCGCCGACTGCATCGCGGAAGTAGCTGAGGAAATACTCGCTCTGCCGGAACAGGTCCGGCGCGACTTCCTCGAGCCGGTAGCAGCCGTCGGCGAGCCCGTCGTGCGCGGCCTGCAGGAACGGGTCGAGCAGATAGACGCCGTTCAGGTAGAGCGGCACGGGCGATGCACTGTCGGTGCCGCCCGTATCGTATTCGTCGAGCACGAGCGGCACGCCATCGCGGCCGACCGCGGTCGCGAGCGCGTTGTCGAACGGCACCATTTCATTGAGCAGCAGCACCAGGAACCGCCAGAAGCGCGGCTGGCCGAGATGATCGATTGCGCGGCCGAGCGCCTGGTGCATCGCGATTTCGGAAAAGAGACGATCCATACCACCACCGGAAGAGCGTAACACGAAGGGGGAATAGCGGTCCTGAAATTGGCTTCCTAGACTGCCACGCAATCAATCGGGCCCGAGTATGGGTGTTCAAAAAAAGGCGGCAAAGGAACAAAGGAGCACGAAATGGCGATGATGTCGGAATCGACGGGCAGCCTGCAAGCGGCGCCTGCAACGGAGGACGCGCCGCGCGCGTTGTCGCAGACGCTCAGCGTCCGCGATGCGGTGATGATCACCGTATCGGGCGTGACGCCGGCGAGTTCGATCTTCGTGATCGCGCCGTTCGCGATCCAGCAGGCGGGCAGCGGTGCCGTGCTGTCGTTCGTGCTCGGCGGCGTACTCGCGCTTGCGTTCGCGCTCTGCTACGCGGAACTCAGCGCCGCGCACCGCAGCGCAGGCGGCGAGTACGTGATGGCCAAGCGCGTGTTCGGCACGCTGCCGGGCTACCTGACCTTCATCACGGTGCTCTCCGTCAGCGTGTTCATCCCGGCCGTGCTCGCGAGCGGCGCCGCGCCCTACCTGAACAACGCACTCGGCACGCACTTCAGCAACCAGTCGGTCGCGCTGACGATCGTGCTGCTCAGCTATCTGCTCGGCATGCTGAACATCAAGACGAACGCGTGGATCACCGGCGCGTTCCTGGTCGTCGAGATCGGCGTGCTGATGCTGATCGCGGGGCTCGGCTTCGGTTCGCCGCATCGCGGCGCCGACGTGCTGATCGCACCGGTCGTCGCGAGCGGCAACGCGCTCGTGCCGGCGACGCTCGCAGCCATCGTGCCGGCGATCGGCACCGCGATCTTCTGCTACAACGGCTTCGGCTCGGCCGCCTATCTCGCGGAAGACCTGCGCGGCGGCAACCGCAACGTCGCGAAGGCGGTGATCTATTCGCTGCTCGTGATCCTCGTCGTCGAACTGGTGCCGCTCACGGCGATCGTGCTCGGCGCGCCGTCGCTGACGGAACTGACGAAGAGCGCCGACCCGATCGGCTATGTGGTGCGCTCGCTGAGCAACCCGGCCGTGTCGCGCGTGGTCAGCGGCGGGATCTTCCTGTCGGTGTTCAACGCGATCATCGCGATCGTGATAACGATGGGCCGCCTGCTGTACAGCAGCGGCCGGCACGCGCTCTGGTCGCGCACCTGCAACCGCGCGTTCTCGACGATTCATCCGCGCCTCGAATCGCCGTGGCTCGCGACGATCGCGCTGGCGGTGCCGTCGGCGGGGCTCGTGTTCGTGTCGAGCCTCGACGAGCTGACCGCGTTCACGGTCGACCTGCTGCTGCTGATCTACCTCGTCGTCGGGCTGGCCGCGCTCGCGAGCCGGTTCGTGCGCCGCGACGTCGAGCATCATTACCGGATGCCGCTGTGGCCCGTGACGCCGCTCGTCGCGGTGGCGGGTGCCGCCTATACGCTC
Source organism: Burkholderia sp. Bp8992 (assembly GCF_003853705.1). Classification (GTDB taxonomy): domain Bacteria; phylum Pseudomonadota; class Gammaproteobacteria; order Burkholderiales; family Burkholderiaceae; genus Burkholderia. The sequence continues at coordinate 280,211 of NZ_QTQI01000002.1, read as the reverse complement.
TACACGACGCTGGCGACGGCGACGAAGTCGACCGACCTGATCATCATCGCGGGGCTGCTGGTCGCCGCACTCGTGATGTACGCGGTGTGGGCGCGCCACAGCGAAGCGTTCCGCGCGCTTTGAGCGCAGGATTGGCACCTGGCGACATCGACATACCGAACCACTGAAAGACTGGAGGAACTGCATCATGCGCACGAGGGATCTCGGCATCCGCATCGGACTCGGTACGCCGGGCCGCTTCAACGCGATCACGGACGTACCGGGCGTGCGGGTCGGACATTGCACGCTGAACGTCGAGAACGGCGACGCGTCGATTCGCACCGGCGTGACCGTCATCGAGCCGCGCGCGGGCACCGCGCACGATTCGCCGTGCTTCGCGGGCGTGCACGTGCTGAACGGCAACGGCGACGCGACAGGCCTCGAATGGATCCGCGAGGCCGGCCTGCTGACGACGCCGATCGCCTATACCAACACCCACAGCGTCGGCGCGGTGCGCGATGCGCTCATCGCGAACGAGCGCGAAGCGGCGGCCGGCCGCGTGTACTGGTGCATGCCGGTCGTGATGGAAACCTACGACGGGCTGCTGAACGACATCTGGGGGCAGCATGTGAGCGCCGCGCACGTGCAGCGCGCGCTGGCGGCCGCGCAGTCGGGGCCGGTGGCGGAAGGCGGCGTCGGCGGCGGCACGGGGATGATCTGCCACGAGTTCAAGGGCGGCATCGGCACCGCGTCGCGCGTGCTCGCGGCCGACGCGGGCGGCTGGACCGTCGGCGCGATCGTCCAGGCGAACTACGGTGTGCGCGAGATGCTGCGCGTTGCCGGCTACCCGGTGGGCGAAGTGCTGCGGCACGTGCATTCGCCGTTCCGCGAACAGGCAGCCGGAGGCGAGCCGGGCATGGGCTCGATCGTCGTGACGATCGCGACCGATGCACCGCTCCTGCCGCATCAATGCACGCGCCTCGCGCAGCGTGCGAGCGTCGGGCTCGCACGCGTCGGCGGCGGTACCGAGGATTCGAGCGGCGACATCTTCCTGGCGTTTGCAACGGGCAACGACGGCCTGCCGGCCACGAACTACGGCAGCAAGGGCGCGCCGACCACCGATCTGAAGATGGTCAACAACGATCATATTTCCGCGCTGTTCGTCGCGGCGGCGGAAGCGGTGGAGGAAGCGATCGTGAATGCGCTGGTCGCGGGCGGCAACGTCGAGTCGCGCGGTGCGCGGGTCGAAGGGCTCGGGCAGGCGCGCCTGCTGGATGCGTTGCGCGAAGTGGGGTGGCGGCCGGGGCGCGGCGCCTGAAACGGCAAGCGCCGCTTCAATCGAAGCGGCGTGAGAGGGGGCGGCGATGCGGCGAGCGGCCGGACCGCCGTCCGCCCGCGCATGCGCTGCATGCCGTGCGGGCGATGCGGGCCTGGCCGTGACGTCGCGGCGTCACGCTCAGCTGCCGAAGTAGATGTTGCAGAAGCTGACCGGGCCGACGCAGGCGTTCGGGTCTTCCTGCTTCGATTGCGAACGATCGACACGGCCCGCGGCCTTGACGGCTTCGGCGCGGTTCGCCTGTTGCGATGCGGCGTCTGCCGGCGCCGGCTGCGCGTGGGCGACGGCAGCGGTGAGCGACAGGGCAACGAGGGCGAGGTGCAGCGGCTTCATTTTGGTTTCTCCTGGGTGAGTGCCAGTCGCGCTGGCAGTGAGGAAACTATAGGCTCGCACTGCTTAGAGATTAATCACCGCGGCTGTAGAGCTTATTTCCATCCGGAACAAGGATCCCGTTGCGCCCGCACCGATCGTCAATGGCGGTGCCGGTTGAACGGTGCGTCCTTGTCGAGCAGCGCGCTGCGCATGAAGTGCAGGCAGCCGACGATCCGCTGCATGCTTCGGCGCGCATCGGGCACCGCGTACCATGCCTGCAGCGTGTGCTGCGCCGCGCGGATCGCGAGATTCACCGATTTCAGCGTGCGTGCGTGATGGCCGGGCGTCGGATCGTCGAAGAAGCGCGGCAGCTCGTGCAGCACCGCATCGATCGACGCGGTCCAGCGCAGCGTCTGCGGCGGCCTCGATGCACTGAACGCATGCAGCTCGTCGCGCAGGTCGATCACCGCATGGCCGACCTCGAGCGTCGACAGCATCCAGCGCATGGCGTCGCGGTGCTGCCGTGTCCGCCGCACGAGGAGCGTGCGCAGTTGCGCCATCAGGTCGTGGGTGCTCGACTGGAAGCGCTGCGCGAGGCCGTCCGGCGCGCCTTTGCTCGCGAGCGTGACCTGGCGGCGCAGGTCGTGCGCGATGCGGCCGGTGAGCCAGGGCATGTGGGTGGGAAACACGACCGCGAATACGAGCGAGCACGCGAGCATCGCGACGACGATCGCCAGCCCGTTGTTGATCAGCACCTCGGGCGTATAGGCGATCGCGTTGTCGGGGCCTGCGAGCAGGCAGAAGAACACCGCGAAGCCGATCCCGTAGCCGGACAGGCCGGGACGCATTGCCAGGAAGGCACCGAGGCCGAGTACCGGCGCCAGTGTCGCGCACAGCAGCGGGAAGCCGTCGATGTTCGGATACACGTAGCACAGGAACATGTAGCCGACGGCGGTCGCGAACGCCGCGCCGACGCTCATCTGTGCGACGAACTTCGGCGCACGCGGCGACGTCGAGCTGAGCGCGCACGCGATCGCGGTGGCGATCACCGCGAGCGACCCGCTCGGCCATTCGGACGCGATCCAGAACGCGCTCATCGCGCCGACGGCGACGACGGTGCGCAGGAACGCGAAGCCGACGAAGAACGAATTGGTCTTCACCGCGTAATGCGTGACGGAGCGCTCGAACGCGTGATCGTCCTGGTCGAGCGACGCGTACGTATCGGCGTAGCCGAGGTATTCGCCGACGAAGCGGTACAGCAGTTCGATCGCGGTGTCGAAATCGAGCAGGCCGCCGGCCGCATGCGCTTCGACGGTGCGCCGCGACGCACGGGCCGCCTTGGGCAGCGCGCTGTGGAAACGGCGCAGTTCGAGCGGCGCGCCGGTGGCCGGCGTGACGCCGCGCGGCCGCTCGTCGCGCAGTGCCGCGAACCGTAGCGCGAGCGCGTCGACATGCGGCGCGAGCGCATCGAGCACTGCGTCCGAATGGTTCGCACGCAGGCGTTTGACGAGCTGGTGCAGCGCATGCAGCCGCGTGCATGCGTTCATGAACTCGCTGTTCAGCCGTGCGAGCCGGCGGCTGCGCGCGCGGATGTGCGGATCCTCGAACGACGCGAACGCGCGGTTGGCCTCGAAGCCGACAATGTCGTCGACGAAATCGGCGAAGCGCCGCTCGAAATCGCCGCGCGCGACGTCGCCCGACAGCGCACCGGCAGTGAACGCGGCGAACGTCGCGTGGCGCGCGCTCAACGAGCGCATCAGCGCCTTCGCGGAACTGAGCGGCAGGATCAGCGCGCTGACCGCGCCCGAGCACGCGATGCCGAGCGCGACCTCCGCGGCGCGCGTGAGCGCGGACTGGAACAGCGTCTGCGGCGTCATCACGGCCGGCAGGCCGATGAGCGCGGCCGTATAGCCGGCGAGCACGAAGCCGTACCAGCGGAAATGGCGGTTGCGGACCGCGAGCGCGATGCAGCTGCCGATCCACAGCGTGATGCCGGCCATGTACAGCTCGGGCTGCTGCGCGAACAGCCCGCCGAGCGCGAGCGCGGCGACGAGGCCGGCCGCCGTGCCGAGCACGCGATAGAAACTCTTGGCGAACACCATCCCCGACAGCGGCTGCATCAGCACGAACACAGTCGTCATCGCGGTGCGCGGCTGCGACATCTCGAGACGCATCGCGATGCCCATCGCAAGCAGCGCCGCGAGCACGGTTTTCGCGAGATGCAGCCAGATCAGCCCGTCGGTCACGGCCCAGTCTCGCGCCGCGTTGCCGAGCGGATCGAGCCATCGCCTCCATCGGTCCGGTTCGATGGAAGATCGCGCGATCGCAGGTTGTGGCTTCATGAAAAGAGGGGGCTCGTACGGGGCCGGGGCACGATGCCGCGGCGCGTCCGAACGGGTCCGTTCGACTGGTGAGGCGCCGATTGTAGGAGGGCGGCGCTTGCGCATTAACGCAGCTGCGGGGAAACGATAGTTGCAGCCGGAGTAACAATCTGTCGCATCCCGTGGAGGAAAATAGCGGTTCCGCTACAGGTTGCTCACAGGAATGGATACCCTACAAAACATGCGGGTGTTTTCGCGCGTCGTCGAGACGGGCAGCTTCACGGCCGCCGCGCAATCGCTGAATTCGACGACGGGTGCAATGTCGCGCGCGGTGTCGGAACTGGAGGCGCGGCTGCGCACCCGTCTGATGAATCGCTCGACGCGCCGTCTCGCGCTCACGTCGGCCGGCGAAAGCTATTTGCGGCGCTGCCGCCAGATCCTCGCCGACGTCGACCGCGCGGAAGAAGAGGCGAGCTGCGCGCACGAGCGCCCGGCCGGCGTGCTGCGCATGCACAGCTTCGCGAGCGTCGGCCATCACTATGTATTGCCCGCACTGACGCGCTATCACGCGCAGTTCCCGGACGTGTCGATCGAGCTGTCGCTGTCGCAGCGCATGCCCGACCTGTTCGACGGCACGAGCGACATGGCCGTCGTGACCGCGTCGTCGCTGCCCGATTCCGAACTCGTGTCGCACCTGCTCGGCTCGACGTTCAGCATCCTGTGCGCGTCGCCCGACTATGTGAAACGGCACGGCGCGCCGGCCCGTCCGCACGATCTCGCCGCGCACGCCTGCCTGACGCTGTGTACGCCCGCGTTCCCGACGCACGAATGGGTGCTCGAAGGGCCCGAGGGCGTCGAGCAGATTCACGTCGCGGGGCCGGTGCAGACCAATACGGCCGAATCGCTCGCACTCGCGATCCGCGACGGCATCGGGATCGGCATGCTGCCGCTGTACTCGGCGATCGACGCATTGCGCGACGGCACGCTCGTCCGCGTGCTGCCCGCGCACATCCTGCAGAAGATGAACGTGTACGCGCTGTATCCGTCACGCCGCTTCGTCGATGCGAAGGTGCGGACCTGGGTCGAGATGCTGCGTGCGCAGGTGCCGGGCATGATCGCGCGAGACGTCGAGATGCTGAGCGCGATCGATCGCGAACCGCAGGCTGCCTGAACGCCGGGCGCACACGCGTGCGTCGTTTCGATAGTCGTTTCGATGCCGGCTTCTTCACGCATGAGCGCTACACGCCTTGCCCGCTGAACATCCTTCACGCGGGCGAGGCGCTTTGTCACGTCGTCACGGCGCGGGCTTCGCTGCCGCACCGGATTCGGTTGCCGGCTGGCCGGCCGGGCCGTACGCGGCCTGCGCCGCCTTGTGTTCGGCGAGACGCTTCGCCTGCAGCCGTGCCTGCGCCGCCATGATGTCCTCCGGATAGTTGTCGGCTTCGCCATGCGCCGGGTTGTAGCCGACCGATTCCAGATCGATCAGCTCCTGCAGCACCTGCGCGCGCGTGACGGGCGACTGTGCCTGCTGGGCGAACGACAGGGCCGGTGCGGCAAGCAGCACGGCAGCGGCGGCGGTAACGACGAGCGATTTCACGAGGTTCTCCTGAATACGGGGTGGGGTGGCCGGATCGATGCGCGACGCATGGCCCGAGCCTTCGACGCCAGTCTACGTAGCGGCTGCACGCGCAAAAACCCCGATTCCAGGCAGGCTGCCTTCCAGATGGAACAACATTGGCGCCTGTCGCCCGCGGCGAACGAACTCAGGGTTCGAGGCCGGCGGGCGACGCGGCATCACACTGGTCAGAAGCGCGTGCGCATGCCGATCGTGCCGACCACCTGGTTCGCCGTGCTCGATGCGCCGCCCGACGTGTTGATGAACGCCTGGTAGCCGCGGCCGGACGCATGCTGGAACATCGCTTCCGCGTACAGGTCGGTGCGGCGCGACAGCTTGTACACGGCCTGCAGGTCGACCTGGTGCCACTTCGGATCGGTGCCGTGCTTGCTGTCGGGGTTCGACACGCTGGCGTCCGTGTACACGTAGGCGGCGCCGAGGCTGACGGCCGGCGTCACGGCATAGCGCACGTTCACGTCGTAGTTGTTGAATGCGACCTGGCCGGTGGAGCCGAACGAGCCCGTGTTGTCGTATTGCGAGCGCGTGTAGACGAAGCCGACGGTCGCCGGGCCGAACATGTAGCTCACGCCGCCGCCGTACGTGCGCATGCGGTCCGAGCCGATCGACCAGCCGCCCTGGCTCACGCTTTTCGCTTCGGCCGAATCGGTCGCGCCGGGGCTCGCGCTCGTCGAGCCCTTGGTGCCGTTCATCTGCAGGTACGCGCCGGCCAGCTTCAGCGGGCCGTTCGTGTAGCTCGCCGCGACGCTGTACGCGCGGTTGGCGCTGAAGCTCGTCGAGTTCGAGAACGCGTACATCGCGCCGACCTTGAAACCGGAGAGCGACTCGCTCGTGTACTTGACTGCGTTGTTGATGCGCAGCGAGTGATTCAGGTTGTCGTTGTCGAACGGATGCGCGAAGCCCGCATCGCCGAAGTCGCCTGCCGTGGCGGACAGCGGTGCGACGAAATCCACCATCGTGTCGTACTGGCGGCCGAGCGTCAGCGTGCCGTAGCCGGCCTGGCTGAGGCCGACATACGCGTGGCGGCCGAACAGCTTGCCGTCCTGGCCGAGCCCGCCGTTGTTCACGTTGAAGCCGTTTTCGAGCACGAACAGCGCCTTCAGGCCGCCGCCGAGATCCTCGGTACCGCGTACGCCGAAGCGGCTGCCGTTGACCGTGCCGCTGGCCATGCGCCACTGCGACGCGCCGTTCACGTTGTTGGTATATGCGATGCCGGCGTCGATCAGGCCGTACAGCGTGACCGAGCTTTGCGCGTGGGCGAGCGGCGCGAACAGGGCGGCGGTGCATGCGCCGGCGATCAGGGTTTTTTTCATGGTGAAATTCCTGCGTGTGGGACGGGAAACAAAAGTTCGGCGCAAGTGTAGGGGCGCGGTCGCCCGATTCCGGGGTACCGGGATGCGAGCGCTCCTTTGCGCGTTGCGCAAGAGTCCGTCATACCGCCTTCACAAAGCGACGCGAGGGCCGCACGCCGGGCGTTCTCGCCCGCCGCCCGCCGCGCCCCGCGGGTTGGCCGCAGGCGGCATGTCGCGCATCGACAACATGCGGGCCGCCAAGGACGGAGTTGATCGCCGCGCGGCGGACGCGGAGAATGGACACTCCGATGCCGAGATCCGGAGACAACCCATGGCTACTGCCCGTCGTCCGTCGTTCAGCTCCGCCCTGTGCTACCGCAATCCGAAAGCCGCGCTGGACTGGCTCGAGCGCGCCTTCGGCTTCGAACGCTTCATCGTCGTGACCACGCCCGACGGCAATATCGCGCATGCCGAGATGAAGTTCGGCGATGGCATCGTGATGGTCGGCGGCGCATGGGCCGATTTCGTCGCGTCGCCGGAAGACACGGGCGATCGCAATACGCAGAATGTCCATGTGCATCTTCCCGACGATGCGGACATCGATGCGCATTGCGAACGTGCGCGTGCCGCCGGCGCGGAGATCCTGCAAGTGCCGGCCGACCAGTTTTACGGTGAGCGCGTGTATCGCGCGCGTGACCCCGGCCGGCATGTGTGGACCTTCGGCAAGCACGTGCGCGACGTGACGAACGACGAGATGAGCGCGGCGACCGGCCTGAAGATCGACGACTTCAGGTAAATGCCTGCGCGCGTCGCCCGCATTCCTTTTCCTTAACATGCGGCCCGCCGCGGCCGCCTGACGACCGGACCCACATGAATCTCTTCAACGTACGCCTGCGCGGCCGCGACGGCCTGTTCACGATCGGCATCGACGGCGGCACGATCGCGCGGATCGATGCGCAAACTGCACCGATCGCGTTGACGAACCCAGACCATATCGATGGCGGCGGCCGTCTCGCGATTCCGCCGCTCGTCGAGCCGCATATCCACCTCGATGCCGTGCTGACGGCAGGCGAGCCGGCATGGAACATGAGCGGCACGCTGTTCGAAGGCATCGAGCGCTGGTCCGAACGCAAGGCGACGATCACGCACGAAGACACGAAAGCACGCGCGCATGCGGCGATCGGCATGCTGCGCGACCACGGGATCCAGCACGTGCGCACGCACGTCGACGTGACCGATCCGACGCTCGCCGCGCTGAAGGCGATGCTGGAAGTGAAGGACGAGGCGCGCGGGCTGATCGACCTGCAGATCGTCGCGTTTCCGCAGGAAGGCATCGAATCGTTCGAGGGCGGCCGCGCGCTGATGGAGCAGGCGATCGACCTCGGCGCGGATGTCGTCGGCGGGATTCCGCATTTCGAGAACACGCGCGAGCAGGGCGTCAGCTCGATCGGCTTCCTGATGGATCTCGCGGAACGCACCGGCTGCCTCGTCGACGTGCATTGCGACGAGACCGACGATCCGCATTCGCGTTTTCTGGAAGTGCTCGCCGAAGCGGCGCGCGTGCGCGGGATGGGCGCGCGCGTCACGGCGAGCCACACGACCGCGATGGGCTCGTACGACAACGCGTACTGCTCGAAGCTGTTCCGGCTGCTGAAGCGCGCGGGCCTGAACTTCATCTCGTGCCCGACCGAAAGCATCCACCTGCAAGGGCGCTTCGACACGTTTCCGAAGCGGCGCGGCGTCACGCGCGTCGCGGAACTCGACCGCGCCGGGCTCAACGTGTGCTTCGGGCAGGATTCGATCAAGGATCCGTGGTACCCGCTCGGCAACGGCAACATCCTGCGCGTGCTCGATGCGGGCCTCCATATCTGCCACATGATGGGTTACGAGGACTTGCAGCGCTGTCTCGACTTCGTGACCGACCACAGCGCGACGGCGATGCATCTCGGCGACGGCTACGGCATCGCGGTCGGGCGTCCGGCGAATCTCGTCGTGCTCGACGCGGACAGCGACTACGAAGCCGTGCGGCGGCAGGCGAAAGCCACGCTGTCGATGCGCCACGGGAAGGTCATCATGCGGCGCGAGCCGGAGCGCATCGCGTATCCGGATTGATGCGGAAGGCGGGCCATCGTGGCCCGCTGGCCGTCAAGTATTCGCAAAATACATCAGTCGATTCGAAAAATACGTTTGTCTCATGATGGGCGCGGGCCTACGATTCGGTCCTGACGACGACGTGCAACTTGTGCACCGTCCTTTCGATCTTCGTTCGCCGACCCCATGCGCCTCGATCTCCCGTCCGCTCCCGCATACTCTCCGCCGCCCGCCAGCCCGTTCGCGCGTCTGGCCGTCGTCACGGTCCTGACCGGCATCGGCGCGGGCCTCGGCGGCATGCTGCTCGCGTTGCTGCTGCATGCGATCCAGCACGTCGCGTACGGCTACAGCATCGCGCACGTGATCGGGTCCGAGAGCTTCCTCACTGGCGTGACCGCGGCCGACCCGCTGCGCCGGCTCGCGGTGCTGGTCGGCTGCGGGATCGTCGCCGGCGGCGGCTGGTGGGCGCTTTACCGGTATGGCCGGCCGCTTGTCAGCATCCGCCGCGCCGTGCGTGCGGCCGATCCGCGGATGCCGTTCGTCAGCACGACGGTTCACGCGCTGCTGCAGATCGTCACCGTTGCGCTCGGCTCGCCGCTCGGCCGCGAAGTCGCGCCGCGCGAGATCGGTTCGCTGCTGGCGGGGCGGCTTGCGCACGCGGCGGCGCTCACGCCCGACGACTGCCGGCTGATGGTCGCGTGCGGCGCCGGCGCGGGCCTGGCGGCCGTCTACAACGTGCCGCTCGGCGGTGCGGTCTTCGTGCTCGAAGTGCTGCTCGGCACGTTCGAACTGCGTGCGCTGGTCGTGGCGGTCGTGACATCGGCCATCGCGGCCGTCGTCGCGTGGATCGGCCTCGGCAACGAGCACCAGTACACGGTGCCGGCATTCGTGCTGAGCACGCCGCTCGTCGCCTGGTCGATCGTCTGCGGGCCGCTGTTCGGTTTCGCCGCGTACGGCTTCGTGCGGCTCACGACGCGTGCGCGAGCGGACGCGCCGAAAGATTGGCGGCTGCCCGTGTTCGCGCTGGTCAATTTCGCGGTGATCGGTGTGCTCGCGATGCGTTTTCCGCAACTGCTCGGCAACGGCAAGGGGCCGGCATCGCTCGGTTTCGACGGGACGCTGACGATCGGTGTTGCCGCTGCGCTGCTCGTGCTGAAGGTGCTGATCGAGGCCGGCAGCCTGCGGGCCGGCGCGGAAGGCGGGCTGCTGACGCCGGGCCTCGCGAACGGCGCGCTGCTCGGTGTCGTGCTCGGCGGGCTGTGGAGCCTCGTGTGGCCGGGCGCATCGCTCGGCGGATGCGCGCTGATCGGCGCGACCGCGTTCCTGGCCGCGTCGATGCAGATGCCGATCACGGCCGTCGTGCTGCTGCTCGAATTCACGCGCGCGAATCACGACAGCCTCGTGCCGATGCTGCTGGCCGTGGCCGGTTCGCTCGTCGCGTGTCGGTTCGTGCAGCGGGTGGTCGAGCAACGGGCGAGGGCGGTTGCGAACGCGAGCGCGCCGGTGACGGCGGTGCGTTGATGCGCGGTCGGCCATGACTCTCCAAGGCGGCGCAGATCGTGCCGCCTGTCTCTGTTTTTCTCGTTTCCCTGTTGTGACACCTGACACGACGCGATCGTGACCGTGCGCTCCAAAGCGCCTCCGCCGGTTCTGTGCAAGAATCCGCGCGTTTCCGCGCCTCCACCAACAACGATACGCGCGGATGTCCCTATCAGGAAACGAGGAGCTCAAGTTGATCCAGCGCATTTCCCGCTTCTTCACGCAGGTGGTTCACCGCGTGTTGCCCGACCCGTTGATTTTCGCGATCCTGCTGACGATCGTCACGTTTGCACTTGCGTTCGGCCTCACGCCGAACACGCCCGTGCAGCTCACGACGATGTGGGGTTCGGGCTTCTGGAACCTGCTCGCGTTCTCGATGCAGATGGTGATGATTCTCGTCACCGGCCACGCGCTCGCGAGCTCGCCACCCGTGCGGCGCATGCTCGTCGCGCTCGCGAGCACCGCGCGCACGCCCGGGCAGGGCGTGATGCTCGTGGCGTTCGTTGGGGCGCTGGCCTGTGCGATCAACTGGGGCTTCGGCCTCGTGCTCGGCGCGATGCTCGCACGCGAAGTGGCGCGCCGCGTGGCCGGCAGCGACTACCGGTTGCTCGTCGCGTCGGCCTACATGGGCTTCCTGAGCTGGCACGGCGGGCTGTCGGGATCAGTCCCGCTCGTTGCGGCCACGAAGGGCAATCCGATGGAGAAGACCATCGGGCTGATTCCGGTGTCGGATACGATCTTCACCGGCTACAACGCGTTCATCACGATCGGGCTGATCGTGATGCTGCCGTTTCTCGCGCGGATGATGATGCCGAAGCCGGGCGACGTCGTCAGCGTCGATCCGGCGCTGCTCGCCGAGCCGCCGAGCGTCGAGCGCGCGCTCGGGCCCGATGCGACGTTCGCGGAACGCCTGGAGGAAAGCCGCGTGCTGTCGGTCTTCGTCGCGGCGCTGTGTGCGGCGTTCCTCGTGCTGCGCTTCGTGCAGAAGGGTTTCGCGCTCGACATCGACACGGTGAACCTCGCGTTCCTCGCGGCCGGCATCCTGCTGCACCGGACGCCGATGGCCTATGCGCGCGCCGTGGCCGGCGCGGCGCGTGGCGCGTCGGGGATCATGATCCAGTTCCCGTTCTACGCGGGCATCCAGGCGCTGATGGATCACTCGGGGCTCGCGGGCGTGATCACGAAGTGGTTCGTCGATATCGCGAACGTGCACACGTTCCCGCTGCTCGCGTTCCTGAGCTCGGCCGTGATCAATTTCGCGGTGCCGTCGGGCGGCGGCCACTGGGTCGTGCAGGGCCCGTTCGTGATGCCGGCCGCGCAGGCACTTGGCGCCGATCTCGGCAAGGCCGCGATGGCGATCGCGTACGGCGAGGCATGGACCAACATGGCGCAGCCGTTCTGGGCGCTGCCCGCGCTGGCAATCGCGGGGCTCGGCGTGCGCGACATCATGGGGTATTGCGTGACGACGCTGCTGTTCTCGGGCGTGGTGTTCGTCGCGGGGATGTATCTGTTCTGACGTCGTCAGGCGAGAGGCGGGCGGGGCGGCGCCCGCCCCCCAGCTTGATTCCAGCCTGCCTTTCAGCCGCGCGACCGCACGTCGGCGCGCTCGTGCCCGTGACGCAACGCGAGGCTCGCGAACGCCGCGATAACGAGCGCGACCGCCAGCAGCGTCAACCCGTTCTTCGCGTTGCCGGTCGCCTGTTCGATCGCGCCGACGACGGTCGGCCCGACGAAGCCGCCGAGCAACCCGCAGGTATTCACGAGCCCGAGCCCGCCGGCCAGCGCGCTGCCGGCGAGCCGCGACGCCGGAAACGTGAACACGATCGACTGCACGACGAAGAACATCGACGCGGCCACGCATACGCAGAGCAGCCCGGCCAACGGCGACGCGTGCGCGGCGCCGATCATTCCGGCCGCCATCACGACGAGCCCCGCGCACAGCATCCGCCGCGAATGACGCGACTCGCGTGCGAAGCGCGGCAGCGTCCCGGCTCCGAGCGCGGCGGCGAGCCAGGGCAGCGACGTCAGCAACCCGACCGCGACCGGCGACAGACGCCCCGACGCGCCAATGATCCCCGGCAGGAAGAAGATCACCGTGTAGATGGTCAACTGGTGGCAGAAGTACACGAAGATCGCGAGCCAGATCTGCGGGTCGCGCAGCGCGGCGCCGAACGCGTGGCCGCCGTGCGCGGCCACGCCCGCGTCCTGTTCGGCGGCCAGCTTGCGCTCGAGCGCGCGGCCGGTTTCCGGGGCGAGCCACGGCGCGGCGCTCGGCCGGTCCGGCAAGCGTGTCCACACGACGAACGCGAGCAGGATCGCCGGAATGCCTTCGACGACGAACAGCCATTGCCAGCCATGGAAGCCGAGCGTGCCGTCGAGTTCGATCAGCGCACCGGCCAGCGGCCCGCCGACGATATTCGCAATGCACACGCCGAGCAGGAAATAGCCCGTCGCACGTGCACGCTCCTCGCGGCCGAACCAGTACGTCAGATACAGCATCACGCCGGGAAACAGGCCGGCTTCGGCGACGCCGAGCAGCAAGCGCATCACGTAGAACGACGTCTCGCCGCGGACGAATGCCATCGCGACCGACAGCACGCCCCACGTGATCATGATCCGCGTGATCCAGAAGCGTGCGCCGACGCGATGCATGATCAGGTTGCTCGGAATCTCGAAGAGCGCGTAGGTGAGAAAGAACAGCCCCGCGCCGAGCCCGTACGCGGCCGACGAAATGCCGAGATCGACGCCCATCGAATGTTTGGCGAACGCGATGTTGGTGCGGTCGAGAAAGCTGATCACATACGCGGCGATCAGCAGCGGCATGAGTTTTCGGAACAGCAGCCGGTTCAGCGACGCGTTCGCGTCGGTCGCGGCGGACGACAGGGCCTGAGCGTGATGAGTGGACATACGGACGACTCCGGTAAAAGCGAACCGGCGCGCACGGCAAGCACGGCGCGCCGCGTTCGGCAAATGCCGCTGCGATGCAGGCAGCGGATGGGCAGTCGACGGAGCCGCGCCGGCGGCGCTCGAACGGAGCGGGGCGATCAAGGGCGTCCTGGCGCCGGCCGGCTCGGGCCGGCGCCTTGTCACTGCGCTTGCGGATGCGGGTGTTCGGGTGGCGACCCGGCGATCAGAAATTCACCGCGTCGCCGCCCTTGAGCGCGAGCATCGCGCGCGCCTCGGCCGGCGTCGCGATCTCGAGCGACAGGCCTTCGAGCACCTGACGCATTTTCAGGACTTGCGCGGCGCTCGATTCCGCGAGCTTGCCGGGCGCGATCCACAGCGAATCCTCGAGCCCGACGCGCACGTTCGCGCCTTGCGCGGCGCCGATCGTCGCGAGCGGAATCTGGTTGCGGCCCGCGCCGAGGATCGACCACACGTAATCGCTGCCGAACAGGCGGTCGGCCGTGCGGCGCATGTGCATCAGGTCCTCCGGATGCGCGCCGATTCCGCCGAGCAGGCCGAACACGCTTTGCACGAAGAACGGCGGTTTCGCGAGCCCGCGATCGACGAAGTGCGCGAGGTTGTACAGGTGCGAGATGTCGTAGCACTCGAATTCGAACCGCGTGCCGTTCGCGCCGCAGCGCGTGAGGATCGTCTCGATGTCCGCGAACGTGTTCTTGAACACGAGATCGCGGCTTTTCTCGAGATGTTCGCGCTCCCACGGATGCTTCAGCTCGCGGAAGCGCTCGAGCATCGGGTACAGCCCGAAGTTCATCGAGCCCATGTTCAACGAGGCAACCTCGGGCTGGAAATGCAGCGCCGGCTGCAGCCGTTCGTCGACCGTCATGTGCGGACTGCCGCCCGACGTGAGGTTGATCACCGCGTCGGTCTGCGCCTTGATGCGCGGCAGGAATTCGGCGAACACGGCCGGATCCTGGGTCGGCTTGCCGTCGGACGGATTGCGTGCGTGGAGGTGCAGGATCGCCGCGCCGGCCTGCGCGGCCGCGACCGCGGCGGTTTCGATTTCGTGTGGTGTCACGGGCAGGTACGGCGACATCGACGGCGTATGGATCGCGCCGGTCGGCGCACAGGTGATGATGACTTTGCGAGCGTTTGCCACGGATGGATTCCTTTCGATGAACGATTCTGGGTGCGTCAGAGCACTTCGACGTTGCCGCAGACGGAGATCGCCTGCCCCGTGATCCCGTGCCCGCCCGGCGAGCACAGGAACAGCGCCGTCGCGGCGATCTCGGCCGGATCGGTCATGCGCCGCAGCGAGATCTTCTCGAGATAGCGCTGCTCCATGTCGTCGTAGCCGATGCCGAGCTGCTGCGCGCGAGCCTCGATCACGCGGCGCATCCGTGGGCCGCGCACGATGCCGGGCTGGATCGCGTTCACGCGGATGCCGAGCGGCCCGAGCTCGATCGCGAGACTCTTCACGAGGCCGACCACCGCCCACTTGGTGGCCGCATACGGCGTGCGGAACGCATAGCCGAGCCGGCCGGCGACCGACGACAGCGCAATGATCGCGCCGCCGTGTTTCGATTCGCGCAGCAGCGGCACGGCGCGGCGCGCGAACTGGAATTGCGCGTTCAGGTTGATCGCGACAGTTTGTTCCCACTGCACGGGGTCGATTTCGTCGATGCCGCCGGTCGGGCCGGCGATACCCGCATTGTTGACCAGCACGTCGAGGCCGCCGAGCCGGGTCGACACGTCGGCGAACACGCGCTCGACGGCGGCCGGGTCGGATACATCGGCCAGCGTCGCGCTGATCGCGCCGGCCGCGGCACGCGGCGGCCGGTCGGCGAGCGCCGCAATCGCCGCTTGCGACGCGTCGCATACATGCACGTGCGCGCCGCACTCGGCGAACGCGTCCGCGATTTCAAGACCGATGCCCGACGCGCCGCCCGTCACGAGGACGCGCAGGCCGTCATAGGGTTTCAGCAGATCGGAAGCTGTCATGCCGGGTTGTCTCCATCGTTGATGTCGTTGCGGTCGCTCGTGTGTCGGGCGGCCGTCGCAAGCGGCCGCTACGGCTTCGCGTTCACGGTCCGCGGGGTCTGTTCGGCCCGCAGCGTCTCGGCGAGATCGTGTGCGGCGCCGCCGATGTCGAGCGCGATGCCGGCCCGCACGCCCGCGCCGTCGCGCCGTTCGAGCGCATCGACGATGGCGCGGTGCGCGTCCATCGAGCGCCGCATGTGCGGGATGTCGAGCGCGACCATGTTCAGGAACGGGCCGACGCGCATCCACAGGTTCTCGACGATCGCGAGCGTGTTTTCGCTCGCGCCATGCGCGTAGATCGCGCTGTGGAACGCGAAATTGCTTTGCAGGTAGGCGCGCGAGCGGCCGGCCTCGACGTGTGCCTGCATCGTCTCGCAGGTCTTGCGTACGGCCGCGATCTGCGCGTCGGTCATCCGCCCGCACGCGCGCTCGGCGATGCAGCCTTCGAGCGCGATCCGCACGTCGCGCAGTTCGTCGAGCATGTCGAGCGTCATCGGCGGCACGACGAGCGCGCGATTCGGGCCGTCGACCAGCGCGCGTTCGGCACGCAGCCGCGTGAGCGCAGCACGCACGGGCATCGTCGACGAGCCGACCGCCTCGGCGACGCTGCGCAGGCTCAGCGCCTGGCCAGGCGCGAAACGGCCGCTCATCAGCGCTTCGCGCAGTTGCTGGTAGACCTTGTCGGCCATCGTTTCCTGTTCGATGGCTTTCAGTGCGGGCGGGACGATACGAGGCGCCAAGACGGGGTTCTCCGAGGTTTGATCTGCGATCTGTGATCACACTTGCGATGTGCGAAGTGTTGACGATCGGAGGGGGCGAGTCAAGTCGAACGGCATCGGGGAAAACGCGGGGTGGGGTGGGCGAAGAGGCTGGCGGCGACAGTCGGCAATATTTTTCCGCGTCGGGGTTTGATTCGATCCTAGAGGCCCGGCTGGGGGAAGGCGATGGAGGCGAGCATCCGGGGCGCGACCATTGTTACTTCAACGAACCGGCCGCGCGGTATCGTTCCGATCGCGCAAATTTTTGGAGCCTGTCATGAGGGGAGTCCGGATCGCAGCCGCGTTGGCGTGCATCGCATTTCAACCGGCGATGGTCGTGGCGAAGGAAGCCGCACAAGCGGCACCTGAGGCAGGCTCACGAACTTATCTCCAGAACTTCAAGGACATGGTGCTCGCGGAGTGCCTGGCTACCGCATACAAGCAGGCGCCCGGCGCGAGCAAGGACATCGGCAGCAGCACCAGCGCGTTGCGCGACTGGACCGACTACGACATGGAACGCGCGCCGGACGTCATTCATGCGCTGGTCGCGAAGTATCTGGCTCGAGACTATCGGAATCCGGTTGTCGAACCGGAGGTCAGGGACGTGAAGTTCGACTTCCTGAAGTGCATCGATCTGTATCACGGGAAGGAACTCGACGCTGCAACGAAGCAACTCGTATCGCGCCCGAACCGTACCTACCGGGCCGAGCATCCGCCGAAGCCGCAGTAGCGGTCGAACGCCGTTGCGCCACGCAACGGCGCGCCGCATGCCATTTCACCGTCGCTACTCAAGCGTCCGTATCGAATTGCTGATCCCGCGTGCGCAGTCGATCACCGCCGGCGCGAGCTTGCGGCGCGCGTCGTCGAACGTCCAGCGGCTCGTCGGCGCGACCACGTGCACGGCCGCGACTGGCTGCCCCTGGCTGCCGAGCACGGGCGCCGCGATCGACATGTCGCCGATGAACAATTCTTCCTGGTTGGTCGCGTAGCCTTCGCGCCGCGCGCCTTCGAGCAGCGCGACGAGATCGTCGAGCGCCGTGACCGTGCGCGGCGTATATGGCGTGCGCGCCATGCCGTCGAGCCGCGCGCGTGCGTCGCCGGGCGGCAACGCGCTCAGGAACGCGCGGCCGCTGCCGGTGCAGTACATCGGGATGCGGCTGCCGATCGGCATGTGGATCGGCACGAACTTCGTCGACACGAAACGCGCGACGTACACCATCTCGTCCTCGTCCGGCTCGGTGAGGTTGGTGGTTTCGCCGGTCAGGTTCGTCAGCTCGGACAGGAACGGATTCGCGACGTCGATCAGCGTATCGGCCGCGAGATAGTTGAAGCCGATTCGCATCACGTGCGGCGTGAGCTGGTAGCGCCGCGTGACCGGATGCTTGCGAATGTAGCCGAGCTTCTCGAGCGTGTAGACCATCCGCTGCGCCGAGCTTTTCGTCATGCCGGCGGCGTCGGCCACTTCAGCCAGCGTCATCGTGCGTCGCTTCGCGCTGAACGCGCGCAACACGTTCAGCCCTTTCTCCAGCGACTGGTTGAACAGGAGGTCGTTTGCTTGGTCGGGCGACGTTTCCATGGCGAAGGGCGGAATCGATTCGATGTTACATCATAGCGTATCGAATATCGATACGCAAAAATCTATTTGCGATGTTTTTGATTCGTTTTAAGATCAAGCCATCGTCGCAGTGTCGATCAGCGACCGGCCGGCGCACCGGATTATTCGAGAGGGAGTCACCATGGTTCCGTTCATCAAGCGGTTCGGCGCACTGGCCGCCGGTTTCGCCACCTGTATCGCACTCTCCACGGCATCGGCTGGCGCCGTCGCGGCCGAGCCGACGCTCAAGGTCGGTGCGACGGCCACCGGCGTGCCGTTTACGTTTCTCGACGTCAAGAGCAATTCGATCCAGGGGATGATGGTCGATGCGATTACCGCGGCAGGGAAGTCCGCCGGGTTTCGCGTCGACGTGCAGCAGACCGTGTTCTCGGCGCTGATCCCGTCGCTCACCACGCAGAAGATCGACATCATCTCGGCCGCGATGCTGAAGACGCCGGCGCGCCAGCAGGTCGTCGATTTCTCCGACACGGTCTATTCGTTCGGCGAAGGCCTGATCGTGAAGGCGGACGACCCGGGCCGCTATACGTCGATGGACGATTTCAAGGACCAGGTGGTCGGCGCGCAGGTCGGCACCGCGTTCGTCGACGCGCTCAACAAGAAGGGCATCTTCAAGGAAGTCCGGACCTACGACTCGATCGCCGACATCATGCGCGACGTCGCGCTCGGGCGCATCAAGGCCGGCTTCGCCGACCAGCCGATCGTCGCGTATCAGATCGAGCACGGCGTCAATCGCCAGGTGCGGCTCGTGCCGGAATACCAGAGCGTCGTGAAGGGGCAGGTGTGCTTCATCGTGCGCAAGGGTGACACCGCGACACTCGAACAGCTCAACGGCGCGATCCGCAAGATGAAGACCGACGGCACGCTGCAGCAGATCCTGCAGAAGTGGCACATGAGCTGAGCGTCGGCATTCGCTTCCCGACCGGCATCGCCCGCGCGTCGCGGGCATCCCCAGCGGCGGGCCGTTCGGCCTTCGCACAGGAGACCTCATGTTTTTTCAGAACGCGATCGATTTCCTGCCGATCCTGCTGAAGGGCGCGGTGGTCACGATCGAGATCACCGCATGCGCGTTCGTGCTCAGCTCGGTGCTCGGGCTGATCCTCGCGTTGATGAAGGTGTCGCGCAATCGTGCCGTCTCGACGGCCGGCAGCACGATCGTCAACGTGATCCGCGGGCTGCCGATCATCGTGCAGCTGTTCTACATATACTTCGTGCTGCCTGATCTCGGCGTGCAACTGTCGGCGTTCCAGGCTGGCGTGCTCGGCCTCGGCATCGCGTATTCGGCGTATCAGGCCGAGAATTTCCGCGCGGGCATCGAGGCGATCGACCACGGTCAGATTGAAGCCGCGCACGCGATCGGCATGCGCGGCCCCATGATCATGCGGCGCGTGGTGCTGCCGCAGGCGTTCCGCATCGCGCTGCCGCCGTACGGCAACACGCTGGTGATGCTGCTGAAGGATTCGTCGGTCGCGTCGACGATCACGGTCGCCGAGATCACGCGCGCCGGCCAGCTGATCGCATCGTCGACGTTCCAGAACATGAGCGTCTACACGCTCGTCGCGCTGCTGTATCTCGCGCTCGGCCTGCCGCTGATGTTCGGCGTGAACCGGCTCGGCAAGCGGCTCGCACTGAGGAGAGGCGCATGATCCGGATCGATTCCATCCATAAACGGTTTCAGCAGCACGCGGTGCTGAAGGGCGTGAGCCTCGACGTGCAGGCGGGTGAAGTCGTATGCCTGATCGGGCCGTCCGGTTCCGGCAAGTCGACCGTGTTGCGCTGTATCAACGGCTTCGAGACCTACGACGAAGGGGCGATCACGATCGACGGCGTGAAGGTCGACGCGCATTCGAAGCGGATCCACGAACTGCGGATGCGGGTCGGCATGGTGTTCCAGCGCTTCAACCTGTTCGCGCACCGCACGGCACTCGAGAACGTGATGGAAGGGCCCGTGCACGTGCGGCGCATGCCGGTCGCGCAGGCGCGCGAGCAGGCCCGCGCGCTGCTCGACAAGGTCGGGCTGTCGCACCGGATGAATGCGTATCCGTCGGAACTGTCGGGCGGGCAGCAGCAGCGCGTCGCGATCGCACGCGCGCTTGCAATGGAGCCGCAGGCGATCCTGTTCGACGAGCCGACGTCGGCGCTCGACCCCGAACTCGTCGGCGAAGTGCTCGGCGTGATGCGGGGGCTCGCGCGCGACGGGATGACCATGGTGGTCGTCACGCACGAAATGGGATTTGCCCGCGAAGTGGCCGATCGCGTGTGCTTCCTGCACGACGGCACCATCTGCGAAAGCGGACCGGCGCGCGACGTGCTCACGCAGCCGACCCATCCCCGCACGCAGGAATTCCTGCGCCGCCTGCTGGCGTCGGACGGCGCCGACCACCCGGATCGAACATGAGCGCAACGAACGCGGCACCCGGACGGCCCGACGCGCAGTGGCCCGATTCGCTGTGGGCGGCGACCGCCGCGCCGGCGCCCGATACGCCCGCGCTCGACGCGTCCGTGTCGTGCGACGTGGCGATCGTCGGCGCGGGCTTCACGGGCCTGTCGACCGCACTTCATCTGGCCGAACGCGGCGTGAACGTCCGCGTGATCGACGGCGCGCAACCGGGCTGGGGCGCATCGGGCCGCAACGGCGGGCAAGTGATTCCCGGGCTGAAATACGACCCCGACGAACTGGTCCGTCGGTTCGGCGACGAGGCCGGCGAGCAGCTTGCCGGCATCGTCGGCGGCGCGGCCGACACGGTGTTCGACCTGATCGCGCGGCATGGAATCGACTGCGATGCGCGTCGCCACGGCTGGATCCAGCCGGCGCCGACCGCCGCGATGCTCGACACGGTCGCCCGTCGCGCGCAGCAATGGGCCGCGCGCGGCGCGCCGGTCGACGTGCTGAGCCGCGACGACGTCGCGCGGCGGCTCGGCACGCCGGCGTATGCGGGCGGCTGGATCGATCGCCGCGCGGGCAGCGTGCAGCCGCTCAGCTATACGCGTGGCCTCGTGCGCGCCGCGCAGGCGAGCGGGGCCGTCGTGCACGGGTCGACGCGCGCCGTCGGCCTGACGCGCGCCGACGGCCGCTGGCGGATCGTGACGTCAGGCGGCGCAACGCTGTCGGCCGAGCGCGTCGTGATCGCGACCAACGGCTACACGGATGGGCTGTGGCCCGGCTTGCGCCAGTCGGTGATCGCCGCGAACAGTTTCATCGTCGCGACGCAACCGCTCGCGCCGGAGCTCGGTCGCGACATCCTCGCCGGCGGCGAGGTCGCATCGGATGCGCGGCGTCTGCTGCTGTACTTCCGCCGCGACGCGGCCGGGCGCCTGCTGATGGGTGGGCGCGGCCCGTTCGCCGACCCGCGCGCGCCGAGCGACTGGCGTCATCTCGAGCGCGCGACGACGCTGCTGTATCCGCAACTGAAGGGCGTCCGGTTCGAATACCGCTGGGCGGGGCGCGTCGCGATCACCGCGGATTTCCTGCCGCACGTGCACGAGCCCGCGCCGGGCGTGACGATCGCGCTCGGCTACAACGGCCGCGGCATCGCGATGGCGACGACGCTCGGCAAGCATCTGGCCGCGCATCTGTCGGGCGACGTGCAACTGCCGCTGCCGTTCCGGGTTTCGCCGATCCGACCCATTCCGTTGCACGGGCTGCAGCGCTTCTACATCGCGGCCGGGGTCGCGTGGTATCGGTTGCTCGACAGCCTGTCCTGATGCAGGCGCGACGGCAGTCGCCATCCGTCATCCGATCGGGCAGAATCGGCTGCCGTGTTTCGACCGACGGATACCACATGACCGAACCTAACGACCTGAACGACCCGCTGGGCCGCCGCGCTTACGCGAGCTTCGCGCAACGCTATGCGGATCTCGCGCCGACGAAGGCGCACAACGCGCTGTATGAACGGCCGGCGACGATGGCGCTGCTCGGCGACGTCGACGGCCTGACGGTGCTCGATGCCGGCTGCGGGCCCGGCATCTGCAGCGAACACCTCGCACGCCGCGGCGCGACCGTGCAGGCCTTCGACGTCACGCCGGAGATGATCGCGCTCGCGCGAACGCGCTGCGACGGCCTCGCGGTCGATGTCGTGGAAGGCGATCTGGAGGCGCCGCTCGCGTGGCTGGCCGACGCATCCGTCGACAAGGTGCTGTGTTCGCTCGCGCTCGACTACGTGCGCGATCTCGCGCCGACGCTGCGCGAATTCCGGCGCGTCGCGCGCCCCGGTGCGACGCTCGTGTTCTCGATGGCGCATCCGATGCGCGACTGGATGGACGAGCGCACGCGCGGGGATGGTACGTACTTCGACACGTCGCGCTTCGGTTTCCACTGGTCGGGATTCGGCGAGCCGCGGCCCTATGTCGAGGCCTGGCGGCGGCCGCTCGCCGATATCCTGAATGCGGTCGCCGACGGCGGCTGGCGGCTCGACCGGTTCGTCGAACCGAAGCCGCTGCCGGAGATGAAGGCCGCGTCGGAACGGCTCCACGCGGAGCTGTCGCTGGCGCCGGCCTTCCTGTGCATCCGCGCGCGCCGCTGATGCGGTGCGGCGCTCGACCGGCGCTCAGTGCTGCGCCGGCTCGTCGTTCAGCGTGCCGAGGAACGCTTCGATATCCTTGATGTCCTGCGCCGTCATTGCCGGCTTGTCGCCCGGCTTGCGGTCGAACGGCGCATCGGTCACGTCGACGTTCGCGCGATATTTCGGCGGGATGTCGTCGTACTCGTCGATCTTGCCGTCCGCGCCGCGCGAATAGAACTTCTGCGGCGAGATGCTGCGCTCGTTGTAGAACGCCATCACCTGGTCGAGCGTATGGAACACGCCGTTGTGGAAGAACACGTGGCGCGTCGCCGCGTTGCGCAGCGTCGGCGTCAGGAACATCCCGCAATACTGCGTCTGGTCCTTCAGGTCGTCGCGGAACGGCCCGCACACGCCGAGATCGTAGAACGCCGGGTTGCGGTTCTGCGCGAGCGCCTTGTTGCGCGGCGCACCGAGCGCCTCGTACTGGTAATCGGTAAACATCGGCGGCAAGCCGTCCTTGCCGGGTTTCGACAGGTGGCATCCCGCGCAATTCGCCTTGTCCGGATCGTTGAACAGGCGCAGCCCGCGCAGTTCCGCCTGGGTGAGACGCGCGCGCCCTTCGAGCCAGCGGTCGTACTTGCTGTCGTACGGGTGGAACCACGGATCCTCGACCTGGTAGCGCGCGATCGCGAACATCGCTTCCGATACCGCGAGCTGCGGGCTGTCGAACACGCGTGCGCCGAACAGTTTCTCGAACTGCGTGCGGTGCGACGACTGCGCGAGCTTGTGCGCCACGTCATCGATGTTCGCGTTCGCCATCTCGACCGGATTCAGCAGCGGGCCGAACGCCTGCTGCTGCAGCGTGTCGGCGCGGCCGTCCCAGAACATCCCGCCCTGCGGTACGAGCTGCGGCGCGGCCGACGTGCCGGCCACCTTCTGCGCCTTGACGACGCCGGCCGCCGACGCGGCCTGCTGCGCGACGCTCGGCGCGGCATCGTTTTCGCCGGCATCGGGGCCGATGCTGAAGTTCGGCTGGCGGTACAGGTACATCAGCGACGGCGGCGGGCGATAGCCCTGCTGCGTCATCGCGAGGCCGCCCGGCTGCACGTCGAGCGCATTCGGCGGGCCGTACGCATGATCGGGGCTGTGGCACGACGCGCACGACTGCTTGCCCGACGCGGACAGCGACGGATCGTGGAACAGCGCGCGCCCGAGCTGAGCGACCGCCGACAGCGGTTGCGCGGCCGGCCGCTGCAGCACGACCGGATGCGGATTCGCGCCCGTCCAGTCGGCGACCACCGTGCCGATCGCCGCCGGCACCTGCGCGGGAAACGCGATCGCGAACGCGCCATAGCCGAGCACGGCCGCACCGAGCACGAACGCCGCGCGGCGCAGCAGGCGGGAAGGGGCGCGCGGCGCGGGGGCGCCGGAGGTGTCGGGAGACGAAAACGCAGGGCGAGCTGTCATGCTGTCGGTCGAAAATCGTGCGCCGCACGAAGCGGTGCGTTGAAATGGAAACGGCCGGCGCGTGAGGCGCCGGCCATGCGGGTCATGCCGTGACGGTCAGATCGCCGGTGCGGCGCTCAGGACAGTGCCGAGCGTCGGGTCGAGGTACAGCGGCGTCGTGTTCGGCTTCGACGTGAAATCGAACAGGCTGCGCAGGTCGCCCGCCGTTGCATCGAACGAGCCGCCGCCGATGCGCTGGCCGCCGAGCCAGTTGTCCTCGATGAAGCGCACGACGGACGCCTGGTCGAGCATCGTGTGGTCGACGTAGTTCTGCTTCGCGTACGGCGAGATCACGACGAGCGGAATGCGCACGCCCGGGCCGCAGCGGCCGTTCACGGTCGCGCCGTTCACGCCGGTGGTGCCGCCCGTGCCGCACTTGCCGCTGCCGTTGACCTGGTCGACCGCGTCCGACGATGCGTGCGTCGGCGCCGTGTACACGTGGTCGTACCAGCCGTCCGAGTCGTCGTAGGTGACGATCACGGCCGTGTTCTGCCAGTCCGGCTGCTGCTGCAGGAAGTTGACGACCTTCGTCACGAACGCCTGCTCGTCGAGCGGATCCGAATAGCCCGCGTGCCCGTCCTGCGCGGCCGGCGCCTTCAGGTAGCTGACCGACGGGAAGTTGCCGGCCTTCACGGCCGCGAAGAAGTCGTCCGTGTCGTACTGGTGGTTCGCGGGTTCGGCGGTCTTGCCGTCGGCCTGGAAGCTCGAACCGATCGCGGCGACCGAGCTCGGGCGCGTGTGCTGCGGGTTCGCGGTCGATGCGTAGTACTGGAACCAGTTGTGGTGCGGGATGTAGTCGGCCGTCGCGGCGTTCACGGCGGTGGCGACCGTGCTGCGCGCGCAGCCGGTCGTGCCGTTGCCGTTCGTCGTCGACAGGTTGAAGCCGCCCATGAAGCCGCCCCACGTGATCTTCGCGCCGTTCAGCAGGTCACCGATGTTCTTGCCGGTCATCATCGCCTGGTCGGTCGTGCTCGAGCACACGTCGAAGCCCGGGTCGACGTCGTTGATCATCGTGAAGCCGCCCTGGCCGTCGTTGATGTAGTACGAGGTCGCGGCGAGCGTCGACGGCTGCTTCGACGTCTTGACGATCTGCATCCCGTTGGTCTGGCCCGACACGACGTTCAGCGCGCCAGGCGTCGACGGGCCGTAGACCGTCGTGAACGTGTTGTCGCTCATCGCGAAGCGCTGCGCATAGTTCCACAGTGCCGTCACGGTGTTGCCGTCGAAGTAGCCCATCACCTGGCCCTTCGTGCCGAACGCGCCGGCGCCGCCGGACGAGCCCTTGCCGGTGTATTTCGGGAACAGGTCGGCCAGACCGTTGTCCTCGGCCAGCTGTTCGGCCGTGTACGCGTGGTTCTGGTCGGCGGTCGCGGCCTGCGTGCGGTCGAGGCGGAACGGGTTCGCCGCATCGGTGCCGTTGGCCGTGTTCGTGAAGTTCGGGTTCGCGGTGAGCAGCGTGCCCGTCAACCCGTTCGGCGTCGGCGTGCCGGACTTCGCGTTGAATGCCGGTTCGCCCGACGGGTTCGTCGCGTTCGGGTAGGTGCCGAAGTAGTGGTCGAACGAGATGTTTTCGCCATAGATCACGACGACGTGCTTGATCGGCGTGGCGGTCTGCAGCGCGTCCTGCGACGACACGGCGGGCGTCGACGTGGGGTCGTCGCTGCCGCCGCAGGCGAACAGCGCCAGCGCTGCGGCCGCGCAGGCAGTGACGAGCAAGGCTTGACGGAACATCGGGAAACTCCAGGTAAGGTCAGCGATGGTGGTGAGCGGCCCCGTCGCCGTATCGGTTCGGCGCGGAGCTCGTGAGGGAGCACGCGCATTGGAACAGTCGCATATGAAGATATGGGGACGGAGTGTTTTCGCGACGGTTGCGCTGCGGTATCGATTTCATTACGGCGTGGCGCGAGGCGAAAGAAAATGGAAAGCGGCGGGCCGTGTGCCACCTCGGCGTCACATTCGGCGGCGAGCGGGCGGCTGCCGCGGGAGCCATGCAGGGCGGGCGAAAGGGCGTGGCCAGCCAGTTCGGCCACGCAACGCTGGGCGGCGCTTTTTTGACAATCCGGTGACGCATTCATACGATGAGCGCCTGTCGCGCCCGTCGCGTGATTCCCGATCGCCAGGGAGGTTTCAGCGTGCCGATCCCCGTTCTGTTCGCCGTTCTGTGCGCGGCGTTCCTGCATGCGTCATGGAATGCGCTGGTGCGCAGCAGCGGCGACCGGTTGCGCTCGGCCACGGTGTTGCAGATCGCGATCGGGGTATTCGCGCTGCTGTTCCTGCCTGTCGCCGCACCGATCACGCCGGCGAGCTGGCTCTGCGTGGTCGCGTCGGCCGTGATCCACGTCGTCTATACGCTGCTGCTCGTGCGCGCCTACGAGCATGGCGACCTGAGCGTCGCGTATCCGGTTGCGCGCGGTACCGCGCCGCTGCTCGTCACGCTCGGCGCGGCGGCGTTCGCGGGCGAACACCTGAACGCCGGCGCGCAGGGCGGGCTCGTGCTGATCTGCGCGGGCATCCTGGCGATCGGGCTGGAGCGCGGGCGCGACGCGACGCACCGGATGGGACAGGTGCTGCCGACGGCGTTCGCGACCGG
The DNA here is from genome assembly GCF_003853705.1 of Burkholderia sp. Bp8992. GTDB lineage: Bacteria > Pseudomonadota > Gammaproteobacteria > Burkholderiales > Burkholderiaceae > Burkholderia. The sequence continues at coordinate 253,796 of NZ_QTQI01000002.1, read as the reverse complement.
CGTGTCGATTGCGGCGTACAGCGTGGTCGACGGGATCGGCGTGCGCGAGAGCGGCAACACGGTCGGCTATACCGCGTGGATGTTCGTGTCGACGGGCGTGATGATGGCCGCGTACTACCGGCTGCGCGCGGGGCCGCTGCGGCTCGCGCAGGAGGGCGGCGAGACGGCGAAGGCCGCCTGCGGCGGCGTGTTCGCGGCGCTCGCGTACGGCATCGTGATCTGGGCGATGGATCGCGCGCCGATGGGGCCGGTGTCGGCGCTGCGGGAGACGAGCGTGGTGTTTGCTGCGCTGATTGCGCGCTTGTATCTCGGCGAACGGCTGACGCCGCGCCGGGCGGCCGGATGCGCGGTGATCGCCGCGGGGGCGTTGCTGATCAGTGTGTTTGAAGCGGTGCGGTGAGCAAACGCCAAGATGGCCCCGTTCGGACGCCGTGAACGTACGCGCGCAGCCGACAAATCGTCATTGCCCATCACAGAATCGCCTTGCTTCGAGGTGTAACGCGCGGGTCGTCGCAAAGCCTTTGACACCCGCCTCGGCAAAGGGGGGTTAGTTCGATGTCGAGCTGGTACAGGGTTAGTGTTCCGTCGCTGTTCCGCACCATGGCATCGGTGAATGTTTTTTTGTCGATGAGGATGTGTTCGCTCCTGATCCCAAGTTGCTTCAGATATTCGCTCGCGATCTTGGCTCGCTCGGTCTTCAGACGCTCGCCGTTCCGTTCCGTCGCATATGCACCGGATATGACAACGGCCTGAATTTCTGCATCCGGCCATTTTCGCGCCTCGATTACAGCATTTGCGATTTTCAGCCTGTCAGCATTGGTCACGTCGACGCTGTTGAGCGGTAACGGGATTCGCACCGATTCCCCAATCGTGCATGCATGTGCTGGAAAGATGCCGGCGCATGCCGACAGTGCGATCACCCGTGAGATACCGGAGATTACGGCTTTGATATGGACTCTCATTCCATGATTCTCTTGTCGAAGGTTGCGATGTATCCCGTAATGCTGTCCGCATTTCTAATGGCGACGTCGGCATTGTTTTCTGCAAAAGCCCTTAGCCCGGATTCTGTGTCGGAATATATGATGTCGTCGGAGTTGAATGTGTCGACATAGTGCGTGCATTCATGGATAAGTGTTTTAACCTTTGATGCCGTCCATAGATCTCCGTTTGAAATTGTGCAGAATTTTGAATAGATGGCGATGATCCGCTTCTCGGAGTCCGGCTTGCATACCCCCGCGATGTTGTTACCGCTGTCGGGTACTACACCGCAGGTAAGGCGTCTGTTCATGGAGTCGTCCCATCGGACGATCTTCTCCGGCGCGAGCTCCCGCATCGCATTGAGTAGTCTGGGCAAGCCAGCGGCAAGGACTGATCTGACATCATTGTCGGAGCGGCCGAAGTAGAGTCGAGCCCGCGCTTGTTCAGCCTTGTCCCAAGCTGTGACACCCTCAATGCGCTGTAGTATCAGAGAGATTGCTGCATCACGCGCCTTCATGATCAGCTTTCGAAATTCCCTGTTACTCATATTCGAGCATATGGGAGTCGTGTTGATCGACACATACACCATTGAGCCGGGGTTGGTGTTGGTGATGGCACCCGAATGGACCAAAACCCAATCCTCGCTGTCGTCAATGTCGAAGTCGTACGGTTTTTTGTCGAAAAAATTGGTCATGCGTCAGCACCCCTTTGCATGGATTTTCAAGAGTCAAGCTGATTTCTTGAGGAATGCTCTAGGGTCGCCAGACGGGCGATTATTGTCCATCGGACGTATTCGAAATTTTGATTGAATCCGTCCGTCGCTTGTAGCGCGCCGCGCGCATACGAACACGAGATCGTTACGCTCGATGCCGATGAGCTGCGAGGCGTGCTACGCGAGGTGGGAATAGGCCGACGGGGGATTCGAGCCTATTCGGGGCGACCACGTTCTGCGGATGCCGGGCGCGCAAATGGCGGCCGCCGAGAATCCACGTGCGGAGGTCAAGCCTCCACCGGCATCGCACTCGTGCACTTGATCTCGTCGAGGCACACGCTGGAATGCACGCCGCTCACGCCGGGAATCCGCATCAGCGTCTCGAGCAGGAACCGCGACAGCCCCTTCAAATCGTGTGCGACGACCTTCAGCACGTAGTCGATGTCGCCCGTCACCGAGAAACACTCCTGGATCTGCGCGAGATCGGACACCAGTTTCTGGAACTTCGACAGGTCGCGGATATGCCCGCGCTCCATCGTCACGTGCACGAAGGCCGTGACGCCGAAGCCGAGCGTGTCGGGGCACAGACGGGTTTCATAGCGGCGGATCGCGCCGATCTCCTCCAGCCGCCGGTGGCGCCGCAATGTCTGTGCGGGAGACAGGCCGACGGCCTTCGCGAGGTCGAGGTTCGACGCACGGCCGTTCTCCTGCAGGATCGAAAGCAAATGTCGGTCGATACGATCGAGAACCGGTTCAGGCATTTTGTTTCCTTATTTGTCTCCCGAGCGCAATCTTATCTCATAATGTAGGGTTTGCATGAACCGGTTACGCAACCCGATTTCGTCGTCGCAACGCTAAACTGACCCCGGATTTTCGTGTGCGGCCGCAGCAATGCGGCGCGGGCGACAAGTCGGCAGTCGGTCTGGCGCCTGTTCACGCCGACGCGAATCGGGCGCCGCCACACGAAGATTGCAGTCCCCCAACCCGGTGGCCCCACGAACGGCTGCCGGCACAGCAAAAACAGCGCCCGGCACACCGAGGCGCGCCGCACCGCTTCCGGCGGAGGCGGGCAGAATGGAGAAGACATGGTTTCTGGAAACGAGAGCGACGGCCTGAAGCGCGGGCTGAAGAACCGGCACATCCAGCTGATTGCGCTCGGCGGCGCGCTCGGCACGGGGCTGTTCCTCGGCATCGCGCAGACGATCAAGATGGCGGGCCCGTCCGTGCTGCTCGGCTACGCGGTGGCCGGCATCGTCGCGTTCTTCATCATGCGCCAGCTCGGCGAGATGGTCGTCGACGAGCCCGTCGCAGGGTCGTTCAGCTACTTCGCGAACAAATACGTCGGCCACTTCACCGGCTTCCTGTCCGGCTGGAACTACTGGGTGCTGTACATCCTCGTCAGCATGGCCGAGTTGTCGGCCGTCGGGATCTACGTGCAGTACTGGTGGCCGGGCGTCCCGACCTGGGTGTCGGCGCTGGTGTTCTTCGTCGCGATCAACCTGCTCAACCTGGCAAGCGTGAAGTCGTACGGCGAGACGGAATTCTGGTTCTCGATCATCAAGGTCGCCGCGATCGTCGGGATGATCGGCTTCGGCGGCTGGCTGCTCGCGAGCGGCCATGCGGGGCCTGAAGCAAGTGTCGCGAACCTGTGGCAGCACGGCGGCTTCTTCCCGAACGGCGTGTCGGGGCTCGTGATGTCGATGGCCGCGATCATGTTCTCGTTCGGCGGGCTCGAGCTGATCGGCATCACCGCGGCCGAGGCCGACGATCCGAAGCGCAGCATTCCGCGTGCGACCAACCAGGTCATCTACCGCATCCTGATTTTCTACATCGGCGCGCTCGCGGTGCTGCTGTCGCTGTATCCGTGGGAAAAGGTCGTCACCGGCGGCAGCCCGTTCGTGCTGATCTTTCACGCACTGAGCAGCAACGTGGTGGCCAACGTGCTGAACGTCGTCGTGCTGACGGCCGCGCTGTCGGTCTACAACAGCGGCGTGTACAGCAACAGCCGGATGCTGTTCGGCCTCGCGCAGCAGGGCAATGCGCCGAAGGTGCTGTGCTCGGTGAACAAGCGCGGCATTCCGCTCGCGGCGCTCGGCGCGTCGGCGCTCGCGACCGGCGTGTGCGTGCTGGTCAACTACTTCATGCCGGGCAAGGCGTTCGAGGTGCTGATGGGCCTCGTCGTGTCGGCGCTGATCATCAACTGGGCGATGATCACGGTGATCCACCTGAAGTTCCGCCAGGCCAAGCGTGCAGCCGGGGAGGAGACTTCCTTCCGCAGTCTGGGCTATCCTTTCACGAATTACCTGTGCCTGGCATTCATGGCCGGCATTCTCGTCGTGATGTACCTGACGCCGGATCTCCGCCTGTCGGTGTACCTGATCCCGGTTTGGCTCGCGGTGCTCGCGGTCGGGTATCGCTTCCGTCAGAAGAATGCAGGCTATGCGGTGCATGACGGCGTGTCCGCACGCTGACGCAGGCCACGACCGATCATTCTTCCAAACGAGACCGACTCAAGCCATGTTCGAACATATCGACGCGTATCCGGGCGATCCGATCCTGACGCTGAACGAAAACTTCCAGAAAGATCCGCGCGACCAGAAGGTCAACCTGAGCATCGGGATCTATTTCGACGCCGAAGGCCGGATTCCGGTGATGGGCGCCGTGCGCGAAGCCGAAACCGCGCTGCAGCGCGAGAGCGGCCCGAAGCCGTACCTGCCGATGGTCGGCCTGGCCGCGTACCGCGACGCGGTGCAAGCGCTCGTGTTCGGCGCCGATCACCCGGCCCGCGCGGCCGGCCGTATCGCCACGGTGCAGACGCTCGGCGGCTCGGGCGCGCTGAAGGTCGGCGCCGATTTCCTGAAGCGCTATTTCCCGGATGCGCAGGTGTGGCTGAGCGACCCGAGCTGGGAAAATCACCGCTTCATCTTCGAGCGCGCCGGCTTCACGGTGAACACGTATCCGTACTACGACGAAGCGACGGGCGGCCTGAAGTTCGACGCGATGCTCGCGGCGATCGACGCGCTGCCGGCGCGCAGCATCGTGCTGCTGCATGCGTGCTGCCACAACCCGACCGGCGTCGACCTCGACGAAGGCCAGTGGGAGAAGCTGATCGACGTGATCGAGGCGCGCGGGCTGCTGCCGTTCGTCGACATGGCATACCAGGGCTTCGGCGCGGGCCTCGACGCGGACGCGTTCGCGGTGCGCGAGCTGGCCCGCCGCGGCGTGCCGACGCTCGTCGCGAACTCGTTCTCGAAGAACTTCTCGCTGTACGGCGAGCGCGTGGGCGGCCTGAGCGTCGTTTGCGAGGATGCGGCCGCGGCCGACCGCGTGCTCGGCCAGCTGGCCGGCGCCGTGCGCTCGAACTACAGCAACCCGCAGACCTACGGCGCGAAGGTCGTCGCGGCCGTGCTCGGCACGCCGGCGCTGCGCAAGCAGTGGGAAGAGGAACTGTCGGCGATGTGCCGCCGCATCGCGCGGATGCGCCAGTCGATCCATGACGGCCTGCGCGACCACGTCAGCGGCGAGGCGCTCACGCGCTACGTGAAGCAGCGCGGGATGTTCACGTACACGGGCCTGACCGAATCGCAGGTCGACGCGCTGCGCGAAGTGCACGGCGTGTACATCCTGCGTTCGGGCCGGATGTGCGTGGCGGGCCTGAACGATTCGAACGTCGGCATCGTCGCCGATGCGATCGGCAAGGTGCTGAAGAGCGGCGTCTGAGCGCGGCGCGCCCCGGCGCGCAACGAACGATGCTGGAGGAGCCGGCTGCTTCCCGTCGCGGGAGCAGCCGGTTTTTTTCTTGCGCGGCGGCAACGTGCGCCGGCCGACGGAGGCACACGCGCTCGCGCTTGCGGCGGTACGATCACGGCATCCGACGCAACACGAAAGGAGCGACATGGGCATCCGGATCATCCAGCTCGGCACGCCGCGCGCGGCCGGCGAGGGCCTGCGGATCGGCACGGTGCGGCGCCCGCCGCGTGGCGTTCCCAAGGCGGAATTCGCGTCGCGCAACTACTATGATGTATGGTTGCCGACGCTGTCGCCGAGCGCCGAACTCGTTGCCCAGGCACAAGCCGCCGAAACCGACGCCGAATGGAAGGCGTTCAAGCGCCACTTCCGCGCGGAGATGGCGCATGGCGATCCGGCGAAGGTGCTGGACCTGCTGGCGGCGCTGTCGGCCACCACGGCGTTCTCGATCGGCTGCTATTGCGACGACGAGCGCCATTGCCACCGCAGCGTGCTGCGCGAGCTGCTCGCGGAGCGCGGCGCGGCGATCGAGCCCGACGCGGGCTGAAGCCGCGTCGCGTTGCCGCACGGCGATCGTGCGGTGCAGCGAACCGCTTGACGTGGGTCAAGCGCGCGGCCGCGCGCGCCACTATGCTCTCGTCATGGAGCCATCACGACGATGACAGGCCGACAGATGCACATTACTTTTCCGCCGGAGCCGCCCGAATATTGCGCGCGCGACCTGGTCGTCGCGTTTTCGGCGCTGGTCGACGGGCGCTTCGTACAGTGCGCGGTCACGGCCGAGGCGCTGGAAGACCATTTCGGCGCGCGGTCGCTGCTCGAACGCGACCTGCTGGCCGCATTCGACGGGCACCGGTCGGCGATCGAGGCGATGGCACGGCGGATGCTCGAGGAAATCGGCGGCCGGCCGGTGCTGCTTCACAGCGGTCACTTCCGGCTCGAAGACTGATACCGCAGGAGGGCGCATGACACTGCAGGGCAACATTCACGAACGCGACTGGTCGGTCGAAGTCGAGACGCGCCCGTGCGAATCGGGCGAGTTCCGCTGCCGCGTGTCCGTCGAGCACGGCGCCGGCGCCGCGCGGTTTCATCATACGTTCGAGCACAGCCATGCGTATCCGACCGAGCGCGAGGCCATGATCGAAGGGCTGCGGGCCGGCATGACATGGATCGAGATGAAGTCGTCGCAGGTTTTCAACGTATGAACGGCCCGCGCCGGCGAAGGCGCGGGAGGATGGCCGGCCGGGCAGCGATCGAAGCATCGCGCCACGCCACGGGAAACGCGTGCCGCCGCATCGTGATGCGGGCGGCACAAGCAAGGCGGTCGACGAGCAGGCGGCCCCGTCAGGAGACACGACATGGGCGTGGGCATGCAGATCGCCTGCCTGGGATTCACGGGGGCCGCCGCGGTGGAAGCCGAGGCCGGCGCGCAACTGGTGCGCCTCGAACGGTTCCGCGCGCTGATCGACGGCTGCCACCTCGCGATCGAATCGCGCGCGGCGACCGACGGGGCGCGGCTGTACGACGTGCGGCTCGACCTGGTGATGCACGACGCGGCGCTCAGGCCGCTGCCGCCGTGCGTCGGCAATGACGTCGACGATGCGCTGCGCCGCGCCTTCGCACAGGCCGAACAGGCGCTGATCGCATGGCAGGCGGGCGGCGCAACGGTGGCGCTGCGCGGATGATCCGGTGTCGCGCGTCAGACCCGCGCGAGCGCTTGCGCGTCGATGATGCGCACGCGCTTGCCGCGCGTTTCGACCAGCGCTTCGCGATGGAATCGCGAGAACATCCGGCTGACGGTTTCGAGCTTCATCCCGAGATAGCAGCCGATCTCCTCGCGCGTCATCCGCAGGTTGAACTCGGTCGCCGAATAACCGCGCGCCTCGAACCGCGACGACAGGTTCAGCAGGAAATGCGCGACGCGCTGTTCGGCCGACATCGTGCCGAGCAACAGCATCTGGCTCGATTCGCGGACGATCTCGCTGCTCAGCATCTGGTAGAGGAAGTGCTGCATCGGCTTCATCTCGCGGCACGCCGCTTCGAGCGCGCCGAACGGGATGATGCACACGACGCTGTCTTCCAGCGCGATCGCGTCGCAGCAATGCTGCCCGCCGCCGATGCCGTCCATGCCGAGCGTTTCACCGGCAATCTGGAAACCCGTCACGTGCTCGCGGCCGTCGCGATGCATCATCACCGTCTTGAACGAACCCGCGCGCACCGCATAGATGCTCTGGAACGGATCGTCGATGCGGAACAGCGCGTCGCCCTGGCGAACCTGCCGGGTCGTGCAGATGATCGCGTCGAGGCGGCCGTATTCGGCGGCCGTCAGGTGCGGCGGCAGGCACATCGAGCGCATCGCGCAGGCCGAGCAGCGGGCGGCCGGATGCTTGGCGGCGTCGGCGCGCGCGACCGTGCGCAGCGGAATCGTGGGCCGGGGTACGACGGAGACGTCGGCGGCGCAGGCGGTGGCTGTGGACATAAGTCACTCCGGCTCGTCAGGGGCGGTGCACGCGAGCGTGCACCAGGGATTCGATGACACGGCATGCGGCGTCGAATTCGACGGTCTTGTCGAAGAAGTAGTCGGCTCCCGCCGTCGCGCATGCCTCTCTGAATGCCGGTGCCGAGTGATTCGTCAGCACGATCGTGACGATGCGCGGCGCGACCTTCGACAGCATCCCGATCAGGTCGAGGCCGCTGCCGTCCGCGAGCCGCACGTCGACGATCACGACCTCCGCCCGGCTGCTGCAGATGTGCGTCCACGCGTCCTGGCCGTCTTCCGCTTCGCCCACGACGGCGACGCCGCGGATCGCGCCGACGAGCAGCGCAATGCGCTGCCGGACGGCGACGGCGTGATCGACGAGAAACACCCTGAGCGCGGCGGGTGACAGGCTGGCATTCATGCCGGCAGTATCGTGTTGCGCCGCCGAAATTGAAATCGGCCGAATTGGAAGTTGGTGTAGGCCGCTTCGACGCGTTGTAGGGCGTTTCCTACAACGCGTACGGGAAACCGCCGGGGCGGCCTCGGCAGTGCGAGGCCGCGTACGCGGCTGAAGGGCGCCGGTGCCCTTCAGCCGGCCGTGCGCGTCGCGAGGGCATCGCGCGCCGTGCGGCACGCGGCCAGATCCCACGCGGCACAGCCGACACTCTTGAACAGCAGCGGGCCGCCGCGCGTGAAGGTGCCGTTCAGCACGTCGGCGAGCGACGCGACGTGCTGCCAGTCGACCCGCGCGACGATCAGGTCGCCGGCTTCGTGGCGCGCGCCGGCCGGATCGTCGACGACGAGCCGGCTGCCGTGCACCGTGTTCGCGTCGATCTCGGCGGCATCCGCGGTGAACGCGCCGACGCCGACCACCAGCCGGCCTTCGCGCGCGGCTTCCCGGTAGACGGGCGTGCGGCTCGTCGTCAGCGTGACGACGACGTCGATCGCATCGGGAATCGCGTCGCCGTCGAGCGGCACGAGCCGCGGCGCCTGCGCGCGGTGGGCCGCGCAGAACGCGGCCGCGCTGCCGGCGCTCGTGCCACGCACGTGGAGGCGCGCTTCCGGAAAGATCGCCGCGAGCGCTTCCGCGTGATTGGCCGCCTGCTTGCCGGTGCCGATCAGCAGGATGTCGCGCGGCGCGGCGCCGTGCAGCGCCTGGATCCCGAGCGCGGTGACGGCTGCCGTGCGGCGGCCGGTGACCGTCGGGCCGTCGAGCGAGAAGCGCATCTCGCCCGTGTTCGCGTCGTACGCGGTCACTTGGCCGAGGATCGTCGGCAGGCCGCGTGCGCCGTTGCCGGGGCATACGTTCACGAGCTTGTGGCTCGCGAGGTCGCGCGCGCTCGACGGCATCGACAGCATGACGCCGCCGGCCTGCAGCGGTACGACCAGGCGCTCGGGGCTGACGATCTCGCCCGCCGCATACTCGGCGACGGCTTGCCTGAGCGTGGCGAGCAGCGCCGGGTAGGCGAGCAGCGCGGCCGTGTCGGCCGCATCGAAAACGGGAATCGGGGAAAGGGCAGTCATCGTGTACGTCGCAGGCGTCGGTGAGCGTGAACGACGGGCGCATGCCGCGCCCGCCAGGGGTTGCCGGAAACCGTGACACAGGGCAGTGTGGATCGAATCTATACCACCTGCTGGCGCACCTGCAACCCAGAAAATAAAGCGAACGGCTGATTTTGGTTCTAATATCTGTCCAGAAGGACCGCGGTGGCGCGTTGCCCGTGCCGCTCCGGTATAGTGCGAACCCATTCCAGATCCACGCCCGCGAACGGGCAGGAGCCATACGATGATGTCCGCGCGTCCCGAATCACTCGAAGGCGGTTTCAGGCCGCTGCAGATCTACGAGCAGGTGGCCGAGAAGATCCGCGACGAAATCCGCGCCGGCCGCTATGCAGCCGAGTCGCGGCTGCCGTCCGAGCGCGAACTCGCGGGGCTGTTCCAGGTCGGCCGGCCGGCCGTGCGCGAAGCGCTGGGCGCGCTGCAGAACGAAGGGCTCGTGTTCACGAAGCGCAATTCGGGCACCTATGTGGTCGCGGCGCCGCTCGACGTGCTCGCGCAGCGCGGCGACACGCGCACGGCGTCGGAGGCCGACTTCAGCCCGACGTCGACGCTCGACGTGCGGCTGATCCTGGAGCCCGCGATCGCGCGTCTCGCGGCTGCCCATGGCCGCGCCGATCCCGGTGCCGAGCGCTATCTCGCGCAGATGGAAACCATCACCGACGTCGACGATCCGCACCAGCGCGCGCTCTGGAACGAGAGCGACCGGCTGTTCCACCGGCAGCTCGCGCTGATGACGGGCGACGCGCTGATGGTGAAGATCGCCGACGAAGTCGCGAAGACGATGGACCAGCCGCTGTGGAAGCGCCTGAAGGACGACGGCATCTACGACGCGGGCCGGATCCGGCTCTACGTGTCCGAGCACCGGCTGATCTACGAGGCGATCGTGTCGGGCGACGCCGATGCGGCCGCGTTCTATGTCGAGCAGCACATCCGCCGTGTACGGCGGGACATCGCGCCGAAGTAGGCGCGCCGCCGCGCGAATTCGTTCTGGTCTTAAATATGACCAAAATCCCGGAATTATTTTGAAATTGCTTGCGATGTGACCACGCGTGTCCTACATTGGTTTCACACAAAACCAATCAGGAGACACCATGCGACACCTCGTTACCGCGCTCTCGGTGGCCGTTGCCGCCGGCGCGCTGACTTCCGCGTACGCGCAGGAAGTCGTGATGATCGGCCATTCGGCGCCATTGACGGGCCCGCAGGCCGCGAACGGCAAGGACAATGAAAACGGCGCGCGGCTCGCCGTCGACGAACTCAACAAGGCCGGCATCAAGGTCGCCGGCAAGGCCGTCACGTTCAAACTGGTTTCCGAAGACGACCAGGCCGATCCGAAGGCCGGCGTGCAGGTCGCGCAGAACCTCGTCGACAAGGGTGTCGTCGCGGTGCTCGGGCCTTACAACTCGGGCGTCGCGATCCCCGCGTCGCGCGTGTACTCCACTGCGGGCGTGCCGATCCTGCCGGTCGCGTCGAACCCGGCGCTGACGAAGCAGGGCTTCAAGAACATCTTCCGGATCGGCGCGAGCGACGAGCAGCTCGGCGGCACGATGGCCACGTTTGCGGCCAGGACGCTGAATGCGAAGACGGCCGCCGTGATCGACGATCGCACCGCGTATGGGCAAGGCGTCGCCGAGCAGTTCATGAACGTCGCGAAGGCGAACGGGATCAAGATCGTCGACCAGGAATACACGAACTCGTCGGCCACCGACTTCCTCGGCATTCTCACCAAGATCAAGGCCGGCAACCCCGACGTGATCTTCCTCGGCGGCTACGCGGCGCAGGGCGCGCCGATGGCCAAGCAGATGAAGCAGCGCGGGCTGCGCGCGAAGCTGCTCGGCGGCGACGGCATCTGCTCGGCCGACATGGGCAAGGTCGCGGGCGACGCCGCGTCGATCGTCTACTGCGCGCAGGGCGGCGTCGCGCTCGAGAAGACGGCGGCCGGCCGCGAATTCCTGAAGAAGTACCACGACACGTATCACACCGATACGCAGGTCTACGGCGTCAACTACTACGACGGGATGAAGCTGCTCGCCGACGCGATGGTCAAGGCCGGCACGACCACCGACAAGGCGAAGTTGATCGCGCAGCTCGCGAAGTCGAACTATACGGGTGTCGCCGGCACCTATTCGTTCGACGCAAACGGCGACCTGAAGGGTGCGCCGACCACCGTCTACGTGATCCGCAACGGCCTGCCGGAGCCGTATTCGAAGTAAGTGCGCCACTGCCTGTGACCGGACGGCGGCCGGCCCGCCGTCCTTCGTTTCAACGCATCCGATTCGACATGAAAATTTCCCGATCCCTTTCCACCGTCGAAGTCCATACGGGCGGCGAAGCGTTCCGCATCGTCACGAGCGGGCTGCCGCGGCTGCCCGGCGACACGATCGTCCAGCGCCGCGCGTGGCTCAAGGAGAATGCCGACGAGATCCGCCGTGCACTGATGTTCGAACCGCGCGGCCATGCCGACATGTACGGCGGCTACCTGACCGAGCCGGTCTCGCCGAATGCCGATTTCGGCGTGATCTTCGTGCACAACGAAGGCTACAGCGACCATTGCGGCCACGGCGTGATCGCGCTGTCGACGGCCGCGGTCGAACTCGGCTGGGTGCAGCGCACGGTGCCGGAAACGCGGGTCGGCATCGACGCGCCGTGCGGCTTCATCGAGGCGTTCGTGAAGTGGGACGGCGAGCATGCGGGGCCGGTGCGCTTCGTCAACGTGCCGTCGTTCATCTGGCAGCGCGACGTGTCGGTCGAGACGCCGTCGTTCGGCACCGTGACCGGCGACATCGCCTATGGCGGCGCATTCTATTTCTACGTCGACGGCGCGCCGTTCGACCTGCCGGTGCGCGAGCCGGCCGTCGAGCAACTGATTCGATTCGGCGCGGAAGTGAAGGCCGCCGCGAACGCGAAGTACCCGGTCGTGCATCCGGAGATCCCGGAGATCAACCACATCTACGGCACGATCATCGCGAACGCGCCGCGCCATCCGGGCTCGACTCAGGCGAACTGCTGCGTGTTCGCGGATCGCGAGGTCGACCGCTCGCCCACGGGCTCCGGCACCGGCGGCCGCGTCGCGCAGTTGTACCTGCGCGGGCAGCTCGCGGCGGGCGACACGCTCGTCAACGAATCGATCGTCGGCACGGTCTTCAAGGGGCGCGTGCTCCGCGAAACGTCGGTCGGCGACATCCCGGCCGTGATCCCGGAAGTGGAGGGCAGCGCGCATATCTGCGGGTTCGCCAACTGGATCGTCGACGAGCGCGATCCGCTCACTTACGGATTCCTCGTGCGCTGAACAGCGGCGCCGATCGGCCGCCGTCGCGCGGTTTTCCGGTTGCAGTACCAGGTTTGGCGCGTCGTTCCCGTTGCGGGGCACGCGCCTTTTTTGCGTGCGAAACGCCGGCCAGGGCGCGCGGTGCATGCGCGTGCAGCGCCGCTGCCGGCCGGCGCACCGCACGAGTTTGGTACGATGCACCCTTTTCAGCCGAGCTCCACCCGCGTGAATCGCCGAAACGTGTCGTCAGTGCGTGCTTTCTGTGCCAGATGGGTCGCGCGCGCCCAACCCGTCGCGGCTGCCGCCGCCGCACGGGTCAAGCCTCTCGCCGCCGCCGTGTGGCACCATGTCCGCCACCCGACGCGCCGTGGCGTGCTGCTCGCGGGCGCGGCCGTGCCGGCGCTGTTCGTGGTGTACGTGGTCGTGCTGATTCCGTTCACGCCGGGCATCGGCGACATCCGCAAGGCGCGCGTCGACCAGCCCGCGCAGGTGCTGTCCGCCGACGGCAAGCTGCTGGCCGAATTCAAGCCGTCGAACCGCGAGTGGGTGTCGCTCAAGCAGATCTCGCCGCACATGGTCGACGCACTGATCGCGACCGAGGATCACCGCTTCTACGAGCATCATGGCCTCGACTGGAAGCGCACGGCGTCGGCCGCGCTCCATACGTTCTCGGGCAGCCGCCAGGGCGGCTCGACGATCACGCAGCAGCTCGCACGCAACCTGTATCCGGACGAGATCGGCCGCGCACCGACGCTCACGCGCAAGGTCAAGGAGGCGATCACCGCGCTGAAGATCGAGGCGGTCTACAGCAAGGACCAGATCCTCGAGACCTACCTGAACACGGTGCCGTTCCTGTACAACGCGTACGGCGTCGAGATGGCCGCGCGGACCTATTTCGACAAGTCGGCCGACGAGCTCGACGTGCTCGACAGCGCGACGCTCGTCGGGATGCTGAAGGGCAACAGCTACTACAACCCGGTGCTGAACCCCGAGCGCGCGCTGCAGCGCCGCAACACGGTGCTCGGCCAGATGGTGAAGTACGGCAAGCTGTCGCCCGCGCAGTTCGCGCAGTTGCAGCGCCGGCCGCTGCGCATCGACTTCGAGCGCCAGAAAGAGCCGCCGGGGCCGGCGCCGCACTTCGCGCAGCAGTTGCGCAAATGGCTGATCGCGTGGGCCGACCGCAACGACTACAACATCTATTCGGACGGGCTGATCGTGCGCACGACGATCGACTCGCGGCTGCAGCAGATGGCGACGCAGGCGCTCACGCTGCAGGGCAATCAGTTGCAGGGCATCGCGAACAACGCGTGGAGCGGCCGCGAGGGCTGCGGCACCGACAACGAGGTGTACCGCACCTTCATGCGCGAGTCGCCCGAGTACAAGGCCGCGCAGGACGCCGGCAAGGACGACGCGGCCGCGATGAAGCTGCTCGCGGCCGACCGCGGCTTCATGCGCGCGCTGTGCAAGGCGAAGACCGACGTGCAGGCCGGCTTCCTCGCGATCGATCCGCGCGACGGCGCGATTCGTGCGTGGGTCGGCAGCCGCGATTTCACCAGCGAGCCGTTCGACCACGTCGCGCAGGCGCGGCGCCAGCCGGGCTCGACGTTCAAGCCGTTCGTCTATGGCGTCGCGTTCGCGAGCGGAATGAAGCCGGACGACACGTTCGTCGACCAGCCGGTCGAGATCCCGCTGAAGGGCGGCGAGATCTGGCGGCCGAACGACGACGTGCCGCCTACGGGCAAGCCGATGACGCTGCGCGACGCCGTCGCGCTGTCGCGCAACCGGATCACCGCGCAGGTGATGGAGAAGGTCGGGCCGGCTGCCGTCGCGCGGCTCGCGCGCGACATGGGCGTGCGTGAAAGCCCGCTCGAACGCGTGCCGTCGCTCGCGCTCGGCACGAGCCCCGTCACGCTGAAGGAGATGGTCGCGTCGTACGCGACGATCGCGAACGGCGGGCTGTACGTCGAGCCGCAGATGGTCACGCGCATCGAGACCCGCCAGGGCGAGGTGCTCGCCGAATACGCGTCGGCGCCGCCCGAGCGCGCGCTCGACGCCGAATCCGACAAGACGCTGCTCGACGTGATGCGCGACGTCGTGACGCGCGGTACCGGCGGCAGCATCCGCACGCGCTTCGGGATCCGCGGCGACGTGGCCGGCAAGACGGGCACGACGCAGGACAACGCGGACGGCTGGTTCATCCTGATGCAGCCGGGCCTCGTCGCCGGCGCGTGGGTCGGTTTCGACGACGGCCGCGTGACGCTGCGCAGCGATTACTGGGGGCAGGGCGCGCACAGCGCGCTGCCGATCGTCGGCGACTTCTTCCAGCGCGCGCAACGCGCCCGGATCGTCGACACGAAGGCGAAATTCGATACTGAGCCCTCGCCCGGCTGGTTCGCCTCGCTGCGCGAGCGCGCGACGGACCTGTTCGACACGTGGTTCCCGCCCGAGTCGAAGAAGGCGCCGGCGTCCGTCAGGACGCAGCGTATCGAGCGTCCGCCCGAGGTCGACGAAGGCGCGGCGTCGGCCGCATCGGCCGCGTCGGCGCCTGAAGTCGCGTCCGGCGGCATCGTCGAGGAATGGGTGCCGGCGTCCGAAGTGGCCGCCTCGGCCGCCGCGTTGTCGGCGGGCGCCTCGCAACCGCAGCCCGCGCAACCGCCGGCGAGCGCCGGCACGACGAGCGGCAGCGGCGCGGGCATCGAGACAGCGCCTCCCGCCGTGCCGGCCCAGCCGTCCGCGCCGCCCGCTCCCGACGCGAGCGGCGCGTCGCAGTAACGAAGCCGTTCAGATTTCGCGCGATGCTGCCGTAATCAAGTTGTCACGACAGCTCGCGCGGTCGTTCCGCGCCTCTCCGATGCGGCTTCCCACCGACTATGTCGCGCTCGTGCGCGACGATCTCTCCGCCGGCGTTCCGCTGGGCTTCGATCTCTACGACGCCGACGGCGCCGCGCTGCTGCCGGCCGGCACGACATTGCGCGACGCCGCGCAGCATGCATTCCTGTTCGACCATTTCCGGCCCGTGCGCCGGCGCGATGACGCCGAAGCCGATCCGCGCGAGCAGGGCGCGGCGGCGCCGGCCACGCGCATGGGGCTGTCGGCGGGCGCCCCGATCGGCATTCGCCGCCGGGTCGGCACGACCCGCGCATTGCAGCGCTGCCGGCTGATCGGCGTCGCTGCGTCGGGTGCGCTGTTCGTCGAGCCGCAGCCGGCGGCCGTGCTCGAATTCGCGCGCGGCGACGACATCGAGGCGGTGGCGATCGGCCGGGCCGCGGTGTCGCGCTTCGGCGCGACGGTCGAGGCCGTGCAGGCATCGGGCGCCGCGCCGTTCATGATCCTGTCGCCGCCCGGTTTCGTCGACCGGCTGCGCACACGCGCGGAGCCGCGTGTGCCGGTGCGGATAGCCGCCTGCTGTGCGGGCGGCGCGGACCAGGCGGAAGGCATCGGGATGGTGCGCGACATCAGCCTGAGCGGGCTGTCGATTGCCGTCGACCGGACGATTGCCGCCGCCGGCGAGTCGCTGCGCGTACTGCTCCCGTACGCGGCGGGCGACCGCGTCGAGCTGCTGGCGCTCGACGGCACGGTACGCGCGGTGCACGCCGACCCGGTGACGCCGGCGCTGACGCTGCATCACGCGGCGTTCGTCGAAACTGCCGATGGCGACCTGGTCCGCCTGAAGGCGCTGCTGTTCGACCGGCTGATGGCGTCGGCGGATACCGATCGCCCGCGCTGACGCGCGGCGGGCGCGTGCCGCGTACCGTATCGCGGTATTCGGTGCGCGAACGTCGATAATCGTCTGATGATTCGGCTTATTTCCGCGAGATTGTACGGTTTCCGTCAACACTGAATTTGCGATTTAAGTATTTACCCTGATAGTCGCGCCTCCTAGACTTCTACTCATGCGCAACGACCCCGAGTCCGAAGCGCCTGACAAAACAATCCTGGAGGTAACGCATCATGAAATCGCTGATCAAGGCAGTTGCACTGGCCGCCCTGGTGGCCGCACCGGTCGTCTCGTTTGCACAGTCGAACCAGCAACCGCTGACGCGCGCACAAGTGCGCGCCGAACTGGTCCAGCTCGAAAAGGCCGGCTACAACCCGAACGACTGGATCAACTACCCGGAAAACATCCAGGCCGCCCAGGCCAAGATCGCCGCCGCGCAGAACACCGGCGCACAAGCCGACGCAACGGGCTACGGCGCGAATGCCGCCGCCACGTCGCAGTCGGGCCAGCGCGTGGTCGTGCCGGCCGCCGCCGATCGCTCGTCGGTATACTTCGGCCACTAAGCCGGCAGGCACCCGCGAGGGTGTCCGGCTCGCCGCTTCCCCCGAACCCGCACACGGTAGCCGCCGTGTGCGGGTTTTGCATTTCCGCGCCCGATCGGCATCACGGTCCGGCATCCGCGTCGGCCGCGTATCGAATGAATGCCTCACGCAATGCCGGCGATCGTCATCAGCGCGGCGCCGCAAGGCGCCGGCTGACAAGCGTCCGCGCGTGCGCTAGCATCGCGGACGGTGTCGCCGCGCGCCGAGGCGCGGCAGGGCAACCGGCCCGCACCGGGTTCCACATTTCAACGAACAACAAGGAGCATCCATGCGTGTCTTGACCGGTCTGTTGTGCTCGCTGGCGCTGCTGGCAAACGTCGCCCATGCGCAGGCGAATTGCGCGGACGCGACGGATCAGGCGGCGATGACGGCATGCGCCGATCGCGCGTACAAGAAATCCGACGGGGAGCTGAACCGCACATACCAGGCCGTCACCGGGCGCCTGCGCGATGCGCGGCCGCTGGCCGACAAACTCGTGAATGCGCAACGCGCGTGGATTGCCTACCGCGATGCCGAGTGCGGTTTCTCCAGCGCGAACGCGGAGGGCGGCAGCGCGTATCCGATGGTCGTGTCGACCTGTCTCGACGATCTGACGAAAGTGCGCACCGAAACGCTGAAGGGCTATCTGTCCTGCGAGGAAGGCGATCTCGCGTGCCCGGTGCCCGGCAAGTAAGCCCCGCGCACCAGTCGCCGGCCACGCTCGCCTTTTGCGGCTAGACGTCGTCCGTTACACGTCGTCCGTTTCGTCGAGCAGCTTGTGCCGCATCGCGTACCGCACCAGCGCCGCTTCGTGCGGCATCTGCATCTTTTCGAGGATCCGCGTCTTGTAGGTGCTGACGGTCTTTGCGCTCACGCACAGCGCGTTCGCGATCTCGGTCAGTGTCTGGCCGGCCGCGATCCGCCGGAACACGTCGAATTCGCGATCGGACAGCCGCTGGTGCGGCAGCGTCTCGGCCGGCTCGTTCAGGCTCTGCGCGAACTGCTCGGCCATCGCGAGGCTCACGTAGACGCCGCCCGACGCCACCTTCGTGACCGCACCGACCAGTTCGGCGCTCGCGCTTTCCTTCGTCAGGTAGCCGGACGCGCCCGCGCGGAACGCACGCACCGCGTATTGCTGTTCCGCATGCATCGTCAGCACGAGCACACGCAGCGCGGGCTTCTCGTCCTTGATCTGCTTGATCAGTTCGACGCCGTTGCGGCCCGGCATCGACAGGTCGAGCACGAGCACCTGCGCGGAGGTCGAGCGCACGAGCGCGATCGTCGACGGGCCGTCGCAGGCTTCGCCGGCCACCTCGAATCCGGTGGCGTTCTGGAGAATGTGCCGCAGACCGTCGCGTACGAGCGTATGGTCGTCGGCGATGAGCACCTTGATCATGTGATGAGCGTTTCCTGTTGGACGGTACTGAGCGGAAAGGCGACGGTGATCGAGAAGCCGCGCGCGAGCGCGGTGTCGATCGTCACGGTGCCGCCCAGCATGTGTGCGCGTTCGCGAATGCCGATCAGGCCGAAGGATTTGTCCTCGTGGGCCGGCGCGCCGGGCGCCGCGCCGCGGCCGTTGTCCGCGACGCGCAGCACGCAGAAGCCTTCCTCGATGTCGAGCCGCAGCGCGACGCGCGTCGCATCCGCATGGCGCGCGACGTTCGTCAGCGCTTCCTGGACGATGCGGAACAGCGTGGTCGCGCCCGCGCTGGTGAAGGTGAGGCCGCCCGTTTCGATGTGACGCTCGACATCGATCCCGTAGCGGTTCGTGAAATCGTTCGCAAGCCATTCGATCGCCGGCACGAGGCCGAGATCGTCGAGCATCACGGGGCGCAGGTCGGCCGCGATGCGCCGCACCGACGCGACCGTCGCGTCGATCAGCCGTCGCATGCCCTGCAGGTGCGTCTGCACGTCCTCGTCGGGTTGCGTGCGGCCGGGCACGCGCAACTGCTGCTCGACGACCGAGAGGTCCATCTTCAGCGCGGTGAGCTGCTGGCCGAGGTCGTCGTGCAGCTCGCGCGCGATCCGCGTCTTTTCTTCTTCGCGCACGTTCTGCAGGTTCGCCGACAGTTCGCGCAATTCCTCGCGCGACTGCTTCAGCGCGTTCTCGGCGCGCTGCCGCTCGGTGATGTCGCGCAGCATCACGGTGTAGAGCTTGCCCGACGCGTCGCGGATCTGCGAGATCGACGCCTCGATCGGGAATTCCTCGCCGTTGGCGCGCAGCCCGAACAGCACGCGCTGACGGCCCATCTGCCGCTCGGACACGCCCGTCACGCCGAACTGGTCGACGTGTTTCGCGTGCGCGGCGCGGAATCGCTCGGGGATGAAGCGCGACAGCGGCGCGCCGATCGCCTCCATCGCGGACACGCCGAACACCTGCTCGGCCATCGGATTGAAGATCACGACCGTCTGCTTCTCGTCGATCGTGATGATCGCTTCCATCGACGAACGGATAATGCCCATCATCCGTGCCTCGTTGAGCATGCCGCGGGTGCTCGCGCCGGCATCGGCGCGGCCGCGCAGCAACGCATGGACGAGCGCCGCGAACGCGAACGACGCGATCAGCCCCGCGGCGAGTACGGTGCCGGCCGCGCGCTGTGCGCCGGTCGCGCTCGGGCGGCCGTCGGCAGAGTAGCGGAGCGTCAGCGCGGTGCCGCCGAAATTCAGCACGTCGGTGCGCCGCATCAGGTCGGGCGACGCCGACGCTTCGTCGGTCGTCGATTCGACACTCACTATCGCGCGCGGATCGCCGCCGGCCGTCATCCACAGGTCGATGCCGCGTTCCGCGTCGAGCGCGCGCTCGACCAGGCGCCGCGGGCTCAGCGCCGCGAACAGCATGCCGTCGACGCCGGCCTCACGCGTGCCGGACGGCGTGACGGCCGCATGCGGCGACGTGGTCACGGGCAGGAACAGCGTCAGCGTGCGGGCGTCGCGGGAAGTATCGTCGTCGGCCGGGTGGACGCCGAGCGCGATGTCGCCGCTCTGCAGCGTGCGTGCGAGCGGCGCGGCGTCGGACGCGCCGAAGCGGACGACCGGCGAATTCGACGCGGGCGCGCTGAGCGTCGCGGCCGCGAGCGGACCGGCCGGCAACGGCTTCGCGCCGGCGAGGGCACTGCGGGCGGCGGGCGACAGCGGCGCATAGCCGATCTGCCGGACCGGCGAGCGGGCGCTGTCGAGATCGAGCGTCTCCGCATAGCGGCGCCATTGCTCGGGCGTCATGCCCGGGACGAGACCGAACGCGCCGCGTGCACCTTCGAGCACGGCGACGCCGGACTGCAGCTCGTGGCGCAGCATCGCGGTCACGTGCGTGGTGCGGCGTTCGAAGCGCGTATGGACGGCGCCTTGCCACTGCTCACGCACCAGCAGCGCGACGCCGAGCGACAGCACGGCGCCGGCGCACAGCGCGACGACGCCAGCCGCGAGCGGCTGGCGTAACATGGTCTGGAGGCGCGTGGGCCGTCGGGCGTCACGCGTTGGGGTTCCACCGGCGGTCATTCAATGATCATTACTGTCGTTCTGGCGGCCCGGGCACTCGGGCCGCGCGGCAAAACCGGGGAAAACTCGCACCGGCTGCGTGCAACGTCTGTTTTCAAGATGAAATTGTGCGCGTTTTACATGTTTTTTGTAATAGGGTCAGCTGAATTTGCGGTGAACGGCGTGAAGCAGCGGGCACGCCGGCCGCGCTTGACGCGCGTCAAGAGGCGCGTCGGCACGTGGGGCAGACTGTTCGGCAGGCAAGCCGGCACCGGGCCGGCTTGCGATAACGGGCCGCCGTGGCGCGATGCGCGACGCGTGCCCGGTCGGAGGGACGGACCATGTACAAGCGGATTTTCGTCGGGCTCGACGGCAGCCCGAGCGCGCGTCTCGCGCTCAACGAGGCGATCCGGATCGCGGCGGCGTCGGGCGGTGAGGTCACCTGCGCGTATGTCGTCGAGCACCGGCCGCAACTCGTCGACGTCGATGCGGGCTTCGCGGCCGAGCGCGACCGCGATGCGGCCGCGACCGATGCCGTGACGCCGGTGCTCGACGACGCGAAAGCGGTGCTCGCGCAGCAGCACGTGACCGGCACCGTGCGCGCGCTCGACGCGTACGGCGAGGATGTCGCCACCGTGCTGATGCGCACGGCGGCCGAAGCAGACGCGGACCTGATCGTGATGGGCACGAGCGGCCGGCACGGCCTGCGCCGGCTGCTGCTCGGCAGCGTTGCGGAATCGCTGCTGCGCGCGGCAGACCGACCCGTGCTGCTGGTTCGCCACAACGAGCCGGGGGCGACGGCGGCCGCGTAGCGCATGCGTCGCGGCGCAGCGGCATGCACCGCCGTGAGCGGCACGCAGCAGCGCCCATCCGTCGGCTGTCTGCCCGATGCAACGCGCGACGCGCTGACCGGCGCGTCGCGTGAAAGCGCGCCTGTCGCCGCAAGCGCGGCGAGCCGGAAGCGGGCGCTCGTGACGCACCCGCATGCCCGCGATTGCACGCGCACGGTTGCATCCCGACACGCAGTTCTGGCAGCATCGACCGGTGTCCGCCTGTTCGCCGTGCGCATGGCCGCGGCGATCGACGCAGGAGCATCCGGCTGGAACCGGTCGAACGGGTGATGAACCCGGCCGGCTGCCGGATGCCGGTTTTCTACCTTACCGACGTCATCCGCCATGCCGATCTCCGCCCCCGACCTGATTCGCCAGTTCGACCTGCAGCCGCATCCCGAAGGCGGCTATTTCCGCGAAACCTACCGCGCGACCGATTCGGTGGTGCGTCCGGCCGACGGTGCGCCACGCGCCGCGTCGACCGCGATCTACTACCTGTTGTGCGACGGCGCGTATTCGTCGTGGCACCGGATCCGCTCCGACGAAGTCTGGCATTTCTATGCGGGCGACCCGATCGAAGTGTGGGTGCTCGACGAGCACGACGGGCTGACGATCCACCGGCTCGGCAACCCGCTCACGCATCCGGGCACGGTGTTCCAGGCGGTCGTGCCGGCCGGGAGCTGGTTCGGTGCGCGCTGCGCGTCGCCCGAGCATGTCGCGCTCGTCGGCTGCACGGTGGCGCCGGGCTTCGAGTTCGCGGAATTCGAGCTGGCCGATGCGGCCGCGCTGGCCGCCGCGTTTCCCGACTACGCGGAACACGTCGCGCGGCTCGCGCAGCGCTCCGACGTGTGACGGTCACGGTCGCGTCACGCCGCGCGCAAAGCCCGTGCCGATCTCCCGTGTTCCGCGCGGTCGAGGCCAAACCCGTTTAGAATGCGCAGGATGCACCGGTCGGTCGCGGACGTGCCGCGGCGGCCGTTGCGCCGCCGTACCGACGGCCCTGTCGCGCGGCCCGCATGTCTTCCAGGAGCGCCGCCGTGTGGCACTTTCCCATCGCTATTCCATCGTCGCTCGGCCCGTGGGCCGTGTTCGCGAGCGTGTTGATCACGCAGCTCGGCGTGCCGGTGCCGGCCGTGCCGATGCTGATTCTCGGCGGCACGATGGCGGCAATGGGGCAGGCGTCGTGGGTCAGCATGTTCGCGGCGGCGATTGGCGCGACGATGCTCGCCGATTCGCTGTGGTTCTTCATGGGCCGCACGCGCGGCCGGCGCCTGCTGAACGGCCTCGTGCGCTTCTCGCTGTCGCTCGACACGACGCTGCGCTTCGCCCGTAACGTATTCGAAAGATACGGCGCGCCGCTGCTCGTGTTGTCCAAGTTCCTGCCGGGCCTCGGCCTCGTGTCGGCGCCGCTGCTCGGCACGACCGCGATCGGCGTCGGCGTGTTCCTGTTCTGGGACCTGGCCGGCGCGTCGCTGTGGGCCGCGTTCTGGCTGGTCGGCGGCGCGGCCATTCACGACCAGATCGTCCAGTTCGTGCTGTGGGTGCGCGCGAGCGGCGGCACGATCCTCGACGCGTTCCTCGCGATCTTCATCACGTTCCTGCTGTACCGCTGGGTGCGCCGCGTGCAGTTCCGCCGCTATCTCGCGCAGGTGCGCATTTCGCCGCCGCAGCTCGTCGAGATGATGACGTCGGACGAGCCGCCGCTGATCTTCGATGCGCGGCCGAAAGCGATCCGCGAGCGCGAGCCGTACCGGATCGCCGGCGCCGTGCCGGTCGATCTCGATTCGCCGGACCTGCTCGACCCGGAAATGCTGAAACGGCCGATCGTCGTTTACTGCGTGTGCCCGAACGAGGCCACGGCCAAGCGCCTGATCGCGAAGATGCAGCGCAAGAAGATGATCCACAACATCCGCGCGCTGAAGGGCGGCCTCGATGCGTGGGAGAAGCACGGTTATCCGGTCGAGCCGCTGCCGGCCGATCTGGATTCGTCGCGGTATTTCGTGCGGCCCGAACACGGCGCGCTCGAAGGCGAATATACGGTGCGGGCGACGTTGTCGAAGTGATGCGGTCAGCGTTGCTGGTTTCGGCGCTCGAGAGCGCATATTTTTCTATCTTGATTTATATATTGTAGGCAAGCGAATTTCGCGGCGCTATCGCCGCTTATCTCGCAATCGTTCGGCTAACAATGTCATGAGCATCCGGTCGCGATCGGTCGATTGACGCTGCATCTAAAACTGCGTCGCACCTATCTCAATAAAATCGCATCCCGCCTCAGAATTAACAATCTGAAAACATTATAAAAATATTAACTATTCAGAACTTTTTAATATCTCTGCCTGCTGGAGCAGGGAAGGCCGATGCTCCTCGCGTCGCGTTAATCATTTCTGACAGTGTGCGGTAATCGCTTCTGCTAGGATCGCGCAGCGGATAAGAGGGGACCAGTTGCGAACACTGTTTCGCAGTCGCGACATGCATGAGAGGCGTTGTCGCTCTGACTATCCGTTGCAAGCGCGTTCAAGACCAGACGGCGAATTACGTTCGGTCTTGGCGACGTTGAATTCAAATAAGACCGCAAGCAGGGGCGCAGTGCGCGTCAACGAAGAATGAACAAGAAATGCTATCGGGTTGTGTTCAATCGCGCGCGGGGCGCGATGATGGTCGTTCAGGAAAACGGTACGTCGCCGCATGCAGCCGGGAATTCCAAAGGCGTGAGCACGCCATCGGGCCTGCGGATCGTTTGGCAACCGATCGCGATGGCGGCTGCATTGCTGTTTGGTGTGCCGCTATTCAGTTTCGCTCAAATCGCACCGACTCCGGGAACGAGCACTCATGTAATTCAGACGCAGAGTGGCATCCCGCAGGTGAATATTGCCGCACCGTCAGGCGCTGGCGTGTCGGTGAACACGTACAACCAGTTCGACGTACAAAAACCAGGCGCGATCCTGAACAACTCGCCGACGATCGTCAACACGCAGCAGGCGGGGATGATCAACGGCAACCCCAATTTCGGTGCGGGCCAGTCTGCGCGGATCATCGTCAACCAGGTCAACAGCAATGCGCCGTCGCAACTGCGAGGTTACGTCGAGGTCGCGGGTAATCGTGCCGAAATGATCTTGTCGAACAGTGCCGGTATTCAGGTTGACGGCGGCGGATTCATCAATACGTCGAGAGCCGTTCTCACGACCGGCACGCCGTATTACGGCGCCGATGGATCGCTCGGTGGATTCAACGTGTCGCGCGGCCTGATTTCCGTCAGCGGTGCTGGCCTGAATGCATCGAATGTCGATCAGGTCGACTTGATTTCGCGCGCAGTGCAGGCCAATGCAGCCATTTACGCAAAGAATCTGAACGTCGTCGCAGGTGCGAACCAAGTCAACCACGACACGCTGGCGGCGACACCGATCGCTGGCGATGGTGCGGCACCGACGATCGCAATCGACGTGAGCCAACTCGGCGGCATGTACGCGAACAGGGTCTTTCTTGTATCGAACGAGAACGGTGTCGGTGTCGCGAACGCCGGGACGATCGCGGCACAAGCGGGCGACCTGACGCTGCAATCCAACGGCCAACTCGTACTCACGGGCAAGACGACTGCGAGCGGAAATCTCACGGCAACCGCAAACAGTGTTCAAAACAGCGGCACGACGTATGCGCAACAGAGCGCAAACGTTTCAGCAGCCGGTACATTGTCGAACAGCGGCACGCTCGCCGCGCAGCAAAATACGACGGTCAGTGCAGGTAGCATCAATTCGACCGGGACGCTCGGCGCGGGTGTAAATAACGATGGTTTCGTCGGGAAAAGCGGCGATCTGAATCTGTCGAGCACCGGCCAATTGACGGCGACCGGCCAGAACGTTGCGGGTGGGAGCGCGTCGATTTCAGGTGCTGCCGTGAGCCTCGCGGGTAGCCAGACGGCGGCGAACGGTAACGTGTCGCTGAGCGCAAGCGCCGGGGATCTGAACCTCTCGAATGCGACAACGAGTGCGCTGGGCGCTCTCAATGCGAACGCAGCGGGTGCGTTGATCAACGATCGCGGCACGCTGTCGAGCCAAGGCAACGCAACGTTGACCGCAGGCAGCATTTCGAATCAAAGCGGCAAGATCTCGGCGCAAGGTCCGCTGAACGTGCAGTCGGACGGCGCAATCGCGAATCAGGGCGGCACGCTGGTTTCGGAAAATGCGATGCAGGTGCGCGGCGGTGCAATCGCGAACAACCAGGGCACGATCCAGAGCGCGGCCGGAATGAATATTTCGGGAAGCGCGTTGGACAACAGCGCAGGTCGCGTTACGTCGCTGAATTCGGACGGTCTGTCCATTACCACGACGGAGCAACTGACGAATGCAGCCGGTACGACCGCACTCGGCGCCCAAGGCGGTGTCATCGGTGGCAACGGCGGCGTGGCGATTCAATCGGGCAGCGTCGTGAACCACGGCGCGGTCAGTGCGCAAACAAATCTGAATGTCGGCACGCAATCCCTCGACAACGGCAGCGGTACGTTGTCGGCTGCACAAAACGCAGTGATCAATGCGGGTGCGCAGTTGACGAACGGTTCTGGCAGCATCACGGCCAGACAGTCCGCGACCGTGAATGCCGCGACGCTGAGCAACGATGCGGGTTCGGTACAGGCAGCGCAGTTGTCGCTCGGGGCGACGAATTTATCGAACCACGGCGGCACCATGACACAAACCGGGACCGGCGCAATGAATGTCGCCGTCTCGAACACACTCGATAATTCGAGCAACGGCGTTATTCAGACCAACAGCACCGACCTGAACCTGACGCCCGCAACGCTGATCAACGACCACGGGAAAATTACTCACGCCGGAAGCGGTGCGCTGTCGATTTCGACTGGCGCATTGTCGAACCAAGGCGGCACGATCGCGACCAATGGCGCGTTGAGCCTGAAAGCTGCAGCCGTATCGAATAGCGCAGGTACGCTGGCCGCGCAGCGACAGGCGGCGCTCGATGTGCAGTCGCTCGATAACCATGCGGGCGGCTACGTCGGTGCGGACAGCATTGCGTTGAAGGCTCAAGGCGCTATCGATAACCGTGCGGGCACGCTCGAAGCGAACAACGGCGTTTCAGTGACGGCCGACAGTCTCGCGAATGATGGAGGTTCGCTTAAAAACGTGGGCGCGAGCGCGCTGTCGGTTACGACGACGAATGCGCTGACCAACACCGCGAACGGCACGATCGGCGGCAACGGTGATGTATCGGTGACTGCTGGCAGTGTCGATAATTCGAACGGGTCGCTGCTGGCGGCGCAATCGCTGTCCGTGCAGTCGAACGGTCAAATTGCGAATAGCGCTGGTCTTGTTCAGTCGAATGGCAATCTGTCGCTTCGCGCGCAAGGTGCCGTGATTAATAACGCGGGCCAAATTGAAGCGAACGGCGCAACATCCATGCTCGCCGTCTCGAGTTCCAGCGTTGACAACAGCGACGGACGTATCGCGAATATCGGCAGCGGTGCAACGACGATCGATGGCGGCGCGTCGATCACGAACACGAACGCGTCCGGCAAAGCGGGGGCGGGCACGATCGGCGGTAATGGCGATGTTACGCTGACCGCCCAAACGTTGACGAATGCACAAGGCGGTCAGACGCTCTCCGGCCACGATCTGACGTTGAACGTTGCAGATAACGTAAGTAATGCGAGTGGTGTACTGTCGGCCGCGAACAACCTCAAGCTGAGCGCGGCAAACGCTGCGTTGTCGAATCAGGCCGGATCGATCCGTGCAAACGGCGCACTGTCGTTGAACACGGCATCAATCGATAACACGTCCGGCAAAATCGGCAACGACGCAGGCAGTGGCGGCAGTATTTCAATCCAGACCGGCACGTTTTCCAACCAGAACGGCGTTATCGGCAGCGATCAGGACCTGACGTTGACCGCGAGTGCGTTGAGCGGTGATGGATCGATCGTAGCGGGCCGAAATGGTGTGGTGACGCTCGGTAGCGACTACACGCAGACCACGGCGAATAAGTTGCATGCAAACGGTGACCTCACGTTTTCCACGTCGGGCAAGCTGACGAACCAAGGCGTGCTGGATGCGAACGGCGCACTGACGGTGAATGCTGCGAGCGTGGAGAATCACGCAGGCGCTGATCTGAATTCCAGCACGACGACGGTCAACGCGAACGGCGGCACGATCGATAACGCAGGTCGCATCGAAGGCGATACGGTTACGACCAACAGCACGACGCTGAACAACACCGCGACGATCATCGGCCGCGAAGTCACCGCCAATGCGAGCACGATCAACAATAGCGGTGCAGCGGCGGTGATCGCCGCAGCCGAACGGGTGAATTTGTACGCGTCCAACCAGTTGTCGAACACGGGCGGCGCGAATGTCTTCAGCGTTGGCGATATCAATATCGCCGCGAGCGGTCAGCGGGACGCGAACGGGTTTCTCGCGAACCGTACGCAAAATGTCTTGAACGATCAGTCCACGATCGAAGCGCAGGGTAATGTCGAGCTCGCAGCCGGTACGTTCACGAATACGCGTCCGGCTCCCGTGGTGACCACTGAAACCACGAGCACGACGAGCAAGCACGAAACCAAGCGTCAGAAGTACATCGTGTGCGCGACGATGAATGCGGATCCGAACGGCGGATGCTCGCAGGCAATGTGGGTCAACGGCTACAAGACGCCACTCACGTCAACCTATAGCCCTTCTCAGGTTGTATCGGAAACGTCCGGGCCTAGCGCGACTGACAAGGTGTTGGTCGTGAACGTGAACGGCAAGCAGCAGACGATTTACTACAACACGCTGACGACCAATGCGGACGGTACGGTTACGGTCAACTATTGGGATGCGTACGATCCGCGCGTCAACTACGTTCCGGATTCGGAATACAAGACGCGCAGCGATGGCCACAACGGTTATCAGCGTGTCGAAATTTGGCGCGACACGACGACCACGGTTCAGCAGGACAAGATTGCAAGCCAGGCGCAGCAAGCGCAACTCGTGGCGGGCAACAACATCGTGATGAAGAACGTCGGCACGATCAACAACGAATACAGCTCGATCGCGGCGGGCGGGTCGATCAAGATCGGCGATTCGGATGTGTCCGGCAGTGCAGGGTCCGGCAGCTACGGCGGTACGGTCGTGAACAACGTTGGGCGGACACTGTATCAGTATCAGACCGACAACATCGTATCGATGTACGCGTGGAACGAGGATACGACGCAGGATCGCGGCACGATCGTTCAGCCTTCGAAGGTGTACACGCCGGTTGCCATTGGTGGAACAGGCGGCACGATCATCGCCAACCAGTCGGTGATCATCGACGCGAAGGATGTCAACAACCAGAACGTCACCGCGCAGAATTCTTCGACTGGCGCAACCGGCGGCACGCTTGGAAATAATTCGGCCAATGCGGGCGTATCTGGTGGCAAGCTGACCCCGGTCGGTGCCGCAGGCGGCTCATCGACACCGGTTGGCGCGCAGCAATCGGTCGCGAATGCGTCGGGCGCACTGCCGATCACGTTGCCGACGAGCGGTCTTTATTCGATTCACGATGCACCCGGCCAGCCGTACTTGATCGTGACCGATCCGCGCCTGACGAGCTATACGAACTTCATTTCGAGCGACTACATGCTCGGCCAGTTGAACCTGAACCCGGCGAGCATCGAAAAGCGCCTCGGTGACGGGATGTATGAGCAGCAGATGGTGCGCAATCAGATCACGCAACTGACGGGCCGCACTTTCTTGCCGGGTTACGCGAGTGCCGAGGATGAATATCGTGCGTTGATGACGAACGGGGCGAATTACGCAAAAGAGTTCGGCCTGGTGCCGGGGATGGCACTGACGGCCGCGCAAATGGATGCGCTGACGAGCGATATCGTGTGGCTGGTCGATCAGACAGTAACGTTGCCGAACGGCGGCACGACGCACGTGCTGGCGCCTGTCGTCTACATGGCGCAGACGCATGCGAACGATCTGCAACCGACTGGTGCGTTGATCGCAGCGGATGATGTGGAAATTCATGCGACGGGTAGCGCAACGAATTCCGGCGTGATCAAGGGCGGAACGAAAACCGTGCTGACGGCGACCGACATTTTGAATCGTGGCGGTACGATTGCGAGCAGCGGCACGAACGGCGCGACGGTCGTGTCGGCGAGCAACGATGTGGTCAACGCGTCGGGTCAGATTACCGGCAATCGGGTTGCCGTTCTGGCAGGTCGCGATATCGTCAACACGACGCTGGTTGATGCCGTGGGCGCAACTGGCGCATCCGGTGCAAGCAAGGTCAGCACGAGCCTGATCGGCCAGCAAGGCACGATCGCGGCAACGGGTGATCTTGCCGTTCAGGTTGGTCGCGACCTGACGCTTCATGGTGCAAATCTGTCGGCTGGCGGCGATGCGATGGCAATGGCTGGCCGTAACATCAACATCGATACGGTTCAGTCAACCACGAACCAATCGATGAGATTGAACGATCAACGGCATTGGGAAGAATCCGCCACGAAAAATGTGGCGAGCGGCATCAAGGCAGACGGCAATCTTGTCATGCAGAGCGGAAACGATACGACGCTCAAGGGTGCGACCGTTTCGGCCGGCAAAGATTTGTCGGTGATGGCTGGAGGCAATCTCACAGCGACGACGGTCGCCGATACCACCAAGCTCGATAACGTCGCGACCGACGGGCGCGCACGCAAGGAAGTCGATCATACCTACGACGAAACCGCTGTCGGCACGACCTTCTTGGCTGGTCGCAATGCAGCATTGTCGGCCATCAACATCGCTGATGCGTCGAAAGGCAATGTCACTTTGACGGGCTCGTCGGTTACGTCGGGTACCAACAGCGCGACGCCGGGCGGTGTGACGATTGCCGGCAGCGGTAACGTGACGATCAACGAAGGCCGCGAGGAACACGACAGCTACAAGAACGTCCAGACGAAGCGCGGCAGTTTCGTATCGGGTTCGACCACCAAGGAATCGCACGACACGCAAGCTAACATCGGTGTCGCGAGCACCGTATCGGGCGATACCGTCAGGATTCAGTCCGGCAAGGACATCACGGTTCAGGGCAGCAACGTTGTCGGCACAAACGATGTCGATCTGAACGCAGCGCGTGACGTCAGAATCACGACTTCGCAGGATACGTTGAAGTCGGCGAACAGCTTCGAGAAAAAGGAATCGGGCCTCATGTCGAACGGAGGCATGTCGGTTTCGATCGGCACGCGCTCGATGACGGATCAGCAGCATTCGACGGAAGTCACGAACACCGGCAGCATGGTCGGTTCCTTGAACGGGAATCTGAATGTGACCGCCGGAAGCAACCTGAACGCTACCGGTAGCACGTTGCACGCAGGTAATGACGTGTCGCTCGAAGGCAAGACTGTCAAGATCGATTCGGCTTACGACACGATGAGTCAGGCGGAACAGCAGCAATACAGACAGGCTGGCGTGACGGTCGGCGTGACCAGCCCCGTCATCGCCTTGGCACAGACCGGCAGGCAAATGGTCGAAGCGGCCGGCAAAACCAAGGGCGATGCACGTCTGACCGCGCTGGCGGCCGCAACGACGGGCCTCGCTGCGAAGAACGCCTATGATGCAACGGGCGGCGGCGATCCGTCGGCACTCGGCAAGACCGTCGGTATCAATATTTCCGTCGGCGCGAGCAAGAGCGACAACCAGTCGCAATCGCAAGCGAGTACGGCAGTCGGTAGTACGGTGTCGGCTGGCCGCAACGTATCGATAAAGGCAACGGGCGCTGGTGCCGATAGCAATATCGACGTGATCGGTAGTACGATTTCGGCCGGTGGCAACGCCAAGCTTGCCGCAGACGGCAAGGTGAATCTGGAAGCGGCTGAAAGTACCAGCAGCCAGTCATCGAAGAATAGTGGCGGAAGCTTCGGTGTCGGCGTGTCGATTGGGGGCGGCAAGCAGAATGGGATTGCATTCACGGCTGGCGTCGCGGGCAATCGAGGAAACACCGATGGCAATTCAACCGCTTGGACGAATACGCACGTCACGGCAGGCGACACGCTGACGATTCAATCCGGCGGCGATACGAACATCAAGGGCGCGGTCGCGTCCGGCAAGCAAGTCGTCGCGGACGTGGGCGGCAACCTGAACGTCGAGAGCTTGCAGGACACTGACCATTACAATTCGAAGCAACAAGGCGCAGGCGTATCGGTCAGCGTGTGCGTGCCGCCGTTGTGCGCCGGCCCGTCGAGTGTATCGGGCAACATCAGTCAGCAGAAGATGAACAGCGACTACGCGTCCGTCGCCGAACAGTCGGGCATCAAGGCTGGCGACGGCGGTTACCAGGTCGATGTAAAGGGTAATACGGACCTGAAAGGCGGCGTGATCGCGAGTAACGACAAGGCTGTACAGGACGGCAAGAACAGCCTGACGACGGCGACGCTGACGACGAGCGATATCCAGAATCACGCGTCGTACGACGCGTCGTCGGTCGGGATTTCTGGCGGTTACGGCGGCGGCATCGGCAAGAACCAAATGGGAACGGCTGATAACGTAAATCCGGTTGCCGGCACGAACCTCCCGGATCGCGGCGGATTTTCCGCTACTCCCCCGATTGCGCTGAGCGCATCGGACAATGCGAGTTCAACCACGCGTAGCGGGATCAGTGGCGGTTCGCTCAAGATCACCGACAACGCGAAGCAACAGCAGATGACCGGCAAGTCCGCCGACGAGACAGTCGCGAGCGTCAATCGTGATACGTCGAATACGGGCGGCACGCTCGCGCCGATTTTCGACAAGGACAAGGTGCAGGCCGGGTTTGATATCACCAGTCAGTTCATCAATCAGGCTGGCACGTTTGTCGATAATCGGTTAAAGGAAGCGGATGCAGCAAAAGCAGCATCGAAGAATCTCGACCTGACGCCCGAACAACGGGCAGCAGCTCAGCAGAAAGCCGATCAGTTGATGGCAGATTGGGGGCCGGGTGGGACCTACCGGCAGGTACTGTCGGCGTTGACGGCAGCAGCAGGCGGTAACGTTACGGGTAGCAGCGGACAGTTTGTTCAAGCCGGCGTCGTGAACTACTTGCAACAACAGGGCGCGTCGTACATTGGTGATCTTGTCAAGACGGGCGCGGTCACAGAAGGCAGTCCGCTGCACGCAGCAATGCATGCGATCGTGGCCTGTGCTGGCGCGGCTGCAAGTAGTCAGAATTGTGGCGCTGGTGCGATGGGGGCAGCGACGTCGAGCCTGTTGAGCAATCTGTTCACCGATAGTCCGAACGAAACCGCGACGGAGAAGCAGGCCAAGGGGAACCTGATTTCCAGTATTGTCGCGGGCGTTGCCACCGCTGGCGGACTGAACGCAGCGACAGCAACGACGGCGGGACAAACGGAAGTCGAAAACAACTTCCTCACGCAGCCTGAGCAGACCGCACGCTCGTTGGCGAAGATCAGTTGTTCGACGGCAGCCGATCCGTCGGTGTGTAACCAGAAGGTCAAGCAGCAGTATGGCAAGCTCTGGGAAGCGAACGAAGCCAAGGTAAAAGACTGCGCCAGTGCCGACGCATGTAAGGCCGTGCTTACCGATCTTCGGCAGCAGCAAGTCGAATACGGTGCTCGCGAAAACGAACTGCAACAGAAGCTTCGGAATACCGGGAGCCTGTCTGCCGCCGAGATGGACGAGCTGCTGAATCTCAAGTCGTCCGACACGAATTTGATGTCGCTCCGTACTGCAGCGCTTCAGAGCTACACGCGCTATGCTGGCATGGATGCGCTCAAGTCGTTGCAGGGGTCCGAGCTGATTGCGGAGCTTGGAATCGGAGCATCACCGGGTGCCGGCTACGGCGTGGCGGCGGCCATTACTGGCGTTGGACGCAATGGGTTACCCCTGGTTAACGGGCGCTACCCAATTAATAGCAAATACGCGGACCAGCAGTTTCCGATGGACAAGCTGTCGCCTGAGATTCAGCAGAAGTATCCGCAAGGGATTAAATTTAATTCGCAGGGGTTCCCTGATTTTTTGCCCTACGCGAAGGCTAAAACAGACATCAGCAACTTGACGGGCAACTATCGAACTGATGAAGCTCTTGCCAATAAGAAGGTCGGACTATCGGAAACTCCCGAAGGCTATGTTTGGCACCACGTCGAAAATGGTCAGACTATGCTTTTGATACCACAAGACCTCCATAATGCGGTGCGCCACACAGGTGGGTCCGCTGTCCTTCAACCGCCGGGAGATTGACGTGAAAATTGAGGCTCGCAAAGCATTGCCTGCGCCATCGTCGGATGCAATCAAAAATCTTGAGGCAACCATAAAGGTGAGTTTGCCTCAAGAATATATTGACCTGCTTGGGACAATGAATGGCGCTTACATCCAAGAGAATATATTCGATATTCCCGGGGGTAACAACGCAGGGGTAAGTCAATTTATTCCTTTTGATAAAATAATCTATTGCAAATCTCTTATTGAACAAACCGGACCGAAGAAATTTATCCCATTTGCTTACGCATCGGGAGGGAATTATATTTGTTTTTCGATCAGGGAACGCGAATTTGGGGTGGTGTATTTCTTTGACCATGAGGTGCCGGGAGTGAAGGCTCTTACAAAGATCGCCCCCTCTTTATCGAACTTTCTTGACGTACTTCGCCCATTCTCTGTGGACGACGTTGAGCTTGATCCAAATGATGTTGGTGAGGTCTGGATTGATCCTGACTTCCTTAAGCAAATTAAAGGCGAGAGTTAATTGCGACACGTTAATGTATTAATTATGTCTCTCATTGAAAGCGACTGTCGATGAGATAGCAGGTCGAGGGTTAGGTGAAAATAAAATTAACGAAACGGTTACCGGTGTTGCCTCTCGCGGCATTGATAACGTTCGCGGTACAGGCACAGCAAGCGCCTACGCCTGCCGACCAAGCGGCCGCCGCGCGTGCGAATGCAGAGCAGGACCGACAAGCACAGCAGCAACGGGACGCGCAGCAACGCGACGCGGCGGTGCGCGCTCCGTCCATGCGTTCGGAAGTGCCGCACGCCGAAGCGTATCCTGCGTTGCCGGTCGAAACGCCGTGCTTCCGCATCGATCGTTTCACGCTCGATGTTCCCGATTCACTACCCGCACCGGTGAAAGGGCTGGGTGCGTCCACGCTGCCACTCGATCGCTTCGCATTCGCGCGAAAATGGCTCGAATACTACACGGGCCAATGCGTCGGCAAGCAAGGGCTTGATGTGCTTGTCAAAGCGTTGTCGCAAGACATTCTTTCGCGCGGGTACATCACGACGCGCGTGCTACTGCCTGAACAGGATTTGTCGTCCGGCACGCTGAAAGTCGCACTGATCCCCGGCACGATCCGCCACGTGCGTTTCGCTAACGAAAAACTACGCGGCACATGGAAAACCGCGTTTCCGACGCGCGACGGCGAGCTGTTGAACCTGCGCGACCTAGAGCAGGGTTTGGAGCAGATGAAGCGCGTACAGAGTCAAGACGTATCGATGCAGATCGTTCCGGGCGACGTACCGGGCGAAAGCGATGTCGTGCTCGATGTGAAGCGTGGCAAGCCGTGGACAGTCGTTGCGTCGATCGACAACTCGGGCACGCGCGCGACCGGCAAGCTGCAAGGCAACCTGTCGATCGGCATCGATAACCCGCTCGGGCTAAACGACATCTTCAACGTCGGCGTGAGCCAGGATCTCGAACTCGGTGACAAGCGCCTTGGTTCACACGGCTGGAACGGCTTCTACTCGATCCCTTGGGGGTACTGGACCGCGACCTTATCGGCATACACGAACACGTACTACCAGCAAATCGCTGGCGTGAATCAAACATTCGTTGCAAGCGGCAATTCGAAGACGATCGATTTCAAACTGGCACGAGTGCTTGCCCGTAGCCAGAACGACGTATTCGGCGGCTATGTCCGCTTGTCCCGTCGCTTCGGTCAAAGCTTCATCGAAGATACGGAAATCCCGCAGCAGCGGCGCAACAACACGTTCGTTGAATTCGGCCTGACCGACCGTCACTACTTCGACGGGGCGCAGTTCGACGGCACGCTGGCGTACCGACAGGGTGTCGGAGGCTTGGGTGCGCAGGACGACATTCTTGCTGCCGGTGGCGGTCCGACTTACCGCTTCAAGATGGCGGTACTCGATGCGAACCTGTCAGTGCCGTTCGCGATCGTGAAGCAGCCGTTCCGATACGTGACGAGTATCCACGGCCAATATACCGGGAACTCGCTGTACTACATCGATGATCTGACGATCGGCAGTCGCTACACAGTTCGCGGTTTCGACGGCGAAACGATGCTGGCTGCGGCACGCGGTTTCTACTGGCGCAACGAGCTGCAGATGCCGATCGGACAGACCGGACAGGCGATTTATGCAGGATTGGATTACGGTCGCGTTTGGGGACCGCAGCCGGTTGCGTTGGTCGGTACGCAGTTGGCCGGGGCGGTAATTGGCGTCAAAGGCAGCGTAGCGACACGCTTCGGCGGGTACGGCTACGACCTGTTCGCCGGTACGCCGGTATACAAACCGTCTGGATTTCCGACTGCACGCGTGACGGTCGGATTTCAGGTGACGGCGCAGTTTTGAAATGGCGAAATATCGTAAACCTGATGAGGCATTTCGTGCGCTCGACGCAGCTGTGTCTGCGAACGGCTTTCGATTGCTGTCGCGCGAATGGTCCGGGTCGAAAGCTGTATAGAGGTTACTGTCCGAATGGACACCGACCGCGTTATTCAATTCTTCGGGGCACAAGCGTATGAGTTTCGAGGTCCACGCTTACTTGGGCATTCACCAATTCGATCTAGATCGACGTGTGCTGCAAAGACTTGCGGCGCACGGGTACAAGATCGAGTTGCCGCCCGGACGAAGCCTGCGTTCAACATCCGGCGACGGAACGCTTTGGCTCGCAGTTCTGGAAATTCCGCCTGACTTTCCGCGAATCGAGCGCGAAACGGCTTTTTTCGCAGGATTCGGCTACGAGTTTTTTCGTCGCACTTCGGACAGTTTTTCGTACGCCCCTCGGGGCGTACGAAAGTTCGAACACGTTGCGTATTCGCGCACAAGTGCTGGTACGCCGCTCGGCGCACGTCATTTTCAGCATTTGATCGTAGCGGCCTTGGCTGCGGAATCGAATGGCTGGTGCGTTGCGGATGGCGATGAGACGGGGGTATCTGGCGTTGCGGCTTTCGACAAAGTGTGTGCCGGTATCAGGGCCGCTGGAAACGAATTGGATTGTTATGCGCCACGTTTTAAGGGGTGGCGCGATGATGGACAACCCTTGGACGAGGCTGACATCATCAGCCCGCCGGAGCGGCCACGTTTCGCGCAGGTTCCAGCGCGAAAAAAGAAGTGGTGGCGCTTGTGGGCGTAACTTCACGCCGAATTTACTTGGACTCGATCAAGAAGCGTACGTGCGACGCTGTCAAAATAAATGTGCGCGCGATTCCGCGCGCATTCGAATTCCGCTCCCGGTTTCACGCATGACGATTTCTTGAAAATCGCCTAGCGCGAACCCTCCGATCCTCCCTATAATCCCGCCTGCATATTGCGTGCGCTTGATTGCGCACTTTCGACGCGTGTTCGTTCACGCCGAAATCGATTGATTCCGTTGTCGCCCGACACGCGCACAGCCGCGTCACACGGGCCGCTCGGGCGTATTCCGTGAAAGCCCGATCCGTCTTCCGGATTGTTCCGGGAATGACGGATAATCCGCGGCGATTCCAATCGGATTGACGCAACATCCATGTCATTTCTCATTCAGAAATCGACAGCAGGGATTATTTCGTTTTCGGTTGCCAAAATCGGCATGAACGGCCGCGCATTGACATCGACACAATGACGGCGGCCTGCTCGCGGCTGCCAGGAGACGGACTTGAAACAACCAGAAGACCAGTTGCACCGCGGGCTGGAAGAACGGCACATCAACCTGATGGCGCTCGGCGCGACGATCGGCGTCGGCCTGTTCCTCGGCTCGGCCACCGCGATCCGCACGGCCGGCCCGGCCATCCTGCTGACCTACCTGCTGGGCGGCATCGCGATCTTCCTGATCATGCGCGCCCTCGGCGAGATGGCGATCACCAATCCGGTCGCCGGCGCCTTCAGCCGCTATGCACGCGACTACCTCGGGCCGCTCGCCGGCTACCTGACCGGCTGGACCTACTGGTTCGTGTGGATCGTCACCTGCATGGCGGAAATCACGGCGGTCGGCGTCTACATGCACATGTGGTTCCCGGGCGTGCCGAACTGGATCTGGGCGCTCGCGGCGCTCATCGCGATGGGCTCGGTGAACTTCATCGCGGTCAAGCTGTACGGCGAATTCGAATTCTGGTTCGCGCTGATCAAGATCGTCACGATCGTGCTAATGATCATCGGCGGCGGGCTGATGATCGCGTTCGGCATCGGCAACGGCGGTGTCGCGACCGGCATCTCGAACCTGTGGTCGCACGGCGGCTTCATGCCGAACGGGATCGACGGCGTGATTGCCGCGCTGCCGATCGTGATGTTCGCGTATCTCGGCGTCGAGATGCTCGGCCTCACGGCCGGCGAGGCGCGCAACCCCGAGAAATCGCTGACGAAGGCCGTGAACTCGGTGTTCTGGCGCGTGCTGATTTTCTACATCGGCGCGCTGTTCGTGATCATGTCGCTCTATCCGTGGGACCAGATCGGCACGCAGGGCAGCCCGTTCGTGATGACGTTCTCGCGGCTCGGCATTCCGGCCGCCGCCGGCATCATCAACTTCGTCGTGCTGACCGCGGCACTGTCGTCGTGCAACAGCGGCCTGTTCAGCACCGCGCGGATGCTCTACAACCTCGCGCAGCAGGGCCAGGCGCCGGCCATGCTCGGCCGCGTGAACCGCAGCGGCGTGCCGGTGTACGGCGTGATCGTGTCGGTCGCGCTTCTGCTGATCGGCGTGCTGCTCAACTATCTCGCGCCGCAGCACGTGTTCACGTGGCTCACGTCGGTGTCGACGTTCGGCGCGATCTGGACGTGGTGCGTGATCCTGATCGCGCAGATGCGTTTTCGCCGCACGCTGTCGGCCGACAAGATCGCGCGCCTGCCGATCCGCGTGCCGTTCTATCCGCTCGGCTCGTTCGTGGCGCTCGGCTTTCTCGCGCTGGTCGTCGTGCTGATGGCGTTCACGCCCGATACGCGCGTCGCGCTCGTGATCGGGCCCGTGTGGATCGTGCTGCTCGGCATCGCGTACGCGCTGTTCTACGCGAACCGTCCGGCCGCGTCGGTCCCGACGAAGTCGTAAGCGGCGAGCGCAGGGCGTCGCGCGATCGTTGATCGCGATCATGCGCCGGCGGGCAGGACGACCTATGCTGAACGAATCGCTTGTCCGCGCTTCGCGTGGCTACCCGCCGATCGCGGCGACCGCGGCGACTGCCCGGCCGCCGCGCACCGCTTCCACGCGAGGCTCCCGTCGTCGTTCCGCGACGACGCGCACGCACGGAGGCTTTCGCCATGCAGCCTGCCCATTCCATCCCGCCGCTCGAACGGATCGCGCTGGCCGTCGATCCCACGCCCGAATCGCTGTCCGCCGCACGCTACGCGCGCACGCTGCTGCGTCCCGGCATGCGATTGCGCATCGTCTGCGCAATCGACAACCCGCGCCTCGTCCTGCCCGACATCCCCCGCGTCGACGCACTGCTGACGTCGGCGCGCGAGGAGATGATGGGCGAAGCGCACGCCGTCAACGCGCGCGTCGCCGCACTGTTCGCCGACAGCGGCATCGAGGTCGAGCAGGTCATCGTCGATACGTCGGTCACGGGCGGCACGGTCGCCGATGCGCTGGTGAACGACACGGCGGCATGGCAGGCGGACGCGCTGGTGGTCGGCGCGAATCCGCATCACGGGCTGCTGCGGCTCATCGAAGGCGCGATGTCCGACACGCTGTCGAAGCGCGCGCGCTGCGCGCTGCTGATCGTGCCGGCCGCCTATGCACGGCCGTCGGACGGCGCGCTGCAGCGGCTGATGTTCGCGGTCGACGGCAGCGAACCGTCGCTGCACGCGGCGCGCGTCGGGCTCGGTTTCGCGGCGCCGACGACGTTGCTGTACGCCGCCTACGTGATCGATCGCGCGGTTCGTCTGACCGATATCGTGCCGGTGCGTGCGCTCGAGGATGCGTACCGTGCGGAGGGCGACGATGCGCTCGCGAAGATCGCGCCGCTGTTCCACGCGACCGGGAATCCGACCAAGCGCGGCATCGTCGAAACGCGTCCGACCAGCGACGATGTGGCCCACGCGCTGATGCGCGATGCCGTGCACTGGCGTGCGGAACTGCTGGTGGTCGGCACGCATGGCCGGCGCGGCATCGCCGCCTGGCTGATCGGCAGCGTCGCACGCCGCGTGGCGCACCTTGCTCAAGTGCCGGTACTGCTCGTGCGCGGCGCGGCGTGAACGGCGCGGCATCGCGTACAAAGCCGAGGTCGATTGACCTGCATCAGAAACGGCATGGGCATCGCGTGAGACAGTGACGGAACATCCGGCGATCGCGACGGTCTGTCGTGCACGTACGACGACAGCCGCACGCAAGCATCGAAACCGCTGATCCGGCAGATCGGGATCGAGCGGGCGTTCGAGTCGCCACGTCGATTACAGGAGCCGCGCCATCGCTTGCATGGCGTGTCATCCGACCGAGAACTCTCTGGCACGAGGGTAGGCAGCCGACGGCTGCCTTGGAGGACGGGCGGGGTGCTCGCACCCCGTCCGCTTTCCGCGTGGCTGGCCCCGTCGGATCACTTTCCCCGCAGGTATTGTTTTGAGTGCGACCGTTCAGGACGGCGCGCAGGAGCGCGCGATCGCGTCGAGACGGATCGCGGCGAAGGTCGACGCCGGCACGGCACCGCCGTATTCACGCGGCTGCGGCACGCACGGCGGAGGTATCACGGCGCGCAGCCATCGCACGGCCCCGTGCCGTGCGTCGGCTGCGCGCGGGTTCAGGTGGTCCGAAGAATCGAGCAGAGGTCGTGCCGGCGGACGACGCCGCGTCGCACACGCGAGCGCGGCCGCACGACGTGCATCGGCCCGCATGCGCTGCACGTGTGGCTGCGCAGCCGGTTCGCATGCGGCCAGCCGGGGCGTGCCTTGCGGCGTGGCTCCGACTCGGCCGGCGCATCGCGCGCCTGTCGCGTGCCGAGCGCAGCGGCGAACCGCTGCAGCGCGAGGATCGACCCCGCGACGCTCTGGTACTTTTCGCGGCCGATCTGCCCGTCTAGCGTGACGAGCAGCCCGGCTTCGCGGGCGAGCGCGAGCAAGGTGTCGAGATCGTCGGACGGACGGTCGCCGGCCGATACGTTACGGGTCCGGGCGGGCAGGGCGCGCGTGTTGCCCGACGCGCGCCGCTGGCCGTCCCGGCCCGGGAAGTTGCGTTGTGCCATGGTTGGTCTCCTGCGCCGGACCCCGCGCGCCTTGCTCGATGGCAGGCTGGGCGATGAACCGGTATGAACGCGTTGTTCATGGGATCAGTATCGTGGGTCGGCAGCAGGCTGCCAAGCGGCGCGCGCTGAAGTCGCTGTCAGGTATTGCGCGGCGCGTATCGGAATCCGCTGACAAGCGCCGCGGCCGATTGGCCGATCGTCCGGCCCGCCAACGATCCGGCCGGCGTGTTCCGACGAATGAACCGGGCGCGGCGGGCGCCGCTTGACGCATGATTTCGGTCGGTCTAACTTCTTCCGTGCATCGGCGTCGGCGGCGGTTCCACGGCCCGCCTGTCGACCGGTGCCGCGCCCCGGGGTGGCGCGGCAGGGCTTCCAGTCTCGTTCGCGGGCAGTTTGCGCCGCGAATCAAGCGCGGCCGGTTCGGGGACGGATCGGCACGGCGGCACGCAACGTGTCGTTGATCGCGCGCAAACACCTGCCGGCGCATCGCACGCCGAGCGGTCGACCAGTCTTTAAGCTTCCAGTACCGTCGTTTCTTTATTCCTCGACTGTCAGGAGTCCGTCGATGTCCAAGGACAATTTGCTCGATTCACTGAAGGAAGCCGCCGAACAGCGCGCGATCGGCGCGGATCAGCTGCGTGCGATGCTCGACGATGAAGTGCGCGTGCTGTCGTCCGGCGCGCGCGTGCATGACTACATCCACGTGTTCGCGATCCGGAACCTGCGCGA
Source organism: Burkholderia sp. Bp8992 (assembly GCF_003853705.1). GTDB lineage: Bacteria > Pseudomonadota > Gammaproteobacteria > Burkholderiales > Burkholderiaceae > Burkholderia. The sequence continues at coordinate 212,408 of NZ_QTQI01000002.1, read as the reverse complement.
ACGGATGCGCCGGCGGGACGATTTCGACGCCGACACGCAGGCTGGTGCGTCAGCGGCGGAATCCGATCCGCACCCGAGTGTCCGCCTGTGACCGGCGATTGCCGCGGCTGACACGATACGTCGCCGGCCGCGGCCGAATCGCGCCCGAGCGCGTTGCCGGCGGTTCCTGCCGCATCGGCCCGCCTGCCCGCGACCTGACGATCGGCTGACAGCCGCCGACGTTTTTTGTCATATGTTTCATTGAATTGTCACGACGGCCTCAAGTAAGCGGCGCGAATGCCGTTTACCCGGTGAATTCGTCCACCGGGCGTTCGCGCTCCCTTACCGAGTCGTTGCCATGCTCTCGTCCATCCGCGCCCGCATTCTTGCCGCGTGCGTCTCCATCGTCGTATTCGCGCTCGTCGCCACCACGCTGATCAACTACTTCATCGCGCGCTCGTACAACAACGATGCGATCGACCGCAACCTGACTTCCGTCGCGAGCGGCCACGTGGTCGGGATCGCCGACTGGGTCGCCACCCGCAGCCGGATGATCGCGTCGCTGCAGGATGCGGCACTCACGCCCGATCCGCTGCCGGTGTTCAAGCAGATGGCCACGGCCGGCGGCTTCACGAACGTCTACGCGGGCTATGCCGACAAGGCGTTCCACTTCTCCGACCCGACCGGCATCCCGCCCGACTACGATCCGACCGGCCGCCCGTGGTACAAGCAGGCCGCGCAGGCCGGCAAGCCGGTCGTCACGCCGCCCTACGTCGATGCCGGCACCGGCAACCTGGTCGTCACGTTCGCCGTGCCGATCCTGCGTGACGGCGCGCTGAAGGGTGTCGTCGCCGCGGACGTCGCGATGGACAGCGTGATCGCCAACGTGAAATCGATCCGCCCGACGCCCGCCAGCTTCGGGATGCTGATCGACAGCAGCGGCCACGTCGTCGCGCATCAGGACCCGAAGCTCACGCTGAAGCCGGTCGCCGACGTGTCGCCCGAACTCGGTGCGACGAGCGCGGCCACGATCGCGGCCGCGACGGCGCCCGTCGAGGTGAGCGTCGGCGGCGACGCGAAGCTGGTGCGTGCGCGGCCCGTGCCGGGCACCGACTGGTACGCGCTGGTGCTGCTCGACAAGACCGAGGCGACGGCCGGCATGCGCTCGCTGCTGACCGCGTCGCTGATCACGCTGGTCGTGATCGTCGGCGTCGCGTCGCTGATCATCGGCGCGATTACCGCGACGGCATTCCGCCGCCTGTCGCAGGTGCGCCAGGCGATGGCCGCGATCGGCTCGGGCGCCGGCGACCTGACGCAGCGCCTGCCGGCCGTCGGCCGCGACGAAGTCGCCGACATCGCGCGCTCGTTCAACAGCTTCGTCGACAAGCTGAACGACGTGATGCGCCAGATCCGCGACGCGAGCGAATCGGTGCGCACGGCCGCGAACGAGATCGCGGCCGGCAACCAGGATCTTTCGTCGCGTACCGAATCGGCCGCGGCGAGCCTCGAGGAAACGGCGGCGTCGATGGAAGAGATCACCGCGACGGTCGGCCAGTCGGCGGCAGCCGCCGGCCAGGCCGACGAGCGCGCGGCGGCTGCGTCGCGGATCGCGTCGCACGGCGGCGTGGTCGTGTCGGACGTCGTCGCGACGATGGAGAAGATCGAGGAAGCATCGGGCCGGATCGGCGACATCATCGGCGTGATCGACGGCATTGCGTTCCAGACCAACATCCTCGCGCTGAACGCGGCCGTCGAAGCGGCGCGTGCGGGCGAGCAGGGCCGCGGCTTCGCGGTCGTCGCGCAAGAGGTGCGCAGCCTCGCGCAACGCAGCGCGCAGGCCGCGCGCGAAGTGAAGGTGCTGGTCGAATCGACGGTCGCGAGCGTGTCGGCCGGTTCCGGCCAGGTGCGCCAGGCCGGCGACACGATGCGCGAGATCGTGTCCAACGTATCGAACGTGACGACCATCATCTCCGAGATCACGCACGCGGCGAACGAGCAGACGCGCGGCATCCAGGAAGTGAATCGCGCGGTCACGCAGCTCGATGAAATGGTCCAGCAGAACGCGGCGCTCGTCGAACAGTCGACCGCCGCGGCGACCGCGCTGCAGTCGCAGGCGAATGCGCTGGCGACGACGGTCGGGCGGTTCAAGGTCGCATGACCGCGGCCTGGCGGCGCGGCCGCACCGCTCAGGAGCGGCCGTCGTCGCGCATCAGCGCGAGCCGGTTGTAGAGCGTTTTCAGGCTGATCCCGAGCGCCTTGGCCGCGCGCGGCTTGTTGCCGTCGAAATGGCGCAGCGTGGCCGCGATGAAGCGTTGCTGCGCATGATGCAATGTCGCGCCGAGCGGCAGCGCCATCGCGCTCTCCGACGTGCGGTCGGGCGGCATCGGCTGTTTCGGCAGCGCGACGTCGATACCTTCGTCCGCGAGGATGTACGCGCGCTCGATCGTGTTGTGCAGCTCGCGCACGTTGCCGGGCCACGAGTACGCGCGCAGTGCCGCGATCGCCGCGTCGGTCAGCCGCTTGTGCGAGCGGTGCCGCGCGTTCAGCGTGTCGACGAATTCCTGCGCGATCGTCTCGACGTCGCCGTCGCGCTGGCGCAGCGGCGGCACGTACAGCGCGAACGCGGCAAGCCGGTAGAACAGGTCCTCGCGCAGCCGGCCGTCGCGCACGGCTTCGGCCGGGTTGTGGCGCGTGGCCGACACGATGCGCACGTCGAGCGGAATCGGCTTGGTGCCGCCCACCCGCACGATCGCGTTCGACTCGAGCGCGCGCAGCAGCTTCACCTGCAGCGCCGCGGGCATTTCGGCGATCTCGTCGAGCAGCAGCGTGCCGCCGCGCGCGGCCTCGAAGAAGCCTTCGCGCTGTGCGACCGCGCCGGTGAAACTGCCTTTCTCGTGCCCGAACAGTTGCGCCTCGGCGATATCGGGCGGGATCGCGCCGCAGTTCACGGGCACGAACGGGCCGTCGCGCCGCGCACTCAGATCGTGCAGCCGGCGCGCGACGATATCCTTGCCGACCCCGCTTTCGCCGGCAATCATCACGCTGGCGCGGGTCGGTGCGATTTTCTCGATGCGGCCTTGCAGCGTGCGCATCGCGGAGGACCGGCCGGACAGCCGGCGGCCGTCTGCGCGCTGCTTCGACCGGTTTGCGGTTTCACCCATCGGCATTAGCGGGCCGTTTTGAAAATCGGCATCACGAGTTCCGTTCATTGCAATATTTATCATCGACAGCGAAACGGCCGCGAAGGTGCCGCGGAATAGTAATTTCCAATGTCCATGACGGGGACAGAAGGCATCGTCCATCGGGCTTTCCGCCGGAAGGGACAGGCTGCGCCGCCCCGTGCTTTTTTACAGGATGCGGATTGAAAAAGACGGTTGCGATCGCGTTCCGCACAAGCAGCGGGCAGCCGCGATCGATGCCGAACGGCCTGCAGCACGGCACCCTGCGCCGTCCCGTCATGCTTCGCCTGAACGCCGCGTCATGTCCGTCCCGGGCATATCGCTTGCTGCCGACTCCAAGCCCGCCCGGCACGTTCGGCGGCCATCCCGGATGGCCGAACCGCGGCACGACGGGAGCCGGTGCGAGGCAAGGATGCAATGAAGACCCTGACTCATGAACTGTTGCGGCAGGGTGCATGGGTCGTGCTGGCCGTCGGGCTGGCGTCCGCGCTGCAGGCGTGGGCGATTCACGTCGTCGGCGAGCACGCGCCATTCGCGCCGTTGCCTTTCTATGCAGGCGTTGCGGCCGCCGCTTGGCTGACGTCGTTCGGTGGCGGGCTCGCCGCGACCGTCGCGAGCGTGGCCGTGATCGGCGCGCTGTGGTGGCGCGATGCGCCGCTGGCCTCGGTGCTCGCACAGGCCGGTGCGTTCGTCGCGATCGGCTTCGTCGAGTGCGTGCTCGTGATGGCGGTGAAGCCGCTGATCGCGAACGATCGCCTGCACGCCGCGGACGACGATGGCGACGCGGACGCGGCCGCACGCGCGCCGCATCGCGAACCGGACGGCCTGTTGCGCCGGGTGGTCGACGCGTCGCCCGAGGCGATCGTCGGCGTCGACACCGCGCGCCGGATCACGAGCTGGAATCCGGCCGCGCAACGAATCTTCGGGATCGACGCCGCACAGGCGAGCGGACGTGACGTCGCGACGATGCTCGCGCCGCGCTGGCGGCGGCGGCATCCGCTGCCCGCCACGTTCGCGAACCTGCACGCGCCGGTCGGGCCGCTCGACGTGCTGTGTGTGCGCGATGGCGGCGGCCGTTTTCGCGCGACCTTCGCCGCGTCGCCGATCGTCGATGCGCAGGGCAACTGCACGGGCCTGTCGATGACGCTGCGCGAAGCGAGCGAACGCCGCCGCAACGAGCGGCGCACCCTGCGCGCGTTGCGCGGCGCCCGCGACGCGCGGGCGCAGGCCGACACGTCGAACCGGCTGAAGGACGAGTTGCTGGCCACGGTGTCGCACGAGCTGCGCACGCCGCTGAACGTGATCTACGGGTGGGTCGAGGTGCTGCGCAACGTCGGCGGGCACGGGCTCGCGGAACAGGCTGTAGAGGCAATCGATCGCAGCGCGCGGTCGCTGTCGCACATGGTCGGCGACCTGCTCGACGCGTCGTCGCTCGCGACGGGACGGCTGCGTCTCGAACGCGTGCCGGTCGACCTGGTGCGCGTCGTGCGCGATGCCGCGCGCGAGCTCGATGCGACCGCGCAGGCGAACGGGCTCGAGCTGTCGGCGGCATACGCGATGCCGAGCTGCGTGATTCCGGCGGACGGCGAGCGCGTGCGCCAGGTGTTGTCGAACCTGCTGTCGAACGCGATCAAGTTCACGCCGCCGGGCGGGCGCATCAACGTGTCGCTGACGCGTGCGGGCGAACGCGTCCGGCTGTCGGTCGCCGACACCGGCCAAGGGATCGCGCCGGAATACCTGCCGCATCTGTTCGACACCTTCAGCCGGCCCGAAGGCGCGTTCGCGTCACCGAAGCGCGGCCTCGGGCTCGGCCTGTCGATCGTGCGCAACATCGCGCAGCTGCATGGCGGCAACGTCGTCGCGACGAGCGACGGACCGGGACGCGGGACGACCGTGACGGTCACGCTGCCGGCCGGCTGGGACGTCGACGATCCGGCCGAGAGCCTTGCGCGCCCCGCAGGCGCGTCGGACGCGGTGGCGCTCGACGGCCAGCGCGTGCTCGTCGTCGATGACGACGCCACCTCGCGCGCGAGCCTCGCCGCGGCGCTCGAGACGATGGGCGCGCAGGTGTCGACCGCGCAGTCGGGGCACGACGCGCTCGACGAGGTGCAGCGACATCCGCCGAGCGTCGTGCTGTCGGATCTCGCGATGCCGGACGGCGACGGCTTCTGGCTGCTCGACCGGATCCGCCATTTGCCGGACGGCAGCGGGCATTTACCGGTCGTCGCGGTGACCGCGCACGCCGGCAAGGCCGACCGCCACCGCGTGCTGGCCGCCGGCTTCGATGCGTACCTGTGCAAGCCTGTCGACATGCCGACGCTCGCGAGCGTGATCGCCGACGTCGCGCACGACGACGATGCGCACGGCGGGAAAGGGCGCGGCTGACGGCAACCTGCGCGGCCGGCCCGCTCCGTCACGACATACGGAGGTCCGGATGACTACGAACCGGAGAAAAAGGGACAGCCGCCCGCGGACGGCCATCGCACTGGTTGCCGCCGTTGGCGCACTGGCGTTCGCGTGTTCGCGGGCGCAGACGCCGCCCGCTTCGTCGGTGCAGGTCGCACCGGGTGTCGTCCGCCCGGGCGCGACCGCCGACGAGGCCGGCATGACGCAACGGCCGACCGGCATCGACGCCGAGTTCGTCGACAAGGCGGGCATGCTCGACAAGGTCGAACGGCAGGCCAGCCAGCTTGCACTCGACCGCTCGTCGAACCCCGACGTGAAGGCGTTCGCGCGCCGGATGGCCGACGATCACGCCCGCATCGCCAGCGAACTGCGGCAGATCGGTGCGCAAAAGGGCGTACCGGTGCAATCGCGGATGCTGGTCGATCCGGCGGTGACGGCGTTGCGAATGAAGGAGGGCCACGCGTTCGACACGGCGTACGTCGCGCTGGCGGGCCCGCGTGCGCATGAGTCGGCGATCCGGCTCTACCAGGACGAGGCGAAGAACGGCCGCGATCCGCAGCTTCGCGCGTTCGCAGCCGGCACACTGGGGACGCTGGCCGCGCACCTGGCCGCTGCGCGGCAATTGGCGCGGACCGTAGCGGCCGCGCACTGAGCGGCGTCAGCGTTGCCGCTTGCCGTCCTCGGGACTGTCCGGCGACGCCTCGTGCGGCGGCGCGTCGAGTGCCGATTCGCCTTCCTCGATCAGCCAGTACGGCGAACTGCCGTAGTACGCATGCAGCGCCTCGGCCCAGTCCGGGTCGGCCATCGCCGGCCAGCGGTCCCGGTCGAAGCCGGGCGCGTCGCGCACCTGCTCGGTCGCGACCGGCAGCACGAAGCATTTGCGCTCGGCGTCGAGCACGAGCGCGTTCCACGGCACCGCGAGCAGCTTGTCGCCGAGCCCGAGCCCGCGCACGCCGCCCGACGAGACCACCGCATACGCGACCCGGCCGGCGCGCACGTCGAGCATGATGTCGGCCACCTTGCCGATATCGTCGCCGTCCATCGTCAGCACGCGATCGCCCGCGAGTGTCCGGGCGGCCATCACGTCGGGCCCCGGCCCGCCGCCGGCAGGGCGGCGTTGGCCGCCGACGATGCGCGTGTCGGCGCGCGACGGTGTGTCCGTTGTCATCGTTCACCTCCAGGTAGAAGCCGTGTGCGGTCAGCGCCTGCGCGGCAGCGACACGTCCTCGAGCGTATTGGCCAGCTCGTCGCGCTCGGGGCCGCCCGCGCGCGTCGCGATGTCGCCGAGCGACACGATCCCGACCAGCCGCCGGTCGCGGTCGAGCACCGGCAAGCGATGCAGCTGCACGTCGGCCATCCGCTGCTGGACGTCGCCGACGCCGTCGTCCTCGACGCACCACTGCACGGGCGCGGATGCCACGGCCTGCACCGGCGTATCGAATGAATGACCGTGCGACAGCGCGCGCACTGCGAGGTCGCGGTCGGTGACGATCGCGACGAGTTCGGTGCCGTCGCAAACGGGCAGCACGCCGATGTCGAAGCGCTGCATCAGTTCGGCCGCATGGCGAATCGTGTCGGTCGGTGCGACGCACACCACGTCGCGCGACATGATCTCGTTGACGCGATACATGAACGCCTCCTTCGTGAGCAGGACGATTCGTGAGCAGATGCCGTGCCGCACGCACTCTGCCTGCGCCAGGCCTCGACGGCCGGGCAACGGAGAAATTTGCCAGCCCGCTTGTACATCTTCCACGGCGGCTGCCGCGACGGGCGCTGCGGGATATCAGTGGCCGATGCCCGTCACGACGACGATTGCCAGCACCACTGCGCTTTCGATGGCGGCCAGTGCAGCGACGCCGGCGGCGCCGCTGATTTCATGCCATCTGCGTTCAAGGCGTTTCATCAGATCACTCCGAATGGGTCCGACCCGCTGAAGCGCCGCCGCGCGTCGCGAGCCGGGTGCCGCCGTCAGCCGTGATCGCGGGGCGGGGAAGGGTCGTCCGGCGCGCGACGTTCAGGTTCGCCGGACGGTTTGGCGGGGTCGATGCGAGTCGCGCCGCCGACGGCGGGCGGATCGCTGGCCGGAAACGTCTCCTCGAGCCCTTCGTCGATGCGCTCTTCCGTCTTGTCTTTCGACGGCGGGCGCGACGTGGCGAGATGGAACAGTCCGGCAGCCGGTGACACGGCGTCGTGGCGGCCGGTGGCGTAAGCGGTCATGGTCGAACCTCCTTGCTGGTCAATGCGTGCGCAAGCGGCGTGCCCGTCAGGGGCCGACGGCACGACGCTTGCGCGCCGGAGAAGCCGGACGGGTGCGCGGGACATGCGCCGCGCGCTGTCGGCGTGGACAAGAGGACAACGTGATGAATGCAACCAGGGAAAGGATACGTTACGACGCGAACGTATGCGGCGGCGAATTCGCCAGCGTGCGCGCGCGTTTCGCCGCGTGGAAGCGCGAATCGCTGGTTTATCGGCCCGAACGGCGCATGTTCGACGGCAAGGACGAGGTGCGCGAGCTGAACGACATCGTCTATGACGGCCCCGAGCGTGCGCAGCAGGCGCTCATCGCGCATTGCACGCCGGCCGATCCGTTCGCGCTCGCGGTGCGGCTGACCGCGGAGGGACGCACGATGTGGCTGGTGATGGCGGCCTACGACGACTGAGCGGGCCGCGTCCGGGCGGAACGGGCGGGCACGTTGCTTGCGCGCGGTCGCAGCGCCATCGAGAGGCGCGCGCCGTCGCGCAGGAGTGACATGAAGACGCCATCCATGCTGCACCGCCCCGAACCGACGACCCCCGACGTCGACCCGGACCCGGTACCGCCCGGGCACGACGATCCGGTCGACCCGCCCGTGCCCGACGGGCTGCCGCAGGGCGACCCGCCGTCGCATCCGCCGCCGATGCGGATGCCCGGTGGAGCGGTGCGCTACCACCGGCCGCGCGAATACTGAAAAGGAGGACCCTCATGGACATCCACGTTCAATCACCCGACAAGCGCGCGATCGCTCAGGTGCTGGGCCGCTATTTCGAATCGCGCTCGCTGCGCTATCACATCGAGGAATTGCCGGGCGGCGTGCTGCAGATCGGCTTTCGCGCGAGCGGTCGCCCGGTGGCCGTCACCGTCTCGTTCGACGATGCCGCGTACGACACCTATACGCACTGGGACGCCAGCCAGAAACAGCTGGCGCTCGGACGGCTCGCCGACGGGTTCTCGCGGATGATGTCGACGCGCAGCCCGGCCGCGCTGGCCGGCGACTATCACGTCGAGCGTTTCTGATCCGGCAACGCCACCCCCTTCAATCCGGAAAGCGGCAAGGTGCCCGCCCGCGGCGGGCGCTTTGCGTCTCTCGCGCGCGTCGCGTAGGATGTCCGTTAATTCAGCGCACGCTACGTTCGCGCCACAGGCTGCCAGCCGCGGTAGCCGGAGAGGCGCGACGCGCTTTCCTTCAGGTCCGTTTCGCGCAACCGACGGAGACGCCTTGATGACTGTTGCTCGCCTGTTGCTTTCACCCGGCGCACGCCGGTTCGTATCCGGCCTGTCGGCCTGCGCGGCGCTCACGGCGGCCGGCGCCCGTGATGCGTCGGCCCAGACGCCTTCGCCGCTCGGCGAGTGGCAGTACTCGGCGGGCGTGCCGCTCGAGAAACTGTTTGATCCGACCGTCTCCACGTGGCAGGTCAGCGTCGGCGCCGCGATGACGCTGCAGCCGCGCTATGCGGGCTCCGACCGCTATCGCGTGATGGGCGGCCCGAACCTTGACATCCGCTATCGCGACCTGTTCTTCCTGTCGACCGGCGAAGGGCTCGGCGCGAACGTGCTGCGCGGGCCGAACTGGCGCGTGAGCCTGTCGGTCGGCTATGACCTCGGGCGCCGTTCGGCCGACGATCTCGGCCACCTGAACGGCCTCGACAACATCAACGCGGCGCCCGTGATGAAGCTGTCGGGCGATTACGTGATCTCGAAGGAATTCCCGCTCGTGCTGCGCGCGGATGTCCGGCGCAGCATCGGCGGCTCGAACGGCTGGACCGGCGATTTGTCCGCGTACATGCCGATGCCGGGCAGCAACGAAAACTTCTTCTGGTTCGCGGGGCCGACCGTGTCGTTCGCCGATTCGCGCTACATGAACAGCTGGTTCGGCGTGAGCCAGGGCGCCGCCGCGCGCTCGGGGCTGCCGGCCTATTCGTCGGGGGCGGGGATCAAGTCGGCGGGCCTCGGCGTGACGATGGTGTGGTTCGTGAACAAGCACTGGTTCGTCACGATGGACGGCGCGATCGAGCAACTCGTCGGCCGCGCGGCGCGCAGCCCGATCACGCAGCAGTCGACCAACGGCGTGTTCGACATGTCGGTGAATTACCAGTTCTGACGACAGTCGGGGCAGCGGCGGGCGGATGTCGCACGCGGCATCTGCCGTCACATTTGATATGATTCCGACCTGTACAAACGTACAGTGATCGATCTCCGTGACGCCTGCTTCGCCGACGCCCCCGGCGTTTTACTACCTGACCAATTTCGAACGCGCGCTGGCCTGGCTCGGCGAGCGTTACGACGACCTGTTCGACGCGCACGAGCACGCGTTCGTCCGGCAGTTCGCGACGCTGCCGCAGCCGTCTCGCGCGCTGCTCGTGCGGATGCTGATGCGCAGCGGGTCCGACTTCCGCGCGAGCAAGCTCGCGTACGACGAAATCGGCAGCACGCTCGACGCGGCCGCGCCGCTCGTCGCGCTCGGCTGGGTCGACCCGGCGCCCGCGCTGACGCTCGACGAGCTGTTCGCGCTGTCGACCAAGGCCGACCTGCTGCGCATCTTCCCGTCGCTCGCCGCGCATGCCGGCGAGCGCAAGCCCGAATGGCTCGAGCGGCTGCGGCCCGCGCACGACACCGCGCAGCCGCTCGACGCGTGGTGCGCGCAGGCCGGCGACCGTGTGCTGCGCGTGACGGTCGGCGCGCTGTGCGACCGGCTGCGGCTGATGTTCTTCGGCAATCTCCATCAGGACTGGAGCGAATTCGTGCTCGCCGATCTCGGCGTGTTCCAGTACGAAAGCGTGCCGATCGCGCCGTCGTCGCGTGCGTTCCAGCAGCGCGGCGACGTCGATGCGTATCTCGCGCTGCAGACGTGTCGCGACGCGCTCGACGTGTGGCCCGACGACTTGCCGTTCGACGACCTGATGCGCTCGATCGACGCAGTGGGTTGCGCGCAGCCGTGGCTCGCGACGCGTCGCGCGAAGCTGCTGTTCGCGCTCGGGCAGGCCTGCGAGCGCCGCGCCGACTGGGATGCCGCGCTCGATGCCTACGCGCGCAGTGCGTGGCCCGGCAGCCGCCACCGGCGCATCCGCGTGCTCGAGCGCTGCGGGCGCGACGACGATGCGCTCGCGCTGGCGCTCGATGCGCGCGGCCGCTTCGAGAGCGACGAGGAGCGTCAGCGCGTCGAGCGCATGCTGCCGCGTCTGCAGCGCCGTGCCGGCCAGCGTGTCGAACGCGCGGCCGCCGCTGCCGGCGCACCGCGCGAAACACTCGTGCTCACGCGTCCCGACGCGTTCGTCAGCGTCGAATTCGCAGTGCGAGACCATCTCGCGCAGCCGGCTTCGCCGGTCCATTACGTCGAGAACACGCTGATCAATTCGCTGTTCGGCCTGCTGTGCTGGGAGCCCGTGTTCGCGGCCGTGCCCGGCGCGTTCTTCCATCCGTTCCAGCGCGGCCCGGCCGACCTGCATGCGCCCGATTTCGCCGCGCGCCGTGCGGACGCATTCGACGCGTGTTTCGCGCAGCTCGATTCGGGCGCGTACCGCGACACGATCCGCCGGCATTTCGCGACGAAGGCCGGGCTGCAATCGCCGTTCGTGTTCTGGGGCGTGCTGACCGACGCGCTGCTCGATGAAGCGCTCGCGTGCCTGCCGCCCGAGCACTTGCGGCTGTGGTTCACGCGCCTGCTCGCGGATATCCGCGGCAACCGTTCGGGGCTGCCCGATCTCGTCCGCTTCTGGCCCGATGAGCGCCGTTACGAGCTGATCGAGGTGAAAGGCCCCGGCGACCGGCTGCAGGACAACCAGACACGCTGGCTTGCATACTGCGTCGCGCACGGCATGCCGGTGCGTGTCGTCGATGTCGAATGGGCCGGCGAGGGCGTGGCGCACGCCGAAGCGGCGGGGCTGTCCGCATGAGCTACGTCGTCGCGGTGCGGGCCATGTGCGAATTCACCGCGCGGCGCGGCGATCTCGACCTGCGCTTCACGCCCGCGCCGACGGCGCTCGAAGGCATCGCCGGCCACGGTGCGGTCACGTCCAAACGCGGCGCGCGCTACGAAACCGAGATCGCGCTGACGGGCACGTGGGGCACGCTCACCGTGCGCGGCCGTGCGGACGGCTACGATCCCGTGGCGAACCGCGTCGAGGAAATCAAGACCTACCGCGGCAGCCTCGATGCGATGCCGGCCAACCATCGCGCGCTGCACTGGGCGCAGGCGAAGGTCTACGCGCACCTGCTGTGCGACGCACGCGGCCTGAAGGAAATCGACGTTGCGCTTGTGTATTTCGACATCGTGTCCGAGCGCGAGACCGTACTCACGGAAACGCTCGATGCCGGCACGCTCGCGACCTTCTTCGCCGAGCAGTGCGCGTGCTTCGTCGGCTGGGCCGAACGCGAGTCGGCCCATCGCGCCGCGCGCGACACGGCGCTGCGCGCACTTGCCTTTCCGCATGGGCAGTTCCGCAGCGGTCAGCGGGAACTGGCGGTCTCGGTCTATCGCGCGGCGCGTGACGAACGCTGCCTGATGGCGCAGGCGCCGACCGGCATCGGCAAGACGCTCGGCACCGTGTTTCCGCTGCTGAAGGCGTGCGGCGAGGGCGAACTCGACCACGTCTTCTTCCTGACCGCGAAGACGCCCGGCCGGGCGCTTGCGCTCGAAGCGGCGACGACGCTCGGCGCCGGCACGCCCGCGCTGCCGCTGCGCGTGCTGGAACTCGTCGCGCGCGACAAGGCGTGCGAGCATCCGGACAGCGCGTGCCACGGCGAATCGTGCCCGCTCGCGAAAGGCTTCTACGACCGGCTGCCAGCCGCGCGCGATGTGGCGATCGAGGCCGGCCTGCTCGATCGCGACGCCGTGCGCACGGCCGCGCTCGCGCACGACGTCTGCCCGTACTACCTGTCGCAGGAGCTCGCGCGCTGGTCGGACATGGTGATCGGCGACTACAACTACTACTACGACGGCAGCGCGATGTTGCATACGCTCGCGCAGCAAAACCAGTGGCGTGTCGGCGTGCTCGTCGACGAAGCGCACAACCTGCTCGACCGCGCGCGCAAGATGTACAGCGCGTCGCTCGATCCGTTCGCGTTCGCGGCCGCCCGCGAAGCCGCGCCGGCGGCGCTGCGCAAGGCATTCGACCGGCTTGCCCGCGCGTGGGGCACGATCAATCGCGCGCAGACCGAGCGCTATGCCGCGTATCCGGACGTGCCGGGCCCGATCGTATCGGCCGTGCAGAACCTCGTCGCGGCGATCGGCGAACACCTGACCGACGCGCCGCGCGCGAACGGCGACGCGTTGCTGCGGTTTCATTTCGAGGCGATCCAGTTCGGCGTGCTCGCCGAAGCCTTCGACAGCGCATCGATCTTCGACGCGACGTTGCTCGGCGAGCCGATGCCGCGCCAGCCGGCGCTCGACGGTGTCGCGACGGCTGCCCGCCGCCGCCGCGTCCAGTCGACGCTGTGCGTGCGCAACGTGATTCCGGCCGGCTTTCTAGCCCCGCGCTACGAGGCCGCGCGCGCGACCGTGCTGTTCTCGGGCACGCTGAGCCCGTTCCATTTCTATCGCGACACGCTCGGGCTGCCGGGCGATACGGGCTGGCTCGACGTCGACGGGCCGTTCCGCGCCGAGCAGCTGACGGTGCGCGTCGCGAGTCACGTGTCGACCCGCTGGCGCGATCGCGACCGGTCGCTCGAACCGATCGCCGACCTGATCGCCGCGCAATACGCGACACGGCCCGGCAACTACCTCGGCTTCCTGAGCAGCTTCGACTATCTCGGGCGCGTGGTGGCGCTGATGCAGACACGCCATCCGGACGTGCCCGTGTGGGCGCAGGCGCCCGGCATGGCCGAAAGCGAGCGCGACGCGTTTCTCGCGCGCTTCGACGCGGGCGGGCGCGGTGTCGGTTTCGCGGTGCTGGGCGGGGCGTTTTCGGAAGGCGTGGACCTGGTCGGCGAACGGCTGATCGGCGCGTTCATCGCGACGCTCGGGCTGCCGCAGGTCAACGACGTCAACGAGCAGATGCGGCGTGCGATGGACGCGCGGTTCGGCAACGGCTACGACTACATGTACCTGTATCCGGGCTTGCAGAAGGTCGTGCAGGCGGCCGGGCGCGTGATCCGCACCGAGCACGACGAAGGCGTCGTGCACCTGATCGACGACCGTTATCGCAGGCGCGAGGTGCGCGACCTGCTGCCGCGCTGGTGGCGGATCGGGTGACGGTGCAGGCGAAGGCGAGGCGGCCTGGCGCTACAGCACGTTGAGCATCGCGAGCGCGGCTTCCTGCAAGTGCGGCAGCACGCGCCGCACGGCCGCGTCGGCGGTCTCCGCGCCGATCGGCATGTTCGTGCTCAGCGCGGCGACCACTTCGCCGTGACGGTTCTTCAGCGGCACCGCGATCCCGCGCACGCCGACCTGCAATTGCTGCTCGATCGCCGCGAAACCGGCGTCGCGCGCCTGGTCGACCTGTTCGAGCAGCCGCGCCTTGTTGGTGATCGTGTGCGGCGTGAACGGTGGCAGTTCGGCTGCGTCGAGCCACGCGCGCACGGCTTCGCGATCGGGGTGATGGGCGAGCAGCACGACACCGGGTGACGTCAGCGGCGCCGGCACGCGCGCGCCGAGCACGAAGCCCGTCGTCATCACGCGCGACACGCCATTGCGTGCGATGAACACCAGTTCCCAGCCGTCGAGCACGCTGACGTACGCCGATTCGTTCAGCGACGCGCTCAGTTGCTGCAGATAGGGCTGGACCGTGCGCGGCAGGCGCGCCGAATCGAAGTACGACCAGCCGACCCGCAGCACGCGCGGCGTGAGGCCGTACAGCTTGCCGTCGGTGTACACGTAGCCGAGCGCTTCGAGCGTCAGCAGGTAGCGCCGCGCGGCCGTGCGCGTGAGGCCCGTGCGCGCGGCGGCCTGCGTGGGCGTCATGCGCGCGTGCTGGCTGTCGAAGGCTTCGAGGATCATCAGGCCTTTTTCGAGGCCGGCAATCCAGTCGCGTCGGTCGAGTTCGGGCTTTTTCATCGTCGGGGGGCGGTGGGTGCGCGGTATTCGCGCGCGAGTGGGCGATTATCGCGCGAGTTGTGGGGTAACGGGCGATTGGTTGATCGGCCATCCCCTTGTCCGCCGGATAGCGGCAGATATAGAGTCGGCGACATCTATTCAAGGAGGATCGTATGCGGGTTGCAAAGTGGGGGAATAACCTGGCGGTGCGCCTTCCGGCCGGTCTGGTCGACGTGTTGGGGCTGCGTGAAGGCGACGAAGTCGAAATCGTCGTTCACCGTGCCGGCGCTTTGGCCGAGAGCCGCAACGCGCGTCCCGAAGCGCTTCTGCTGCCGTTGAGGCGTTTCAGAGGCAAGCTGCCTGGCGGTTTCAGGTTCAGGCGGAACGACGCAAACGAGTAGATCTGACTCGACCCATTCAAGCGCCGGAACGCAACTGCGACGCGGTCCAGGTTACTTGTGTTCATGGCGGAGCGCGGCAATGCGCCATCGCGCACCCATCACGCACCAGTCCTCGACGAAATCGAAGCGGGAATCGATCGCCTGGTTGATTCGAACCGATCCGATGCCCGTTATCGTCGCCCATTGTCCGCGCGTGACGATTTGCATGGTTTCGTCCTGATATGCGATACCCGTGTCCGATGCGCGTTCGGCCGCGGCGACGCGCATTCGCGCAAGGAATTGCGCTTTCGTGCGAATGTAAGCTTTGTGCTGGACAAAGAAGTGTGGGCTCGCGATGAAATCGAGTTGCTCGATATCGGCGTGACGATACGCATCGATCCAGACGTCGCGCATCTGCGCCAGGGTGAATCGGGGTTCCATAGGCTGTGCATTTTCCTGCTGGAGCGCGGGTGCACGGTTTTGGCGCTATCCGCGGGGTCGGGAAGGAAGCCTATGGCCGGGCGCACATTTCGGCAATTGGACAGGTCTGAATCTGGTTGTTTCGCGCGCGGGAAAAAGCCGACGGGTAGCAGGAGTAGACGTCCCGATGACGCATCGTCGGGCTGGCGCTGACAGCGGGGAAGAGGAGTGAAGCAGCACGCAGTGCGCTGACGAGAGCAGATGGGAATCGATGGCAGAACGCTGCGCGGTCGCGCATAGAAGCGGCCGATAAAGCATGAAAAGCCGAGGAACCGGATGCGACGCGACCGTCACGCGCGCCGCATCCTTCAGTGCATCATTCGCTGCTCGTCCACTCGACGTTCGCGCCGACCGACCGCAGGTTCTCGACGAAATGGGGGTGCGCGCGGCGGATCGGCAGCGCGTTCATGATTTCCGAACGGCCTTCGATGCTCGCGGCCACCATCAGCAGCGCGATCGCGACACGGATGATGTACGGGCTTTCGACGCGTGCCGGCGTCAGTTGCAGCCCGCCGAACGTGATCAGCCGGTGCGGATCGGACAGCAGCACGTGCGCGCCGAACTTCGACAGTTCGCCGGACCAGCCGAGCGCGCCGTCGTAGACCTTGTTCCAGAACATCGCGCTGCCTTCCGCGCGCACGCCGAGCGCGATGAAGATCGGCAGCAGGTCGACCGGCAGGTACGGCCACGGCGCGGCTTCGACCTTGGTCAGGATGTTCTGCGTGAACGGCCGGCGCACGCGCAGCGGGCCGTCGCGTTCCGCACGCGACCAGCCGTCGCGGTGCGTGACGTTGACGCCGAACTTCGCGAACGTGCGGTCGATCAGCGGGAAATGCTCGGGCGACGAGTTGCGCACGGTGATGTCGCCGCCGGTGATCGCGCCGAGCGCGAGGAACGTCGCGATCTCGTGGAAGTCCTCGGCAAAGCGGAACTCGCCGCCGCCGAGCTTGCCGCCGCCCGTCACGCACAGCCGCGACGTGCCGATGCCCTCGATCGTGACGCCGATCATCGCGAGGAACTGGCAGAACTCCTGCACGTGCGGCTCGGACGCCGCGTTCATCAGCGTCGACGTGCCGCTCGCGGCCGTCGCGCACAGCGCGAAGTTCTCGGTGGTGGTCACCGACGCGTAGTCGAACCAGTGGTCGTTGGCCGTCAGCGGGCCGTCGGTGCGGACGATCAGCGAATCGGGCGTGCGCTCGATGTGCGCGCCGAAGCGCTCGAACACCTCGACGTGCGGATCGATCTCGCGCACGCCGAGCGTGCAGCCTTTCACGTCGTTCTCGAGGCGCGCGACGCCGAAGCGCGCGAGCAGCGGCGGAATCAGCATGATCGACGAGCGCATTGCCTCGGGCAGCCGGTGGACGGCAGGATCGAACTTCGTGTTGCGATGGTGGAGTTCGAGCAGGCCCGTCGTGAAATCGACCGACACGTCGCTGCCGAGCGTGCGGAAGATGTCGAGGATCTTGCGCACGTCGGTGATGTCCGGCACGCCGACGAGGCGCAGCGGCTGATCGGTCAACAGGGTGGCGCACAGGATCGGCAGGACGGCGTTCTTGTTCGCGGACGGCTTGATGTCCCCGCGCAGCGGAGTGCCGCCGTGGACGATGAGATTCGACATGATATGGGGGCGTATCGGTGACTGACGTAGGCCCATATGATGCCATTGGTCGGCCGGCGGCGTGGAATGTTCAGAGGGGAAAAAAGGGGATCGGGATACGCGATTGACGGTGTTTGACGTTGGCTGCATGCGATTCGGCCGGACGATTGCCTGCCGGCACGGAGAAATGGCCGGCCGCGAATCCGGCCGGCCATCCGGTCAGGCCATCACTGCGCCGCCCGCATCCGCGCGGCGACCACCAGCGAGATCAGGCAGCCGACCGCGAGATAACCGGCGACGAGGTGCCACGACCCGCCGGCCACGCTGACGAGGCCGACCGCGATGAACGGCGTGAACCCGCCGCCGACGACGCTCGCGAACTGGTAGCCGACACCCGCGCCGCTGTAGCGGTATTCGGCGCCGAACAACTCGGTGAACAGCGGCTGCTGGACGCTCACGACCATGTCGTGCGCGGCGTTCGCCAGCAGGATCGAGAAGATCACGATCCACGCGATCGACCGCGCCTCCAGCGCGACGAAGAACGGCACCGCGGACGCCAGGCCGATCAGCGCGCCGATCAGGTAGATGCGGCGCAGGCCGTAGCGGTCGGCGAGCCACGCGAAGCACGGAATCGTCACGCAGCTCACCGCGCCGACCAGCAGGCCGATATTCAGGAACAGGTCGCGCGACATGCCGAGGTTCGTCGTCGAATAGCTGAGCGCGAACGCGGTGACGATATACATCGTGAACAGTTCGGCGAGCCGCAGCGCGACGATCAGCAGGAACGCCTTCGGATGACGCGTCAGCGCTTCCAGCACCGGCAGGCGCAGCTTGCGGTTGCCGTGCTCGACCTTCTCGACGAACTCCTGCGACTCGTCCATGTTCTTGCGCACCCACAACCCGATCAGCACCAGCACGATGCTGAACACGAACGGCAGGCGCCAGCCCCACGACTTGAACGCCGCTTCACCGAGCGTGTGGCTCAGGATCGACACGATGCCCGTGGCCAGCACGAGGCCGACGCCGTAGCCGACCTGCACGCCGCTGCTGTAGAACGCCTTCTTCTCCTTCGGCGCACTCTCGACGGCCATCAGCGCCGCGCCGCCCCATTCGCCGCCGACCGCGAAACCCTGGATCGCACGCATCAGCACCAGCAGCACGGGCGCCCACCAGCCGATCGTCGAGAACGCAGGCAGCAGGCCGATCGCGACCGTCGACAGCCCCATCAGCATCACGGTCAGCACGAGCATCCGCTTGCGCCCGAGCCGGTCGCCGTAGTGGCCGAACACGACGCCGCCGAGCGGCCGGAACAGGAAGCCGACGCCGAACGTTGCGAACGCGGCGAGCGTGCCCATCGTCGGGCTGACTTTCGGGAAGAACTCGGAATTGAATACGAGCGCGGCGACAATCCCGTACAGCAGGAAGTCGTACCAGTCGACGACGGCGCCGACGAAGCTGCCGATCGCGGCCTTGCGGGCCTGGCTGCGCGCGCGGGCGCCGGCTGCGGCGTCGAGGGTGTCGAAGGTTGGGGTCATGGCGGTGTCTCCTGGCTCGGCGCATCGTGGAATCGTGGCGGCGCCGCGTCCGATGCTGAATTGAAGTCGATGGGTGAACGGAGAATAGGGCGCACGCCGCATGGCGGCAATTGGCCAATCGGACAAAGTGCGCGATTATCGTTCAAGTTCGTGCGATTATCGAACGATTTCCGGGTTTGCACTAAGCGGCGTGGCGATATCCCGTTCGGCCAGGGTGTGCCGCCGTGAACGATCTGGTTAAAATCTGCAGCATCGACAATTTGCCCGTTCGGGGCGGATGCGCGGTCGTTCCGTCGGCCGCACAGGCCGCACGCGACGGGCGCCGTCCCCATCGACCGCATGCCCTCGGAGACTGGAATGCCCGGCAATTCCCACCCCCTGTCCAGCGATACGCCGCCTGTTGCCGATCCGGCCGCCAATCCGCTCGGGATGGCCGGCCTCGAGTTCGTCGAATTCGCGGCGCCCGTGCCGGAAGCGCTCGCGCAGCGCTTCGAGCAGTTCGGGTTCAAGGCGATCGCACGCCATGTCAGCAAGAACGTCACGCTGTACCGGCAGGGGCAGATGCATTTCCTGATCAATGCCGAGCCCGATTCGTTCGCTGCGCGCTATGCGGAGGAATACGGAATGGGCGTCTGCGCGATCGGGCTGCGCGTGGCGAGCGCCCGGCGCGCGTTCGAGCGGGCGATCGAGCTCGGCGCATGGGCGTTCGAGGGCGAAAAGGTGGGCGTGGGCGAACTGAAGATCCCGGCGATCCAGGGCATCGGCGATTCGCACCTGTATTTCGTCGACCGCTGGCGCGGGCGGGACGGCCAGCGCGGCGGCGTCGGCGATATCTCGATCTTCGACATGGATTTCCGGCCGATCGACATCGCGACCGCGCACACCGATCTCGACTGCGCGGGCGTCGGCCTGCAGCAGGTCGACCATTTCACGCAAACCGTCGGCGCGGGGCGCATGCGGGAGTGGCTGGATTTCTACCACGACCTGCTGCATTTTCGCGAGATCCACGAAATCGATGCGCACTGGCATGTGTCGGAGGAATCGCGCGTGATGGTATCGCCGTGCGGCGCGGTGCGGATTCCGGTCTACGAGGAAGGCACGCGGCGCACCGAGCTGATGCATGCGTATCTGCCCGACCATCCGGGCGAGGGCGTGCAGCACGTTGCACTCGCCACCGACGACATCCTGTCGTGCGTCGATGCGTTGCGTGCGAACGGCGTCGAATTCATCGAGCCGCCCGCGCGCTATTACGACGACGTCGATGCGCGGCTGCCGGGGCACGGCGTCGATCTCGACGCGCTGCGCCGCCGGGCGGTGCTGGTCGACGGCGAGATCGGCAGCGACGGCGTGCCTAAGCTGTTCTTCCAGACCTTCGTGAAGCGCAAGCCCGGCGAGATCTTCTTCGAGATCGTGCAGCGCCAGGGGCACCACGGGTTCGGCGAAGGGAACCTCGCGGCGCTCGCCCGCGCGCGCGACGCTGGCTGAACGGCCGCGGCGACCGCATCAGGCATCGGGCGTCACGCGTTACACGTTACACGGCAATCCTCACGCATTGCACGGCAAGCCTCACAGGTCGGCGGCCGTCACGCGATATCGCCCGCCTCGAGCTTGCGGCTTTGCCGGCGCATGCCGTCGAAGATCGCATCCGCAACGTCCATCGGGAAATCCGCAGGAATCTGCGCGGCAGCCTCGGCAATCGCGGGTTCCGTGCGAGCAACGACCGCGGCCATCGCGACGCGCACGTCGTCCTCGGTCAGCCCGACACGCCGGCCCTGCGCAATCCAGTGGCGGGGCTGGATCTCGCCGATCACGTAGTGCCGGTTCTTCCCGCACACGGCCATCGCAAGGCGCGCGCGGCGCGGCGGAATCTGGTTGCGGCGCGTGCCGATGATCGGATGCGCGGACAGCACGTCGTACAGCGGCGTGCTGCGGTACGTGTTGCCGGGCAGGTGCGCGATGCTGAAGTTCTTCGCATGGCCGTCGATCGCCGCCAGCACCCAGAACACGAGCTGCGCGACGAAGAAGTTCGTCCGGTCGTGCGCGGCGTCGGCCGAATTCGCGAGGATGCCCATGATCGTGTCGATGCCGGGGCCGCCGTCCGATTCGTACTTGGCGCCGGACGGCGTGCCGGTCGCCTGGCACATGTCCTCTTGCGGCAGCCGCAGGAGCCACGAGCCGTCGCGCGACGGCCGCCGGTCGAAGCGCTCGACGATCAGCGCCTTCTGGTCGTCGAACCGGCCGATCTCGCACGGCGCGACCGGCAGGCCGTACGCCGCGACGAGCTTCGCGCACAGCCATTCGTTTTCCACCGACGTGCGCATGTCGGCCTGCATGTTCCCGACGCGCCCGAGCGGCAGTTTGAAAATGTGCGTCGTCGGCGTGCTGCCCGTCGGCCGCAACCAGCGGTTGCGCTGACGCAGCAGCGCGGTCTTTTCCTGCGCGCCGGCGATCGACAGGCGCAAGTCGCCGTCCGGCTCCGCGCGGCCGGGCAGCGGGGCGGCCGTCGCATGGCGCAGCACATCGGCGACGGCCGCGTCGTCGAGCGTGACGCCGCTGATGGCCTCGAGATCGACCGGCGTCTCGCCTGGCGGCAGCATCTGGATCGCACCGACGCAATCGCGGCCGATCGACGCGAGCAGTGCGAACGGCGCCGTCGATCCGAGCCGGTAACGCTGCGCGATGCGGCGGCGGATCGGCTCGCTGTCCGGCAACAGGTTGTCGAAGTAGTCGGCAACGACCGCGCCCTGGTGCGGCTGGTTGCCGGGCGTGAAGGGCAGCGACAGCGACAACGGTCGCCCCTGGGGATCGTCGAGCCAGTCGGGCAGGTAGACGAGGCGCTCGATGCCGCGCCGAATCTCCCAGTAGCCGACCGGAATACCGTTCATCCACAGGTCGAGCCGGTCGTGGCGGGCGCGGGTGGCCATCGTCACCAGTCCTCCCGCTTCGAAACGCGCGGCTTGGCTCGGGTCGCTGCCGGCCGTTTTCGCGCGACGCCGGCCGTAGTGCCGGCCGGGCTTTGGGCGGCCGTGGTGCCGCGTTTGCTCGCGGCCGGCTGGCGAACCGCCGGCGCGGCAGCGACAGCGGAAGCGGAATCGGCCGCTTTCGCCGATTCATCCCGTTCGTCGAGGCTGAGCGTCATGCGAACGCCGAGCGCGTTCAGCACCTTGAAAAGCCGTTCGATGCTGACCGCCGACGGATTGG
This sequence comes from Burkholderia sp. Bp8992, assembly GCF_003853705.1. Classification (GTDB taxonomy): domain Bacteria; phylum Pseudomonadota; class Gammaproteobacteria; order Burkholderiales; family Burkholderiaceae; genus Burkholderia. Next base: position 190,424 of record NZ_QTQI01000002.1, on the reverse strand, counting down.
CTTCGAGCTGCGCGTAGGATTGCTGCGTGACGCCGACGCGGGCGGCCAGTTGCGCCTGCGTGAGCCCCGCGGACTTTCGGAAGCCGACGAGTATCGGGCGTAATTGGGTCAGGGTCTGGACGGGAAAAGCCATCGGGCGCTCCACGAGATAACAGGCGATCGTTTGTAATCGGAAAATACAGTCTATGGTATGTATCGTCAAAATACAAATCAAAGGCTGTATTTACAAAAAACAAACGATAACCTGTAACGCGTAGAGCCAGCCGGCCATCTCCCGCAAGGTGCCGCGCACGACGCCCGCGCATCGACGCATCAAGCCGCCCGAAGCGGATTCGCGTGTGCGCTCCGCGCACCTTCCGGATCGTCGTCCCCGAGCGGGATGAACGCCATGATCTCCAGATCGTGCCCCGACAGCGCCGGCAGCCGGAACGGGCTCGACAGCACGTTCAGCCGCCGCACGCCGACGTCACGCAGGATCTGCGACCCGATCCCCGTCACGCGCCCGTCGCGGTGCCCGTTGCCGGCCGGCATCCGCATCGCGTCGCCGCGCATGTCGCAATCGAGCAGCACCGCCACGCCGCAGCCGGCCGCGTCGATCCGCTGCAGCGCGGCATGCAACGGCCACGAATGCGCGGACGGCTCCGCGTCGAGCAGGTCGAGCAGCGAATGGCATTCGTGCACGCGCGTCAGCACCGGGGTCGCGGGATCGGGTTCGCCGCGCACGAGCGCGAGATGCGGCGCGCCGTGCACGGCGTCGCGATACTCGATCGCGCGAAACCGCCCCCACGGCGTATGCAGCGGCCGCTCGCCGACGCGTTCGACCAGCGATTCGTGCTCGCGGCGGTAGTGGATCAGGTCGGCGATCGTGCCGATCTTCAGCCCGTGATGCGCGGCGAACGTCTTCAGCTCCGGCAGGCGCGCCATCGTGCCGTCGTCGTTCATCACCTCGCAGATCACCGACGCCGGCGTGAGCCCGGCAAGCGCCGCGAGATCGCAGCCGGCCTCGGTGTGGCCCGCGCGCACGAGCACGCCGCCCGGGCGCGCGGCGATCGGGAATACGTGGCCGGGCTGCACGAGATCGTCGGGGCGCGCGCCTTCCCGCACGGCCGCGCGAATCGTATGCGCACGATCGGCCGCCGAAATGCCGGTGGTCACGCCTTCGGCGGCCTCGATGCTGACGGTGAACGCGGTGCCGAACGGCGTGCCGTTATGGTCGGCCATCGGCGGCAGCCGCAGTTGCTCGCAGCGCTCGGCGGTCAGCGTCAGGCAGATCAGCCCGCGCCCGAAGCGCGCCATGAAATTGATCGCGTCGGGCGTCACGTGATCGGCGGCGATCACGAGATCGCCTTCGTTCTCGCGATCCTCTTCGTCGACGAGCAGGACCATGCGGCCCGCACGAAGCTCGTCGACGATCTCCCGCGTGCCGGCGAGCGTCATTGCGCCTCCGCGGCGTCGAACGCGCGGCGCAGCGCGGCGGCGCCGAACGTCAGCACGCGGTCGGCTGCGTCGACGGCGCCGAGCATGCTCGCGAAACCGTGCAACTGGCCCGGCCAGCGCACGAGCGTCACCGGCGTGCCGGCCTGCGCGAGACGCTGCGCATAGGCTTCGGCCTCGTCGCGCAGCGGATCGAATTCGGCGCTGACGATCGTCGCCGGTGCGACGCCCGCGACGTCCGGCGCGGCGAGCGGGCTGGCAAGCGGCGATGCGCGATCGGCGCCGTCGTCGAAATAGTGATGCTTGAACCAGCGCATCATGTCGGCCGTCAGGAAATAGCCGTCGCCGAGCGATTGATACGACGGATGCTCGGTCGCGCAATCGACGACCGGATACAGCAGCAACTGATGCGCGATCGCGATGCCCGAGCCGCGCAACTGCAGCGCGGCGACCGCCGCGAGATTGCCGCCGGCGCTGTCGCCGGCCACGGCCACCGCGCCGGCGCGCGCGCCGAGATCGCGTGCACTGGCCGCGGCCCAGCGCACGGCGTCGCATGCGTCGTGCGCGGCAGCCGGGAAGCGCGCTTCGGGCGCGAGCCGGTAGTCGACCGACAGCACGAGCGTGCGGGCCCGCTGCGCGAGGCTGCGGCACAGGTTCGCGTGCGAGTCGATGCCGCACGACACGAAGCCGCCTCCGTGGAAGAACACGGTCAGCGGCAACTGCCCGTCGGCGTCGGGCCGATACAGCCGTGCGGACAACTGACGGCCCGAGGCGGGAACCTGCCAGTCCTCTTCGGCGGCGACGGCATCGCCGGGCGCGAAGGCGCCGCCCGCGGCGAGGCTCGCACGGTAGGCGGGAACGGTGAGCTGCGCGAAATCGATCGCGGGGGCCTGGGCGAATGCGGCAAGCAGCGCCTGCGCCTGAGGGTCGAGCGGCATGGGAACTCCTGTCTGAATCGAATGCGGTCTGAATCAGGTAAACCCGTGTCGCGGTTTTCCCTGAGTCCGCACCGGATGCTTGCCGGTACGGCCTGACGGGCATTCCAGCGCAGCAGGCAGGGCGCCACATCATCCGATTGGACGATGGTTCACACGCGCGGATGGCCAATTCTCGCCATTCAGTGAATCTCCCGATGACGCTGGAATTTAGACGCGTCTTAATCATGGCGGCGCGGGTGGTCACACCGGATACATGTCGTATGGAGGATGGAGCGTGCTGATGGAGACGAGATGGGCTCCGCAAGAGAGCCAGGCAACCAGTGACGAGGCCGATATCGGCGTCGCGGATTTCAGCGAGCTGATGGCGCGCATCTATCAGGGGCCGCTGGAGACGCCGCCGTGGGCCGGCGCGCTCGAACTCGTCCGTCGCTGGCTGCAGGCGAACTACGTGACGCTGATCCTGCGCGCGGCCGCGAGCGATCGCCGCGCGCCGCTGTCCGTGCACGCGTCGGAATTCGGCCCGGTCGTCCCGGGCGACGGCGAGGCGTCGTACAACAACTACTACTATTCGCTCGATCCGTTCGTCGGCCTGCCGGCCGATCGCGTGGTCACCGTCGACGACGTGTTCGGCGACACGGGCTGGCTGTCGAGCGAGCTGTACAAGCAGTTCCTGAAGCCGCAGGACGTGCGCTATATCCTGGGCGCGGACCTGCGCACGCCATCGGGCGTCGAATGCCGCTTCCGCGTCTGCCGCAACCATGCGGCGAAGCAGTTCTCCGCGCGCGACAAGGCGATCTGCGCGCTGCTGCTGCCGCACCTGAAGCGCGCGGTCGAACTGCATTCGCGGCTCGATTCGGCCGAGGTCGAACGCTCGATCTATGCGAACGCGATCGACCGCATGCAGGTCGGCACGATCGCGCTCGACGAGAACGGCACGATCATCGACATGAACAGCGTCGCCGACGAGATCCTCAAGCAGAACAACGGCCTGACGATTGCGCGCGGCACGATCGAAGCGACCGACGCGCAGGAAAACCGCACGCTGAAGCGGCTGATCCGCCACGCGGTGATGGGCCACCACGGCACGGCCGCGGCGACCGTCGAGGCGATGCCGATCACGCGCAGCTTCGACAAGCCGCGCCTCGGGCTGCTGGTGCGCACGGTGCTGCTGTCCGACTGGTCGGAAGACAACAAGCGGCGGCCGGCCGTCACGCTGTTCCTGCGCGACCCCGACCGCAAGCCGCAGGGCGCGCAGGAAATCATCCGCAAGCTGTTCGACCTGACGCCGGCCGAGACGTCGCTCGCGCTGCTGCTGACGAACGGGCTGACACTCGAGGAAGCCGCGGACGAATCGGGGATCAGCAAGAACACGGCACGCACGCACCTGCGTGCGATCTTCTCGAAGACGGGCGTCACGCGGCAGGCGACGCTCGTGCGGATCCTGCTCGGGAGCGTCGTGCCGCTCGGCTAGGCGGATGCGGGTGCTGATGCCGATGTCGGCACATCGGAAGCGAACGCACTCGTCCGGCGATACATCGACATCAGTCGACGCATCGCGGGTTGCGCGACAACGACGGCATCATGCAAAAGAGGCTCGCGCCGCGCGAGCCTCTTCTTCATTCGAGCCGACCGAGCCGACAGCATGCATCGGACGTTCGGCGATACCCACCACGTTCACGACCCGCGCGTCGAGCGATTCGCCCACTCGGCCAGCGCCGGCCACTGCGCGCAGCCGCGCCGGATGAACGCGGCGCCCGTGCGGATCACGAGTGCGCCGATCGCGAGCGCGGCCACGTCGTCGAGGCGGCCGAAGCCGACCAGTGCCGCGCTCATTGCAAGCGCCGCCAGCAACGACGAAAACGCATCGGTACGCACATGCCAACCGCTCGCCTCGAGCAGCGCGGAACCCGTCTCGCGCGCCTTGCGCAGCATCCAGTACGAGAGCGCGGCCTTGCCGGTGAGCGTGACGGCGACGAGCGCGAGCGTCGCCGTACCCGGCTGCACGACGGGCGGCGTATCGAACCGGGTCGTCGCGTGCCAGATCATCTGCGCGCCGGTCGCGACGAGCAGCGCGCCGAGGCCCGCGAGCGCGAGCGGTTCGAAGGTCGGGCGCCGCTCGGGCGGCAGGCGGGCGTCGAGTCGGCACGCGACGAGGATCAGCGCATCGGCCGCGAGGTCGATCGCCGCATGCGCGACGTCCGCCAGCAGCCCCGACGAATGCGCGGACCATGCCGCAACCGTCTCGGCGGCGAGCAGCAGCAGGTTGATCGCGAGACTGACGGCGAGGGCGCGGGACGTGGCCGCATAAACGTGGGGCGTGGCGCGCGACGTGCACTGCATGGCGGATTCGTCCGTCGATGGCGTGGGTCAGCCCCGAACGCTACCGGTCGACGGTGGCAGATCGGTGACAGCGGTGGAATCGCGGGACCGGTTCGGTGCCGCGGCGACGCATGCGTCAGGCGCGCCGACTTCGACGAGCATGAACGGCATTCGTGAAAATGGTGCTCGCTTCGTGTCGTGGCCGGATCCGCGCCCGCGCTGTGCCAACGTAGCGCGCAGTACGATCCTGCCGCGAGACCCCCATGTTCCGAAAGATCAGCAACGCCGTGCTCGAGCGACGGCAGCCCGAACCCTCGACGACGTCCGGCGAACGCAAGGCGCCGGATCCCGGCAAGCAGAAGGCGGCGCCGGGCGCAACGCCGCCACCGCAGCTCGCCGGGCTGGAGACGCGCTCGCCGCGCAAGTCGGCGGAGCAGACGCGGGAATCGCCGTCCGACTGGGGCGCGCAAACGCTGAAGGCGCTGGATGGCGTCGCGCAGCGCGGCGCGACGCCGGGCAGCGAACGCACGACGGGCTTCACCGTGCGGAAATCGCCGACGCCGCGCTCGAATGCATCGCTCGCTTCGTTGAAATCGAAGAGCCGGCCCGCGTCGATCACGGACAAGACGAGCGAGGTCGAGACGTCCGAGCCCCGGCACGTGCCGGCCGTCGTCGCGGCCACGCTGCACGAGACGGAGACCGAGACGACTTCGGTCACGAAAACCGACAAGACCGCCAAGGCGGCGGAGACGGCCGCCGCGCCCGCGACCGGCGACCACGTGGCGCGCCTCGGTCGCGTATTCGACACGTTTTTCGGCGAAGCCGTCGACCTCGACACGCCGTCCGTCAAGCCGTCTGCCAACAAGGACAAGCACGCGCCGGTGGTCGCCGACGTGCCGCAAGCGGCGCGCGATGCACAACTCGAAGCGACCCGCTCGCCCAACGCGCGCTTCGAGGCGGCGCTGGCCGGCCAGGACATGCAGCCGATCCGCAACGGCGGACGCGGCAACAACTGCTCGATCTACTCGCTCGTGCAGTGCGCGAAGCCGGACCTCGACGGTCCGGCGCTGGACCAGGCGGTAAGCGAGATCCGCACCGACTTCGACGCGCAGCACCCGGACGAGAAGGGCCGGATGCTGCTGCTGGACACCAACGCAGGCGGGCACGGCGCGGCACTCGTCTCGCTCGTGAACGAGAAGTTCGGCGTCGACATGCAGGTCGGTGTCGTGCAGGCGGGCGTCGAGGACGCGCATCCGGTCACGACGATCGGCCAGTTCCACGGCAGCCAGCGTCAAGCGGGGCAGGCGCCGACGCATCGTGTCGTCGTGTGGGACCAGCACGGGCATTTCGAGGCGATCACCAGCACCTCGGACAAGGCCGCCGCCGGCGAGACCGATGCGACGACACTGAAGCCGCAGCCGGGCTCGACGGCGCCGCTGGCCGCGCCCGTCACGACCAAGCCGCCGGGCGAGCTGGCCCCGAGCAAAAGCGGCGAAACGCCGCCCGACAAGCAAGCGGACGGAACGACGCAGACCGGGAAGCAGGACGCGGCGCCGCGCCCGCATGGCGAAGCGCTGGGCCAGCTCGTGCCGAACGCTACCGTCGGCGCGAAGGCGCTGCGCCGATTCGGGCGCTGGATCCGGGTCGACAACGAGAACGCGCTGCCGCAGTTGCTGAACAAGACGAAACCCGAAGGCGGGATCGTGCAGGGCCTGACGAAGGCGCACCTGACGTCGTCGCCGGCGTCCGCGCTGGCCCTGGCGCACGAAGGCGTGAATACGGTCTACGCGGCGCAGGAACTGGGCACGTCCGCGATGCGCAAGAGCCGCTACCAGAAGCAACTGGGCAACTGGCCGGCCTCCGCCGACGACCCGAAGATCAAGACGGGCGGCCGCGAGGTGCCGCTGTCGGAAATCGCGGGAAAGACCGATTTCCAGTCCCGCTACGACCTCAAGGTGGCGATCCTGGGCCAGTCCGAGGGCCCGCAGCGGGAGAAGATGCTCGACGTGCTGACCGGGCGCTACATCGCCGAGGTCCAGGGCAAGAACCGCGTGGTCCGCTCCGCGATCAGGACGACCATGTCGGCCGTGGGGATCGGGGCCGGCGTCGGCCTGGCGGTCGGCACGCATGGCGCCGCGTCCGCGGCGATCGCGGGCGGCGCGATCCTGTCGGGGCGCGACCTGCTCGACAACCGCAAGGCGGCCCATTCGCTCAAGCAGCATTATCGCGACAAGAAGATGGCGGCCATCGCCGACGGCGCGATGCGCAACCGGCTCGAAAAGCAGCTCGACGGCGAGCCGGATGCGACGGAAAAGGAGGCCTGGGACGGCATTCGCGACACCGTCAACCAGCAGCGCATCGGACGCCTCCTGCCGATCAAGTTCGACAGGTTCAACGAGAACAAGTCGACCGACAACAAGAAGCAGGAGGTCGACCTCGTGAAGAAGCATGCGGCCGCGCGCGTGGTCGGCATGCTCGAAGAGAGCCATGGCCGGCACTCGCTGGCGCCTGCCTATCTGGAGGCGAGCAATGGTGTGCGTCACAAGGAACTGAAGAAGTTCTATCGCAAGGCGGTCGACGAGGACCGGCGGTCCGACGGCGGCAGCGACATTGCGTCGGCGTTGCAGCTGATGCGCGATCTCGGAATGTCGAAGATGGAGGCGATCGCGCATCTGCGCACCGCGGCCGGCGGTGTCGCGCAGAAGCCGCTCGACGAGGATCAGGCCAAGCAGATGAAGAACGATCCCGATCCGGTCGTCAGGCATATGGCGCAGTCGCCGACCGACCGTCTCGAATCGGCGCTCGGTTCGGCGATGGGGCGGCGCTAGGGTCGCGGCAATGGCCGACGATCGGCGAAGAAACGGACGATTGCAGGAAGGGCAGTCATTTTTTCATGATTATGAGAATGGATCAGGTAATTATGACGCGCATTAATCGATATTTCGCTTCGTATTTATGCGCGTCGATACGCACCGGTTCTCGTGTCGCGTCGGTCACTCACCTATATTGACCGCACGAAATGCAAGCCGGGTAAATACTTCCAATCAAAGACAGGAGTGTCCGATATGGCCGCGAATATCACGATTACCGTCAGTCCGTCGACGACCACGCCGACCGATTTCGGCAATTCCGGAGCCAATGGTGCATCGTCGGCCAATCAGCCGGCGAGCTTCACGCTGGATGCCGGTTCGCTGGCCGCGCTCCTGAAGCCGCCGGCCGGCGGCAACGGCGCGAACGGCCTGGGCGGCGCGGGTCAGGGGCTGCACAACGTGAAGCTGAGCACCGACAAGGGTACCGTGCAGGTGCAGATGGACAGCCAGGGCAACATCTACGACAAGAGCGGCAAGAGCATCGGCAAGCAGAACCCGGACGGTTCGTTCACGTTCGACAGCGGCAAGAGCCCCGAGGCGGAAATCCTGAACACCGGCTCGGCGAACGGCAAGCACCAGCCGCAAGGCCGCGAAACGATGAATGCGTCCGACGTCAGCGTGTCGGCCGGCGACCTGCGCGGCCCGAACGGCAACGGCAGCGGCGGCGCCGGCGGCACGGATGGCGGCTCGACGATTCCGGTGAACTACCCGCAGAACGGCGGCGCGTTCAACGCGAACGGCGCCAACGGCGTGCCCGGCGGCCAGGACGTCAACATCGGCGTGGGCAATTCGCCGACCGGCGGCCAGACCATCACGATCACGCTCGGCGACGGCGCGTCGCCGAATGGCACCGTGCCGCAATCGGGCAGCTCGCCGTTTGCGAACGGCGGGCTCCCGGTCGGCCTGGGCGGCTCCGGACAGGCCGGCGAGGGGCTGCACAACGTGAAGCTGAGCACGGACAAGGGTACCGTGCAGGTGCAGATGGACGATCAGGGCAACATCTACGACAAGAGCGGCAAGAGCATCGGCAAGCAGAACGCGGACGGCTCGATCACGTTCGACAGCGGCAAGAGCACGGCAGCCGAGATCCTGAATACCGGCTCGACGAACGGCAAGCACCAGCCGCAGGGCCGCGAGACGATCGATGCGTCCGACGTCAGCGTGTCGGCCGGCGACCTGCGCGGCAGCCAGGGCGAAGCGCAGGATGCCGCGACCGGCAAGGAAGTCGAAAAACTCAGCCAGCTCGGGCTCGGGCCGGTGGATCCGCAGGGGCAGACGGTCACCGTCTGACGTGGCGGCCGCGGCCACCCGCGGCCTGGACATGACTGACGACGCGGCAGGCGCGATGCGCCTCGCCGCAGGGCAATCGCAATTGGCATGAGACGGCTCATTCTGGATCGAAGCGAGGACGTGATGCAGTTCGTCGCATCCTTGACGGGGGAAGCGCGCTACCCCAACTACGACGACGCGATCGGCCTCGAGAAGGACGGCCGGCTCGTGGCGGGCGTGGTGTACCAGGCCTACAACGGCCCCAACGTGGCGATGCATTTCGCGGTGGCCGGTTCGCCGCACGTGATCACGCCCGGGTTCGTCTGCGCGGCGTTCCGCTTTCCGTTCATCCTGCTGCGCTGCAACCGGATCAGCGGCTATGTCCGCGCCGACAACCTTGCCGCGCAGCAGCTCGACGAAAATCTCGGCTTCCGGCGCGAAGGCGTGATCCGCGAGGGGGCGTCCGACCGGACCGATTTCATCCTCTACGGCATGCTGAAGCACGAGTGCCGCTTCCTCGACGGCCGCTACCTCGCGGCGATGAACCGCGACCTGGCGCAGCAGGAGTGCGCGGAGGCGTGATGCGATGCGGGTCGGGCGAACGCCATCGCGGCGACACGAATGCATCTGTACGGCGCGCGATGCGGATGCCGTTCATGAAGGAGTCAGCATAAATCCATATAATCGTTTTCATTGCGACTTATAGGGTCGGTTTAAACGGCTTTATCGAATCGATATTCATTTGTTTACTTATTAAAGATAAACAGATCGAATCCTTTCCGGAGGAATTCATTCATTGGTATCCAATACCGATGATTGTTGCATGCAAGACGAATTCAAGGCGGCGCGATATATCCCTATTCGCGGCATATTTCGCCGCCTGGCCAGACATTCTCCACTCACGATCCGGATAACCGAGCCGGAGCTGTACGTTGCATCCATCGCATCCGCTGTCGCCGACGCAGCCTGTCGCGACAGCCGGGGCGTCCAGTTGCCGCAGTCGGAACCATGGCATCGCTCCTCGCATGACGCCGCTCGCCGGCCGGCATGGACGACGCATTTCCTGCCTGCTCATCCAGGGAACGAGCTGATAATGAATCTCGCGGTTTTCTCCAAAGACATGACGCGGCGCGATGCAATCTGCAGCCATCTCGCCGCGAACGGCATCGCCGTCGAACGGTTCGACGACGAAACGAGCTTCGCCCGCGCGCTCACGCGTCGCGAGTTCGACGCGATCCTGATCAGCATGGAGGCGGGCATCGATCCGCAGCATCCCGTGCTCGTCCATCGCGCGTGCCACGGCGTCCAGCGCGCGCCGCTGATCCTGATCTGCTCGCCGAACGACAGCATGGAAGCCGTCGACCTGCTGCACTACGAGACCGACGAGATCGTGCTCGCGCCGATCAGCCTGCCGGAACTGTTGCTGCGTCTGCGGCTGACCAGCCGCCGGCTCCAGTGCACGCGCAGCAGCGTGGACCGCGAGCGCCTGACGTGCGGCCCGTACCGGCTCGATCGCCACGCGTCGACGGTCAGCGTGGCCGGCGACGTGATCCGGCTCACGTCGCGCGAGTTCGCGATCGCATGGATGCTGTTCTCGCAGTTCGACAAGTACGTCGCGCGCGGCGAGATCGCGCGCGCGGTGTGGGGCAGCCCGGAGGACGTCGTCAGCCGTTCGCTCGAACAGCACATCTACAAGCTGCGCAAGAAGCTCAGCCTGAACGGCGAGCATGGCGTCTACCTGCGCACGATGTATGCCGTCGGCTACCGCATCTTCATCCAGACGCGCGAGCATCGTGCCGCGCCGGTACGGCAACGCACGACGATGCCGGTGCCGGCGTATGCCGACGACTTCGATGCGCCGGTCGCGCGGCACGCGACCGGCGGGCGCTGACGCATGACACGAGCGCGCGCGTTGATCGATCGAGCCGGGACGCGCCGCTTGCCGCGGCGTCGCCGGACGACAGCGCGCGCAATCCTGCTCGCCGCGGTTCGCCTCCATGCCTTCGCACATTCCATCGCACCGCGCGGCCACTGAGGCCGCCCGGACCGACGACGCCCGCGGGCCCGACGGCACGCCGGCGGAGATCCCGCGCGATGCGGTGCAGGTGCAGCTTGACGGCGACGTCGTGCTGAGCCTGCTCGCGCTGATCGGTGGCGGGGGCGCGGGACTGAAGGACGCGGCCGGTGGCGGGCAGGCGCAGGGCGGGCCCGCAGGCACGGCCCCAGGGCCCGCGCGCGACGGCGCGCCGTGGCCGCGCACGGTGCCTGGCATGCGCGGTGGCGTGGCAGGGTCGGTGGCGCCCGGCACGGGCCAGAGTACGCAGACGGACATCCTGCTGCCTGCACTCATGGGGAACACGCAGGCCGGCGACGATGCCGTCCCGGCCATCGTGCCGGATGCAGGCGGCGACGCGCAGCAGCGGCAGGCGCCGGACCCGGTTGCACCCGAAGGCGCGCTGCCGCTTGCGTTGCTGCCGGGTGCCGACTTGCTTCGTCAGCCCGGTGTCGAAACCGCATGGCCGTCGGCAGCCGATGCGCAACCGACGCCGCCCATGGCAGGCGCGAACGACGTCGGGCCGCACGTCGACGGCGACGCTGGCGAAGCCGGCGACACGATGCGTGCGCCAGCGGGCGCGACGGCCTTCGCCGGACCGGCAGCGCCGCTCGCAACGCCACCGCGTACCGGCGCCGAGGCACCCGCCGCGCAGACGGAACGGCTCGCCGCGACCGCCGATCACGCGCCGTCCGGTGCCGAACGCCGTGCGTCCACGCAGCCGGCAACCGCCACGCCGCTGATGCCGCAGATGTCGACGGCACGCCGCGGCGACGCCGTACCGCCGGCCCGTTCCGCACGCGATGTGCTGGCTGACGCCGCCGGCACGGCCAACCGTTACGCGCATGCGACGGTGCGCCGAGCGGGCACGCTCGCGGCCGCGACCGGGCGGTCGCTGGCCGCGCACGGCGCGGCGCTGCCCGGTGTGCGTGCACTGGAGGCCAATCTCGTCGAACGCGGGTGGATGTCCCGTGCTGTGCGGCCATCCGCGTCGTCCGACGAAGCCGGCATCGGCAGCGGCGCCGGCGCGGACGCGGGCGATCCGTCGTCCGTCGCGTCGGGCAACGAAGCCGCGGGCGTGGTGAACGTCGTGCGGTATGTGGTGCAGGCGCGCGAATGGCTGGACGAACGGCGCCCGCGCGCGCCGGCAGGCAGTTGCCCGCATCGTCGCAGCCTGCGCTGCCGCTGGTACTGCCGTGCGGGATGCGCGCGGCGCGGCGGATGAGCGTGGCGTGCTTTCTTCCTTTTCAACCTTCGGAATTTCCGGCTTCGACATGAGAATCGACACGATGCAGGGCGCGGCGATCGCGTGGCTGGGCGGCATGCTGCTGGCGGGTTGCAGCGCGACCTCGCCATCCGCGGCAAACGGCGCGCCGGTGTTTCCCGACCCGGGCACGGCGTGGGTCGCCGGCGGCAAGCAAGTCAGCGTGCGCGACCTGCGGAAAGTCGTGCCCGGGATCACCGAGAACCAGGTGTACCTGCTGATTCACGAGCCGCATTTCAGCGAAGGCACCTTCGGCGTCCGCGCGTGGAACTACCTCTTCAAACTGCGAACCGGCCGCCCCGGCGAATATGCGACGTGCCAGTACCAGGTGCAATTCGATACGCACCGGCTGGTCCAGGCAACCTACTGGAAAGACCCCGCGTGCGCGCAATACGTGACGCCCGGCGCGACTGCGGCGTCGAGCCCGGCAGACGCGTCGTAGCGCGGCGCAGGCCGCTCGGCGGGCGACCGCGCCCGCATCACAGCCGTGCGCGGCCGCCGGACGAATCGCGCAGCAGGTCGCGCAGCCAGGTCCCGGCATCGGGTGCCGGGACGGCCGGGCAAGCATGCCGGGTCAACACGTAAAGCAGGCAATCCGCCGCGTCCAGGTCGCGATTCGGTTGCGGCTCGTGGCGCTTCAGCACCGCTTCGCATCGGAAGCCCAGGCGCTCGATGCAGTGGCCGGCCGGACCGCCCGTCACGCAGTGCGCATAGATCCGCTGCACGCCGCGCTGGCCGAGCAGCCAGCCGAGCAACTCCTGCAGCGCCATCAGGCAGGCGCGCCGGCGCCGCGTGCCGCCGCGCTTCGCGATCATCACCGACAGGCGCACGCACGGCAGGTCGGGCGTGAGCTCGATCACGCCCGCGAGCTGCCCGGTGGCGCGGCACTCGCACGCATAGCGGATCAGCGTCCGGTCACGCCAGCCGCGGCGGGCTTCGTCGATATACGCGTGGGTTTGCGCGAGATCGCCGTGACGCCCGATCGGCAGGTACTTCATCGTTTCGGGGTCGCTCAGCATCTGCTCGAAGAGCGCGGGCGCATCGCCCGGCACCAGCGGGCGGAGTATCAGCCATTCGGTTTCGAGGTGGGTCAACGGGGGGAGTCGCATGATGATCGCTCGTCATCGATCGGTCTTGTCAGTGTTGCGCAACGGCGTGCGCCGCGGCGCGAACGCGCGAACCGGCATGTGCGCCACGGAATATCTTCGCGCAGGTGGCGCCGGGTTCGCCGCGCGGCACGGAGGACGCGGCACGCCATGACATGCTGGCGGATGCACGGCGCCGCATGACCGGCCGCGTGGGCGGCGGCGATCGCCGCCGTTCCTCCGATGGAGATATCGCATGCGCTTCGCACTCGCGGGATTCGATCTGTTTCACGGTGTACTCGAGACGTTCGTGAGCGCCGGCTGGACACCCGTATCGCTGTTCAGCTTCGTGACCGACGACCGCGTGAATTCGAACGAGGAGATCGTGTCGCATGCGACGCGACACGGCCTGCCGTTGCACCTGTCGCGAATCGACGAGGCGGCGCTGCGCGCTCTGCGCGATCTCGACTGCGACGTGCTGGTCGTCGCCGGATACGGCTGGCGGATTCCGGACTGGACGCCGTACGTCCGGCACGCGATCAACTTCCATCCTGCGCCGCTGCCGGAGGCGCGCGGCCCGTATCCGCTGATGCGCGCGATCCTGGACGGTCACCGCGAATGGGGCGTGACCTGTCACCGGATCGCGCCGGAGTTCGACACCGGCGAAATCCTGGTGCAGGAGCGCTTCGCGCTCGCCGCCGACGAATGCCACGAAAGCCTGCAGCTCAAGGTGCAGATGGCCGGCTGCCGGCTCGCGCGGCAGGTCGCGTACCGCTTCGACGCGCTGTGGGCCGCGCGCATGCCGCAGGCGGGCGGCAGCCATTGGCCGAAGCCGTCGGAGGCCGACCGCACGCTCGATTTCACGCAGCCGGTGGATCGCGTGATGACGCAGGTCCGGGCCAACGGGCTGCACGAATGCATCGCGCAGGTCGGCGGCAGCGTGCTCTACGTGCGGCGCGCCGTCGGCTGGCACGAACGGCATGCCTGCGAGCCGGGCACGATCGCACACGTGAGCCGCCGCTGGACCGTGATCGCGGTACCGGACGGCTTCGTCGCGCTGCTCGAATGGAGCGCGCTGAGCCTGTCCCGGCGCGCGGACATCGGGCCGTGATCCGCTGCGCGCGGCGCGTCCGGGCGGCGCGAGTCGGCCGGTCACGGGGTCACGCCCGCAGCCAGAAGAATTCGCCCGACGCGATGCCTTCGAACATCTCGTCGCTCGACTCGATGATGTTCTGCCGCCAGTAGCGGCCGTGGTCGGCATAGTGAACGAGCAGGTCCGCGAGATCCGCGCCGCTGAAATCGGGATCGAACGGCAGCCGCAGGATCAGGACGATCGAGCCCGTGTCGGCGTCGATGCCGAGCTGCGCCTGGTCCTGCGCGTAGATCAGCAGGTTGGCTTCCAGCATCAGCCGGAAAATATGCAGCGTGCGGCCCGCCGTGACGGTGCCGAAGTGGAAATTCGCGTAGATCGCCTCCTGGTCGCGCTCGACGTGCTCGAGGCGCACCTCGAATCCTTCGACCTCGACCGAGCCGGTTTCCTGCACGTAGCCGACGTCGTGAAGACCGACGACCGCGCAGAACTGGGCCACGAGTTCGAGATAGCGGGGATCGTTCATGAGCGGGACGACGCGACGAAAGCGGGAATGAGAAAAGGCCGGCGCGCCGGAGCCCGCCGGATGACCGGGTCGGGCTGGCCTGTCGCGCCGGCGGGGGCGCCGCGGTGCGGCGTGCGAAGCGCGTTACTGGTTCTTCGCGATGTCCTTGAGCGAACCGGTTGCCGAATTGGTGGCGTTGGCTGCCGCCGTCGCCGCATTCAGCTGGGCGTTGTTCGATGCCTGGGCGGTGGCTGCCGCCGAGCTCGCCTGCGTGATCGCGGTCTGTGCCGCCGTGGATTGTTCAATGCTCGCGACTGCTGCACCTGCACCTGCCAATGCGCCTGCCATGGTGATTCTCCTTGTGAAGTGACGACGGTTACTGCGGATAAACCGTTCTCGAGCGGCCACGGCCGCAGCGGAACAGAACGGAAGCGGGGCGCGCTACGCGTGCCGGATCTGCTGGATCACGCGCGAGGCCGCCAGCAGGCCACGGTAGAGCGTCGCGCGATTCCTGTTGTCGATGTCGGCGCCGGGTGCTGCGTTGTTCACGTTCTCCGCGATCTCGGCGAGCGCGCGCTGGATCCCGTCGATCGTCGGCGCGGCGTTCGGGTCCCTGGCGATCGCGGAAAGGTTGTCGAACTGCTTGGCGTAGGGCGTAATCGGCTCGTACATGTCGCGTGTCCTGTCGAGGTCGGTGGAAATTCAGGAGTCCGGCGCAGCCGGGTGGGGCGCGGCGCGCACCTGCTCCGCGCTGCGCGTGATCGTGCTGCTGTCGACGGATGGCACCGCCGGGCCGGAGGCCACCGGCACGCCGGATGCCGGTACCGGATCGGCCGGCTCATCCGTCACGTAGATGTGCTTCACGCCGTCGGGCGTCTGCGTGTACTGCACCGCGTCCGACGACACGATCTCCGAATACTGTCCGGTCACCGGCGCGGCCTGGCCGGGATGCTCGATCGCCTGCACGACCAGCAGCCGGATGTTCGAATCGAGGTCGGCGCGCACGCGCGTGACGGCCTTGTCGAGCGCGTCCTTGCTGTCGACCGTGCCGGTGATCGCGAATTCGCCGTTGCCCAGGTACTTGACGCGCACGCCCGCGATGCCGAGCGAATCCTCGATGCTGTGCACCGCGTTCTGCGCGACGTCGTAGCTGCGCACGATATCCTTCGACGCGATCTTCGCGAGCGTCGAGCGGACGAGCTGGTCGTCGGCCAGGTTGGCGACCATGCCCGTCACGACGCTCGTGTTCCCGACCGTGCGCACCTGCAGCTCGGTCATGTGCGCGGCCGCGAGCGCGTCCTGGATACGGGTGCTCCGGTAGTCGGCGCCGTGCCGCAGCGCGGCCTCGCTGTCGGGCGTGGTGGTCAGCAGCACGGCGGTGCCCGCGACGATGCCGATCGCGATGCACGCGACGAGCGCGCCGTAGTAGCGGCGCCGCTTGCGCCGTTCGGCGTCGACGCGCGCGTCGGCCGGCCGGGTCAGCAGCGTCGACAGCAGGTCGAGGTCCGACGGCCACGGCACGTCGTCGGGGCCCACGCACAGGATCGTCTCGCCGAACCGCATCGGCACGAAGTCGACCAGGATCACCGTTTCCGGTTCGGCCGCGGCGTCCGCGGGCGCGCCGTCCGGCGCGTCGGCGCGCGTGATCGCGCGCACGACGCCGGACGCATCGACGTCGAGCGTCACGTCCGCGCCGGTCCAGTCCGTCAGCCGGATATCCGCATCGGCCCCGCCATGAACCCGATGCTGACCCGGCGCGAGCTGCAGCATCGCGCCCGCATGGAATCCCGTCAGTATCCGTAGCTGTTTCATGAGCGAAGCGTTCAATCGATATCAGGTCCGTATGCCGAAGCGGCGGTGCCGTGCACGACGGGCGCGAATCGTCCGTCTCGCTGTGAATGTAGAGGCTAAAAGCGCGCGGCCGGCCGCGGATGCGAAGACTTCGCGTGTCGAACGAAGCGTCGGGCGCCGCCGCGCTACGGCATGCGCCGCAGCGCGCGCAACGTGTCGAGCGCCTGCGCGCACTGGCGCGGCGTGCGCGGGCGGTCGAACTGGCGCAGCAGCAGGCCGGCCAGCACGTTGAAGTCGCGCGCCGCTTCCGGCAGCGGCGCGGCGCCGCCCGCTGCGTCCCGCTGCGGCGGCTGCGCGCGCAACATCTCGAGGTCGGCCGCGGGCAACGCGACGCCCGACTGCTGCACGCGCAGCCAGCGCACGGACCACGCTTGCACCTGCGCGGCGACACCGGCGCCCGGCTGAGCGGCGAACGTGCGTTGCAATGCGAGCAACTCGTGGGCGCACGCGTCGCGCAGCGCATGCGGATCGAGGCCGGTCGCAGGGGCGGGCGGCAATTCCGCCGCATGCTGCGACGCGACCGGTGCGGCCTGGGGCCGGCGGCCCGTCCTGAACGTGGCCGTGGTGACGCGTTCCGTTTCGTTCGCGTCGTCCTGGTCGTCGCCCTGGTTGCCGCGCCCGCCGCCGTGTCCGCCCTGGCGGCCCTGCTCGTCGCCGCCGACCTCGAGTTCAGGCGGTTCGCTGGCGGCGTCGGCACCGTCCGCACCGTCGCTCGCCCCGGCGCCGCGCTTGCCGCGTGCGGTGCGGCGCCGGCGCGCGAGCCGCGCGGCCATCTTTTTCGCGCGCTGCGCCTGCACCGCATTCTGCTGGGCCTGCATGCCGCCGTGCGCGAAGCGCGTGCCGCGATACAGCGTCGCGAATTGTCCGGCCGGCTTCGCGCGCGACGGCTTCGCCGATTTCTTGTGCGCGGCCGCCGCTTGCTGGGCGAGCGCGGCGGAGTGGGGGCCGATACGTGTCATCCGGGCCTCGCGTCAGTTGGGAAACGCCGTTCGCATCATCTCGTTCGCGAAATGCAGGATCGCCGCGCAGGACAACGGTGCGGCGATCACCAGCACGATCGTCACGGCGATCAGCTTGACCGCGAACGGCAGCGCCTGGTCCTGCAGCGACGTGATCGCCTGCACGAACGATACGGCGAGCCCGACCGCGGCGGCCGCGATCACGAACGGCAACGACACCGTCAGGCACAGCAGCATGCCCTGGGTGGCGACGTGAACCAGCGAATCGACGTCCATGGGGGCTCCGGTCACTTGTAGGTCAGCACGAGCCCGTGGATCAGCGCCGACCATCCGTCCATCACGACGAACAGCAGCAGCTTGAACGGGATCGCGACGTTGGTCGGCGATACCTGGTTGAGCCCCATCGACAGCAGCACGTTCGCGATGATCAGGTCGATCACGATGAAGGTCACATAGAGCAGGAAGCCGATCTTGAATGCATCGGTGAGCTCGGTGAGCGTGAAGGCCGGCGCGAGCACGATCAGGTCGGTTTCCTTCAGCGCCTGCGCTTCCTCCTGCGGCCACACGATCGACGCCGAGCGGATGAAGAAGCGCTTCTCGCGCTCCTGCGTGTGCTTGATCAGGAACTGCCGGAACGGCTCGCGCGCCGCGTCGGCCGCCTGGATCACGGCCTGCGACGATTGCGGCGAGATCGTCTGGCCGCTCAGCGTCTTCGCCGCCATCATGCCGATGGGCGCCATCACGTACACCGACACGAGGATCGCGATGCCGTTGAGCACCATGTTGGGCGGCACCTGCTGCACGCCGAGCGCGTTGCGCAGCAGGCCGAGCACGACGACCACCTTCGCATACGACGTCACGACCATCGCGACGAACGGCAGCAGGCCGATCGCGACGACGATCAGCAGCAGGCCGGACAGGTCACTGTACTGAACCATGCTCGTGCGCCATGCGGAGAATGCGGATGCCGACGTGCTCGCCGATCCCGACCAGCTCGCCGTAGCCGATCACCTGGCCGTGCGCGACGAGCTTGAGCGTCAGGTCGGCGATCGCGGTCGGCAGCTCGATGACGTAGCCGGGTGCGAGCGACGACACCTCGTCGATCGTCAGCGCAACGGTATCGGCGACGAACTGCACCGGCAGCTCGAGTTCGCCCACTTCGACGGCGCGTTCGGCATCGGGCGCGTCGAGCCCGGCTTCCGGTGTGTCCAGGACGGTGGTTTCCGTCATCACGGGTTCCTTCAACAAAGTGATCGTTCGGGATTGCAAGGCCACCGCTGCCCGGCCATGCGCGAGACCCGCGCTGCCCCAGGTCGCGAAGGCGACGGGATGCGGCGCGGTGTCCGCACGTGCGCCGGCGCCGTGCAGCCACGCGGCGTCCAGCGACGGATCGGCCACCCGCAGCAGGATGTCGCCGCCGCGCAGGCTCTGCAGCGTGTCGACCGACAGCGCCTTCACGCCGAGCACGAGACTGCCGGGCAAGCGCAGCGATGCGTCGAACCATCCGGCGCGCGCGGTGCGCGCCAGGCACGTATCCAGCCACTCGATGCAGCGGCCCGGCAGCTGCACGAGCGCGTCGTGCCGCTGGTCGCGCAGCGTGAGCGACAGCGCGACGCTCACGCTGTGCGGACGCGGCGCCGGCCCCGTGCCGCGCCTGACCGCGACGACCTGCGCACCGGTCAGGCCGAGCCTGTCGAGACAGCCCAGCAGCGGCCCGCACAGCACGTTCGCGACGGCATTGCGCAGCGTCAGCTCGGGGCTCGTGCGCTGCTCGGCGGCCTGGGCTTCGGACCACGCGCAAACCGACAGCGCGGGATAGCGTTCGAGATCGAGCAGCAGGTGCGCGCTCACCGGGCCGGCCGGCGTGTCGATCCGCAGCTCCGCGATGGCCGGGTCGGCATAGTCCGGCGCGCCGGTCGCGAAGCGGCACTGAAAATCGCGCACGCCGAGCGTGTCGCGCAGGAACACCGGCAGGCGCGCATCGAACAGCCGGCGCGACGCGTGCGCGCTCGCCGCGTCGAGCGGTGGCGGGACGAGCGGCGCGCACGCTGCGCCGCCGGGAGTGATCGAATGCCGAATCAGTTTCATCCGTAGCCGGAAAATGCCGCCGTTGGCCCGCGCAGGCCGCCCGCCGGGCGCCGCGCTCGAGGCAATTCACGCGGGGCCGGCTACCACACCGTGAGACGGACGGTCCGCGGCTGCCCCCATGCCCGCAGCATCGTGTCGAGTTCCTGCTCGAGCGCGACGCTGTGGGCCAAGAGTAACTGCCGTGCTTCGCGATCCTGCGTATCGAACCGAAGCTGCAGGTCGAAATGCGAAAGCGACACGTGCAGCTCGGTGGACGCCAGGATCCGGTCGTTCAGCACGACATGGGCTTCCCATTGCCCGCCGGCCGCGACGGCCGGATCGCCGCAGAACGCCGCGATCTCGCGCGACAGCACGCCGAGCAGCCCGAGGTGATCGCGCTGTTCCTGCAGCGTGACCGTCGCGATCGGCGCGGCGGCGCTCGCGATGCGCGCGGCGATGGTCCGGGATTCGGCCAGCTCGGCGGACGTCGGCGCCGGGTCCGGCGCAGGCGTGTCGCGCTCGTTCGAGATCAGCGGAAAATGCTCCGCCCGCGCGGACGACGGATCGGGTTCCGCGGACGGATCGTCCTGGTGGCGCGACGCGGGCGGCGCATCGGACACCGGTCGCACCACGGTCCGGCGCGCGGCAAGCAGCGCCGCGTAGTCGAACCGGCGCGCGCCGCGCGCGGACCGCGGGCTCGCGTCGTCCGGGGGCGGCAGCGCTCGCGCGTCGCGGCTGTCGATGCGTGACACGGCGCGGCGTCAGACGGTGATGCGGCCGATCGGGCGCAGGTCGACGTGCTCGCCCAGTTCCTGGTACGAGTACACCGGCAGCCAGCCCAGCTTCGCCTCGATCATCCGGCGCACGTAACGGCGGATGTCCATCGACGTGACGAGCGCGACGCCGTCGGTCGGCTGCGGCCCGACGACCGCCTGGATCTTGTCGATCAGCAGGCCGATCTCGTCCGGCGCGAGCGCCAGGAAATTGCCCGTCGGCGTCTGCTTGATCGCCTGCCGGATATGCTGTTCGATCGGCAGGTCGAGCAGCACGGCGGGCAGCGTGCGCCGGCCACGCGTCGCACGATGCGCGAGGAAGCGCGACAGGTCGCCGCGCACGTACTCGGTGAGCATCAGCATGTCCTTTTCCTTCGGCCCCCACGCGATCAGGCTTTCCATGATGGTCCGCACGTTGCGGATCGAGATCTGTTCCTCGAGCAGGCGTCGCAGCACGTCGGCGATCCGCTGCGGCGGCAGCACCTTCTGGACTTCCGCGACGAGCCCCGGGTGATCCTCGCCCAGTTGCTCCAGGATCCATTGCACCTCCTGGATGCCGAGGAACTGCGTCGCATGGTGGCGCATCAGCGCGACCGACGCGTGCGCGATGACCTGCTCGGCGCCCCATGCCGGAATGCGCGCAGGCGCCTCGCGCGCGTCGACCCAGTGGGTCGGCCGGCCGCCGGGATCGATCGGCGGGCGCGGTTCGCCCTTCGCGACCAGCGCATCGCGCTGCTGCACGTCCTCGGGCGACAGCGGCGTGCCCGTCGCGACGCGCTCGGGCTCCGGCAGCATGACCATGCCGGCCGGCAGCTCGACCAGCACGTGCGGCACGTCGTGGATCAGGATTTCCGCATGCATCGCCGGCAGGCCCGCATGGGTCCACATCGTGATGCCGGGAAACGGCAGCCCCAGTTCCTCCTGCAGCCGCGCGCGCTCCGCGCCGAACGACTTGTCGAGCACGGGCAGCACCAGCCGCTGCATGAGGTCGGGGGCGACCCGCACGCCGATCGGGCAGGCGAACTGCGGCGCGCGCGTCATGATCGCGGGCGTATCGGCCTTCGCACCCGAGCGCTGCATCGCCTGCAAGCCGTCCTGGGCCGGCGCGTGCGCCGATTGCCGGTCGTTCAGCTTGTACGCGATGAACGCGAGGATCGCCGACAGCAGCAGGAACAGCACGACGGGGAAGCCCGGCACCAGCGCGAAGCCGAGCAGCAGCAGCGCGGCGAAATACAGCGCGCGCGAACTCGAGCCGAGCTGGCGGCCGATTTCCTCGCCGAGCGAGCGCGGCTTGTGGCTGCGCTCGTCCGCGACGCGCGTGATCATCACGCCGGCCGCGACCGACAGCAGCAGGGACGGAATCTGCGACACCATCGCATCGCCGACCGACAGCACCGAGAAGCGGTTCGCCGCCTCGCCCGCGCTCATCCCGTGATAGGCGACACCGACCGCGATGCCCGCGACGATGTTGATGGTCGTGATCAGGAGGCCGGCGATCGCATCGCCTTTCACGAACTTCATCGCGCCGTCCATCCCGCCGTGCAGCTGGCTCTCGATGGCCAGCGTCGCGCGGCGGTGGCGCGCTTCTTCCGGGCTCAGCAGGTTCGCGCGCAGGTCGGCGTCGATGCTCATCTGCTTGCCGGGCATCGCATCGAGCGTGAAGCGCGCGCCGACCTCGGCCACGCGCTCCGAGCCTTTCGCGATCACGATGAACTGCACGGTCGTGATGATGATGAACACGACCAGCCCGACGACGAGGTTGCCGCCCACCACCAGCTTGCCGAAGCTGTCGATGATGTTGCCGGCCTCGGCATGCAGCAGGATCGACTTGGTGGACGCGATGTTCAGCGAGAGCCGGTAGAGCGTCGTGAACAGCAGCAGCGACGGAAAGGCGGACAGCGACACGATGTCCGGCACGTACATCGTGACCATCAGCAGCGTGACGCTGATCGTGATGTTGATCGCGAGCAGGATGTCGATCAGCTCGGGCGGCAGCGGCAGGATCATCAGCGAGATGATCGCGGTCACGAGCAGTGCGATGCCGATTTCGCCGCCTGCCGGGAACTTGAGGGCCTTGAACATCGGATCGCTCAGTGAAGGGATGGGGTGGAGGGCGAGCCGATCGCGTCGACCCAGCGCAGGATCGCGGCGACCGTCTCGAACAGCTCTTCCGGGATCGGCTGGTTCAGCGTGACCTTGTATAGCGCACGCGCAACGGGCGGGTTGCCGATGATCGGTACGCCGGCGTCGCGTGCCGCACGCCGCAGCGAGGCCGCGTCGGCGTCCATGCCTTTCGCGATCACGACCGGCAGCGGGTGTTCGTCGGGCGCATAGCGCACCGCGACCGCGAAGTGGGTCGGATTGACGACCAGCACGTTGGCCAGGCCCACGCGCGGCTTCGGCGGCGTGCTCGCCAGCTCGCGCGCGAGGCGGCGGCGCTCGCCCTTGAGTTCGGGGCTGCCTTCCTGTTCCTTGTGCTCGCGCTTCACCTCGTCCTTGCTCATCTTCATCTTCTTGATGAACAGGAAGCGCTGCAGCTTGATATCGACGGCGCCGACCAGCAGGAAAATGCCGACCGAGATCGCGCCGAGCTTCGCCAGCATGTCCCAGAACATCAGCGACAGCCCGCCGAGCGGCTGGTAGATCGACCCGACCACGAGCGGGAACAGCCACTTGATCGACTGCCACATCACCCAGCCGAGGATGATCGCCTTCACGACCATCTTCGCGCAGTCGATCAGGCTCTTCGCGGAAAAGATCCGCTTGATGCCGCTCGCCGGATTCACCGTCTGCAGGTTCGGCGTGACCGGCTTGGTCGCGATGCGGAAGCCGGCCTGCGCGACGGAGCCGGCCGTCGACGCCAGCGCGGCCGCGAACACGCACGGCACGATCAGCTTCAGCGCGGTGCCGCCGAGCCGGAACAGGTCGGCGTGCATGCGCTCCAGCGTGCGGTCCTGCCCGACGAACGTGAGCGGGATCGACACGAGCTCGTGCAGCCCGTCGCGAAACAGCGGCACCGTCGCGACCAGCGCGATCAGCGCACCGGCCATCGACAGCGCGTCGGAGAAGTCGGTGCTGCGCGACACCTCGCCGTCCTTGCGCGCGTCCTCGAGTTTCTTGTCGGTGGGCTGTTCGGTCTTTTCGTCGCTCATGGATAGGCCCGCGGCACATCTCGGCCGGATCGGATCAAAAGGGGCGCGCATTCGCGCCGCTGCGACGACCTTAGCGCCCGCCGTGCGCGGCAGGCGGGCGCGATGCGAAGCGGCGCGGCGCATGCCGAAGCGAGTAGCCGGCCGAGGCGGCTTGCCGGGCGCGCTTCGCCTCGTGCGTGCTGGCTTCGCATGCGCGGCGGCGGGGCCGGGCGGAATTGCTATGTTGGCAGGCGTCGGCATGCATCCGACGGCGCGCCGCCCGCTGCACGACCGGCCGGCCCGTTTCCCTTTCTTCGCAGGAGTGCGTTGCCATGACCGTAGACACGCCCGAGTACCTGAACTGCAGCCCCGAATTCATTGGCGGGCTGATCGAGACCGTCTCCGTGGCGCTGCTGGACAATTTTCCGAACACGCACGTCGACCTGTTCGACATCGAGCAGGTGATCGACGCGTTGCGGCTGCTGCGCCCGCGCGTGGTCGAGATCGATGCGCTCGACGGCCTCCTTCGCATGGCGAAGGGGCAGTGGCAGGAAGCGAACCAGGTGCTGCTGCGGGTGATCGAGATGCGCCCGAAGTTCGGCTATGCGAAGGCGCTGCTCGCGTTCTCGCTGTCGTCGATGAGCGATCCGTCGTGGCGGCAGATCGCGACCGAGGCGCTCGCGGACGACCCGGACAACAAGGACACGCGCGCGCTGGTGCGGGCGCTCGAAGTGAAGGACGAGGTCGATCGCGCGATCCGCGAGCATCGTCCGGGCCAGCCGTTCGTCGCGCCGGCATCGCTCGAGGAAGCCGGCGCCAGCGCCGACGAGCCGGAGCACACCGCACGGCACGACTCCGCGCCGGCGGCTGAGATGTTCCACGGCGGCGCATTCCTGCGCGCGTAATCGGGAGGCACCGACATGTCCATCGATCCCGTCAGCCAGCTCGCACCGGCCGCCCTCGACGCAACGGCGGCGACGCCCGCGACCGCCGCCCCCGCGACGACCGAACTGGGCGACAAGTTCACGGCGCTGATGGCGCGCGCGCCGATGGCGCCGCCCGAGCACGCGGGCAGCCATCTGTCGTCGTCGGTGTCGAAAGCCATCGAGGCGCAGGACGTGCAGTTCCGGCACACGATCGAGGATGTCGGCAAGCTGACGGCCGACCTGCCGGGCATGTCGATGACGGAGATGACCCACCGCACCATCCAGATGATGTACGAGATGACCAGCATGCAGATGAACATGCAGGTCAAGATGAGCCTGGCGGAATCGTCGAAGTCGTCGGTGCAGACGCTGATGAAGAACCAATGAGTCCCGTGGTCCGCCGGCGTGCGGAGCGGAACGTCGCGAACGGCAGTGCCCGAAGGGCGGGTGGCAATCCCATGAAGTCGAATCGTCGCGCGGCACGCATTGCGGTCGTCGCGCTGTGCATCGCGCTGCTCGGCGGATGCAAGAAGGAACTGTACGGCAGTCTCACCGAGCAGGACGCGAACGAGATGCTGGTCGCGCTGCTGGAGCAGGGCGTGTCCGCGAGCAAGACCAGCCCGGACGGCGGCAAGAACTGGACGCTCGACGTCGACGACGCGCAGGTCGTGCGTGCGATGGAGGTGCTGCGTTCGCGCGGGCTGCCGCACAGCAAGTTCAACGATCTCGGCGAGCTGTTCAAGAAGGACGGCCTCGTGTCGACGCCGACCGAGGAGCGCGTGCGCTTCGTGTACGGCATCTCGCAGGAACTGTCGTCGACGCTGTCGAAGATCGACGGCGTGCTGGTCGCGCGCGTGCAGATCGTGCTGCCGAACAACGACCCGCTCGCGCAGGAGATCAAGCCGTCGTCCGCCGCCGTGTTCATCAAGTACCGGCCGGACGCGGACATCAACACGCTGATTCCGCAGATCAAGACGCTCGTGATGCACAGCGTCGAAGGGCTGACCTACGACCACGTGAGCGTCACGACGGTCGCCGCCGATCCGGTCGAACTGTCGAAAACCCCGCCGCCCGCGTCGAACCCGTGGTGGATGGTCGTGCTCGGCGCCGCGCTCGCGGCGCTCCTCGCGGGCGCCGGCTTTGCCGCGTACCGGTTCGGCGCGAAACGCGGCGCGAACAGCGGCGCGCCGTCGCTGCAGGGCTGGCTCGACGCATTCGCCGGGCGGTTCCGGCCGGCCCGCAAGGAGCCGTAGGCGATGGCAGGACTCGCAGCGCCCGCCGGGCTCGACGCCGGCGTGCCGGCCGTGCGCGTCGCGACGGCGCTCGACCGCTATCGCGACAACGTCGACGGCGTCGCCGACTGGGTCCACCCGTCGTGGATCGCCGCGTCGCTCGGCGTGCCCGAAGCACGGCTGCAGGACTGGCGGCCGCTGCTCGC
Source organism: Burkholderia sp. Bp8992 (assembly GCF_003853705.1). Taxonomy (GTDB): domain Bacteria; phylum Pseudomonadota; class Gammaproteobacteria; order Burkholderiales; family Burkholderiaceae; genus Burkholderia. The sequence continues at coordinate 164,452 of NZ_QTQI01000002.1, read as the reverse complement.
CGGTGCGCCGGCCGGCTCCGTCGTCAGATGCTCGCGCGCACTGGTGCGCGCGCTGGGCGTGACGCCGCCGGCGTTCGCCGACCTGTCGCAGGGCAGCTTCGTCCGCGTCGGCGCGGCCGTCGCGCCGCAACCGAACGCGTGCCTGCTCGACGTCGCGCCCGCGCCGCTGACGCTGCGGATCTGGCGGATGCGCGCGCTGCTGCTGCGCCGCGGCGAGGTGCGGCGGCTGATCGACCGCCATGCGCAACGGCGGCTCGCCGACTGGACGGGGCTCGACGTGGACGTGCTGATGAGCGGGCCGAACACCGACAGCGCAAACGACGCGGCCCGTCTCGCCGCCGTCGCGATGCCGCCGCTCGCGTCGCTCGATGCGCAGGCGCTCGCGATCGAAGGGATGCTGCTGGTGCTGCGCGACCTGAAAGGCGCGGCCGGACTGCCGTTTCCGCTGTCGCGGCTCGCGTTGCCGCGCCTGATCGACGTGCCTGCATGGCTCAACGCGTTGCCGACGCAGCACGACGAAGCGGGCACGGCCCGGCTGTTTCGTCGTCTGCCTGAATTGCTTCGGGAGTGGGCATGGTTATTTGGCTGAACAGCAGCCGGCTGACGGCCGGCACCGACGACGGCGGCGAGGGCGCGCCGGCGGTACGGTTCGGCGTGCACGGCGACGTGGTCCGGCGCGAGACGTTCGGCCATCTGCTGTCGATCGCCGAAGCCTACGCGCAGCTCGACGCGGATCGCGCGCGGGTGCTCGAGGCGGCACAGGCCGAGGCCGCCGCGATCGTCGCGGCGGGCGAGGAACAGGCCGAACTGCTGCTCGACGCCGCGCGCGACACCTACGAAACGGCCGAACAGCGCGGCTACCGCGAGGGCTCGAACCGTGCGCTGTCGGAATGGATGGAGCGGCTCGCCGACGCGACCGATGCGCAGAGCCGCCTGCAGGTCCGCATGCGCGAGCGGCTGGCGGACATCATCGCGTCGGCGGTCGAGAGCATCGTGCAGAGCATGGATCGCGAAGCGCTGTTCGAGCGCGCGCTGTCGACCGTCGACCGGATCATCGACAACTCCACCTACCTGCGCGTCGCGGTGAATCCGCAGGATTACGACGCGGCGCGCGCCGCATTCGACCAGCTCGCGGCGAAATGGCGCGAGCTCGGCCGGCCGATTCCGGTGTCGATCGTGGCCGACCGGCAACTCGAGCCGGGCGCATGTGTCTGCGAGACCGATTTCGGCTCGGTCGATGCGAGCCTGAACACCCAGTTGCGGGCCATGCGCAGCGCCGTCGCCCGTGCGCTGAAGCGCTCGATCCATCTCGACCAGGCCGGCACGGACGATGACGAAGCGGCAAGCGGCGATGCCGCGACGGCCGAGGTGTCGGGATGAAGGACGGCTGGTTCGACCGGACGCTCGGCTTCGAGCGCCTGACCGACGAGATCGAGCGCGAGATCCTCGCGAGGCCGGGCGTGCTGCGCACCGGCAAGGTGATCGAGGTGATCGGCACGCTCGTCAAGGTCGGCGGCCTCGACGTGTCGTTGGGCGAGCTGTGCGAACTGCGCACGCCGGCCGGCGCGCTGCTCCAGCATGCGGAAGTGATCGGCTTCACGCGCGACTGCGCGCTGCTGTCGCCGTTCTCGCGACTCACGGACATCTCGCGCTCGACCCAGGTCGTCGGGCTCGGCCGGTCGCTCGCCGTCAAGGTCGGCGACATGCTGCTCGGGCGCGTGATCGACAGTCTCGGCAATCCCGTCGACGGCGGCCCCGACATCGAATCCGACACGCTGCAGCCGGTGTTCGCGTCGCCGCCCGAGCCGATGAGCCGGCGCATGATCGAGACCCCGATGGCAACCGGCGTGCGCGTCGTGGACGGAATGATGACGCTCGCGGAAGGGCAGCGGATGGGCATCTTCGCGCCGGCGGGCGTCGGCAAGAGCACGCTGCTCGGCATGTTCGCGCGCGGCACCGACTGCGACATCAACGTGATCGCGCTGATCGGCGAACGCGGCCGCGAGGTGCGTGAATTCGTCGAGCTGATTCTCGGGCCGGCCGGCATGGCGCGCTCGGTCGTCGTCTGCGCGACGTCCGATCGTTCGTCGATGGAGCGTGCGAAGGCGGCCTACGTGGCGACGGCGATCGCCGAATACTTCCGCGATCGCGGGCTGCGCGTGCTGCTGATGATGGACTCGCTCACGCGCTTCGCGCGCGCCGGGCGCGAAATCGGGCTGGCCGCCGGCGAGCCGCCGGCCCGGCGCGGCTTCCCGCCGTCCATCTTCGCGGAACTGCCGCGCCTGCTGGAGCGTGCCGGGATGGGCGCGACGGGCTCGATCACGGCGCTCTACACGGTGCTCGCCGAAGACGAGAGCGGCAGCGATCCGATCGCGGAGGAAGTGCGCGGGATTCTCGACGGGCACATGATCCTGTCGCGCGACATCGCCGCGCGCAACCAGTATCCGGCCATCGACGTGCTGGGCAGCCTGTCGCGCGTGATGTCGCAGGTGATGCCCGCGCCGTATGTCGACGCGGCCGCGCGGGTGCGCGCGTTGATGGCGAAGTACCGCGAGATCGAGATGCTGCTGCAGATCGGCGAATACAAGCCGGGGGCGAATGCGCTCGCCGACGAGGCGATCGCACGGCACGACGCGATCAAGGCGTTCCTGTCGCAGCGCACCGACGAAATCGTCGCGCTGGCCGACACCGAGGCGCGGCTGCATGCGCTGACCGCTGGCTGATGGCGGACGCCAACCGCCATCGCATCGCCGCGCTCGCGCACGCGAACGCGCGCCGCACGCGCGAGATCGACACGTGGCGCGGCGAACTCGCCGCGCGCCACGACGAACGCGCGGGATTGCTCGCACGCCGCGCGGCGAAGGTCGAGCAGATCGACGGCGAAACCCGGGTGATCGACGGCTACCAGGCGCGCGTCGCGCAGATGACGGGCGGCAGTGAAGGCTTTTCGATCGACGCGTTCAACCAGTGCGTGCGGTACATCGGCGTCGTGACCGATCGCAGGCGCGCGATGGTCGCGGAACTGTCGCAGCTCGACGGCCTGATCGACGGCGTCGAGAATGAGATCGCACGGATCCAGCGCGACATCGCACGCAATACGCAGCGGATCGACCAGTGCAGCGAACGGATCGCGGCCATCCGCCGGGCGCTCGATCTCGCGCGCGAGGACGCGCAGGACGAAGAAAACGAGGAAATCGCCACGTCCCGGTTCATCCGGGCGCGTGCCGCCCAGGGATGACACCGGATGATCCAGACGCTCGAACCGCTCGTCGGCCTGCATGGCCTCTTCATCGGCTACCTGACGGTCACCGGCGTCTGCTCGCTGCGGCTGTTCGTGCTGATGTTCGTGTTTCCGCCGACCGCGGATGGCGTGATCCAGGGCACCGTGCGCAACGCGATCGCGATCGTGTTCAGCGCATACGTCGCGATGGGCCAGCCGATCGCGTTCATCGAATCGCTGCACGGCCTGTTCCTCGCCGAAGTGATGCTGCGCGAGGCAGCCATCGGGCTGGTGCTCGGCTATGCGGCGTCGACCGTGTTCTGGGTCGCGGAAAGCGTGGGCGTCTACATCGACGACCTGACCGGCCACAACAACATCCAGATCACCAATCCGGCCAGCCAGGAGCAGAGCACGCCGGTCGGCACGTTGCTGCAGCAGGTCGCGATCATGGCGTTCTGGGCGCTCGGCGGGATGACGTTCCTGCTCGGCACGCTCTACGAATCGTACGGCTGGTGGCCGGTCGCGAAAGGCGCGCCGATCGCCGGCGACATCGTGGAATCTTTCGTGCTGCGGCAGACGGATACGCTGATGCAGTCGATCGCGAAGCTCGCCGCGCCGCTGCTGTTCATCCTGGTGCTGGTCGACGTCGCCTTCGGCTTCGTGTCGAAATCCGCGTCGAAGCTGGATATTTCCAGCCTGAGCCAGCCGGTCAAGGCCGCGGTCGCGATCGCGATGCTGGCGATCTTCATCGGCTTGTTCGTCGACCAGGTGCATGGCCAACTGGCCCTGAATTCCCTCGAGGCTCAGTGGAATGGAATTTTCTCAAATCATGGGAACGCAGATAAACATTAGTTTACTAATTCATTTCAAACTCAATCTTTCTCAAAACCACGCGAAAGATTAGATTAATTGAGTTTCTTCATATTTCATTCCGCTACGCTGTTCTCCAAGGCGGCCTGACAAGCCGGCACGCACTGGAGTCAGCTATGTTCTCGACACTTTATTTCCCGCTTGCCGCGTATCTGGGAACCCCGGATTTCGCCAATGGGCGGGAACGTTTTGGCACCATGCTGTTCAACGGCGACATCGGCGTCGCCCGCCAGTTGGCCAGTCGCTGGGCGGACGAGGCCGATGCGCCGCGCAATCCGCCCCACGCGCTGCAACTGCACGCCGACATGCAATTGCTGACCGGCGGCGACGTGGAAGCCGAGGAGGCCTATCGCACCGCCCAGCGCCTCAGCCATGCGTCGCGGCAGGCGATGCGCGCCGAGTCCTGCCGCAACACCGCGTGGCAGGCATTCTTCCGCTACCGGCTCAACACCGCGCTGGCCTGTTTCGGCCGCGCGGCCGACGAGGACGACATCCCGATCGATCGCGTGCTCGAAGTCCGCGTCGGCATCGTCTGCGTGCTCCATGAACTGGGGCGCGTCAGCGAAGCGCTCGGCGAACTCGACGAACTGCGCGAACTGGCCCGCGAGGCGCCCGAATCGACCCTGCCGGCATGGCACGAGCTGCTCGCGGCGCTGAAGCTCGACATCGCAATGCAGTGCGCGCTGCGCTCGTCGGCGTCGCTGCAGGATCACGTCTACTGGCAGTCCGGCTCGATGCACGGCCGCGCCGCGCGGGCGTCGCTGCACGAGTACCTCGACAGCGCCCAAAGCAGGATCGACCTCGCGAGCGTGCATCTTCCCGTGCTGCGCGCCCGCGTCGACTACCTATGCCAGTTGCGCAGCGCGACCGGTGCCGACCGGAATGCGGTCGACGGGTTGCTCAAGCATGTGAACTGGGCGCGCGACCACAACCTGCGCGACTACCAGCGGACGCTGCGGCTCGAGATCGCGCTCGCGATGCTCGCGTGCGATGCGGCGCAGGTCGCCGACATGATCCTCGAGCCGCTGTACGGCGCCGCGCAGTCCGGCGTGGCCGGCCACCGGCAGATCGAATACCTGTACTGCGTGGCCAAGACCCGCCAGGCGCAGGGGCGGCTGAAAGAGGCGCAGCAGTTCTACAGCCGCTATGCGCTGACCTCGATGGAATGCCTGCGCGAAGCGCTGTCGGCCCGCGTGCCGTTCCTCGAACGCAAGATCCGCGAGACGTCGCAGCTCGACGACATCGGCGCGCGCCTGCCGGCCCGCTATCGGCGCGCATACAGCTTCCTGCTCGAGAACCTCGAGCACGCCGACCTGTCCGTGCGCGACATCGCCGCGGAAGTCGGCGTGACCGAGCGGGCACTGCAAAGCGCGTTCAAGAAATTCCTGAACATGTCGCCGACCGAGCTGATCCGCCGGCAGCGGATGGAGCGGATCCGTGCCGAGCTCGTGGACGGCTCGGCGTCCGACGGCGGCGTGCTGGCCACCGCGAGCCGCTGGGGCGTGCAGAACCGCTCGACGCTGATCAACGGCTATCGAAAGCAGTTCGACGAAGCGCCATCGCACACGCTCGAACGATAACGAACCGATTTTTCCTTCCGTAACGGGTGTGCGACAGCGATGAGATCGAAGGCGATATTTTGCGCGGCGTGGGCCGTGTGGGTAATCGGCATGGGCGCGACGGCGGCCGCGCACGCGGACGCGGTGCGCTGGCGCAGCAGCGTCGCCCACGTGACGGCCGAAGGCAAGGACCTGAAGGACGTATTGCGCGACCTGCTCGCGAGCCAGGGCGTGACGGCATCGATCGCCGACAACGTCCAGGGCACCGTGACCGGCCGCTTCGACATGCCGCCGCAGCGGATCCTCGACACGCTCGCCGCGACGTTCGGCTTCGTGTGGTTCTACGACGGCAGCGTCATGTCGATCAGTAATGCGAACGACGTCACGCGGCAGATCGTCCGGCTCGACAACGCATCGATCAACGATCTCAACACTACGCTGCGCGGCATGCGGCTCGACGACAAGCGCTATCCGCTGACCTACGACAGCAGCGCGCGCACCGTGATCATCAGCGGGCCGCCGCAATACGTGCAGATGGTGGCCGGCGTCGCGAAGCATCTCGACGAGAACATGCAGCGCTCGAACGGCACGGTGGTGCGCGCGTTCAAGCTGAGCAGCGCGTGGGCGGCCGACCACAAGGTGCAGCTCGACGGCAAGAACGTGGTCGTGCCGGGCGTCGCGACGGTCGTGTCGAATCTCTATCATTCGAAGCAGTCCGGCGCGGGCGGCAGCAATGCCGCGCCGGCGATCGGCGGCCTGGAGCGGCTCTCGCCGATGACCGATGCGAGCGGCGGCACCACGGGCGGCTCGCCGGTGCCGCCGCTGCCGCCGGGCATGGCGGGCGGCGACACGTCGCGCAGCCTCGTGAGCGGCCTGCTCGGCGGCGGCCAGTCCGGTGGCGCGAGGAACGGCGCGGTCACGGATGCGTCGCAGGGCGGGGCGGGAAGCGCGATGGCGGCCGACCCGGGGCCGGGCGACCGGAGCCTGCCGGTGGTGGAAGCCGATCCGACCACCAACTCGGTGCTGATCCGCGACACGCCGCAACGCATCGGGCTCTATGCGCCGCTGATCGAGAAGCTCGACGCGCGCCCGAACCTGATCGAGATCGAGGCGCACATCATCGAGATCGACGACGACCTGCTGCGGCAGATCGGCGTGGACTGGCGCGCGCACAACAGCCACGTCGACCTGCAGACCGGCTCGGGCACGATGCAGCAGAACGGCTACAACGGCAACATCAACCCGAATTTCGGCGTGACGACGCTGGCCGACGGCACCACGTCCGTCGCGGCCACGCCTGTCGGCGGTGCGATCACCGCGGTGCTCGGCAACGCCGGGCGCTACCTGCTCGCGCGGATCACCGCGCTGGAATCGACGTCGGAGGCGAAGATCGATTCAAGCCCGAAGGTCGCGACGCTCGACAACGTCGAGGCCGTGATGGACAACAAGACGCGCTTCTTCGTGCGCGTGCAGGGCTATACGTCCGGCGACCTGTATTCGGTGTCGACCGGCACGTCGCTGCGCGTGCTGCCGATGGTCGTGCAGGACAACGGTGCGACACGGATCAAGCTCGACGTGCACATCGAGGACGGCCAGCTCACGGGCGACCTCGTCGATACGCTGCCGGTGATCACGAGCAGCGAGATCAACACGCAGGCATTCGTCGGCGAAGGGGAGAGCCTGCTGATCGCCGGCTACAGTACCGACAAGGATTCGAACGGCGTCGCGCGGGTGCCGTGGCTGTCGCGGATTCCGCTGGTCGGCGCGCTGTTCCGGAATACCGATCGATCGCACAAGCACATGGAACGCGTGTTCCTGCTGACGCCGCGGATCATTCATTTCTGACCGCGGCCCGGCGAGGCGTGCGCCGGTGCGGCGCTCGCCGTGCGTCATCAAGCCTTCGCGGCGTCCGACATCACGATATTGACCGTCTTGCTCGGGTCGCCCGCGAGGCCCATCGCGGCTGCGTCGTCGGTCGAGTACAGGTACGGGCGGATCGCGTCGCCGTCGCCGGCCGTGCGCCCGTCGGACAGCGTCACGGTCATGTTCTCGTCGTTGCCGGCGAAATCCTTGTTGCCGTCGACCTTGCTGACGTCCGGATTGCCGGCACCGGATGCCTGACCGTTGTCGGCCCCGCCGTCTTCGTACAGCACCTCGTTCGGATGCGTATTGCCGCTCGCGTCGGACGGCGAGATCCGCACGCCGATGTCGTGCGAGCCGCCGACGAACGTACCGGTCTGGCCCGGCGCGAGCGTGAGGGTCGCCTTGTTCTGGCCTTGCACCGAGTACGTGAACGACTCGGGCCGGTTCGTGTTGTTGGTGACGTTGAAGGTCTTGTCGTTGCCCGTACCGGTGTTGACGGTTTGCGTCGACGCCGGGTCGATGCCTTCTATCGCACCGGCCTGCGCCACGCCGCCGGCGTTGGTCGACAGTTTTGCCGGACTTCCGGAAGCTGGCCCGCCGGCCGGCTGGGTCTGGTCGTTTCGGGCGTGCTGTGTATTCTGCGTGTTCGGTTCGATCGGCGCATTCTGGCCGTTCGGCGGCGAGGTCTGCGGCAACGCCTCGTAGTTGGCCAGCGGCGGGGCGGACCGGCCCGTGCCGCCCACCGCCGGCGACGATGACGAATCGTCGCCGTTCTGCCCCGACAACAGGCTCTTGAGCGCCGCCATCAGTTCCTGGATGATCTGCGCGACCTGCTGCGAACCGGGGTTGTCCGCCGATCCGGCATCGGACGTGGAATCAGCCCCGGAAATCGGGGCGTTGCCCTGGAGGGTGATGGTGATCATGGTCGCTGTTCTCCGCGGGGAGTGGACAGGGTAGGTGCGCGTCGCGCGCTTGGCGCCGGCCGGCACAGTTGGCCATTCGACTGTATGCCTCGGTGCAGCGTGCGTGCGGCACGACACGAAACGCCGGCGCACGGTGCGAAGTGCCGCCACGACACGGGGAAAACGATCGGCCACGACTTCGCATCAATGGCGCCGACTGCGCGCCGCGCCCCGTTCCGATTCGCAAACCCGTCGCCTGCTTCGCACGGGCCGCGCGGGCCGCCCGCCACGCGGCCTATAGTCCGTCGAAGTGGCCCGTCAAGCGATTCCCGGAAGGAGGCAGTCATGTCCTTGTCAGTGAGTGTGAATTCCACCGGGTCGACGAATTTCGACCCTTCGCAGGATTCCGGTTCGAACCAGGCGCAGATCGCGCAGGTGCTGGCCCAACTCGAGCAGATCCTGCAGGCGGTGTTCGCCGCGCTCAAGCAAGCGTCGGCCGCCGACGGAACGCAGCCTGCCGGCGGGGGAAGCGCGGGAGGAATGCCGTCGATACGGCTCGCGAGCGACGACGGCAGCGGAAGCGGCGGCAACGGCACACCGCTTTCGTTCTCGCTGAACGGGCCGCAGTCGAACAACGTGCCGCCGGCCAACAATGCACCGCCGGCGAATGCCGGCGTGCCGCAACCGCAAGGCGGACAGAGCGACGGGCAGCCGCACGGCCAGAACGCGTCGACACTGCCCGCGAACACCGGCGGCGGTGCGGCGAACGCGATCGCGGACGACCTGCGCAGCCGCTACGGGCTGAACGACACGCAGATCGCGGGCGTGCTCGGCAACCTGCAGCAGGAAAGCGGGCTGAAGCCGAACGTCAACCAGGGCGGCGCCGAAGGCGCACCGTCGGGCAACTTCGCGGACGACAACGCGAACGGCTGGGGCCTCGCGCAATGGGGCGGTGCACGCAAGCAGGGCGAGATCGCGTATGCGCAGCAGCACAACCTCGATCCGGGCAGCCTCGACGCGAACATCGGCTACATGAACCAGGAACTCGACGGCCCGTACAGCAAGACGATCTCCGACCTGAAGAACACGACGAACGTGTCGCAGGCCGCGCAGGTCTGGGACACCGACTACGAGCAGGCGACCGATCCGCAGATGGACAACCGGCTCCAGTACGCGCAGAACTTCCTGAACGAAGGCCTCTGAGGCGTATTCGCGGTTCGGCGCGGCGGCACGGGGTGGCGGTGGTCCGTTTGTCCGCCGGCCTCGACTTGCTCCATGCCTCACCTGCAGCGGCGGCACACCAGCCGCGATCGTGACCGGCCAGCCTGCGATGTGATGCCTGACCGCGCACGGACGCCGCACGGGACATCATCCGCATCCCCCTGACAGAGCGGCGGCGCCCAGCCGCACCGCGAGAGGTGCGCGGCACGCGCCCGTTCAACCACGACGAGACGAATGCACGTCGCGGCGCCATCACGCGGCAACGCGACAGGGCATCGCCGGCACACCGCCACCACATGCCTTTCGCTGCGGCGAAAGCGCTCCCTCACACGACCTCGCACGAGCTTGTTCCCGCCGTGCCGGTATCGCTCGCGACAAACAGCAGGCAAGGCCGAGCAAACCGTCAGTTCAACATTATAGAAATAATGTCAAATCATAAGATTCGAATGATTGGATATTTAACGGTTTACGTTATATTATTTACGAAATTCCAGCCGAAACCCGCCATGTTCGATCTCGCCGCCGAAGAACCCCGCCTGACCGCCGAAATCGAGCGCCTCAAGGCCGCCTTCCCGAAAACCCGCGAGCTGTACCGCGAAGCCTGCGCGCTGCTGTTCTTCCGCTTCGGCATCACGCCCACGGCCAACCGCCTGTACCAGCTCGTCCGCAAGGGCAGCATGAGCACGCCGACGGCCGTCCTCGGCGAGTTCTGGGCCGAGTTGCGCGAGAAGAGCCGCGTCCGCATCGACCATCCCGACCTGCCGGCCGATCTGCAGGCGGCAGCCGGCGAACTGGTCGCCGCGCTGTGGAACCGGTCGAGCACCGACGCAGCGGCCGCGCTCGACACGTTGCGCGCGGAAGTCGAAGCCGAACGGGTCGCGGCGAAAGCGGAAGTCGCGACGCTGCAGGCCGAGCTGGCCCGCACCGAAACGGCGCTGGAGCAACGCACGGCCGCACTGCTGGCCGCGCAGGTGCGCATCCAGGAACTGGAGCAGGCGAGGGCGGCCGACGAAGCATCGCGACACGCGCTGCAAGCGGATATCGAGCGCCTGAAGGCCGACAACGCGGAAGGCGACCGCGCACTCGCGCAGGCACGCGCGGATTTCACGACGCAGCTCGACCGCTTGCGCGACGACGCGGGCCGAGCCGAGGAACGCTTGCGCGCGTCGGAAAAGCGGGCGCTTCACGAGATCGATCGCGAGCGGCTCACGGCCGCGCGATTGCAAAAGGAACTCGACGCGTCCGCCTCGCGTACGGAACAACGCGATGCGCAACACCGGAAGGACATCGCCGACCTGCAGGCGCAACTCGGCGACGCGCTGCATCGATGCGGCGTGCTTCAGGGGCAGCTCGACGGCGCACAGGCGACCGACGCGGCACGCGGCAGGGAACTCGACGCATTGAGGCGCGAGATGGCCGTACTCGCCCGCCGGGCGCCGCTGCGCGGCGTCAAGACGGCACCGGCCGCGCAGCGGGAAGCACGCACGGCCCGCACGAGAAAGCGCGCCGGCGAAGCGCCGCGCTGACGAGGCAACCGCAAACGTGCGCCGACCGAAGTCGGCACACGCCAAAGGCGCCAGGCGGCAGGCAAGCGCACCCGATCCCGCGCGCCCGAACGCCTGCCCGCCCGATCCAGCTCAACTCGTCACATACTTCGACGGCAGCGGCGGCGCATCGGCCGGAATCGTCACGAGCGACGTATTCAGCCAGCCCTGCGGCGTGCCGTTCGACTGCGCATAGGCGCCGACGTACGGCATCATCCGCGTCGTCTGGTAGACCTGCGGCGTCCAGCCGGCCGGTGCGAGAAAGATCGACGTCGCACGCTTCTCGCTGTACGCCGATGCCCCGTACGTCGAGATGTTCCACAGCGTCTGCTGATACGTCGCGTAGTCGGCGTTGTGACGCGAGCCGCCGGCCTGCCATCCCTCGAGCTGGATGAACGTGTTGTACGTGCCGGCACCCGCGAGCAGGTTGTTCACCGTGCGCCCGTACAGGAACGACAGGATCAGCCCGCAGTTCACCGGCGCGAAATCGCTGCCGACGCTCAGGTAGTAGCGGCCCGTCGTGTTCAGGACCGACGCGTAGTGCGAGTTGCCGATATCCGTCGACGCCGTCAGCCCGCTTGCGCCCATGAAGCTGTCGAACGCCTGCATCGTGACGCCCGCGGGCAGGTCGCTCGCCGCGCTGATCGCGACGAGGTGCGAACCGGCAGCCAGCAGCGTCAGGAACGCGGACAACGTCGCCGCCACCCAGTTGCCTTGCGCGTCGATGAACGGAAACGCGCGATAGCCGGTCAGCGCGAAGACCGCCGGGTCCGTGCCGGCCTGCCACGCGATCTGCGGCACCCACATCGTCAGCGGGCCGGCGTTCGATGCGCTCGACACGTATTGCTTCAGCGCGTCGACCAGCTGCGCATCGGCCGCGGGCAGCACCGTGTACGACGCGCCGTCCTGCCAGCGCCGCACCCATTGCGCGACGAAGCCCGCAAGCTGGCCGCCGGTGAAATCGGCGGGCGGTACATAGCCGAGCGACCCGGTGCCCTGGTACGCGGACTGGATGGCCGCGGCCGTGCGCACGTTGCTGCCGAACATGCTGTTCGCGAAATCCTGGCAGTTGTTGGACGGCGGCGTCGCGAGCTGCGCGAGCGGGACGACCCATGCGCCGTTCGCGGTCGCGACGCCGCGATACAGGGTGAGGTTCGCGACCGAGTCGTGGCCGGGAAATGTCGCGGCGTCGGCGCCCGACACGTAGCCGGCCGACGGCGAGACGCTGACGGTGGTCGGCTGCGAGCCGAACGGATGCGTGTACGCAATCGCGAACGACGCGTCGCCGCCTGCAAGGCTGAACGATCCCGTGCAATCGCCCCAGCTGTTCGATGCGCCGACGGCCGTCGATTGTCCGGTCGCAATCGACGCTTGCGAAGCCTGCGGCGTCGAGCCGCTCTGACTCGCCGCGTTGCCGAACGCGAGCGTCGTCGACGGAATCGCATTGGTGACGTTGATCGTGATCGAGCGATCGGCGATGCCGTAGCTGCGCGCGGAGGTATTCGCGGCGCCGGTCGCACCCAGCGACGACGCGGAGGTCGTATTGCCGTCGCCGCCGCAGGCGGCCAGCGTGCCGACGAGCGGCGACAGGGTCAGCGCGGCGCCGCGCTGGATGAAGCGCCGGCGGTTCGGCGCGGGCGGACGGGCGGGTTTCGAGGCGGTCATGGAGCGTTCCTGGTCACGGGTTCGAGAGGAGGCAACGACGGTCCGGCGCATTGCACACGTGTGCAATGCCGGCCGCGTTTTCGCGATTGCCGGCACATGCGCCGCGCGTATTTAAGCGGGAGATCGATGAAACGCCTGCGACGAAACCGAGTCGCTCGTGTGACGCCGCGCACGGCGCGGTGCAGGGGAACGCCGGCCGGGCATTGGGCACCCGGCGGGGATCGGGTAAAGTGCCGCTCAACATGCCGGTTCGACGTTGCTAGACGACCGGTCTAATCGTTGCTAACATACGCCATCATGAATGCATCTTCAGGCGCGGAAGTTCGCCAGCACATCCTGAATATCGCGAAGCCGATCATGCTCCACAAGGGGTTTTCGGCGGTCGGTCTGAACGAGATTCTCGCCGCGGCGGGCATCCCGAAGGGCTCGTTCTACCATTACTTCGGCTCGAAAGAGGCATTCGGCGAAGCGCTGCTCGAATCGTATTTCGACGGCTATCTCGCGCATCTCGACAACCTGCTCGAGCATCAGGCCGGCACGGGCGCCGAGCGCCTGATGACGTACTGGGGCAACTGGCTGCACACGCAATGCGCGGACGATCCCGAAGGCAAGTGCCTCGCGGTGAAGCTCGGCGCGGAAGTGTCGGACCTGTCGGAAGCGATGCGCACGGTGCTTCGACGCGGCACGAGCCAGATCATCGAGCGGCTCGCGGGCGGCATCGAGGCCGGGCTGGCCGACGGCTCGCTGCGTGCGGTCGACGATCCGTCGCACACGGCCGCGATCCTGTACGAGCTGTGGCTGGGCGCGACGCTGCTGGAAAAGATTCATCGCAACCGCCAGCCGCTCGAAAGGGCGATGGTCGAAACGCGGCGCATGCTGAACCTGCCGCAGGCCGCGCAGGGCGGTACGCAACCGTAAGTGGGGCGCGCTCTGGCGCGCCTTGTTTTTGCCCCGATTCTAGACGACTGGTCTACTCAATCATTCATGACGAACGCATCACGCCGCGTTACGCTGTCCCGACTACTCCAACCGCACGCGTGCGACCTCGACGGCCCGAGTGCCGACTCGGCCGCGGGCGCGCATCTTCTGCTGGTCCATCCCTGATCCGATCGTGCCCACGAAGCACGTTCATTCCTGTTGACGGAGGCTCACATGCCGCAAAGCAAGACCGCAAATCGCCAGATCATCCTGACTTCCCGCCCGGTCGGCGCGCCGACGCCGGACAACTTCCGCGCCGAAACCGGTGACGTGCCGACGCCCGGCCCCGGCCAGGTGCTGCTGCGCACGGTCTGGCTGTCGCTCGACCCGTATATGCGCGGCCGGATGAGCGACGCGCCGTCCTATGCGCCGCCGGCCGAACTCGGCCAGCCGATGGTCGGCGGCACGGTCAGCCGCGTCGTGGCGTCGAACCTGCCGGCGTTCCGCGAAGGCGATCTCGTCGTCGCCGGGGCAGGCTGGCAGGACTATGCGCTGTCCGACGGCCGCGACCTGATTCCGCTCGGCCGCGACTTCGCGCATCCGTCGTACGCGCTCGGCGTGCTCGGCATGCCGGGCTTCACCGCGTACACGGGGCTGCTGAAGATCGGTGAACCGAAGGCCGGCGAAACCGTGGTCGTCGCGGCCGCGAGCGGCGCGGTCGGCGCGGTGGTCGGCCAGATCGCGAAGCTGAAGGGCTGCCGCGTGGTCGGCGTCGCGGGCGGCGCCGACAAGTGCGCGTACGTGACCGACTCGCTCGGCTTCGATGCGTGCGTCGACCATCGCGATCCCGCGTTCGCCGCGAAGCTGAAGGAGGCGTGCCCGAACGGCATCGACGTCTATTTCGAAAACGTCGGCGGCGCCGTGTTCGATGCGGTGTGGCCGCTGCTGAACGACCATGCGCGCGTGCCGGTGTGCGGGATCATCGCGCACTACAACGACGCGGCGTACGACGACAAGGCGACGTCGACCGGCCGCGACCGCGTGCCGGCACTGATGGGCACGATCCTGCGCAAGCGCATCCGGATGCAGGGTTTCATCATCCTGGATCACTATGCAACGGGCTATGCGCCGTTCCTGAAGGACATGAGCGAATGGGTCGCGCAGGGCAAGGTGAAGACGCTCGAGGACGTCGTCCCCGATCTCGCCGATGCACCGGAAGCGCTGATCGGCTTGCTCGCCGGCAAGAATTTCGGCAAGGTCGTCGTGCGCGTGGGCCCCGACGAACTGGCCTGATCGCTCCGCTCGACGACATACAACCGCTGCATGCTGGCGTCGCGAAACGCCGGCTTGTGGCATGCTCGTTTCCGTTTTCAAAGGAGTGGAAAAATGGCACTTCACGTGATTGCTTCGCTGTTCCTGAAACCCGAACACGCACAGGCCGCCGAGGCCGAGCTGCGCAGCATGGTCGCCAGGACGCGCACCGAACCGGGCAATCGGCGCTACGACCTGTTCCGCGAGCAGGACGGTTCGCCGAACCTGCATCTGTACGAGATCTACGACGACCAGGCGGCGTTCGACGCGCATCTCGCGAGCCCGTATTTCGGCGAATTCCGCACGAAGTCGGCCGACTGGTTCACCGCACCGCCGGTGATCAAGGTGCTGTCGGCCATCGACGTGGCCGAGTAACGACGCCAGCCCGCAACACCACCGCCGCGGCTCGCCCGCACCCGGGCCGCGCGGCACCCGTTGCGCACGACGCAACGGCGATGACGACGACCACATGACGCAGCGCGCGTCGTTCGCGCCGCTCCCCCAATACAACGGCCCCGGAGGCTGAATGATCACCCTCAACATCAACGGCGAAACCCGCCCGGTCGACGCTCCCGACGACATGCCCTTGCTCTGGGTGCTGCGCGACGTCGTCGGCCTCACCGGCACCAAGTTCGGCTGCGGGATCGCGCAATGCGGCGCGTGCACCGTGCATCTCGACGGCGTTGCCGCGCGTTCGTGCGTGCTGCCGGTCGCCGCCGTCGCGGGCCGCAAGATCACGACGATCGAGGCCGTCGGCGCGACGCCGGCCGGCCACAAGGTCCAGCAGGCGTGGCGCGAGCTCGACGTCGTCCAGTGCGGCTACTGCCAGTCGGGGCAGGTGATGGCCGCCACCGCGCTGATCGCGTCGAACCCGAACCCGAGCGACGCCGACATCGACGCGGCCATGGCCGGCAACATTTGCCGTTGCGGCACGTATCACCGGATTCGCGCGGCCGTCAAACAAGCCGCGAAGGAGGCCTGACATGTCGCGAGGACTGATCGAAGCAGGTCGGGCTACGGCGGGCGTATCGCGCCGGTCGTTTCTGAAACTCGGCATGTCGCTCGGCGCGGCGGCCGGCGGCGGCCTGCTGCTCGGCTTCAGCCTGCCGGCGGCGGGCGACGATGCACGTCGCTCGGTGATCGGCGGCGATGCGGCCGAACCCGCGCAGCCGGGTGTGTTCGCGCCGAACGCGTTCGTGCAGATCGACCGTGCCGGCAAGGTCACGCTGGTGATGCCGAAGGTCGAGATGGGGCAGGGTGTCTATACGTCGCTGCCGATGCTGATCGCCGAGGAACTCGAAGTGTCGCTGTCGAGCGTGACGCTCGATCATGCGCCGCCGAACGAGAAGCTGTTCCTCGATCCGCTGCTCGGCGGCCAGCTCACCGGCGGCTCGACGTCGATACGCTACGCATGGGAACCGCTGCGCCGTGCAGGCGCCACGGCACGCACGCTGCTCGTCTCGGCGGCCGCGAAACAATGGAACGTCGATCCGGCCAGCTGCCGCGCGGCCAACGGCGAAGTGCAGCATCCGCCGAGCGGCCGGCGCGCGTCGTACGGCCAGCTGGCCGATGCCGCGGCGAAGCTGCCGGTACCGAAGGACGTCGCGCTGAAGAAGCCGGAAGATTTCAAGCTGATCGGCACGCCCGCGAAGCGCCTCGATTCGCCGGAGAAGGTCGACGGCACCGCGCAGTTCGGGCTCGACGTGCGGCTGCCCGGCATGCTGTACGCAGTGATCGTGAACAGCCCGGTGTTCGGCGGCACGGTCGCGAGCGTCGACGATACGGCCGCGAAGAAGCTGCCCGGCGTGCGCCAGGTCGTGCGCGTCGACAACGCGGTCGCGGTGGTCGGCGATCACACGTGGGCCGCGAAGCGCGGCGCATCGGCGCTCGTCGTGAAGTGGAACGAAGGCGCGGGCGCGAAGGTGTCGACGAAGGATCTTTTCGCGGATCTCGCGCAGGCGGCGGCAAACGGCAAGGGCGCGGTCGCGCGCAAGGAAGGCGACGTCGGCAAGGCCTTCGCGAACGCGAAGACGCGCGTCGACGCCGTGTACGAACAGCCGCTGCTCGCGCACGCGACGATGGAGCCCGTGAACTGCACGGTGCACGTGCGCGGCGACGGCTGCGAGATCTGGGTCGGCACGCAGGTGCCGACGCGGGCGCGCGATACCGTGCAGCAGCTGACGGGCCTGGCGCCGGACAAGATCGTCGTGCACAACCACCTGCTCGGCGGCGGCTTCGGCCGGCGGCTCGAAACGGACATGATCGGCCAGGCCGTGAAGGTCGGCAAGCAGGTCAACGCGCCGGTCAAGGTGATCTGGACGCGCGAGGAGGACGTCCAGCACGACATGTACCGGCCGTGCTACTACGACCGGATCTCGGCGGGGCTCGACGCGAACGGCAAGCCGGTCGCGTGGCAGCACCGGATCGTCGGCTCGTCGATCCTCGCGCGCTTCGCGCCGCCCGCGGTCAAGGACGGCGTCGATCCCGACGCGGTCGAGGTTGCGTCCGAACTGCCGTACGACCTGCCGAACCAGCTCGTCGACTACGTGCGCCAGGAGCCGCGCCACGTGCCGACCGCGTTCTGGCGCGGCGTCGGCCCGACGCGCAGCACGTTCGTCGTCGAGAGCTTCATCGACGAGCTCGCCGCGCAGACCAAGACCGACCCGGTGCAATACCGCCGCGCGCTGCTCGACAAGACGCCGCGCGCCCGCAACGTGCTCGACATCGCGACGAAGGCGGCCGGGTGGGGCGCATCGCTGCCGAAGGGGCAAGGGCGCGGCGTCTCGGTGATGCACGCGTTCGGCAGCTTCTTCTCGATCGTCATCGACGTCGCGGTGGAGGGCGGCGAGGTGCAGGTCAAGCGCGTCGTGTGCGCGGTCGATTGCGGCATGTTCGTCAATCCGAACACGATCGAGGCGCAGGTGCAGGGCGGCATCGTCTTCGGGATCACCGGCGCGCTGTACGGCGAGATCACGATCGAGGACGGCCGCGTCGTGCAGACCAACTTCACCGATTACCGGATGATGCGGATCAACGAGGTGCCGCCGATCGAGGTCCATCTGGTGAAAAGCGGCGAGGCGCCTGGCGGGATCGGCGAGCCGGGCACGGCCGCGACCGCGGCGGCACTGGCGAACGCCATCTTCGCGGCGACCGGCACGCGGCTGCGGAAGCTCCCGGTCGGCAACCAGCTGAAGACGGCTTGACGGAGACGACGATCATGCGAAACCTCACGCTGAACACGCTCCGCGCGTCGCTGCTTGCCTTGTCCGCGCTGCTGGCCGGCACGGCCGCGCACGCTGCCGGGACGGCGCCGGCCGACAGCGCGCTCGTCGCGCGCGGCGCCTATCTCGCGAAAGCCGGCGACTGCGTCGCGTGCCACACCGCGCCGCGCGGCACGCCGTTCGCGGGCGGCCTGAAGATGGTCACGCCGATGGGCGCGATCTACACGACCAACATCACGCCCGACCCGGAAACCGGCATCGGCGGCTATACCGAAGCCGAGTTCGCCGGCGCGCTGCGCAAGGGCGTCGCGAAGGACGGTCACAACCTGTATCCGGCGATGCCGTATCCGTCGTACGCGAAGCTGAAGGACGACGACGTGAAGGCGCTGTACGCGTACTTCATGCACGGCGTCGAACCGGTGAAGCAGGCGAACCGGCCGTCCGACATCCCGTGGCCGCTCAACATGCGCTGGCCGCTCGCGTTGTGGAACATGGTGTTCCTCGACACGACGCCTTATGCCGACAAACCGGACAAGGATGCGATGTGGAACCGCGGCGCCTATCTCGTGCAGGGGCTCGGGCATTGCGGGTCATGCCACACGCCGCGCGGCGTCGGCTTCCAGGAGAAGGCGCTCGACGAAGGCGGCGCGGCGTTCCTGTCGGGCGCGCCGATCGACAACTGGTTCGCGTCGAACCTGACCGGCGAGCACAACACGGGGCTCGGCCGCTGGAACGAGGCCGACGTCGCGCAGTTCCTGAAGACCGGCGCGAACCGGCACGCGACCGCGTTCGGCTCGATGGTGAGCGTGATCAACCACAGCACGCAGGCGATGACCGACGACGATCTGGCGGCGATGTCCCGCTACCTGAAATCGTTGCCGGCCGCAGGCGGCACGGGCGCGCCGCCGTACAGTTACGATCCGAAGCCGACGCAGGTGGCGCTGGGCCGGCCGGCAGCCGATCCGGGCGCGAAGGTGTATAACGCTTACTGCCTGCATTGCCACGGTGCGGACGGGCGCGGCTATGCGCCGCTGCTCGCGCCGCTCGCCGGCAATCCGAACGTGCTCGAAGCCGATGCATCGTCGCTGATCAACGTGACGCTGAACGGCAGCGACACGCTCGTGATCGGCGGTGTGCCGTCCGCGTATCCGATGCCGGCGTTCTCGAACCAGCTGAACGACCAGCAGATCGCCGACGTGCTGACGTTCATGCGCGCCGGCTGGAACAACGGCGCACCGGCCGTGCAGGCGGCGGACGTCGCGAAACTCCGCAAGGCGACGGCGGCCGCGCACTAAGCGCGGCACGCTGCGCAACGATGGCGGGCCGCCGTGCCTGCCGTCGACGCCACCGGGTGCGTGCCTGCCCCGGCGGCCTCGCTCTTTCTGTCAACCGGCGCGCGGCCGTTCGCGGCAGCGCGCGTTTTATCGACGCAATGTAGGGGTGTCTGGATGGCTAACGTGACTTATACGGATACGCAACTGCTGATCGACGGCGAGTGGGTCGACGCCGCGAGCGGCAAGACGATCGACGTCGTGAACCCGGCGACCGGCAAGCCGATCGGCAAGGTGGCCCATGCGGGCATCGCCGATCTCGACCGGGCGCTCGCCGCCGCGCAGCGCGGCTTCGAAGCGTGGCGCAAGGTGCCCGCGCACGAGCGCGCGGCGACGATGCGCAAGGCGGCCGCACTGGTGCGCGAACGTGCCGACGCGATCGCGCAGCTGATGACGCAGGAGCAGGGCAAGCCGCTCACCGAGGCACGTGTGGAAGTGCTGTCGGCAGCCGACATCATCGAATGGTTCGCGGACGAAGGCCGCCGCGTGTACGGCCGGATCGTGCCGCCGCGCAACCTCGGCGCGCAGCAGACGGTCGTGAAGGAGCCGGTCGGCCCGGTCGCGGCGTTCACGCCGTGGAATTTCCCGGTCAACCAGGTCGTGCGCAAGCTGAGCGCGGCCCTCGCGACCGGCTGCTCGTTCCTCGTGAAGGCGCCGGAGGAAACCCCCGCATCGCCGGCCGCGCTGCTGCGCGCGTTCGTCGACGCAGGCGTGCCGGCGGGCGTGATCGGCCTCGTGTACGGCGATCCGGCTGAAATCTCGTCGTACCTGATCCCGCACCCGGTGATCCGCAAGGTCACGTTCACGGGTTCGACGCCGGTCGGCAAGCAGCTCGCCGCGATGGCCGGCCTGCACATGAAGCGCGCGACGATGGAGCTGGGCGGCCACGCACCGGTGATCGTCGCCGAGGATGCGGACGTCGCGCTCGCGGTGAAGGCCGCCGGCGGTGCGAAATTCCGCAACGCGGGCCAGGTCTGCATTTCGCCGACGCGCTTCCTCGTGCACAACAGCATCCGCGACGAATTCACGCGCGCGCTGGTCAAGCATGCGGAAGGGCTGAAGGTCGGCAACGGTCTCGAGGAAGGCACGACGCTCGGCGCGCTCGCGAACCCGCGCCGCCTCACGGCGATGGCATCGGTCGTCGACAACGCGCGCAAGGTCGGTGCGCGCATCGAGACCGGCGGCGAGCGGATCGGCTCGGAAGGCAACTTCTTCGCGCCGACCGTGATCGCGGACGTGCCGCTCGACGCGGACGTGTTCAACAACGAGCCGTTCGGCCCGGTCGCGGCGATTCGCGGCTTCGACAAGCTCGAGGATGCGATCGCCGAAGCGAACCGTCTGCCGTTCGGTCTGGCCGGCTACGCGTTCACGCGTTCGTTCGCGAACGTGCACCTGCTCACGCAGCGCATGGAAGTCGGGATGCTATGGATCAACCAGCCGGCGACGCCGTGGCCGGAAATGCCGTTCGGCGGCGTGAAGGATTCGGGCTACGGGTCCGAAGGCGGGCCGGAAGCGCTCGAGCCGTACCTCGTCACGAAGTCGGTTACCGTGATGGCGGTCTGACGGTCGGCCGTGCATGGCGATGCCGCCGCTCCCGCGACTGTCGGGGGCGGCGGTTTTTTTTAGGGCCCGCAACGGGTTCCGCCGCGGACGCCGACTGCATTGCGAAGCATTGACCCATCGCCTATCCTCAGATCAATACGGCTGCACGATTTCGCGGACGGCAGGAGCGCCGGCAGCAGAAGAACGATAGCCGCGCGCGAACTGAAAGGCTGCGCCCGTGACCGGGCGATCGGCATGCCGTCTCCATGACTTTCCGACACCCGGGCCACGCACCGGTGCTTTCGACGCACAACGCAAAACACAAAGCGGGAGCAGTTTGGTCAACCACCACTATGGGGATATCGTCATGGCCAATTCGGTAGCAAATCAATTCGTCGATTGGGGTTCCGAATATCACGCGCCACCCTGGCAAGCGAACGACAACATCGCAATTGCGCCCGGCGTGACGACCGTATTCGATCTCCTGACCGCCGACGGCGTGTCGCCCGCCCTCAACCCGCAATCGCAGGGATCGGGCGCAAGCCTGTTCGTGACGGCCCTGGGCGGCGTGCAGGCGAATCAGGGCGGAAACGGCTACTGGTGGGTGTATTTCGTCAACGGTAAGATGCCCGACGTCTCGTGCGCGGTCTACACGCTGCAACCCGGCGATAGCGTGGCCTGGGACTACAAGCACTACTCGAGCGGCCTGAAGCAGGCCGTTCATCCGCCGCTGGCCTGACGGCTGCGGATGCGGCACCGGCGGGAAGGCGAATCGTCTTCCCGTGCATCCGCTTCGTCAATGCCGCCCGCTGCCGCGATAGCTTTCCACTTCCGCGTCGTACGCGGCCAGGAACGCCTTGCCGAATACCGACGCGAAATCGTCCTCGATCGCGAACACCGTATCACGATGGGTCGCCGCGTAGCGATCCCACATCCTTGCCTTGTACAGCGCGGGCACGCGCTTCTCGTACCAGCGCATCGCGTCGTCGCGTTCGCGCAGCCGTTGCGGCGAAAAACGCGTGAGCAGGTCCATCAGCGCGGCGCGCATGCCGGCGACCATGCCGATCTGGTGCGCGTGCAGATCCTGGAACGCGTCGCTGACCGCGCTCTGCGGCGACATGAAACCCGGCAGCGGCAGCCCGAACATCTGACGCAGCACCGCTCCGCCGTCCGGCAGCAGTTTCAGCGGGTTGTTCTCGCGGTCGAGCAGCATCGTCATGTGCGCTTTCACCTCGCGCTTCAGGATGCTGCGCGAAGACAGCAGTTCGACCGTGCCGTTCGCGAACAGCGCCAGCAGCTGGCCCGCAATGTACAGCTGTTCGGCCGACCACTGGTGCGATTCGGCGGCCGTATCGAGCCCCGCGCCTTCGAAGAACGCGTTCAGCAGCTCGTCGGGTGTCGGCGGCGCCGGCGTGGCATGCGCGGCAGGTGACGCCGGCTCGTCGGCCGGCCGTGTGTCGGCACGCGTGGCTGCCGGCTGAACGCGCACGTGCTGCGTCCACTCGGGCGCATGGTCGGCCTGCGTCGCGTGCGACGTGTCGCGATCCGCGTTGCCGTGCCCGGCCGGCGGCGCCGTGCTCGGCCCGCCGGGATCGCCCGACGCATGCGCAAACAGATCCAGCGGATCGATCGACAACTGGTTCAGGTCGCGCTGCGACGGCGCGGGCGGCGCGGCCCGGGCCGCGCGGTTCGCCGGCTGCGGCGCATCCGGGCGGGCGGGACTGCCGGGCCGTGCGGCGGCATCCGCCGCCTTGCCGCGTGGCGCGAGGCGATCCTGGAGCAGCCCCCACAGCCGGTTGCCGGCGCCTTTCGGCAAAGGCGAGGGCGCCGCCGCGGCCGCCCCGGCCGCACCGCGCACGTCGACAGGCGCACCGGTATCGGGGGCCATGTCGATGACCGGCGCGTCGTCGCCATCGCCGCCGTCGTCGCGTTCGGCCCGCAACACGTAGGGCCCGATACGGATGATGTCGCCGGTATTGAGCGGCCGCTCCTGCGCATAACCGACCGGTTCGCGATTCACCTCGATCGTCGATACGCTGCTCAGGTTCTTCAGCAGGCACGCGTCGTCACCGACCTGCAGCAGCGCCTGCAGCCGCGAAATCTGCCGGGTGTCGTCGCGCAGCACCAGATGGTTGTCGGTCGCGCGGCCGATGGTGCCGCCCGGCGGATGAAACACGACGGCGTCGTAGGAGTCGTTTTCGACCGGCTCGCCGGCATGTTCGATCACGATCAGTTGCATGTCATACGTCGCTCGGTGGATGAAGCGCTCGCGTGGAAACCGGTTCGCTCAGGACGACGCCGCATGCCTGCGGCGCGCGAATTCGAACGCGGGCCCCCAGATCGGATGCCCCTTCTCGGCGGGGGACAAGTCGAAGCGCGGGTTGAGGTCGAGAATCTTCGAGAACTCGGCGCGGCACGGCGCGATGCGGTTCGTCACGCAATAGCTGAACGCCAGGAGCTTGTGCGCGGCGACCTGCGTCTCGGTGTCGGCGCCGTCGATCTCCTTCGCGTGGCTCAAGAGCGCGATCGTGCGCCCGTAGTCGCCAGCGGCGTATGCGGCACGCGCGCTGTCGACCGTTGCATGCGCGGCCGACTGCGTCGGCGACGTGCTGCATCCGCCGGCCCCCAGCAGCAGCGCGCCAAGGAAAAGAACGATCGATGCACGTCCTTTCATTATTGAAATTAAGAATTCGCGTAATTGGAAGAGGGCTCGCAAGTGCTGTTGGATTCTAGTGCCAATCATCGGCATCGATGGTGCTGTTACGTTTTGTTTCAAATCGCCGATCCGATTCCATTTAAACCTGAAAATAGACTACGAATTTCAGTGCTTGTTAATCCAGAAAAACGATCTATAGTTCGCTGTGTTTTTCGGATTTGTCAGTTGTTTGGCCAGCGCTCGTCAATGCCGGAGAAAACGGGACATCCGTTCGGGCAACACGAATAGCCTGGCCCATCATCAGCGCCGCACAGCCCTTGTCCGGCGGCCGGCCGGCTCGTACCCTCCGAGCCCATCCGAAAGACGTCGACGCAATAGAACCGGGCCGCCCAGGCGAACCGGTTGGATTAACTTTTCCGTCAAATGATTCATATCAATTCAATTGCCAATCATCCAGCCAAATCGAATTTCGAAAAACTCGAATGATTTGACCCGGCTTCAGACAAGAACAATTTGCCGATACCATTTTCAATGGATGGACATGCCAGTCACATAATTACCAGTCAATTAATTGTCCCTTTTTTAATCCGGTCAACCGGTTTCGCACTCGGAAACCGGCGCACGGCTATTGGGTGGCGAGGGTGGAATATGCAATGGCGGTCGAGCAGTTTCATCGTATGGGGATGCGCGTTGCTGCTGCCGGGGTGCGGCGCGACGGAGCACGCGGCCGCGGTGCCGTATGCGATCACGGTCGACGTGGCGCCCGACGTCAACCCCGACATGAATCGCAAGCCCTCACCGATCGTACTGAAGGTGTTCCAGCTTCGCGCGGCGTCGGGATTCGACAGCGCGGATTTCTTCTCGCTGCAGGACAAGCCCGAGAATGTGCTCGGCGCGGACCTGCTCGGCACCGACCGCGTGATCCTGCGGCCGGGCGAGTCGCGCACGCTGCACTATCGCGGCAATGTCGAGGCCGGCGCGATCGGCGTCGTTGCCGAATACCGGATGCTCGAAAGGAACCGCTGGCGGCTGACGGTACCGTTGCCGCGCGCGAAGCAGCTCAACCTGTACAAGTTCTGGCAGACGTCGCCGGGCGAGTTGAAGTTGTCGATCGCGGTCCGGAACGGCGGCGTCGCGCTGAACAATCCGCAGGGGCGACCATGACCGAACCGACGATGTCCGCGACGCCGGTTGCGGCGCTGCGCCAGCGCGTGGTGTGGACCGAAGGCATGTTCCTGCGCCCACAGCATTTCCAGCAGCTCGAACGGCACTGGGAACGCTACGTCGCGTTGCGCTGCCTGCCGCTGCAAGGCTTCTACTGGGGCTTCGACACGCTCGAGATCGATCGCGAGCAACTGGCGTTCGGCAAGGTCGCGCTGCGCGCCGCATCGGGCGTGATGCGCGACGGTACGCCGTTCGACCTGTCGCATCCGGACGATCTCCCCGAGCCGCTCGACGTACCGGGCGACGCGAAAGACCAGCTCGTCGTGCTTGCGCTGCCGCTGTGGCGCGGCGGGGGCGAGGAGGTGTCGTTCGGCGCAGGCGCCGCAAACGGCGGAAGCAGCGCGAGCGCCGACGCGGACGTCGCGCGCTATGTCGTGCGCGAATACGAAGTCGCCGACGCGAACGCGGTTGCGCTCGGCCCCGCGCTGCTGCAGACGGGCCGCCTGAACGTGCGGCTGATGCTCGAAGCCGAATTGACCGGAGACTGGCACGCGCTCGGCGTCGCGCGGATCGTCGAGCGGCGCACCGATGCACGGCTGCTGGTCGACGACGGCTACATTCCGCCGCGGCTCGTCGCGCAGCGCGATCCCGTGTTGCTCGCCTATGCACGCGAGCTGCACGGGCTGCTTGCGCAGCGCAGCGAGGCGCTTGGGGAACGGCTGTCGGAACCGGGGCGCGGCGGCGTGTCGGAAGTCGCGGATTTCCTGTTGCTGCAACTCGTGAACCGTTACCTCGCGCTGACCTGGCATGCGCAGCAGCATGTGGCGACGCATCCGGAAACGCTGTTCTGCGACTGGCTGAAACTCGCGTGCGACCTGAGCACGTT
Organism: Burkholderia sp. Bp8992; assembly: GCF_003853705.1. Classification (GTDB taxonomy): domain Bacteria; phylum Pseudomonadota; class Gammaproteobacteria; order Burkholderiales; family Burkholderiaceae; genus Burkholderia. The sequence goes on along the minus strand of NZ_QTQI01000002.1, from coordinate 138,579 downwards.
CACGGCGGCCGGCCGGCGCCCGCAGTCGCTCGCGGTCTACGTGCACGATGACCTGCGCACGAGCTTTGCCGAACTGATCGCGGAACTGCGGCGGTCGCTGTCGACAGTGCTCGAACAGAACGCGATCCAGATCGAGCTGCGCGATGCCGGCAACGGCATCCGCGTCGCGACGCTGGCCGATCCCGTGCTGCGCGACACGGCCGGCTTCGTGCTCGCGGTGCGCGCGGACGTGCCGGCCGACAGCCTGCGCACGCGCTTTCCCGCGCAGGCGAAGCTCGGGCCCGTCGAGCGGATCCGCGATCTGGTGCAGTTGCAGCTGCCGGGCATCACGATGCGCCAGTTGCCGGTCGCGCCGCGCCAGATCCCGTATCACGCGGGCCATACGTACTTCGAGATCGACAAGGGCAGCGACCTGTGGAAGCAGTTGGCGCGTTCCGGCGGTCTCGCATTTCATTTCGCCGGCGAATTCCCCGGACTCTCGATGGAGTTCTGGGCGATACGCGGGTGACGCCGGGGCGACGCGATGAATTCTTCTTCCGATCCGATCTCCGCCGGTGCGGGCGGATTCGTGCCGCCGAATCCGGGCGGCATGCATCCGGCTGCCGCGTCGGGCACGGCCGGGCCGACGGCCACGCAGCCGCGGCCGGGCCGCTGGGCCGCGAGCGGCACGAACCCGCTCGTCGCGGCCGCGAACCCGCTGCTCAACCTGGTGCCGCAGATCCGCTCGACCGTCCACCATCCGAATCCGGCGTGGCTGCGCGAGCATCTCGTGGTCGAGATCCGGCAGTTCGAGGCACGCGCGCAGGCAGCCGGCGTGCCGTCCGAGGCGATCATCGGCGCGCGCTACTGCCTGTGCACGGCGCTCGACGAGGCGGCCGCTCTGACGCCGTGGGGCGGCAGCGTGTGGTCGTCGCACAGCCTGCTCGTGTCGTTCCATAACGAGACCTGGGGTGGCGAGAAGTTCTTCCACCTGCTCGAACGGCTGTCGCAGCAGCCGCGTCAGCATCTCGACCTGCTCGAGCTGCTGTATTTCTGTCTCGCGCTCGGCTTCGAGGGCCGCTATCGCGTGCTCGACAACGGCCATGCGCAGCTCGACGCGCTGCGCCACCAGCTCGCGCTCACGATCCGCTCGGTGCGCGGCGAATTCGAGCCTGCGCTGTCCCCGCACTGGCGCGACGTCGTCACGCGCGACGTCGCCCGCCGGTTCGTCGTGCCGCTGTGGGTGTGCGTGGCGCTCGCACTGCTGATCGGCTTCGGCCTGTTCGTCGGGCTGCGCATTGCGCTCGCCGGGCATTCCGACCGGCTGTTCGCGTCGATCGACGCGCTGCACGTGCCGAAGCTGCAGCCCGCGCAGGCGCCGCCGCGCCCGGCGCCGGCACCGCGGATCGCGAAGTTCCTCGCGCCCGAGATCGCGGCCGGCCTCGTGTCGGTGCGCGACGATGCCGATCGCAGCGTGATCGTGCTGCGCGGCGACGGGCTGTTCAAGTCTGGCTCGACGTCGGTGATCGACCGTTACGCGCCGGTGCTCGCGCGCGTCGCCGATGCGCTGAACAAGGTGCCCGGCAACGTGCGCGTGACCGGCTATACCGACGACACGCCCGTGCATACGGCGCGCTTCGCGTCGAACTGGGACCTGTCGCGCGAACGCGCGGAAGCCGTGCGCACCATGATCGCCGCGCGGCTCGACCATCCGGAGCGGCTGGCGGCGGAAGGGCGCGGCACGCTCGATCCGGTCGCACCGAACGATTCGCCCGCGAACCGGGCACTGAACCGGCGCGTCGAGATCACGCTGCTGCCGGCACCCGGCAGTGTCTCCGGCGCGACGCAGGGGGCGAACTGAAATGAACCAGGCTGTCGCGCGTTTCGTCCGGCCCTTGCCGTCGCGGGAAATCTGGACCTTCGCCGGTCTCGTCATGCTCGCGTGCTTCGTGTGGCTCGCGGGCCCGCTGTTCGCGTTCGCCGAGGTCCGGCCGCTCGAAAGCGGCTGGGCGCGCGGGCTGACGATCGCGGTGCTGTTCATCGCGTGGGGCACACGCGTCGCATGGCGCAGCTGGCACGCCGGCCGCCTCAACGCGCAGTTGCTGAACCAGTTGCGCGAGGCCGCGCCGGGGCCGGCCACCGCCGACGATCCGGCAAAGGCGCAGCTCGACGAGCTGCGCAGCCGCTTCGACGAAGCAGCGACGCTGTTGAAGAAAGTCCGCTTCGGGCAGGCCGACACCGTGCGCCACGGCCTGCCGCGCTGGTTCGACCGGATGTCGCGCCAGTATCTGTACCAGTTGCCGTGGTACGTGTTCATCGGCGCGCCCGGTTCGGGCAAGACCACCGCGCTCGTCAATTCGGGGCTCAGCTTCCCGCTCGCCGAGCAGTTCGGCCGCGCGGCGATTCGCGGCGTGGGCGGCACGCGCCATTGCGACTGGTGGTTCACGAACGACGCGGTGCTGATCGACACGGCCGGCCGCTACACGACGCACGAAGGCAATCGCGCGCTCGACGAGGCCGAGTGGAAAGGCTTCGTCGAGCTGCTGAAGAAATACCGCACGCGCCAGCCGCTGAACGGCGCGATGCTGACGATCAGCGTCGCCGACCTGCTCGGCGCGTCGGAAGCCGAGCGCACGCAACACGCGATGGTGCTGCGCAAGCGGCTGCTCGAACTGCGCGCGCAGCTCGGCATCCGCTTTCCCGTGTACCTGCTCGTGACGAAGGCGGACCTGCTGGCCGGCTTCGCCGAATATTTCGGTGCGTATGGCCGCGCGGAATGCGCGCAGGTGTGGGGCTTCACGTTCCCGCTCGCGCAGAGCGAGGCGCCGGGCTTCGACCTGCGCGCGGCGTTCGACCGCGAATACCGGCTGCTGCACCAGCGGCTGAACGACGGGCTGCCCGAACTGCTCGCTGCGCAGACCGACGCGCGCCAGCGTGAGATGACGTACCTGCTGCCGCAGCAGATCGCCGATCTGCAGGACATGCTCGGCCAGTTCGTCGCCGAGGTGTTTTCGGTGTCGAGCTACGAGCCGATGCCGATGCTGCGCGGCGTCTACTTGACGAGCGGCACGCAGGAGGGCACCGCATTCGATCGCGTGATGAGCGGCATCAAGCGCTTCCTGAAGATCGAAGGCGTGCCGCCGGTCGCGCAGGTCGGGTCGACCGGGCGCAGCTTCTTCCTGAAGTCGCTGTTGCAGGAGCACATCTTCCGCGAAGCCGCGCTCGCCGGCAGCGACCTGCGCTGGCACCAGAAGCGGCGCGCGCTGCAGATCGCCGGCTACGTGCTGCTCGCGCTGGCGTGCGTGGCCGTGCTGGCCGCATGGCTGCGCAGCTATGCGAACAACCGTGCGTATCTCGACCATATCGCCGCGCGCGTGCCGGCCGTCGATGCGCAGATCGCCGGCGCGAAATTCTCCGATGCGTCCGACATCGCACGGCTGCTGCCCGTGCTCGACGCGCTCGGCGGCCTCGCGAATGCGGGTGGCGTCGACCTGCAGCATCCGCCGCTCGCGTACCGGTGGGGGCTGTTCCAGGGCGAGAAGATCGACGAGGCCGTCGACGCCGTGTACCGGCGCGCGCTCGAAGACGTGCTGCTGCCGATCGCCGCGAGCCGGATGGAAGCCGCGCTGCGCGACGCGCGGCCCGACGAAACCGAATACGCGTATGCGGCGCTGAAGGCGTACCTGATGCTGTACGACAGCGCGCACTACGATCCCGCGTTCGTGCAGGCCGTCGTCGACCTCGAATTGGAACGCTCGCTGCCGCCCGATTTTTCGCCGGCCGAACGTTCGGCGCTGCGCGCGCATCTCGCCGCGCTGTTCGGCAGCCGCGTCGCCGTGTCGCCGTATCCGATGAACGAGCGGCTCGTAGCCGACGTGCGCGATCGGCTGCGGCAGGTGCCGCTCTCGCAGCGGCTGTACCGGCAGCTCACGCGCACGCTGCGCCCGGCGACGTCGGCGTTCGACTTCAGCGTCGCGCGCGCGGTCGGCCCCGACGCGTCGCTGGTGTTTCGCCGCCAGAGCGGCAAGCCACTGTCGGAAGGCGTGCCGGGCTTCCATACGCGCAGCGGCTATCGCAACGTGTTCGCGCCGCGCCTGGCCGACGAGGTCGAAGCGTACGGGCGCGAGGAAGTGTGGGTGCTGAACCTCGGCCTGTCCGAGATCCCCGGGCCGAACGACGCGGCCGCGTGGGCGCGCGACATCCGCCAGCTCTACCTGAACGACTACCTGAAGATCTGGGACGACTATCTCGCCGACATCAGGCTGCAACGCACGGCAACGCTCGCGCAGAGCATCCAGGTCGCGCGCGCGCTGTCGTCGGCCGATTCGCCGCTCACGCGGCTGATGGTGGCGCTCGCGCGCGACACCGCGCTCGGCGACGCGCCGGGCGGCGCACGCAATCTGGCGTCGCGTGCGCAGGACAAGGTCGACGAGGCGCGCAGCTCGCTGTCGCAGATCTTCGCGGGGCAGGCCAGAGACGCGAACCCGGCGGCGGCGCCCGCGAGCCCCGAGCAGGTGGTCGACAGCCATTTCGCCGGGTTGCGGGCATTCGCACCGGGCGGCGGCGACCAGTCGCAGGCATTCGATGCGGTGCTGAAGTCGATCGACGCGCTGTATACGTACCTGACGGCCACCGACGACGCGCTGAGGAGCGGCGCGCAACCGCCGCCATCGGACGCCCCCGCACGGCTGCGCGCGCAGGCCGGCCGCCTGCCGACACCGTTCCGCGAAGTGCTGGACGACCTGTCGAACGTCGCGAACGGCAGCGTCGCGACCGTCGAACAACGCAGCGTCGCGCAGCGTGCCGGCGCGAACGTCGGCGACTTCTGTCGGCAGGCGATCGCGGGCCGCTATCCGTTCGCGCGCGGATCGTCGCGCGACGTCGCGCCGGCCGATTTCGCGCAGATGTTCGCACCGGGCGGCCTGATGGACGACTTCTTCCAGAAGAACCTGCAGTCGATCGTCGATACGACGTCGCACCCGTGGCGCTTCGCGAACCGCAATGCGGACGCCGATCCGTCGGCCGCGGCGATGCTGGCGTCGTTCGAGAAGGCCGCGGTGATCCGCGACGTCTATTTCGGCGGCGGCGCGCGCACCGCGCAGCTGAAGGCGCAGATCCAGCCGCTCGAAATGGATCCGTCGATCACCGAGATGGTGCTCGACGTCGACGGACAGATCGTCCGCTACGCGCACGGCCCGCTCGTGCAGAGCGCGGTCGAGTGGCCGGGCCCGCGCGGCAGCAACCAGGTGCGGCTGCAGGTGTCGGGGCAGGCCGGCGCGACCGACGGCCTCTCGACCGACGGGCCGTGGGCGCTGCACCGGCTGTTCGATCGCGCGGCCGTGTCGGCCGGGCGCGGCTCGGACCAGATGATTGCGCGCTTCACGGTCGACGGCAAACCGATCGTGCTGCAGGTGAATGCAGGCAGTGTCCGCAACCCGTTCCGACTGCCCCAGATGGAGTCCTTTACATGCCCTCCGAAGCCATGAGCCCGACACCGCCGCTCGCGCGCGCCGACGGCGACGCGCCGGCCTGGTACGGGAAGATTCCCGGCGCCGGCGACTTCGTGAACAGTCGGTTGCCGCATGCGCTCGCGCTGTGGTGGGAACGCTGGCTCCAGCAAGGGATGGCTGCGATGCGCCAGCGCGGCACGGACGAGATCGAGCGCCACTACACGGTCGCGCCGGTCTGGAACTTCCTGATCCCCGCGGGCGCCGGCGCGTCGTGCGTGCAGTCGGGCTGCCTCGCGCCGAGCTGCGACCGCGTGGGGCGCTATTACCCGGTGATCGTCACGCTGCCGACACGCGCGGCCGATTACCGGAACGGGCTGCCGGACACTGCCGACGCGTTCTACTGGCAGGTCGGCCATGCGTTGCTCGACGCGATCCGCCATGCGCGCGCGCCGGGCGATCTCGAGCAGACGCTCGAACGCGTGCGGCTCGCGCCCGACGTCGGCCGCGATGCGGCGGACCTCTTCGACGGCACGCCGGCAGCGCTGCCGGCACAGCCTGCGCCGGCCGCCTGGCCCGGGCTGTCCGGCTATTTCGATCCGCACGGCGGCACCAGCTTCTGGTGGACCAACCGCGCGGACGGATCGCCGTTGCGCACGCATGCGCATACGGGCACGCCCGACAACGCACTGTTCCTGACGCTGTTCGGCGGCAGTTAGCGGCCCGGGTGACGGTCGACGGGCCGCCACGCGCGGCAGGCGGAAAGGACGCAGTTTCGAGAGGTGGTGGACATGAAGGACGCTGGATCGAGAGACAACGAGCACGACACGGCGACACGCGGCGACGCATCCGAATTCACGGTGCGGCCGCTGCCGCTCGGCCATCGCCTCGGTGAACTGCAGCTCGACGAGGTGCTGGGCATTGGCGGTTTCGGCATCGTCTATCGCGCGTTCGACCGCACGTTGCGGCGCGCGGTCGCGATCAAGGAGTACATGCCGTCGATGCTCGCGACGCGCGGCGGCGACTATACGGTGTCGCTGCGTTCGGAGCGGTTCGCGCAGGCGTTCGACGCGGGGCGCGGCGCGTTCCTCAACGAGGCACGCCTGCTCGCGCAGTTCGATCATCCGGGGCTCGTCAAGGTCCTGCACTTCTGGGAAAGCCACGGCACCGCGTACATGGTGATGCCGTTCTACGAAGGCCGCACGCTCAAGCAGCTGCTCGACAGCGGGATGCGGATCAGCGAGACGCAGTTGCGCAACATCGTCGGCGCGCTGCTCGGCGCGCTCGACACGCTGCATCGCGCGCAGTGCTTCCATCGCGACGTCGCGCTCGACAACGTGCTGATCCGCCCGAACGGCAGCGCGATCCTGCTCGACTTCGGCGCGGCGCGCAAACGGATCGGCGATATGGTCGACGACGGCGCGATGATGATCAAGCCGGGCTACGCGCCGATCGAGCAGTACACCGACGATCCCGCGTTCAGCCAGGGGCCGTGGACCGACCTCTATGCGCTCGGCGCGGTGATGCACGCGATGATCACCGGTGAATTGCCGCCCGCGGCCGTCGTGCGCAGCATCAAGGACACCTACCGGCCGCTCGCGTCGCGCGAACTGCCGGCCGGCGAGGTGTACAGCCCGGCATTTCTCGCGGCGGTCGATCATGCGCTGCAGTTGCGGATACCGGAGCGGCCGGAATCGGTCGCGGCGTTCGCGGCGGAACTCGGGTTGCGCGACTTCGACCGGACGGGCAGCGCGTATGGCGCGGCAGTCGTGCCGCCGGCGGGCGATGCCGGCAAGGGCGGGGAAGGGCAGGCTACCGCGGCTCCCGGTACCGCGTCGTCGGCGGCGTCGACGATCGGTGACGGCGGGACCGCTTCGGGCGGGGCCGGGTCGGATACGCAGGCTTCGCAACCCGTGCGCTCGAACAACGTGTCGACAACGGAGGAAACCGCCTCCGCTTCGCCCGCCGCGTCGTCCGGCGGCGCTGCTCCGCCGACCGGCACCCCGCGTGCGGCGGCACCCGCCGGATCGCGCAACCGCCGCATGCCGGCCTATGTCGGCGCCGCAGTCGTTGCGCTGATCGCCGTCAGCCTCGCCGCGACCTATCTGTCGCGTCCGTCCCGCGTCGCTGACGACACCGCGCCCGCCGCGAGCCAGCCACTCGCCGGCACGTCACCGCCCGCAAGTACCGCGGAGCCTACGCTGGCCCAGCAGGGGCCGACACCGACCGTCGTGCCGCCGTCGAGCCTGCCGGCCGGATCGTCCGCGGATGTTCCGCCGCCGCCCGTCGCCGCCGCACCGGCCAGCGCGCCTGCCGTCGAAGCCGCCGTGCCGGCGCCGCAGGTCGCGACGACCGTCACGAACCCGCCCCCGGCGCGCGTCGGCGCCAGTTCGACCATCGCACCGGCCGGCAGCCTCGACGCGTCGGAACGCGTCGTCAACGTACCGCCGTCGGAAGCGGCCGCGACACCCGCAACAGCACCGACTCAAGCGCCGAAGGCGCCGTCGGAAGCTGAGACGGCCGTCGCCGCCGTCAACGCGCCGACGGCCGAATCGCAACCGCGTCCTCCGAAGACGCAGGAAACCGTCCAGGTCCGTTTCAGTGTGCGGCCGTGGGGCGACATCTACGTGAACGGCGCAAGGCGCGGCGCGAGCCCGCCGCTGCGTTCGGTGTCGCTGACGCCGGGCGTCTACGTGATCGAGATCCGCAACGGCGCGCTGCCGCCGTTGCATCGTACCGTCGCGATCGATTTCGGCAGCAAACCGGTCAACATCGACTATGCATTCGAATGACGTCAGCCAGGCGGCGCTGGCCGCCGCCGAATCTTCCGCGGCATCGCCCGGCGTGCCGGCGTCGCCGCGCGCCGACCTGATCGGCCGGCTGCTCGCGGACGTCGCGCCCGATGCCCCGTGCGGCGCGAACCTCGAATACGACGCCGAGTTCCTGCGCCTGCAGGAGCGCGCGACGCCGCGCGCCGAGCAGCAGTACGGCGACACCGTGATCCCGGCCGAGGCGCCCGACTGGCGGACGGTCGAGCGGCTTGCGCTCGCGCTGTCCGCCCGCACGAGGGACTTGCGCGTCGTCGCGTATCTCGCGCGCAGCTGGACCGAGCAGCACGGCATTCCCGGCTATGCGGACGCGCTCGCGGTCGTCGCGATGCTGCTCGAACACCGCTGGGACGACCTGCATCCGCGGCTCGATGCGGACGGCGAGCCGGACCCGACGCCGCGCATGAATGCGCTCGCCGACGTGGCCGGCGCGCACGACTGCGCACGCGCGGCGCGCCGCCAGCCGCTGTTCGACGGGGGCCCGAGCGTGCGCGACGCCGAACGGCTGCTCGACGGCCGTGACGAAACGGGCGCCGCCGCGACCGGCAGCCGCGAAAGCCTGATCGCCGCGCTGTCGGCCGCACGCGACGACGGCACGATGCCGCTCGACGCCACACGCACCGCGTTGCAATCGCTCGATGCGATCCGCGCGTGCGTGGCGGGCAAGCTCGGCCCCGAATGGGCGCCCGACGAAGGCGATGCGGAAAAAGCGTTGCGGCGGATCGTGCAGGAAGTCCCGCTGCCCGAGGCGTCGCAGCACGTACCGGCCGGCGCGACGCCCGCGCGGCAGGCCACGCCCGGCAGCGCGGCAACCGCCGCACCGGCGGCTCCGCCGAACGCTCACGCGTGGCGCGACGCCGAAGTCACGAGCCGCGACGACGTCCGCATCGGCCTCGACAAGATGTGCCGCTATTTCGAGCTGCACGAGCCGAGTCATCCTGCGCCGCTGCTGCTGCGGCGCGCCCAGCGGCTGCTCGCGCTCGACTTCTACGCAATCATCCGCGATCTCGCGCCGGAGAGCCTGCCGAAGCTGGACCTGCTGAGCGGCGAGCGGAGCGAATGAACCGTACGAGGGAAGCCGCCACGCGGGCGGCAACGACCTGCGCAACCTGATCGAAGTGAAGGAGTGGACGATGACGGACAGAACCAAGGCAGCGGGCAGCGGACAGAAGTTCATCGCGCGCAATCGGGCGCCGCGCGTGCAGATCGAGTACGACGTCGAGACCTACGGCGCCGAACGCAAGGTGCAGCTGCCGTTCGTGATGGGCGTGATTTCGGACCTGGCCGGCAAGCGCGCCGAGCCGCTGCCGGATTTGCCGGAGCGCAAGTTCCTCGAGATCGACGTCGACAACTTCGACGAGCGGATGAAGTCGGTCGCGCCGCGCGTCGCGTTCCAGGTGCCGAACACGCTGACCGGTGAAGGGATGCTCAACGTCGACATGACGTTCGAGCAGATCGACGATTTCTCGCCGGCCGCGATCGCGCGCAACGTCGACGCACTGCGCCGGCTGCTGGAGGCGCGCACCGAGCTGTCGAACCTGCTGTCGTACATGGACGGCAAGCACGGCGCCGAACAGCTGATCGAGCGCGCGATCAACGATCCCGACCTGCTGAAGACGCTCGTGCGCGAACCCGCGCAGGGCGGTGACGCGACCCAACCGGAGGCCCGCGATGAATGATCCCGTCCAGTCCCGCGCCGACGCGCGCCCGCCCGCGCAGCCGGCCGTCGCGCACGGTGAATTCGCGGCGCTGCTGCAGAAGGAATTCAAGCCGAAGACGGCCGAGGCGCGCGAGTCGGTCGAGCGCGCCGTGCGCACGCTCGCGCAGCAGGCGCTCGAACATACGGTCGGCATGACGAACGACGCGTACGGCAGCGTGAAGCAGATCATCGCCGAGATCGACCGCAAGCTGTCCGAACAGATCAACCAGATCCTTCACCACAACGAATTCCAGACGCTCGAAGGCGCGTGGCGCGGGCTGCATTACCTCGTCACGCACACGGAGACCGACGAACTGCTGAAGATCAAGGCGCTGCCGGCATCACGCAACGAGGTCGCACGGATGCTGAAACGCTACAAGGGCGTCGCGTGGGACCAGAGCCCGCTGTTCCGCAAGATCTACGAGGAGGAATACGGGCAGTTCGGCGGCGAGCCGTTCGGCTGCCTGGTCGGCGACTTCCATTTCAACCACAGCCCGCCGGACGTCGAGATGCTCGGCGAGCTGTCGAAGATCGCGGCGGCGGCCCATGCGCCATTCATCGCCGGCGCGTCGCCCGAGTTGATGCAGATGGATTCGTGGCAGGAGCTGTCGAACCCGCGCGACCTGACGAAGATCTTCCAGAACACCGAATACGCGGCGTGGCGCAGCTTGCGGCAATCGGAGGATTCGCGCTACGTCGGCCTCGCGATGCCGCGCTTTCTCGCACGGTTGCCGTACGGCGCGCGCACCAATCCGGTCGACGAATTCGACTTCGAGGAAGACACCGACGCCGCGAACCACGACCGCTACACGTGGGCGAATTCGGCGTACGCGATGGCCGCGAACATCAACCGCTCGTTCAAGCAGTACGGCTGGTGCTCGTCGATCCGCGGCGTCGAATCGGGCGGGGCCGTCGAAGGGCTGCCGAGCCACACGTTCCCGACCGACGATGGCGGCGTCGACCAGAAATGCCCGACCGAGATCGCGATCAGCGACCGCCGCGAGGCCGAGCTCGCGAAGAACGGCTTCATGCCGTTCGTCCACCGGAAGAATTCCGATTTCGCGGCGTTCATCGGCGCGCAGTCGCTGTACCAGCCGGCCGAGTACCACGACCCCGACGCGACCGCGAACGCGCGGCTGTCCGGCCGCCTGCCTTACCTGTTCGCGTGCTGCCGCTTCGCGCATTACCTGAAGTGCATCGTGCGCGACAAGATCGGCTCGTTCCGCGAACGCGACGACATGGAACGCTGGCTGAACGACTGGATCATGAACTACGTCGACGGCGACCCCGTGAACTCGTCGCAGGAAACCAAGGCGCGCAAGCCGCTCGCGGCCGCGCAGGTGGTGGTTGACGAGGTCGAGGACAACCCCGGCTACTACACGTCGAAATTCTTCCTGCGTCCGCACTACCAGCTCGAAGGGCTCACCGTGTCGCTGCGGCTCATCTCACGGCTGCCGACCGCGAAGGCGGCGAACGAGTGAGCGGCGCAGCGGGCAACGATCGGTATCCACCGCGGCATTCATCCTGACATCGCACTGAAACGGAGACGGCAATGGGCGTGGCAATGTTTATGAAAGTGGACGGCGTGACCGGCGAATCGGCGGACGCGCAGCACAAGGGCTGGACCGACATCCAGTCGTTCACGTGGGGCGCGAGCCAGCCGGGCGCGATGGCGAGCGGCAGCGGCGGCAACGCGGGCAAGGCGAGCTTCAACGATCTCGTCGTCGCCGCGTACATGGATAAGGGCGCGCCCGCGATCATCAAGAACTGCGCGAACGGCAAGCATCTGTCGTCGGTCGAGATATCCGCGTGCAAGACCGGCGGCACGCAGGTCGAGTTCATGCGCGTGACGCTGCAGGAGGTGCTCGTCACGTCCGCGCAGGTCGCGGGTATCGATCCGGGCGACGTCGCCGACCGGCTGATGATGCATTACGGCTTCCAGGCCGCGAAGGTGAAGAAGCAGTACTGGCAGCAGAACGACAACGGCGGCAAGGGCGCCGAGGTGACGGTCGGCTGGAACATCAAGGAAAACACCGAGATGTAACGGCGCGGAGACGACCATGGACGACCCGCGAACCCACGACGGCCGGGAGGGCAACCTGCGCGACCGGCTGCAGCCGGCGTTGCTCGACCGGCTCACCGACGACGCACCGCAGCGCGCCGCCGAAGCACCCGGCGCGCAATGGATCGGCACCGAACGCCTGCGTGCGGCCGTGCTGCGCGATCTCGCGTGGCTGCTCAACACGCGCAATGGCGAGGACGGCTTCGTCGACTGGTCGGCGTTCGCGCACGCACAGGCATCGGTGCTCAACTACGGGATGCGGCCGCTCGTCGGCAAGCCGATGTCGGGTGTCGAGCGGATGTCGGTCGAGGCGTCGATCCGCGATGCGATCGTCCGCTTCGAGCCGCGCATCGCGCCCGACAGCATCGAGGTCCGCAGCGTGACCGACGCGCCCGGCGGCCGCGCCGGCGAACGGCGCCACAACGTGCTGCTGTTCGAGATCCGCGGCACGCTGTGGTCGATTCCGCATCCGCTCGAATTCGTGCTGCGCTCCGACCTCGATCTCGAGACGGGCGCGATGTCGCTGCAATCGGCGGCGGGAGGCTGACGTGATGGATACGCGCCTGCTCGACTACTACAACCGTGAACTCGCCTACCTGCGCGAGCTCGGCGGCGAATTCGCGCAGCAGTTCCCGAAGGTCGCCGCACGGCTGAGATTGAATGAATCGGGGCCGCCCGACCCGTACGTCGAGCGGCTGCTCGAAGGTTTCAGCTTCCTCGCCGCGCGCGTGCAGCTGAAGATGGACGCCGAATTCCCGCGCTTCACGCAGGCGCTGCTCGATGCCGTGTATCCCGGCTATATCGCGCCGTTGCCGTCGATGGCAATCGTGCGCTTCGCGCCGATGCTGAACGAAGGCAGCCTCGCGCAGGGCTGGCGGCTGCCGGCCGGCACCGCGCTGCGCGCACGGCCGGTTGCGTCCGAGCAGACCGCGTGCGAATTCCGCACCGCGCACGATCTGACGCTGTGGCCGCTCGAACTGACCGATGCGACCGTCACAGGTGCGCCGTCGTGGCTGCCGCGCGGCGCCGTCGCCGCCCGCCAGGACGTGCGCGGCGCGCTGCGCATCCGGCTGAAGGCGCGCGGTGGCGCGAAGCTGTCGCAACTGCCGCTCGACCGGCTGACGTTCCATCTCGCGGGCCCCGAGCGCGATGCGCTGCATCTGCTCGAACTGATCGCCGCGCATGCGCTCGGCGTCGTGTGCCACGACCCGGGGCAGCCCCCGCGCTGGCTGCATACGCTCGACGCCGATGCGATCGTCCACGAAGGTTTCGATCCGGCGCAGGCGATCCTGCCCGACGACGGCCGCAGCTTCCACGGCTACCGGCTGCTGCGCGAGTATTTCGCGTTTCCGGCGCGCTTCCTGTTCTTCAGCATCGGCGGGCTGCTCGCCGCGCTCGCGCGTGCGACCGGCGACGAGTGCGAGCTGACCGTGCTGTTCGACCGGCACGACGCTGCGCTCGAAGCGGCCGTCGATGCGCGCCATCTCGCGCTGAACTGCACGCCGGCCGTGAACCTGTTCGCGCGCCGCGCCGACCGCATTCCGCTGCAGCCGGGCGCACGCGAACACCATGTCGTCGTCGACCGCAGCCGGCCGCTCGACTACGAGGTCTATGCGGTGCAACGGCTCGCGAGCGAACAGCGCGACGACGGCCAGTCGCGCGAATTCCGGCCGTTTCACGCGTCGTTCTCCGGCGACGACGGCAATTACGGCGCGTATTACACCGTGCGGCGCGAGCCGCGGCTGGTGTCCGCACAGGCACGCTCGAACGGCACGCGCACCGGCTACGTCGGCAGCGAAACCTACGTGTCGCTCGTCGACAGCCAGTGCGCGCCGTACGACGAGACGATGCGCTACCTGTCCGCCGACACGCTGTGCACGAACCGCGATCTCGTGCTGCTGCAGCCGCCCGGCGACGCGAACACGTTCACGCTGCGCGTGTCGGCGCCGGTCGAGCGAGTCGTCGCGATCCGCGGCCCGTCGCGGCCGCGGCCGCCGATCGCCGATGCGCAAACCGCATGGCGCCTGATCCGCCATCTCGGGCTCGCGCGCCACACGCTGACCGATCTCGACGACGACGAGGGCGCGCATGCGCTGCGCGAACTGCTCGGCCTGCATGCGGATCCCGCCGACGCCGCGATGCGCCGGCAGATCGACGGCGTGCAGCGCGTCGCGTTCTCGCCGGTGTTCCGCCGGCTGCCGGCATCCGGGCCGTTGATGTTCGGGCGCGGCGTGCAGGTCGACGTGACCGTCGACGACCATGCATTTTCCGGCGACAGCCCGCTCCTGCTCGGCGCGGTGCTCGAACAGTTCTTCGCGCGGCATGTCTCGATCAACGCGTTCGCCGAATGCGTGCTGACCAGCACGCAGCGCGGCACGCTCGCGCGCTGGCCGGCGCGTATCGGCAGGCGGCCGGCCATATGAAGCGCGAACCGTCATCCGGTATCCAGCCGGCCGCCGAAGCCGCGCGCCGCGACGCGTGGTGGGCGCGGCTGCGTGCGGCGCCGCACGGCTACGACCTGTTCCAGGCGCTGCGCTGGCTCGACGCGCTGTCGCCCGGACGCCCGCCGCTCGGGCGCGCCACCCGGCCGCGCGACGAGCCGGTGCGGCTCGGGCAGCAGCCGTCGCTCGCGTTCGCCGCGTCGATGCTGGCCGGCGTCCACGACGAAGGCGGCACCATGCCGCCGCGCATCGCGATCCACGGGTTCGGGCTGTTCGGCCCGAACGGGCCGCTGCCGACGCACCTGACCGAATACGCATACGAACGCGCGGCGCAGCACGACGACCCGACATTTGCCGCATTCGCGGACGTGTTTCATCACCGGCTGATCCTGCTGTTCTACCGCGCATGGGCCGACGCACAGCCGACGGTGAGCCTCGATCGGCCCGGACGCGCACGATTCGACGGCTATGTCGCGAGCCTGATCGGGCGGGCCGCGCATGGCGACCAGCCGAACGCACCGGCCGACGCCGACACGCTCGCGCCGCATGCGCGCTATTTCCATGCGGGCCATCTCGTGCGGCATACGCGCAACCCGGAAGGCCTCGTGCAGATCCTGCGCCGGCACTTCGGCGTCGACGCGCGCATCGTCGAGCACGTGCCGCAGTGGGTCGCGATCGAGCGCTCGCAGCGCTGCACGATCCGCGCGACACGGCCGACGTTGCGCGTCGGTGCCGTCGCGCTCGGCATCGCGGTGCGCGACGCGCAGTCGCGGTTCCGGATCGTGCTCGGCCCGCTGTCGCTCGACGCATACCGCCGCTTCCTGCCGGGTGGTCCGCACGCACGCCAGCTCGCGCAATGGGTGCGCGAATACGTCGGCATCGAATTCGACTGGGACGTGCAACTCGAACTGGCGGCCGACGCGGTGCCGGCGCTCGCCCTCGGCGAGCCGCAGGGCATCGGCCGTACCGCGTGGCTCGGGCAGCGGCTCGAACCGGGCCCGGCCCGCGACCTCGTCGTCCGCTACGACGTGCGGCGCGGCGGCACGCCCCTTCATCGCGAAACCGCCTAACCGGGAGCCGTCATGTCCGATATCGGCCGCGTCAACCTGTTCGGAAAACTGAATCCGTTCCTCTACGAGACGCTCGAGCAGGCGACCGGGTTCTGCCGGCTGCGCGGCAATCCGTACGTCGAACTCGCGCACTGGTTCAAGCAGATGCTGCAGCGGCCCGACGGCGACCTGCAGCGCGTGCTGCGACGCTTCGAGATCGACGAAGCCACGATCGACCGCGGGCTCGTCGCCGCGCTCGACAAGCTGCCGCGCGGCGCGGGATCGGTGTCGGACCTGTCGGCGCACATCGACGACGCGGTCGAGCGCGCGTGGGTCTATGCGACGCTGAAATACGATGCGACGCGGATTCGCGGCGCGGTGCTGCTGCTCGCAATACTGAAGACGCCGCAGTTGCGCAACGTGCTCGTGGCGATCACGCGCGAATTCGAGCGAATCGTGCCCGACGTGCTCGCCGACGCGCTCGAATCGATCGTCGACGGGTCGCCGGAGGCGCAGCCGGCGTCTCAATCCGCTCGGCGTGGTGACACCGCTGCACGTGGCGCGACCGCCGCCGAAGGCTCCGCACTCGCACGCTTCGCCGTCGACCTGACCGCCCGTGCACGGGCCGGCGAGATCGACCCCGTCGTCGGCCGCGACGCGGAGATCCGCCAGATCGTCGACATCCTGCTGCGGCGCCGGCAGAACAACCCGTTGCTGGTCGGCGAGGCCGGCGTCGGCAAGACGGCCGTCGCGGAAGGCTTCGCGCTGCGGATCGCCGCCGGCGACGTGCCGCCGTCGCTGCGCGACGTCGCGCTGTACCTGCTCGACATCGGGCTGCTGCAGGCCGGCGCGAGCGTGAAGGGCGAGTTCGAGAGCCGGTTGCGCGGCGTGATCGACGAAGCGATGTCGTCCGAGCGGCCGGCGATCCTGTTCATCGACGAAGTGCATACGCTCGTCGGCGCGGGCGGCGCAGCCGGCACCGGCGACGCCGCGAACCTGCTGAAACCGGCGCTTGCGCGCGGCCTGCTGCGCACGATCGGCGCGACCACGTGGTCCGAGTACAAGCAGTACATCGAGAAGGATCCCGCGCTGACGCGGCGGTTCCAGCTCGTCCACGTGCACGAACCCGAAGAAGCGGCCGCGCTGACGATGCTGCGCGGCCTGGCTGCAAAACTCGAGGCCCATCACCGCGTGCTCGTGCTCGACGACGCACTGCAGGCTGCCGTGACGCTGTCGCACCGGTATATTCCCGCCCGCCAGTTGCCGGACAAGGCGATCAGCCTGCTCGATACGGCCTGCGCGCGCGTTGCCGTCAGCCAGCATGCGGTGCCGGCACCGGTCGAGGATGCACGACGCCGCATCGACGGCCTGCGCGTCGAGCAGGAACGGATCGGGCGCGAGTGTGCGCTCGGTACCGGCGATGCCACACGGCGCGATGTGATCGACACCGAGATTTCAGTTGCACAGGCGGAACTCGACCGGCTCGACACACGCTGGCAAACCGAACGAGCCGCGCTGGCGGCGGTCGTCGAATCGCGTGCCGTGTTGCTCGACGACGATCCGTCCCACGCGCTCGATGCAGACGCCCGTACCGCCGCGCAGGCGCGCCTCGCCGCCGCCCAGCAGGCGCTGGCCAACCTGCAGGGCGATACGCCGCTCGTGCTGCCCGCCGTCGACATGCACGCCGTGGCGGCCGTTGTCGCCGACTGGACCGGCATTCCGCTCGGCCGGATGGTGCGCGACGAGACGCAGGCGGTGCTGAAGCTTGCCGATACGCTCGGCGAACGCGTCGTCGGCCAGCGGCATGCGGTCGAACTGATCGCCGAACGCATCCAGACCGCACGCGCGAAGCTCGACGATCCGACCAAGCCGCATGGCGTGTTCCTGCTGTGCGGCCCGTCCGGCGTCGGCAAGACCGAGACCGCGCTTGCGCTCGCCGACACGCTGTACGGCGGCGAACACAACGCGATCACGATCAACATGAGCGAGTTCCAGGAGGCGCATACAGTGTCGACGCTGAAGGGCGCGCCGCCCGGCTATGTCGGCTACGGGCAGGGCGGGGTGCTGACCGAGGCCGTGCGCCGGCGGCCGTACAGCGTCGTGCTGCTCGACGAGATCGAGAAGGCCCACCGCGACGTGCACGAGATCTTCTTCCAGGTGTTCGACAAGGGCGGGATGGAGGACGGCGAGGGACGCGACATCGATTTCCGGCACACCGTGATCCTGCTGACGTCGAACGTCGGCGCCGATCGCGTGATGGCGCTATGCCGCGACGCCGAGCGCCTGCCCGACGCGCAAACGCTCGCCGATGCGCTGCGCGCGCCGCTGCTCGACGTGTTTCCGGCCGCGCTGCTCGGGCGGCTCACCGTCGTGCCGTATTACCCGCTCACCGACGCGACGCTCGCACGGATCGTCGCACTGCAGTTGCGGCGCATCGAGAAGCGGATCGACACGCATCACGGCATCCGGCTCCACTGTACCGACGCGGCGACCGCGCTGATCGTCGAACGCTGCCGGACCATCGAATCCGGCGGCCGCCTGGTCGACGCGATCCTCACGCATACCGTGATGCCGCGCATCAGCCGCGCGATCCTGCAGGCCATGCTCGAAGGGCGTGTGCTGGCCTCGATCGAGGTGAGCGCGGCCGACGGCGAATTTGCCTACCGGTTCGACGAGGAGGTCACGACGTGAATCGCGTATTCACCCTCGACAGCCCGCACGGCGACGACCTGAAATTCCACACGCTCGACGGCAGCGACGAACTCGGCCGGCTGTTCGAATTCCGGATCGAGGCGCTGGCCGACAGCCATAGCCTGTCGCTGAAGGACATGCTCGGCAAGCCCGTGACGGTGCGCATCGAGCAGCAGGACCAGTCGACACGCTACCTGAGCGGCATCGTTGCCCGCGCATCGCTCGCCGGCCGCCGCGCGGAGCGGCATTACGGCTACGAGTTGATCGTGCGCCCATGGCTGTGGCTCGCGACGCGACGCTCCGATTGCCGGATCTTCCAGCACAAGACCGTGCCCGAGATCGTGCAGGAAGTGCTGTCGACGTACGGCTTTCCGATCGAGAACCATCTCGCGGAAACGTACGCGCCGCGCGAGTATTGCGTGCAGTACAACGAGACCGATGCCGCGTTCGTGTCGCGGCTGATGGAGTTCGAGGGCATCTATTACTGGTTCCGGCATGCGGAGGACACGCATACGCTGATGCTCGGCGACGCGATGTCGTCGCATACCGCGCTGCCAGGCTACGAGACGATTCCGTACATCGCGCGCGACCGCACCGCGATCGCGGACGAGGAGCATATCAACGGCTGGCTGCCCGCGCAGGAGGTCAGTGTCGGCAAGCACCAGACCACCGACTACGACTATACGAAGCCGCGCGCCGATCTTTCGGCGCAGAAGGTCGATCCGCGTGGTCACGATCACGACAGCTTCGCGTCGTTCGAATGGCCGGGCGGCTATCGCGATGACGCGCCCGGTGCCCATTACAGCCGCGTGAGGCTCGAGGAACAGCAGGCCGAACACGAGCGGGCGAGTGCGGATACCGACGTGCTCGGTGCCGCGCCGGGTTACCTGTTCACGCTCGCGCATTGCCCGCGAGCGGACCAGAACCGCGAGTACCTGATCGTGCGATGCCAGTACCGGTTTCAGGAGAACGCGTATGCGAGCGACCAAGGTGCGGCGGCCGTCGTGCATCAGACGATGATGCTCGTGCAGCCGTCGAGCTTGCCTTACCGGTCGCCGCGCGATACGCCGCGACCTCGCACCAACGGCCCGCAAACGGCGACCGTCGTCGGGCCGCCGGGCGAGGAAATCTGGACGGATCAGTACGGGCGCGTGAAGCTGCAGTTTCGCTGGGACCGGTACGGGCAGAGCAATCAGGATTCGTCGTGCTGGGTGCGGGTGTCGAGTCCCTGGGCCGGTGGTGGATTCGGCGGTGTGCAGATTCCGCGAGTGGGCGATGAGGTGGTGGTCGATTTTCTCAATGGCGATCCGGATGAGCCGATCGTCACCGGGCGGGTTTTCAACGGCGAGAAGATGCCGCCGTGGGGACTGCCGGGGAGTGCGACGCAGAGCGGGCTGCTGTCGCGATCGTCACCAGGCGGGACGACCGACCATGCGAATGCGTTCCGGTTCGAGGACAAGAAGGGCGCCGAGCAGCTGTGGATGCATGCGGAACGGAATTTCGATGCGGAGACGGAGGCCGATCACACGCTGTCGGTGGGGAACAACCATACGCATACGGTCGGGAACGATGAAACGATGCACGTGAAGAACAACCGGCAACGCAGTGTGGGGCAGAACGAGACGGTCAATATCGGGCAGAACCGGGTCGCGCAGATCGGCGCGAACGAGACGCATGGGGTGACGGGGAATCGCACGCGGACTGTTGGACAGAACGAATCCGTGGCGATCGCCGCCAATCGAGATGCGACCATCGGTGGCGTGCACAACGAGACGGTCGCGAAAGGCAAGACCGAGACGATCGGCGAGGCCAAGACGCTGAACGTCGGGCAGCTTTATCACACGACATCACAGGACATGAAGACGCAGGTCGCATCCACGCATACCGAAGAGATCGGTGCGCGCACCTCGACGATCGCGAACGCGCATACGCACACGGTCGGCGGCGAACACACCGTCAACGTCGGCGCGAACCACACGACGAACGTACAGCATCAGGTGCTCGTCAACGCCGGCGACCAGCTTTCGCTCGTCTGCGGGATGTCGAGCATCGTGATGAAGAGCGACGGCACGATCACGATCCAGGGCGTCAATGTCGCGTCGACTGGCTCCGAGAGCCACAGCGTGCGCGGGACGAAGGTGACGTCGTCGGCTACGGGCGAGCACACGGTCGAAGGCACGGTCCTGAAGCTGAATCCTTGACGGAGGCCGCACGAATGCAGAATTGGCAGCCGACCAATCCGGTGGAACGCAGGTTCATGGATGCGCATACGGACTGGATGAGTTTCGCGAAGGACAAGACCGCGAGGTTGATGGTCTGGCATACGGAGAAAGCGGATACGCCGCTGGTACGGCTGTATTTTCAGGCACAGGAAGACACGTCGTGCGCGGTGCGAACGATGCATGCGGCGTTCACGAACGAGGCTGGCTACGCACAGGTGCTAACCGACGAACTGATTGCCTTCTACGACAGCTGCCGCGACGCGTCCGGTGCGCCGGGGATGCGCGCCGATTGGCAGCCGCCGTTCTTCGATGGCGCGGATCCGGTGGGGTATCTGCTGACAGTGGCCAACAGCCTGATCGAACATCACCCGGACGTGTTCCCCGCGCTGGTTTTCGTACTTGCGCCGGCCCGCGTGGACGACGAAGCCGCCTGGGTACGGTGGATCGATCGCCTGTTGTCCACCGTCGCCGCATCGCCGCCGCTCGCCGAGCATCTGCGCTTTGTCGTGCTCCGGACCAACATCGAGCCGTTCGCCCCGCTGGTCCAGCATCATCCGACGCTCGTCAAGATTGTGCACGGTCGATATTCGATGGCCAGCGTGCCGCGCGAGCTGCTGGCCGAATCCGGTGAACGCGGCGCAAGCGGCGAATTCCGGCGGTTGTTCGTTACGATGAGCGAGACGATCGAAGGTGGTAGTCCCGCTCGTCTCGAGGAACTCCGCACCGCGGCGCTGAAGGTGGCCGAGCGCGAGGAGTGGTTCGACCAATGCGTCGTCGTGCACCTCATCGCCGGCGCCGCCTACCTGAAATGGCGCGACCGTGAACAGGCGATCGACGCCTATCAGCGTGCGGCCGGCAGCGGCATGCGCGCGGTCGAGGCAGGTCATCCGGTCGGACACAAGCTCGTCGCGAACGGCTTGTTCGGCGAAGCGAGCGTACATCTGACGCACAAGGATCATGCGCGCGCCGCCTATTGCTACGAGCGCGCAGCGGCTGCCACGACAGCCGCACACGATGCACTGATGACCGTCGAAGCGTGGCGCATGAGCGCCGTGTCCTGGGAGCGGGCAGGGGAGCACGAGCATGCGCTGGAAGCCGGCTTCAACGCGCTCGACGCGGGATTGATGCTCAACGATGCGATGCGCGTCAACAGCAATCTGCCGCTCGTCGTCGAATGGATGGTTTCGCAGGTCGACGCGTTCGACCGGCGCAGGGCCGAACTCGGCGAGAAAGTCGCCGCGTTGCGCGGCAGCCGCTGAACGGGGACGCCCATGGAATTGCCAGCGGTCAAGCATCTCGATCCGGTCGTCGGCGTTGACCTGCATTCGGTGCTTGTCGCGCCGAGCCCGACGCCCGTGTTCCTGCCGCACCCCCATATCGGGTACATGCTGGACCTGCGCGAGTACGTGAACGCCGCACTGGGCGTCATCGGCTCGATCGCCTTCACGATCATCGAGGAAAAGGCGGTCGACTATCTCGAACACCATCCGGAAGACGCCAAAAAACTCGACGACGCGGTCACTTCGGTCTCCAACGAAGCAAAAAAGCTGGCAAGCGATCCGACCGTCGCACAGGCACTGAAGGGCGCGGCAATCGCTGCCGGCGTCGCGAACGCGATGGGTGCAGGCGTCGGAATGGGCAGTGTCGCCGGGCGGCCGATCTTCGTGAACGGGATGCTGCGGGCGACAGCAGGCACGCATGCCTTTCATGCACCATCGCTGCATTTTCCGCTCGGTGAATCGTTCGCGCCGCCCGACCCGGATCCGTCGAACGACGCGGAAGCGTACATGGGCAGCAAAACCGTGCTCGCGAACAACGATCCGCTGGCATTCCTGGCACTGCCGGCGATGAGCTGCTGGGCGGTCGGGCTGGAGCCGCCGATGCACAACGGCGCGCATACGAAGCGCGAGCACCTGTCGTTGCCGACGTCGTTCATGCTACCGATTCCGACCGGACGCCCCGTGCTGGTGGGCGGGCCGCCGATCGTCAACATGGCAGCGCTGGCGAAGGGGCTGTTCAAGGCGTTTCGCGGGTCGGAGTGGGCGAAGACGCTGGCGGATAAATTGCATCTGAAGCCGGGGTTCCTGCGGTGCAAGGTACTGGATGCGGAGCCCGTCGATTCGATTACCGGCGAGGTGATCGTCGAGCAACACGACTTCACGATAGCCGGACGGTTACCGCTCGTCTGGAGCCGGCGCTACGCGAGTCACGATACGTGGCGAGGGGCGATCGGCGCCGGCTGGCAGACACCGGCCGACATTCGACTGGAACTGCTTGGGCACACCGGCGACGCAACGGGCGTTGCGGCATATCTCCCTGAACACGCGACGGCATTCGATACGATGCCGGGCTCGGCCGGTTGGCCTGCGCGCGTCTACGACTGGCAGTATGGATATGCACTATATCGACGCGACGAGCGGCTCGTCATGAGAACGCGCGCCGGAATCGAATACGAATTCGTCTTGCCCATCCACCGGCAGCAGGTGAAGACAATGTCTGGGGAAAATGCTGCGTTGACGCTACCCGTCGCAAAAATCGCAGACCTCAACGGTAACGCCTGGGTGTTCGAGCGAAGGCCGGACGGCACGCTGACCCGCCTGCTCGAGTGGATGCGTAACGGGGCAAGTGGACGAGCGATCTGGTGCGAATCGGACACAACAGGCCCGACCAGGATGCAGGCACATTTGCTCAACGCGCTGATATTGATCGACGCCAACGGTCGCGCTCATCCACTGGTCGGTTACGAGCACGATCGGAACGACAATCTCGTTTCCGTGATCGATGCAATGGGACAGCCGCATCAATTCGCGTACATTGAAGGTCATCGGCTGTCGTGCCACTCGACCCCCGCTGGCGTTTCGTTTTACTACACTCATAGACTTCATGATGACGAAGTATGGCGTGTCGATCATGCATGGGGCGATAACGGGATTTTCGACTATCGCTTCGACTACGATATCGATCGTCACGAAACCAGGATCACCGACTCCAGAGGAAACCTGACAATCCTGCAGGTGAACGAGCGCGGCTTGCCGGTGTACCGAATCGATCCTCTCGGCGGTGTCACGAGCTACCTGTACGATACGCAATGGCGCACTAGCAAAAGCGTCGATCCAACTGCACGCACCACCTCGTGGGAGTACGACCTGTATGGCAATTTGCTTGCGAGAACGCGACCGGACGGGAGTGTCGTGCGCGCATCGTACGACGCGGATCAGCGCGTGGTATCCATCACGGCTCCGGGTGGGCGGCAATGGCGGTACGAATGGGACGAGTGCTGCAGGCTGTTCAGACAGATTTCGCCTGCAGGTGCAAATTCACGGTATGCCTACGATGCGCACGGGCAGTTGATATCGCATACGGAACCCCGCGGCGCAACGATGCATTTTTCCTACGACAACGATGGCAATCTGATCGAAGTCATCGATGCGCTCGGCCACCATACGACTTATGCCCACGACGCACGGGCCAACGTCACCCGAAAAATCAACGCGATAAATCAGGTCAGCTGCTACGAATTCGACCGCAACGGTAATCTGACTCGAGCAATCGAGCCTGGCGCCAGGGAGATACTTCTTGAGTATGACGCCGATGGCAACCTGACGCGTTATCGTGACCCCAACGGCCAGGTTACGCAAATGGAATATGCGGCGCTGGGTCAGATGCGCAAACGGCTGGCACCAGATGGGAGCGTGGTGGAGTATCGGTACGACACCGAGCAACAGTTGATCGGTGTCGTCAATGAGCGCGGGGAACTGTATCAACTCGTGCGCGATGCACTGGGACGTATCGTCGAAGAGACCGACTATTGGGGACAAACGCGTCGCTATCGTTACGGCACGGCCGGCGAACTGCTTCACAGCATCGACCCGCTCGGGCAAACGATCGAATACGCTTACGATCGATCCGGCCGTCTCATCCAGAAGCGCGCAGTAAACCCGACACGTGATGACGGCGTATCCAGCGATTGCTTTTCGTACGATTCGAACGGAGATCTGGTGCTCGCGCAGAACCTGTTCAGTCGTGTCGAAATCCGCCATGACGAAGACGGTAGGGTGACGGAAGAATGTCAGTATGACGTAGAGCAGGGCAGTGCCTTTACGATCGCCAGCGTATACGACGCATCGGGCAACCGAATCGAACGCGCGACTCGACTTGTTGCCGGCAGCGACATCATCGAGCATGTCGTACGTTATACGTACGATGCGTCAAATGCAGTGGCTTCTATCCAGATCGACGGCGCCGCGCCGGTTGTCATCGACCGGGATCCGCTCGGTCAGGCTCGAACCGAGCACTTGAGTGCCGGCTTGCAGCGCGAACTCTCATATGAATCCAACGGCCGGCTTGCGTCCCAGATTCTGTTGACCTCGGCCGGGGCCATCACGCTGCTCACAAGCGAGTACCTGTACGATGCGAATGGCGAGTTGGTCGAAAAACGCGATGCTCGCGGCAATACTGAATACTTTCAATATGATCCTCTGGGCCGTCTGACCGAGCATCTTGATCCCTTCGGACGTCTCAATCGCTTGTTGCGCGATCCTGCCGGCGATCTGCTGAAAACGCGAGTCCGCGAACGCCTCGCGGCAGGTGCCACGAATCCAGGATTAGGCGGGATCTGGGTCCGTGAAGGCGAATACGACGGACAGCACCACGAATACGACCGAGCGGGAAACTTGATACGGCGACACAACCGCAGTCAGGAGATGACGCTGCATTGGGATGCAGCGGGGCAACTGGAGGAGTTGGTCGCGGTACGACTCGATGTTCCAGACGCACAAGGACTGCCGGCTCGCATCCGTGCACATTACGAGTACGATCCATTTCAGCGACGCGTGCGCAAAATAACGAATGTGGAATCGCCAGGCGGCGAAAAATCGATATCTCCATCACACATCAGTCGCTTCTTCTGGGACTGTAATACGCTCGTGGGCGAATATACGACCGTAGAGCGCGCGAGCGGCCATCAAACGGAGCCAACACCAGGATCGGCACCCGCGCCGGGTTACGCACGTGAATGGGTGCATTACCCGGGAACATTCCGAACGCTTGCAACGGTACATACCGACTTGATTGCAGGAAAGGAGGCGACATCGACCACGGGCTCGTTACCACAACCCGGCGTAACGTATTTTTTTCAGAACGATCCAAACGGCGCGCCAGTGCGAATGCATGACCTCCACGGCAAGGTTGCCTGGGAGGCATCTTACAGCCCGACGGGAGCCGCGACGGAACTCGTCACGATAGCGGCTGCTGGCCAGCCGCTCAGATTGCAAGGGCAATACTTCGACAAGGAGTCAGGTCTGCATTACAACCGGCACCGTTACTTTGATCCCGCAACCGGGAGTTTCATCAGCCCGGATCCGATCGGCCTCGAAGGCGGGCGCAATCCTTACATGTTCGCCCCCAATCCGTATTCGTGGATCGATCCGCACGGGACTGATTGCAAGAGCGAATTCAGAAAATGGGCGCTGGAAAAAATCTGGGCCAAAGCCGATCATCCGTTGCGGTTTCTGCTCGGACAAGACGCCGCCGGCAACAGGATCAAGGCATTCACGCGTCCGCCTTCGCGCAAGCACGAAGATCTCATCGACTGGGCGAATGGGCCGACCATCGAAGCCGGACACGTCACGAGCAAACATTCAGGCGAACCGGAACTCCTCGGTTTGCAGGACGCCTGGGAAAATCAAATGGACAATTGGTTTGGTGAAAGGCACGGAGTCATCGTCACTCGCAATGGTGTCGTCGAAATCGGCGGCGTCCCAGTACATACGAGAACGGCTGAAGAATGGGAGGAATACGGATACTTGCCGGCGGGCACGGTCGCCAACGCGCCGAAAAGCACCGGCTGGTCACAACCGTGATCGGCATCGGCCGATGCGTGAAAGTTGGGCCCTCGTTATTTTACATAACGTGAATTATCGACATAACAACTGGTACATTTTGAGGTGTTGCGTTCCGCGCCGCAGATCAGCCGCTTCAGCGCAACACTGAGCTCAGTAGATGGTACTTATCGGCGTTGCGCTAAGGTTCTATAGACATACGGCAGTCTCATTAGAGTCATGAAGTCCAGCCGCACCGTCTTCATTCCGCCCAGAGTCTTGACGCAGTCCGAGTTACCGATTGCCCCAACGGTTGGAAGCCATGCGCAACAGCGCTGCATTGGCAGCACGCAAATCGAACAATTCCGCGTCGAAGCCGGACCCGATCCAGTTTCGATAACGCTCTGCCTTTTCACTGTCCGGATCGTTGGAAAGCGCATTCAGGAACCGCTCATAGCCCGATGGACCGCCAACGTCCTCCGGCGGACAAGCACGGGCGCCGCCAATGACTTGGGCTTCTCCCCACGGTTGGCCCTCGATCGTTTCCGTCTTCTCGACGACGACGGTGTGATTCCAGCCGTCCCCGAAGTCGTATCGGTAGACGAAGCGCGAACCTGGCTTCAGGATCGCCTGCAGACGAATCTTCCGGTCATCTGCAGTCGTGCCCGGGTCAGCGAAGTCCGCCACGTCATCGATCTCGAACATGGCGTAGGTCATGCCATTGATCAGGAAGTCGTGGAGATGGGTGTCTTCCCACCCGAAAGCTGCTTGCAGAATGTGATGCAGCTTGCGCAGCGATTCAGTTCCTTCGACTTCGATCCGACGCCAGATGGGTGGATCGATGTGCTGAAGCGTCACTTTGAGGGTGAAGCGCTGGAACGATTTCGGCATTTGATCTCCGGAGAACGGGAATCCGCACTATTATCGCCCTAGGATGATTCGCCAGGATCTACTTGGGAGCGAGAATCCGACATCGTTTGCCGACGCAGTGAGTGAAGCCTTGCAGACCTCCGCCAGTTTTTCAATCGCGCCCAAGCCATCGGAGTACTTACCGGCCTCCTTCACGAAAAGCGACGATGGCATTAGCAGACCAGCGGCAAAGTGATCCGCCTGAAGTTCTATCGGATCGCCAGAGGCGAAGTCAGTCGACCGTCGAAGTGCTTCAAATCGATGTGTAACGTCCCTAGCTGCAGCGAAATGCCGCGACCAGGCCCCTCGGCGGTAGCGTCATTCCCGGCCCAGGTCGCTATCGTGGGATGGGCGCAAACGTCTTGGGTTTCGCCCACTCGCCCAGCGCCTGTAATCGGCCGGCGTCATACTGGTAAGTTGACCGAAGGCCCGTCGGAATGATGTTTCGTCACTGTAGCCGCATTGCGATGCGACTTGCTTAATGCTCGCTCCCGGCCGCTCGAGCAACACACAGGCCATTTCGATCCGCACGCGGGTAATGAACCCTTTGGGTGACTCGTTGGTCAAGCCCTTCAGCCGCCGATGCAGTGTCCGTTCGCTGAGACTTAGCGCGCTCGCCAGCGCTTCAGCGGACAATCCGGGGCTAGCATGGCGAACGATCTGCTCTGCTTGCAGAAGCAGCGGGTCGGTGGCATTGACGAACCCGCGGGGCGCATAAACCAGTTGCGGCAGCGGCAAGCTGTCGGCCACGGAGATATCTGCCGCGAGACGGGCCACATCGGGCCCTGCCTCGCGTCTGATCACGTGCAAGGCCAGATCCACCCAGGACAGCGGACCGCCTGTCGTCACGATCCGATCCTGCTCTTCCACTGCAGTGCCCCAAACCGCGCATGCCTTGGGAAACCGCTGCCTGAACGCATGGTGGAGCCACCAAGTGGTCGTACAACGCCTTCCGTCCAGCAACCCGGCCTCTCCCAGTACGAAGGTACCTGCACACGCAGCGCCCACCAGTGCACCGGCCTGATGAAGCTCTCGCAGCCATGTTGCCGCGTGGCTGATCGATGCGGATACAGGGGGAAGCCGGTCCGGCCCCAGCGCCATGCCTGTGACAAGCGCCACGTCGCAATGCGTCAATTCCCGAAACGAAGCGTCGACCGGAATCAACCGGCCCTGCGGGTCGCACCGGGCCTTCCCATCCGCGCTTGCGACGATGGTCTCGAAGGTTGGGTGGACTTGGCCAGAAAGGTCATATGACGCATCGGCGGGTGGTGCACGTAACGCCTGCTCCGTCATCCAGAACAGGTCAACAAGGCCGCTAATGGCAGAGAGCAGGCTGCCCTCGACTGCAACGATTCCTATGCGCACGGCGCGCTCCGTGTCTCGGGGAGTGTTGGCGAATTTTGCATGAATGTTGGCGAGTTTGCCACCTTCAACGGTTCGTTAAAGCCAGATAAATTTGGCACGTCTTCTCAACGATTCGCTTTCACATGAAACCCCCATTGCTTCACGACTGCCCGGACTCGCTCCTTCAGAGAAGAGCGCGCCGTCGATCCGTATGGTTCAGCCGACTGGTTGCTGCCGTGGCCTTCACGGCGACGCTGACGACGGCTCATGCGGCAGCGACTACAGCGCCGGCTGTGCGCAACATCGTCCTCGTGCATGGCGCCTTTGCGGATGGATCGAGCTGGAGCCCGGTGATCGTCAGGCTGCAGCGCATGGGTTACCGCGTCACTGCCGTGCCAAACCCGCTCACTTCGCTGGCAGACGACGTTGCCGCCACCGAGAGCGTCCTGCATCGGCAAACCGGCGACGTCCTGCTGGTGGGCCATTCCTGGGCCGGCGCGGTCATCACGCAAGCAGGCAATGCTGCCAATGTGAAAGGCCTGGTCTATCTGTCCGCGCTGGTACCGGACAACGGTGAGTCCGTCGCCGACCTTCTGCAACGCCTCAACGCGCCGATGACCGGTCTCACACCGGACGCCCAGGGGCTGATCTGGCTCGACGATGCACGAGCGTTTCAGCACGTCATGGCAGCAGACGTTCCGCTTGAACAGGCTCGAGTCCTGGCATCGGTCCAGCAGCCTGTCGCGGCGGCCTGCTTCACCGCGAAGATCCAGCACGCGGCATGGCACGACAAGCCTGTCTGGTATCTGCGAACCACCAACGACAATGCGCTGAAGCCCGCCGTCCAGCAAGCCATTGCGCAGCACATCGGCGCAACCGTCACATCGATTCGCTCCAGCCACATGTCGATGCTGTCTCACCCGGACGAAGTCGCGAGGCTGATCGATCTAGCCGCCCGGAAGGCATCGCAATGAATTCCAGCACGTTTCGACGCGCTTCCCTCCTCCCCTGTCAGCGAGGCTTCAATGAACATCCTTCATCTCGATTCGAGCATACTCGGCAGCAGCTCCATCACGCGAGAACTGTCCGCGGTCGTGGTAGCTGGTCTCCGGGCGCAGCATCCATCGGCGCAGGTGACGTACCGTGATCTCGTCGGCGACGAAATCCGGCATCTCACCGGTCCGATCGCAGCCGGATTTCGCCAGATCGACGTCGGTGCTTTCGACGACACCACCGCACACGAACATCAGCTATCCGAAGTACTCGTCACAGAGTTTCTGGCGAGCGACGTCATTGTCATCGGTGCGCCGATGTACAACTTTTCGGTACCTAGCCAGTTGAAAGCATGGCTCGATCGCGTGGCCCAGGCCGGGCGTACGTTCCGGTATACCGAAAACGGCCCGGTCGGCCTGGCGGGCGGCAAGCAGGTTATCGTGGCCTCTGCGCGCGGCGGGTTTTACGCGGAAGCACCGCTCGCGCACATGGACTTCCAGGAAAGCTACCTGAAAGCGTTCCTCGGTTTCCTGGGCATCACCGACGTCCGGTTCGTACGGGCAGAGGGGGTATCGAAAGGTCAAGCCGCTCGGGACCAGGGCATCGCACTCGCCAGGGCGTCCCTGACCGAGGTACTCGTCAATGTACGCACGTCCGGTGCGCAAACCATCCAGTAACAGAGGTCGCTTATGCTGTTCGCCATCAAGCTCGGCTACGTCCGTCCGATTGAAGAGATCCAGGCGCATCTCGATGCTCACAAGGCATGGCTCGTCAGATACGCCCAGGCGGGAAATATCCTTGCCGCGGGTCCGCTGCATGAAGAGAACGGCGGCTTCGTGCTCGCGTATGCGGGCCAACCACGGGATATCGAGAAAATGATTGCCGAAGACCCATTCCATATTCACGGGTTGGCCACGTTCGACGCTCATTGCTGCGAACCTGCCCTATGTGCGGCAGGTTTTCCTGCACGCTGGGCAGCAGGCGCAAGGTCGATATGATGGGCTTCATTTGCGGGACGTGCTCACGCTTACACGCGGCGGAATTCTGTGACCAATCGTACCGTGAGCCGACATCCGGGCGATAGCCGAAGTGCCGCAACTCTTTCGCGGCCCACATCAGCCTCTCGCCCAGACTTCGATCCTTCCACGGGCGCGACGGACACGCCGTTCCAGCGTGGTCCGGCACGCGCGGCAATGCATCCCGCCAGCCATCGATCGGGCGCTTCTTCACGTCTGACGGAGTCGCCACGCTGACCGGCTCTTTGCTGAGACATCCAGGCCGTCGATGTCCATTCGCATCGACGCTCCCGAGCGAACCGCCGGCTTGCTTGAGCGCATACGGCAGGATCCGGAAGACAGCCACAACCACGTCGCCGCGCGAGATGCCATTCACCCGGCATGCCCGCGCTTCCGATTCGTCATCCGAGCCAGGTCCTGATATTCGCTCGCATCGCGCCGGCAGAGATCCCGTAGCGGTCGTGCAACGTCGGCAACGCACCCGCGGCGAGATACGCATCCGGCAGCGCGATCTGGCGGAACGGTACGACGACACCAGCCCCGAGCAACGCCGTTGCGACCGCTTCGCCAAGCCCGCCGATCACCGTATGATTTTCGGCGACGATCACCATGCGTCCGCTGCGTGCCGCCTCGCGAACGATGGTCGCCGTGTCGAGCGGCTTGATCGTCGGCACGTGCAGCACGGCGACATCGACGCGATCGGCTTCAAGCGCCCTCGCCACCTCGAGCGCACGCATCGTCATGATCCCGGACGAGATCA
Source organism: Burkholderia sp. Bp8992 (assembly GCF_003853705.1). Classification (GTDB taxonomy): domain Bacteria; phylum Pseudomonadota; class Gammaproteobacteria; order Burkholderiales; family Burkholderiaceae; genus Burkholderia. The sequence continues at coordinate 107,320 of NZ_QTQI01000002.1, read as the reverse complement.
GCAGCACGTCGTTGCCGTCACGCAGCAGCTTCGCCTTGCCCAGTTCGAAACGGTAGTCGTATTCGTCGAGCACGGCAGGCACGTTGCCGCGCAGCAGGCGCGCGTACACCGGCCCCTTGTGCGCGGCGATGGCCGGCACCATCTGCTCGATGTCCAGCGCATCGCACGGATCGACCACGGTCATGTTCGGCATCGCGCGCATCAGCGCCAGATCCTCGGCCGCCTGATGGCTCGGCCCGTAGCCGGTCGTGAGCCCCGGCAATGCGCACACCAGCTTCACATCGAGATTGTCCTCGGCAATCGCTTGGTGAATGAAGTCGTACGCCCGGCGCGTTGCAAACACCGCGTAGGTCGTGACGAACGGCTGCGCACCTTCGTGCGCGAATCCGGCAGCGGCCCCCATCAGCAGCTGCTCGGCCATCCCCATCTGGTAGTAACGCTCGGGAAATTCCTTCGCGAAGATGTGCAGATCGGTGTACTTGCCAAGATCGGCGGTCATGCCGATCACATTGCCGTTCGTGCGCGCGAGTTTCGCGAGCGCATGGCCGAACGGCGCGGCGCGGGTCGCTTGCCCGTCGGCTGCGATGGACGCGATCATCGCGGAAGTCTTCAGGCGCGGCTTGTTGTCGACGGTGCTCATGCGTGTCTCCCTGCTTCGAGTGCGTCGAGCGCGAGCTTCCACTCGTGCGCATCGACGCGAATGAAATGGCTCTTCTCGCGTGCTTCGAGGAACGGCACGCCGCACCCCATCTTCGTGTCGCAAACGATGATGCGCGGCTTCGGCGCGTCATGCAGGCGTGCGTTGTCGAACGCGCGTTTCACCGCATCGATGTCGTTGCCGTCCACGCGTTGCACATACCAGCCGAACGCTTCGAGCTTGTCGACCAGCGGCTCGAACGCCATGACCTGCGTCGACGGACCGTCGGCCTGCTGGTTGTTCACGTCGACAATCGCGATCAGGTTGTCGAGCTTCCAGTGAGCGGCCGACATCAACCCTTCCCAGATCGCGCCTTCGTCGAGTTCGCCGTCCGAGAACAGCGTATAGACGAATGCATCCGAGCCCTTGCGCTTCAGGCCGAGACACCGGCCGACCGCGATCGTCAGGCCCTGCCCGAGCGAGCCGCCGGACATCTCCATGCCGGGCGTATAACTCGCCATCCCGGACATGGGCAAACGACTGTCGTCGCTGCCGTAGGTTTCGAGTTCGTCGGCCGGCAGGATGCCGGCTTCGAACAGTGCCGCGTACAGCGCGATCGCGTAGTGGCCGTTCGACAGCAGGAAGCGGTCGCGCCCTTCCCACTCGGGATCGTCGGGGCGATAGCGCATCGCGCCGAAGTACGCGACGGCCAGCACGTCGGCGATGTCGAGTGCCTGGCCGACATAGCCCTGTCCCTGCACTTCACCCATCAGCACGGCGTTTCTGCGGATGCGGTACGCGCGCTCGGCGAGCGTGACCGCTTCATGGATGGTTTCGGTATCCATCGATTACTCCAGTATCGGGTCGGAAGGAATGGGGAGGAAAAAACGAATCAGCGATTGACGGATCGGGGCACGAAGAACACCAGCAGTGCGCCGACCGTGATCGCGACGGAGATGAAGAGCAGCCCCGCGGTGGACTTGCCGGTCAGATCGTTCAGCCAGCCGACGATCGCCGGAGAGAAGAAGCCCGCCAGGTTCGCGAAGCAGTTGACGGCGGCGATTCCCGCTGCCGCCGACATTCCACCCAGCAGCGCCGTCGGCAGCGACCAGAACTGCGACGACGACGCGAGGATGCCGGCCGACGCAATGCTCAGGCACACGATCGACGCGCCGACGCTGCCGAGCAGCGGCAATGTCGCGAAGCCGGCCGCCGCGACCAGCATCGGCACCGCGAGATGGAAGCGGCGCTCGCGACGGCGATCGGCGCTCATGCCGATCACCGGCAGCGCGACGATCGCGCACGCATACGGAATCGCAGTGAACAGCCCCACCCACAGCGGATCGGCGACACCGGCCTTGCGAATGATGGTGGGCAGCCAGAACGTGAGGCCGTACTGCCCGAGCACGACGCAGAAGTAGATCGCTGCCATCAGCCACAGACGACGGTCCGCGGCGAACGCGCGAATCGACAGGTGCGCGGTCGTGTGCGCGGCGTCGGCCGCGACGTTGCGCGTCAGCAAGGACTTTTCTGCGTCGGTCAGCCACTTCGCGCAATCGATGCCGTCGTCGAGATACAGCAGGATCGCGACACCCAGCACGAGCGAAGGCAGCGCTTCGAGCAGGAACAGCCATTTCCAGCCGGCCAGCGACATCGTGCCGTGCAGCGAGTGCATGATCGCGCCGGACAGCGGACCGCCGATGATCCCGGCGAGCGGAATCGCCATGAAGAACAGGGACAATGCCTTCGCGCGACGCGCCGCCGGGAACCAGTACGTGAGGTACAGGATTACGCCCGGCGCAAAACCCGCTTCGGCGACACCGAGCAGAAACCGCAGCACGTAGAACACGGTGGGCGACTTCACGAACACGAAGCTCGCGGAAATCACGGCCCACGTCAGCATGATGCGCGCGAGCCAGCGGCGCGCACCGACGCGATGCAGGATCAGGTTGCTCGGCACTTCGAACAGAAAGTAGCCGAGAAAGAAGATGCCCGCGCCCATCCCGTACACCGTCTCGCTGAAACGCAGGTCGCTCAGCATCTGCAGCTTCGCGAACCCGACGTTGACGCGGTCGAGATAGGCGCCGAGATAGCACAACATCAGGAACGGGATCAGCCGGCGCGCGACCTTCGCATAGGTCGCCGCTTCGAACGTCTGCGCATCGTCCCGGTGCAGCATCTCGGGCTGAACCGGAGATGCGGGATACTTTGCTCTCATGTTTGTCTCCTGCCACGGCCCCGGGTTGTCCCGGGTGCATGATGGGCGGCGCCGCACGCGTGGCGGCGCCGTTTTCAGTGGATCAGCATCCCGCCATTGACGTCGAGCGTGATGCCGGTCAGATAGCTCGACAGATCGCTCAGCAGGAACAGGCACGCATTGGCAACGTCATCGGCCTCGCCGAGGCGGCCGAGCGGAATGCCCTTGATGATGTCCTCGCGCATCGCGGGCGTCAGCTTGTCGCCCGTGATGTCGGTCTGGATCAGGCCCGGCGTGATCGAATTGATCCGGATATGGTCAGCGCCGAATTCGCGCGCCATCGCCTTCGCGAGGCCGAGCACGCCGGCCTTCGCGGCGCTGTAGTGCGGGCCGCCGAAGATGCCGCCGCCGCGTTGCGCTGAGACCGACGACATGCAGACGATGCTGCCGCCGCGCTGCTCCTTCATCGCCGGCAGCACCGCCTGTGACATGTACAGCGTGCCGCGCAGGTTCACGTCGACGATCGCATCGAAGTCGCGCGCGGCAATGTCCAGCGTCCGCACGGGTTGTGTGATGCCGGCATTGTTCACAAGGCCGTCGATGCGGCCGAAGCGCTCCAGCGTTGCCCGGGCTGCCGACACGCACGCGTCGCGGTCGGTTACGTCGCAGGCCAGGCCGAGATGGCCCGGGCCGAGATCGGCGGCGGCGGCCTCCGCGTCTTCTCGGCGCAGGTCGAGGATCGCAATGCGTGCGCCGTGGGCCGCCAGTGCGCGAGCCGTGGCCTTGCCGATTCCACGTGGCGACGCGGCGCCGGTCACGATGATGGTCTTATGGTCGAGCAACATCGTTCGTCTCCTGTATTGATGTGTGTGTACAGAGTGTCGGCTCGCCCGACACTCGCATCAACGCGGAAACGCTCAGCCATAGTTGAGAAAATTTCAGATGTCGCCGCGCGGTCCACCGCGGCGTGCTGCAACGCAATATCGCGCGCGGGCCCGATGCGCGACGTTCAGCTTGCCCCGCCCTGCGTGGCGACCTCGCGCTCGATCCACGCGAGGAAGCGCTTCACGCGCGGCAGCTCCGCGTTCTGCCGCGGGTAAACGAGGTGATGCGCGCTGACTTCCACCGCATGGGCGGCGTCGAACACCGGCATCAGCAGCCCTTCTCGGATCTTCACCGATGCAAGCATCAGGCTTTCGAGCGCGATGCCGAGGCCCAGCGCGGCGGTTTCGAGCGACATGTACGAGCGGTCGAACGAAAAGTCGAAGGTCTTCTGGGCGGCAAGCGGTACGCCGGTCCGGCCAAACCATTGCTTCCACTGGACCAGCGGCGTTTCGGAATAGATCAGCCGATGTGCGAGCAGGTCTTCCGGCGTGTTCACCGGATGCCGTTCGAGATAGCGCGGCGACGCGAGCGGCGCGATGAACTCGCCGCGCACGGTTCGGACCTCGAGGTTGTCCCAGTTGCCGTAGCCGTGCCGGACATCGATATCGTAGAACCCATTCGAGAACGACACGTTTTCGTAAGAGCACGCAAGGTTCAGCTGAATATCGCCGTTCGCCTCCTGAAACGACGACAGCCGCGGCAGCAGCCACATCAGCCCGAAGCTCGGGCTCGAATGCACGCGCAGGATATCGACTTCGGTGCGGCTCGACGCGCGCTCGGTCGCGCGGCTGAGATCGGCGAGCGAGCCCGTGACGTCGGCCAGGTAGCGTTCGCCGGTCGGCGTGAGCACGAGGCCGCGCCCCGAGCGCTGAAACAGCGGCTGACCTATCTGCGATTCGAGGTTGCTGAGCTGATGGCTGACGGCGGACGCGGTCAGGCCGAGTTCTTCCGCCGCGCGATTGACGCTTTTGGTCCGGGCAACGCTTTCGAACGCGATGATGGCCTTGAGCGGCGGGATACGCATGTTGGAGTCTTGGGAAATTTGCAGAACGTCGGCAAAGCGATATCGCGTTCGAGCGATCATCCAAGCAAAGCCAGTCCAATATATCAAGTGTCAATTCTAGGGCGCGGGAGGACCTCCGTGCGCCATAGACCAAAACAAAGTTGTCACGGTTTGCGAAGTAAAGATGTCACTTCGCCGGTTCGCAGTCGCCCGGAAGCCCGGAACCCTTGTGAATAATAGAATTGCTCCGCAGTTGTCTGATTCTTGCGAGTCGACTTCATTTGCCCTTTTCGGATCATATGCATTACTTCGGTGCCGCCGAGCACTACACGCTCCTGTCCTTCCAGATTCGACGCTACGCGACGAACCGGATCGCGCTGTTCTCGATGGCAGCCTGGTTGCCGTATTGCCAAGTGATGTTGCGGTGTTCATGTCCGATCGGCAGACCCGAGTAGATCGGCAGGCCGAAGCCGCCCAGCACGTCGACAAGCATCTGCTCGAGCGTGAAATCCGCGCCGTCCGGGATCGGGCAGCGCGTGAATTGCCCGAGCACGAACGCGCGGGCCCCGTCGAACGCACCGCTCAGACGCAGTTGCGTCAGGCTGCGGTCGAGCCGGTAGCCGAATTCCGTCACGTCCTCCAGCAGTACGATCGCGTCGCGTGAGCGAAGCGACCAGCGTGTACCCGCGACGCTCGCGAGCACCGTCACGTTGCCGCCGCACAGACGTCCCCGCACCGCATCAGGGGCGCCGGACAAATGCCGCAGGCTCAGCGGCGCGCGTTTGCCACCGGTCAGCACGGCGCGCATGTCGGCACGCGTCGCGTCGTCGACATTGGTCGCCAGGCTGTGGAACGTCGGACCATGCAACAAGCGCACGCCGGGCCGGTCTGCAAGCGCGCAGAATAGCGACGTCGCGTCGGAAAAACCGATGATCGTCTTCGGCGTCGCGATCTCGTCCGGCAGGTGCTCAAGCAAATGCGCGCAACCGAATCCCCCTCGCGCGAGCCAGACGATATCGATTGACGGATCCATCAAGGCGCGCCGCAGATCGCCCGCGCGCTCCTCGGCGGTACCGGCGAAATAGCGGTACCGGCTGCCGAGATGTGCGCTCGTCGTGACCTTGAAGCCCCAGCTTTCGACGAGCGCGATGCCGCGCTCGATTCCTTGCGGATCGGGCACACCCGCGGGCGCGACGATGCGCACTGTCTTGCGTCTCGATTCCATTGAACGGATACCGTGAGGATAAGAACCCGCTGAATATACCTGACACCTCTCGCGAGCCGCTCACACCTGCGAGGCGACCTTGAACGCGGGGAGAGGCCATTCTCCGTCGCCCGCGAATCCGATTCGCTTCCACCGCTTGAGAATCACAGTCGATGCAAAATCGCCGGCCGATCGATGCGGATCCCACACCGGGAACAGGCCCGGGCACCGAACTCGCGCGCCGCCCTCCCCGACCACGTGGACGTGGCCTTTGCCGATCCGCATTGCCGTACCGGATACGTGCGCGAACCACGACGTTCGATTCAGCGAGCGGCAATCGGTGATTCGCTCAGCATCGTATCGGCGATATCGAGCATCGCGCGCAAGCGATCCATATGCCGAAGGTCATGGTGGTAACCCACCCATATGTCTCTGGATGGAGGCGGTTCCGGCGTCTCGATGCGCTGCACTGCCGGTACCGCGTCGCCCAGCGGTCGCGGCAGCACCGCGATGCCCATGCCTGCCGCGCACATCCGGGCCTGAACGGCTCGGCTCGTGCTGGTGAACACGCGCCGCGACTGCGGGAACCTGTCGAGCAGCCAGGCGACGTCGGGGAAATGAGACTGCGCCGTGTTCATCACGATCAACCCCACCGAAGCAGGATCGCGCCGCAACGCACGTATGGTTTCGGCCGTGCCGTAAAGACCGTACGGAACGGTCATCAGGCGGCGCTGGACAATGTCCGGTTCGGTGAAAGGAACGATCCGGAACGCCAGGTCGGCCTCGCGACGCGACAGGCTCAGCAATCGGTAGCTCGCGATCACTTCCGGCACCACGGCCGGATGACGGCGCACCAGTTCCGCCAGCACAGGCGTCAGCACGTAGCCGGCGAACCACTCTGCGCACGAGATGCGCAAGATGCCTTCGAGGCGATCGTGATTACCGGCCAGACGCCGCTCCATGGCCAGCGCGGCGTTTTCCATCGCTTCGGCCATGCCGAGCACGGTATCCCCGGCGTCCGTGAGCACCAGCCCATCCGCGGTCCTGCGGAACAACGCCTGCCCGGCTTCATCCTCCAGCGCCTTGATCCGGCGGCCGATCGTCGGATGGCTCACACCCAGGCCTCGGGCTGCCGCACCGAAAGATCCGCCCCGCTTGACGGCCAGAAAGACCCGGACATCACTCCATTCCATGCGAGGAACCTTCGTTCAAAAATGTACGCTCAATATACAAGAACGACCATTCACAAACAATTGTGTACGTCTCACCATGGTGGTGTTCATCAATCGAACCGGCCCGCTCGGGGCCGGCGTCTGCGGAGTGTGAAGACATGGGCAAACGCATGTCGGCGTGCCCCGTCGAGCGTATCGAAACGCGGAATCGAGCAAAAGGAGAAACACATGAACAAAACCTGGTTGATTACCGGCTGCTCCGGCGGCTTCGGCCTGCATCTCGCACGCGCGGCAGCCGCGCGCGGCGACCACGTGGTGGCAACGGCGCGTACGCCGGAAACGCTACGCGATCTGGCACGGCGTTATCCGGACACGCTGCGTGTCGCAGCACTGGACGTGACGAAGCCGGAGACGATACAAGCGGCCATTGCCTTGACGACCGAAACGTTCGGCAGGCTGGACGTGCTCGTCAATAACGCCGGCCATGGCTTCATGGGCGCAATCGAAGAAGGCACGCCGGAGGAATACCGGCCGTTATTCGATGTGAACGTGTTCGGGCTCATCGAGACGACGCGTGCGGCGTTGCCGCTGATGCGGCGCACCGGAGGCGGCAGGATCGTGAACCTGTCGTCCGGTGCGGGCATCGCCGGCTCGGGGGGCCGCGGCTATTACAACGCGACGAAGTTCGCAGTCGAAGGCCTGTCGGAGGCCCTTGCGCAGGAAGTCGAACCGATGGGCATTCGCGTGGTCATCGTGGAGCCCGGCCCGTTTCGAACCGAATTCCTGGGGCGCTCGATCGCGGTCGCCAAGCAGCAAATCAGCGCCTATTCGGCAACCGCGGGCTCCGCGCGCAGCTATCGCGACAGCAACGACGGACATCAGGCAGGCGATCCGGCCAAAGCCGCCGCGGTGATCATCCAGGCGATCGACTCGGACGATCCACCCTTGCACCTGCCGATCGGACCGAGTGCCCATGCAATTGCGGAGCGCAAGCTGAAGGCGTTCCGCCAGGACATCGACGCGTGGCGCGCGCGCTCCATCGCGACCGACTTCGATTGACGGTCCCGGGCCGACGCAACGGTCGGCCCGAAACAAAACGAAGCGCGGACACGCGGCCGGTCCTCGAGCATCGGTTCGGCAACCGCCGTCCGGTTGCACGCCGGCGAACGACAAGTCGCTCGCCGGGCGGCCGGCTTACATCGGAGGCGCTACCCCATCCTTCTCGACCACGATCTGGCGTCCGTCGTACGCCCCGTCCTTGCCCGGCGTAGCCACGACGAAGATCTTCTTGCCCGTCGACAAATCGGCGCGCGTCGCCGGGACCAGCGTCACGACCGGTGCGTCGGGCGGCACGTTGATCGTGTTGCTGCCGCCCTTGTACGAAAGCTTGAGATCTCGCCCGCTCGTGCCTTGAACGACGGTATCCACATTCGCGTTCGTCATCGAGCTGTTCGCGCCGAGATCCCATGCGTAGTGGCCTTCACCCATGCCGCGCGCGGCTTCGGGGAATACCAGCACTTCCTTCGCGATCAACTTGCCGTTCTCGCCCGGCATGGCTGCCGCGCCCACGTAGGAACCGGGCTTGATATCGGAAAGCTGAATCGCTTTCACCGCGTTCACGTTGGCCGACGCTGCGATATTGATGAGCACGGTATCGCCGCTGCGGCGGTGTACCTTCAGACTGTCTCCGGAAAACGAGACGATGTCGCCGCGAATGCGCTCGGGCTTGACCGCGGCGGATTGCGCGAACGCAGTGCCGGCCAGCGTAGCCGCGACGACGGAGACAACGAGTTTGAGTCGAATGGACATGAATGCTCCTGTGAAGAGGTTGCGATCGAGAACGTCACCGGCGCGGGCTCCTGGGCCGGAAGCTCAGGAGCCGCCAAACCAGTTGTATCCCTGGTTTTCCCAATAACCGCCCGGGAATGCGTTGGTCACCGTGATGGCGACGATGTGTTTGGGATTCTTGTAGCCGAGCTTGGTCGGCATGCGCAGCTTCATCGGGAAGCCGTACTTCGCCGGCAAGACGCTGCCGTCATAGGTGAGCGTCAGCAGTGTTTGCGGATGGAGCGCAGTCGGCATGTCGATGCTCGTCCAGTAGTTGTCGGCGCAATGCAGCGCGACGTACTTCGCGGTGGTGTCGGCGCCGGCGCGCAACAGGAAGTCGGAAAATCGCACGCCGCCCCACTTCCCGATCGCGCTCCACCCTTCGATGCAGATATGCCGCGTAACCTGGCTTTCCTGCGGCAGCGCATGGAGCTCGTCGAGCGTCCACGCACGCTTGCCCTTGACCAGCCCGCCGAGCTGGAGCCGATATCTCGCCGCATCCACGTCCGGCACCTGGTCGATGTCGTAGTACGCATTGAACGGAAAGGGCCGCGTGATCATCGACTCCGGATACGTCGGCGCAAGCTTGCGCGGATCGAAGAGCGCCGCCTGCACGTCGTCGTTGAACGACGACACGCGGCGCAGCATCGTATTGACCGATTGGTCGTCGGTCAGGTCGCAGCCGGAAAGCAGCATCAGGCCGCCTAGCGTAAGGATCCGCTTGCCGAACAGGCGGCGTTGCGTCGACTGGAGTGCGTTGCGCGCATCCTTGACGATCGCATGTGAATCGAGCTGCGCGACGCGGTCGGCACGCGGCGAACGTTTGGGTTCATTCATGATCAGCGCCCTCGAATCATCGTGAGCAGTGAGCGCGGAACGAGCGCGACCATCACGACGTGAACGGCAAAGAAACCGACGAGCACGCTCATCGCGACGAAATGAACGATGCGCGCGTTGTCGAATCCGCCCATCATTGTCCTCAGGACCGCAAACTGCACCGGTTTCCAGATGGCGAGCCCCGAGAGAACGAGCAGCACGATATCGGCGAGCGCGCCGAGATACGCGAATTTCTGCACGGCGTTGTACCGGGCGGGATCATCGTGGACCAGCTTTCCGCGCAGCGCGGCGGCGAGGTCGGAAAGGAGCGCGCGCATGCCGAGCGGCAACAGCTTCCTGCGCAACCGCCCTGTTGCAATGCCGAGCACGAGATAGGCGAACAGGTTGCCGACCAGGATCCACATCGCCGCGAAGTGCCAGAGGAGCGCACCGCCCAGCCAGCCTCCCAGCGTGATGGAAGGCGGAAACGTGACCGCCCTGAAAATCGGCGACGCGTTGTAGACCTGCCAGCCGCTCAGGCACATGGCGATGACTGCGGCGGCATTGAGCCAGTGGAAAAGACGAACCCACAGCGGATGAATCGTCGAGCGTCTCAAAGCGAACTTCCTCGTAACCTTGCGGATGGTGCACGCGCCATGCCGTGGTGACATGCGCGTGACGAGAAGGATCGCAATTGCGTCGACGTACCGGTATCGGTCGAACGACCGACCCCGGTCGGGCAGCCGCGGGTACGTTGGGGGTACGGCGGAACTCCTGGACTATCAGTGCTCCTCAGCCGTAAGCGAAAACGATGCCCGGATCCGCATGATGGTCTGACGCGACGTCCCGAACCTGCGTGCGATCTCGCTCACCGACAGTCCTTTGTCGAGGGAGCGCATCACGCGCTCGCGATCTTGCCGGCCAAGCGACGATGGCCGACCGACGCGCTGCCCGTTGTCTTGTGCGGATTTCACACCCGTTTTGCCACGCTGGCTCCTGACCGAGGTCTCCAGTCGGATCACCGCACGGAGCATCTTGATCGCCGGCGGTTCGGGGCGGCTCGCAAGATCGACGTTGCCGACCTCGACGCACTGGACCACGATCCTCCTGTTGCGGCATTGCATGAGAGTCGAAAGGGCGTCGCGTGCGCTGCAGCCGAGCGCAGCAATTTCCAGTACCACCAGCGAGTCACCAGGTACGGCGCGCCTCAGGGTACCAGCCAGTTCCGGTCGCTCGGCTGCGGTGACATACGGTGGGACGCGGTCGATGGCGACGCGATTGAGTACGACGGTGTGGCCGGCCTTGTCGAACGCAATCAGCTCCTGCTCGGGGAACAGACTCCCGATCGGGCTGTTGATGTAAAGAAAGGTACGGCTCATCCGCCCTCCGATGCGTGCAAGGTTGCCGGCGGATGCACCGCCTCCGTCACTACGCCCCGCTATCGCCCATGATCGCGTGCGCGATCGCGTCGATCGAAACCGGTTTCACGAGAATGGCATCGAACCCGCGCCACGCGTAGCTTCCCAGTGTCGGCGGAACCATGGCGACGATACGCGTGCGCGGGTGCAAGCTGACCGTGTCGACAGCGAACTTGCAAGCGTTGTCGGGATCACGCTCCACGTCGACGACAACCGCCGAGGCCGGGCCATGCGAAATCGCTTCTTCGGCGCGGTGCGCGGGCACCACGGTCGTGCTGAATCCGCGCAGCCGCAACAACAGGGCAACCGATTCCCCGACATGCGCGTTTCCTCGAAGAATCACGATGCGGCGGCCCGCGAGCCGCAGCGGCTTGTCGGTGACCGATGAACTGCGCAATACGGCGTCCGCACTCAACCAGAGCAGACGTGCTTCCCGATAGGCTTCCAGCGCAGATTGCTTGAGGGCCTCGTCCGCGAGCGGATTGGCGAAAAGCGCCCGGATGCGCGCCTCGGCCACCCCGAGCCGCCGGTCTGCTTCGTCGAAGCGTGCCTTTGCCTTCCCGTTGTGGCTGTCGATCCCTTCCTCCATGTCTTGTTTCGCGTGTTAACTGCGAAGCCGCGTGAAGATGGCCATCAGGTCGTCAAGCGACACTGGTTTCTTCAGGTGAGCATCGAAGCCAGCCTTCTCCGCCTGCCTCACGTCTTCGTCCTGAGCGTAGCCGCTCAGCGCAATACAGAGCACCGATTTCAGTGCCGGCGCTTCGCGCAGCTTTTCAACGAAGACCAGCCCATCCATGCCGGGCATGCCGATGTCGGACAGCACGACGTCCGGCACATGACCGTCGAGCGTCGACAATGCCTCCTCACCGCTCATTGCCGTCCGGACGATGGCACCCTCGCCTTCCAGCAGGAGCTTGAACGTCTCAACCGTGTCCGCGTCATCGTCCACCATCAGCACATGCAAGCCCTGCAAGGACTCGACCGGTCCTCTTCTGGTCGAATGCGCGTCGGTGAGCACGCGGTGCGTCGGCAGCGTTACCGTGAACGCCGCACCGAGACCCGCACCCTTCGATTCCGCCTGCACGATGCCGCCATGCAGGTTCACCAGGTCCTTGACCAGTGCAAGGCCAATTCCGAGACCCGGGCGGCGCGCATTCGAATCCCGGCTTTGCCGGAACATGTCGAAGACGTGAGGCAACAATGCAGCCTCGATGCCGTTCCCGGTATCAGCCACACGCAGTACGGCCTCCTCATGCTCGTCAACCTGCAGCGACACGTCCACAGACCCGCGACTGGTGAACTTCAGCGCATTGCTGATCAGGTTCCAGACGATCTGTTCGATGCGCGTAAGGTCGGCATGAATGATGACGGGCGCGGCGGGTATCGCGACGTTGAGTGCGAGGCCGCGCTGGCTCGCTTCGTCCTGGACGGCATGTGTGACGCGCTTCACGATTTCGCGCATGTCGACGGGCGTGCGCACGACGGACAGCTTCCCGGTTCGCACGCGCGAAATGTCGAGCAGATCGTCGATGATCTGCGCCTGGCCGATGACGGTGCGCCGGATCGTATCGGCGGCACGCGAAATGTTCAGGTTTTGCCGGGATTCCGGCGCGCGCGCGATCAGTTCCGCGCTCGCCGAAATGAGGTTGAGTGGATTCTTGAGTTCATGCGACACCACGGCAAGGAACTCGTCGCGGCGCCGCACCTCATTCCGTTCACCCGTTTCGCCAAGCGGCTCGGCCGGCGCATGGCGGCCAGCCATGGCCGCCGGCGCGAATTCCCCGAGATCACGCGCGATCTTCGCAAACCCGCTGATGCCCGGTTCGTCGAGGCGCGACAGCACCCCGCTCGCAAAGAAGCGGGTGCCGTCCTTGCGCAGATGCCAGCGTTCCTCTTCGGTGCGTCCGTTCAGCCGGGCCTCCGCGAATTCGCGCTGTGCAACCTGATTGGTACGATCCTCTTCGGTCGACAGGAGATCGGCAGACTGCCCGATCATTTCGGCCTCGGTATACCCGAAGATCCGCTCCGCGCCGGCATTCCAGCTGGTGACGATGCCGTTGTCATCGAACGTGATGATCGCGTAGTCCTTGGTGCCTTCGGCCACGATGCGCATCAGCCGCTCACCTTCGCGCAGCCGGTCTTCCGCCCTTCGGCGGTCAGTGACATCGATGAAGGAAAGCACCGCGCCGTCGATTCGGTCCTCCGTTGTCCGGTAGGGCACGAAGCGCGCGAGATACCAGCGTCCGTCGTTGCTCCGCAGTTCACGCTCGATCAGGCGGAGCGAATCGAAAGCCTCGGCCGCGTCGTCGGAGAGCTTGTCGTACTCGAGCCGATGCGTGATGTCCAGCAGCGATCGGCCAATATCCGACGGAATGATGCTGAAAACGTCCGTCGCCCGCGGCGTGTAGCGCTTGATGCAGATATTCCGGTCGACGAAGATCGTGCCGATATCGTTGGCTGCGATCAGATTCTGCAGGTCGTCGTTGATCTTGCCGGTTTCCTCGACCTTCGACTTGAGCTCCGCATTGACGGTGGTCAGCTCTTCGTTGATCGACTGCAGCTCTTCTTTGCTGGTCTCGAGTTCTTCCGTCGCCGAACGCAGCTCCTCGTTGATCGCCTGCAACTCCTCGTTGGATGCTTTCAACTCTTCCGTGGACGTTTCCGATTGCTCGATGGTCGACTGAAGCTGCTCCTTCGTGCGCTGCAGCTCGCGTTCGAGCTGGCTGATGATCGGGTCTTTCTGCACGTCGACCGTCGCGGTTTCGGAACCGCTCATGCTGTCTTCGACTTCGTCGAACAGCACCAGCACGAAGTCCGCATTGGCCTCCGGATCATGCACGGGGCGCGCGGTCATATTGACGAAATACGAGCGCGCGTCGCGCTCGACCCTCACGCGCCGCGCCTCGACGCTGCGATTGGTGTGCAGTGCCTGATAGATCGCCGTGCGCAGCTCGAGACGCAATTCGGGGCGCACCACCGCAATGATGTTGTGAGAGGGTTCGCCGCCGGAATATCGCAGGAAGCGTCCAGCCCGATCGGACAGGTGAACGATTTCGGAATCGCGGCTGACGAGCACGCTAGGCGGCGCGTGCTGCTCGACGAGGCGTTGGTGCAAGTCGCCGAACGAGAAGCGGCGACGGCCCGGCGGCTGAATGGTCGTCACGACGGGCCGTGCGCTCATCGTTCCGGAAATGGCGACCGGCACCGGGGTATCGCCACGCACTGCCATGTTCGCGCGGTAGATTCGGTTGCGCTTGTCGACGACCGAGAACATGGAACTCACGCTGTCGGCCGATTCAGAGCTGCCGAGAAACAGCACGCCACCGGGACGCAGCGCGAAGTGGAACATCTTCAGAATTTCGATCTGCGCTTCCCGGTCCAGATAAATCAGCAGATTGCGGCAGCAGATCAGGTCGAGCCGCGAGAATGGCGGGTCGCTCAGCACGTTGTGATGCGCGAACAGCATGTGCTCTCGCAGCTCTTTCTTGACGCGGTAGTGCGCGGCGTCTTTCGCGAAGAACTGGCGCACGCGGTTCGGCGCCACGTCGGCGAGAATCGAATCGGGGTACAAGCCGGTGCGTGCAAACGAGATGGCCCGCTCGTCGATGTCGGTCGCGAAGACCTGGAACGAAACGCCTTCGGCTGATTTCAGCGACCGCTCCTGCAGCAACATCGCGAGCGAATAGGCCTCTTCCCCGGTCGCGCAGCCAACCGACCACACGCGAATGCGATCCTGCTCACCGCGCCCTTCGAAGAAATGGGGCAGGACGTCGCGGTCCAGTGCATCGAACGCTTCCTTGTCGCGGAAGAAGTTCGTGACACTGATCAGCATGTCCTGCAGAAGCGCCTGGGTTTCCTCCGGATGCAGATGGAGAAAGTCGCGGTACGCCTGGAGATCGGTGATGCCGTTGACCTGCAGGCGGCGTTCGATCCGCCGCAGTACTGTCGCCCGCTTGTAATGCCGGAAATCATGCGCGGTGCGCATACGCAGGATGATCATGATCTCGCGCAATGCACGCTCGGCTGCCTCGTTGACCAGTTCTTCCTGGCGCTCCTCGCTTTCGGTGACGGGCAGGTGGATTTCCTTCGCGGTCACCCACAGGTCCATCAGCCGTTGCGGCATTTCCGCGGCGGTGGTCACGAAGTCGACCATGCCTGTCGCGATGGCACTGCGCGGCATGCTGTCGTATTCCGCTTCCGCCGGCTCCTGGGCGAAGGTGATACCGCCCATTTCCTTGATCCTCGACAGCCCGACGGAGCCGTCCGAGCCTGCGCCGGACAGCACGATGCCGATTGCGCGTGCGCGATGGGCTTCAGCGAGCGTCCGGAAAAAGAGATCGACGGCAGCCCGTCGGCCGCCCTCTTCCGGTCGATGGGGAGCGACGCGCAGAAAATCGTCGACCATGGTCAGTTCGAGGGAGGGCGCGATCAGGTAGACGTGGTCGGGCTCGATCGGCGTGGCACTCGTGACTTCCAGCACGGGCATTCCGGTGGCCTTCTGCAACAGGCTGGCCAGATTGCTTTCATGATCCGGTGCCAAATGCATGACCACGACGAATGCCATCGACGTGCGCGCCGGCAAGGCTTCGAAGAACTCGAGGAGCGCACCCAAACCGCCAGCCGACGCGCCGATTCCGACGACAGGATGATTTGCCTGGCCCGGGAGAGTCTGCCCGCGTCTTTTCGACATCGCTGCGTGTCCTGTTGAAAGAATAATCGTGTTCGCGGCCAAGGTCGGGCAGGCGCATGGCCCGCTTGCGCCAAGATACGCGTGGATCGCTATTATCGCTCCAACAGCATTGACTGCAAGAATTTTGCCGCGTCGCCAGCGGGGTGTGCGGCTTCCTCTTGACGCCTCCGCGAAGCCTCGAGGCTGGATCCGCCGGGACGCGCATCGAGCATGCGACGTTTCATCTCCCTTTCGCTTGGCGCACGCTCGACATCTTCGCGCTTGCATCGGGACAGGGGAAACGGCGAATGTGGCGTGCCCTGTCTGTCGCCAATAGCGGAACCGGCCTGAATTCGTCAGTCGCGAAAGCGTATCGCCGCCTCCCGTTCAGGCCGGCGTAGTGGACTCCGCAAGGCGGTTCAGTGGGTCGAGCGCCGGCGGTCGGCGATCCATGAGCGCTGCTTTTTGGCGATGTGCTCGACGGCGCGTTGTCTGGCGATCTCGTTGTCAGCCGATCCGCTCAGCGGGCTCGCCGTCAGTTCGATCAGCCGCCGTGCCAGCCCGTCGAGCGGCAAGACGAAATCCGCATAAGGCTCGGCATGCAGCGGCATGTCGGACGCAAACGCTTCCGCGGGATCCTGGACGATCGTGGCGCCCCCGCACAACCGGATCGCATCGAGGCCAGCGGCACCGTCGTCCAGCAGGCCGGTCAGGATCACCCCGATGGCGCGCCGCCCCATTTCGGCCGCGACGCTGCGAAACAGCGGATCGATCGCCGGTCTTGCAAAATTCTCCTTGGCGCCGCGCGTGAGGCGCAGCACCTCGCCTTCGACGATCAGATGCCGATCCGGCGGAGCCACGTAAATTCTGCCCGGCAGGTAGGTATCGCCATCTTTTGCGTGCACTGCATGAAGCGGGCCGGCCGAACTCAGGAGGGATGGCAGGAAACTGTCGTGCGCTCCGATATGCAGAACGATCGCGACCGCGGCCGGCAAGTTGCGCGGAAGTCGAGAAACCAGCGCGCAGAGCGTATCGACACCACCCGACGACGTACCGATTGCGATGAAGTCCCGATGAGCCACTTTGCCCCCCTATTCCCGCTGCTTCAAGTGTAGACCTGGATCGCCGGTGCATTCGTCACTTCATTGAAAACGTATTCACCACGCGTCCATACAGCTCAGAAGAATAGCTGCCGCAATTCCTGTTCCGCACCTCCGGCGCGTCCGATTTCGGGTCGCATTCTGCTCTCGTTCATCATCCGATACGATGTCCGTAAAGCACGATATACGGACATTTGTTTGCGATGTACTTTCCCATCGCGGCTGACATAAGCTTGGAACGGTCGTTTCCCTGCCGGTTTCGTTACTTCACAGGTGAAGGAATGGTCGTCCAGAGACTTTCATTTCGCGCTGCTGCAGGCAAGCTGCAAGTCATCACGGTGTGGCGATGCCTGTGGCGAAGCGGCATACGCGTATGCCGCTGGGGCATGCATGTCGACCAGCGGTCGGGCATCGAATCGATGACGGTCGATATCGTCGGATCGGATTTGCTGCTTGCAGACGACATCAAGACGATGCTCGATGATTCATCCTTGCAATTGACTGTCACGCTGTTTCATATGGCCGTGGTGACGAATTCTTCGGTCACACGGGAGCCCAACGAGGATCGTATGCGCGAGGCAGCGAATTCGATCGCCATCGTTCGTTCACATCCGAGGCTGACGCTGGTCAGGGATATCACCCGCCACGTCGCACATTCCAAACGAGACTGATTGCATGCGACGCGCAAGCCGCTTCTGCCAGGTAATACCCTCCCGGCCCATTCGGGGCGAAGCGGTAAAGATTGCGTATCCAGCCATCCAGGAGACAAGCATGCTGAGCCCTCATGAAATCGCCGCGCTCATGCTGGTCAAGGCTTCACCCGACCAGATCGACACGAGCAGCGAAGAATTCGACACGCTGCGCGAGCAACAACTCGTGGAACTCGAGACACTTGCTTCCGGCGCGCATCGCCTGCGCATGACGCATAACGGCGAAACACTGCTTCGCATCGTTACGCAAACGTATTGATCGGCACCCGGCCAGTGCAGCGACGCATGGGCCGACGAAGCGATCAAACAGCGGCACCCAATTCCATTCAGGAGATCGTCGATCATGAAAACCCGGGAGCTGGTTTCGAGCGCGCAACACGCCAATCTCGACTTCGTATTCGGTCTGGCTGGCGCGTTACTCGATGAAGTCGGGAAACTGGCCGAACTCAATGCGCGATTTGCACGATCGTCGCTGAAGGACGCGTGGGCGGTCGCCGAAAGCGCGATTGAAACACCGCAGGACTGGACGCCCATCCAGCGCGCGCTCACCGAGCCGCTGGCCGAGAAGCTTCAGTCCTACAACAGCGAGTGGCTCGGTATCGTGTCGTCCTGCCATGCCGACGTGATCGAAGTCGCCCAAGCCGGCAGCGATCAATACGTGCATCGGATACAAGCGTTCGTCAATGATGCGGCAAAATTCGCGCCGTCCGGCTCCGAGGCAACCGTAGCGGCCTGGAACTCCGCGATCGTCGCTGCGAATTCGCTGTACCGGACCCTCGGCAGCACGGGCCAGCAAGCTGCCGAAGCCGCGCGCGGCAATTTCGACGTCGCCGTCGTGGCAGCGTCGAAGCACGCCAAACGTGCGGTTGACGAGGAACAGCACGCGGCAAAGCGATAGCAGTCGATGCAAGCGCCTCGACAGGTTGTCGCAGGCGATCTTGCCAGCCGTGTTACCGGTTATGAGAGGAAGCCCCGCTCGCGCGCTCCGCATACCCGGGTTCGGCACCAGTCGGCGCGGAGGCTGCCGACGCAGCCGACAGCGCGTTCATGTACGCCGGTGGAGGCTTCTTCTCCTTTCGGATTCCCGGCGGCGGCGCCGTCGGGCGCCGCTCCATGTCGGCCAGCATCTGCCGGCACGGCAACGGGCTGCTGCGGCCCGGTTGCACCAACGCGAGCAGACTTGCGAGCGGATTCAACAAGCCCAGCCCGATCGCCGCACCGCCACGTGCGATCAGTGCTCCTGCCTTCACGCCGACGTGCGGCTGCTTGAAGGACCCGGTGACATACAGCGGCGAGCGCAGCGATATCACCCTGAACCCCTTGGTATGGGGATGCAGCGTCAGATTCATGGTCTCGTCCCGCAGGTTCACGTTGCCCTCCATTCCGATCACCGCATCGTCGGTGTCGAGTGCGAACACGCGCGAGTCGAGCACGCCATTGGTGGCCACCAGGTCGGCCACGCCGCAGTTGATCTTTACGTCGCGAGTGCCGAACAATTTCTCGTAAACCACGTTGGCGACGTTCAGGCCTGCAGCTTCCATCAGCAGGAGGCTCACCGTGCCGTCGGTGATCAATGTCTTCACTTCCCCGTTGGAAGTCGCCGCGAGTGCCGCCGGCGAATTGCCGGTGGCTGACAACTCGGCATCGCCGTTGACCTCGCCGAGCGCCGTTTGCATCACCGAGAATGTCGGGAACAGCTGCTTGAGTTTCAGGTGTCTCGCCTGCAGCGAGAATCGCCCCTTGAGCGGCACGCCGCTGCCATCCAGATGAATGTTGGAAGCCAGCGTCCCGCCCGCGACGCCAAAGTTCAGCGGGTTGAGCATCAGAACCCCGTCACGCATGACGATGTGGGTCGACAGGTCGGTGATCGGCAAGCTCGAGGTCTTGACGATGCGTCGCCCGGTAAATCGAACGTCGGCGTCGATCTTCTTCCAGCGGTCGGTTCGGAATGTCTCGACAGGCAACGACTTGTTCGCGGGCTGCGCGACTGCGGCACCGCGCCGCGCCTTCCTGGCATTCGTGTCGGCGCCGATAAGCGGTGCAAGGTCGGAGAACTGCAACAGCCTGGACTCCAGCGTGCCGGACAAGAGCGGCCTCGGTTCGCGCGAAACGTACACCAGCGTGCCGTTGAGATCGCTGCCGCCGACGCGTCCCGTGAAGTCTTCGTACTTGAAGACATCGCCGGACGCCCGGAATTGGCCGATCAATCGGCCGTCGGTCGCATAAGGCGAGGTTTCGGGTAACGTGATGCCCGTGACTTCATACAGATGGGCCATCGTGGTGCCTGCGAGCCAAAGCCGGAGATCGACCGCGGCCAGGTGAGCCGGATCGGTCAGCGTGCCGACGAACGCCAGATGCGTATCGCCAAAGCGCATGTCGGCCTGCACCGGAAATGGCCGCGACGTGCCCTGCACCTCCAGCAAATTGCCGATCTTGCCGGTGCCGGCGACATTGCTCTTCTTGTAGGTTCCCTTGACGGTCCAGCCGATCATGTAAGTGCCGGCGCCAGCAGATTCCGCCGGCGCCGGTCCCGCCGATGCACTCGTCGTCGCAGCGGACGTTGCGCCCGGTGCGGCAGCCGCGGAGGCGTTCGATGCAACCGGTGCGCCCGATGCTGCCGGGGCCATTGTGGTGCCGGATTTCATCCCTGCGGTACGCGACGCCGCGGCCAGCGCTTGCGAAGCCGCTGCCGATGCGCGGGACGCCGCATCGGCACCCGACGCCGGAACCACCGGTTGCACCTGGCCGGCGTGCGCCTGGGCCGCGAGTTTCTTTTGACCCGCCGGCCCGACGGCCTTTGCCGATTCATGGCGCGCCAACGCCTCTTGCTGTTTCATCGCGACACCGAACGGGATCGGCTGGCCAAGCGTGTCGATCGTCGCGCTCAGATCGAATCGCTTTTGCTGGTCGTAGTAGCCGAGACTGCCTCGGGCGAACGCGACCTGATGCAGATCGAGCGTCCATTGGCCCGGCTGCGCGAGCTTCTTGAACTTGAACGTCCAGTTGGCTCGCCCGTCGCCGAGACGTTCGAGGTCGACGGAAGGATTGACCAGATCGATCGCCGGAATCACGATGCGGCGTGCCATCAGCGGCAGCGCCTCGACCTCGAAGCTGATCGCGTCCAGCGCGACGAAATACCTTGACCGCGCCCAGTCCGGGTTGGAAATCGTGACGTTGCGAGCGGTGAATCGCGGCCATGGTACCCATGCGCGCCAGCCTCGCTCGGCCACGGGCTTATGCCACCCGACACTCAGATCGCCGTTGATCGCGAATTGCCGCCCGATCGCGTCCGACACCTTGTCATCGATCCAAGGGCGGGCCCGATTCCAGTCGAACGTCACAATGACGACAACCAGCGCTGCAAGCGCCAGCGCGACGATCGCGGCAAGCCACGCGGCCGCCTTGCCGACGGTGTGGCCGATGTGCATGTCTCACTCCCCGAATTTGCTGTACGGTGTCGCGCAATTCGTGTTCCTGAATGCGCATCGGATGGAGATGTCTGACGATATCGACGTGCACGTCGAAATGGGGTTCTCACGACTGTTCGCACGTCGATCGTCGCAGTAATGTGACGAATCGACTTCTCCGCCTGCTCGTGGTGTGCGGCAGTGCCAAGCATGTCGAGCGAGAGAAACGGACGCCTGCTGCGGCCATGACATGTCGATCGGGAGGATCAATGGATCGTCGCCGTTTCCTCGAGTCGTCGGTCTTTTTTACCATTGCGGCTGCCACCGCTCCGCACAGCGTCTCACCGGCGGTCATACCTGTCGGTGCCGCGCGCAAGAACCTTGATCGATTCCCGCAAGGTGTCGCCAGCGGCGATCCGCACGATCGCTCGATCGTATTCTGGACGCGATGCGTGCCGGTACCCGGGAGCGGCACGCCACGCGCAAAAGGTGTCGCGCGGGCGGTGCCGCTGCGACTGGAAGTGTCGACCCTGCCGGATTTCTCGACGCTCGTCGCAAGCGTACCGCTGACGGCGCTGGCCACCTACGACTTCACCGTGCGCGCAAAGGTGACGGCGCTCTCGCCGAAGACTACCTACCACTACCGGTTCGTCGCCGGCAACGACGTCAGCATGACGGGTATCGCGCGTACGGCGCCGGAAGTCACCGAGGCAAACGAACAGGTTCGCTTCGCGTGGCTCACGTGCCAGGACTGGAGCGTCAACCATTGGCAAGCGATGACGCTGCTGGCCGCCGAGCGCGATCTCGATTTCTTCGTGCATGTGGGCGACTACATCTATGAAACGGTCGGGACATCTCCTCCCGGCCGTGCCGAGCCGGCGCACCCTCCGCTGCGCTTGCCCGACGGAAAGCTGCTCGCGGACGGCCGCGCGTATGCCGATACGCTCGAAGACTACCGGACGCTCTATCGCACCTATCGCACCGATCCGCGCCTGCAGATGCTGCACCAGCGCCTTCCGATGATAGCGATCTGGGACGACCACGAATTTTCCGACGACTGCTGGCAGGATCATCAGGTCTATACCAACGAGGAGCGGCAGGAAACCCGGCGCCGCCGCAGCGCCAGTCGCGCGTGGGCAGAGTACATGCCGGTGGATTGGGGCGATGTGCGATTCGATCCGGACAATCCGTCGTACACGAACATTCGCATCTACCGCGATTTTCGCTTCGGCATGCTGATGCACCTCGTGATGACGGACGAGCGGCTGTATCGCGACGATCATGTCGTCAGCGAGGCAGCTATCGCGCGCCTGCATGGGCACGACCCGGTGCATGGAGACGACGCAGCCGGCTCGCGCTATTTCGTGCAGCAGGATGTGCTGCAACGATACGAGGCTAGCGATACCAGGCGGCTTGGTCGCCCGCCGTCGATGCTGGGCCCGGAACAGACACTATGGTGGAAAGCCATGATGAAGGACTCGCCCGCAACCTGGAAGGTATGGGGCAACGAAGTGATGCTGAACCGTCTGTGGTTCCAGATGCCGGGCGCGCCCAAGACACCAGCGGCGCGCCTCGTGGCCGATTGCGACGCCTGGGACGGTTATCCCGCACACAAGCACGAACTGCTCGCTTACTTGAGGGAGCACCAGATCCGTAACGTGGTCGCGATCACCGGCGATCTGCATGCATTTCAATGCGGCGTCGTGCGGGACGACCCCGATCCCGCGACGGGGGTGCCGGTCATCGTCGATTTCGTTTGCGCCGGCATCAGCAGTTCGTCCTTCTATTCCAACCTGAAAGCAGTATGGACCGGCACACCGCTGGCGACGATGGTGGCCACCCCAGGCAGACTCGACAGCTTCCTGATGGCGAACAACCCCGATCTGTGCCATGCCGACCACGATGCGCAGGGTTATGCATCGGCCACCGTCACGCCGGAGCATTTCTCCGTCACGTTCAACAAGGTGAAGCCGTTAAACCCGGACGGCACGGCGCCCGCGGATGCACTGCTTCGTCGCACACGATTGACCGTTCCCAGGGACTCGGCCGAAGTACGCGTCGAGCACATCTAGATGGCATAGCACAGGGCCGCCCCAGGCGGCTCGTCAGTGGTAATGTCCGCCAAAAAGCCCGAGCAATCCAATGACGATCAGGTAGATTGCGACAATGTAGTTCAGCAGGCGCGGTACCACCAGAATAAGAATTCCGGCGATCAGCGAGACCAATGGGCTCAGGTTGGTGAATACGTGCATGGCGTTGCCTCCTGACAAGCAGCTTTTGTTTGCGCTTCGGAGCGATTTGCGTGCCCGGCGCAACGCATGGTGCATCGCTTCTTCAAATTGGCGGCTGACAGCGATGCGACCACTGTCGTTTTTCGACTGATACAAGTCTTCGCTTCGACGGGAATGACAATTGCGGGGCCCCGTCAAATAGGGGGCAACTGCGATGAACGATCAACGTCTGGGCGAGCACGAATCCGCGACCGCGGATGAAAACGATCCGAGCTGGCTTCGCCGCCTCGGTCCGGGCTTGACGACCGGAGCAGCGGATGATGATCCGTCCGGCATCGGGACCTATTCGCAGGCCGGTGCTCAGTTCGGCTTCGAACTGCTCTGGACCCTGCTGCTCACCTATCCGCTCATGGCGGCTATCCAGTTGGTGAGCGCGCGTATCGGGCGGGTGACCGGTAAAGGTCTCGCGTCGAACATCCGAACCCACTATCCGATGTGGCTCCTCGATGGTGCAGTCGCACTGCTGACGATCGCCAACGTGATCAATATCGCGGCCGATCTGTCGGCAATGGGTGCGGCCGCCAATTTGCTTCTTGCCGGGCCTCAACACCTTTATGTCGTCTCGCTGGGCCTCGTGTCGGTCGTGCTGCAGATTCTGATTCCGTACGAGCGATACGCGCGATTGCTCAAATGGACCGCGCTGGTGCTGTTCGCCTATGTCGCTGTCGCACTGGTCGTCCCGATTCCATGGGCCGAGGTGGGCCGGGCGATCATACTGCCGCACATCCAGATAAGCTCGGGCTACCTGACCACCGTGGTCGCAGTCCTCGGCACGACCATCAGCCCGTATCTGTTCTTCTGGCAGGCCTCCCAGGAGGTCGAGGAGCTGTTGGCCGTGCCGCGCGACCAGCCGCTACGCCGAGTCCCCCATCAGGCGCCCGCACAACTGCGCCGTATCAACTTCGACACCTGGTTCGGAATGGGCGTCTCGAACATCATCGCTTTCTTCATCGTGTTGACGGCGGCGGCCACACTGCATGCGCACCATATCGTCGTGAACACGTCGGCGGACGCCGCGCGGGCGCTCGCGCCGATTGCCGGCCAGTTTGCGTACGTGCTGTTTGCGCTCGGCATCATCGGTACAGGCCTGCTGGCGCTACCGGTGCTGGCCGGTTCAACGGCATACGCGATGGCGGGCACGTTCCGCTGGCACAACAGCCTCGCGCTGCGGGCACCGGTCGCGGTGCCGTTCTATGCCGTGATTGCGTTGGCGGTCGCCGGAGGCCTGGCGATGACTTTCATGCATTTCGATCCGATCCGGGCACTCTATTGGAGTGCCGTCATCAACGGCGTCACTGCGTCGCCCATCATGGTCGTCATGATGCTGATGGCGCAGAGCAAACGAGTCATGGGCGAATTCGCGATCAAGGGACCGCTTGCCTGGGGTGGGTGGTCTGCCACATTCGTCATGGCGCTCGCAGCCGTTGGTATGCTGGTGCCCTCGTGACACCGGCTGTGCGTCCGACCGAGGCGCAGCCGCAACGCAGCCACCGTCACCGGCGTGACCCTCGCACGCAATCTGCTAACGTTGCTTCGGGCCACCACGAAGACATTCGCCATGCACTACCACCCCGACGACATCGTCCGGCTGTTCCGATCCGTGTCGACGCTGCACCTGAACCGCCCGGCGCCGGCCGAATCGTTCCTGGCTGGCGCCGTCGAGGCCGGCATCGCATTCGGGCACGTGCTGCGCGACTACCCGCTGGTCCGCTGCCAGCCGCTCGACTTCCACTACCTGTGCCAGCAGAGCCTGTCCGTGCTCGACGACACGCTGCTGGCCGACCTGACATGCGACCTGCCGCCGCTCGGATGGCGCGGCGCGCACTGGGCCGCCCTGCTGATCGCGTTGTCGGGCAACACGCGCTATCTGCCGCATCTCGACAAGGCCAGGCACCATCGCGGTGTCGCGTGGGCGGCCGGCCTGGCCGAAGCCGCCGTGCACCGGGAGGCGTCGTCGTCGCGGTACCCCTGTGCCCGGCTGATCGTCGACCTTCGACAACAGCTCGCGTCGCTGCCGCGCGTGGCCGTGCGCCTGCGCAGGCTGCCGCCACCCGACGCCGTGGCGGCCACGGCCGCGGCCGTCCGTGCCGCGTATCGCCGGGGCGATGTCGCGGCGGCACTGGCGATCGCCCGCGGCTAGTTCGCAGCGCGCGCCGGCCGTGCCCGTCGCGGCCTACTCGACGTTGTCCGACACATCCGTCATCCGGATCATGTGCGGCCGTACGCCGTCGTCGTCGGCAGACACGGCCTCCTTCGGATGAATCAGCGCTTCGAGCCGCGCCTTCGTCGCGATGAACGCCGGTGAATTGACCTGCGAATAGTCGCGCGGCCTCGGCACCGGCACCTCGATCAGTTCCTGCACGCCCCCCGGATTCGCCTTCAGCACGAGAATCCGGTCCGCCAGGAAAATCGCCTCGTCGAGATCGTGCGTGATGAACAGGATCGTCACGTCGATGTTGCGCCAGATGTCGAGCAGGTGCGTCTGCATCCGTGCACGCGTCTGCGCATCGAGCGCACCGAACGGCTCGTCCATCAGCAGGATGCGCGGGCGGTTCGCGAGCGCGCGGGCGATCGCCACGCGCTGCTTCATCCCACCCGACAACTGGTGCGGATACACGTCGGCGAAACGCGTCAGCCCCACGAGATCGAGCCATTGCAGCGCTTCACGCTCGGCTTCGCCGCTGCTGCTTCCATTCATCCGGAGTCCGAACATCACGTTCTTCTTCACGGTGAGCCACGGAAACAGCGTGTAGCCCTGGAACACCATCCCGCGATCGGCGCCCGGCCCCTGCACGGGCTGGCCGTCCAGCAGCACCTCGCCGCTCGTCTGCGCGTCGAGCCCCGCCAGGATGCGGATCAACGTCGACTTGCCGCATCCGGACGGGCCGATCACGCACACGAATTCGCGCCGGTGCGTACGGAAGCTGATGTCGTCGAGCGCGACGCACTCGCCTTGCGGCGTCGTGAAACGCTTGCCGACGTGGCGCACGTCGAGTATCACGTCGCGGGTTTTCAGCCGCGCGAAGCGCTCGCGCACCGCGTCGGACTGGATCAGGTAATCGGGAACGGCTTGCGGGTTCTGCATGATGCCCTCTGCGGAAATCGGTCGATGGATGCGAATCAACGGGCGTCACGCTTTCAGCGTGCGATCCCACGGAAACAGCTTGCGGCCGAGCAACCCGAGCACGATGTCGGTGCCGAGGCCGATGATCCCGATCATCAGGATCGCCGCATACACGTTGTCGAAATGCTGGTAGCGCGCCTGCTGGCTGATGTACCACGTGATGCCCGAGCTCGTGCCGACGAGTTCGGCAACGATCAGGTAGGTCCACGCCCAGCCGAGCAGGATCCGCTGGTCGCGATACAGGTCCGGCAGCACGCCGGGAATCACGACGTGCGTGAGCAGCTTGAGCTTCTTCGTGCCGAGCGTCATCGCGGCCTCGAACAGCCCGTATTCGAGCTTGCGCGTCGTGTTCGCGACGATCAGCACCTGCTGGAACAGCGTCCCGATCACGATGATCGCGATCTTCGGCGCGTCGTAGATCCCGAGGATCGCGACCATCAGCGCGCCGAACGCCGGTGCGGGCAGGTAGCGGAAGAATTCCAGGAACGGCTCCTGCAGCCGCGCGAGCGCGCTGAAGGTGCCGCAGACGATGCCGAGCGGCACGCCGATCGCGGACGAGATCACGAAGCCCCAGAAGATGATCCGGATGCTGTGCCACAGGCTCTCGTGCAACCATACGCCGTCTCGCGAGGCAGGCGGCGTCGTGAATGCCGTGTAGAACGCGCGCAGCACCTCGTGCGGCGCGGGCAGGTAGACCGGATTCGCGCGCACGCCTTCCGGCACGGCCGCGTGCGTTGCCCGCGCATGCGCGAGCTCGTCGTCGAACACGTCGCGGTCGATCTGCATGCCGGTCTGGAAATAGTCGACGCTGCCGGGATTCGTGATGCGCATCTGCGGATGCCAGACGAACGGCACATAACTGATCAGGCACCAGACGGCGAACGGCAGCAGGAAGGACGCGAGGCCGAGCGTCCATTTGCCGCGCGTCGTCAGCTCTCGGCGCACGGCCAGCCATCCGGTCGTGTTGCGGGTCATTGACATGGGAATCTCCGTATCGTTTCGGGTGCCGGCCGCGCGACGCTCGTGGCATCGCGCGACCGGGCGTTCATTGCAGCGCGCTGCTCGCGGCGTGTGCGCGGTAAGCCCGCCAGCCGCCGAACCGCGTGATGTCCGTCGCATCGTCGAGCGCCGCGCTTTCGCACAGGAAGCCCTGCACGCGCGCGCCGTCCGCGAGCGTCAGCGTGCCGATGCCGAGCGGCGCCGCAATGCCCGCGACGAAGCTGCCGTACGCCGCGACCGGCATCTCCCAGATCTCGACGGCAATCGGCGCGCCGCCGTCCGGCACGCGCACGAGCCCCGGCTTGGCGACCCCGCCGCCGGATGCCGCGTCGGACAGTGCGTACAGCCGATAGGCAGCCGCCGTCGTCGTCGCGGCAACGAAGCGCGCGCCGCGCTGCGTGAGCTGCCCGTTCAACGGCTCGCCGCGCAGATGCGCACCGACGACGGCCACGCGCACCACGCCGGCGGATGCGGCAGGCGCAACGATCGCCGGGGCCCGTGCGTCGCCGGCAGCCGGATCGCCGCCGCCCCACGCCTGGGCGAGATCGAGCAACCGCGCATCGTCGTGCGCGCGGCCGACGAACGTGATCCCGAACGGCAACCCCGCGTGCGGCCCGGTCGCGCAGAAACCGGCAGGCACCGCGATCGCCGACAGGTCGAGCAGGTTGACGAAGTTCGTGTAGTAGCCGAAGCGCGAATTGATGGCGATCGGATCGGCTTCGAGCGCATCGACGGTCGCGGTCGTGGCCGAGGTCGGCATCACGATCGCGTCGAGTCCGTTCCATGCGCGGGCAGCCTCGACGCGCAGCGTCGCGAGCCGGTCGAACGCGGCGAACGCGTCGGCCGCGCTGAAGCGCGACGCGCCGCCGACGATCGTGCGAATCACCGGATGCAGCGCCTCGGGTTCCCGCGCAGCGAACGCGCCGAGCGCGGCGAGCCGCTCGGCCACCCACGGCCCCTCGTAGAGCAGCCGTGCTGCGGCCAGGAACGGGCTGAAGTCGATCTCGACGATCCGCGCGCCGGTCGCCCGCAGGCGTTCGAGCGCCGCGCCCCATGCCGCGCGGTACGATGCGTCGCCGAAGAATTCGAGCTGGTCGGCACGCGGCACGCCGAAGGCCGACTGCGCGAGCGGCCGTGCCGCGTCCGCACGCAGCCCGTCGGCCGCCAGCAGCGGCTGCCACGCGCGCCCGTACGGATCGCCTTCGGTCGTGCCATGCGCGGCGGCGAACACCGACCGTACGTCGGCCGCCGAATGTGCGAACACCGACACGCAATCGAGCGACCGGCAGGCCGGCACCACACCGAGCGTACTCAGTACGCCGCGGGTCGGCTTGAGCCCGACGAGCCCGTGAAACGCGGCCGGCACGCGCCCGGAACCGGCCGTGTCGGTGCCCAGCGAGAACGTCGCGACGCCGAGCGCGACCGCCACCGCCGACCCGGAACTCGACCCGCCCGATGCGTAGCGCGGATCGAGCGCGTTGCGGCACGCGCCGTACGGCGAGCGCTGCCCCGACAGCCCGGTCGCGAACTGGTCGAGATTGGTCTTGCCGACCGGAATCGCGCCGGCCGCGATCAGCCGCTCGACCACGGGCGCGCTGCGTGCCGGCGTGTACGCATACGCCGGACAGGCCGCTGTCGTCGGGATGCCGGCGAGGTCGATGTTGTCCTTGATCGCGAACGGCACGCCGTAAAGCGGCAACGACGCGATGTCGCGCCCGGCCAGCGCGTCCGCGTAGGCCGTCATCTCGGCCCGGGTCAGCGGCCGGATCCACGCGTGATGCGGATCGCCGGCGTCGAAATGCGCGGCGATCGCGTCGACGAGCGCATGCGGTGTCAGGTGGCCGGCCTCGTAGCGCGCCCGCAGCGCGGCCATCGAGCGAAGCCCGGGCAGGAGCGAGCGTGGCGTCGTGCTCATGCGACCTCCTCGGCGGCACCCGCCTTCAGCACCATCAGCCGCTGGCCGGCCACCACAGCCACGCCCGGTGCGCAATCGACCGTCTCGATCATGCCGTCTTCCGTTGCCGTCACCGCCACCTCCATCTTCATCGATTCGACGATCGCGACGACCTGCCCCTCGGTCACGCGCTCGCCGGGTTCCACCAGCACCTTCCACACGCTGCCCGACACGTCCGCGGCAATCGCGCGCTGCGTGTCGTCGAGCGCACCCGCGCCGCGTGCCGCCTGCGCGTCACCCTGCTCCGCCTCGCCGACGTACTCCGCGTGCCCGGCCGCCCGCCACCGGTCGCGCTCGGCTTCGAACGCGGTTTGCTGCGTGGCCTTGAACGTCGCGATCGATTCCGCCTCGTCGCGCAGGAAGCGGTTGTACGCGCCCAGGTCGAACACGGATTCCTCGATCCTCAGCGCCGCGCGGCCCGCGATGAAATCCGCGCGCAGTGCGGTCAGCTCGGCCTCGCTGACTTCGTAGAAACGGATCTCGTCGAAGAAGCGCAGCAGCCACGGCTTGCCGGTTTCGAATTCACGCGTCGTGCGGTGACGGTTCCACATCTGGACGGTACGGCCGACGAACTGGTAGCCGCCCGGCCCTTCCATGCCGTACACGCACAAATACGCGCCGCCGATGCCGACCGCGTTCTCGGGCGTCCAGGTGCGCGCCGGGTTGTACTTCGTCGTCACGAGCCGGTGCCTCGGATCGATCGGCGTCGCGACCGGCGCGCCGAGGTAGACGTCGCCGAGCCCCATCACCAGATAGCGCGCATCGAACACGATGCGCTTCACGTCGTCGATGCTGGCCAGCCCGTTGATCCGCCGGATGAACTCGATATTGCTCGGGCACCACGGCGCGTCGGGCCGCACCGACTGCATGTAGCGCTCGATCGCGACACGCGTCGACGGGTCGTCCCACGACAGCGGCAGGTGCACGATGCGATTCGGCACGCGCATGTCGGCCACGTCGGGCAGTTCGCGCTCGGCGGCCTGCAGATGCGCGAGCAGCGCGGCGAGCGGCAGCGTCCGCGCGTCGAACTGGATCTGCAGCGAACGGATCCCCGGCGTCAGGTCCAGCATGCCGGGCAGCCGGTGCGCGTCGAGCCAGCACATCAGCGCGTGCACGCGAAAGCGCAGGTTCAGGTCGAGCATCAGCGGCCCGTATTCGACCAGCACGTTGCGGTCGCCCGAGCGGCGGTAGACGACGCCGATGCCGCCGCCGGCCGACGGGTCGCGATGCAGCACGCAATCGTCCGGCGTGCCGGCCGTCGCCGCGGCATGGCCGGCCGGCACGCGGGCGCGCACGAACTGCACGGTATCGCCGGGGCGCAACTGCCCGAGCTTCCACAGCTCGTCGCGCACGACCGTCACCGGACACACGAAGCCGCCGAGGCTCGGACCGTCCGGGCCGAGGATCACGGGCATGTCGCCGGTGAAATCGACCGCGCCGATCGCATACGCGTTGTCGTGGATGTTCGACGGATGCAGGCCGGCCTCGCCGCCGTCCGCGCGCGCCCATTGCGGTTTCGGCCCGAGCAGCCGGACGCCGGTCCGGCTCGAGTTGTAGTGGACCGTCCACTGCGTGCCGTACAGCATCGCGATGTCGTCCGGCGTGAAGAAGTCCGGCGCGCCGTGCGGGCCGTCCAGCACGCCGAGCGTCCACGCGTGCGTCAAGGCGGGGATGTCGGCGTCGGCCAGCGTCGCGCCGGCATCGCCGCGCCCCGCGTCCGCATGCAGGTGCAGCACGTCGCCCTTGCGCAACGCGCGCCCCGCGTGGCCGCCGAACTGGCCGAGCGTGAAGGTCGCCTTGCTGCCGAGATAGTCGGGCACCTGCAGCCCGCCTTTCACGGCCAGGCAGGCGCGCACGCCCGCGCCCGTCACGCCGCCGAGCTTCAGTACCGAACCGGGCCGCGCACGCAGCACCTGCCAGAACGGCGCGGGCTCGCCATCGAGCGCGGCCGCGAGCGGTGCGCCGCCGAGCACGAACAGCGTCGCGGTGTTGAAGCGCAGCGTCGCGCCGACCATCGTGAATTCCAGCCCGGCCGCGTCGCTTGCATTACCGAGCAGCGCGTTCGCCAGATCGAACGCGCGGTCGTCCATCGGACCGGACGGCGGCACGCCGACGCTCCAGTAGCCGACGCGCCCGGGCGCCTGCTGCACGGTGGTCTGCACGCCGCCGTCGAGCACGTCGATCGTATGCGGCGCGAACGCGAAGCGCGACAGGAAAGCCGTCGTCGGCGCGCCGCGCGCGAACGTGTCCGAGCCGGCGATCGCGCGCAGGTAGTCGAGGTTGGTTTCGATCCCGTACAGCTCGGTGCGCGCCAGCGCGGCCTGCAGTGCGGCCAGCGCGTCGCGGCGCGTATCGCCGCGCACGATCAGCTTCGCGAGCAGCGGATCGTAATGCGCGCTGACCTCGGTCCCCGCTTCGATCCAGCCGTCGACGCGCACGTCGTCCGGAAAGGCGACGTGCGTGAGCAGGCCCGCGCTCGGCAGGAACTGCTTGTGCGGGTCCTCCGCATAGAGCCGCACCTGGATGCTCGCGCCGCGCGGCTCGACGGCGAGCGTGTCGAGCGGCGGCAGGTCGCCTTCGGCCTGCAGGATCATCCATTCCACGAGATCGATGCCCGTGACCGCCTCGGTCACGCAATGCTCGACCTGCAGCCGCGTATTCACTTCGAGGAAATAGAACCGCCGCGTGCTCGCGTCGAACACGAATTCGACCGTGCCGGCCGATGCGTAGCCGACCGCGCGGGCGAGTCGCACCGCGCTCGCGTGCAGTGCGTCGCGCTCCGCATCGGTCAGGTCCGGCGCGGGCGTTTCCTCGATCACTTTCTGGTTGCGGCGCTGCACCGAGCAGTCGCGTTCGCCGAGCGCGATCGCCTCGCCGCGCCCGTCGCCGAAGATCTGCACTTCGATATGCCGCGCGTGTTCGACGAACTTCTCGAGATACACGCCCGCATGCGCGAAGTTCGCGTTGCCGAGCCGAACGACGGATTCGAAGGCGGCCTCGAGCTGCGCGGCGTCGCGGCACAGCGACATGCCGATCCCGCCGCCGCCGGCCGTGCTTTTCAGCATCACCGGATAGTCGATCTCGCCGGCTTCGGCGAGCGCGGTCGCCACGTCGTCGAGCAGGCCCGTGCCCGGCAGCAGCGCGACGCCCTGCGAGGCCGCGAGCTCGCGCGCGGTGTGCTTGAGGCCGAACGCGCGCATCTGGTCGCCGCGCGGCCCGATGAAGCGCAGGCCCGCCGCTTCGCAGGCATCGGCGAAGCCCGCATGCTCGGACAGGAAGCCGTAGCCGGGATGCACGGCCTGTGCACCGGTCTCGCGCGCGGCGGCGAGGATCGCCGCGACGTTCAGGTAGCTCTCCGCCGCCGGCGCGGGGCCGACCCGCACGGCTTCGTCGGCGAGCGTCACGTGGCGCGCATCGCGGTCGGCATCCGAGTAGATCGCGACCGACGCAATGCCGAGCCGTTTCAGCGTACGGATCACGCGGCACGCGATTTCGCCGCGGTTCGCGACGAGGACTTTGGCGAATCTCATGTTGCCTCCCGCTGAGCGGCGCCGGAGCAGCGCGTCAGCGCGCCCTCCGGTCCCATGCAAGGCAGGTGAGCGTGGCGGTCGTTCATGCCGCCTCCCAGATCGTGAGGCGCACGGGCGTCGGGTTGTAGCCGTTGCACGGGTTGTTGAGCTGCGGGCAGTTCGAGATCAGCACCGTGACGTCCATCTCCGCACGCATCTCGACGTACTTGCCGGGCGCGGAAATGCCGTCCTCGAACGTCAGCCGGCCGAGCGGCGTGACAGGCACGTTCATGAAGAAGTTGACGTTGCCGACGAGATCGCGCTTCGTGAGCCGCGCGCCCGCGCCGCACGTGCAGTGCGCGATCGCATTGAGGAAGCTGTCGCGGCAGTTGTGCATGTGACGCTTGTCGAGCGCATAGCGCACCGTGTTGCTCTCGGCCGCGCACGCGCCGCCGAGCGTGTCGTGGCGGCCGCAGGTGTCGGCGACGATCGTCGCCATCGGGTTGCCCCGGCTCGACAGCAGCACGCTGCCGGCGCTCAGGTACAGGTTGCGCTGCGCACGGATCGTGTCCTGTGCGCTGTAGCGCTCCTCCGGGTCGTCGGACCGGTAGAACAGCGTGTCGACGGCCTGGTTGCCTTCCAGGTCGAGGATGCGGAAGACCTGCCCGCGCTTCAGGTCGTGCAGCCACGGTTCGCCCGCGTTCAGCGTGACGTCGTGGATCGCGTCGCGCGTGTCGAGTCGGCTTTCGATGATCGGCATGGCTCGGCTCCTTACGCGAACAGGCGGTCGGTGTTGATGAAGCCGCGCGTGTTCTCGGCGCACGCGTGCCGGCACGGATCGTCTTCGGGCGCGGCGCCGTCCGCCGGATACGCGCGGTACGCGATCAGCTTCACCGGCTTCGGCGCATAGTCCGCGCGTGGATCGAGCGGATGCGGCGCGGTCGAGAATGCCGCGAGCGTATTCATCTCGAAGCGCAGGTCGACGGCACTGCCGGCCGTCGAATGCCCGGGGACGAAGTCGAGCGCGCCGTCGTCGCGCGTCTCGAGCTTGCTGAAGAAATTGACGTTCGCGACGAGGTCGCGCGCCGACAGCCCGTATTTCGCGAGTTCGAGCACGAGGCTGTCGCGGCCGTTGCGGATCATCGCGTTGCGATCGGCCTGATACGTCGTCGTCCCGTACTTGTGCGCGAACAGGCGCGCGTCGCCGACGCCGCCGAGCGGGTCGTGCCAGCCGAGCGTGTCGGCCGTGATCGACGCGATCACGCGCCCCATGTCCGTGTACAGCGCATGGCCGCGCGTGAGATGCGCGGTGTGCTGCGCCTTCAGCGTATCGGCCATGTTGTAGCGTTCGAGAGGGTCTTCCTGGCGATGAAACACGGCGGACAGGTTCGCGCCGCCTTCGACATCGACGATGCGCAGCGCGAGGCCGCGGCGCAGGATGCCGGACCAGTGGGTTCCGGCGGGAATCAGCGTTTCCCACGCGACGTGCGGCGGTGGGGCGAGGACGGCTTGGGGGCTCGGCGACATGGCGGCTCCGTGGTCGGTTGGATAAAAGGCGTGAGAGGGCGACCGAACGACATCGCGACCTCCCGGGCTTTTATCCCTCCGTGGAGCCTCGCCGTTTCCTCGAATCGAGGCGAAGGCAAGACCGGATTGCTCTCGGACCAGGCATCGTGCGGCGCGAACGCCGCACGACCGGAACCCTAGCGATCCTGAAGATGATGCAAATTGCTTCGCACCTCTCGGGCAACGATTAAGCGAGTTTCGTGCCAGCGTGGACGGAATGGCCGCACAACAAGGTGCGGCGGTGCGCGGACGCGCTGCGTGCACGACATTGCGGCGGCCGCTTGCCCGCGCCGCGGGCGTGCGGCGCACCAAGCGAACGCGATCCCGCACCGCTGCAGTGCGTGCCGCACGCGCAGGCACGGCACGATCCGCAGTGGCACGGGCATTGCATCGACGGAGGCACCCTCACTCGATACGCCATCGTTCATGAACAAGCTCGACCTGCTCCGGCGCGTGCTGACCGCCCTCTTCTCCGCCCGCTTCATCGAGCTGCAGCGCGCCGCGCGCCGACGCTGAACCGCCCTCGTCGCGCGTCGCTGGCACGGTTCTCGCTCGGCATGACGCCGAGAGGTGCGGCGGCGTCGCATCTTAGGGGTGCTAGGGTTCCGGTTCATCGAACGTCTGGTCCGAGAGCAGCCCGGCACGTGTTTGCCCGATCGCGAGAGCGGGCGCGCACGCGCTACACGGCGGGACAAAAGCCCGGGAGATTGGCGATGGCAACGGCCGTCGCGCCTCTCCGTGGCCGTTTCGTTCGTTCCGCATCCGCAGGAACCGGCCACGCGGCCGGACCGTGCACAGGCACGGTCCGTATCGACGATCCCGATCCCGGTCTCCTGGAGAAACACGATGACCCGTCCCGCCCCGGCGCTTCGCCGCCTGCTGTCCTTCCGTTCCATCCGTCATGCATTGGGCGCCGCCGCCACGGCCGCGACGCTGCTCGCGGCGCCCGCCGCGCACGCGGCCGCGCCGCTGAAGATCGGCTATAGCGACTGGCCCGGCTGGGTCGCGTTCCAGGTCGCGCTCGACAAGGGCTGGTTCAAGGAGGCCGGCGTCGACGTCGATTTCGAATGGTTCGATTACTCGGCGTCGCTCGACGCGTTTTCCGCGGGCAAGCTCGACGCGGTCGCGGCCACCAACGGCGATGCGCTCGTGACGGGCGCGTCCGGCGCGAAGAACGTGATGATCCTGCTGACCGACTATTCCGCCGGCAACGACATGATCGTCGCGAAGCCGCCGCTGCGCAGCGTCGAGGCGCTGAAGGGCAAGAAGGTCGGCGTCGAGCTCGGCCTCGTCGATCACCTGCTGCTTGAAACCGCGCTGCAGAAGCACGGCCTGAAGGACGGCGACGTGACGCTGGTCAATGCGAAGACCAACGAGCTGCCGCAGGTGCTCGGCTCGTCGGCCGACATCGCCGCGGTGGCCGCCTGGCAGCCGAACGCGGGCGAGGCGCTGAAACGCGCACCGGGCGCACGCGCGATCTTCACGTCGGCCGATGCACCGGGGCTGATCTACGACGCGATCACGGTCGCGCCCGCGAGCCTCGCCGCGCGCCGGGCCGACTGGGCCAAGGTGATCAAGGTCTGGTATCGCTGCGTCGCGTACATCAACGATCCGAAGACGCAGGCCGACGCGGTCAGGATCATGTCGGCCCGCGTCGGGCTCGCGCCCGAGCAATACCTGCCGCTGCTGAAGGGCACGCACCTGCTCGACGAGGCTGCCGCGAAACGCGCGTTCCGCAAGGGCGACGGGCTGGATTCGATCTACGGCTCGACGCACAACGCGAATGCGTTCAATGTGCGCAACGGCGTGTACAAGCAGTCGCAGGACATCGACGCGTACATCGATCCGCGCCTGGTGGCGCCGCACTGACCACGGCCCGAGCCGGTGTCGCGGACAGCAGGCAAGAGGCGCTTGCCGCGACATCGCCCACCGCATGCACCGGCCGGCCGAACGACGGCCGGCTTCCCCGCTCCCCGCGATTCTGCTCGATTCCGCACAGGACCTTTCCTGTGCAGCGCCTTAATCGACCGCCGCACGATCTCCAATAATGGCCGCTCGATCCGTCGGCCAGTCCGCCGACGCGACCCGCCCGCCATCGTGCCGGGCCAACGATAAAAAATCCTATGCATTCCTACCAGATTAACCAGCATGCCGGCGCACGCGTCGCGGGGACCGTCATTGCCGCATGCCTGACCGCCATCGCACCGGGCATCGCGCACGCACAGAGCAGCGTGACGCTCTACGGCCTGATCGATACGTCGATCACCTATGCGACCAACCAGCGCACGCACGGTGCGGGCTCACCCGGCAGCGGCACCGTCGCGCTGACGAGCGGTGCACTGAACGCGTCGCGCTGGGGGCTGCGCGGCCGCCAAGATCTCGGCGGCGGAATGGCCGCGGTCTTCGCGCTCGAGAACGGCTTCTCGGGCACGAACGGCAAGCTGTCGCAGAAAGGTGTCGACATGTTCGGCCGTCAGGCGTGGGTCGGCGTGAGTTCGAAGACGGCCGGCACGCTCACCTTCGGCCGCCAGTACGACCTGATCCTCGATTTCGTGACGCCGCTCGGCGCGTCCGGCCCCGGCTGGGGCGGCAATCTCGCGGTCCATCCGTACGACAACGACGATTCGAACCGCAACATCCGCATCAACAATGCGGTGAAGTACACGAGCCCGACGGTTCGCGGGCTGACGTTCGGCGCGATGGTCGGCTTCTCGAACACGGCCGGCCAGTTCGCGAACAACGCGGCGTTGAGCGCGGGCGTGTCGTATGCGAACGGGCCGCTGAAGCTCGGCGCCGGCTACCTGAAGATCAGCCGCGACCGCAACTCGCCGAACCCGGACGGTGCGCTGAGCACGGTCGACGGATCGGCGACGATCACGGGCGGCAACCAGCAGATCTGGGCCATGGCCGGCCGTTATGCGTTCGGGCCGCATTCGGTCGGCGCCGCATGGTCGCACTCGACCACCGACGGCGTGACGGGCGTGCTCCAGGGCGGCAACATCGCGCCGCTGAAGGGCGAATCGCTGGTCTTCGACAACTTCACGGTCGACGGGCGCTACTTCGTCACACGTGCGTTGAGCGTCGCCGCCGCGTACACGTACACGATGGGCCGCTTCGACGCACGCACGGGCCAGACGCGCCCGAAATGGAGCCAGGTCGTCGCGCAGGCCGACTACGCGCTGTCGAAACGCACCGACGCGTATCTCGAAGGCGTTTACCAGAGCGTGAGCGGCGGCAACGGCATTCCTGCGTTCAATGCGACGGTCTGGACGCTGACGCCTTCGGCGAACAGCAATCAGGTGGTCGTCGCGCTGGGACTGCGGCACAAGTTCTGACGGCGCGCCGTGCGATCGTCGTGACTCGCCCCCATCAGGCCGCGCCCGTGCGCGGCCTTTTCGTTGTGGCAGCCTGGACCGCATGGCGCCGCCGAGAGCAAGAATGCCTGCCCGACTGTCGCGTCCGCGCAAAAAATGCGAAGAAACTGGTCGCGATGTGACATTTTTCCTAATCTGTTTGCAGCGACGCCGTATTTCGGCGCTCCGGACGCAACACCCTTTCATATGGCGCACCGCCGGCTTACGAACACGCATCACGTCGACGAAGCCGGACTTTTCGCGCCATTGCGGCCGGATACGCGCGTGCCGACGGCATGCGCCACGCTTTCAACGCAGTCAACCGCTGGAGAAGAACGATGAGCAAAATGAACCGGTTTGCGGTCCTGGCAACCTTCGTACTACTGGCCGGTTGCCACAACGCGGCGAAAACGCCCGAGAACGCCGGCACGCCGCCGACGCCGTCGAGCGAAGCCGTCGCAACGGTGACGGCCGACGATCTCGACAATCCGAACAGCCCGCTCGCGAAGCGCAGCATCTATTTCGACTTCGACCAGTACAGCGTGAAGCCCGAGTTCCAGTCGCTGCTGCAGGCGCACGCCGATTACCTGCGCAGCCATCCGGCACGGCATGTGCTGATCCAGGGCAACACCGACGAACGCGGCACGTCCGAATACAACCTCGCGCTCGGCCAGCGCCGCTCGCAGGCGGTGTTCAGCGCGCTCCAGACGCTCGGCGTGCCGGCGACGCAGCTCGAGGCCGTCAGTCTCGGCAAGGAAAAGCCGGTCGCGCTCGGTCATGACGAGGATGCGTGGGCGCAGAACCGTCGCGCCGATCTCGTCTATCGTTGATCTGCTGCCGCCGCGACGGCGGCCCCCGCATGAGGGAAAGTCACGCAGGCCGTTGACCGTCGTCACGGCCGCGCAGTGCCGTCCGGTCTGCCGGATCGTGCTCGCTCGTCGGTCAAGCGCGCGATGCGCGGCGCACCGCACTCAACGCCGGCGTTCGAGCCGCCGATGCAGCCAGTGCGACAGCACCGCGGACGTCACGATTGCATCGAGCGTTGCGATCGCGTTGATATCGCCCACCTTGTCCGACTTGAGCATCCAGGCGACGAGCAGCACGTAGCCGATCATCGTGCCGGCGCCCACGACCATGCCCAGCAACACGAACCAGCGCCGCCGGATGCGTGTGCCGATCGCGCCCAGGATGCCGCCGGTCACCATCGCGGGCAGGAAATAGCCGAACAGAAACGACGCAAAGAAGATCAGCGGCACCATGCCTGCGCTGACTTTCAGCACGTCCCATGACGGGCCGTCGATCAACGTCCATGCGATCAGCATCACCGCCGGCCAGACGAGCGACGCGACCAGCGGGCCGCCGACGGCGAACGTCAGGCAGCCGAACACGGCACGACTGGACAGGCTGGACGAATGGCGCCCGGGGCGCTCGAGGGTAGCACTCATTTTTCTGTAGTCGGAATCGGAATGGCGGCGTGCCGGAGTGTACCAAGTCGCCGCGCCATGCCTCGATTCCGGCCCCTTCGCGCACGGCGATACGCAAAAAGCATGGAATAAACGGCCGGCCCGCCGCGTTTCGTCATCGCGCAGTCGCGCGGTTCATGCGAACCGCCTTTTCCTGTGACCTGCGCGTTGCGAGGAGATTGCAATGAAATCGGCAACGTTGGCCGCGGCGCTGATCGCGGCACTGGTGCTCGCGCTGACGGCGGGATGTTCGTCGTCCGGCAGCGGCGTGTCGCAAGGGCCGGGTATGAGCCGGTACGGCGGCGGCTCGGGAGGCAGTGGAGGCGGTGGCGGAGGGGGCGGCGGCTACTGAAGCGCCACCGAAAAAAGCGGCGCGGCGCGCCGCACGCAAGCGCCGGAAACCGGCTGCCTCGCGCACGACGCCCCGCCCCGCAGCACGACTTAACGCATCGCCTTCACGTCGGCCGGCGTGACGCTCGCAGGCTGGCCGCCCCACGTCGCGCGCAGGTAGTTCGAGAGCTGGGCAAGCTCGTCGTCGCTCAGCGTGTGCGCGAAGCCCGGCATCGGCTGCAGGTTCTCGAAACCGGCGAACTTCTGCTCGCCGATGCCGTCGAGCATCGCGACCAGCAGGTTGCGCGGATCGCCCTGACGTACCGTCGAGTTGCCGTTCATCGGCACGGCCACGTGCGGCTTGCCCTCGCCGTTGAAGCCGTGACAGCCAGCACACACCGCGAGATACACCGACCGGCCGGCCGCGAGCTGCGCGGCATCGGCCGATACCGGCTTCACCGGTTGCGGCGCGGGCGGCGTGTCGCCAAGCAGGTACACCGACAGCGCGCGCAGGTCGTCCTTCGCCAGGTATTGCGTGCTCAGGTGCACGACCGGATACATCTCGCCGAACGCCGAGCCCTGCGGCGCGATGCCGACGCCGAAGAACGCCTGCAGGTCGGTGCCCGTCCAGCCGCGCGCGGCGAGGCCCGCCGGCGTGATGTCGGGCGCCGCCACGCGGCCGAGCGCGGCACCGGCGAACGGCTTCGCACCGTCGAGCTGGCCCGTGAATGCGCGCGGCGTGTGGCATTCCGCGCAGTGGCCGAGCGCGCCCGCGAGATAGCGGCCGCGCTGCCAGTCGGCGGATCGTCCGGCCGACGCATCCGGCAGGCTGTCCTTCAGGAACATCATGTCCCAGAACACCATGCCGAAGCGCAGGTTGTACGGGAACTTCAGGTCGTGCGCGCGGTTTTCCTGTGCGACGGGCTTGACCGTCATCAGGTACGCGTACATCGCGTCGGCGTCGGCACGCGTGAGCTGCCGGTACGACGTGTACGGCATCGACGGATACAGGCGCTTGCCCGGCGCCTTGCCGTCGTGCAGCGCGGCGTAGAAATCGTCCGCGCTCCAGCTGCCGATCCCGTGATCCTTGTCGGGCGTGATGTTCGAGCCGTAGAACGTGCCGAACGGCGATTCGAGCGCCGCGCCGCCGGCGAACGGCGCGCCGTCCTTCGCGGTGTGGCACGCCGCGCAGTCGGCGGCCTTGACGAGATAGCGGCCGCGCGCGACCTGGTCGGCGCCGGGCGCGCCGGAAGCCGCGTTCGAGGCCGGCGCGTCGTGGACGCCGCACGCGGCGAGCAGCAGCGCGCAGGCCGCGGCGAGCGCGGGCAGGCCCGCAGCCCGCGCGACACGATGAGCGAGTGTGCGCTTCATGCGGACTCCTTGACGAGTCCCGGCGTCGTCAAAATCACGTCCTTCACGGCTGCGTAGTAACGGACATAGCCCGTGCAGCGGCAGAGGTGCGCGTCGAGCGCCTCGGTGATCGTGCGTTCGACGTCGGCCTTCGCGACCGGCTCGCGCTTCAGGCGTTCGATCAGCACGGTCGCCGCGTTGACGAAGCCCGGCGTGCAGTAGCCGCACTGGAAGCTGAAGTGCTCGAGGAACTTCTGCTGGATCGGCGACAGCTCGACCACTTCGCCGGCTTCGTTGCGCTTCGCGTGGCCTTCGATCGTGCGGATCGAACGGCCGTGGAAGAAGTGCGCGCCGGTGATGCAGGTGCGCATTTCCTCGCTCGTGCCGTCCGGCTTGTCGACGATCACGACGCACGCGTGGCAGACGCCCTGCCCGCAGCCGAGCCGCGAACCGGTGAGGCCTGCGTACT
This sequence comes from Burkholderia sp. Bp8992, assembly GCF_003853705.1. GTDB lineage: Bacteria > Pseudomonadota > Gammaproteobacteria > Burkholderiales > Burkholderiaceae > Burkholderia. The sequence goes on along the minus strand of NZ_QTQI01000002.1, from coordinate 65,867 downwards.
CGTGCAGGAACTCGATCATCATCAGCCCTTCCGGCACCTGCATCGGGCCGACGGACTTGCCGTTGATGTTCACCGACAGCGGCTTCTGCTGGAACCGGACGAGCAGACGCTCGACGGCGGCCGGAGCCGATGCCGGCGCGGAAGGAACGGATGCCGGTGCGGCCGAAGCTGCCGCCGGCGCGGAAGCGCCGGTCGCAGCCGCGCTGGCGCTCGCGGCCGAAGCCGCGGTTTGGGCGGTCGTCATGCGAGCACCTCCTGGATCTTTTGCGGGGTCACCGGCAAATCGGTGAAACGATGGCCGATCGCATGCGCGATGCCGTTCACGATCGCGCCGACGACGGGGATCATCACCACTTCGGCGACGCCCTTCGGCGGATCGGTCTCGGACAGCGGCGGCAGCACGTCGCCCGTCTGCGTCCACACGGCGACGTCGGACGCGCGCGGCAGCTGGTAGCGGTTGAAGTTCCACGTGCCGTTGCCGGGGCCGTCCTCGTAGAGCGGCAGGTACTCGTGCAGCGCATGGCCGATGCCCATCGCGAGGCCGCCCTGCAACTGGCCCGACACGAGCTGCGGCGAAATCTGGTTGCCGCACTCCATGATCGAGTGGTGCGTCAGCAGTTCGACCTTGCCGGTCGCTTCGTGCACGGCCAGCTCGACGAGCGTGCCGACCGCCGTGTAGTACGTGACGGCCGCGTTGTTGCGGCTCGTCGGCGGGATGAACACGCGCTTGCGGTCCAGCACGCGGTAGCCGTTCGCGGTCGGCGCCAGCGTGCCGCGCATCGCGGTCGCGCCGGCCGGCGCGGCGGTGCCCGGCAGCGGGCCGTTGTCGGCGCCCGTCTTCGGCGCGCCGATGCGCAGCGACAGCCCGTCGATCGGCAGACGTTCGACCGTGCCGCCCACGTCGAACTCGGCGTCGGTCCACTGCCAGCGATTGAACACGTGCACGACGGCGCCGGTCGGCAGGCCGAGCGCATGCGCCTGCTTCGCGAGCTGTTCGAACGTCAGCGGCTCGAGGCCGTCGGCCGTCAGCTTGCCGTCGACCCAGCGCGCATCCTCGATGCGGATCGCGTACGGCGCGGCCTGGCCGCCGCCGAGGCCGCGCGTCCAGATCGACATCGCGGCCGGCCACAGGCCGTAGCGGAATACCGCCCGTGCGGCTTCGCGCGTGCTGTGCGTGAAGTAGTACGCGGAGTTCGTCGCGCTCGACGGCGACGCATAGCCCGGCGACCAGCGCGGGTTCGCACTCAGGCGATCCTGGTCGGCCTGCGACATCAGGTACGGGTCGCCGCTCGTCTCGACCGGCAGGTCGGGCCATTCGGTCACGGCTACGCGCACTTCCGTTGCCGGACGGCCCAGCCATTTCGCGACCGCGACGGCCTGCGACGTCGACATCCCGGTGCCGATCTCGGCAGCCGTGTGCTGCAGCGACACCTTGCCGTTCTCGTCGAACTCGACCTTCGCGAACGACGCTTCCGCGCCCGTGCCGAAATCCTTCTGCACGCAAGCGAAGCCGACGCCGTAGCGCTTGCCCGGGTTCGCGGCCTCGAATTCGGCCTTGCGCGCGACACGATGCGTCCACAGCGGATGCTGCTTCGCGCGCTCCAGCACCTCGTCGACGCGCAGCGCGCCGGCGGGAATCGCACCCTGCGTGTTCTTCATCCCCGAACGCAGCGCGTTGCGCAGACGGAAATCGATCGGATCGAGGTTCAGCTGCGCGGCGATCTCGTCGATCGCCATCTCGGTCGCAGCCATGCTCTGCAGCGTGCCGTAGCCGCGTGCCGAACCGGCGTCGATCGCACGCGACGCGATCGCGACCGCGGCCAGGTCGCTCTTCGGGAAGTAGTAGATCGATTGCGCGGCCGTGGCGCCGACCATCGCGACCGACGGCGAGAAGTTCGAGCGGCCGCCGCCGTTCGCCTCGAAGTCGCCCTTGAACGACTGCAGCAGGCCCGTGTTGCGGTCGACCGCGATCCGGTAGTGCATCTTGAACGCGTGGCGCTTCAGCGACGTCTGGAACTGCTCGTAGCGGTCGTTCGCGAAACGCACCGGACGGCCGTCCGCATACAGCGCGCAGACGAGGCCGTAGAACGGCACGTTGAAGTGATCCTTCGAGCCGTAGCCGACCGTGTAGCACGGATGCACAAACAGCTTCTTCACCGGGAAGCGGCATTTCGCGACCATCGCGGCCGCGTTCTCCGACACTTCGAGCGGCGACTGCGTCGGCACCACGAGGTGCAGCGACTGCGTCGCGGCGTCGTACCAGCAGTTCGCGTTGTCGGGTTCGAGCGCGGCCGTATCGACCGACTGCGTGTTGTATTCGCGATCGAACACGAGCCAGTCGGCCGACGGATGGTCGAGCTCGCTGGCGATCTGCCCGGCCAGGAACATGCCCTGCTCGTCGAGCTTGCCGTGCTCCTTGCCGTCCGGCCAAACCGGCAGGTGCTTACGCATCATGCTCGGGAAGATCGGCGCGTCCTTCAGGCTCGAATAGACGTCGTCGTCGTAGGCCGTCTTGCCGCCCACGCGCACGTAACGGAAGGTGCCCCACGGGTCGCGCTCGAGCGGGCCCGTGACCGCGCCGTAGCGGATCACGTCGTCGCGGAACTTGAGCGCGTTCTTCGCGAAGCGGAAGCGCGCGAAGTCGTGATAGATCAGGATCGCGACCGCATGGCCGAGATACGCGGGCGTCTTGCCGGCCGGCAACAGCATGTCGTCGCCGTAGAACGTCGGGAACGCGACGCCGTCGCGCGCGAGATCGTCGGCCGTGACCACGCGGTCCGGCTTCAGGTCGTCGCCGAGCAGCGACAGGTCGAAGCCTTCGTACGTGCGATCGGCCTGCGTGACGCGCAGGATCAGCGCATGCGACTGCTGCTGCGGCCAGTGCGGCATGTCGGCGGCACGCACGTCGCGGGCGAACACTTTCGAGCCCGTGACCTTCGCGATGCCGTCGATGCGGGATTGGGGGATGCCGGTGACGCTATCCCATTTGACAGGGGTGAGGAGTTTTTCTTCGAAGAGCGCCGCGAATGCGCGGCTGCCCAGGGGCGCGACATACACCGCGACGCCCGCCAGCACGCTGGCTTTCAGAAAACCCCGCCGTGACAGGCCGTGGTTTTTCATTGGGGGGAACCTCCTGATGCGGCTCGGACGGCGATCGGGTGTCGCGACGTTCGGAGCGGCGCGCATTCTGGCATTGTTTTAGATATATCGCCTATAGTATTTCCCGCATGAAATACTTATTGAATTCCTTATAACGGGATTCAGCCGGCCTGCGGCGGGCGGTCGCGGGGCGTACATCGCCTGGTTTACCCCGGTTCGCTCCGGCCCGGGACGTATCGACGGCATGCGGCAGGCATGCGCGCCATGCATCGCGGCCGGTCTCCGGTCGGCCGCCGCGCATCGTCCCGTTCGCAACGATGCTGCCCCCGCGCCGACGGATGCGCAAGCCTTTCGCCGGCGTGGTTGACGACCAGCAGCCGGCTCGGCATCGGGTCCTCCCGCCCTGCCGCGCCGTCCATCTTTCATGGTAATGTCGTGCGCATCCGGCCGGGCCGGCGCTTCCGCCACGTGCCGTGCGGGCGCCGCCGGCCATCGCGACATCGTGTCGAGGTCAAAAACCATGGCAGTCAGGACCTTTCTCCTGAACTCCGTTCTCGCCACTCCCGCCTCCGGCAACCACCGCGTGACGGCCGCGCTGCGCCCGTCGATGCTCGTGACGCTGTTCGAGGACGTGCGCCCGATGGCGCTGTCCGGGCTCGCGAGCAGCTTCGTTGCGGCCGTTGCCCTGATGCGGCTGCAACAGCTCTGGTGCCTCGCCTGGCTCATCGCCGACTTCGGCCTGCTCATCGCGAGGCTCGCGATCGCGCGCGCGTACACCGTGCAGCGCAACGCCGGCGACGACCGCGCCGAATACTGGGCGTTGCGCTATGCGCCTGTCTCGCTCGTCGCGTGCTTCGTGCTCGGGCTCGGCGTGATGGGCTGCGTGCAGGCCGTCGACGTCGAGCTCGGCACGCTGTCGGTGATGGTCGCCGGCGGCGTGTTCGGCGGGATCGCGTCACGCAATTCGGCGCTGCCGCGGCTCGCGATGACGCAGGTCACGCTCGGCGTGCTGCCGATCGGTGTCGGCGCGCTGCTCGCCCACCGCTCGGGCGCGTGGCTGCTGCTGCCGCCGCTCGCGATCTATCTCGCCGCGATGCGCACGGTCGTCCAGCGCCACTATCGCGTGCTCGTCGCGCTGCTCGCCGCACGCCAGCGCAACGCCGAGCTCGTCGCGCACTTCGACGCCGCGCTCACTTACATGCCGCATGGCCTGTGCATGATCGACGGCGACAGCCGCGTGATCGTCGCGAACCGGCGCACCGCGCAGCTGTTCGGCTCGCCGCGCGAAATCATGCTCGATACGCCGCTGCCCGACGTCGTTGCCGCGCTCGGCGCGAGCGCCGTGACCGGTCCCGGCGACGGGCTCGCCGCCCAATGCGACGCGTGGCTGCGCCGCGTCGAACCGGTGCCGTTCGACATCGTGCTCGACGACGGCCGCCAGCTCGAACTGACGCGCCATCGCGTGCCGGACGGCAATGCGGTGATCATCGTCGAGGATGTCACGACGCGCCGCCGGACCGAACAGCACATCCGGCACCTCGCGCGGCACGACGCGCTGACGGGTTTGCCGAACCGCCACGAACTGCATGCGGAGCTCAAGCGGAGGCTCGCGCGCCGGCCGCGCCTGCCGAGCCCCGCGTTCGCCGTCATGTATCTCGACCTCGACGGCTTCAAGGCGATCAACGACCGCTTCGGTCACCAGGCCGGCGACGAGGTGCTCACGCAGGTCGCCGAGCGGCTCGGCAAGACGCTGCCGCCCGGCGAGCTCGCGGCGCGCATCGGCGGCGACGAGTTCGTCGTCGCGATCGACGACACGACGATGCAGGCATGCTCGATCCTCGCCGCGCGGATCATCCGGCAGATCTCGGCGCCGTACGCGCTGTCGATCGGCGAGACCGTCTCCATTGGCATCAGCATCGGCATCGCGCTCGACGACGGGCACGGCTCGCCCGACGACCTGATCCGCCAGGCCGACAGCGCGCTGTACGACGCGAAGTCCGCCGGCAAGGGCATCTACTGCTTCTACTCGAGCGGCAGCCGCCGCGTGGCGCCGGTCGCCGCGAGCTGACCCGGCGACGCACGCACCGCTCCGTCTTTTTCCTGCCTGCCGCTTCCTCCCGACGATTCAATTCCGAAACACCTTGCGCGTTCGCACGTGGCGTCGCGCATGCGCGTGTCACGTGACGTGTTCCGTAACATCGCTGCTCGCCGCGCGTCACGTTGGCCGCAGAAGCCGGCACGATCGACGCAGCGCAAGGCTTTTCGTGGTTGGCACTCTTATTGCTCCCTGTCAGGGAAACAGGTTGTCAGGGAGACCCAACATGAATACCGTCGAAGTCCTCAGCCGCAGCGAAACCGTCGACGAACTGGATGTGATCGACGGCGCATCGCTGATCCGCCGGCTCGTGTCCGAACGCCGCGTGCCGGCCGCACGCGAAACCGCCTGCATCGACAATCCGCCGCTGACGCTGTACGGCGCGTTCCGCCAGGGCGTCGCCGATCACGGCACGCGACGCGCGAATCCGTATCGTGCCGGCAGCCGTTTCTGGGCACTGTGGGAAGAAGGACGTCTCGAAGCTGAAACATCCGGACGGTAAGCCGGTTGCACGCGCCGGCCCTGTTGCGGCAAGGGATCGGCGCGAATTCCAACACACGAACGCAGCCGGCCCGCGCGCCGGCATGTGTTCATCGCTGCAACATCCGCGTGGGCTCGCATTCACTGGTACAGGCGCCTGAAATGATTCGAAGAATCTTGCTCTGTAGCTGGATATGGCTCGCGTTTCATACTGTCGAGTGCACGGCGGAGACGACTGCGCCCGATGCGACGCAGAAGCTCGCCCTGCTCAAGGAAGGCCGATTTGCCGAGCTGGATCATGCAATGACCGCCGTTTAGCAGGCATTTGAGCATGGCTCGATAAGCGACGAGCGAGTAGTCGAAGCATTCCGTGCCCTTTACTTCGCCGACCCCGACCTGGAACCAAAGTTCGATCAATGGGTTGCTCGGTTTCCGCAATCGTATGCGGCGTTGTTGGCGCGCGGAATGTACTACGAGGCGATGGGATGGGTCAGGCGCGGCAGCGCATATGCCCGGAGCACCAACGAGCGACAGTTCGCCGGAATGCGGGCCTATCACAGCATGGCTCTGCGCGATCTGTCGAAGTCGACTGGACTGACTGCAAAGCCCACCGTGTCATATATGGAGGAGATCGAGATCTGGAAGGCGCTTGCTGGCACGAACAAGGAAAGCCGCGAACTGCTCGACCAGTCCATCAAAAAGGACCCCGGGAACATCGTGGTCAGGCGTACCTATCTCATTTCGATACAGACAAGATGGGGCGGGAGCCCTAAACGGATGGCGGCCTTTGTCGATGAGTGTCGGCGGGCCTCTCTACCGGCAGCGGCGCTACGAGAGTTCGAAGCGATGGCCATTGCAGATAGAGGATGGGTCATGTATCGCGACGGAGACGATTCCGGCGCAGAAAAGGCCTATGCCCAGGCGCTCGCGCTGATGCCGAACGACCGGGACATGCTGACACAAATGAGCAACGTACTCGTTCGCGAGAACAAGTACGAGCAAGCAGTTGAACCTTTGTCGAAGCTGATCAGCATGGACTCGAGCAACAGTTACGCTCTTTCAAGAAGGGGCGCCATTTATCAAGGCATGAAACAGTCGGAACGAGCGCTTAAAGACTACGAAAAGGCCGCCGAGCTGGGAGATGACTTCTCCGAAAATGAATTGGGCAAGTTCTATTGGTTCGGAATTTCAGTGCCCCGTGACAAGGAGCGTGCGATCAAGTTGTTTCGCCGCGCCGCGGAACAAGGCAACAAAGATGCCGAAAAAAATCTTGCGTGGGCGTTGCAGGGATAGCGAAGCGCTGCTCGCGCGGAAGCAGTCATACGCGGAAAGCGGCATCGGATTCCGAGCGACTGTCCGCAAAAACGGATGGCGCGGAGGCCGCAATCGACCGACAGAGGTTAGCGATCCGCATCGGCGTGACGTTCGAGTACCCATCCAAGCGCTCAGGTAAATGACCGAAGCTGGCCGTCACCAACCGCTCGTGCGCGCCGCCTCCCAACCGGATTGCCTCCCTCATGTTCGACACCGGGCGGTTTTGCAATCACCCGGCTCGAACGTGACATCACCGTCTCATTTCAACGCGACGCCCATAAAAGCCCGCGGCACCCTGCCCGCGTCCTGGCGCTCGATCATCCAGCCGGGGTACGCGGCCGGCAACGCACTCACGGTATCGAGACACGCAAGCTCGTCCTCGCTCAGCACGACATCGACCGCGCCGAGATTGTCTTCGAGTTGCTCGACCCGTTTGGCGCCGACGATGACGCTCGTGACATGCGGCTTCGCCAGCAACCACGCGAGCGCAATCCGCGCAACCGATACCCCATGCGCGTCGGCGATGGAACGCATCGCGGCAACGCACGGCCACGCGCGTTCCAGGTCGACCGGCGGAAAGTCGAAATGGCTGCGTCGCGCGCCTTCCTCGGTGGGCGCACCGGGACCGAACTTTCCCGACAGCAGCCCGCCGGCGAGCGGCGACCAGACCAGCAGCCCCATCTGCTCGTCGATCGCGAGCGGCACCAATTCACGTTCCACGTCGCGTCCGGCGATCGAATAGTAGGCCTGCAGCGTCTCGAAGCGCGTCGCATGGAGCGCCTGGCTGAGGCCGAGCGCCTTGCCGATTTTTCCGGCGCGCCAGTTCGAGACGCCCACGTAGCGAACCAGCCCCTGGCGCGTCAGGTCGTCGAGCGCCCGCAACGTCTCTTCGATCGGCGTGACGGAATCGTTGGCGTGTATCTGGTAAAGGTCGATATGGTCGACCTGGAGGCGTTCCAGGCTACGCTGCACGGAATCCATGATGTGGCCGCGCGACGCGCCCTGGTCGTTGGGCTTCGGCCCCATCGCACCGGCCGTCTTGGTCGCCAGCACGATCTCGTTGCGCGGGACGCCGAGGTCCCGGAGCGCCTGTCCGACGAGGCGTTCGGACTGGCCGAACGAGTAGACGTCGGCGGTATCGATGAAGTTGATGCCCGCGTCCAGCGCACGGGAAATCAGCCGGGTCGCGTCGCGCTGATCCAGCGTGCCGATCGCCGCCCACATGCCGGCATCCGCATTGCCGCCCAGCGTCATCGTGCCGAGGCACAGCTCGGAGACATACAGGCCGGTGCGGCCCAGTCGCTTGTATTTCATGGTCGTGTTCCTTCAGGCTCGGCTCGAAAAAAATGCGGCGGCGGCCGGTCCGGCGCGCCGCACATGCCAGGACTTCAATTGATTCAGGACTGCCCGGCCCGAAACTGTCCGGCGATCGCCGCGACGCGGGCGCCATAGCGGCGTGCGGTCTCGAGATCCCCCGGCGACATCTCGTCAGGCGACGCATCGGCCGGCGTCTGCGCCATCGGCGCGATATAGGAGCCCATGCGATTCAGGTCGTCGCGCGCCGACGCCTTCAGGTTCGCCGGCTTGATGTCCATGCTCACCCAGATACCCCCGTGCTGCCCGGCCAGCAAGACGAAGTACTCGAGCGTATTGAGCTTGTCGCCGTTCAGGCTCGCGCTGTTGGTAAAGCCGCCGAAGATCTTGTTGCGCCATGCACCGTCGAACCATGCCTTCGACGACGCATCGGCGAACTTCTTGAACTGCCAGCTGGGCCCGCCCATGTAGGTCGGCGAACCGAACAGGATCGCATCGGCGCCAGCCAGCGTGTCCCATGCGTCGTCGGCCAGGTTGCCGTCGGCGTTGATGGCGACGAGTGCGGCGGCGGCCCCCTCGGCGACCGCCGCGGCCAACCGCTGGGTATGTCCATAGCCGGAGTGGTAGACCACGGCCGTTCTGACCGGAGAAGTGTGTTGCGTCATGCGTGTGCCCTTCCGTTGAGGTCGTCGTCGGGTGACGACGTCGGAAAGCACTCTACTGGGTCGAAACTGAGTTATAAATGACGATCGATTGAACGTTCTGTTACTCCGTGAGTGAACAATGCAAAACCTCGATGCGCTTCTGATCTTTGCGCGTGTCGCCGAAATGGCGAGCTTCACGCGGGCGGCCGAAAGCCTGGGCATCCAGAAAGGACGTGTCTCGATGGTGATCCGGCAACTCGAACGCGACGTAGGGGTTGCGCTGCTGCATCGAACGACGCGGAGCGTGCAACTGACCGACGACGGCCGCGCGTTCTATTCGCGCGCACGGGACCTGCTGGCCGACGTCCAGGCGCTGCAATCGATGTTCTCCGGCGACGGCACGCGCATCCGGGGAAGGTTGCGCGTCGACATGCCGACCGAGCTGGCACGCAGCGTCGTCGTGCCCGCGCTCCCGCAACTGATGGCCGCGCATCCGGAGCTGGAACTGGAGCTGTCGAGCACCGACCGGCGCGTCGATCTCGTGCAGGAAGGATTCGATTGCGTGATCCGCCTCGGTCCGATCGTGGACGAGACGCTGATTGCCAGGCCGCTGGGCCGGCTGCGCATGATCAATGCGGCAAGTCCCGACTATCTCGCGCGGCATGGCGTGCCGCATACGCTCGACGATCTGCTCGGCCAGGGGCACCGGATGGTCCACTACTCGCTGACACTCGGTGCCAGGCACGCCGGCTGGGAATATCCGAGCGGTGACGGCTATGCGACGCTTGCGCTGCCGAGCGCGATGCAGGTCAACAACGTGCAGACCTATCACGCGGCCGGGCTGGCCGGCATCGGGTTGATCCAGGCCGGCTATTCAGGGGTCGCGAATCACGTCGCAAGCGGCGCGCTGGTGGAAGTGCTGCCCGACCTGCGTCCGGAACCGCTCGCCGCGTCGCTCGTCGTGGCTCATCGGCGCAATCTGTCGCCGCGCGTGCGGGCGTTCATGGACTGGATCGAACCGGTACTGGAGCCGTATTTCGCTTGAGGGCGTGCGGACGTTCGGCGTGGCACGCGCCCGGCGCAGCGCGCCGCGGTCGTTTCCCGATAAGATGGCAGATTCCGTTCATCGAACGACGCTGCCATGACCGCCTCTTCTTCACACCGCAACCCCATTCACTGCGAAATCGATCTCGACGCGCAAGGCAAGCACGCAGGCTATCTGCGGCTGCCGCACTCCGTGCACCGGTCGGCGTACGGCTGGCTGCCGATCCCGATCGTGTCGATCCGCAACGGCAACGGCCCGGTCGCGCTCGTGATGGCCGGCAACCACGGCGACGAGTACGAAGGCCAGATCATCGTGTCGCAACTGATGCGCGAGATCGAGCCCGAGATGGTCAGCGGGCAACTGATCCTGCTGCCGATGGCGAATTTTCCGGCAGCGGATGCGGGCCTGCGCGTGTCGCCGCTCGACGGCGGCAACCTGAACCGCAGCTTCCCCGGCGACCCGACCGGCACGCCGACGCAGATGATCGCCCATTTCATCGAGCACGCGCTGCTGTCGCGCGCGCAGTATCTGGTCGACCTGCACTCGGGCGGCAGCTCGCTGCTGTATCAAGGCGGCAACATGCTCGCGATCGATCCGCTCGACGCCGACGAAGCCGCGAAGCTCAACGGGCTGCTGGTCGCGTTCGGGTTGCAGAATGCGCTGCTGCATGCGCCGAATCCCGTGCATTCGGCGTCGGCCGCGCGCCGGCAAGGCGCGATCTCGATCGTGACCGAACTCGGCGGCGCCGGGATGGCCGATCCGTCGCTGATCCGGCTCGGCCGCCACGGGCTGCTGCATTACCTCGGGTATATCGGCCTGCTGCACGGCACGCTCGTGCCCGACGCGCCGCCCACCGTCACACGCTTCATGCGCGTCGACGGCGATCGCCATTTCGTCTATGCGTACGAGCGCGGGCTGTATGAGCCGCTCGTCGAACTTGGCGACCAGGTGAAGGCCGGGCAGCCGGCCGCGTGGGTGCATTTCCCCGATACGCCGCTGCGCGAACCGGTGCTGCACCGGTTCAAGGGCGACGGCGAGGTGGTGTGCAAGCGCGTGCCCGCGCAGGTGCAGCGTGGGGATTGCATGTTTCAGCTGGCGGAGTTGTCGACGCCGCCGCGTGTCGTCGCGTGACGGACCACCCGACTGGCGCCGCCGGTGCGGACACACTGGCCGTCAGTCGGATGGCACCGGCGACTCATGGCCCTGCGCAACGCCGCATTGATGGCAATGCGGGAAGAAGAAGAAATTCCGGCCGCCGCATTCGCATGCATTGAACAGCCTCAATCCGCAATGCACGCAGAACGTGGAGTCGTCGCCGCCGAGATTCCATTGTTTGTCGCATGACGGGCAGCGCTTTTTCTCGAGTGACCGTACGGCTTTCTCGTAGCCGATCGTGCGCGCGCGTTCGCCCTGATCCTGCTGCAATTCGAGCCGTTTGCGTTCGGCGTAGCGCTGAAATGCCCTCATCATGTAAAGGCCGGCGAATACCGTGAGCACGATGCCGACCAGGACCCGCACATAGCCGCCGAAATTCGGCAAGTACGGGACCAGTTCGATGAAGAACGCGCTCAATGCAAACAGGCCGAAACCGTACACGAACGGCCAGTAGCGCGCCTTGCGGTAGCGGATGAACAGCCAGGTCGCCACCAGCAGTATCGGCAACGTCAGCGCAAGCCGCAGCCCGAACACTTGCATCTCGTAGTGCCGGGTTGCCGCGTCGAAGCGCCGTTCGGCGGCTGCGTCCGCTTCGGCGATTTGCGCGTCGACTTGCGTCTGCTGCGACGCCAGTGCCCGTTGCTGGTCGGCGATCGCATCGATCTGATGCTGCCAGCCGACCACCACAGCCTGCAGCTTGTCCAGCTTGCGCGTTCTCGCCACAATGTCCGGGTCGCTCGCACCGTCCCCTGTCACCGCGCGAGTGGCCAGCCAGTTGCGGAAACTCTCCTTCTCGTCCGCATACTCCTTCGCGGCACGGCTGCGCGCCACTTCCATCGTGTCGACTTTCTCGGTCAGCGCGTCGCGCTGTGCCTGCAACTGGCGCCGCGCCGCGTCCAGCCGCGCTTTTACCGGAGCGTCGGCGAATTGCTCCACGACCGGCGGACCACCGCTCGGCGCAAACGCCATGTCGCGGATCACGAGACTGCCGAGCATGTTCAGAAAGACAGCGAAGATGATCGCAATCACCCATGACGCGACTCGCAGGAGCCGCGCCGGGCTGGTCAGGCCGTCGCCGGAAATCATCATTGTTTTTGCCCTCTTGTTGGAATGGTTTCCATTGTCATCAATCTTGATGCAATCGTCGACTGCCTCTTTCTCGCAGCGGATTCCGGAGGCGGATCGGTCGCCTCGGCAGTGCCCTCCCTCTAGTCGCTCATTCGATTGCGAGCGCGTCGAACGCGGCCCGAACCTCGCTCACCGTCTGCCCAGGCGCCTGCAGATGCGGAAAATGGCCGAGTGCCGGGAGAATCGAGAGCGTCACGCCGCTACGGCTCGCATACTCGACACCCATTTCCTTCTTGATATAGATGTCCTGTTCGCCCCATACCACCCTGACGGGGATGTTCAGCTTTGCGATATTGGCTTCCAAGTAGTCCTGGTCGCGAGTGAAGCAGGAGTAGTAGTGATAGAAGGCATCTGCCGCCGTGATATCGCCGTCCCAGCCTTTCGCCATATCCTCCCTGAAATCGTCGGGCAATGCGTAACGCTCTTCCGCCGCCATGCCGCGAAAGAATGTGTTGGCGAGAATTTCGTCACGGTTCTTGTTCATCGCCGCATGCACGACGTCAGACGAAGGTTTGGACTTCAGAGCCTGCAGGCTCTCGTACATGTATTGCGGGCGGTTGAACGGGGCAAAGTCGCCAACGACGATTCCCCTGGCAATATCCGGTTGCGCCAATGCGGCCAGCAGCGCGGGCAAGGCCCCGATATCGGTCGCATAGATCAGCAGCTTCGAGCGGTCGATGCCGGACGTGCGGATATAGTCTTCCAGCACACGGGCGTAATCCATCGGCGCATAGGAGAAACGGTCCGCGGACGGACGCGACGATTGTCCATAGCCCGGCCAGTCGAACGCATGCACTTCATGGTCGCTGGACAGCGATTCGGCGATCGGCTTCCACGCATACATCGTCTCCGGAAAGCCGTGCAGGAACAGCACGGTACCCTTTGAATACGCGGGCCGATACACCATATGACGCAGCTTGATGTCGGCATTGACCTGCACCTCGCCGACTTCAACCTTCGGCACCGGTGAGGATGACGCCGGCACAATCGTGCAAGGGGAAATGTCCACCGCGACTGCGGAGGAAAGTGGCGCCTTCGTTGAAACTTTGAACATGATTGGCTCTCGTTTGGAAAGACTTACTCAGCAGAATCGACGCGTACAGAAGCTGTCGTCCGATCAGGAAGAAGCCGCTTCATCGTGCGGCCGTGCTTCCGGTCCCGTCAGATAGCAACCTCGGAAACGCTCGTCGACGCGTTCCGCCATCAGCCTGGAAAACCGCATCGCCGCTTCGAGCGGGCGATGGTTGATGACCACGGAATCCGTCTCGCCCTTGTCGTTCAGATGCGCAATGACCACCGTCTCGATCGGCATGCCCTGGATCCGGGAACGATAGGACTCCAGATACAAACCGTCGCCGATCGTGCCCTTGTAGGTGTGATGCTGGAATTCGTAGAGCGAGACCGCGTGCTGGATCACGGAGAGAATGTCTGCTCGTCCTTCGATCGGTCGTTTCAGGACGGTGGCTTCGAGCGTGGCGTTTTCAGCGAGGCTCGTCAGCCAGAGCGGCGGAACGCCGGCGGCCGGCATCACGGGGGCTGTGTCGTTGAATTTCATGCAGATGCTCCTGTCACGGTTTGCGGTTGATGCCGGCGGTAGCGGCATCACGAGCCGCTTCGAGCGTGATGCACGCTTTTTCGCGGCGGCGTCGTGCGAGACGTTCGACGCCCGCGGCGCGTTCGGACTCGCCCGCCAGCAGCGCGTGAATGGCGGGCAGCGTCCAGATCGCGCCGCGCGTGCCCCACGTGCCATCCGGGATCTCGGTCGGGAAGACCCAGACGCGCGGCGCGACGTCGTCGAACGACCGGTTCTCCGCGCGTGCCACCGCCTCCGTGGCCCGCCTGACGAGCCAGCGACGCGATTCGTCGGTGTATTGCCCTTCGGGTACGGACGGAATGATCCGGTAACGTGTCGTGTCCGTGCGTTCACCGCCGACGTAAATCGCGGCAGGTCGATGAAGGTGGAATACGGTGACGCGCTGTGCGACAGGACTGGCGGGATCGTAGCCTTCCGCCTCGATGAGGATGTCGGTCAGTTCCTTGACGAGGCGTACCTCGGCCTCGGGCGTCAACGCGTTTTCGGGCCACAGTGCATCGATCATCGGCATGGTGCTGCTCCTGCTTTCGGTTCGTTGGATGTGGCCATGATCGCGGTTTACTCGCGCGACCATAAGTGGCAGGATCGCCATTATTGAGGGAATTTCAGACACGCAAATGGCCATCATCCGCATCTGGGTCTATGACGGCATCCTCGCGTCCGGCGTCGCGGGTCCGGTCGATGTCTTCAGCGCAGCCAATCAATTCCATATGCGCAAGGCCACGCCGGCCGGCACCGCCGCCGCCCCCCTGCTCGCGTGGCGTGTGGAATCGCTCGACGGTCAACCCGTCACTGCCGCGTCGGGCCAGACCATTCCGGTCGACGGAAAGATCGACCCGCGCAAGCGGGCGGACGCCGTCCTGCTGACCGCACCCTTCTTCTCGAACATCGACGAATTCATCGGGCGCCGTGAGCGGTTGAACGCGTTGACTTCCGCGCTGAGGCGCCAACGCAAGGCCGGCGCCGTGCTGGCAGCCTATTGCACCGCCAATTACCTGCTCGCCGAGGCCGGCCTGCTGGATGGCCGCGCCGCCACCACGCACTGGGCGCGGGCCTCGGATTTCGCGCGCCGCTATCCGCGAGTCGAAGTTCGCGCGCAGGAACTGATGATCGAGCAAGACGGCATCATCTCGGGCGGTTCCGTGACGTCGTATCTGAATCTCGCCGTGCAGCTCGTTGCAACACTCGCCGGCGAGGCGCTCGCGACGATGACCGCGAAGGCCCTGTTGATCGACATGAACCGGACTTCGCAGGCTTCCTTTGCAACGCTGTTCGAGGAACACGGACATACCGATACGCTCGTCGCCCGTGCCCAGCGGCAGATGGAGGCGACATTGCAGCAGGGATTCCGGCTGAGCGAGCTGGCAGCATCGCTTGCCGTGAGCGAACGCACGCTCAATCGCCGCTTCAAGGAAGCCGTCGGGCTCGCGCCGCTCACGTATCTGCAGAATCTGCGTATCGAAGTCGCGAAACGCGTGCTGGAAACCCGGCCAATCGGGCTGGAGGCGCTGAGTCAACGCGTCGGTTACGGCGATGTCAGCACGTTCCGGCAATTGTTCAAGCGCAAGACCGGCTTGTCCCCAAGCGAATATCAAATGCGGTTTTCGCGCGCGGCGGCGAAGAACAGGGAAGACGAGCAAGGCAACAACAGCTGAGGCCTTGCGACGTCACGCCATCGCCCTGCTGGCGAAAACGCCCACCCGATTGAGCGCGGGATTGTTCGGGGATGCGGCGCGCGTTTTCAGCATGCGCGCGGCGGATTGCAGGCGCAGCTGGCGCCCGAACGTCCGGATGACCGTCCCTGTGAGTGACGCTTCATGGCCGGGAGCCGCCCCCGTCATATAGAATGACGCGCTTTGCCCGTACGCCTATGTGGTTCAAGAACCTTCAGCTTCATCGTCTTCCCGCACCTTGGGCCGTGACCCCCGACCAGATGGAAAAATGGCTGGCGCCC
Source organism: Burkholderia sp. Bp8992 (assembly GCF_003853705.1). GTDB lineage: Bacteria > Pseudomonadota > Gammaproteobacteria > Burkholderiales > Burkholderiaceae > Burkholderia. The sequence goes on along the minus strand of NZ_QTQI01000002.1, from coordinate 50,045 downwards.
CACGCGTTCCAGCCGGGCAGCAGCGTCGAGATGCAACGCCACGGCTGGGCATCGCCGCGTGACAACGGCGCGCTCGTGTATTCGAACAACCGGCAGATGCTGCTGCTGTTTCGCGCCGAAAAGAAGCTGCTCCCGGCGTCGGTGGTCAATCAGGTGACCAAGGCACGTGCGCTCGAAGTCGAGGAGCAGCAGGGCTTCAAGGTCGGCCGAAAACAGCTGCGCGAACTCAAGGAGCAGGTGACCGACGAACTGCTGCCGCGCGCGTTCAGCATTCGCCGCGATACCCGCGTGTGGATCGATACGGCGAACGGCTGGCTCGTCATCGATGCTGCGGCCCAGGCGCTTGCCGACGACGTTCGCAGCCTGCTCGTCAAATCGATCGATCAGTTGCCGCTCGCCGGCGTTCAAGTGGCGCGTTCGCCGGTCGCCGCGATGACGGACTGGCTGCTGTCCGGCGAGGCGCCGGGCGGATTCACCGTGGACCAGGACGCCGAGCTGCGCTCGAGCGGCGAAGGCGGCGCGACCGTACGCTACGTCGGCCACGCGCTGGAAGCGAACGACATGCGCCGGCACATCGAAGCCGGCAAGCAATGCATGCGCCTCGCGATGACCTGGAATGACCGTATCTCGTTCGTGCTGACCCCGTCGCTGACGATCAAGCGTGTCACGCCGCTCGACGTGATCAAGGAGGCGGCGGATCCCACCGCGCAGAACGACGATGAACGCTTCGATTCGGACTTCACGCTGATGACGGGCGAATTGGCGCAGATGCTGACCGGGCTCGTCGATATCCTGGGCGGCGAACAGCAGGACGCGATTCAGCAGGCGGCAGCAGCCTGAACGCCGGCGGCGTCGCGGATCGCCGCCCCGGGACGGCGGGGCTTCGCGCCGATGCGGCAACTCGATGGGGACCGTCGCCGCCCGGCGCTCGCCCCCCTGCCGATCCGCGGCGTTCGTATCCGTCGCCCACGCTCCAGACGGACACGGCACCCCGCCGCGGCCGCTTGCCGCTCCGGTACCCCGCTCCCCCTGCAAGCCTTCTTCCACCTTCCGCGAAATCCTTATCGAAATTGCTTCGTTCGCCTTTGCCGGTCGCACCGCTAACGTGTTCGAAACGGCGGCGGCGCGCCACCGGCATCGCAGGATGCGCAGCGACCGCCGCCATCACGACAACTGCGTCGCGATAACGGAACAGACCGGACGGGCCGCGTGCCCGCACCCCGCCAGGAACGTCCGCATCGCGCGCCCTTCGCGATGCCCATGGCCACGAACGACCGCATCATCGACACGACGCCGCTCGACGTCCGCGCGCAACCGCTGATCGACGCGCTGATCGACGAATATTCGACCCGTTACGACGCATACCGCCCCGACAGCCGCGCGTCCGCCCGCGACGAACTCGCGCGCTACCCGGCCGAACTGTTCGCGCCGCCCGAAGGCGCGTTCGTGCTGCTGCTGCGCGACGGCGAAACGATCGGCGGTGGCGCGTTCAAGCGCTACGACGCACAGACCGCCGAACTCAAGCGCATCTGGACACGCACCGACCTGCGCCGCCAGGGCCTCGCGCGGCAGATCGTCGAAGCACTCGAACTGCGCGCCGCGCAACAGGGCTACCGCCGCCTCTACCTGACCACCGGCTTTCGCCAGCCCGAAGCGTGGGCGCTCTACGACCGCACCGGCTATACGCGGCTGTTCGATTCGTCGGTCGACCCCGAAGCATATTTCCACCTGCGCTTCGGCAAGGATCTCGTCGATCCGTCGCGCACGTCGACGCTGGCCGACCTGTGGGCACCCTTGCCCGAACCGGTGCTGCCGCGCTGACGGCGCGGCGCCCGACACCTCGCGTCTCACCTTCCGCTTTCCCCGACAGGACGTTTTCATGCAACGAGCCGTACCGCCTTCCTCCCGTACCGTGCGCACGCTGGCTGCCGCGCTGATCGGCCTGACCGCCTTCGCCGCCGCGGCAGCGGCCGCGACGTTCGACCTGAGCCCCGAGCAGCGCGGCCGTCCGCGCGGCACGGCCGACGCGGCGGTCGAGCGTGCGGTGCCCGCGTCGTTCAAGTTCGCCGAGCCCGGCACGCTGACGATCGGCATCGCGCCGAGCCTGCCGCCGATCAGCTCGTATGCGACCGACGCGCGCACGGTGATCGGCTTCGACGCCGACATCGGCCAGCTCGTGTCCGACAGCCTCGGCCGCAAGCTGAAGATCGTCGCGCTTGCGTGGGCCGACTGGCCGCTCGCACTCGAATCGGGGAAAGTCGACGCGGTGATCTCGAACGTCACCGTCACCGAGGAACGCAAGCAGAAGCTCGATTTCTCGACCTACCGCAAGGACCAGGTCGGCTTCTACGTGCGCAACGACAGCAAGATCCAGGCGATCCGCGAACCCAAGGACGTCGCGGGGCTGCGCATCGTGACCGACGCCGGCACCAACCAGGAAAAGATCCTGCTCGCATGGGACCGCGAGAACGTCGCGCACGGGCTGAAACCCGTGCAGTTCCAGTACTACGACGACCAGGCGATGCGCATCGTCGCCGTGCAGTCGGGCCGCGCCGATGCGGTGTTCAGCGTGAACTCGGTGCTGGCATACCAGAGCGCGCAGCAAGGCAAGACGCGGCTCGTCGGTGCGATCAGCGGCGGCTGGCCGCGCACGGCCGACATCGCGATCGCGACGCGTCGCGGCAGCGGCCTCGCCGAGCCGCTGACCGTCGCGCTGAACGGGCTGATCAAGACCGGCCGCTACCAGCAGGTGCTCGACCGCTGGAACCTCGCGTCCGAAGCGATCGACCAGTCGCGCACGAATCCGCCGGGACTGCCGAAGAGCTGAGCACCGCGCGCGCCCGTCGTCCATCCACGCTTACGCAGGAACGCCGCCCAACATGTCTTATTCGCTTTCGCTGCTGGACAAGAGCCCGATCGCCGACGGCGCCACCGCCGCCGACGCGCTGCGCTTCACGACGACGCTCGCGCAGCGCGCCGAACAGCTCGGCTACGAACGCTTCTGGGTCGCCGAGCATCACGGCACGCCGGGCTTCGCGAGCTCGGCGCCGGAAGTCGTCGTCGCACACCTGCTCGCGCATACGTCGCGCATCCGCATCGGCTCGGGCGGCGTGATGCTGCAGCACTACAGCCCGTTCAAGGTCGCCGAGACGTTCAAGCTGCTGTCGGCGCTCGCGCCGGGCCGCGTCGATCTCGGCATCGGCAAGGCGCCCGGCGGGCTGCCGCTGACCACGCGCGCGCTGCAGTGGTTTCACGACAAGGCGCGCAAGCCCGACTTCGCGGGCCAGCTCGCGGAACTCGACGCGTTTCTCGGCTGGGGCGTCGCCGAAGATCATCCGCTGGCCGGCGCGGTCGCGATGCCGGTGCCGCCGCAGCCGCCCGAACGCATCCTGCTCGGCGGCTCGCCGGACAGCGGCGCGCTCGCCGCACGCAACGGCTGGCGCTTCTGCTACGCGGGCCATTTCAACGGCGACGATGCGAATCTCGAACGCTCGCTCGATGCGTACCGCAGCGCCGGCGGCGCGAAGCCGCTCGTCGCGCTGTATGCGGTCGCCGCGCCGACGCGCGACGAAGCCGAGCAACGGATCGGGCCGCTGAAGATCTTCAAGCTGCAGTTCGCGGGCGGCCAAAGCTTCAATCTCGCCAGCGCGCAGGCAGCCGCCGAATTCGCGCGGCAAAGCGGTGCGTCCGACTACCGGATCGACGAGTTGCGCCCGACGGTACTCGCCGATACACCCGAGCGCATCCACCGCGCGCTCGACGCATTGAGCCGGCGGCTCGACGTCGCCGCGTTCGTGATCGATTCGCCGGTGACCGACTACGCGGCGCGGCTCGCGTCGGCCGAATGGCTCGGCGGCGCGCTATCGGCCACCCCGTTGCAGGCGGCCCTCGCGGCCGACCGCTCCCTCTCCCCTGACCAGAACGCGTGACATTCCCATCATGACGACCCGACGATCGATCCCTTTCGGCCTGATGCTGCAAGGCGCAGGCAGCCACATGAACGCATGGCGGCATCCGAGCAACCCGCCCGACGCGAGCATCAACCTCGACTTCATGATCGGCGTCGCGCGCAAGGCGGAAGCCGCCGGCATCGCGTTCGCGTTCGTCGCGGACGGCCTCTACATCAACGAGAAGTCGATCCCTCACTTCCTGAACCGCTTCGAGCCGCTGACCGTGCTGTCGGCGCTCGCGGTCGCGACGAAGAAGATCGGGCTCGCCGGTACGATCTCGACGTCGTACAGCGAGCCGTTCACGGTCGCGCGCCAGCTCGCGTCGCTCGACGCGATCAGCGGCGGCCGCGCGGGCTGGAACGTCGTGACGACACCGCTCGAAGGCACCGCGAAGAATTTCGGCAAGGCGCACCCCGATCACGAACTGCGCTACGAGATCGCCGACGAATACCTCGAGGTCGTCCAGGGCCTGTGGGACAGCTGGGACGACGACGCCTTCGTGCGCGACCGCGCGACCGGCCGCTTCTTCGATCGCGACAAGCTTCACACGCTCGATCACCGCGGCCGTTTCTTCCAGGTCGCGGGGCCGCTGAACATCCAGCGCTCGCCGCAGGGCCAGCCGGTGATCTTCCAGGCCGGCTCGTCCGACACCGGGATCGGGCTCGCGGGCAAGTATGCGGATGCCGTGTTCACGCATTCGCCGTCGATCGAGGAAACGGCCGCATTCACGCAGCGCGTGAAGCAGAGCGCGATCGAGCACGGCCGGCAAGCCGGCGACGTGAAGATCTTCCCCGGCGTCGGGCCGATCGTCGGCCGCACGGCCGCCGAGGCGGAAGACAAATACCAGGCGATCCGCGACCTGCTGACGATCGACGAGGCGCTCGCGTACCTCGGCCGCTATTTCGATCATCACGATTTCACCCAGTACGCGCTCGACGCGCCGTTCCCGGAGCTCGGCGAGCTCGGCCGCAACAGCTTCCGCTCGACCACCGACCGGATCAAGGCCGACGCGAAACGCAAAGGCCTGTCGCTGCGCGAAACGGTGCTCGCGGTCGCCACGCCGCGCCCTAACTTCATCGGCACGGCCGAGCACGTCGCCGACGAGCTGATCCGCTGGCACGACGCGGGCGCCGGCGACGGCTTCATCCTCGGCTTCCCGGTGCAGGCGCAAGGCGTCGACGATTTCGTCGAACTCGTGATTCCGGTGCTCGAGGCGCGCGGCCGCTACAGCCGCGACCTGCCCGGCGCGACGCTGCGCGACCACCTCGGCCTGCCGCGCAAGGCGAGCCGCCACGCGGCGCCCGGCGCCGCGCACGAAACGGCGGCCGAAGCACATGCCTGACATCACCGCGCCGCCCTTGCGCGGCGCGCCCGCCCGACCGATTCGAGGATTTCCAACGCCATGAGCGACACGACCCATCTCGGCGGCGCGCTGCCGCCGCTCTCTTCCCCCGTCGCGCGCGACGCCGGCACGCGCTTGCGGATCGTGCCCGCGCGCCACCGGTCGCGCACGGCCGGCACCGTGCTCGCGCTCGTGCTGATCGCGATCACGCTGCATTCGATCCTCGGCAACCCGCAATGGGGCTGGCCGGTATTCGCCGAATGGTTCCTGTCGCCGCCGGTGCTGTCGGGGCTCGCGCGCACGCTGGTGCTGACGCTGCTCGGCGCGGTGTTCGGCTTCGCGCTCGGCGCGTTCGTCGCGCTGGCCCGGCTGTCGCGCTCGCGCCTGCTGTCCGCGAGCGCATGGACCTTCGTGTGGCTGTTCCGCTCGATTCCGCTGATCGTGCTGCTGCTGATCCTGAACAACCTCGGCTACCTGTACGAACACGTGCGGCTCGGCGTGCCGTTCACCGACATCGTGTGGTTCGAGGCGCCGACCACCGACCTGATCAGCCCGTTCCTCGCGGCCGTGCTCGGCCTCACGCTGAACCACGCGGCGTTTTCCGCGGAAGTGATCCGCGGCGGCATTCTCGCGGTCGACCAGGGGCAGCTCGAAGCCGCCGCCGCGCTCGGGCTGCCGCGCGGCCGCCAGACCACGCGGATCGTGCTGCCGCAGGCGATGCGCGCGATCCTGCCGACCGCGTTCAACGACCTGATCACGCTCGCGAAAGGCACGTCGATGGTGTACGTGCTCGCGATGCCCGAGCTGTTCTACACGGTGCAGGTGATCTATCGGCGCAACCTCGAAGTGATTCCGCTGCTGATGGTCGCGACGGTCTGGTACCTGATCATCCTGACCGTGCTGTCGGCGATCCAGGTCCAGGTCGAGCGGCACTATGCACGCGGCGCGCTGCGCAACCCGCCGCCGTCCGTGCTCACGTTCGCGCTCGTGCGCATCGGCGCGCTGTGGCGGCGTGCCGCGTCGCGCCGCGCGGCGTCGATCGCGCGAGCCGACAGCGATGCCCTCGCCGATGCCGCTACCTCCGCCGCGCCGCGCACCGGCGGCGAAGTGGCCGTGCACGGCGTGTCGAAGCAGTTCGGCATGCAGCGCGTGCTCGACAACGTGTCGTTCGTCGCGCCGCGCGGCAGCGTGACCGTGATCGTCGGGCCGTCCGGCTCCGGCAAGTCGACGCTGCTGCGCACGATCAACCATCTCGAACGCGTCGACGACGGCTACATCGACATCGACGGCGAACTGATCGGCTATCGCCGCGACGGCGACGTGCTCCACGAGCTGAAGGAGCGTGACGTGCTGAAGCGGCGCACGGCCGTCGGCATGGTGTTCCAGAACTTCAACCTGTTCCCGCACCTGACGGTGCTCGAGAACCTGATCGAAGCGCCGGTCGCCGTCGGCGGCGTGACGCGCGACGCGGCCGAGCGCACCGCGCGCACGCTGCTCGCGCGTGTCGGCCTCGCGGACAAGGCCGATGCGTACCCGCGCCAGCTGTCGGGCGGCCAGCAGCAGCGCGTCGCGATCGCACGGGCGCTCGCGCTGCGGCCGAAGGTGCTGCTGTTCGACGAACCGACGTCCGCGCTCGATCCCGAACTCGTCAACGAAGTGCTCGACGTGATCAAGGAACTCGCGCGCTCGGGCACGACGCTCGTGATCGTCACGCACGAGATCGGCTTCGCGCGCGAAGTCGCGGACACCGTGCTGTTCATGGAGCAAGGGCGCATCGTCGAGGCCGGGCCGCCGGCCGTCGTGCTCGACGCGCCGTCGCATCCGCGCACGCGCGCCTTCCTGTCGCGGGTGCTGTGATGCGCGCCGCTTCCGACCTGCGAGGGACCGCACGATGACCGACCGTCGCCAGTTCATCTCGGCCGCGCTGGCTGCGGCAGCCGTCCTGCCGTGGCAGGCCGCACACGCCGCGGCGGCAACCGCCGATCTCGACCCGCGCCAGGCCGGCCGCCTGCGCGCGGCACGCGACGACGCGGCGATCCGTGCCGCAGCCGCCTACCGCTGGGTGCGCGACGGCGCGTTCACGGTCGCGATTTCGCCGCATGCGCCGCCCGTGTCGACTTACGCGACCGACGCACGCACGGTGGTCGGCGCCGATCCCGACTATGCGCAGCTCGTCGCCGACGCGCTCGGCCGCACGCTCGTGCTGGTGCCGATCGCGTGGGCCGACTGGCCGCTCGGGCTGACGTCCGGCAAGTACGACGCGGTGATCTCGAACGTCGGCGTCACCGAAAAGCGCAAGGAGAAGTACGACTTCACGACCTACCGGCTCGGGCTGCATGGCTTCTATGTGCGCACCGCCAGCCCGATCGCGAGCATCGCCGAGCCGAAGGACATCGCCGGCCTGCGGATCATCACGGGCGCCGGCACGAGCCAGGAGCGCATCCTGCTCGAATGGAGCAAGCGCAACGTCGCGCAGGGGCTGAAGCCGGCCGAGCTGCTCTATTTCGACGACGACGCGACGGCACGCGTCGCGCTGCTGTCGGGCCGCGCCGATGCGGAGCTGAACCCGAACGCGTCGCTCGCATACGAGGCCGCGCGCACCGGCAAGATCCGACGCGTCGGCGTCGTCAATGCGGGCTGGCCGGCCAATGCAGACGTCGCGATCGCGACGCGTCGCGGCAGCGGGCTGGCACCGGCGCTGACGCTCGCGACGAATGCGCTGATCGGCAGCGGCCGCTACGGGCAGGCGCTGGCGCGCTGGGGTTTGCAGAGCGAAGCGATTGCACGCGCGGAGACCAATCCGCCGGGGCTGCCGTCGTTCTGACGAATGAAGGCAAGCGCCCCGGCATGCCGCGAGGGACATGCCGGGGCGATTCGGCGTGCGGCTCGTTCGTCTACGCCGGCACCGCCGCCTGATGCCGGTCGAGTGCCGCAACCTGCGCATGAATCGCCGGAATCAGGTCGCGCCCGTAGGCCAGCGCATCGTCGAGCGGATCGAAGCCGCGAATCAGGAACGTCGACACGCCGAGCCGGTAATACGCGCCCAGCGCCCGTGCGACCTGTTCCGGCGTGCCGACCAGCGCGGTCGAATTCCAGCGCGCGCCGGTCAGGTTCGCGACCCCCATCCACAACCGCTCGTCGAGCACGTCGCCCTGCGCGGCGGCCGCCATCAGCCGTTGCGAGCCCGCATTCTGCGGCGCGTGCCCGGCGATCGGCTGCCCGTTCGCGACGCGCGCCGCGCGCACGCGCTCGCGGATCGCCTCGGCCTTTTCCCATGCGGCGGCTTCCGTATCGGCGACGATCGGCCGGAACGACACGCTGATCCGCGGCACGCGGCCGAACGGCGCGGCGGCGGCCCGCACGCGTGCAATCTGCTCGCGCACCGCGTCGAGCGGCTCACCCCATGTCATGTAGACGTCCGCATGCTCGCCCGCGACGGCCAGCGCGGCCGGCGACGATCCGCCGAAATAGATCGGCACGTGCGGCTGCTGCGCGCTTTTCACGAGCGCCGACGCCCCGCGCAGCCGGTAGAACGCGCCGTCGTGATCGACCGGCGCATCGGCCAGCCAGATCCGCTTCAGCACGTCGAGATATTCGCCGGTGCGGCGGTAGCGCGCATCGTGCGGCACGAAATCGCCGTCGCGCTGCAGGTCCGTATCGTCGCCGCCCGACACGACGTTCAGCGCGAGCCGGCCGCCGCTGAACACGTCGAGCGTCGCGATCTGCCGTGCGGCGGCCGACGGCACGATCACGCCCGGCCGGTGCGCGAGCAGGATGCGGATGCGCTCGGTCGCGGCAGCCGCGAACGACGCGACGATGAAGCCGTCCGCCGCGTTGCTGAAATGGCCGACCAGGACCTGGTCGAAGCCGGCGGCCTCGTGCGCCTGCGCGAAGCGGCGCACGTAGTCGGGCTGGACGGCCGCGCCGCCCGGTACGTCGACCTCCGCGCCGGGCGTCGCGGTGATCATGCCGATGATGTCGACTGGCATGTCGGAATGTCCTCGGGTACGTCGATCGGAAGTCGGGGAAATCGTCGGAATGGCCGCGCGGTCACTGCGCCGCTGCCGTCTTCTGCGCCGGCACGGCGAACGCGCCCGCATACGAGCGGTCGAGCAGCTTCGCCGTGTCGTACGCGTTTGGAATCACGCCGGCCTTGTGCAGGAAGTCGGCGGTGTTCTGCGCGTCCTTCGCGGCCGTATCGTCGACCGGGCCGACGCGCTGCTTCGCGTTGTTGAGCCAGCGATACGCGACGTCGGGCTCGAGCTTCGCGCGTTTCGCCCACAGGTCCGCATACTCGCGCGGGTGATTGTCGACCCACTGGCGCGCGGCCACCACGCGCCGCAGGAAGTCGGTGATCTCGGCGCGCTTGTCCGACGCGGCCTGCTCGTTCGCGGCAACGAAACTCAGCGCGGGCATCAGCCCCTGTGCGGTCGTCACGGGCCGTGCGCCCTGCCGCAGCGCAAGCGTGCTGACGAACGGCTCCCACAACGACACGGCGTCGACCGAGCCGTTCGCGAACGCGTTGGTCGCATCGATCGGCATCAGGTACGCGTACTTGACCGAATCGGCGCGCAGGCCTGCGTGTTCGAGCGCGCGCAGCACGAGTTGCTGGCTCCACGCGCCGCGCCATACCGCGATGGTCTTGCCCTGCAAGTCGGCCACGGTGCGCACCGGCGAATTCTTCGGCACGAGGATCGCGACGCCGTCGAGGCTTTGCCGCGATACCGCGACGACCTTCACCGGCGCGCCGCGCGCAGCCAGCGTCAGCAATGCGGAATCGCCGAGGAAACCGACGTCGATCGCGTTGCCGTTCAGGCTTTCGGCAACCGGTGCGGCGGCCTGGAAGTGCTTCCACTCGATCGTGTAAGGCAGGTCCTTCAATACGCCGGACGCCTCCATCGAGGCCTGGATGTTGAAGTAGTTCTGCTCACCGACGCGCAGCGTGACGGTGTCCTTGGCAATGCCCGGCTGCGCGGCAAGCGCCAGCAAGAGCGCCGTGACGATTCGGCTCGACAACATGATCTCCCGGAAGGTTGGCGGGCGGCAGCGCGATGGCGCCGCCGCGTGCTCCGCCATGCGCGACGGCCGGCGGAACGGATTGAACCGGTGAAGATACGTCGATCGGCTTCATGAGACAAACGCAATATTCTGCTTTGCAAAGATGCAAATATTTTATGAAGTGAACTCGGACGCGCTGTGCGCGGACCAGTCTCGGCCGCCTGCCGTTCGAAGGAATCCTCGACAGATATTTCGCGCACGAAATAAATCCCGGACTATATTTCGCATGCGAAACAACTACCCGGAACGAGGATGTCCATGACCGCCGAACCCATCGAGTTTTCCGCCGCCGACGGTTACGCGCTGCACGGCACGCTGTGGTCGCCGGACGCCGCGCCACGCGCACTGGTGCTGATCCATCCCGCGACGGCCGTGCCCGAACGGCTGTATGCGGGCTTCGCGCGCTTCCTGACCGAACGCGGCTTCGCGGCGCTGACCTACAACTACCGCGGCATCGGCGCATCGCGGCCCGCCCGCCTGGGGGCGCTGAAGGCCCGCATGCGCGACTGGATGGAGCTCGACGTGGGCGCCGCGACCGCATGGGCGCGCCAGGCGCATGAAGGGCTGCCGCTGCTGGCGGTCGGCCACAGTGTCGGCGGGCATGCAATCGGGATGTCGGGCGCCACCACGCACCTGCGCGCGGCCGTGCTCGTCGCCGCACATGCAGGCAGTACGCGGCTGATCGCGCAGGCGGCCGAACGCCTGAAGGTGCGGCTGATCCTGCGCGTGCTCGGTCCGCTGATGTCGGCGCTGCTGGGTTATGTCCCCGGCAAGCGGCTCGGGCTCGGCGAGGATCTGCCGGCCGGCGTGTTCCGCGAATGGAGCCGCTGGACGACGCTGCCGCACTATTTCTTCGACGATCCGACGCTCGGTGCAGCCGAGCGCTTCTCGAAGCAACGGCTGCCGATCCTCGTACTCGGCTTCGACGACGATCCGTGGGCGAACCCGGCTGCGATCGGCCTGCTGGTAAGCTATCTGACCCGCGCGAAGGTCGAACGCCGCCAGATCGATCCACGCGCGGCGGGCAGCGGCCCGGTCGGGCACATGGGCTTCTTTCGCAGCCGGCCCGGCACCGTGCTGTGGCCCGATGTCGCCGACTGGCTCGCGCAGGCACTCGACACGCCACGCACCGCGGGCCGCCCCTCCCTTTCCATTGCAGCCGGGAACCCAGCTTGAGCGAAGACCGACGACTGTTTTTCATGTTGAACATCGGCCAGCGGCGCGTGCAGCGCTGGATCGACCGCAAGGCCGAAACCGAGACGCGCGCGAGCGCCGCGCAGGCCGGCGCGCTGTTCTGTCTCGCGAAGCAGGATGGCGCGCTGATCGGCGAAGTCGGCGCCGCGCTGCAGCTCGCGCCGTCCGCGATGACAGGCCTCGCCGACCGGATGGCGAAAGCCGGCCTCATCACGCGTCACGCCGATTCCGACGACGGCCGCGCAACGCGGCTGTACCTCACCGACGAAGGCCACGCGGCGCTCAAGCGCGCGCGTGTGCTGCTGCGCGAACTGAACGGCAAGCTGTGCGACGGGTTTTCCGACGACGAACTCGATGTCGTCGCGCGCTGGCTGCACGCGTTGCAGGACCGGTTCCCGGCGGAACGCTGAACGGCACGTTGGCCGCCGCAACCAACTCGCGCCGGCATCAATCGAAAGCGATTGCGATTCGTGTTTTCGATTCGATTTTCATGTCGTCGCGACGGCAAAATTTGCGTTGCCGACACACGCCGCCGGCAACGCTTTCCGGCTACCGACTGTTACAAAAAACTGCCTGTCGCGCGGCATTCGAATCACCTACATTGCAATCCACTTCGACACATTCGTCGCATGCCCGGACTGGCCTTCCCGTCGGGTCGACATCGCAGACACACCCGACAAGCAATGAGAATGAAGAGGAGTCTTAACCGACGTGCTGGCGGGTTCCAGCGCACGCGGATTGCGATCGCTGAAACGGCATCCTGAACGACACGCAGCAACGCGCGCGGCACGATTCGTCGCGCCCCGGCTCGCGTGGCCGCCTCGTGCCGTGCCTTCGCAGCCGCACGTCAACGAGGAGCAGTCCATGCGACGCACGATCGTGTCCCCTTCGCTTGTCACCCGTTTGTCCGCCGCGATGGCGATGGCCGCCGCTGCCGCGGCGCACGCCGAGCCTGTCGTCGTGTCCGGCCCGAGCCCGTTCGCCGCGTGCACCATCGGCGGCCCCGGCACCAACTACGTGAATGCCGAAGTGGAACCGTGGCTCGCGGTCAACCCGGCGAACCCGACGAACATGATCGGCGTGTGGCAGCAGGACCGCTGGTCGAACGGCGGCGCGCACGGGCTCGTCGCCGGCTACACGTTCGACGGCGGCGCGACCTGGGCGCGCACGCCGCAGCCGTTCAGCGCATGCGCGCCGGGCGGGCTGAAATACGAGCGCGCGTCCGATCCGTGGGTGTCGTTCGGGCCGGACGGCACCGCGTATTCGGTGTCAATCTCGTTCAACCAGTCGAACAACGGCAACGCGGTGGCCGCGTCGGTCTCGACCGACGGCGGACAGACGTGGAGCAGCCCGGCCGTGCTGATCGCGAACGACGAACCGACGACGCAGTTCTTCAACGACAAGGAATCGGTGACGGCGAACCCCGTGAAGGCCGGTACTGCCTATGCGGTATGGGATCGTCTCGAACTGCCGAACGGCAACCCGTACGCGAACCTGCACACGAAGGCGTACCGCGGGCCGACGCTGTTCTCGAAGACGACCGACGGCGGCAAGACGTGGAGCGCTGCGAAGGTTATCGTCGACGTGCCGTCGCGCCAGCAGACGATCGGCAACCAGATCGTCGTCGATCCGAAGACCGGCACGCTCTACGATTTCTTCGACCTGATCCAGCCGCCGTTCAGCAAGGCGGCCGGCAAGCTCGCGTTCATCAAGTCGACCGACGACGGCGCGACGTGGACGAAACCGCAGGTGATCGCGGGGCTGCAGACGGTCGGCGTCACCGATCCGAACACCGGCGAACCGGTACGCACCGGCGACATCATTCCGGAACCCGCGATCGATCCCGCATCGGGGCAGCTCTACGTGGTGTGGCAGGACAGCCGCTTCAACGGCGGCAAGTACGACGAGATTGCGGTATCGACCTCGAGGGACGGCGGCGCGACATGGAGCACGCCGCTGCAATTGAACACGCCGACCGGGCGCCCCGCGTTCAATCCGTCGGTGCGCGTCGACAACTCGGGCGCCGTGATGGTCACCTACTACGACTTCCGTGACCTGCTGGCCGGCAACACGACGACGCTGCCGACCGGCTTCTGGCGCAAGATCTCGCTCGACGGCGGCACGACGTTCGCCGACGAGCGGCGCGTCGGCGGCCCGTTCGACATGAAGCTCGCGCCCAACGCCGAAGGGTTCTTCATCGGCGACTACCAGGGGCTCGACGTGCTCCCGTCATCGTCGTTCCACCCGTTCTTCGTGCAGACCAGCGCGGGCAACCTGACGAACCGCACGGACGTGTTCTTCGCACCGTGACGCGACGCCCGTAGCCATGCCGCCGCGCGACACCCTGCGTCGCGCGGCGGCATTCGCACCGCAATGCGTCAGGCAGCCTGCGGAATCGCGGCGGCCACGGATTCCGCCTTCAGCGCGGCGACCTTGCCGATCGTATCGACGCATGCATGCGCGAGTTCCGCGCCCTTCACGAGGAAGTGCTCGTGGAAGTAGGCGACATGCTCGGCGCCGTGGAAATGATGCGGCGTCAGCACCGCCGACAGCACCACCACGCCGGTTTCGAGCTGCACCTGCATGAGACCGGAAATCACCGCCTGCGCGACGAAGTCATGGCGATAGATGCCGCCGTCGACCACCAGGCCGGCGCACGCGATGGCCGCGTACTTGCCGGTGTTCGCGAGCAGCTTGGCATGCAGCGGGATCTCGAAGGCGCCTGCCACTTCGAAGAAATCGCAATCCGCCCGGCTCAGGTTCGCGTTGGCGAGCCCGTCGACGAACGCGTTTCGGCACTGGTCGACGATCTCCTTGTGCCAGCACGACTGGACAAAGGCGATACGCGGCGCGGCAGTTTGGGAGGGGGAAGCAAGTTGGGTCATCGATAGGTCCTGTGTGAGTTGAATGGGCGCACAGGGACAAGCCGCGTACCTTGCGTACGCAACGAACCCCGCTCTCTCTCATCCGGACTTTGACCGTCGGCCCCGGAATCGAACCGGGTCTGCTGACCTTGCCATGCACATGCGTGCCGGCAAGCGCTCGCGGGCTACGCGCAATCGCGCGATTACCGCCGGTGGGGAATTTCACCCCGCCCTGAGAACGTTCGCGGCACATCGGCCGCGCCGGAAATCTATCACAGTCTCGTCGTGTCGGCTCTTCGACGTCGCCGCTCGCGTCATGCGCCCGACGCGCCCCCGGTCATTTCCCGCAATCCCCCTCCGCTCCAGCCGCCCTTTTCACCGATCTGACAGAAACCCCACGGGAACCTGCCTGCCGGCTTGGAATTTGAAATGATATAACATATCATTTCGGGTGCTCGTTCGCCTGACGCCGTTCCACCGTGGGTGGCCGAGTCTCGCCGAGCGATGTTCCAGCGGGTCACTGCGCGTCAGCGACGCAACAATATATCGTATCCAGCCGTGATCCGCATCGCTCGTTATCCGATCCCGATTCCAACCGATTCACCGACCATGCGCGACCTCCCTCGTTTACCGCTTCGCCCGCTCTCGCCCCTTTCGCTGATGCTGCTCGCCGCCGTCGCCCATGCGCAGACCGAACCACCCGCGTCGTCGAACCCGGCGCCGGCCGCCACCTCGCTCGCACCGATCTTCGTGACCGCGAACCCGCTCGGCGACACCGAACTGATCGCGCCGACCGTGCAGCTCTCCGGCGATGCGCTGACGCGCCGCCAGGCCGATTCGCTCGGCGAAACGCTCAACGGGCTGCCCGGCGTGTCGACCACGACCTACGGGCCGATGGTCGGCCGCCCGATCATCCGCGGGATGGATGGCGACCGGATCCGGCTGCTGCAGAACGGCGTCGCGGCCTACGACGCGTCGTCGCTGTCGTATGACCATGCGGTGCCGCAGGATCCGCTGTCGATCGAGCGCGTCGAGATCGTGCGCGGCCCGGCCGCGCTGCTGTACGGCGGCAACGCAGTGGGCGGCGTGGTCAACACGATCGACAACCGGATTCCGCGCGAAGCGATCGAAGGCGTGACGGGCGCGCTCGACGCGCGCTACGGCGGCGCGAATTCCGTGCGCGCCGGTGCCGCGCAGGTCGAAGGCGGCAACGGCCGCTTCGCGTTCCACGTCGACGCGTTCGACCGCGAAACGAGCAAGCTGCGGATTCCCGGCTACGCGCGCAGCAGCCAGCAACGTGCGGTCGACGGCCCCGACACGCCGCAGCCGGAAGGCAACGTGCCGAACAGCGACGGCCGCGTGCACGGCGGCGCGGTCGGCGCGTCGTACACGTGGGCCGACGGCTTCGCGGGCCTGTCGTACAGCGGCTATGAATCGAACTACGGCTCGGTCGCGGAAAGCGACGTGCGGCTGCGGATGCGGCAGGAACGCCTTGCGTTCGCGTCCGAGGTGCGCAACCTGAGCGGGCCGTTCACGAAGCTGAAATTCGATTTCGCGTACACCGACTATCGCCACAAGGAAGTCAACAACGGCGAGACGGCGACCACCTTCCGCAATCGCGGCTACGAAGCGCGCATCGAGGCGCGGCATCGCAAGATCGGCCCGTTCGAAGGCGCGATCGGCGTGCAGTTCGGCCAGAACACGTTCTCCGCGCTCGGCGACGAATTGCTCGTGCCGTCCACGCGCACGAACAGCGTCGCGCTGTTCGGCCTCGAGGAATGGCAGGTCGTCCCCGCGCTGAAGCTGAGCCTCGGCGGCCGCTTCGAGCACGTGAAGGTCGACCCCGATCCGGCCGGCGTCGAGAAATTCGCGGGCGCGCAGCCGCGCGACTTCAACGCGGGCAGCCTGTCGGCCGGCGCGCTGTTTTCGCTGACACCGGTATGGTCGGTCGCGGCGAACGTCGCATACACCGAACGCGCGCCGACCTTCTACGAGCTGTATTCGAACGGCCCGCACGATGCGACCGGCCAGTTCCTGATCGGCAACCCGAACGCATCGAAGGAGAAAGCCGTGTCGACCGACCTGTCGCTGCGCTATGCGAGCGGCCCGAATCGCGGCAGCGTCGGCGTGTTCTACAACCGCTTCTCGAACTACCTGACCGAGTACAACACGGGCCGCATCGTGGACGGCGACGGCGAACCTGTCGCGCCCGGCACCGACGGCTCGCTGAACGAGGCGATCTATCGCGGCGTGCGCGCCGAGTTCTACGGCGTCGAGCTGGACGGCAAATGGCGCGCGTTCTCGCGCCAGGGCCACACGGTCGACCTCGAACTGACGGCCGACTACACGCATGCGCGCAACGTCGACACGGGCCAGCCGCTGCCGCGCATCGCGCCGCTGCGCGCGACGCTCGCGGCCGACTATGGCTACGGGCCGTTCGGCGCACGCGCACAGGTCACGCACGCGTGGTCGCAGCATCGCGTGCCCGACAACGACTTCTCGACCGACGGCTACACGTCGCTCGGCGTGGTGCTGACCTACAAGTTCCGTGTCGGCCCGACGCACTGGCTCGCCTACCTGCGCGGCGACAACCTGACGAACCAGGAGATCCGCTATTCGACGTCGGTCGTGCGCGGCTTCGCGCCCGAAGGCGGCCGCAGCGTGATGGCCGGGTTGCGCACTACGTTCTGACCCTTGTACGGCTCGCGGCGCCCGCCGCGGGCCGGTCCGGGCGCGCCGACATGGCGTGCCCGTTTCCGTTTATCTGCCCATCGCGCCAGTCAAGCGGCGTACGCCGGACATTCGTATCGGCACCTCCCGTGATTCACCGAAAACGAAATTCCAGTATTCATCCATAAATCGAAACGAAATCATCAGACAATTATTATAAAAAAGATGGTTTTTGTTTTTATCAATAAAACCGGTTTCAAATTCCACATATAAACCCTTGAATCACGGGCGACAGGCGATTTTTTGATCTTTATCAAGAACGCCCGCCGGATAACGCTCTCAACGCTAGAAAAACTAATATCAGGGTTTTCGAAGGGTAAAGAAACATCTCGCATACCCGTTAATGCGGGCACGAGCCCGTATCTGGTCGAACAATAAAATCCATTTGCCAACCACACGCACAGAGGCACATCGTGAAAATCGCCAGAATGAGCATCAAGACAAAACTCCTTGGCGGCTTCGGCCTGCTCGCCGCGGTCGTCGTGATCGTGTCGGGCGTGGCCCTCAAGGCACTGTCCGATACGAATGCCGAGTTTTCACGCTACATGAACGGCATCAACGCGCGGGCGAACCTGTCCGCGCAAATCCGCACCGCCGTCGACCGACGCGCGATCGCCGCGCGCAACCTCGTACTCGCGACCAAGCCGGCCGACGTCGAGGCCGAACTCGCCGACGTGAACCAGGCGCACAAGGACGTGCAGGAGCATCTCGCGAAGCTGAAGGACATGATGGCGAACGCGACCGATACGTCCGATCGCGCACGCGAGCTGGTGGGCGACATCGTGCGCATCGAAGGCAGCTACGGGCCCGTCGCGCTGCGCATCGTCGGGCTCGCACAGGCCGGCAAGAAGGACGAAGCGATCGCCGACATCGACGACAATTGCCGCCCGCTGCTCGCCCAGCTGGTGCGTGCGACCGACGCGTATGCCGCCTATACGCATGAACGCGAACTCGCGATCGCGCAGCAATTCGCAGACCGCTACGCGATGGAGCGCAACCTGCTGGCCAGCATCTGCCTGATCGCGGTCGTTGTCGCCGCCGCCGGCGGCCTGTGGCTGACGCGCAAGATCACGGTGCCGATCGGCTCGGCCGTGGACGTCGCACGCACGGTGGCGGACGGCGATCTCGGCAGCCGCATCGACGTGAGCGGCAACGACGAAACGCGCGACCTGCTCGACGCACTGCGGACAATGAACGAGCGGTTGATCGGCATCGTCGGGCGCGTGCGCGATTCGTCGAACAGCATCGCGCACGCGGTGAGCGAGATCGCGTCGGGCAACCTCGACCTGAGCCAGCGCACCGAGGAACAGGCCACGTCGCTGCAGGAAACCGCCGCGACGATGGAGGAATTCACGTCGACGGTGCGGCTGAACGCGGAGAACGCGCAGCAGGCGAGCACGCTCGCCGCGAACGCGTCGGACGTCGCGCAGCGCGGCAGCTCGGTGGTCGGCCGCGTGGTCGACACGATGACGGAAATCGGCCAGAGCTCGTCGAAGATCGCCGACATCACGGGCATCATCGAAGGCATCGCATTCCAGACCAACATCCTTGCGCTGAACGCGGCCGTCGAGGCCGCACGCGCGGGCGAACAGGGCCGCGGCTTCGCGGTCGTCGCGAGCGAGGTGCGCAGTCTCGCGCAGCGCTCGTCGACGGCAGCGAAGGAAATCAAGGAGCTGATCTCCGCGTCGGTGCAGACGATCCAGGACGGCTCGGCGCTCGCGGGCGAAGCCGGCAAGACGATGGCCGACGTCACGCAGGCCGTCGCGCGCGTGACGGACATCATGGGCGAGATCGCGGCTGCATCGGCCGAACAGAGCCGCGGGATCGACCAGGTGAACCTGACGATCACGCAGATGGACGAGACGACGCAGCAGAACGCCGCGCTCGTCGAGCAGGCCGCGGCCGCATCGAAGTCGCTCGAGGCGCAAGGCCGCGAGCTGTCCGAAACGGTCGCTGCATTCCGGATGCCGTCCGGCACGCACGCGACGTCGCCGGGTGCGCATGAGGCCGGCACGCATCACTGGCAGCCGGCCGTCGTGTAACCGATACCGATACGGCCGCAAGACGGGGAAGCGCACGCTGTTCCGCCTGCCCGTCTGCGTGCCGCATGCGCACACCGTGCGATGCAGCAGCGCATCGTCGTCCGGTGCGGCCGTATTCATGCACGGCGTCGCGCATTGCCGATCCACGACACGCGACCGTGCAGGTCCTCCGCACGCCGTTGCGCACACTGCGTTTGCCGCATCGCGCAAATTTCGATCCCGCCCGGGTATCGTGTGTTGCCATACCGCCGTCATGGAAATCGCGCTGCATTCGCGCCCGCCCCGCTCGCCGATACAGACTTTTAAAACGAGCGAATGACGAGTATGCTTAAAAAAGCACTCCCCGTTCGGACGGCGAATCGCGTGCCCTGACTCCCGTCCGTTCGCATTGCGGCCCCATCGCATCGCGCACTACGCGCCGATGGCGGCGTCTGCTTCTCGCGCCTTGGCCGCACAAATCTTCCCCCAACAATCGTCAGGAGAGCTGGTGAGCCGACTCGTCGTCGTATCCAATCGCATCGCAGATCCCCGTAAAGCCGCGGCCGGCGGCCTCGCGGTCGCCGTGAAGGACAGCCTGCAGGAAACCGGCGGCGTATGGTTCGGCTGGAGCGGCAGGCTACGCGGCGGCGACGATCAGCCCGCGCATGGCGACGACGTGCAGGTCCAGAACGTCGGCGGCATCCAGCTCGCGACGATCGATCTCGATCCGCAGGATTACGACGCGTACTACCTCGGCTATTCGAACAACGTGCTGTGGCCGGTGTTTCACTACCGGCTCGATCTCGCGCAGTTCGACCGGCGCTTCGCCGACGGCTACCGGCGCGTGAACCAGTTGTTCGCGCGCAAGTTGCGCACGCTGCTGCGGCCCGACGACACCATCTGGGTTCACGACTACCAGCTGATTCCGCTCGCGGCCGAATTGCGCGCGATGGGCTGCACGAATCCGATCGGCTTCTTCCTGCACATCCCGATGCCGCCGCCGCCGATCATGGCCGCGATCCCGGAGCACGAATGGCTGATGCGCTCGCTGTTCGCGTACGACCTCGTCGGCTTCCAGACCGAATCGGACCTGCTTCACTTCGAGCATTACGTCGAAGCGGAAGCCGGCGCCGCGCGGCTGCCGGACGGCCGCCTGCAAGCGTTCGGCCGCACGCTGTCGGCCGGTGCGTTCCCGATCGGCATCAACGTCGACGAATTCGAGTCGCTCGCACGCGATCGCGACGGCCTCGACATGTTCGAACGGATGCGCGATGAATATTCGCGCCGTCAACTGCTCGTCGGCGTCGACCGGCTCGATTACACGAAAGGCCTGCCGCAGCGCGTGCATGCGTTCCGCCAGCTGCTCGAACAGTATCCGGAGAACCGCAACCGCGCGACGCTGATCCAGATCGCGGCGCCGAGCCGCGAGGATCTCGGCGCATACGACGACCTGCGGCGCGAGATGGACAGCCTGTGCGGCGCGATCAACGGCGACTACGGCGAACTCGAATGGATGCCGATGCGCTACATTCACCGCACCGTTGCACGCAAGCGCCTGCCGGGCCTGTATCGCGCGAGCCGCGTCGCGCTCGTCACGCCGCTGCGCGACGGGATGAATCTCGTCGCGAAGGAATTCCTCGCCGCGCAGGACGCGGCCGATCCCGGCGTACTCGTGCTGTCGCGTTTCGCGGGCGCGGCCGAGCAACTGAAGTCGGCGCTGCTCGTCAATCCGTACGACACGCAAGGCACCGCGCAGGCGATCCAGCGCGCGCTCACGATGCCGCTCGAAGAGCGCCGCCAGCGTCATTCGGCGCTGATGGCGATCGTGCGCAAGACCGACGTGCACTGGTGGCGCACGCGCTTTCTCGACGCACTCGCCGAAGCGGCCGAAGTCGCGGCCGCGGCCGAATCGTGACGCGCTGACGCACGCCGCCGGCAAGTCGGCGCGACGCGTTCAGCGATCGGGCTCGTGCGGCCGCCCGTATGAGACGAAGTCGCGTTCGACCGCGGAGGCCTGTTCCGTCTCGATCGCCCCGCCCCGCGCGCCGGCTTCGTCGCCGGGCGCCGCCGACGTGGCGGACGGCGGCTCGATGCCCCCGTCGATCAACGCCTGCAGCGCGTCGCGTTCGAGCACCTCGCATTGCAGCAGCCGTCGCGCGATGCGTTCGAGCGCTTCGCGGCGCTCGCCGAGCGTCGCCGCGACTCGCGCATGCGCATCGGCCAGCAGCGTGTGCACTTCGTCGTCGATCATCCGCGCCGTGTGCTCGCTGCAGCGGCCGTCGCCCGGATGCCACGCACCGGGCATGCCCTGGCGCGCATCGCCGTCGTCGAACGTCGCGAGCCCGATCTTCTCGCTCATCCCGTACTGCATGACCATGTGGCGCGCCATCGCGGTCGCGCGTTCGAGATCGTTCTGCGCACCGGTCGAGACGTCGCCGAACACGAGCTCTTCCGCGACGCGCCCGCCGAGCAGCGCATCGATCCGGTCGAGCAGTTCGCTCCGGCGCAGCACGTAGCGATCCTCGGTCGGCACCTGCTGCGTATAGCCGAGCGCGGCGACACCGCGCGGAATGATCGACACCTTCTTCACCGGGTCGCAATGCGAGCGGCTTTCCGCGACGAGCGCATGGCCGGCCTCGTGATACGCGATGGTCAGCTTCTCCTGCGCGTTCATCACGCGGCTCTTGCGTTCGAGGCCCGTCAGCGCGCGGTCGATCGCCTCGTCGAAGTCGGCCATGCCGATCGCGGGCTTGCCGAGCTCGGCCGCATGCAGCGCGGCCTCGTTGACGACGTTCGCGAGATCGGCGCCGACGAAGCCCGGCGTGCGCGATGCGAGCTCGCCGAGGTCGACGTCGGCCGCGAGCTTCACGCGCTTCACGTGCACGCCGAGAATCTGCCGGCGGCCGTTCACGTCGGGCCGGTCGATCGCGATGTGGCGATCGAAGCGGCCCGGGCGCAGCAGCGCGGGATCGAGGATCTCGGGACGGTTCGTCGCGGCCATGATGATCACGCCCGAGCCGGCCTGGAAACCGTCCATCTCGACGAGCAGCTGGTTGAGCGTCTGTTCGCGTTCGTCGTTGCCCGACATCGGGCCGACGCCGCGCACCTTGCCGAGCGCATCGAGCTCGTCGACGAACACGATGCACGGCGCCTTCTGCTGTGCCTGCTCGAACAGGTCGCGCACGCGCGCCGCGCCCACGCCGACGAACATCTCGACGAACGCCGAGCCGCTGATCGAGAAGAACGGCACGGCCGCCTCGCCGGCCACCGCGCGCGCGAGCAGCGTCTTGCCCGTGCCCGGCGCGCCCACCACGAGCACGCCCTTCGGGATCTTGCCGCCGAGCCGCTGGTAGCGGTCGGGATTGCGCAGGAATGCGACCAGTTGCTGCAGCTCGGCCTTTGCTTCGTCGATGCCCGCGATGTCGTCGAACGTGATGCCGGTTTCCTGCTGCACGTACACGCGTGCACGGCTCTTGCCCATCCCGGTGAAGTCCTGCAGCCCGCCGCGCTTGCGCAGCATCATGTTCCACACGAACACGAACAGCACGAGCGGCAGCAGCCACGACGCGAGCCCGGCGATCCAGCCCGTGTCGGGCGTGCCGTGATAGCGGATGCCGGCGGCGGTCAGCGTGTCGGTCAGGTGCTCGTCGGTCACGCGGTTGGTCGTGAAGCGCCACGGTGCGCCGACCTGCTGCACGGCAGCCGCTTCGGATGCCGGCAGCATCGTGCCGGCCTGCGGCATCTTCAGCGTGCCCGAGATCGACGCGGGGCCGACCTCGAGATCGTCGACGAGCCGTGCGGCGACGAGCTTGTGGAAATCGCTGTACGCGATCGATGCCGACGTCGGATGCAGCATCAGCAACTGCGCGGCGAACAGCACGAAGAAGCCCGCCGCGATCAGCAATCCCGGGTAGTCGAATTTCCTGTCCATGACATCGGGCCGGCCTCGTGTGCTGCGCGGCGTGCGCTCACACGGGCACGCGCGCGCAACCGGCACGCGGCATCGGCGGCCCTGCGAAAACGGCATCCATCCGCGCCATCGTCGCCTCGCTGTGTCGCCTCGTTTCGTCGCATCGACGACGCCGCGGCGACGCCATCGGCCGGCGCCGCCGGGCGATCCTCGCCCGGGCGGCACGCCGCGACGCGCCGCCCCTGCATCCAGTCTAGTTCGCGCGCGCACGTCCCGCATCGCCCGCCGCACGCGTCGATACATCCGACGAACGGCTTTCGTTCCCGGCACGCGGCGCGTTATAGTCGCGTTCGTGACATTTTTATGACAATACGGCTGCCCGCGCTTGCCGCGCCGCGCCCGGCATTGCATGCCGTCACGCATCGCGGCAGCCTGAGCGGCGCCGCCGCGCATCGAACGACACCGCCCACCCGACATTCGAGGAGCCCACGACGTGACCGATACCCCCGATCGCCCCGACGACCTTCCCGCCGATCCCGACCGCCGCCGCATGCTCGGCGGCCTCGCCGCACTCGGTGCCGGTGTCGCGCTCAGCGGCTGTGAAACCACCGCCGGCAGCGCACCGCGCTCGGCCGCCGACCTGCGCATCGACGAAGCGTTGCGCCAGCGCGTGCGCCACATCGTCGTGATCTACGCGGAAAACCGCAGCTTCGCGAACCTGTACGGCGATTTCCCCGGCGTGCAGCATCCGCTCGGCGACGTGCGGCCCGAACACGCGCAGCAGCTCGACCGCGACGGCAAGACCCCGCTGCCCGTGCTGCCGAAGATCTGGGGCGGGCTCGTGCCGCAGGCGCAGGAAGTGGACGGCAAGCGCTACGCGATCGCCGAGCGCGACATCGACAAGCTGCCGAATGCGCCGTTCCGGATCGCCGATGCGCAAGGCAACCCGCTGCCGAACGGCGTGATCACGCGCGACCTCTGGCACCGCTTCTACCAGAACCAGATGCAGATCGCCGCCGGCCGCAACAACCAGTTCGCCGCGTGGGCCGATTCGGGCGGCCTCGTGATGGGCCATTACCGCAACTCGGCCGATTCGCTGCGGCTGTGGAATCTCGCACGGCAATACACGCTGTGCGACAACTTCTTCATGGCGGCTTTCGGCGGTTCGTGGATGAACCACATGTTCCTGATCTCCGCGCAGCCGCCGCTGTACCCGGACGCGCACAAGCATCCGCATGCGGCGAAACTGCTGTCGAAGGTCGAAGGCGACGATCCGGCCGGCACGCGCCTGAAGCTCGCCGACGATTCGCCCGCGTCCGCGCTCGACGGCCCGCCGAAGTTCGCGGTCGACGGCCCGCTGACGCCGGACGGCTATGGCGTGAATACGATGGCGCCGCCGTACCAGCCGAGCTACGTGCCGCCGCCCGATCCGGGCAACGCCGCGTATGCGGATCCGGCCGACCATCGCGTGATGCCGCCGCAGGGCTATGCGACGATCGGCGATCGCCTGTCGGAAAAGAACGTCGACTGGGCGTGGTACAGCGGCGCGTGGCAGTACGCGCTCGAGCACCGCGACACGGGCACCGTGCCGGATTTCCAGTACCACCACCAGCCGTTCAACTACTTCGTGAACTACGCGCCGGGCACGGAAGCCCGCCGCCGGCACCTGCGCGACGCGGGGCTCGGCGACGAGCCGTCGACCAACCGCTTCATCGCCGACATCGACGCGGGCCGCCTGCCAGCCGTCACGTTCTACAAGCCGCAGGGCAACCTGAACATGCATGCGGGCTATGCGGACATCGAATCGGGCGACCGTCACATCGCGACCGTGATCGACCATATCCGGCGCGGCCCGCAATGGGAAAACACCGTGATCGTGATGACGCACGACGAGAACGGCGGCTGGTGGGATCACGTCGCGCCGCCGGTCGGCGACCGCTGGGGCCCCGGCTCGCGGATTCCGGCGCTCGTGATCTCGCCGTTCGCGAAGCAGGGCTTCGTCGATCACACGCTGTACGACACGAACTCGATCCTGCGCTTCATCAGCCGCGTGCACGGGCTCGCGCCGCTCGACGGCGTGGTCGCGCGCGACAAGGCGTTCGCCGCACGCGGCGCGACGCCGCCGGGCGACCTGACGAACGCGCTCGATCTCGGCTGACCGCCAGTCAGCCGCCTGACCGGCGCGCTACGCGGCGCTGCGCAACGCGTCGCGCCGCGCCTGCGCCGCATGGCGGCCGGCCTGCCGGCCGAAGAACGTCGAGTCGGCCAGCGACAGCCCCGAGCTGTATCCGGCGCCCCAGCGCGGCAGCCCGCAGGTCGTGCGGCCGGCCGCGTAGAGGCCCGGCACCGGCGCGCGCGCCGCGTCGAGCACCTGCCCGGTCGGCAGCGTGTCGAGCCCGCCGAGCGTGAAGTGCGGGTAGAACGCGTAGTCGATCCGGCAATCGAGCGCGACGAACGGCGGCTCGATCAGCGGCTGCAGCCACTTCTTCGCCTTGTGGAACAGCGGATCGGCGCCTTCGGCCGCATGGCGGTTGTACACGTCGACGGTCGCCGTCAGCGTGCCGGCCGGCATCTGCAGGTCGCGCTCGATTTCTTCCCACGTCTCGCCGGCCGCCGCGATCCCGATCCGCGCGATCGCGGGCGGCTCCTGGTAGGTCGCCTGGTCGACCAGCAGGTAGATGCGATCGCCGGCCTGGTGAAACGCATGATGGCCCGTGCGGCCGTGATAGCCGTCCTCGTTGATGAAACGCTGGCCGCGCGCATTCACGAAGATCCCCTTGATCAGCGATTCGGGCGCGTAGAACGGCAGGCTGACGAAACCCTGGTCCATATGGATCGCCGCGCCGCCCACGCTCTGGCCGAGCAGGATGCCCGAGCCGTCGTCGCCGGGGCTGCCGATCGGCTCGTCCGAGCGCAGGAATTGCGGGGCATGCCGGCGCACCATGTCGCGGTTCATCGCGAAGCCGCCCGCGCACAGGATCACTGCGCCGCGCGCCCGCGCGAACACCGTCTCGCCGTACGCACGCAGCACGGCGCCGCACACCGTGCCGCCGTCGTCGACGATCAGCGCGAGCGCGCGCGTGTCGTAGCGCGTCGCGACGCTGAGCGCCGCCACGCGTTCGGCCAGCACGCGCATCAGCAGCTGGCCGCCGCCCCAACCCGGCCATTGCGGCGTATGGCCGCGCGGACACGGCTTCGCGGCCTCGCTGAACGGCCAGGCCTCCTCGCTGCCGGACCAGATCAGGCAGTCGTCGGTTTCCGGCTCGACGATCCGCTCGGCGATGAACGTGTTCTTGTAGGTCAACCCCTGCGCGACGAGCCAGTCGTGGTGCGCGAGGCTCTCGTTCGCGTAGAGGCGCACCTTCGCCTCGTCGGCGTCGCGGCCGCCCGCGAGCATCAGGTAGCGGTACAGATCCTCGGTGTCGTCGGTGAAGCCGGCCTGCCGCTGCGCAGGCGTGCCGCCGCCGCCGAGGTAGATCTCGCCGCCCGACAGCGCGCTCGTGCCGCCGTAGCTCGATGCGCGCTCGACGATCAGCGTGTCGGCGCCGGCGCTCGCGGCTTCTATCGCGGCGCACGCGCCGGCCGCGCCGAAGCCGACGATCACGACATCGTGTTCGGCGTCCCAGCGATGTACGTCGCGAAGGTTCAGGGGGCGAGTCAGGGAATGGTCGGATGACATGAGGATGGGTCAGCGTGAAGGGAATCTGCGGAAAGCGGTGGTCGTGGCAGCGGCTTGCCGGGCACGCGGCAGTGCGAACGCCTGGCACGTACGGTGTGCTGCCCGAGGGAAATCAAACGATGTGAAGCCGAACCGGCGACTCGATCGGGCGCCGCACGCAACGTGCGACACCCGGAACTCGTCGACTGCGGCCCATGCGCGTCGCAGCGCGGCGCACCGCCGCTGGCGTCACATGCCGCGCAACGCGGCGAAACCGAAGTGCGACGGATCGATCGGCACGCACGCGGTCGGCAAGCCGTTCGGATCGACCGAGCGGCATTGCAGGATGCCGGCCGCGTACGGCGGCGACGGGACCGCGTCGGCAGCGTATCGCGCCATCGCCATCGCAGCGAACGTGCCCATCGCCAGTACGCACAGCTTGCGAGTCGTCAGTCTCATGATCGTCGTCCCCTCCGGTTGGCCGCTGGTGCGGTTCGTGTCCGGCGCGCATCGCTTGCGGCACCGGATGACTGCACGGTAGCCAGCGCCCGGCCGGCGGCCATCGTCCGTTTCGACTAGGGACAAACGCTGAAAGGAAGTCGCACGCCATGCGGCGTCGCAACATCGTCGGCGGCGAATCCGCGTGCGGCCAGCAAACGCGCCGCATCGAACGCCTTTACCGACCTGCCGTGCGAATCGTCAGACGCATGCCGCGCATCGGACGCTGCGTCGCAGCAGCGCCGCCACGTCGCGTTGCGCCCGCCTGCCGGACCCGGTGTTTTCCCCGACCTTCGCCCTGCTCCGTATGGACGATGAGTATCGATCGGTCCGATGCGAACCTGCGCATCGACGTCGCACGCACTCGCGACGCGACCCGGCATCACGTGCACGACCAGTCCGTCACGCTCGTCGGTGGCGAAGCCGATGCCGAGACCTAGGGCGTCGCGTGCGACGTGTACATGCGCGGCGACGTGCAGCGCGCGGTCGACGAAGTCGTCGCGCATTGCCGCGCGCAATAGGCGACGCGGATGCGAAAACGTCCCGCCGCCGGCAAGCGCTGCCGGCGACGGGACGTCAAGGGCGATGCGTCGATACGGATCGTCAGGCGCCGATGCGCTGCGCGATCTTCGTCATGGTTTCGGTCAGCTCGGCAGGCAGCCGCAGCTTCAGCGTATCGAACAGTTCCGCATGCAGCTTCAGCTCCTCGCGCCATTCGTCGGCGTTCATCGACGTCACCGCATCGAACTGGTCGCGTGTGAAATCTAGGCCGTCCCAGTGCAGGTCTTCGTATGCCGGCGACACGCCGAACGCATGCTCGCCGCCGCCGCCCGTACCTTCGAGACGATCGAGCATCCACTTCAGCACGCGCATGTTCTCGCCGAAGCCCGGCCACACGAACTTGCCGTTCGCGTCCTTGCGGAACCAGTTCACGCAGTAGATCTTCGGCAACGTCGCGCCCGTGGCTTCGAGCTGCTTGCCGAGTTTGAGCCAGTGCGCGAAATAATCGCTGACGTTGTAGCCGCAGAACGGCAGCATCGCGAACGGATCGCGGCGCACGATGCCCTGCTGGCCGACTGCGGCGGCCGTCGTTTCCGAGCCCATCGTCGCGGCCATGTACACGCCTTCGACCCAGTCGCGCGCCTCGGTCACGAGCGGTACCGTCGTCGAGCGGCGGCCACCGAAGATGAACGCGTCGATCGGCACGCCGGCCGGGTTCTCCCAGTCGTCGTCGATCGACGGGCATTGCGCGGCCGGTGCCGTG
This sequence comes from Burkholderia sp. Bp8992, assembly GCF_003853705.1. GTDB lineage: Bacteria > Pseudomonadota > Gammaproteobacteria > Burkholderiales > Burkholderiaceae > Burkholderia. Next base: position 21,556 of record NZ_QTQI01000002.1, on the reverse strand, counting down.
AAGCGCGAATTCGGATGCGCGGCCTTGCGGCCGGCTTCCTTGGCCGTTTCCGGCGTCCACGGGTTGCCCTGCCAGTCCGTCAGCTTCGCGGGCGGCGTGTCGGTCAGCCCTTCCCACCACACGTCGCCGTCCTCCGTCAGCGCGACGTTCGTGAAGATCACGTTTTCCTTCAGCGTGGCGATCGCGTTCGGGTTCGTCTTCACACCGGTGCCCGGCGCGACGCCGAAGAAGCCGGCTTCCGGGTTGATCGCATACAGGCGGCCGTCGCGGCCCGGCTTCAGCCATGCGATGTCGTCGCCGATCGTCGTGACCTTCCAGCCTTTGAAGCCCTGCGGCGGGATCAGCATCGCGAAGTTGGTCTTGCCGCACGCGGACGGGAAGGCGGCCGCGACGTGATACTTCTTGCCGGCCGGCGACGTCACGCCGAGGATCAGCATGTGTTCGGCGAGCCAGCCCTGGTCGCGGCCCATCGTCGACGCGATGCGCAGTGCGAAGCACTTCTTGCCGAGCAGCGCGTTGCCGCCGTAGCCCGAGCCGAAGCTCCAGATCTCGCGCGTCTCGGGAAAATGCACGATGTACTTGACCGGGTTGCACGGCCACGGCACATCCTGCTGGCCCGCTTCGAGCGGATGGCCGACGCTGTGCACGCACGGCACGAATTCGCCGTCCTCGCCGAGTACGTCGTACACGTCGCGGCCCATGCGCGTCATGATCCGCATGTTCACCGCGACGTACGGGCTGTCGGACAGTTCGACGCCCACGTGTGCGATCGGCGAGCCGAGCGGGCCCATCGAGAACGGCACGACGTACAGCGTGCGGCCGCGCATCGAGCCGCGGAACAGCCCGTTGAGCGTCTCGCGCATTTCGGCCGGCTCGATCCAGTTGTTGGTCGGGCCGACGTCGTCGCGCGAAGCCGCGCAGATGAACGTGCGATCCTCGACGCGCGCGACGTCCGACGGATCGGATTGCGCGAGATACGAGTTCGGGCGCTTCGCCGGGTTCAGGCGCTTGAGCGTGCCCTGGTCGACCATCGCCTGGCACAGCGCGTCGTTTTCTTCCTGCGAACCGTCACACCATACGACGCGCTCGGGCTCCGTGAGTGCCGCGATGCGCGACACCCAGTCGATCAGCTTGCGATGTTTGACGAAAGCCGGCGGAGCGATCAGCGGGCCGTGTGTTGCTTCGGCCATGGTGTTTTGCGACATGGGGATGTCTCCAGATTATTGGACGGGGATGGGGATGCGGGGCAAGCCCGCGAGATGGGGGATGCGATTGGAGCGCAGGAGGAGGCAGCGCGCAGGACGAGACGCGCGAGCGGAACGCGCGTCGATGCCGCGATGCGTGCGAGAGAAGGTGAAGTCTCGTTAGAGGGTGCGAACGCGAGTTTCGCCATGCAAGCAACCTGCCATACAACTCCATTCCGGCCAGCATACCATCGCCGTTATTGGACAAGCATTGCGTTGCAACAAGAAACAACTGTGACGGCGAACCGGCACGCGCGTTGCAGGCAGGTCTTTTTTGCAGCCGTCGTCGCGTGCGCTTTGGGGACGAAACGGCCGGGACGTCCGTCCGCTTTGGGTTTCGCGGGAGCGGCAATTTCAGTGTGCCGCGCCCGCGCGAAGCGAACGCGAATGCGCACCGGGCGAATTCGCGTTTTCGCTATTCAGGCAAACCCCGAAATAGGTTGCGCACACAAACATCGTGATCGAATGCCCGGTACGCGCCCCTGCTCAAAACGGCGCGCCGGGCAATCCGGGGTAATACGCGCCCGCCGCCATCCCGCCGTCGACGGCCAGTTCGGCACCGTTGCAATACGACGCTTCGTCGCTCGCGAGGAACAGCGTCGCGCGCGCGATTTCTTCAGGCAAGCCGACGCGCTGCTGCGGCACGTTCGCATAGTGCCGGTTGATTTCCTCGAGCGGCGCGCCGGTCGGGTTCGACATCGCGGTATTCACGCCGCCCGGATGGATCGAATTCACGCGCACGCCCTGGTGGCCGAGTTCGAGCGCCGCGACCTTGGTCAGCCCGCGCACACCCCACTTGCTCGACACGTATGCGGCCAGCGCGTTCACGCCGCGCAGCCCGTCCACCGACGAGATGTTGACGATCGCCCCGCTCTTTTGCGCGATCATGTGCGGCGCGATCGTACGGATGCCGACGAACGTGCCGACCAGGTTGATCGACACCGCGCGTTCGAAATCGCGCTTCGACAGCTCGGTGATGCCGCCGAACGTCAGCACGGCCGCGTTGTTGACGAGCACGTCGATGCGGCCGAACTGCTCGACGGTCGCTTCCGTCACGCATACCCAGCTGGCTTCGTCGGCCACGTCGAGCCGCATGAAGCGCGCCGCATCGCCCAGTTCGCGCGCGAGCGCTGCGCCTTCCGCATCGAGCACGTCGCCGATCACGACGCGCGCGCCCTCCTCGACGAACAGCCTGCACGTCGCCGCGCCCATGCCGCGCGCGCCGCCCGTGACGATCGCTACCTTTCCTGCCAGTCGACCCATGTCGTCCTCGCTTCGATTCCGGTTTGCCGGCAACCGTGCGCATGCAGGCGCGCAATTGCCGAATTCATGATTGATTGGCACCGGCCGTATGCCGTCAGCCCCAGTACGCCTGCCCGCCGTCGAGCGGCAGCGTCGCGCCCGTCAGGTACGCAGCGTCGCGGCTCGCGAGAAACACGATCGCGCGCCCGATGTCCTGCTCGCAGTCGCCAACGCGGCCGAGCGGAATCGTGCGAAAGAACGCAGCGGCTTCCTGCGGATTCGCGCCGACCCAGCCCTTCAGGCCCGGCGACAACGCGTGCGGCGCGACCGCGTTCACGCGGATGCCGTCCACGCCCCATTCGCATGCGGCCGCACGCGTCAGCGCGCGAATCGCTTCCTTCGTCGCCGCATACGCGCCGTACCCGGACGCATCCCAGCGCACCGCGGCCGACGACGCGAAGTTGACGATCACGCCGTCACCCTTCAGATGCGGATGACATGCGCGCATCATCCGCAGCGTCGCGATCGGCCCCGATTCGAGCCCCGCCATAAAATCCGCGTCGGTCACGTCGAGCAGGCGGCCGAGCGGCACGACCTGCGCGTTGTTGATCAGGATCTGCACGCCGCCGAACCGCTCGACGACGGCATCGACGCACTGCGCAATCTGCACGGTGTCCATCACGTCGCACACGAACGGCTCGGCCACGCCGCCGCGTGCGCGAACGGCCTCGCACGTGACGAGCAGCTTGTCGCGTGTACGGCCGACCACCGCGACGTGCGCGCCTTCGGCCGCCAGCGCATGTGCGACGCCCTGGCCGACGCCCTGCCCCGCGCCCGTCACGAGCGCGACCTTGCCCTTCAGGAGGTCCATGCGCGCTCCCTAAGCGACGATCGCCGGATGGGCCTGCACGGGCCCGCCGAGCAGCTCGCGATACGACGGCGGCTGCTTGCCGTCGAGATCGGCAATCCCGTACTGCAGCGCGGCTTCCGCACCGACGAGCACCTGCCCCGACAGCGCCATGCGTTGCGGATCGCCGTGGATCGCATGAATCACGCGGCCCGTGAATTCCGGGCTTTCGGCGACGAGCGAGAATTCCTTGTAGAGATCCGGATGTGCTTCCCACACGCGCGTCGTGCGCTCGGTGCGCAGCGGGCCCATCCAGATCGACACGGCCGCGACGTCGAACGGCTTCAGGTCGACGGCCATGTCCTTCGCGAACTTGTCGACGCCGGATTTCTGCGCGCCGTACGCCGCGCCATGCATGTAGCAGCTCGCGCCGAACGACGACGTGAACGCGATCAGCCCGCTGCGGCGCTTCGCCATCAGCGGCGCCGCATGCCAGCTCGCGACATACGCCGAGCGCAGCCCGACGTCGAGGATGTTCACGAGGTCGAGCGACTTCTCCCAGAACGGGCCCGGCAGGATCAACTGGTCGTGCAGGCAGGTCGCGTTGTTGACGAGGATGTCGAGCCGCCCGCCGTCGCGCTCGACGCGCTCGAACAGCGCCTTCACCTGCGCATCGTCCGCGTGGTCGCAGGCCACCGCGATCCCGCGGCCGCCGAGCGCGTCGATCTCGCGTGCGGTCTCGTGGATCGTGCCGGGCAGCGGTGCATCGCCTTCGCGCTGCGAGCGGCCCGTCACGTAGACGGTCATGCCGGCCGCACCGAGCGCGCGCGCGATGCCCTTGCCCGCGCCGCGCGATGCGCCCGTCACGACGGCGACCGGCGCATCGTGGTTCCGTGTCATGTTCGATGTCTCCTGTGGAATGTTCGCCACGACCGTGGCAATCGCGTGCGTCAGGCGGCCGGCGGCTGCGCGCCGGCGAACAGCACGCCGGGTGCATCGCCTTCGTAGCGGGCCGACAGCGTCGACGTGACGACGCAGCGCGTGGCCGCGATCTTCCATTCGCCGTCGATCTTCCGGTACGCGTCGTCGTAATACGCGCCGAGCTGCGTGAGCGTGCGCGCGTTCGTATCGATCATCTGGTAGTGCAGGCCCCACGTGCCGCGCGCATGCATGTCGTCCAGCACGGCGATGTCGGGATTCACGCCGTGATGCATCTCGACGATGTGCGGATGACAGCCGAGCTGCTCGAACACGTCGACGAGCGCGTCGCGCGTGGAGAATGTGCCGATCCGCCCGTAGTCGATCTGCACGGGGCCGGCGACGAAGCAGTCGCGCATCCCTTGCGGATCCTTGCGATCGCAGCACGTGAAGTAGCGCGCCTTCAGCCGGCGGATCGCATCGACGTCCTCGAGCCGGCGCACGCGAGTTTCCAGCGATTCGATGAGGGTCATTCCGTCTCCTTGTTCGGTGCCGGCGCGGTTCGAAGGCCGCGTCGACGCCACGTTACCGCCGCGCGATGCGTCGGCCATCACCCGTTCGGATTAGCGGCCTGTTCACGCATGAGGGTTTCGTCCGAACAGACGATGTGATGCAGGCGGCTTCGTTCCTACCATCGAACGACACCACCACGAGACACGGCGATGGACGACACGACCCGCACGCTCCACGAGTACGAGCAGATCCGGCAGTTGAAGTATCGGTATTTCCGCGCGGTCGATACGCACGACTGGGCGCTGCTCGCGGCGTGCCTGACCGAGGATTGCGAGGCGCGGCTGTATGGCGGCCGCTATGTGTACGACGGCCGCGACGCGTTCGTGTCGAGCCTGCGCGACCTGATCGGCAAGCCGACCTTCCTGACGATGCATCACGGCCATCACCCGGAACTCACGCTGGTGTCCGCCGATCATGCGTGCGGCGTGTGGTTTCTCGAGGATCACGCGATCAATCTCGAGGACAACTACCTGCTGCACGGTACCGCGTTCTACGACGACCAGTACGTGAAGCGCGACGGCGTGTGGCGCATTCACGCGACGCGTCACGAACGGCTGTTCGAAACCGTCACGTCGCCCATCCCGCCGTCGTGCACGCTGACCGCGAACCGGTTCGCACCCGGCGCGCATCAGGCGGCCGGAGCGGCCGACACCGCTTCCTGAACCGCGGCGGCAGCGCCGCCGATCCCGTCATTCCCTCTGGAGCCGGAGCAATGGAGAAAGTCATTTACGTGTTGTGGCGCGATACGCAGGCTGCGCCCGACCAATGGAACCGCACGGTGCGCGCGCAGCTCGCCGACACGCTGCTGTCGCTCGGTGTGCACGGCGTGCAGGTGAACGTCGTCGATGAAGATGTCGCGCCGGCCGCCGCCCTGAAGCAAACCAGCACGCACCCGGGCATCGACGGCATCGTCGCGGTGTGGATGGACAGCGCGAACGCGATGTTCCGCCAGCCGTTCGACGACGCGGTGCGCGCGGCAGTCCCGCACATGGCCGCGTATCTCGTCACCGAGTCGCAGCCGATTCCGAACACGCGCTTCCCCGCGCGGCCCGGCGAGCGCACGGCCGGCTTCTCGCAGCTCGCGTTCCTGAAGCGGCCGCCGCGTCTCACGCACGAAGCGTGGCTCGACGTGTGGCACGGTCATCACACGCGCGTCGCGATCGATACGCAGGACAATTTCCTGTACGTGCAGAACGTCGTCGTGCGCGCGCTCACGCATGCGGCGCCCGGCTACGACGCGATCGTCGAGGAATGCTTCCCGGCCGCGGCCATGACCGATCCGCACGCGTTCTTCGATGCGGTCGGCGACGAGGAAAAGTTCCAGCGCAACGTGGCCGAAATGATGGACAGCTGCGGACGCTTCATCGATTTCGACAAGATCGACGTGGTGCCGACGAGCCAGTACGTCGTGAAGGCCGTGCGCGGATGACGCGCCAGAATCGGGCGGATAAAAAAACGCCAGCCCCGAGGGGCTGGCGTTGCGCTTCGGGTCGGACGATGATCAGAACTGGTTCATCGTGTTGTCCTTGCCCGCTGCCTTCAGCGCTGCTTCGCCGCTGAAGTATTCCTTGTGGTCGTCGCCGATGTCCGAGCCCGACATGTTCTGGTGCTTCACGCAGGCGATGCCCTGGCGGATTTCCTTGCGCTGCACGCCCGCCACGTAGCCCAGCATGCCCTGGTCGCCGAAGTATTCCTTGGCCAGGTTGTCGGTCGACAGCGCAGCCGTGTGGTACGTCGGCAGCGTGATCAGGTGATGGAAGATGCCGGCTTCACGCGATGCATCGGCCTGGAACGTACGGATCTTCTCGTCGGCGAGCTTGGCCAGTTCGGTCTCGTCGTACTCGACGCTCATCAGCTGCGCACGGTCGTAGGCCGACACGTCCTTGCCTTCCGCCTTCATCGCGTCGTATGCCTGCTGACGGAAATTCAGCGTCCAGTTGAACGACGGGCTGTTGTTGTACACCAGCTTCGCGTTCGGGATCACCTTGCGGATCTCGCTGACCATGCCGCCGATCTGCGCGATATGCGGTTTTTCGGTTTCGATCCACAGCAGGTCGGCGCCGTTCTGCAGCGACGTGATGCAATCGAGCACGCAACGCGCTTCGCCCGTGCCGGCGCGGAACTGGAACAGGTTGCTCGGCAGGCGCTTCGGACGCAGCAGCTTGCCGTCGCGCTTGATGACGACGTCACCGTTGCCCAACTGGTCGGCCGACAGCTCTTCGCAGTCGAGGAACGCATTGTATTGGTCGCCCAGGTCGCCCGGCGTGGCCGTCACGGCGATCTGCTTGGTCAGGCCGGCGCCCAGCGAGTCGGTACGGGCAACGATGATGCCGTCGTCCACGCCCAGTTCCAGGAACGCGTAGCGGATCGCGCGGATCTTAGCGAGGAAGTCCTCGTGCGGCACCGTGACCTTGCCGTCCTGGTGGCCGCACTGCTTCTCGTCCGACACCTGGTTTTCGATCTGGATGCAGCACGCGCCCGCTTCGATGAACTGCTTGGCCAGCAGGTAGGTCGCTTCCGCGTTGCCAAAGCCCGCGTCGATGTCGGCGATGATCGGCACGACGTGCGTCACGTGGTTGTCGATCTTTTCCTGGATCGCTGCCTTGGCCGTCGCGTCCTTCGCCGCGTCCAGCTCGCGGAACAGGCCGCCCAGTTCACGGGCGTCGGCCTGGCGCAGGAACGTGTACAGCTCGCGGATCAGCGCGCTGACCGACGTCTTTTCGTGCATCGACTGGTCCGGCAGCGGGCCGAACTCCGAGCGCAGCGCGGCGACCATCCAGCCCGACAGGTACAGGTAGCGGCGTTCGGTGCTGTTGAAGTGCTTCTTGATGGAGATCATCTTCTGCTGGCCGATGAAACCGTGCCAGCAACCCAGCGACTGCGTGTACTTGGCCGGATCGGCGTCGTACGCGGCCATGTCGGCGCGCATGATCTTCGCGGTGTACTTCGCGATGTCAAGGCCGGTCTTGAACTTGTTCTGGGCACGCATGCGAGCGGCGTACTCGGGGCTGATGGCATTCCACGCGGTGCCGTGGTTTTCCTTCAAGCCAGCCACTGCCTTGATGTCGTCTTGGTACTGGGACATGTCGATCTCCTGGGAACGAAGCGCATTTGAGTAAAGGGTTCAGCGTGCCCGCCCCGTGTGACGAAGCGAACTGCATGGACTCAATATTAATCCTGTCGAGCCCGCTGTCGATCAACTCTTATATAAGACATAAGATATAAATTCCTCTTGTTTTTCAATGAGATAGCTAATCGATTTTGCGATGCAAAACAACTTTTCAAGCGGCGGAAAGACGACGCGGCAAGAATTTCCCGCGAGTTTCGCAATGTGAAAAGCCCTTTCGCAGTTGGAGAAACGCCAGGCGCGGCAGCCTCTGCTTTTGCCACATCGCATGACAAAACGTCTATACTTGGACAATTCATCGATAGCGATCAGCACGCCCGCTTCCCGTGCACTGCGTGCGCCCCCTCCTGGCCGGAGCGACATGAACGACTCTCCCGTTTTCGACACGCTTTGCCATCTGCTGAATACGTCCGGTGCGCGATTCCGCGTGCTCGAACATCCGGCGGAAGGCAAATCCGACGTGATCGCCGCGATCCGCGGCACACGCCCCGAACAAGGGGCGAAGGCGATGCTCTGCACGTTCAAGGACGGTGGCGACACCACCGCGCTCGCCGTGATCCCCGGCCACCTGAAGATCGATTTCCGCAAGGTTGCCGATGCCGTGGGCCGCCGCAAGGCGACGCTCGCATCGCCCGACGTCGCGGCCGCCGTCACGCGCTGCGTGATGGGCGCCGTGCCGCCGTTCGTGTTCGACGCGAACGTGACGCTCGTCGTCGATCCCGCACTGGTCGAACGCAACGCCGAGATCGCATTCAACGCGGGCCGCCTCGACCGCTCGGTCGTGCTCGACTCGGCCGACTACGTGCGGATCGCGCAGCCGTTGCTGGCCGACATCACGCGGCCGGAAACGACCGACGCGCCGTCCCCGCAGGAAAGCGCATGACCACGCACCGCACCCCGCCGCCGTCTGAGCAGGCGTCGCTGATCGAACAGGTGCAGCGCATCGCCGAAGGGCTCGGCGAGATGTTCGCGCCATTCACCGAAGTCGTCGTGCACGACCTGCGCACGCCGGAACACGCGATCCTCGCGATCCACAACAACCTGTCCGGGCGCGCGGTCGGCGATCCGGCGACCGAACTCGGCCTCGCCCGCATCGCCGACGACGATTTCCCGCAGGTGCTCGCGAACTACCCGAACCGCTTCGCCGACGGCCGCACCGCGAAAAGCACGTCGATCGGCATCAAGGATTCGACCGGGCGCTACGTCGCCGCGCTGTGCCTGAACGCCGACGTCACGCTGTTCCGCGGCTTCCAGGGCATGCTGAACCAGTTCTGCCGCACCGACGGCGAGGCCATCGTCGAGACGCTCGACCCGGCCGGCGCCGACGCGATCCGGCAGCGCATCGACGCGTTCGCGACGCGCCTCGCGACGACGCCGCGCGAGCTGAAGACCGACCAGCGCCGCGAGTTGCTGCAAACACTCAAGGCCGACGGCTTCCTCGAGGTGCGCCGCGCGATGGAAATCGTGTCGCAGCATCTTGGCGTCTCGCGCGCGACCGTCTACAACGATGCGAAGTAGAAGTCATACGCGCGCGGCTTCTTCCCAGTTGACTGCTCTTTCCGACTCACGACCCACCATGAACGCTCCGACTCTCCCCACGTATGACGACGTCGCCGCCGCCGCGGCCCGGCTCGAAGGCCATGCGCACCGCACGCCGGTGCTGACTTCGAGAACGGTCGACGAGGCACTCGGCGCGCAGGTGTTCTTCAAGTGCGAGAACCTGCAGCGCATGGGCGCATTCAAGTTCCGCGGCGCGTTCAACGCGCTGTCGCGTTTCAACGCCGAACAGCGCCGCCACGGCGTCGTCGCGTTCTCGTCCGGCAACCATGCACAGGCGATCGCGTTGTCGGCACGCATCCTCGGCATTCCGGCGACGATCGTGATGCCGCAGGACGCACCGGCCGCGAAGATGGCCGCGACACGCGGCTACGGCGGCAACGTCGTGACCTACGACCGCTACACCGAGGACCGCGAGCAGATCGGCCGCGATCTCGCGGAGCAGCACGGGCTCACGCTGATCCCGCCCTACGACCACGCGGACGTGATCGCCGGCCAGGGCACGGCGGCCAAGGAACTGTTCGACGAAGTCGGCCCGCTCGACGCGGTGTTCGCGCCGCTCGGCGGCGGCGGCCTGCTGTCGGGCACCGCGCTCGCCACGCGCGCGCTGTCGCCGCACGCGAAGCTGTACGGCGTCGAGCCCGAAGCCGGTAACGACGGCCAGCAATCGTTCCGGTCCGGCGCGATCGTCCGGATCGACACGCCGCGTACGATCGCCGACGGCGCGCAGACGCAGTACCTCGGCAACCTGACGTTCCCGATCATTCGCCGCGATGTCGACGACATCCTGACCGCGACCGACGCGGAACTGGTCGACTGCATGCGCTTCTTCGCCACGCGTATGAAGATTGTCGTCGAGCCGACCGGCTGCCTGTCGTTCGCCGCCGTGCGGCGGATGAAGGACGCGCTGCAGGGCAAGCGCGTCGGCGTCGTGATCAGCGGCGGCAACGTCGATCTCGAGAACTTCTGCGCGCTGGTATCGACGCCGGCCTGACGCGCGCGGCGTACATGAATATCCTGTAATCCGTGCGTCATTGCGCCTTCACGTCGCGTTAAGTTCCGCGCCCTAGACTGATTACGTTGTCCCGCAGTCAGTCGTGAAGGAGCCACCATGAACACGCACGCGATCGTCGCCGCCGCCCTGGCGGCCGCCTCCCTTTCGGCGTTCGCTCAACCGGGCGCGACGTCCTCCGGTTTCCCCGCCGCATCGCCGCACGACGCCGTCGCGCAGGCGATGCGCCGCTCGCCCGGCGCGCTGCCGCACGCCGGCTTCGTGCTCGCGAAGATCGATCAGAACAATTCGCCGCCCGATCGCGGCGGCGACCCGGGCGGCCGCTCGCACGCCGGCACGCACATGTAACGGCGCGCGCCGGGCACTGCTGCCGCGCCCGGTCCCGCCGGCATTCAGAACGACGGCAGCGACGGATCGCGCGCAGCAAGAATGTCGCCGGTACGCCGCTGCAGCGCGCCGTCGATCGTCTCCGGTTGCGGAATCAGCCAGTAGCGCCCTGCGCGGATGCCGTCGAACACCCGTTCGGCAAACGCGTCGGGCGTGAGCCCGTGTGCGTTCAGCATCGCGCGCATCGTGTCGACGAAACCGCGCACCTCGGGCCGGTCGTGCGCGGCGCCGAACGGATCGTTGAAGATGCCCGACTGCACGGGCCCCGGCGCGAGCAGCGATACGCCGACCGGCGCGCCGAGCATCTTCAGTTCTCCATATAGCGACTCGGTCAGTGCGACCACCGCGAACTTCGTCGCAGAATACGGCGACATCAGCGGGCTCGGCAGGAAGCCGCCGACCGATGCGGTGTTCACGACCCGCGCCGGCATATTGCGCTCGAGCATCCGCGGCACGAAGCTGCGGACTCCGTTCAGCACGCCGTGCACGTTGATCGCGAAGCTGCGCTCGAAGCGTTCCGGCGTGATTTCCCAGCTGAAGCCCGTCGCCATCACGCCCGCGTTGTTGAACAGCAGGTCGACGCCGCCGAAACGCCGCCACGCGGCTTCGGCCAGCGCGTCGACGGCTTCCGGCCGGCTGACGTCGGTCGGCACGCACAGCACGTCGGTATCGAGCGTCGCGGCGAACGCATCGAGCTTCGCCGGATCGAGATCGGCCAGCACGACGCGCATGCCGAGCGCGGCCGCATGGCGTGCCAGCCCGCTGCCGATGCCGCTGGCCGCGCCGGTGATCACGGCGGTGCCGCCGTCGAAGCGAATCGAATTCGTCATGTCAGTCAGAGTCCTGTGGGGTCGAGGAGAGAATGCGCGTATGCGGGAATCACCGGCGGCGGCAGCGGCGTGCGGCCGTCGAGCGAGCGCGCCGCGCGTGGCTGCGCGAGCGGGAAATGCAGGCTGTGCGTGACGAGGCCCGTGCGCTCGCGCGCCGGCAGGCTGCACAGCGCGAACGTGCACTTGCCGGCCAGGATCGGGGCTGGGGTGTCGGTCATGATGTCTCCAGTCGTTTCGATGCGTGTTGTTCGGCCCGCGATATCCGCAACATGCGGCACGAGCCTGGTTTTCGCCTCGCCCGTTTGAACGAGATCGAGTGCGCGGGCCGCCTGTTCGAGCGGAAAACTGGCGACGCGCGGCTTCGTCGGCGAGGCGGCGTTCCGGCGCGCGTTCGCGCGCGCCCCATTCATCAGACGATAAACACGGCATCGACGCATGACGGAAAGGATTCGGAAAGCGATGGCCGGGTAATGACGTTTTTTCGCATCCCCGCACGGCGCGGCAATTGACGCGCCCGAGCGCACGCCATTACCCTTGCGCGCTGATGGTTCCCAGGGATGGGATCAAAAGGGAACGCAGGAGGGGCAATGCCTCGAATCTGCGGCTGCCCCCGCAACTGTGAGCGGCGAATCCGTGCCTCTGCATGCCACTGGGAAACCGGGAAGGCCTGCACGGATGACGACCCGCGAGCCAGGAGACCTGCCATCGACCCGAGGTCCAGCAGCCGCACCGGGCGGGGTGTCCCGATGCGCCAGGCGCCGCCGTTGGCGGTCGCCCGTTGCATGGACGTCCCGACCTCAGGATCCGTCAGATGTCCTTCGTTCCCGAATCCGCTTCCGTGCCGGAAGCGTCGCACCGACACGCCGTCGCTGTGCGCAACCTGCCCGCCGTCCGCTCACGATCGCCGTACGCGCAACACGCTTTCTCCCGCTGTCTCATGAACATTCGCTACCTGCTCGCCACGTCCGCCGCCACCGCGCTGCTTGCTCCGATCGCCCATGCCGCCGGCGACACCGCGCTCCCCCAATCCGCCCAGCCAGCGGAAAGCGCCGACCTGCCGACGATCAGCGTGACCGACACGCGTCGCCTGCCCGAATCGTTCGACGGACGCTATGCGTCGACCCAGGTCCTCACGCGAACCGATCTCGACCGGCTGTCGCCGAGCGACCCGAGCATCACGCAGGCACTCGCGACGCTGCCCGGCGTGACCGTGTCGCAAACCGGCGGCCCCGGCTCGTCCGCATCGGTCAGCATCCGGGGCTCGTCGGCGAGCCAGGTCGCCGTGTTCATCGACGGCATCCGGATCGGCTCGCCGACCACCGGCATCGCGCCGTGGGCCGACCTGCCGACGGATGCGTTCGAACGGGTCGAGGTGATTTCGGGGCCGGCCGCCGCGTCGTTCGGCGCCAACGCGATGGGCGGTGTCGTGCAGCTGTTCACGCGCCGCTCGTCGAACCAGCCGAACCAGACCATCGTGTCGTTCGGCGGCGGGTCGAACAAGACCTTCGACACGCAGCTGCGCACGTCGGGCACGGTGCCGTCGACCGGCCCGCTCGCCGCGCTCGGCGGGCTCACCTACTCGCTCGGCCTGCACGCGTACAACACGGCCGGCATCGATTCGACGCGGCCCGTCCTGCCGTATCACGAGGACGGCCGCAATCCGTATCACGCGCAGGATCTCGATGCGCGCCTCGGCTACGCGCGCGACAACTGGTCGATCTCGACGTTCGCGCTCTATCACCGCTCCGACCTGTCCTTCGACAACAGCGGCTATGCGAACCGCGAGCTCGATCACCAGCTGACGACCGGGCTCGCGTTCCATCTCGACATCACGCCCGATACGCAGTTCGACCAGTCGTTCGGTTATGCGAACGATCGCCAGTTCCTCTATGCGAGCGATCCGGCCATCCCGACCGGCCAGATCGATTCGCAGCGCATCAGCACGTCGACGTCGCTGACCCATCAGGCGCGCGGATTCCACCTGTTCGGCCTGCCGCTGTCGGGCGAGAGCAAGCTCGCGTACGATTTCACGCGCGAACAGGCGTTCCTGCCGGTCGATGCACCCGGCGGCATTCCGACGCGCAACGACTCCGCGTTCTCGCTGCACCAGTCGGCCACGCTCGGCAGCGTGACGCTGTTCCTCGCGGGGCGTCGCGAGATCATCGCCGGACAAGGCGTGAACACCGGCAATGCCGCGCTGTCGTGGGCGATCACGCCGGTCTACACGGCTCGCGTGTCGTACGGCAATGCCTTCCGCCTGCCGAGTTTCAACGACCTGTACTACCCCGGCTACGGCAATCCGAACCTCAGCCCGGAACGCAGCACGTCGGTCGAGGCCGCGCTCGACGCGAACACGTCGTACGGCACGTTTTCCGCGGCGATCTACGACACGCGCGTCAGCAACCTGATCGCCTACAACCCGGCGACGTATTCGCCGATGAACATCGGCCGCGCGCATATCCGCGGAATCGACCTGTCGTACAAGGGGACGATCGGCCGCTACACGCCGGTGAGCGTCGCGATCGGCATACTGAATCCGCAGGACGAGACCCATGACAGCTGGCTGAACCGCCGGCCGCGCCAGACGGTCAGCCTGAACGTGGACCACACGTGGGACGAACTGCACCTGCACGCGCTCAGCACGGGGGCGGCGCTGAACTACGGCGGTACGACGTTCGACGATCCGGTCAACGCGACGTACCTGCCGTCGTACCTGACCGTGAACCTGCGCGCGTCGTACCGGATCAATTCGCACCTGACGGTGTCGGCCACGCTGTCGAACCTGTTCGACCGGCAATACATGACCGCGTACGGCTACAACACGCTCGGGCGGACTGCGTTCGGGAAGGTCAGTTATACGTTCTGACGGGCCGGCGCCTTGGCGCCAGCGTCGGGGTACTAGACAAGGCCGCGCACGCCCGCGGCCAGCTGGATCACGCCGAATGCCGCGATGACGGCGGCCGACACGCGCGACAACCGGTGCATGAACGCGAACGACATCCTCGTGCGCAGCGCGGCCGTCGCGCCGCTCAGGCACAGCCACCAGGTTGCCGAACCGACGAACACGCCGGCGACCATCCATTCGACCGCCGGCCGCATCGCCCCTTCGTGTGAACCCGACAGCGGGCCGAGGGCCGCGAAAATCCCGACGAACGACAGGATCGTCATCGGGTTCGACAGCGTCAGGCCGAACGTCGTCAGGAAGTCGCGCAGGATGGTCGTGCGCGGCAGGTCGCGCTGCGGCGCCGACACGGCCGGCGGCTGGCGCGCGATGGACCACGCAAGCCACACGAGGAACGCGCCGCCGGCGATCTTGAGGGCGACGGTCAGCATCGGGAATGCGGTGACGATGCCCGCGATACCCAGCGCGCCGAGCAGGCCGTAGATCGCATCGGCGCACGCGGCACCGATGCCCGTCGCGAACCCTGCCTGAAAACCGCGGCTCAGGCTGCGCTGAATGCACAGCATGCCGATCGGGCCGACCGGCACCGCGATCGACAGCCCCATCACGACGGACTTGATGAACAGCATCGCCTGCTCCTTGCGACATGCAACGAATTGAACAGGCATCGTAGGGAAAATCCGGTCACCGCTGAATGCAGTTTTTAAGGAAAAATGGAGACTCCACCTTAAAAAATACCGCCGCGATGGATGATCTGGACTGGAAGGTACTGGCGCTGTTGCAGGCCAACGCCCGCATCAGCTATACGGAACTCGCGCGCCAGGTTCACCTGTCGGTGCCGGCGGTGACGGAGCGCGTGAAGCGCCTCGAGGCGTCCGGCGTCATCGAGGGCTATACGGCCCGGATCAATCCGGCCGCGGCCGGCTACCCGGTGAGCGCGCTGATCGGCATCACGGTGCCGCAGCCGGCCAAGGCCAAATTCCTCAAGCTGCTGGAAGCGATTCCCGAAGTCGTCGAGTGCCGACACGTGACGGGCGCGGATTCGTACGTGATGCGGTTCGTCGCGACCAGCATGACCCATCTCGAACAGTTGATCGAGCGTATCAACCTGTACGGCGAAACGCGCACGTCGATCGTGATGTCGACGCCCGTGCCGGTGCGCGGGCTGGCGCGACCGCCGTCGAAGCTCGACGGCAATCGCGGCTGACGCGCTGATCGCCGCTGTCGGCCCGGCCGCGCCGCGAAAGTCGTGAGCGGCGGCGACCGGCCGATCTCAAGCCAGCGGCCGGCCATCCCCCTTTTCCAAGATGACCGACGCGCTCCGGCTACTTGCCGGCGACTCCGCCCGTCACACCGCCGAGCAGGCCACCCACCAGCGACGTGACGGGCGCGAGCGGATTGCCCGTGCCGCCCGACGCCGCACCGCCGCCCGTACCGGCCCCGGGGCCGTTTATCACCATCGCCGGCATGCCGCCGGCGACGCTGATCACCAGACCGGGAATCGGCGCGCCGCCGTTCGCGCCTTTCGGACTCACGAGGCCGCCCGCATTGGTCACCGTGTTGCCGACCGCTGACACGACCTGGCCGACGGCGCCGACGATCGGCTGCGACGACGCCGACGCCACCTTGCCGCCCGCCGAGGTGATCGCCGCGCCGACCTGTCCGAGCAGGCCGGCAACCGGCTGTCCGAGGCCCGTTGCCGTGCCGACCTGCTGCGTGAGCTGGCCGGTGGTGGTGACGAGCGGCGTGATCGCGGTGCTGATCGCCTGCGTCGCCTGTTGCACCGGGCCCGACGACAGCGTCGAACCGAGTGTCGCGCCGGCGCCCTGGAGACCGCCGGCCACCGTATCGAGCAGGCCGCCGATGGGCGCCGTGATCGGCGCCAGCGGTGCGAGCGGCCCGGTGCCGAGCGCCGTCGCGGTCTGGCTCAGGCCCGTGACCGGGCTGCTCGCCGAGCCGACGAGCGAGCCGAGGCCGGCAACGGTCGTGCCGACCGGATTCGATGCGATGCCGATCCGGCCGATCCCGTTGCTCACCGCATTGGCGGTATCGCGAATGATCGTGCCGGCGCCGTTGACCGTGTTGCCGAGTCCGGCCGTCACGTCCTTGCCGACGGGAGGCGTCACGCCGTCGATCGTCGTGCCCGCGGCCATGACGACGCCGCCGACGGAGCTGATGATGCCGTTCGTGCCCGGCGTGCCGCTGGTCCCGAAGCCGCTGGTGTTGCCGCTGCTCGAACCGCTGCTGCTCGTGCCGCTGCTGCTTGTGCCGCTGCTACCGCTCGTGCCGCTGCTGCCGCTCGTGCCACTGGCCCCGCTCGTGCTCGCCCCGATGTTGTTGCCCGACAGCGTCGGCGCCGTGATGTCCCCGCCGCCGCATGCCGCCAGCGCACACGCCGCAGCAACGGCGGCGAGCGCGACATTCGCGTTGATGAAATGTTTGTGCATGGAAGTCCCCGTCTGCTATTCAACTCCGGGCTTCCGGCAAGCATCTACCGTGCCATCGCGATCAGAACCGCTGGTGGTCCCGCAATCTCAGCGGATCCCCCGTCCCGACGCCCGTGGCACGCACCACGCACGGCGCCGTCGCCCGATCTTTCGGCGCACGCGCACCTTACGTTCCGATAACACATGCGTAACACGAATCCGGTGTTACGTAGCACTACATGTCAAACGACCGCGCGCTGCGTCGCCGCCTCCTTCGAGCGCCCCCAAACGATGCTATCGTCGATACCTGCCCGAAAGCCTGCAATCCGTGCCGCCGGCGCCCCGATCCCCGGACCAGACAGACGATGAACAACCCGCGAGCCATCCTGAGCGCCGCCGATATCGCGGCGATGGAACCCGAGCATTCCGTCCATCCGCTGAACGCGAATGCCGTCCGCCTGAAGCGGTCACTGGGTGACGCCACCGGGCTGACGCAACTGGGCTTCCATCTGATGACGTTGATGCCGGGTCACGAATCGACCGAATATCACCGGCACCTGTACGGCGAGGAATGCGTCTACGTGCTGTCCGGATTCGGCGAGGCAACCATCGGCGGCCAGACCTGTCCGGTCGGCCCGGGAGACTTCATGGGATTCCCGCGCGGCGGCCCCGCGCATACGATGCTCAATACCGGCGACCTGCCGCTCGTCTATATCGTCGCCGGCGATCGGCCGGAGCACGACGTGTGCGACTACCCGAAACTCGGCAAGCGGCTGTACAAGGCGGGCGCCAACAAGGTGTTCGTCGATCACGACGAATAGCGTCACCCGTCACGGCCGCTTGACGAGCTTCACGATCGTGAGCGTGCCATTGACGCGTTCAACCCGAACCCGGACCTTGTCGCCCGCATGCAGCGACGGGATCATCGCCACGTCGCCGACCTTGAACGCCATCGTCATCGGCGGCATCCCGACGTTGTCGAGCGCACCGTGCTTCAGCGTCACCCGCCCGCGCCCGGCATCGACCGCCCTGACCTCGGCATCGGTCAACTTCGCATCCGGCGCCGACGTCGTCGTGTCGCCCATTTGCATGCCGGACATGTCGCCGCCCGCGAACACCGGCATCGCGACGACAGCCATCGCGCACCAAGCGGCGACGGCATGAAACCAGGTTTTCATCGAAAGTCTCCCGACGGGCCCCGCAAGTTTCCGCTGCCGGGCGGCGGCGCCCGTCACACGATCAACGTCGCACCGGCCCACGCGATCAGCACGATGCCCAGCGCGCGGCTGATGCGTTCGCCGCCGGGCAGGACTTTTTCCGCGAACACGAGGAGCGACAACGCGGCAATCCACACGACGTTCATCACGCCGCCGACGAACAGCAGCGCCATCAGTAGCCAGCAGCAGCCCACGCAGTACGCGCCGTGACGCGCGCCGAGCAGGAAACTGCCAGCGATACCCGGACGCCAGTGCGCAACCAGGAACGCCGCCGGCGCACGGCATTGCCGCAGGCACGCGCGCTTCAGCGGCGAGAATTGATAGAGCCCGGCGAGCGCCAGGACGACAGCGGAAAGGACCGCGCTCTTCGACCACAGCATCATCGAGGAGATCAATCCGGCCGGCTGCAGCATCGCCTGCAGCAGCGCGGCGCCGATCGAGAACGCGAGCCAGGCCGTCAGGTAGCCGGCCAGCAGCGACACCGACGTGAACGCCGAGCCGGAAGGGCCGCCGCGATGCCGCAGCACGCGCCGGTACAGCATCACGAGCGGCGCCGCGCCGGGCGTCATCATCGCGATCATCATGACCCACCACATCGCGATCACGGTCGGCAGCGATGGATCCATGCTGCCCGTGTCGTCCGCGAGACGGTGCGGAAAGAGCGCGAACGTCGTCATGTCCAGTGCCGACATGCCGGTCCCCGCACCGGTCCACAGGTAGAACCAGCACACGCCGGCGAGCGCGGCCATCGCGAGCAGCGTGATGACGCGCTCGCGGCCGAGCCAGGTGTCGAACGGGGTCATGCCGCGACGCGATGCCGGATCAATCCGTGGTTGTTCATGTGCAGCCGCGCGAACTGCGCATAGGTGCCGTCGAGATTCAACACGATGTTGCCTTGCGAGCGCCCCGAGCCCGAGCCGATTTCCGCCACCTCGTATTCGAAACCGTGCGGCAGGTCGATCCGCGCGCGATGCTCGGCGCCCGTCACCGGGTTGCGGATCGGTTCGCCGGTTGCGTCGAACACGCCGTCGACGTGAATCCGGCCGCGCCGCGCATCGACATCGACGTCGAAATCGATCGTCGTGAAGATCGGATCGAACGCGTGCTCGAGCGTCGACGCGTACACCGAGAACATCGTCGCGAATGGATCGGTATCCTGACCGGTCATGATCTTCAGCACGGCATCGCGCTGCTCGGGGCTGGCACGTTCGTCGACGATCGGCTGGCACTTGCCCCGGCCTTCGTGAACGGCACCCGGCCACTGGAACACGACCGCGATCCTCACACCATCGAGCACCACGTCGCCGTAGTGGCCGCTGTCGATCGATATCGCCCCCATCGCTTCGCAATTGCCGTTGGTCGGCAACGCATTGAACTGGCACGGGCAACCGTATGAGCAATTGCAGCTGATCATTTCGGTACCCTGAATCTCCCACGGCGTCATGGCTCCACCTCGCGCTCGGTGACATGCAAACGCTTCGAATCTAGTGCACGCAATGGGGAAATCAAAGCAGGAATGGCGGTGTGAAAACCCTGCGTACCGGCTGCGCACGACGCGTGTCGGCACGCGCCCGCAACGCGGCTCCGGCCACCGTCTCGCCGCCCCGATCTCAAACGAACAACGACGCGACGATCGCGCACCACACCGCACTCGCACCGCACAAAAACACGCGCCGCGCGACGAACATCCGCGACTCGTCGTCGGGCGTTTTCATCGGCGACGTCGCGAGAAACGGCACGCTGGCGAGGCACGCGAAGCCCGCGAGCGCGGGCACGATCACGACGTAGTCGCCGAACCGCCAGGGCAGCGGTTCGTGCAGCCCCCAGTAGCCGAGAAACAGCATGCCCAGCGAAAACATCGTCGCGGCCGCCGAACTGAGCGCGACCACCGATCCGGTCGGAAATTGCATGGGAGCCTCCCCTCGCGCCGTACGCGCGCTACAACGCATTCCGGTCGGAACCACCGTGATCTCGCCTGCGGGCAGCAAGTTTGTGCGTGGTTTTCCGGCTCGCTTGAATCCGCAACGGAATCGCCATCGAGCGGCGAATACGCGTTGTCACGGATTGACAGGATTGACGCGAACGCCGGCTGCTTCGGGATCGTTCAGGGGAAATCGTGCGCCACGCCTCTAGCCCGGCTTCTTCCCCGACTGCGCGAACGTCATCCATCCGACCACCGCGGTGGCGATCCAGCAACACGTGAGCAGCAGGTCGAGATTCATCCAGCCCTCGAAATTCGCGCTGTTTTCGAAACTGCAGCGCTGACGGCCCCTGACCCACATGCAGCCGCTGATCAGTTGGTCGATGTGCATGTAGATGCTGTATGCCGCAACGGCCGAGGCGATGACGGCGACCCGCAGGCTCATGCTCTTTTTCATTGGTGCTGGACGCGTGTGGTGAACTCCTGCCGATCTTAAGCCAAGGGCGATGTGTCACGCAATTGATCGGGTATCGTCCCGATTGACCGGCACGCGCGAAAGATGTGCGCCCCGCTCACCCGCCGATCGGCCTGATCGTCCTCAGGCAGTCCGCCGCCAGTTGTTGATAGATCCGCGTGCCGCTCGCCTTCGCTTCGATCTCCGCGTCGCTCAGCCGCCGCACGACGCGCCCCGGCACCCCCGCGAGCAGCACGCCGCCCGGCACGTCGTAACCGGCCTTCACGAACGCGCACGCGGCGACGATCGTCGTCGCCCCGATCGTCGCGCCGTCCATCACGACCGCGTTCATCCCGATCATCGTGTCGGGTTCGAGCGTCGCGCCATGCACGATCGCGCCGTGGCCGACGTGGCTGTTCACGCCGAGCCGGCATGTCTCGCCGATCCCGACATGCAGCACGCAGCCGTCCTGCACGTTGCTGCCGTCCTCCACGACGATCGCACCGAAGTCGCCGCGCAGGCTCGCATGCGGACCGATGTAGCAGCGCGCACCGATCGTCACGTCGCCGATCACGACCGCGGTCGGGTCGACATACGCGGACGGGTCGACGCGCGGCCGCATCCCGTTGAATTCGAACAGCGGCATCGTCAAAGCGCCGCGACGACTTCCGGCACGAGCGCGAACAGGTCACCGACCACGCCGTAGTCGGCCACGCTGAAAATCGGTGCCTCCGGATCCTTGTTGATCGCGACGATCATCTTCGAATCCTTCATGCCGGCCAGATGCTGGATCGCGCCCGAAATACCGACTGCGATGTACAACTGCGGTGCGACGATCTTGCCGGTCTGGCCGACCTGGTAGTCGTTCGGCACGTAGCCGGCGTCGACTGCCGCGCGCG
>NZ_QTQI01000001.1 GCF_003853705.1 Burkholderia sp. Bp8992 | reverse complement strand
GCGCCGTGCGCAGCGTTTCCTGCGCTTGCGTCACGCCCACCGACACCGCGATCACTTCGGTCGCGACGCCCGCTTCCCTCAACCGCACGGCTTCTTCAACGGCGATTTCGTCGAACGGGTTCATCGACATCTTCACGTTCGCGATGTCGACACCCGTCCGGTCGGATTTCACGCCGATCTTCACGTTCGCGTCGACCACGCGTTTCACTGCCACGAACACTTTCAACTGCCTGTCTCCTGTTCCATTGCGTGCGCCACGCCGTATCAGCGCGCGGTATACCCGCCGTCGATCACGAGCTCCGCGCCCGTCACGTAGCGGCCTGCCGGCGACACGAGATACAGGATGCCGGCCGCGATGTCGCGCGGGCTGCCGATCTTCGCCATCGGCACGTGCGTCTGCATGTACTCGAATGCGCGATCGGGGTCCTGCCCCATCTGGCGGAACGCGTCCTCGAGCATCGGCGTGCGGATATAGCCGGGATGCACCGAATTCGCGCGGATGTTCTTCGCCGCGTACAGCATCGCGTCGACCTTCGCCATCATCCGCACCGCGGCCTTCGACGCATGATATGCGGGCACGTCGGGGCCGCCGACGATCCCGTACATCGACGACAGGTTCACGATCGACCCGCCGCCGGCAGCGTCGATATGCGGAATCGCCGCACGCGTGCACAGGAACACGCCGTTCACGTTCACGTCCTGCACGCGCTGCCACTGCGCGAGCGTGAGCTCGTGCGTCGGCACGTTGTGCCCTTCGATGCCCGCGTTGTTCACGAGCACGTCGAGGCGCCCGAAGCGCGCGACGATCTCGCCGAACACGCGCGCGACGTCGGCCTCCTGCGTCACGTCGAGCGACCAGAACGCGGCCTGGCCGCCCTGCGCGCGGATTTCCCCGACCAGCGCTTCCGCCGGTTGCGACAGCACATCGAGAATCGCGACACTCGCGCCGGCCGCAGCCAGCGTGCGCGCCGTCTCCGCGCCGATGCCGCGCGCGCCGCCGGTGATCGCGGCCACCTTGCCGCGCAGGTCGAACAGTTCTTCGATGAGTTTCATGGTGTCTCCGTAGATTCATACGGGCCGCCCGCATGCGCGGCGGCCTTCAAGGGCATCCAGCGTTATCGCGTGTTCCGCGTCGCAAGAAAATCGAGGCATTCCCGATTGAAATAATCGGCGTGTTCCACCATCACCCAGTGGCCGCACCGGTTCATCAGCACGAAGCGCGCGTCGCGACAGTGTTCGAGGAATTTCAGCGCGCCGCCGACCGGATTGAAGCGGTCGTCCGTGCCCCAGAAACCGAGTATCGGGCAGCGCAGGTCGCCGAGCGCACCGGTCAGGTTCGGCACGCTCATCGTCGACAGCACCTCGGTCGGCTGCTCGACACACACCTTCATCCGCTCGGCGACGAGCGCGTCGGTGACGATCGCCGGATCGTGCACGAGCAGCGTCAGCAGCTCGCGCATCGTGTCGTCATTCATCTGGCGATTGGTGAACAGCTGCACCATCCGCTGGATTCCTTCCATCCGGAAATAGGTGTCGCGATCCTCGACCCCGCCCGGCGCCATCATGATCAGCCCGTCGACTTCGTCCGGGTAGTCGAGCGCGTATTTGAGCGCGATCGCGCCGCCCAGCGAATTGCCGAGCAGCACGGCCGGCCCGATCGCGAGCGCGGCCAGTTGCGCATGCAGCGCGCCGACGAAGAAATCGAGCGTATAGGCGACGTCGGACGGCTTCGACGACTGCCCGTAGCCCGGCAGGTCGACGACGATCGCGCGGTAGCCGGCCGCCGCGAACGCCGGAACGTTGTGCTTGAAGTTGCTGAAACCGCTGGCGCCCGGGCCGCTGCCGTGGATGAACACCACCGGCCGGCCCTCGCCCGCCTCGAAATGGTGCAGGCACATGCCGCCCGGTACGTCGGTGAAGATGCCGGCCGGCGGCGTCGTGAGGGTCGTCATCGCGAGTTGTCTCCTTCGTCGTTCGATGGATGCCTGCCACGATGATTGCGCCGCCGGCGCCGGCCGGCATCATCCTTTCAGACTACGAAGCCGCCCGCACTTCTTCCTATCATCGGCCCACCGAAACGGAGGCAACGATGAACGGATTCGACTACAGCGGCAAGACGGTGCTCGTGACGGGCGGCACCAAGGGCATCGGGCGGCGCATCGCCGAACGGTTTCTCGCGGCAGGTGCGCGCGTGTTCGTCTGCGGGCGCAGTGCACCCGATGCGCCACCTTCGGCCGATGGCCGCTCGGCGGCCTTCATCGCGGCCGACCTGCGCGACGTCGAGCAGGTCGATGCGATGCTCGCGGCGATCCGCGAGACGGCCGGCGGCCTCGACGTGCTCGTCAACAACGCGGGCGGCTCGCCGTTCGCGCTCGCGGCCGATGCATCGCCGCGCTTCACCGATTCGATCGTGCGGCTGAACCTGATCGCGCCGCTGCAGCTCGCGCAGCGCGTGAACGCGATCATGCAGGCTCAACCGGCAGGCGGCGTGATGCTGTTCATCGCAAGCGTCAGCGCGTCGCGACCGTCGCCCGGCACGGCCGCGTACGGCGCCGCGAAAGCGGGCCTCGTCAATGCGGTCGCGTCGCTCGCGGTCGAGTGGGCGCCGCGCGTGCGCGTGTGCGCGATCAGCCCGAGCCTCGTGCAGACCGAATCGGCCACCGAAGGCCATTACGGCGACGACGCCGCGCTCGACGCGATCCGCGCGACGATTCCAGCCGGGCGGCTCGCGACGCCCGACGACGTTGCCTCCGCCTGCCTGTTCCTCGCGTCGCCCGATGCGTCGTACACGTCGGGCACGAACCTGCGGCTCGACGGCGGCGGCGAACGGCCCGCGTTCCTGTCGGCCGCGCAGGCCGACGCGCGCTGACCCGCGCAATGCAAGCGGTGCGGGCAATTCGTTTCCAGTCCTAGGGAAGTCATCTAGTTCATTTCGACGATTCCCTGCTACCGCGATCTCCCTACTCTGCCTCTCACGACAACACACACAGTCGACCGTCGTCGATACCCCAAGAGGAGACACCATGCATCAACGGATTTCGCGCCGTACCGACAAGCGGGCGACCGCCACGCTGTCGACGCTGGCCGCCGCGCTGCTGACGTGCGCCGTTCCCGGTGCGCACGCCGGCAGCACGATCGAGCTTGGCGCCGACACGACGCTGGACTACACGTTCACGCTCAGCTATGGCCTCGGCATGCGCACCCGCGCACCGAGCGGCAATCTGCTGACGCCGGCGAACATCAACGGCGACGACGGCGACCGCAACTTCGCGAAGAACAAGCTGATCGAGAACCAGGTCAGCCTGCTCGGCGAAGTGAACCTGAAGCACGACGACTGGGGTGTGTTCGTCCGCGCGGACACGTTCTACGACCAGGCCTATCACCGCCCGAACTACAACGACGCGCCGGGCACCGTGAACCATGCTGGCCAGTACAACGACTTCACGAGCGATGCGCGCTACTGGTCGGGGGGCCACACGACGCTGCTCGCCGCGTATGCGTACAACACCTTCCACATCGGTTCGACGAGCCTGAACGTGAAGGTCGGCGACCAGGTGGTCGCATGGGGCGAAAGCCTGTTCTTCCCGAACATCGCCGGCGCGCAGGGGCCGTCTGACGCGACCAAGTCGTACATGGCCGGCGCCGAGGTGAAGGACATCCTGCTGCCGGTGCCGCAGATCTCGACGCAGTGGCAGATCACGCCGAACTTCAGCCTGCTCGGCTACTACCAGTTCTCGTACCAGCAGAACCGGCTGACCGCGCCCGGCACGTACTGGAGCTACTCCGACGTCACGGGCCCCGGTGCCCAATACATCATCGGCCCGGGCGGCATGATCATTCCGCGCGGCCCCGACGACAAGCCGAGCGCGCGCAACCAGTGGGGTATCGGCGCGCGCGTGCGCGTGCTCGGCGACACCGAGATCGGCCTGTACCACCTGCACTACAACGACATGAACCCGAGCGTCGTCACGACGTACTTCCCGACGCTCCAGTATCAGCAGACCTATTTCAGCAACATCAAGCTGACCGGCGCGAGCTTCTCGACGCAGGTCGGCCCCGTGAACGTCGCGGGCGAAGTGTCGTACCGCCAGGGCGCGGCCGTGCTCGTCAATACGCCGACGGGCCCGCAATCGACGCGCGCGAACGTGCTGCAGACCAACCTGTCCGGCATCTACTCGATCGGGCCGAGCTTCCTCGCGAACTCGCAATCGCTGATCGGCGAACTCACGTACGTGCACGCCGGCAGCATCTCGGCGCTCGACGGCTCGACCACGCTCGCGAATTCACGCAACGCGCTCGCGATGGAGATCGCGTGGACGCTCAGCTACAAGAACGTGTTCAACGGCTGGGATCTCGACGTGCCGCTGACCTACACGCACGACCTGACGGGCACGTCGCCGCTCGCCGGCGCGCTCGGCTCGCTGACGGGCCAGGGCGATCACCGCGTGACGGCCGGCGTGACGTTCACGCGCCTGAGCAACCTGCAGCTGTCGCTCGTCTACGCGAAGTTCCTCGGTTCGCCGAATCCGGTCACGCGTCCGCTGTCGGATCGCGACTACGTGCTGGCCACGGCGACCTACCACTTCTGAGCGGCTCGGCCGCTCGTCATTCAGCACTACGAGGATCGATATGAAACGCATTCATCTTCCCCTCCTGCGCGCGTCGGTGATGGCCGCGTGCGCGGTCGTCGCGACGGCGTCGTTCCCGAAGGTCACGCAGGACGACCTGAAGGCGCTCGACGGCCCGCTGACGCCGGTCGGCGCGGTGCGCGCCGCGAGCAAGGACAACGGCGTGCCCGAGTGGACCGGCAAGTGGCTCGGCACGCCGCCCGACGTGCAGTACAAGCGCGGCAGCCGCTACCCCGATCCGTTCGCGAGCGAGAAACCGATCGCGACGATCACCGCGGAGAACATGGCGCAGTACGCCGAGCACCTGACCGACGGCCAGAAGGCGATGTTCAAGCGCTATCCGGCCACGTTCAAGATCAACGTCTATCCGAGCCATCGCGACTTCCGCTTCCCGGATGCCCTCTACAAGGACATCCGCACGTACGCGCCCGAGTCGACGATGACGCCCGATGCGAACGGCCTGACGAACGCGCCGCCGACGGTGCCGTACCCGATCCCGAAGACGGCCGCCGAGCTGCTGTGGAACCAGCGCTTCTCGTCGGCGATCGGCGCCGAGCAGGCGACCTACGACCAGGCGGTCGTGTACTCGGACGGCAACATCGCGTGGGGCAAGATCCGCTACGACATCTACTCGCCGCGCAACGTCGGCAAGTACGACGTGAAGAACGACCTGAACAACCGCACGTACTACCGCAACGCGACGGAGCTGCCGCTGTCGGACCGCGGCTCGCTGATCGTCGGCTTCCAGAACTGGGACAAGGCCGGCGCCGACAACGCGTCGCGCACGTGGATGTACAACCCCGGCACGCGGCGCGTGCGCCAGGCGCCCGAGTACGGGTACGACCAGCCGTCGGGCGCGGGCGGTTTTCGCACTGTCGACGACGACCGCCTGTACAACGGCCCCGGCGACCGCTACGACTGGAAGATCGTCGGCAAGCGCGAGATCTACGTGCCGTACGACAACTACAAGGTCATGGACAGCGCGATCAAGTACGGCGAGCTGCTGACCAAGGGCCACGAGAACCCGGCGTACCTCCGCTACGAACTGCATCGCGTGTGGGTGCTGCAGGAGACACTGAAGAACGGCTATCGCCACCAGTATGCGAAGCGCGTGCTGTACATCGACGAGGACTCCTGGCAATCGCTGCTGGCCGACAACTACGATGCGCGCGGCCAGCTGTGGCGCACCAACGTCGCGACGTCGCTGTATGCGTTCGACGCGAAGACGTTCTACCCGAGCGCGGTGTTCTACCACGACCTGATTTCCGGCGCGTACTTCGCCGACCGCCTGACGAACGAAGGCCCGATGCCGAAGCTCGACAACAGCCCGCAGTTCAACGAGGCGTACTTCTCGCCGGACGCGATCCGCAGTTCGGGCAACTGATCGATCCACTGACGCGGCGCGGCCGCGACCCACGCGCCGGAGCCCCGCTCCGGCGCACGACGCCGCCCGCGACGGCGGCCTTTTCCATTCGAGATTCGAGGGCCCTTTCATGTCTTCCCGCCTGCATACGACACTCGGCGACGAACTGTACGCCGCGTGGCACGCGCGTGCGCCGGTCGCGCCGCTGTCGAACCGTCCGCGCCGGCTGTCGCTCGACGACGCCTACCGCATCCAGCAGCGCTTCATCGAGCGTCGCGTCGAACAGGGCGAAGCGGTCGTCGGCAAGAAGATCGGCGTGACGAGCCAGGCCGTGCAGGACATGCTGAACGTGCGCCAGCCCGATTTCGGCATCCTGCTGTCCGGCATGCACTACGCGGCCGGCGAGGCGATTGCCGCCGATTCGCTGATCGCGCCGCGCGCCGAAGGCGAGATCGCGTTCATCCTCGCGCACGACCTGCGCGGCCCCGGCATCGACCGCACCGACGTGATCGCCGCGACGGCCGCCGTCGCGCCCTGCTTCGAGATCGTCGATTCGCGCATCCGCGACTGGGCGATCCGCATCGAGGACACTGTCGCCGACAACGCGTCGTGCGGCGTGTACGTGCTCGGCGATGCGCGCGTCGACCCGCATACGCTCGATCTCGCCGCGTGCGAGATGACGATCGACAAGAACGGCGAGCGCGTCGCGCAAGGACGCGGCGACGCGGCGCTCGGCCACCCTGCCGACGCGGTCGCGTGGCTCGCGAACACGCTCGCCGCGTACGACGTGCCGCTGCTGACCGGCGAGATCGTGCTGTCCGGCTCGCTCGCGAAACTGATTCCGGTCACGGCCGGTGACACGCTGTCGATGCACATCTCCGGCATCGGCGGCTGCGACGTCCGCTTTATCTAAAGGAACCATCCTGATGAAGAAAATCAAATGCGCACTGATCGGGCCCGGCAACATCGGCACCGACCTGCTATACAAGCTGCGCCGCTCGACGGTGCTCGAACCGGTATGGATGGTCGGCGTCGATCCGGCATCCGACGGTCTCGCCCGTGCGCGCGAGTTCGGCCTGAAGACCACCGACAAGGGTGTCGACGGGCTGCTGCCGCACGTTGCCGCCGACGACATCCGCATCGCGTTCGACGCGACGTCGGCGTACGTGCACCGCGACAACTCCGACAAGCTCACCGCGCTCGGCGTGAAGATGATCGACCTGACGCCCGCCGCGATCGGCCCGTACTGCGTGCCGCCGGTGAACCTCGACGCGCATCTCGACAGCGCGCAGACGAACGTCAACATGGTGACCTGCGGCGGCCAGGCGACGATCCCGATGATGTACGCGGTATCGCGCGTGCAGCCGGTCGCGTACGGCGAGATCGTCGCGACCGTGTCGTCGCGCTCGGTCGGCCCCGGCACGCGCAAGAACATCGACGAGTTCACGCGCACGACGTCCGGCGCGATCGAACAGGTCGGCGGCGCACGCAAGGGCAAGGCGATCATCGTGATCAACCCGGCCGAGCCGCCGCTGATCATGCGCGACACGATCCACTGCCTGACCGACGGGCCGCCCGACGTCGACGCGATCACCGCGTCCGTGCATGCGATGGTCAAGGAAGTCCAGCGCTACGTGCCCGGCTACACGCTGAAGAACGGGCCGGTGTTCGACGGCAATCGCGTGTCGGTGTTCATGGAAGTCGAAGGGCTCGGCGACTACCTGCCGAAATACGCGGGCAACCTCGACATCATGACCGCCGCCGCGGCCGCCACCGCCGAGCGTTTCGCCGAACAGATGCTGGCCGCGACGGCCGCCACCGCTTGAGCCGAGGAGCCACACGATGTCACTTGCAGGCAAGAAGATCACCGTCCACGACATGTCGCTGCGCGACGGGATGCATCCGAAGCGCCACCAGATCACGCTCGACCAGATGCGCGACATCGCGCGCGGGCTCGACGCGGCCGGCGTGCCGCTGATCGAGGTCACGCACGGCGACGGCCTCGGCGGCGCGTCGGTCAACTACGGGTTTCCCGCGCACACCGACGAGGCGTACCTGAGCGCCGTGATTCCGGAGCTGAAGCAGGCGAAGGTCTCGGCGCTGCTGCTGCCCGGCATCGGCACCGTCGAGCACCTGCGCATGGCGCACGCACTCGGCGTCGGCACGATCCGCGTCGCGACGCACTGTACCGAAGCGGACGTATCGGAGCAGCATATCGGCCTTGCGCGCACGCTCGGGCTCGATACTGTCGGATTCCTGATGATGGCGCACATGTCGTCGCCGGAGCAGCTCGTCGTGCAGGCGAAGCTGATGGAGTCTTACGGCGCGAACTGCATCTACATCACCGACTCGGCCGGTCACATGCTGCCCGACGACGTGACCGCACGAATCGGCCAGGTGCGCGATGCGCTGAAGCAGGAGACGGAACTCGGCTTCCACGGCCACCACAATCTCGCGATGGGCGTCGCGAACTCGGTCGCGGCGGTTGCGGCCGGCGCGAACCGGATCGACGCGGCCGCGGCCGGCCTCGGCGCCGGCGCGGGCAACACGCCGATGGAAGTGTTCGTCGCGGTGTGCGACCGGATGGGGATCGAGACGGGCGTCGACGTGTTCGCGATTTCGGACGTCGCCGAGGATCTCGTCGTGCCGATCATGGACGCGCCGATCCGCCTCGACCGCGATGCGCTGACGCTCGGCTATGCGGGCGTCTACTCGTCGTTCCTGCTGTTCGCGAAGCGCGCGGAGGCGAAGTACGGGATTCCGGCACGCGACATTCTCGTCGAGCTGGGCCGGCAGCGGCTCGTCGGCGGCCAGGAGGACATGATCGAGGATGCGGCGCTGACGATGGCGCGGGCGCGGGCGGTGGCGGCCTGAGCGGACGGCATCGCACGAGTCGCGATGGCCAAACGGGGCGAAAGCCCCGTTTGGCATTTCCGCGCGCCGCCCAGTGGCCTTCGCGGCGGGCATCGGAATTGCGAGCGTTCGTGGTGCATCAGCCGGCCCCTGCTGAAACCACGCTGTCAGCAGACCGCACCTAAGCTCGATGGACCGACACTCGAGGAGCACCGCCCGTGGCTCATCCCGGAGAACTCGCCGCACTGGCCGAACGTATCGTCAAACGACGCGGCCTCACCCTCCTGACCCTCTGCATCGCCGTGCTCGTCGCGCAGGTCGACACGGCCGTCGTGAATCTGGCGACACGCGCGATCGGCGACTATTTCCACGCCGGCGTCGGTGCGTTGCAATGGGTCGTCGACAGCTACAACCTCTGTTACGCGGTGCTGCTGCTCACCGGCGGGCTGCTTGCCGATCTGCACGGCCGGCGCCGCATCTTCATCGCCGGCACCGCCATCTTCACCGTCGCATCGCTGCTGTGCGCGCTCGCGCCGTCGGTGACGGCGCTGATCGCCGCACGCGCGCTGGCCGGTGTAGGCGCGGCACTGCTGCTGCCGGCATCGCTCGCGATCGTGCGTGTCGTATGGCACGATCCGGTCGATCGCGGCCGTGCGCTCGGCATCTGGGCCGCATGCAACGGCGCGGCGATGGCGATCGGTCCGACGCTCGGCGGCGTGCTGATTCGTCATTTCGGCTGGCGCAGCATCTTCTTCGTGGTCGTGCCGCTGAGCGTCGCCGCGATGCTGCTCGCGATCCCGGCGGTGCCCGAGTCGTCCGATCCGCGTGGCCGGCATTTTGACGGCGCGGCGCAAGTCACGGGGGCGCTCGCGCTCGGCGCACTTGCGTATGCGGCGATCGTGTTCCGCGATTCGCCGGCCGCGGGCGTGCTCGCCGGCTGCGTCGCAGTTGCGTCGCTCGTCGCGTTCGTCGCGATCGAGCGCCGCCATGGAGAAGCCGCCCTCGTGCCGCTCGACATCTTGGGAATTCGAACGTTTCGTGGCGCGATCGCCGCGACCGCCGGCATGACGTTCGGGATGTACGGCGTGCTGTTCCTGCTGCCGCTGACGTGGCAAAGCATCGGCCGCCTGGACTCGACCGGCGCCGGCCTCGCGCTGCTGCCGATGGCGCTCGTGTTCGTCGTCGTATCGCCGTGGTCGGGGCCGCTGTCGGAGCGAATCGGCGCGCGCGCGACGACGGCCGGCGGCGTCGCGGTGATCGCGAGCGGACTCGCCGTGATCGGCGCGTCCGCCGGTTCACCGAGCCTGCTCGGCGCCGAAACCGGACTCGCGTTGACGGGGCTCGGGATGGGAATTGCGACGGGCCCGTTGATGACCGTCGCGGTCGGCGCAGTCGATGCCGCGCGTTCGGGTACCGCGAGCGCGCTCGTCAACGTCGCACGAATGACGGGCGCGACACTCGGGATCGCGGTGCTCGGCACGCTGTTCGCGGCCGCGCACGGCGGCGCGGCAGGATTGCGCGCGGCAATGTTTGCCGGCGCGATGGTTCAACTGACAGGCGCGGCAGTGTCGGCGACCAGCGTGCAGCAGGCTGCATGACCCACCGCTCCACCCGCTCAACGATGTTTCCCGCCGTGCTTGCGCGCCCGATGCTCGGCGCGCTTTTGCAGCAACGCCGGCATCAGTTCCTCGATATATTGCCGCGCCTGTCCGCGCGTGGCGATCTCGCTGAAACGCTGATGCGCCTTGTCCTGGCCGACCAGCGCCGCATGCGCTTTGCGCAGGATGTGCAGATACGCGATCAGGCTCGTGCCGTCGCGCACGGGCAGCGCATCGCGCGGGTCCGGGGTCGTACTCATGTTCCGATCCTTTGCGGACAATCCGTCCGGCACGTTGTCGTCACGAGCGATAGCAGGTCGTTGGCAAGGCGATCGCGATCGGTCAGCGGCGCGAAGCCGAACAGCCGCTCGAGCGTCGCGGCGACCGACGCATGGTCGTACGGCGTGTGATCGACCTGCCCGGCCGCGACCCACGGCGAAATCACGATCGCCGGCACGCGCACGCCGTACACGTCGAAGCCGAAGCCGCTCGCGTTCAGCGTCGCGGCCGCGCCGTCGTTCGGCGGCGGCGCGGCGCCCGGCTTGACCGAATCGTAGAAGCCGCCGTGCTCGTCGTAGACGATCACGAACAGGCTGCTGTTCCACACCGGTGAATTGCGGATCGCGTTGTACACGCGCGCGGCGAGCTGGTCGCCGCCGGCCAGTCCGTCCATCGGATGCTGCGAACTGCCGTTTCGATAGGTGCCGTGCACGATGTCGCCGTAGCCGGGCTCGATGAACGTGTAGCGCGCCGTGTAGCCGGCCGCGAGATCGGCTTCGAAATGCGCGAGATCGTCGATGTCGAAGAAGCTGACGCCCTTCAGCGACGCGACCTGCGGTACGTGGCCGAGCGGGTCGCCCGTCTGGTCCTGGTAGATGCGCCAGTTGCCGTCGCCGAGCGCGCCGAAGATCGAGCCCTTCGGATACGGAAAGCCGTCGAATGCATCCCATCCGGCCATCTCTTCCTTGGTCGGCGAATGGTCGAGCCCGGCCGACGACGCGCCGTGCAGGAAGAAGCGATTCGGCCAGGTCGGCCCCGGCATCGACGCATGCCACGCGTCGCACAGCACGAACGCGTTCGCGAGCGCGTGCAACGACGGCGCCTGCGTCGCGACGTCGACACCCTGCATGATCTTGCCCGCGTCGGCCGGCTGCGGCGGGGTGCCTTCCGAATGCGACGTCGCGTAATTCGACACGAAGCCGGAATTGCCGATGGGCGGATAGGCCTGCCCTTTCACGAACGGCACGCCCGCGCCGCAGAGTTGCTCGAGCACGTCGGTGAATTCGTGGCACGGATCGGTCGGCATCCGGTCCGGCGCACCGCCGCCGAACGGATAGACCGCGCCGCCGTATGCGTTGCTGTTGCCCGGCGATGCGGCGACGATGTCGCGATAGCCCGACAGCGCGAACAGGTGATCGAAGGAGCGGTTCTCGAGCATCAGCACGAACACGTGCTGGATGCGGTCCTGAACGGACGGGGATGCGGGGGCTGCGTCTGCACTCATGGCGCCTCCTGGCGTCGCGCGACGAATGTCCGGCTGGCACGGTCGCAGGCCCGCTGAAAGCCACTGAAGGGATTGAAAGCCAGGCGCGCGGGCCGCGAATTGCCGACGAGTGTACGACCGCGCCACCCCGCGCGTAAAGCGTCATACGAACGGCGTCACCGCCTGCCGGTTCAGCCGTCGGCCGATGCGGTTTTCAGCGTCACGACATCCGCGGGCTCGATACGCGCTTTCTGGTGATCGTGGGCGACAAGGATCCGGGGCTCGACACGGCGGCGATGCAGGCGACGTTCCTCGCATGGCATCCGAACGCGCAGCTCGTGGCGATACCGAATTGCGGGCATTACCCGATGCAGGAATGTCCGCAGTACTTCACGATGATCGTCGAGGATTTCCTGCGGGACGCGGCTGCCTGAGCGTTGCGCACGCGCAGTAGCCGGTAAAGGCGGGGTTGGCCGCCGCGGCGCGATGGCGCCGCCGGCGACCGACGAACGGCATGCAACGTGCCGTTCATCCGGTTCGTCCGGCCGAGTGACCGGACGGATGTCGACCGCGTGCGCGATGTGCCGCGCACCGATCGTGGCCGCTTAACGACGCGGCTGGCCGCTTCGCGGCGGACGCGGGGAGTTCGCGTCCTTGTGACGGAAGTTGATGCGGCCCTTCGTGAGGTCGTAGACCGACAGTTCCAGCGTCACGCGGTCGCCCGCGAGAATGCGGATGTGGTTCTTGCGCATGCGGCCCGACGCATACGCGCCAACCACGACGCCGTTTTCCAGCGTTACGCGGTATTTGCTGTCCGGCAGCACTTCGTCGACGATTCCGTCGAGTTCCAGCAGTTCTTCTTTTGCCAAACCAATTCCTCCAGACAAGGTGATAGACCGCGGCCGCGGCGATCTGCCCGGCGCCGTATCCCGCAACGGGACGGCCGCCGGCAGGCTGCCGGGGATCGGTTCGTTCAGACGGGCAACGGGCCCGTCTTGCGATCGGAGCCCGGCGCGTTGCGGCGTTCGGGCGGTCGGTGGCGGCGGCGGGATGAGCGCCGCGCAAGTCGGGACCGCGCCGGCTACGGCATGGCGGCGGTCTGCTCAGGTTGATGCGTTGAAGCGGTGATGCGCTCGCGAAGCGGCGAGCGCTTTACGAGGGCGTTACGTCGCACGCCGTTCAGGCATGCGAGGAGGGAGGCGTCACGACCGATGCATCGTGAATGTCGCGATGCATCGGTCGTGCGCATCGGAACGCGCTGGCGCCGCCAAAGCGGCGCATCGCGCGAAACTCCATCCGGCAGCGGCCGCCGCTGGCGACCGATGCCGATGCGGCTTACTGCGGCGTGATGTTCGACGCTTGCAGACCCTTCGGGCCGCGCTTCACTTCGAAGCTGACCTTCTGGCCTTCGGCCAGGGTCTTGAAGCCCGTGCCGCGAATTTCCGAGAAATGGGCGAACAGATCGTCGCCGCCGTTGTCCGGGGAAATGAAACCAAAGCCCTTGGTTTCGTTGAACCACTTGACGGTACCGGTATCCACAAATACTTCCTTAATACAAATAATTGAACATGCGCCCACGACGGGCACAGAAAGACTCAAAGAGGGAGAGACCAACGACTGCCGCACGGAATGCGGCCAATGATGAGCAATCGGACTTCTTGAACACTTCGACCGTAGACACTACGCTGTCGCAGCCGGTTCGTCAAGCCATTTCGATGCAGTGCAGCATGCGATCGCCTCGAGCGCCTTATGCGGCGGGCGTGACCGGCCGACGGGGCACCTATCGTTACATCCCCGTTTTCGGCCGGCCTGCCCGCTTTTTTACCGTGGCTCGAACACGTGATGCAGCACCGGCGGCTCGCCGCCGTCGCGAATCCGCATCTCGAACGCCTTGCGCGCGACGCTGGACGGCCGCACGTCGGCCACGTCCAGGTAGAACTGCGAATACCAGTCGCGCATCTGGTACAGCGGCCCATCGCCCTCGCACAGCAGCGGGTTGTCGATCCGCGTCTTGCTGTGCCAGATGTCGACGTCCTCGTAGAACGCGCGCTGCGCTTCCTTCACGTACGCGTTCGCGATCTCCATGTTCTGCTCGTCGGTCAGGCCGGCCACCTTCTTCACGATCACGCCGTAACGCAGCTCGAAGCTGTTCATGTCGATCGGCACGTGGCAGTTCAGCAGCACCGAATGGATCGGCTGCCCGTTGCTCTGCCCCGTCATCTGCGTGATGTGCACGGCCGGTCCGAAATAGGTCGACAGCGCGGTCAGGCTGTCGCCGCCGAGCTTCTCGCTGCGGCCGACCATCAATTGCGTCGCCTTGTGGTCCTCGAACAGGTTCGCGAAATAGTCGATCGGCGCATGGTGCACGGTCGCGAAATGCGCGACGTCCGAGATGTTGTCGACCAGCTCGCGGCAGTTGGCCTGGATCACCATCTTGTCGACGACCCAGTCCGACCATTCGTCGGAAAAGCACACGTCGAGGCGCGGAATCGCGACGTCGACCGGCGGCGCATTGCCTTCCGGGTCGTTCCACACGAACAGCAGGTTGTTTTCCTCGCAGGTCGACCACGCGCCGATGCGCGCCTTCGGCGGAATCCGCTTGCAGTACGGGATCGACGCGCACTGCCCTGCGCCGCTCCACGCCCAGCCGTGGAACGGGCACACGAGGTTGTCGCCTTCGACCGTGCCGAGGCTCAGGTCGGCGCCCATGTGCGGGCAGTACGCGTCGACGATGTTGACCTTGCCGGTCGAATCGGCGAACGCGGCAAGCTTGCGGCCGAAGACGTTCAGCGTGTGCGGCTTGCCGTCCTTGTAGTCGCGGGCGAGCCCGAGGCAGTGCCAGCCGCGCGCATAGCGCTGCGCGAGCGGCTGGGCTTCGATCTTGTAAGGGCGTGCGGACATGTGGGTTGACTCCTTGGTTGGAGAGCGCGCGGCGGCCGGCCGCGCGCAGGGGAAATGGGGCACGCCGTTCAGCGCATCGGGTTGCCGGGTTCGAGCGCGGGCGACGGCTTCAGCGGCGCCGGGGCCGCCGAAGCCAGCGGCCGGGTCGACACGCGGCGCTCGGCACGTTCGACGCCGAGCCACGCGGCAAGCGCGGGCAGCAGAAAGACAGCGCCGAACAGGTTCACGAGGAACATGAACGCGAGCAGCACGCCCATGTCGACCTGGAACTTCAGCGCGGAGAACGCCCACGTGCCGACGCCGATGAACATCGTGACGGCCGTGAACAGCGCCGCGGTGCCGCGCTGGCGCATCGCGTCGGCAAATGCATCGGGGAGCGTCGCGCCGTGGCGGATGTCGTGCTGCAGGCGCTCGTACAGGTAGATCCCGTAGTCGACGCCCACGCCGACGCCGAGCGTGATCACCGGCAGCGTCGCGACCTTCAGCCCGATGCCGAGGCGCGCCATCACCGCATTGCACAGGATCGACACGAGCGTGAGCGGCACGATGATGCACAGCACCGCGCGCCACGAGCGGAACGTCACCGCGCAGAGCAGCGCGATCGCCCCGAAGATCGACAGCAGCATCGCGATCTCCGCGTCGCCGACGGCCTCGTTGGTCGCGGCCATCACGCCGACGTTGCCGCCCGCGAGCCGGAACGCGACGTTCGGCACCCGGTCCTCGGCCGCGAAACGCCTGATCTCGTCGACGATGTGCGCGATGGTCGTGCCTTCGTGATTCTTCGTGTAGATCAGCACCTGGATCGCCTTGCAGTTCGCGGTGTTCATCCCGTTGTCGGGGTCGAACGCGCTGGAACCCTGCGTGAGCCCTTCGATGGAGCGCGGCAGCGCGGCCCAGCGCGGGTTGCCCTCGTTGAACGCGGCGATGAATACCTTGCCCTGCGACGACACGCTCGTCACCGACTGCACGCCGGCCACGCCGCGCATGTTCATCTCGAACTTCTCGATCGCGCTCATCACCGGGTAATGCAGGCACGCGTCGTCGAAGCCGGTCGTCTCGACGATCACCGACAGCACGTCGACGCCGATGTTGTACTGGTGCGTGATCGCCGCGTTGTCGACGTTGTAGCGCGAGTTCGTGCGCAGCTCCGGCGCGCCCGTGCCGATGTCGCCGATCTCCAGCTTGCGCGACTCGAGCGCGCCGTACGCCAGCAGCGCGAGCGCCACCGCGAACACGCCGAGCGCCGGCGCCGGCCGCGCGAACACCGCGAAGCGCGACCACATCCGGCTGCCGCCGGCCGCCGCCGTGCGCTGCGCACGCGCCAGCGTGCCGCGTTCGAGGCGCGTGTACGACAGCAGAATCGGCAGGAACACCTTGTTCGTCACGATCATCAGCAGCACGCCGAGGCACGCGGTGATGCCGAGCTCGCGCACGATGTCGATCCTGATCCGCATGATCACCATGAAGCCCAGCGCGTTGGTCAGCAGCGCGACGGTGCCCGGCACGAACAGCTTGCGGAACGCGTCGCGTGCGGCGCCGGCCGACGACGCGCCGCGCACCAGCGCCTGCTTCCACGCGTTGGTCATCTGCACGGCGTGCGACACGCCGATCGAGAAGATCAGGAACGGCACGAGGATCGACATCGGGTCGATGCCGAGCCCGAGCAGCGGCAGCGAACCGAGCAGCCAGACGACCGGCAGCAGCGCGACGACGAGCGCGAGCACGGTCGTCTTCAGCGAGCGCGTATAGGCGAACAGCAGCGCGGCCGTCACGAGGAACGCGAGCGCGAAGAACGCCATCACGCCCGCGATGCCGTTCTCGACGTCGCCGACCAGCTTCGCGAAGCCGATGATGTTCACGTCGATGCCCTGCTTCGCATACTTCGCGCGGATCTCTTCGAGCTGGCGCGCGACCGCGCTGTAGTCGAGCCGCTTGCCGGTCGCCGGATCGGTCTCGCGCAGCTCCGCGCGGATCAGCGCCGACTTCAGGTCGTTGCCGACGAGGCGGCCGATCTGCCCCGAGCGCGCGACGTTGCGGCGCACCTTAGCGAGATCGTCCGGGTTCGCGCTGGAGAACTGGCCGGGCACGACCACGTCGCCGCGGAAGCCGGCCTCGGTCACTTCCGTGTAGTGGACGTTCGGCGTGAACAGCGAGAACACGCGCGAGCGGTTCACGCCGGGGATGAAGAACACGTCGTCGGTCGCATGGCGCAGCGCATCCATGAACGTCTGGTTGTAGATGTCGCCGTCGCCCTTCCAGCGCAGGCTCACGAGGATCGTGTTCGCGCCGGGGAACGCGCCCGTATAGCGCTCGAACACCTGCATGTACGGGTGCTGCATCGGGATCATCTTGTTGAAGCCCGGATCGAGCTTCAGGCGCGTCGCGGACAGCCCGAGCGCGAGCGTCACCGCGACGCACAGCAGCATCAGCAGCTTGCGCCGGCGGATGATCGTGTCGGCGCAGCGCTCGACGAACGTCGCGAGACGCGACGCGGGAACCGCTTCAGGGGGGCGTGACAGGTCGTTCATGGATTTCTCGTGTCGGTACGGACGGGCGATGCGAAACGAACGGTTGCATGCGGAAACCGGCGGTCGCGTCGGTCGCGGCCGCCATGGGCGCGCATCAGGACGGCGACGCGGCGAGCGGCGCGACGCCGGATTCACCGCCGAGCAGCAGCGCGCCATGGCCCATGTCCAGCACGGCCGCGAGGCTCTGCACGCCGCCGAGCTTCCGTACGTCGAAGGTCAGCCCGCCGTCGCGCGACGCGACGATCGCGCCGCCCTGGCCGACCAGCACGAGTTCGCCGTCGCCGAGCTGGGTCGCGCCGAAATACGACACCGGCACGTGGCTGTCGACGTGCGTCCAGGTCGCGCCGTGATCGGTGCTGCGCACGACGTTGCCGCGCATCCCGTACGCGACCCAGTCGCCGTTCGCGAGCATCAGCGCGCCGAACAGCGAGCCGGCATACGGCGACGCGAGCTTGTCCCACGTGGCGCCGTTGTCGGTCGAGCGCAGCAGCGTGCCGCTCTCGCCCGCGATCAGCAGGTTGCCGCGGCCATCGCCGACGATCGCGTTCAGGTGGCGGTCGCCGGCCGGTGTCTTCACCGTCTGCCAGCTGATGCCGGCGTCGTCCGAGCGCAGCAGCTGGCCGAAGCTGCCGGCCGCGAACAGCGGGCCGTCGGCGGTGCCCCATACGGACAGCAGCGGATCGGAATGCGCGGGGTCCATGTGAACCTCGCGCCAGTGCACGCCCGCGTCGTCGCTGCGGACGATCCGGCCGTCGTGGCCGACCGCGATCCCGAGCGTCGGCGTGATGAAGCGCACCTGCGTGAGCGTCGACGCCTGGTCACGCGCGATCGATGCCGGACGCCAGTGCGCACCCGCGTCGTCGCTGAGCAGGATCACGCCGCGTTCGCCGACCGCGACGATGCGCGTCGTGCCGGCGCGGGCAAGCCCGTTGATCTGCAGCCGGTCCGCGTGGATCGCGGTGACCGGGAACGCCGGCAGCGGGCGCGGCGAAAACGCGAACAGCGCGGCGCCGAGCACCAGCGCCGACATCGCGAGTCCGGGCAAAGTTCGTTTCATCGCTTGTCTCCTGTGTCTGCGTTCGACGGCGGTGCGCTCGGAAGCGCCTGCCGCCGTCGACTGCAAGTCTCCGGGCCGTCGGTCGTTGCCGCGGCCTCGAATGGTCCCGACTGGATGGCCGCGTGTGCGGCGCAGCCTGTCCGCGTATCGCTACGCGCCGACTTCGAACAGCGCGGCGGCACCCATCCCGCCGCCGATGCACATCGTCACCACCGCGTGCCGCACGCCGCGCCGCGCGCCTTCGAGCAGCGCGTGCATCGTCATGCGCGTGCCCGACATCCCGAACGGGTGGCCGAGCGCGATCGCGCCGCCGTCCACGTTCAGCCGGTCGTCGGGAATGCCGAGCGTGTCGCGGCAGTACAGCGCCTGGCACGCGAACGCCTCGTTCAGCTCCCACAACCCGACGTCGGCCACCGTCATCCCGAAGCGTTGCAGCAGCTTCGGAATCGCGAACACCGGGCCGATGCCCATCTCGTCCGGCTCGCAGCCGGCCACCGCGAGGCCGCGGAATGCGCCGAGCGGCGTCAGCCCGCGGCGCACCGCCTCGCTGCGCGACATCACCACCACGGCCGCCGCGCCGTCCGACAGCTGCGACGCATTGCCGGCCGTCACGAACTCGCCCTGCTCGACGACCTTGCCGCCGCTCCACGACGGCTTCAGCCCCGCGAGCCGCTCGGCCGTCGTGTCGGCGCGCACGCCTTCGTCGCGCGCTGCGCGCAGATCCTCGTGGCCGGTCGCGTTGCCTTCCTGGTCGAACAGCGCGCGGCGCACGTCGAGCGGCGCGATTTCCGCGTCGAAGCGTCCGGCCGCCTGGGCGTCGGCCGTACGACGGTGGCTCTGCAGCGCGAAGGCGTCCTGCTCGGCGCGCGGGATCCCGTAGCGGCGCGACACGATCTCGGCCGTTTCCATCATCGCGATATACGCGGCCGGCTGGTGGTCGAGCACGGCCTGCGAGCGCGCGCGATATGCGTTCTTGTGCTTGTTCTGCGTGAGCGAGATCGACTCGACGCCGCCCGCGACGACGATCCGAGCGTCACCCGCACCGATGCTGCGCGCGGCGTTCGCGATCGACATCAGGCCCGACGAGCACATGCGGTCGATCGCCATGCCGGGAACCGACGCCGGCAGCCCGGCCGCCGCGGCCGACAGGCGGCCGAGGTTGTAGCCTTGCGTGCCCTGCTGCGCGGCGCAGCCGATCAGCACGTCGTCGACGTCGGCCGGCGCGACGCCCGCGCGTTCGAGCGCCGCGCGCACGACGTGGCCGCCCAGCGCCGGCGCCTCGGTATCGTTGAACATGCCGCGAAACGCCTTGCCGATCGGCGTGCGTGCGACGGAAACGATGACTGCGTCTTCCATGTCTCTGACTCTCTACAAGTAATAGCGGCTGATCGTGTCGGCGACGCAGCCGGGTTTCGCTTCGCCCTCGATCTCGACGGTCACGCGAATCCACGCCTGCACGCCGCCTTCGAGCGGCTCGACGCGCAGCAGCTCGCCGACGCCGCGCACGCGCGCACCGACCTTCACCGGCGCCGGGAAGCGGATCCTGTCGCAGCCGTAGTTGACGCCGAGCCGCGCGCCGTCGATGCGCACGATCTGCGGCAGGAAATGATTGACGAGCGACAGCGTCAGGTAGCCGTGCGCGATGCACGCGCCGAACGGGCCGTCCTTCGCGCGCACGGGGTCGACGTGCACCCACTGGTGATCGCCCGTCGCATCGGCGAAGCCGTCGATGCGGGGCTGGTCGATCGCGAGCCACGCGCTCGCGCCGAGCGTGTCGCCGACGGCCGCGGCGAGTTCGCCGGGATGCGCGAACACGCGGGGCGTCGCATGCACGGGGTCGAGGGTCGTGTCCATCATGCGTGCTGGCTGCTGACCGACAGCACTTCGCCCGTCATGTACGACGCGTAATCGCTTGCAAGAAACACCATCACGTTCGCGACCTCCCAGACTTCGGCGGCGCGCCCGAAGGCCTCGCGCGACGCCAGTTGATTCAGCAGGTCGGCCGGAGCCGACTTCTTCAGAAAATCGTGCATCGCGATGCTCGGTGCGACCGCGTTGATGCGCACGCCGTACGGCGACGCCTCGAGCGCCGCGCAGCGCGTGAACGCCATCACGCCCGCCTTTGCGGCCGCGTAGTGCGCCTGTTCCGCCTGCGCGCGCCAGCCGAGCACCGATGCGTTGTTGACGATCGCGCCGCGGCCGCGGGCCTGCATGTGCGGCAGCATCGCGCGCGTCATCCGGAACGTCCCGGTCAGGCTAATGTCGATCACGCGCGACCATTCGGCATCGTCCATATCGACGATGCGGGTCGCCCCGCCGAGCCCGGCGTTGTTGATCAGCACGTCGACGCCGTCGAGCGTGTCCTCGGCCGCGGCGACGAGCGCCCGCACGTCGGCCTCGACCGCGACATTGCACAGGCGGCCATGGATCCGTTGCAGCCCCGTTTCCGCGCGTAGCGTGTCGACGGCCTGTTCGAGACGCTTTTCGTGGATGTCGGAGATGAACAGCGCGCGGCAGCCCTCCTCCGCGCAACGGCGCGCGGCCGCGAAGCCGATGCCGGCGCCGGCGGCGGCCGTGATCAGCACCGATTTGCCGGCGAGCAGCTGGTGGCCCGGCACGTAGGCCGGTGCTTTCTGGATCTGGGGTTCGGTCATGCGGTGCCTCGTGGTTCCCTGGGCATGCCGAG
Organism: Burkholderia sp. Bp8992; assembly: GCF_003853705.1. Classification (GTDB taxonomy): domain Bacteria; phylum Pseudomonadota; class Gammaproteobacteria; order Burkholderiales; family Burkholderiaceae; genus Burkholderia. The sequence goes on along the minus strand of NZ_QTQI01000001.1, from coordinate 618,486 downwards.
CCCGCGCTCGGCCATGATGTTGAGCTGGATTTCGTTGGTGCCCGCGTAGATCGTGTCCGCACGGGAGAACAGGAATACGCGCTGCAGATGGGTGAGCTTGTCGTCGGCGGGATCGATCACGTTCGCGCGGGCCCCGAGCGCATCCATCGCGAGCTGGCCGAGGTCGCGGTGCCAGTTCGACCAGAAATACTTGTAGATCAGCGCCTCGCGGCGCAGCGGCGCGCTTGCGTCGGCATCGTCGGCGCCGGACAGCATCCGCAGCGCGTTGTAGCGCATCACGCGCAGCCCGGCCCATGCGCGGCCGATCCGCTGGCGCAGCACGGGGTCGCGGTCCGCGCCCGATGCACGCGCGGCGTCGATCACCCATTCGAGTTCGCGGACGAACTGCATCTGCTGGCCGAGCGTCGACATCCCGCGCTCGAAGCCGAGCAGCGTCATCGCGATCCGCCAGCCATCGCCCGGCGCGCCGACGAGGTCGCGTGCTTCGGCCCGCGCGCCGTCGAAGAACACTTCGTTGAATTCCGCGCCGCCGTTGAGTTGCCTGATCGGACGGATCTCGATGCCCGGCTGGTCGAGCGGCATCAGCAGGAACGACAGCCCCTTGTTGCCCTTCGACGCGGGATCGGTGCGCGCCAGCACGAAGATCCAGTCGGAATCGTGCGCGAGCGACGTCCACACCTTCTGGCCGACCACGCGCCACGTGCCGTCCGCGTCCTGTTCGGCGCGCGTGCGCACATTGGCCAGGTCGGAACCCGCGCCCGGCTCCGAATAGCCCTGGCACCAGAACTGCGTGCCGGCCAGAATGCCGGGCAGGAAGCGCGCGCGCTGGTCGTCGGTGCCGCACGCGACGAGCGTCGGCCCGAGCAGCCCTTCGCCGATATGGCCCATCCGGCCGGGGCCGCCCGCGCGGGCATATTCCTCGTGGAAGATTACCTGCTCGGTGACCGAGAAGCCGCGCCCACCCGCGCTCGCCGGCCAGCCGAGCCCGGTCCAGCCGCCCTTCGCCAGCACCTGCTCCCACGCCTTGCGCAGGGCCGGCCACGCTTCCTCGTCGCCAGGGCCGCCGCGATATTTCAGGCAGGCGAATTCGCCGGTCAGGTGCGACTGCACCCAGTCGGCCACTTCGTGCCGCAATTGCTGTTCGCGCGTGTCGCTGTTCATTGGAGGGCTCCTGAGCGCGCGGCCGATGGGCGGGATGCGGCGGCAACCGATGACTCGAACGCTGCATCGCGCGGCGACGCGCTGCCGTCGATCGCATGACGGGCGATCCATTCGAGCAGTTGCGGCGTACTGCCGAACTGCGCGCCCGACGCCTGTGCGCGCTTGAAATAGAGATGCGGGTCGTATTCCCACGTGAAGCCGACGCCGCCGTGCAGCTGGATCGCTTCCTGTGCGCAGAACGCATACGCGTCGTTCGCGGCGGCTTTCGCGGCCGCGATGTCGGCGCGCAACGCGGCGCCCGGCGTCGCGCCGGCTTCGGCGTCCCATGCATGCGCGGCGCCGAGCACGGCCGAGCGCGCCGCTTCGATCAGCACCATCATCTGCGCGCAGCGGTGCTTGACGGCCTGGAACGATGCGATCACGCGGCCGAACTGCACGCGCTGGCTCGTGTAGTCGAGCGTCAGGTCGAGGCACTGCTGCGCGCCGCCGAGCTGTTCGGCGGCCAGCGCGAGTGCCGCGAACCAGCCTGCGCGTTCGAGCGCCCGTGCAGCAGCGGCGCCGCTGGCGAACAGCCCCTCGCGGCTCACGCGCGTGTCGTCGAACACCACGCGCGCGATCGGCCGCGTCGCGTCGAGCGTGTCGAGCGGCGTGACGGCCAGGCCCGACGCCGATGCAACGTCGATCGCGAACAGCCCGATCGATTGCCCTTCGTTCGCGATCCGCGCGGGCATCACCAGCAGGTCGGCGCGTGCGCCGTCGATCGCCTGTTCGACCGTGCCGGACAGCGCATAGCCGCCCGCCGCTTCTGCCGCGACGACCGGCAGCTTCCACGCGCCGACCGGCAGGTCGAACGGCAGCGCCAGCGTCGCGCTGCACGCGCCTTCGGCGATCTTCGCGAGCCAGCCGTTGGCCAGCGGCGTGTCGCAGCCGGCCAGCGCGGTCGCCGCGAGGCATGCGGTCGCGAAATACGGCACGCACGCGACGCGCCGGCCGAGCTGCTCCATCAGCACCGTCTGCTCGACCGCGCCGAGCCCGAGCCCGCCGGCCGCTTCCGGCAACGCGAGCGCGTTCCAGCCGAGCTCGCCCGCGAGCGTCGCCCACAGCCCGTCGTCGCGGCCGGCCGACTGTTCGAGCGCGCGGCGCACGTCGGCCGACGCACTGCGTTCGGCGAGCACGTCGGCCGCCGCGTCGCGGATCATCGCCTGTTCGTCGGTGAACGCCAGATCCATCGGTCAGCTCCCGTACACGCGTTGCGCGGGCCGCGCATCGGCCAGCAGTTGCGCGACCGCCGGGCCGATCTCGGCTGCCGCCCAGCGCGCGCCGCGATCGACGCTCGGGCCCGTGCGCCAGCCTTCGGCGACCGCGATCATCCCGCCCGCGACCTCGAACACCTGGCCCGTCACGTCGGCCGACAGCGTGCTGCCGAGCCATACGACCAGCGGCGCGACATTGGCCGGATCGAAATAGTCGAAGCCGCCGTCCTCGGGCTTCTTCATCATGTCGGCGAACACGCCTTCCGTCATCGACGTGCGCGCGGCCGGCGCAAGCGCATTCACGCGCACGCCGTAGCGCTGCAGCTCGGCCGCCTGCATCAGCGTGAGCGCGGCGATTCCGGCCTTCGCCGCGCCGTAGTTCGACTGGCCGATCGAGCCTTGCAGCCCGGCGCCCGAACTCGTGTTGACGATCCGTGCGTCGACCGCGCGGCCGGCCTTCGCCGCGTCGCGCCACACGCGCGCCAGCACGCTCGACAGGCAGAAGTGGCCGCGCAGGTGCACGCGCATCACGTCGTCCCAGTCGGCTTCGGTCATGCTCGTGAACATCCTGTCGCGGCAAATGCCCGCGTTGTTGACGAGCACATGGACGTCGCCGAATGCGTCGCGCGCCACGTCGACGATCCGCTGCGCGGTGTCGGTCTGCGTGATGTCGTCGGCATTCGCGAGCGCGCGGCCGCCACGCCGGGCGATTTCGTCGCACACGGCCTGCGCGGCGTCGTGCCGGATGTCGTTGACGACGACCGACGCGCCTTCGGCCGCGAACGCCAGCGCGTATTCGCGCCCGAGCCCGCCGCCCGCGCCGGTGATGATGACCGTGCGTCCGTTACAGATTCCCATGCTTGTGCCTCGTGGATCGTGAAGGTGGCGCGCTCACAGGCGCTCGATGATCGTGACGTTCGCGAGGCCGCCGCCTTCGCACATCGTCTGCAGCCCGTAGCGGCCGCCGGTGCGCTCCAGCTCGTGCAGCAGCGTCGTCATCAGCCGCGCGCCGGTCGCGCCGAGCGGATGGCCGAGCGCGATCGCACCGCCGTTCGGGTTGGTCTTCTCGTGCGGGAAACGCGTGTCGGCGAGCCACGCCTGCGCGACCGAAGCGAACGCCTCGTTCAGCTCGACGACGTCGATCTGCGCCAGATCGAGCCCGCTCTTCTTCAACGCGGCCTTCGTTGCCGGAATCGGCGCGGTGAGCATCCACAGCGGATCGTCGCCGAGCACGCTCAGGTGATGGATACGCGCACGCGGCGTGAGGCCGTAGCGCTTCAGCGCCTCTTCCGACACGATCAGCAGCGCGGCCGCCGCATCGCAGGTCTGGCTCGCGACGGCCGCCGTCAGCGAGCCGCCCGGCGTCAGCGGCGCGAGCGTCGCCATCTTCTCCAGCGACGTATCGGGGCGCGGCGTCTCGTCGTGCGTCACGCCTTCGAACGGCACGATCTCCCGCCTGAAATGGCCGGCCTCGATCGCCGCGACCGCACGGCGGTGGCTTTCCAGCGCATAACGCTCCATCGCGCCGCGCGACAGGTTCCAGTGATCGGCGATCCGCTGCGCGGCGACGAACTGCGACACCGGTGCATCGCCGAAACGCGCGCGCCAGCCGGTGCTGCCCGAGAACGGATCGGTGAAGCCGAGCGGCGCCGCGCTGGTCATCGCGGACGAGATCGGGATCTGCGTCATCGTCTGCACGCCGCCCGCGACGACCACATCCTGCACGCCGCTCATCACGGCCTGCGCGGCGAAGTGCACGGCCTGCTGCGACGACCCGCACTGGCGGTCGACCGTCACGCCCGGTACCTGCAGCGGCAGCCCGGCTGCCAGCCAGCAGGTGCGCGCGATGTTGCCCGCGAGCGGGCCGATCGTGTCGACGCAGCCGAACACCACGTCGTCGTATGCGTCGGCGGGAATTGCGTTGCGTTCGACGAGCGTCTTCAACACGAAGCCGCCGAGGTCCGCTGCATGGACGTGCGCGAGCCCGCCCTTGCGGCGGCCGGTCGGCGTGCGCAGCGCGTCGACGATATAAGCCTGTTTCATGCGTTCGATTCCTCGAGGTCGAAGGTCTGCGCGGGGCCGATCGGCAATGCGTCGCCGAGGATCGCGTCGGCCACGCGGGCCTTGTGGAAGGCGGCGTCGCCCCAGCTGCCCGAGAGCGCCCAGATCCGCTTCATGAAGATCTGCAGGTCGAGCTCCCACGTGTAGCCGATCGCACCGTGCACCTGCATCGAGTGGCGCGCGGCCAGTTGCGCGGCCGACATCGCCGCGAGCTTCGCGTGCGACACGAACACCGCGCGCTGCGGATGATCGTCGGCGATCGCCTGTGCGGCGCGCGCCACCACCGGCCGCGCGAACTCGTAGCGGATCGCGACGTCGGCGAGCAGGTGCTTGAGCGCCTGGTACGAGCCGATTGCCTTGCCGAACTGCTTGCGCTGCGCGCTGTAGTCGAGCGCGACGTCGAGCACGCGCTGCGTGAGGCCGAGCAGCTGTGCGGCGACCGCGAACGCGCCGCGGTCGAGCGCGCGATTCAGCAGCGGCGCTGCGTCGTCCGCACGCGCGACGCGGGTAGCCGCCGACGGCTCCCAGTCGAGCGTGAACAGGCGCCGCGACGGGTCGACGCTGTCGACCGCACGCCACGCGCACTGCGCGGGATCGACGCGGTGCAGCTCGCCGCGGTGTTCGCACAGGAGCGTCTGCGCGACGTGCACGTCGGCCGCATACGGATTCACCGGATGCACGAGCGCGACACGCGCGCGCCCTTCGGCGATGTCGCGCAGCAGCGCGTCGCGCCAGTCGCTCGCGGGCAGCCGCGCCAGCACGCCGGCCGACACGAGCGCCGTGTCGAGCAGCGGCTCGGGGCTGCCGAAATAGCCGTAGGCCTGCGCGAGTAGCGCCCATTCCACTTCGGTCAGGCCGAGGCCGCCCTGCGGCTCGGGCACCGACACGGCGGTCAGCCCCTGCGACGCGAACAGCGCCCACAGGTCGTCCGAGCGCCCGGTCGGCGTCGCCCAGAGCTCGCGGATCAGCTCGGGCGTCATCTCGGTCATCAGCAGGCGCTTCACGCTGTCCGCGAGTGCTTCCTGGTCTTCATCGAATACGAAATCCATACGATGTCCGTTCTGTGAGGGTGGCGCCGTTACGCGCGCGGCATGCCGAGCATCCGTTCGGCGACGATGTTGCGCTGGATCTCGTTGGTGCCCGCGTAGATCGTGCCGGCCTGCGCGAACAGGAAGCCGTCGAGCCAGTGGCCGAGCGCCGCGTGCTGCGCGGCCGTCTGCGGGACGACCTCGCCGTGCGCACCGAGAATGTCGAGCGCGGTCTGGTGCATGCGCAGGTCGAGCTCCGACCAGAACACCTTGTTGGTGCTCGACTCCGCGCCGATGTGGCCGCCCTTCAGCAGCCGGCTCGCGGTCGCGTAGGTCGACAGCGCATAGGCCTGCGCGTCCATCCAGGCCTGCACCACGCGTTCGCGCAGCGTCGGGTCGCGGTCCGCGCTGTCGCGGTGCGCGAGATACAGGTCGCGCAGCGCCTGCGCGGTGCGCTGGAAGCGTGCGGGAGACCGCAGCATCAGCCCGCGCTCGAACCCGGCCGTCGCCATCGCGACCTGCCAGCCCGCGCCTTCGGCCGCGAGCCGGTTCTCGACCGGCACGCGCACGTCGTCGAAGAAGATTTCAGCGAAACCGGTCTGCCCGTTGAGCTGCCGGATCGGCCGCACCGTAATGCCCGGCGCGGACAGCGGCACCATCAGGAACGTCAGCCCGTGGTGGCGCGACGATTCGGGATCGCTGCGGAACAGCCCGAACAGCCAGTCGGCCCACACCGCGCGGGTCGACCAGATCTTCTGGCCGTTCAGCACGTATTCGTCGCCGATGCGGGTGGCCGTCGTGCGGATCGCGGCCATGTCCGAACCCGCGTTGGGTTCCGACCAGCCCTGCGCCCACACGTGCTCGCCGGCCGCCATCGCGGGCAGGAAGCGCGCCTTCTGCGCGTCGGTGCCGAAATCCATCAGCGTCGGGCCGAGCAGGAAGATGCCGTTCTGGTTCACGCGCATCGGCGCGTCGGCACGCCAGTACTCTTCCTCGAAGATCAGCCACTCGATCAGGTCGCAGCCGCGCCCGCCCAGCTCGCGCGGCCACGTGACCATGCTCCAGCGGCCCGAGTGCAGCGTGCGCTCCCATTCGCGGTGTGCGGCGAAGCCTTCCTCGGTGTCGAAGCTCGGCAGCCGCTCGCGCGGCACGTGCGCGGCAAGCCATTCGCGGATTTCCGCGCGGAACGCCTGCTGTTGCGGCGTATAGGTCAGGTTCATGCGCGTGCCTCCCCGGCGGTTGCCTGCGCGTCGAAGCGCGCATCGCGCTTCTCGACGAACGCGGCGCGCGCTTCCGTCGAGTCGTTCGTCATGTACGCCTGCAGCGTGAAGCCCTGCTCCCAGCGGTACTTGTCCTCGAGATCGCCGTCCTCCACGCCGTTCAGCGCCTCCTTCGCGAGCCGCACCATCGCCGGGCTCTTCTCCGCGATCTTGCGGGCGATCGCGAGCGCGGCGTCGCGCAGCGTGGCGCGCGTGACGACCTGCTCGACCGCGCCGAGCCGGTACGCTTCGGCCGCGTCGATCATGTCGCCGGTGAAGTACATCGCGCGGACCTTCTGTACGCCGAACAACCGCTGCAGGTGCGCGCCGCCGCCCATCGCGCCGCGATCGATCTCGGGCACGCCGAAGCGCGCGCAATCGGCCGCGACGACGATGTCCGCTGCGCCGCAGATGCCGATCCCGCCGCCGAGCACGAAGCCGTGCACGGCCGCGATCACCGGCTTCGGGTTGCGGTGCACTGCGCGGAACGTCTCGTAGTTGCCCGCGTTGACCGGCACGATCCGCTCCGGATGCGCGGCCAGTTCCTTGATGTCGACGCCCGCGCAGAAGCCGCGGCCTTCGCCGCGCACCACGATCACGCGGACGTCGTCGTCCGCGCCGAGCGCGTCGAGCGCACGCGAGAGCGCATGCCAGCCCTGCGCGTCGAGCGCGTTCACGGGCGGATGGGCGATCACCAGTTCGGCGATGCCGTCGGCGCGATCGATCCGGAACGGCATCGCGCCGGCCGGTTGGTTGGATGCTGTCATCTCCTTGGCCTCCCTGTGATGGTTGTTCATGCGGCCTGCACCGCTGCCGCGCCGCGCAACGCGGCCAGTGCATCGATTCGCTCGCAGGCTTCCGCGACGATCCGCGCGATCAGCGCGTCGCACGACTCGATCGCGCCGATCATCGCGGCCGCCTGGCCGCTCGGCAGCACGCCTTCATCCGGGCGGCCCTCGACGATCGCGCGCTGGATCAGGAACGGCGCGTTCGCGGCCATCAGCGTCTGGCTCGCCGTGTAGTCGTGCGAACGCAGCGCCTTGAGCGCGAGGCCGAGCATGTCGCCCGTGCCGAGGCCGTTCTGGCGCCGCCACGCTTCGGCCGTCTTCAGCGCGAACCACGTGCGGCGCAGCGGGCCGAAGCGTTCGAGCTTCAGCAGGTACGGGTTGTCGATCATCCGTTGCGGCAGCCCGTCGAGCGCGTCCGACACGCGGATGCGCGCCGGGTCGCCGACCGCGACGTAGCGGTCGAGCGTTTCGCGCGGCACCGGCGATTCGGCGCTCATCAGGAAGCGCGTGCCCATCGCGATGCCGGCCGCGCCGTATGCGAGCGCGGCAGCCAGCCCGCGCCCGTCGAAGAACCCGCCGGCCGCGACCACCGGCACGCGCACCGCGTCGAGCACCTTCGGCAGCAGCAGCGTGGTCGGCACCGAGCCCGTGTGGCCGCCGCCTTCCGCGCCCTGCACCGTCACGATGTCCGCGCCGAGTTCGACGGCCTTCGCCGCGTGCTTCGGCGCGCCGACCGTCGGCATGCAGACGATGCCGGCGTCCTTGAAGCGGCGAATCGTCTTCGCATCGGGCCCGCGGCCGTAGCTGACCGCGCGCAGCCGGTGCTTGATCGCGAGATCGACCACCTGCGCGGCGTTCTTCTGGAACATGTGGAAATTGATGCCGAACGGCTGGTCGGTCAGCGACTTCACCTTCAGGATCTCGGCCTCGACCTGCCCGGGTTCGAGCGTCGCGCCGGCCAGGAAGCCGAAGCCGCCGGCGTTCGCGGTCGCCGCGACGAGCCGCGCGTCGGCCACCCAGCCCATCGCGGTCTGCACGATCGGGTAGCGGCAGCCGAGCAGGTCGCACAGCGGCGTATGCAGCGGGCTTTGCAGCGTCGTGCTCATGCGGCGGCTCCGTTGACGGCGACCGGGGCCGGAACGTCGCCGCGATCCGCGCCGTTCGGCTGGCGCTGCGAGCTGGCCATGCTGCGCGCGTCGTAGCCGCCGAGGCGGTCGCCGCTCACCAGTTCGTTGTGCGCATGCGCGAAGTGATGCCATGCGAACGCCGCGTCCATCGCCGCGCGCTTGCCCTGCAGTTCCTCGACGTGGTTCAGCGCCTGCTTGGTCAGCGTGAGCCCGAGGCGCGGCATCGTCGCGATCTTCGCGGCGATCGCGTAGGTCGCGTCGCGTAGCCGCTCGCGCGGCACCACGCGGTTGACCATCCCCATCTGGTATGCGCGCTCGGCCGGCATCCGCTCGCCCAGGAACAGGAATTCCTTCGCGATGCGCGGGTTCAGCTCGTAGGCATGCGCGAAATACTCGACGCCCGGAATCCCCATCCGCACGACCGGATCGGCGAAGAACGCGTCCTCGGACGCGACGATCAGGTCGCACACCCACGCGAGCATCAGACCGCCCGCGACGCATGCGCCCTGCACCATCGCGATCGTCGGCTTCGGCAGGTCGCGCCAGCGCCGGCACATTCCGAGGTACACCTCCTGCTCGCGTGCATACAGGAATTCGCCGCCTTCCTTGTCGACGTGGTCGTACCACAGCGACGCACGATCGAACGACTCATGGATGTCGCGGCCCGGCGTGCCGATGTCGTGGCCCGCCGAGAAATGCTTGCCGGCGCCCGCGAGCACGATCGCCTTCACCGCGTCGTCGTGCGCCGCGCGCCGGAACGCCGCATCGAGCGCATACGTCATCTTCGAATTCTGCGCGTTGTGATACTCGGGGCGGTTCATCGTGATCGTCGCGATGCCGTCCTCGACCGCGTAGTCGACGACACCGTCGCCGAACGCCATCTGGGTCGCTTCCATGTCGGACCTCATCGCCGGCGCGGCGCCGGATTGTTGCGCACGATCGTCGCGCGCAGGTTGTGCGGATCGAGCGCGCGCACGATGCGCAGGTCCTCCGCGTTCGGCGGGGCCGTCGTGCCGAGCTCGGGCGCCGCGATCAGCGGGAAGCCGGTCGCGTCCTGCACTTCGTCGAAGCTCACGCCCGGGTGCAGCGAACGCACGCGGATCGCGTGGTCGGCGCCGCCGAAATCCATCACGCACAGGTCGGTAACGATGCTGCGCAGGTCGACGAAGGTCTTCATCCCCGGCAGCCGGCGCGCCGGGTTGTAGCCGACCGTGCACACCATGTCGACTTCGCCGTCGACGAACGTGCGCTTGCCGTGGCCGCTGACGAAGAACGAGTTCGCGTGGTTCGTCGTGTTGCCGGGGAAGCCGCGCGCGCCGAGCAGCTGGGTTGTCGGGCGGGCGTAGTCGTCGCCGAGCCACGAGATGTTGGCCTGGCCGAAACGGTCGATCTGCGTCGGCATCACGAGCGCATGGCGGCGGCCGTGCCACTGGCAGTCGAACACGCGTTCGTAGGTCATCCAGCCGCTCGCCTTCACGCGATAGCCGTCGGGCCTGGGCCCAAGCGGCACCGGCTCCTCGACGAGATACGCTTCGCCGTCGGTCAGCATCAGCCCGCTGTTGTAGGCAAGCCGCGCGAGGCCGGCCGCGAGCCGCGGGCCCGTGCCGATGCCGGTCGACAGTACTTCACCGTCGTCGCGCCAGAGTCGCGCGGACGCGACGATCATCAGTTCCGCGAGGGAATGGTCGAGAAATTCGCTCACAGGCGCTCCTTTACAGAATCGGCAACGGCAGCGTCGTCACGTGCGACAGGCCGCCGACGCCTTCGAGGTACCGGCGTTCGTCCCGGCCGACCACGTCGCGCAGGTACGCCGCCGTTTTCGCGTCGTCTTCCGCACTCGCGCAGTACGCGCGCAGGTGCGGCAGGTCCCAGCCGTAGGCCGGCCCGCACGACGTCGGGTGCGCGCCGCCCGGCGCATGCACGACGCCGCTGACGAGCGAGCGCTCGAACGGGTTGCGTCTGGCGGCGTCGAGGTCTTCGCTCGCGAGCGATGCGTCGACCGTTTCCGCCGATACGTAGCAACGCTGAGCGGCCCGCGCCATCCACGCATCGAAGAACGGATCGGGGCCGTCGATGCGCGTATTGCCCATCCGGTCGGCCGCGTTCACGTGCAGCAGCGCGACGTCGAGTTCGATCGCCGGCATCGCGAGCAGCGTCTCGCCGCCGTCGTACGGCGATTGCACGGTGCGCAGTGCCGGCGCGTGATCGAGCAACGCGGTGCCGAGCCCGGCGCGCGTCGGCAGGAACGGCAGGCGCGCGGCGGCGGCGCGCAGGCCGAGCTGCAGCATCCCTTCGTCGAGTTCGAGCACGTCGATGCGGCCCTGTTCGCGCGCACGGCGGAAATGCGGCTCGAGCGGGATCACGTCGAGCGACACGAAGCCGAACACCACCTTGCGAACCTTGGCCGCGGCGCACAGCAGGCCGACATCGGCGCCGCCATAGGCGACGATCGTCAGGTCCCGCAGGTTCGAGCGCGCGATTTCGCGCACCAGCGCCATCGGCTTGCGCCGCGGCCCCCATCCGCCGATGCCGATCGTCATGCCGTCGGCGAGTTGCGCGACCACGTCGCGCGCGGACATCGTCTTGTCGAGAGGTTTCATCGTCATCGTGCTGGCTTACCGGTATCCGATGCTGAAATCGTGGCCCCACTGGCTCACCTTGGTGGCCTCGAACACCGCGTGCTTCGACCAGTCGACCGTGAGGCCGCCGAAGCCGTATTCGAGATCGAAGCCGCCGGGGGTCTTCATGTAGAAAGAGATCATCTGGTCGTTGCAGTGGCGGCCGAGCGTCGCGGACATCTTCACGTCGTGCGCGGCGACACGGTCGAGCGCGCGGCCCACTTCGTCCATCGAATCGACTTCGGCCATCACGTGCACGCAACCCGACGGCACGGCCATCTCGAACAGCGCGAGGCTGTGATGGCGCGCGTTGCGGCAGTGCATGAAATGGATGCGCTTTTCCGGTTCGGCCGGATCGGCCGTGAACTTCACGCGGTAGATGTCGGACAGTTCAAAGCCGAGCACGCCGCGTACGAACGCGTCGGTCGCGTCGAACTGCGGCGCGGGCAGCACCGCGTGGCCGAGCCCCATGTCGCCGGTGACGAAGCACGCGACGCCCAGCGGCGACACGAAGCGGCGGAAGTCGCAGCGCGCGCCCCAGTACAACTCGTGGCGGTTGCCGGACGGGTCGGTGCACCACGCCATTGCCTGTACGCGGCGCAGCGCGGCTTCGTCGCGGGTCGCGCGCACGGGCTCGACGCCCGAGCGCTGCAGTGCCGCCAGCGCGGCGTCGAACGCGGCGCCGTCGGGCAGCTCCCAGCCCGACGCGAAATAGCGGTCGGCCGCGCCGGGGACGATCACGTAGCGGAAATCGCGCTCGTCCATCTTCAGGTACAACGCGCCGCCGGGCGCATCGAGCGCCTGCATGCCCAGCACGTCTTCCGCGTAGCGGCGCCACGCATCGACGCGCGTCGCCTCGACGACGACATAGCCAAGCGCACGGACATCGATCATGTCGGCCTCCTCCTGGTTCAGAATCCGTTGTTCGTGTAAGGATTCTGGCCGGTCGGGGGTGGCGTTACATCGTCTGTTGGGACGAGAGGACGGGTGGGAAACAGCGGGGTTTGCGGCGCGGAATGGGCGCCGAAGGGAGATTCGGTGCTCGAGCGTGGATTGCGGTGGCCGTGCCGGACGCGGTCACGGCGGCCGGCAATGGGTGCCGGCCTGCCTGCGGGCCGCCGCCCGCGTCGATTTCACGCGACGGCAGACCACCAGACGCGGCCACGCCGCCGCTAGTCGAACGGATTCAGCAGGCGCACGCCGGTACGCGCGAAATCGCCGACGTTGCGCGTGACGACCGTGAGATCGTTGATCAGCGCGGTGGCCGCGATCAGCTTGTCGAGTTCGTGCGCCGGATCGGGCGCGCGCAAATGCCCCCACATCTGGCTGATCTCGATATCGACCGGCAGGATGTTCGGCGCATAGCCGGACAGGATCATCGCCATCCACGCATCGAGCGCCGACGCCTGGACGTGATCGCCGCGATGACGGATCAGGTCGACGCCGCGCCGCAGCTCGGCCACCGTCACGACGGACAAGTAGAGCGGGCTCGCGTCGGCCTCGGCCTGCCTGAAGAACGCCCGCACGCCGCGGTTGGTTCGCTTGCCCTTCCTGATTTCGCTGATGACGTTCGTATCAATCAAAAACACGCCTGACCTCGCCGGAATCCTGAACCCGTTGGAAATCCGCGTCCTCGCCGACCTCCGGCATGCTCATCAGCACTTGCGCGAATGTCCGCCGCTTCGGGCGGCCGAGCGCTTCGGCCAGAATGGCCCGATGTTCGGCCTCGGCGCTCCTGCCGTTTGCCGCAGCCTGCTCGCGCAGGCTCTGAACGATAGTGTCATCCACGTTACGCACCAATAAATTTGCCATGAGTTCCTCCATCCGGATTTGCTATCAATGATAGCGCCATGAGGATGAATTGCAAGCATTGCTATCACCTTCATGACCGGACGGACAACGGGGTCGGCGCAGACCCGCGGCAGCGGACGGCATGAATTCGTCCACCTTCCGCCGCGGGCGCGACGCGTCGAACTGCTGTCGCTCAAGGTAAGCCGGAGCGGGACGATGTGGAAGCCGGCCGAATGGCCAGTCAAGTGCCGTCGACACCGACGAATGTCCGGCCGGCGGGGAACGGGATTTGCGACACGAGCATCGTTGGCGACATGCGCGATGGAATACGGGCGCCATCTCGATTCACGCTGAAACATCGTGTTGCACAACGGGCTGCGGCCGTTGCAACCGTTTGCTACCATCAGCCCATAAGTCGGCGATCGAACGCCGCACGAAGCGCGCAGAAGACCTTGCATCGACGCGGACCCTCCGTGCCTGAAACCCCGATCCAAGACACGAGACGCTCTTCAGTGGACTTCGTTACGCTCTCTCCGGCCACCCTGTTCTCCCCAACCCCCGACAAACTCTACTTCCCGGCATGCCTCGCGGCCGTCGCGATCATCGCGTGGCTCGTCGCCAGGCACGTGCCGTTCTACCGGTGGGCCGTCGACCGGTCGTTGTCGATGCGCTATCGCAACCTGGACGGATTCCGCGGCATCCTGGCCACCTCCGTCGTCTTCCATCACTTCGCGTGCAACCAGGCGTTGCTGTCGACCGGCATCTGGGGAGCCGACTCCGATTTCCTGCGCAATCTCGGGACGATTCCCGTCGCGATGTTCTTCATGGTCACCGGTTTCCTGTTCTGGGAACGCGCATGCCGACGCTCGTTCGACGTGCGGACCTTCTTCGTCGGACGCGTGCGACGCCTCGCGCCGCTCTACCTGTCTTACGCGGTCGTCATCGTCGCGTGCACGCTGTACTGGTTTCCCCGCAACGCCGTCGGCGCTCCGGCGCAATTGCTGGGCGACCTGCTCAAAGCGGTGTCGCTCGGCTGGTTCGGAGCGTTCCCGATCAACGGTGCGGCGCGAACCAGTTATCTGAGTGGCGTGTGGTGGACCCTCGCATACGAATGGCGCTTCTACGTCGCCGTTCCGCTGCTCGCATGGTTCGTCGCCACGCACGCGTGGCGCAAGCTGCTCGCGCTCGCGATCGTCATGGCCTGCGCCGCGCTGTTCGGACCGCCAGCCGGCATGGCGCTGCTGTTCGCGTTCGGCGCCGCGGCATACGAGGTATCGCGGCACCCCGTGATCCGTGCACGGCTCGGCACGAAATCGGCGGCTACCGTCGCGCTGCTGATCCTCGCCGTGTCCCCGTCCCCGACCGAACGCTATTCGATCGAGGGCGCGCTGCCGCTGCTACCGGTATTCCTCTGCGTCGCATGCGGGAACACGTTCTACGGTGTGCTCGGCACGCGGCCGCTCGCGCTGCTCGGCACCGCCAGTTTCAGCATCTACATGATCCACATGGTGATCGTGTACGCGATCACGCATGCGGCCAACAAGTTCGCGTTCCCGATCGATTCGGCCGGCGTCTCCGGCATCTGGGCGCTCGCGCTTGCATGCGCGCTGATCGCCGTCTTCTGCGCGCTGCTGACCTACCGCTACATCGAGCACCCGTTCATCGCGAAGCGCGACGATGCGCGCCCCGCGCGCCGCGCGGCCGACCCCGTTCGCGAGCATCACACGGTCACGTCGTGACGGATGCGCAGTTCAGAACCGGTACGAAATCCCGATCTGCAAGACCGGATACCACCGGTATCGCGACATCACCCGCCGCAGCTGGTCGAGCCCGCTCGCGACCAGGATCTGGCTCTTCACCGGTCCGGCCGCGGCCGCCAGTTCCGGCGACAGCGAGTACGAACATTTCGGGATCCCGTACGCGACGCCGATATCGGCGACGAATCCGAGCCCTTTCGACGCCGGCCGGTGCCCGTAGCCGATTCCCGCATACGGCATCACGGTCGGATAGCGCGCTTCCGCGACCGCATACATCCCCGGCAGCGCCGGATAGCGCTTGCCGCCGAACACGTACGTGCCGTTGGTCGGTACCGACACGCCGCGAAGCTCGTCGTCGTTGAAGCGCAGCCCGAGCGTCGCGCGGAAGCCGCTGCCCCGCCACGGAAAGATGTCGGCGTACAAGCCGCCCTGGCGCAGCTTCAGGTCGTCCTGATAGCGATTGCCGGCCACCGTGAAGTCATGCGAAAGATCGATCGCGTTGAAATCCGCATGCGCACCCAGCATCGAATTGAAGCTCACGGCCGCGCCGATGCCGACGCCCTGCGTACCGCCCTGCAGATAGATTTCCTGCGCGTGCGCACTCGCGGCAAACGCCACCGCGACGAATGCCCATTGATTCACCGTCGTTTTCACGGGCGCCTCCCCCGACACGTGCCGGGCGCAGCGTCCCGCCGCACGCGGCCTTCGTCGCGATGCGCGGTGCGAACCCCGGCACGACACCTTGCAAGCAAGCTTGCTGTTCGACGGATCGGGAACGCGTTGCACCGTGCGCATGACCGATACGACATGCGCGGCGCTTGCGCCACGACACGCGGCGCCCGCGACCCGATCCGATCCCCGGTTTGTTTCGATGTCGTTACACGCCGCCGATGTGCTGATCGTTCTGGCGAATCCGTCTGCGCCGGCGGCACCGGGTCAACCGCAAGGCACGTGCCATGCGGCGCAAATCGAAGCGGGAAAAGCGTGACGGCCGCGCACGCGCGACACTGCGGGTCGCAATGGTGGGGAAATGTTTCAGGAACGTATCCGTATTCGGCACGCCAGGCCGAAATACGCGATCGGCGGAATCGCGCATCGGTCGCACAACGTCAGCAGAACGAGGCCGGACGGCGCGTCAGCGCACGCGCGTCGCCATCGCGATCGATCGTGTGCAGAGGAATACGTTGGAAAAGCGTTGCAAAAGTGTGACCTCGTGGCGTGCGCAAGCGGTGCCGATGCACCCTCGTGCGTGACGAGGCAGGGTGAATACCGATGCGTGCGCATGCATCTTGCCCGCACCGGGTACGGATGCGACAAGCGAGCCGATCGGCGTCTCGGCTCGCGTCATCGATGACTTCAAGAAGGGACGCCGCCGCGCGCGAACACGAGCACCGCGCCCTGCGGAAATCCGTCGTCGCTCAGGCAGCCGCGTCGGCCGCCGCGCGCAACCGGTACTTCAGCACCTTCCCCGCGGCGCTCGTCGGCAGCTGCTCGACGAACGTGAAAAATCGCGGCACCTTGTAGTTCGCCATGTTGCTGCGCGCCCAGTCGTTCAATTCGCCGGCATCGACATGCGCGCCCGGACGCAGCACGACATACGCATGACCGACCTCGCCGAGCCGCGTATCGGGCACACCGACCAGCGCGACCTGCGCGATCGCCGGATGCGCGGCGAGCAGCCGTTCGATCTCCGCCGGATAGCAGTTGAAGCCGCCGACGATGAACATGTCCTTGATGCGGTCGGTGATCTTCAGGTTGCCGTTCGCATCGACGCAGCCGAGATCGCCGGTATGCAGCCAGCCATCGGTATCGACCGTCTCGCGCGTCGCGTCCGGCTGGTTGAAGTAGCCGCGCATCACGTTGTAGCCGCGCACCCAGATCTCGCCGGTCTCGTCCGGGCCGAGCGGCACGCCGCCCGGCCCGGCGATGCGCAGCTCGACGTCCGGCATCGGCCGGCCCGACGTGTAGGCGACCGTCTCCGCATCGTCGCCGTGACGGCACAGCGTCGCGAAGCCGCACGATTCGGTCAGCCCGTAGCCGGTCAGTACCGTCTCGAAGCCGAGCTCCGCGCGCATCCGTTCGATCAGGCTCGGTGCGATCGCCGCCGCGCCCGTCACCGCGATCCGCAGCGACGACAGGTCGCGCGTCGCACGATCGGGCGCGTCGAGCAGCGCGTAGTACAGCGTCGGCGGCCCGGGCAGCACCGACACGCGATCATCGGCGACGCGTCGCAGCACGTCGGCCGGCTGGAACACGAGATGCGGCAGCACGGTCGCGCCGCTCGACAGCGCGGCGAGCCAGCCGGCCTTGTAGCCGAACGTATGGAAGAACGGATTGACGATCAGGTAGCGGTCGTCCTGGCGCACGCCCGCGATCGCGGCCCACGCCTGCGCGGCGCGCAGGTTCTGGCCGTGCGCGGTCATCACGCCCTTCGGACGGCCCGTCGTGCCGGACGTGAACATCAGGTCCATCACGGTGTCGGGTGTGACCTGCGCCTCGCGTTCGCGCACCGCGGCCAGCGATACCGCCGCACCGTGCGCGAGGAACGCGTTCCACGTCTCGTCGCGCGCACCGGACGGCGGCTCTCCGTCGAACACGACGACCCGCTCGAGCGTCGCGGGCCGGTGCGGCGCGAGCATCGCCGGATACGATTCGCCGAGGAAGGCGCCGCAGCAGAACAGCAGCCGCGCACCGCTGTCATGCAGGATGCCGCCGACCTCCATTCCCTTCATCCGCGTATTGACCGGCACGAGGATCGCGCCGACGGTGTGGATCGCCAGCGCCGCGACGATCCATTGCGGCAGGTTCGGCGCCCAGACCGCGATGCGGTCGCCGGCGTCGATGCCGCTCGCCAGCAGCGCACGGGCCGCGTCGAGTCGCGCGGCGTCGAGTTCCGCGTAAGTCAGCCGGCCGTGCTCCGACTCGATCGCCGGATGCGCGCCGTGGCGCGCGGCAGCCCGTGCGATCAGCGCGGGCGTGGTCAGGATTTCATTGTCCATCGTCATAGATCAGGATGGCCGTGCGCGCCGCCGGCGCGTCGCGGCTCAGTCGGGAAACACCACGCGCAGCGCGCCGCTCGCGGGCCGCGCGCAGCAGGCGAGCGTCCAGCCGGCCGCGATCTCGTCGTCGTCGAGCACGTGGTTGCTGTCGAGCGCGACCTCGCCGCGCTCGATCCGGCACATGCACGCGCCGCACTGCCCCATCCGGCAGGAATTCGGCGCCGGCACGCCCGCACGCAGCATCGCATCGAGCAGCGTTTCGCCGGGCGCGCTGTCGAATGCGAACGCGTCGCCGTCGAGCACCGTCTCGATCGCCGCGCCGTCGCCGGACACAACCGCCACCGCTGCGCTCGACGGCGCCGTATCGGCAGCCTGCGCCGGTGCATCGGGCAGCGACGCGAACCGCTCGACATGCACGCGGGCCCGCGGCAACCCGAGGCCGAGCATCGCGGCCAGCGCGTTCTCCATGAACAGCGCGGGCCCGCAGATGAACGTCTCCTGCCGGCTGAACGGCCGCGCGAGTTCCTCGAGATGGCGCTGCTGCGGGATGCCCTGCACGCTGTCGAGCCAGTGGATCGCGCGCACGCGGCCCGGATGGCGCTGCGCAAGCTGCTGCAACTCGGCGCGGAAGATCACCGAGCGTTCGTCGCGGTTCGCATAGATCAGCGTCAGCATCCCGCGGCCGTGCACGAGCGCCGATTTCAGGATCGACAGCACGGGCGTGATGCCGCTGCCGCCCGCGAACAGCAGCAGGTCGCCGTCGAGCGTGCGCGGCGTGAACATGCCGGCCGGCGGCAACACGTCGAGCGTGTCGCCGGCCTTCACGCGGTCGCACAGCCAGTTCGACGCGCGGCCGTCACGCACGCGCTTGACGGTGATCTTCGGCGCCGCGTCGATACCCGGTGCGCTCGACAGCGAATAGCAGCGCGCGACGGTCGCGTCCGCGCACGGCACGTTCAGCGTCAGGAACTGCCCGGGCCGGTACGTGAATGCGTCACGCAGCGCGGCCGGGACGTCGAATACGAACGAGCACGCGTCGTCGCTTTCGGCAATCACGTCGGCCACGGTCAGCCGGTGGAAGCGTGGATCGCTCATCGCCGGTTCCTTGCGTCACGCGACCGCACGGGCCACCGGCGCGCCGGGCGTCGTATACGCGCCGTCGAGATAGACGAGCGGATCGACGTCGCCGCTCATCAGCACCTCGCGGATGCGCCCGATGAACACCGTATGCGTGCCGTATTCGAAGCGGCCGTCCTGCTCGCACACGAGGCTCGCCTGCGCGTCGCGCAGATACGGCACGCCGTGCGGCGACGTATGCCATTCGCCGGTCGTGAAGCGTGCCTCGCCCTTCAGGCGGCCGCTGCAGTCGATCGCGATGCCTTCGTGGCGCGCGGACAGCACGTTCACGCAGAACGGCGCGCCCGCATCGAGTGGCGGATACAGCGACGCACTGCGGTTGATGCAGATCAGCAGCGAAGGCGGATCGGTCGACAGCGAGTCGACCGCCGTCGCGGACATCGAGTAGCGCCGGCCGTCGTGCGTGCTGCTGATGACCGTGACGGAGCGCGCGAGGCGGCGCATCGCGAGCAGCATGTCGGTGCGCAGCGGGTGGGTGGTGAGATCGCTCATGATCGGACTCCGTCAAGTTCAGTCGTGGATGGCCGGGCCTGCCGGCCTCCGGCGTCGGCTGCGCGAGCAGCCAGGTGGTCGGCGGCGAGATACCCGAAGGTCATCGCCGGGCCGAGCGTCGAGCCCGCGCCGGGGTAGCTCGCGCCCATCACCGATGCGCTGGTGTTGCCGATCGCGTAGAGGCCGTCGATCGGCTCGCCGTCGGCGCGCAGCACGCGGGCGTGCACGTCGGTGACGAGCCCGCCCTTCGTGCCGATATCGCCCGCGTCGATCCGCGCCGCGTAGAACGGCGCTTCGTCGACCGGCCCGAGACACGGGTTCGGCGTATTGCGCGGATCGCCGTAGTACGTGTCGAACGCGTTGTCACCCTTGCCGAACGCTTCGTCGACGCCGGTGGCCGCGTAGCGCGCCATGTCGCGCAGCGTGTCGTGCAGGCCGGCCGCGTCGACGCCGATCTTCGCGGCCAACGCATCGATCGTGTCGGCTTTCACGAGCACGTCGCGAAAGGCTTCCGGTATCCGCGCATCGGGCATCATCGACGCCGGCATGACCGGCCCGCACGGATACTTGCGGCGAAAACGCGCGTCGAACACCATCCATGCGGGCACGGTCGCGCCGGTGCGCGCATGGTCGCGATACATCGCGGGCACGAATTCGGAATACGGCGCGGCTTCGTTGACGAAGCGCTTGCCGAGGCCGTTGACGATCACACAGCCCGGCAGGTTGCGTTCGACGAACAGCGCACGCTGCTTCTCCTCGCCCGCGACGCGGACCGTCGGCGCGCCCCACACGTGCTCCATCAGCGCCAGCGCGCCGCCGAGCCGGTGGCCTTCGGCGATCGCGTCGCCGGTGTTGGATGGCGGCGTCGCACTCCATTGCGCCCGGGTCGGCTGCGGCAGGTAGCGCTCGCGCATCGGCTGGTTGCGCTCGAAACCGCCCGCGCCGAGGATCACGCCATGCCGCGCGGCGATCGTCACCGGCTGCCCGAAGCGCTGCGCACGCACGCCCGTCACGCGGCCGTCCGCGTCGAGCAGGTCGCGCATCGGCGTGTCGAGCCACACCGGCACGTTGCGGTCGAGCAGCGCACGGCGCAGCCCGCCGATCAATGCGTTGCCGAGCGTCAGGCGCCGGTCGCGCCGCGTGTGGCGGCGCATGCGGAAATCGAGCCAGTAGCGGCCGAACTGCCTGATCGTGAGCGTCATGAAGCCGGGCCCGCGCGAGAACAAGGTGTGCGCTTCCTTCGACGTCACCGACAGACGCCCGAAGATCAGCGTGCCGGGCGACGGCGGCCGCAGCCGGTCGAACTCGTCGCCGAGCAGGCCGCCGTCGAACGGCAGCGGATCGAGCGCACGATAACCGGGCATCGCGCCCGGCAGCTTCTGGAAATAGTCCGCGTATTTCGGCAGCGCCTGGAAGCGCACGGGCGTCTTCGCTTCCAGATAGCGCAGCATCTCCGGCGCGCGATCGAGATAGGCGTCGAGCCGTTCTTGTGTCGACGCGCCGGCCACGCACGCGTCGACATAGCGGCGCGCGGCCTCGCGCGAATCGGTCGCGCCGAGCTCGGCGATATGGTGGTTGCACGGAATCCAGATGCCGCCGCCCGATACGGCCGATGTGCCGCCGTACAGCGCCGTCTTCTCGATCACGACGACGGACAGCCCGTGGTCGGCCGCGCGGCACGCGGCGAGCAGCGCGCCCGCGCCCGAACCGACGACGATCACGTCGAACGTGTATTGCTGTGCTTGCGTGTCGTTCATCGCGGCCTCGTCAGATGAAGAAGTCCGTGTTGTCGCGACCGAGCATCACCGCGCCGAGGTTCTGGCCGAAGCGGTCGACGTTGTTCGCGTAGTGCGCGCGGGCCGCATGCAGGTCGAGGAAACGGCGCACCAGCGGATTGCGGTGATAGATGCCGTTGCCGCCCGCGTAGCGCAGCAGCGTGTTCGCGGCCTGCGCGCAGCGCTCGGCGACCTGCGCCGACTGGTAGCGGAAATGCACGCGGCGCTCGATCGACACGGCCGGGCCGCCCGTCACCGACGCCATCAGTTCCGCGAAATTGCGCTGGAGCAGCACCTTCATCTCGTCGATCGCGACGGCCGCGTTCGCGCACGCGCTCTGCGCGCCCGGATCGTCGGTCGTCTTCGCGCCGCTGTTCGCCGACACGCGCGTCGCCGCATAGCCGGTGAAATCGTCGAGCGCACCCTGCAGCGCGCCGATGCACGACGTGCACACCGCGCGCACGAAGATCTGCGCGAACGGCAGCTTGAACAGCGGTGCAGCGTTGACGGCGAGACCGGGGCTCGTGCCCATCATCCCGTCGATCGCCTTGTGCGTGCGGTACGCGGGCACGAACACGTCGTCGACGACGATGTCGTGGCTGCCCGTCGCGCGCAGGCCGAGCACGTCCCAGTCCTGCTGGATCCGGTAGTCGGTTTTCGGCAGCAGGAAGGTCCGGTATTCGGGCGGCTGGCCGGCCTCGGCCGGCGGCACCAGCGCGCCGAGGAACACCCATTCGCACAGTTCGCTGCCGCTCGAGAACTTCCAGTGGCCCGACAGGCGGAAGCCGCCGTCGACCGGCGTCACGCGGCCGACCGGCATGTAGGTCGACGCGATCAGCGTGGCCGGGTCGTTGCCCCAGACATCCTGCTGCGCGCGTTCGTCGAACAGCGCGAGCTGCCAGTTGTGCACGCCGACGACGCCGTACACCCACGCGGTCGACATGCAGCCGCGCGCGAGTGCCATCTGGATGTCGAAGAAGGCCTGCGGATCGAGCTCGTAGCCGCCGTAGCGCTTCGGCTGCAGCACCTTGAAGAAGCCGGCGGCCTGCATGTCGGCGATCGTCTCGGCCGGGATCCGGCCCTGCGCGTCCGCCTGCGCGGCGCGGCCGGCCAGCACCGGCGCCAGTGCCTCGGCCCGGGCGACCAGCGTGGCGGCCAATGCGTTCGAATCGTTGTCGCGATGCACGAATGTCTCCTGTGGAACGGGGGCTGCGCCGTGGTGCGCGCCCCGCTCTCGTTCAAAGTTGTTCGGCGCGGCCTGGCCGCGGGCGATGCTCGCCACCACCGATGGTCGGCTTCGCGCGACCGCGCCGCATCGTCCGACCGGACGGGACGACGGGCGCGGCCCCGTGCATCACGCGCAGGCGCGTTCCTTCTCGCGGTTGAAGAACGGGATCACGTGCTCGCCGATGTTGCGGATCGTCTCCATCTGCGCTTCGTGCGGCACCGTGCCCATCTGGCACAGGAACAGCACTTCGTCGACACCGGCTTCCTGCAGGCGGCCGACATAGCCGATGCAGTCGTCCACCGTGCCGTACGCGTGGTTCGGGTTCATCATCGCGAGCGCGGGGTCGGCGAAGTTGACGACGACTTCCTCCGACGCGAAGCGCGAGCGGATCACCATCTCGCCGGTGTCGGCCTGCACGAGATCGTCGTCCCACTTCGCCGGGTCCGGACGCTCGCCGCCCGTGTACCAGTACGCGAGCGATTCCATGAAGTAGCGCTGGCCGCGGATGCCGATCTTGCGGGCGGCCTGGCCGTCGGCCATCACGACCGTCGGGCACAGCGCCGCGAGGTGCCGGGTCGGGCGGAAGCCGACCTGGTCTTCCGGCTTGCGGTTCGCCCATGCCTCTCGGTACACGGCATTCTTCTTCGCGACCTCGTCCGGGCCGCCGAAGCCGAGCACCAGCGCGCCCATCCCGCGCTGGCCGGCGCGCAGCAGCGCATCGGTGTTCGTACACGCGAGGTACATCGGCGGGTGCGGATCCTGGAACGGCTTCGGGTGGATCGGGCGCTTCGGGATCTTGATGTACTTGCCGTCGTGCTCGATCTCGTCCTGCACGAACATCTTCGGCACGAGGTACATCGATTCGTCGATCATCGGCTGCAGTTCGTTGAGGTCGTAGCCGAACGCGCCGGCTTCCTGCTGGCTGCCGCCCTTGCCGACGCCGAAATGCACGCGACCGCCCGACAGGATGTCGAGCAGCGCGACGCGTTCCGCCACCTTGATCGGGTGGTTCATCGCCGGCGGCAGGCACACGACGCCGTGGCCGAGGCCGATGCGCGTCGTGCGGCCGGCCAGGTACGCAAGGAAGGTCTCCGGCGCGCTCATGTGCGCATAGTGGGTCAGCGACGTGTGCTCCACGCACCAGATCGTGTCGAAACCGACCTGCTCGGCGAGCAGCGCCTGCTCGACCGTCTCCTTGAACACCCGGTGGTCGCCCTCGCGCGATGCGTCGGTGGTCTGGGCTTCGTAGATGAGGGAAAACTTCATTGCGTGCGTCTCCATGTGTGTTGGACGAGTCGGGGTCGCGCAGGCCGCCCGCACGATACGGACGAATAGCGACGGTCCACGAATGGGAGTGTCGGCGCGCCGGCTGGCGTGGGCATCATCTGTTCGGAGTAGCTGCCCGCCTGCGGGGACAGAGGGGTTTCACGGTCATCCGATCGGACTGCGTGAGCCCGCGGGCGACGCGCTAGCATCGACCGGCGGCGCATTGCACGCCGCCCACATCAAGACAAGGGAGAACCGGGATGAAGGTATCGATGCTGCTGTATCCGGTCGACGACATCGACACGGCGCTGCCGCTGTTCGTCGACGGGCTGGGGCTGAACGTGAAATTCCGCGACGGCGACCGCTATTGCGCGCTCGACGGCGGCCCGCTGACGATCGCGCTGGTCGCGGGCGACGAGCAGATCGTCGAGCGCGCGGCGCTCACGCTGCGCGTCGACGAAAACGACGACCTGTATGCGGCGATGGCGCGGGTCGTGAAGGCCGGCGCATCGGTGCGCGTGCCCGTGCAGGCCGGGCCGCACGAATACCGCGCGGTACTGGAGGACAAGAACGGCGCGCTGCTCGTGATCTCGCAGAAGCGGTCGGCCTGACGATGCGCGGCGCGGGCGCCGAATGCCGGATGCCGGCGCATGGCGTGCGTCACCTGCCCCCTTTTTTCGCGAGCGCCTTCGGCACGACCGCGTGCGTGACGCCCGGCTCGGCCTCGATTTCCTCAGACAGCTTCCCGATAACCGCCGGAATCGGTACCATCGAGCGCTTGAAGTCCGGCAGGCGCCGCGCAACCGCGCACCGGCGCCCCCCCGCCGGGCTTTCGCACCACCGATTTCGCCATGTCCCGGGAACCCACACACGCCGTGCTGCTCTGGATCGTCGCCGCTGCATTCTTCATGCAGTCGCTCGACACGACGATCGTCAACACCGCGCTGCCCTCGATCGCCCAAAGCCTGCACGCGTCGCCGCTCGCGATGCAGCCCGTCGTGGTCGTCTATACGCTGACGATGGCAATGCTCACGCCGGCGTCCGGCTGGCTCGCCGACCGCTTCGGCACGCGCCGCGTGTTTTCGGTCGCGATCCTCGTGTTCGTGCTCGCGTCGATCGGCTGCGCGGCGTCGCATACGCTCGGCCAGCTCGTCATTGCGCGCGCCGTGCAGGGCATCGGCGGCTCGATGCTGCTGCCGATCGGGCGGCTCGCCGTGCTGCGCCGCGTGCCGGGCGAACAGTACGTCGCGGCGATCGCGTTCGTGTCGACCGCAGGCCAGCTCGGCCCGATCGTCGGGCCGACGCTCGGCGGCTGGCTCACGCAGGCGATGTCATGGCACTGGGTGTTCATCGTCAACGTGCCGGTCGGCGTGGTCGGCTTCGTCGCGGTGCAGCGCTACCTGCCGCACGACCAGGCGACGCAGCCGCCGCCGTTCGACTTCGTCGGCTGTGCGCTGCTGTCGGTCGCGATGATCGCGCTGTCGCTCGCGATTGACCCGCCGACGCCCGCGCATCGCACCGCGTGGGCGGCCGGGCTGGCCGTGGTCGGGCTCGCGAGCGCGCTCGCCTACCTGCCGCATGCGCGGCGGCGTGCGCAGCCGCTGTTCCGGCTCGGGCTGTTTCGCGAACCGAACTTCGGTTCGGGGCTGCTCGGCAACCTGCTGTGCCGGATCGGCACGAGCTCGGTGCCGTTCATGCTGCCGCTGCTGATGCAGGTGCAGCTCGGCTATACGCCGCTGCAATCGGGGTTGATGATGCTGCCGGCCGCGATCGCGGGCGTCATCGCGAAACGCTGGATCGCGCCGCTCGTGAAGCGCTTCGGCTATGCGACGTTCCTGGTCGTGAACACGGTGATCGTCGGCTGCGCGATCACGGGATTCGCGCTGGTGTCGGCGCGGCCCGCGCCGGTGCTGGAGAGTGTGCTGCTGATCGTGTTCGGCACGGCGAACTCGATGCAGTTCGCGGCAATGAACAGCGTGACGCTCAAGGGGCTGTCGCATGCCGACGCCGGCAGCGGCAACAGCCTGTTCACGATGATGCAGATGCTCGCGATGGGCCTGGGCGTGTCGATCGGCGGCGGGCTCGTCAACCTGTTCGCCGCCTATTGGGGCTCGATGGCGCACGGATTCATGCTGTCGTTCGCGTGCATGGGCGGCGTGACGCTGCTGTCGTCCGCCGTATTCCGGCGGATCGATACGGCCGCGCCGCCGGCCGGTGCGGCGGCGCGGCCGTCCGCTTGAACGCGGCCGTCAGTTCACCTGACGGCGTTCGACGACACGCTTGAGCACCCAGCGGATCGACGAACCGTCGGCCGGCGGCTGCGCGACGCGGTATTCGTCGATTTCGAGCGTGTACAGGTAACCGGGCTGGTAGGCAAACCCTTCGATCCCCGCGTACCACAGGCTCCACGGCTCGCTCGGGCTGCTGCGCACCTGCAGGCACTCCATCGGCGCGACGCCCGTGCAGCGCGCCGACTGCGGCGCGACGTAGACGGTTTTGGTCACGGGCTTGCCGTCGACCGGGCGGGCCGCGCTCGGCGCCGTGGCGGCCGCGTCGGTCTGGCATCCGGCGAGGAGCGTGCTGCCGGCAATCACGGCCGCGCCGAGCAGCGTTCGGGTCTTGTGAATCATCAGATGTTCCTCTGGGAGCGTTGGAGGGCCGGTTAGACGACCGGCGCGGCGAGAAGGTTCACAAATACCTTACAAAACGCACTCAACCACCCTCATTCATGGGATGTCGCGCGCGAGCCGATACGCTACCGTGTTCCGGTTCCGCCACGCGCATCGCCGCCGGCGGTCCGAACGTGCACGCCAGGCGCCCTGCGACCCGGCGGCCGCAACAGGAGACAACCCGAATGATCACGGCGCCCCCGGCCCTGCCGCCAAACCTTGCCCAATCGAAACTGACGCTCGAGCAGTTCGACGCGTTGCTCACGACCATCTACGAAGGCCCGCTCGAAGACGTGCCGTGGGGCGCCGCGCTCGAACAGATCCGCGTGCACCTCCACGCGAACTACGTGACGATGATCCTGCGCTGGCCCGCCAGCGGCCATACGGGGCTGATGATCAACGCATCCGCGGAGAGTGCGCCGCTGACGGGCGTCGCGTCTTACAACAATTATTACTACGCACTCGATCCGTTCGTGAACCTGCCGGGCGATCGCGTCGTCACCGTCGACGAGCTGCTCGGCGTCGGCGTCTGGCGCAACAGCGCGATGTATGCCGAATTCCTGAAGCCGTTCGACGTCGGCTATCTCATGGGCGCAGACCTGCGCACGCACGACGGCGTCGAGTGCCGGTTTCGCGTCTGCCGTCCGCATCGCGGCCAGGCATTCTCGGCGGCCGACAAGGCCGTGTGCAACGCGCTGCTGCCGCACCTGAAGCGCGCGGTGCGGCTGCACGCGAAGTTCGGGATGGTCGAATCCGAGCGCACGCTGTATGCGAGCACGATCGACCGCATGCTCGTCGGCACCGCGATTCTCGACGAGCGCGGCACGATCATGAGGACCAACTCCGTCGCCGACGAGATCTTCGCCGAATGCGACGGCCTGCGCGTGCGCGGCGGCACGCTCGAGGCGTCGTATCCGCTCGAGGATCGCAAGCTGCAGAAGCTGATCCGCCAGGTGCTCGCGGAACGCACGGGCGTCACGCCGTCGGTCGCGCACGCGATCGCGGTGCCGCGCCCGTCCGGCAAGCCGCGGCTTGGCGTGCTGATCCGTGCGGTCCCGTTGAGCGAATGGTCGGAGGACAACCCGCGCCGGCCGGCGTGCGCGATCTTCATCCGCGATGCCGAGCGCAAGTCGCAGGCGTCTCACGACATCGTGCGCAAGCTGTTCGACCTCACGCCGGCCGAAACGGCGCTGGCGCTCGCGCTCGTCAACGGGCAGACGCTCGAGGAAGCGGCCGACGAACTCGCGATCAGCAAGAACACCGCGCGTTCGCACCTGCGTGCGATCTTTTCGAAGACGGGCGTCACGCGGCAGGCCACGCTGGTGCGGATGTTGTTGAACAGCGTGCTGTCGCTGGGATGAGGGGCGCTGCGCGAAGCATGCCCGCCGTCGAATCCGCCTAGTCCGTTTCAACGTCGAAGCACCGGCCCGTGCCGCCTAACCTGTCGCTCCCCCCGCCTCAGGAGACAGGTATGGAACATTTCGCAGGAAAAGTCGCCGTCGTGACCGGTGCAGCGACCGGTATCGGACGCCAGGCCGCCCTGTGCTTCGCCGAAGCCGGTGCGCAGGTCGCGCTGCTGGACACCGTCGAATCCGCCGCGGACGACACCGCGCACGAAATCGAGCGCCTCGGCGCAAAGGCGATCGTGCTACGCGCCGACGTGTCGCGCGACGATGACGTGCGCGCGGCAATCGACACGACGGTCGCCACGTTCGGCCACCTCGACTTCGCCTTCAACAACGCGGGCATCGCACCGCGCGGAGCCCCCGCCGCCGAGTTCGACGAAGGCGAATGGGACCGCACGATCGCCGTGAACCTGAAAGGCGTGTGGCTGTGCCTGAAGCACGAATGCCGGTACATGCTGCAATCCGGCGGTGGCGCGATCGTCAATACGTCGTCGATCATGGGGCTCGTCAGCGGGCCCGGGCTCGCTGCGTATTCGGCGTCGAAAAGCGGCGTTATCGGCCTCACGAAAGCGGTGGCGATCGACTATGCGAGCCGCGGCATCCGCGTGAATGCCGTGTGTCCGGGCGGCATCGCGAACACGGCGATCACCGAGCGGCCGGACAATCGCGACGACATGGCGCGGCTGATGCAGGCCACGCCGATGGCGCGGCTCGGCGAACCGCGCGACATCGCGGAAACGGTGTTATGGCTGTGCTCGCCGGCCGCACGCTTCGTCACCGGCCAGGCGATCGCGATCGACGGCGGTTTCACCGTGTGGTGATCGTGTACCATCGGCGCTTCCCGATACGCCTTGACGCGTTCGTTGCCTGTGTCCGCCCGGCCACGCCCGTGCGGTTCGCGCAACGCGCCGCCCTTCGCATGCCCTCACCCGTTCCGTCCGACGCCGCGCTGCGCCCGCTGCCGATCGATACGCTGACCGTACCGGCTGCGCTCGACGGACGCACCGGCTCCAACCGTTCCGGCAGCGCGCATCCGCAGATCGCCGCGACCAACGATCTCGACGCCGTGCGCGCGTGGCTCGCACGCTTCGTCGATACGCCGACCACGTTCCAGAACTACCGCAAGGAAGCCGAGCGCCTGCTGCTGTGGGCCGTGATCGCGTGCGGCAAGCCGCTGTCGTCGCTCACGCACGAGGATCTCGTCGTCTACCGGCAGTTCCTGCTCGCGCCCGCGCCGGCGGACCTGTGGTGCGCGAACGGCGGCCGCAAGCATCCGCGCGACGATCCGCGCTGGCGGCCGTTCTACGGGCCGCTGTCGGCGGCCAGCCAGCGGCAGGCGCTGGTGATCCTGAACGTGATGTTCTCGTGGCTCGTGCAGGCCGGCTATCTGGCCGGCAACCCGCTCGCGTTGTCGCGGCAACGGCAGCGCCGGCCCGCGCCGCGCGTCACGCGCCATCTCGGGCAGCCGCTGTGGCAGTCGGTCAAGGAGGCGATCGCCGCGATGCCGCGCGACGATGCGCGCGCGTGCTTCCATGCGGATCGCGCGCGCTGGCTGTTCACGCTGCTGTATCTCGGCGGGCTGCGCATCACCGAAGCGGCCGACACGACGATGGGGCAGTTCTTCTGCCGGCGCGATGCGAACGGGCACGACCGCTGGTGGCTCGACGTGACGGGCAAAGGCGGACGGCAGCGGCTCGTGCCGGCCACCGACGAGATGATGGCCGAGCTGTCGCGCTACCGGCGCGCGCATGGCCTGGCCGCGCTGCCGTCGGACGGCGAGCCCACGCCGCTCGTGCTGCCGGTCGGCCGGACGCACAAGCCGCTCACGCGCGCAGCGCTGCACCGGATCGTGAAGCAGGTATTCCGGCACGCGGCCGACCGGCTGCGCGCGAACGGCGAAGCCGGCGACCAGCAGGCACGCGTGCTCGAACAGGCGTCCGCGCACTGGCTGCGCCACAGCGCAGGCTCGCACATGGCCGACGGCCGCGTCGACCTGCGGCTCGTGCGCGACAATCTCGGCCATGTGTCGCTGACGACGACGAGCCAGTACCTGCACGCGGACGACGACTGGCGGCATCGCGAAACGGAGGAGAAGCACCGGATCGGGTGGTAGCCGCTATCCGCACCGTCAGGCACGTCACGCCCGCTCAGTACACCGCCACCCAGTGCCCCGGCACCCACGCCCAGTGATTGCCTGCCCACCGGTAATGCCCCTTGGCCCAGCGATAGCCCGGTGCAGGCGGCGGCGGTGCCACCTCGACGAGCGGCGCCGGCTGCGGCGGCCGCACGGGTTCGACCACGCAGGCGGACATCAGCACGGAACTCGCGCTCACCAGCACCGCAAGCGAAACGGATCGCATCTTCATCGTCAATTCTCCCTGTTGTGTAATCGTGTAATCGGTCGACAGCACGAACGCGGCATGCGCCGCGTCACGCGGCCCCGCGAATCAGGCCGCTCAGCGGCCGCGTCGTGCCGCTTTCCGCGAACAATGCGGCTGCCGTGCGGCGCGGATCGAGCCGCAGGCTTTCGGCCGCTGCGCCCGAGATCAGCGCGTCGAGCGACGCAGTCGGCTTCAGGTCGCGCCCTTCGTACAGGTCGCCCGGCCGCAGCCCCGGCCAGTCGGCGATCACGCGGCCGCCGGCCACCGCGCCGCCTGCGAGCATCGCGACCGACGCCTGTCCGTGGTCGGTGCCGCCCGTGCCGTTCGCGGCCGCCGTGCGGCCGAACTCGGTCGCGACCAGCACCGTGGTCTGCTGCCAGGCGGGCCCGAGGCCGTCGCGCAGCGCGGCGAGCATCGTGTCGAGCGCCTTCAACTGGTTCGCGAGCCGCGCGTTCTGCGCGCTGTGCGTGTCCCAGCCGCCTGTCTCGATCATCGCGATCCGCGGGCCGTCGTCGCGCGCGAGGAACGTCGCCGCGAGCTTGCCGACGCCGGTCGGGTCCTGGCGCGCATGCGCGTCGCCGGCGAGGCCGCGCGCATCCATCGCCGACTGCCACAGCGGGCCGAGCTGTGCGTCGGCCTCGTAGAGCGACGACACGCGCGCGAGCAGGTCGTCCGGCGCGGCCGGCAAACCGGACGGCGCATACGACGCGGCCTGCACGGCGCCGCGCAACGCGAGCGGCACGGTCGGCGCGAACGCGATCGCGTTTTCGCGTGTCGCCGGCAGCAGCGCGGCGAGCCGGTTCAGCCAGCCGTCCTTCACCTGGTATGGCGCGCGGCCGCCCGTTTCGAGCACGTTCTGGCCGTCGAAATGCGAGCGGTCGCGATACGGCGACGCGATTGCATGAACGAACAGCGCCTGCCCGTCGCGATACAGCTGCGCGGTTTGCGCGAGCGACGGATGCAGCGCGAACGTGCCGTCGAGCCGCGTCGCGGCCGCCGTGTCGATCGCGAGCGGGCCGCGCAGCGACGCATACGCGGGTTCCGCATACGGGACGACGATGTTCAGGCCGTCGGCCGCGCCGCGCTGGATCACGAACACGAAGCGCCGGTCGGTCGCGACGTTCGCGAACACGATCCGCGGCGCGACGAGGATCGCGCCCGCACCCGCGGCGGCAACGCTCAGGAATTGTCGGCGTGACAGGGCCATGGTCATCTCCGTTGGAAATCGGGCGAAACGAGCAGCAGCGCGAGCGACGTGGTCGCGCTTTCGGCACGCGACAGCGCAGTCGCGGTCGCCGCGCTCATCGAACCGGCCAGCAGCGTGTTGCCGAGCGTGCGCGGATCGAGGCGGTCGCCCGTGCGCGCGGCCAGCCGCTGTGCAATCTCGACGCGGCGCACGAGCGCGTCGGGCGCAGCCCAGCTCGCGTCGACATCGTCGTAGCCGGCCGGCGAGCCCGGCCGCCACACCGGCTGGCCGAGCTGAGCGAGCAGCGGCGCGGCCTTCAGGTCGCCCGTATCACTCCAGCCGAGCCCGCGCAGCGACGATACGGCCCACTCCCACGGCGTCTTGAACTTGCGGTTGACCGGCGACCACGCGTCGGGCGCATCGACGAGCGCGCGATAGACGGTCGGCAGGTCGCCGCCGCTCGCATCGAAGGCGCGGGCCAGCCGGTCGGTCAGCGCGGGCGGCGGATTGTCGGCGACGAAATGACGTGCGAGCTGGAACGCGATGTGCCGGCCCGTTGCGTCCGAGTGCGCGAGGTCGTGCAGGATCGCGCGCGCCTGCGCTTCGCCCGTCTGGTCGTAGGTGCGTCCCATCACCGTGCGCGTGCCCGGTTCGTGCAGCTTCGGGCGGAACACGAATGCACCGGGAGCGGCATCGCCCGGCTGCGGGCCGCGGCCGCCGGCGATGCTCCAGCCGGTCAGCGCGCGCGCGAATTCCGTCACGTCGGCTTGCGTGTATCCGGTGCGCACGCCGAGCGTGTGCAGCTCCATGATTTCGCGCGCGAGGTTCTCGTTGAGCCCGCGCTTTGCCGAAGGATTGCGCGCTTCGGCGCGCAACGCGGCCGGGCTGTCGGGGCCGGCCGAGCGTGCCTGGTCGAGGAACACCTGCATCGCGGGATGCCGCTCGACGGCGACGAGCATGTCCTCGAAGCGGCCGAGCACGTGCGGTCGGATCGCGTCGCGTTCGAACGCGCCCGCATAGGCAGCCACCTGCCCCTTGTCGACCGAGACCGCGAAATGGTTCGCCCAGAAATGCACGAGACGCTCGACGAACGGCGCGGGCGTGTTCAGCGCGCTGTTCATGCGGGCGGCGACGGCACTGCGATAGGCGTCGTAGCCGTCGCGCCGGATCGATTGCCCGATCGCACGCTTCGCGGCCGCGTCGTCGCCCGTCATCGCGTTGCGTGCATTCGCGAAACGCGTGGCGAGCGCCACCGCATCGGGCTCGCCGGCCCACGCGGCGGGCCGTGCGTCGTAACGATCGAATTGCGCGACGAGTGCCGCCTTCGGGTCTGCTGGCGGCGCTTCGTCGGCCCGCGCGCCGAGACCGAAGCGGTTCAGCGCGATCGCGGCCGGCGTGATGTCGTTCGGGTGATCCATGACGGGCTCTCTCGCGGTGCGTACCCACGTTCAACGCGGGAGCGCCGGGAAATCCGTCGCGGGACTGCGAAATATTTGTGCTTCGCGGCCGGTGAACCAGATGGCTTGCTGTTTGCTTTCAATCGCCGTCAGGCGCGTACGGTTACCTCAGCGGCCGGCACCCGCGTCGCCGAGCCCCGCAGCATGCTTGCCGGACAGGCTCGACATCAACGCCTCGATCGGCAGCTTGCGCGCCATCCGCGGCTGCGAAAGACCCAGTTCGCGAAACGCCGAATCGATTTCCTCCCGGGTCGGCTGCAATGGCGCAAGCGCAGACGCGAGCGGCGGGACAATCTGCTTGACCATATAACGACGCCCCGTCGCCTTGATCTGCATGACAACGATCAATATGCCAAGCGCGATGAAGAAATAGATGCCGTAGTTCGTCGCGTCCGGTGCGACCATGCCGACCGTCACGGACCCTACGATCGCGACGGCGAAGGCGACGAATATCGCGAGTATGTCTCGCCAGTTGACCCGGCTCGATGCGAAATAGCGTTCGACCTTCGTCGATAGCACAACGAACGGATCGCGAATCAGCGTCTGTCGCTCGTCGGGCTGCAGCGATGGGAGCGCGGTGCGTACCCGCTCTTCGAGAACGAGCCGGTCTCTCCATGCCGATTCCAGATTCGGAAAGGTCTGCGCGGTCAGCTCCGGCAGCGGCGCGGCCTTCGGCGACACGCTCGCATAGGTGGACAGCTCGCTCTTGACCGGCGTTCGGCAAGTCTGGCAAGTTCGCTGATATCCGACCAGCCGCCCTTCCCCAACCGAGATGTTGTAGACATGACCGGCGGAGCCGACCCGCTGCAATTCGAACGTACGCGGCGTTCGGCAGATCGGACAGAAGTCCGCTACGTAGCCTTGCTTGCGATAGACTAACTTCCGCCCCCAGAAGACGAACATGGCATTCCCCCGAATTCCGGAATACGCTCCGGCATGCGCGTTTCATTGATATTTGTTTGCCAGTCCGAAACGACACGGCGGCTTATTCTGCCTGATCTTTTTTTTCGGTGGGTGGCGATTTTTGCCGGTCGGGCGTTTCGAATACGCAACGCGGCGCGAATGCTTTCATCCGGTTTTCATTTCGCCTTCGAAGGCCTCGCGATTCCAGGAAACGCCATGCCGGCACGATCGATCGGCTGTCACAGTCCGATGTCCTAATCGCGCGACAGACGCGCTGCTTACGCTCATGGGTCGATAACACGATGGTCACTCTTTACCCCGCCGGGCCACGCGACGTGCCGGCCGGACTCACGCGCGCGAGCACCGCGTATCGCCGCAACGTGTGGCTGGCGGTCGCGGGCCTCGTGCTGTTCATCCTGCTGTATTTCGCGCTGACCGCGTGGTTCGCCTTCTCGGCAATCACCGGTGCACTGCGGCTCGCGCTGGATGGCGGGTCGGCCGGGTTGCCCGAATGGCTCTCGTGCGGCGGCAGCCTGTTCCTGGCGGTATTCCTGGCCAAGGCGCTCTTCTTCGTCCGGAAAGACGAGAGTACGGGCCGCGTTGAATTGACGCGCGCACAGCAGCCGCGGCTGTTCGCATTCCTCGAACGTATCGCGGAAGACGCCGGCGCGCCGCCCCCGAACAAGGTGTTCGTCAGTGCGCGGGTCAATGCGGCCGTGTTCTACGACCTGTCGCTGCTGAATCTGGTTCGGCCTTCGCTCAAGCATCTGGAGATCGGGCTCGCGCTCGTCAACATGCTCAATCTCACTGAATTCAAGGCGGTGTGTGCGCATGAGTTCGGGCATTTCGCGCAGCGGTCGATGGCGCTGGGCCGATGGGTCTACACCGCGCAGCAGATCGCCGTCCATATCGTGGCGCAGCGCGACCTCCTCGACCGCGTGCTGCACCGCCTGTCGAACGTGGACGTGCGCATCTCGTGGATCGGCTGGCTGCTCGGTCTCGCCGTCTGGGCATTGCGATCGATCATCGACATGGCGTTCCGCCTGGTTGTCGTCGCGCAACGTGCGCTGTCGCGTGAAATGGAGATGCAAGCCGACCTGGTCGCCGTGTCGCTGACCGGCAGCGATGCCATCGTGCATGCGTTGCACCGGTTGCAGATTGCGGACGACGCATGGGACCGCACATTGGGCCTGCTGCGTGGAGAAGTCGCCAACGGCCGGCCGCCGCGCGATGCATTCGTCGTGCAGCTGGCTTTTGCCGATCGCCTCGGCCGCATCTACAACGATCCGGCTTACGGCCAGCGCCCGCAGGTGCCGGCGGACGCAGCCGACGCATTCCGCGTGTTCGACCGGGAAATCGCGCAGCCGCCGCGCATGTGGGCCACGCACCCGCAGAATCACGAACGGGAGGAAAACGCGAAACGCACGTATCTCGCCGCGCCCGTGGACGAACGCAGCGCGTGGCTCCTGTTCGACGACGCGCCCAGCCTGCGCGAGCACCTGACGGCCGCGCTGGTCGGCGACACCGGACACGCGCCGGTGGATCCCGACGTTTCGCTGCGGCAACTGGACGAACATTTCGTGCAGGAACATCTTGGGCCGCAATATCGCGGCATCTACATGGGTTTCCCGGCTACCCGGCACGCGCGGTCCGTGCAGTCGTTGACGGAGCGCGTTACTCGCGTCGGTCCGCTCGATACCGACACGCTGTACGCTGCCACCATCGGCCACGACCTCGAGCGGCTGCGCAAGCTCGATCGCGAGCATGCGCTGCTTTGCTCGCTGCGCGACGGGCGCTATCAAGCGATCGACGGGGTCATCCGCCACCGCGGCCGGGTACTCCGGCGCGCCGAGTTGCCCGGCGCGATCGATGCGGTCGATGCCGAGCGATCCATCGCCCGCGGCCGCCTGCATGCGGTGCTGAAGGCGGTACGCAGCGCCCACCTGGCCGCCGCCGACACGCTGTCGCCCGCATGGCGCGCGTATCTCGAAGGCTTGCTGAGCCTGCTTCACTATGCGGAGCACACCGAAGCGAATGTGCGCGACGCTCACGCGCATCTGTCGCTGTGGCGGCAGCGCGCCACGGCAGGCGGGACGATCACCGAGCACGGCATCGGCCATATCGTCCGCGCGGCCGAGCAGCTGCAGCGTGCATTGGCACAAGTCTTCCACCATGCGGAGGATGTACGCCCGGGCGCGCCCGTGCTGGACGCGCTCGGCATCGACACCTGGCCCGACGCGCTCGGGTATTTCGCGCTCGGCGAGCCTGTACGAAGCAACATAGACGACTGGCTGCGTGCCGCCGGCGGCTGGGTCAAGCATGCGGCCGGTCAACTTTCCGCGTTGCGCCGCGCCACGCTCGACGAACTGCTACGCGCGGAAGCGATCGTCGCCGCCGCCCATGCGGGTTCCGGCGCACCGGCGACGGATGCGCCGCCGCCGGCGCCATCCGTTCCGGCCGCGTACGACACGCTGGTCGTCGGCACCGAGCGCGTGCTGCACGTCGACCAGCCGACCTTTCGCGAGCGCTTCGGCACGGCCAGCGGCGTGCTTCCCGGGATTGCGCGCGCGGCCGTGGCACTCGGAATCGTCGGATCCGTGCTCGTGTTCGGCTGGATGCAAGGCCGCGTCACCGTCTCCGTGTACAACGGCCTCGCGCGCACCGTGTCCGCGACGATCGACGGACGGCACGTCGAACTGCAACCGGGTGCGTCAGCCGACGTGACCGTTCACGGCGGCCGCGATATCCGTATCGTCAGCGCGACTTCCGATGGCGAGCCGATCGAGTCGTTCGATGCGCCGCTCGGTTTTCTGCATGCGCGGTTCGTCTACACCGTCGCCGCCGCTGCGCCGCTGCGCCTGTGGACGGCCGCCTACGGCAGCGCAGCCGCGCCGCCGCCGCACTGGCTCGCGCCGCTGCGATGGCAGCCCGCTTCGGCCGACTACGTCTTTACCCGGCCGCCGGCCAGCATTCGCACGAAGGACGGCGGCACGACGCGCACCGTGCTGGACGCAGGCAATGTCGTCGCACCCGAGACCCTGGTGCGCGCCGCCGGTGGCAACGCGGCGGCGGCGATGGTGCTGTCGCACGTGCGATACGATGCGCCGGACTCTCCCTATCTGCGGAATTGGCTGGATCTCGCGAGAACGACACCCGGCTTCGATCGGGCGCTGGCGGCACGACTCGCGCATTTTCCCGACGACGCGTCCGCGGTGCGAATCAGCCGGACGGCAACGGCGAGCCGCCTCGATAACAGCGTCGGCAAGTAGGACCGTGCGCTCGGTGACGCCCGCCGCAATGCCGGCTCGCGACGACGATTACTGACTCTCCGGTACGCCCCGCTTCTTCGGCGGCAACCGCCAGTTCCCGCTGCGCTGCAACCCGTCGACGAACTTCGCGCGCTCGTCGGGTGTCAGCGTCGCCGCGAAATCGACGACGCTGCGTTCGACCTGCGCACGCATCGCGGTATCGGCCGCGCGTGTGCGGTCGAGCGCGGCATCGATCGCCGCACGATCGAGTTGCGGCGCGGCGAGCAGGTCCAGCACGGTGATCCGGCCGTCGCGCCCTTCCCGCGCGAAATCGCGGCCGGTCTTGCGCGCCGCCTTCAGCGCGGCCGCGAATTCGCGCTGCCGTGCATCGGGCAATTCGTCCGCCGCGAAACGCAACGCGGTGCGCGATGCAGGGGCGCCCGCCGCATGCAGGTCGCGATGCGTCGAGAACCACTGATAGGCGCCGCCGCCGATCGCGCCGAGCATGAACACGTTCAGCACGACCGAGCCGACGAGGATGAATTTCCAGCCACGTTCAGTCATTCATCGCTCCAGTCGATGCTCGGGCCGCCGAACGTCGTCGTCAGATAGCCCGGTTCATGCTGCGACATCGGCGCGCCGCCGAGCATCAGCATCGACACGGCCACCGCGCCCGCGAGCGCACCGGCCAGGCCGACGCCCGCGAACGCCGCGCCCGACCACCAGACTTTGCCGCGCCTGCGTGCGCGCTGCGGCGCGGGCGCCGTCGCGACGATGCGCTCGACCAGCGACGGCGCGGGCGGCGCGACCGTATCGCATGCAAGCCACGCATCGAGGTCGGCTGCGTCGTCCAGTGCGAGCAGCGCTTCGCGCGGGTTCGCGTGCGCCCACGCCTCGGCGGCCGCGCGCTCGCCGGCCGGCCAGCGCCGCGCGTCCGAGCCGTACGCGGCGACGATGGTGCGAAATCGTTCGGGTGTCATCGCTTGTCCTCGCTAGGTGGGTCGCCGGCCAGCTGCGCGCGCAGGTTGCGCCTCGCGCGGGCGAGCAGGCTTTCCAGCGCATCGACGGTGATGCCCATCAGGTTGGCCGCTTCCACATTCGACATTTCCTGATAGTACTGGAGCACGAGCGCTTCCCGCTGCCTCGGCGGCAATGCGGCCAGCGCCTGCCGCACGCGCGCATCGCGCGAACGCAGCTCCGCCTGCGCGGCCGGCTCCGGCTGCGTGTCGGGCACGTCGGGCAGCGTATCGACGGGCTCCTCGCGCCGGCCGCGCAGGCGGTCGTAGCACAGGTTCAGCACGACGCGATGCAGCCACGTGTCGAAGCGCGCCTCGCCTTCGCGCCAGCGCGGCGCCTGGTTCCAGATTCGCAAGAACGTCTCCTGTGCGACGTCCTCGGCTTCGTTCCGGTCGCCGAGCATGCGCGTCGCCAATGCGAGCAGCCGCGGCAGCTTGCGTGCGACGAGCACGCGCACGGCCGACGAATCGCGCGCGCCGACGCGCGCGACGAGTTCCGCGTCCGGATCGCGGTCGCCGCGATCGTTCAACGCCGCCTGCTCCGTCGCGCGGCGCGCGGGCGCCGCACTGTCACGGCAGGGGTACCCGCCGCCCGGCTGAAGCTCATCGTCGTGCTCTCCTTGCATGCGTCGGGCCATCACCGGACGGCGCCACACCGACTGTTCGGCACTGCCGCGCGCATCGCGCCCGGCGTCGCACACGGCGTCGGCCATGTCCGTTTCATCGACATCCGGTTCGCGCGGCATGTCGATCCTGTCGGCCGGCCGCGCGACCGGCGGCCGGCGCGCTCAATATACGACGACCGGCGCGGGCCGGTAATACACCGGACGGGCCGGCACCACGACGCAGCCGGCCAGCACGATGGCTGCGGCCGCGAGGATCACGATGGTTCGAAAAGGCATGGCTTCGACTCATGATGTTGCACGAAGTAACTGCCGCGCCGGCACCGCGTGCCATGCGGCGGCGCATGCGTCACGCCCAGTGACCGGGCACCCAGCGCCAGGCCGGCCCGCGCGCGGCCCAATGGCCGGGCACCCAGTGGTAACCGGCGCGCACCACTTGCCAGTGGCCCGGAATCCAGACGTAGCGGCCCTGCCGCCAGTGCCAGTGGCCCTGATCCCAGACGTAGCCCGCACGCGGCGCCGGCAGCACTTCGACGCGCGGCGGCGGCGGCGCGTAAGGCGCGACGATCACGGCCTGCGCGAACGACGCGGAGGCCGCCAGCGCGGCCACGCATGCCGCAGCGAATCGCAGTGGAACAGAAAGTTTCATGAAAGACTCCGAAGTAACGGGCATCGACCGGTTGCGGTCGTTCATGCGTTAAACGGCGCCGGCGAACGGAATCCGTCGCGGAGTCTGCAAATAAATTTCGGGGAGACCGACGTGGCGTCGGCATGTGCCGCGGTGCCGCTCGGCAAGATCCTGCAAGATCCTGCGTATTGGCGGCCGCCCGCGCCGGGTTGCGGGGCTGTCACATCGCGGCAAAACTGCCCTTCGACAATGCATGCGACCGGGATCCCGCTCGTTTCCGGCCCACGCCCCGGCCGCGCTCGCGCATGGCCGCGCGGTTCCACCCTCTCGCGTCCCCACCCACGAAAACACCGACCATGTCGAACCAGGACACCTCCCCTGATCAGCCGAACGAGCCGGCCGCCTCGGTATCGCGTCGCGGCTTCCTGAAACTGGCCGGCGTCTCCGGCCTCGCCACCGCTGCCGGCGGCCTCGCGGCCGCGCGCGCCGCCGCCTCGAATCCGGACGGCACGCCCGAACAGGTCCACCTGACGTGGGGCAACGACCCGACGTCCGAGGTCGTGATCTCGTGGGCATCGCTCGCGCCGGCCGTCAACCCGCGTGCGCGCATCGTCGCCGACGGCGAGCCGGCGCGTACCGTGCACGGCGTCCAGCGCCTGTACACCGACGGCCTGAACGGCGAAACCGTGTTTGCGTACCACGCGCGCGTGCACGGGCTGAAGCCCGATACGCACTACCGCTACGAGATCACCGCCGACAACGACGGCAACGCCGCGCAGCCGTTCTCCGCGACCTTCTCGACGGCGCCGCGCGGCCGTGCGCCGTTCCGCTTCACGAGCTACGGCGATCTCGCGACGCCGAACGGCGCGTGGGTGCTGTCGTCACCGCAAAGCCGCTTCGCGGTGCAGGCCGTCGAGCAGTTCCAGCCGCTGTTCCACCTGCTGAACGGCGACCTCTGCTACGCGAACCTGAACCCCGCGCACCAGCCCGAGGTGTGGCGCGATTTCGGCAACAACAACCAGACGTCGGCTGCGAAC
Source organism: Burkholderia sp. Bp8992 (assembly GCF_003853705.1). Lineage (GTDB taxonomy): Bacteria > Pseudomonadota > Gammaproteobacteria > Burkholderiales > Burkholderiaceae > Burkholderia. The sequence goes on along the minus strand of NZ_QTQI01000001.1, from coordinate 578,192 downwards.
CGCCCGTGGATGCCCTGCCCCGGCAATCACGAGATCGAGTTCAACAACGGCCCGCAGGGGCTCGACTCGTATCTCGCGCGCTATACGCTGCCGGAGAACGGCACGCACTTCCCCGGCCGCTGGTACAGCTTCCGCGTGAGCTCGGTGCTGTTCGTGTCGCTCGATGCCGACGATGTCGTGTACCAGGATGCCGCCGCATTCGTCGGCGGCCCGGCGCCGCTCGTGCCGGCCGCGAGCACGGGCCGCCCGCCGATCGAACCCGGCACGTCGTTCTACGTGCGCGGCTACAGCAACGGCGAGCAGACGCGCTGGCTCGAACGCACGCTGCGTCACGCCGCCCATGACGACGACATCGACTGGATCGTCGTGCAGATGCACCAGGACGCGCTCAGTTCGTCGAAGACGGGCAACGGCTCCGACAAGGGCATTCGCGAAGCGTGGCTGCCGCTGTTCGATCGTTACGGCGTCGACCTCGTGCTGTGCGGCCACGATCACGACTACGAACGCAGCTACCCGGTGCGCGGCTGCAATCACCGCGCAGGCGTCGACGCGACGACCGGCGAAGTGGTCGAGACGCTGCAGCCGCGCCCGGTCGGCTCGAACGACCCGGACCGCACGAAGTTCGACACGAGCCACGGCACGATCCACCTGATCCTCGGCGGCGGCGGCACCAGCGCACCGCTCGACGTGTACGGCGAAAACCCGTCGACCGGTTTCGCGCGTGCGAAGGTGTTCACGAAGCCGAACCGGCCGGTGCCGGGCAGCACGCCGAACACGTTCGTGCGCCAGCCGGCCGATGCGCTCGAGGATGCGATCTGGTCCGCGCGCCGCGATACGGGCACCGGCTACGGGATTGCCGTGTTCGACCACGATCCGGGCAAGCCGGGCGGGCACACGACGATCACGATGCGCTACTACCACGCGCCGGGTGCCGACCAGCACCCGACCGCGCAGTACGAGCTGTTCGAAACGATCGAGCTGAGCAAGAAGCGGCGCGAGCGGTAATCACGCCGGCGCCCGCTGCGGCGGGCGCCGGTTGCGCTGCCTGCGAGGACGGGATGCCGCGGCACGGGTTAGGCTGCCCGGCTCGCACACCGGGCCGCGCAGATGAGTTTCGAATATCGCATCCACACGATCCCGTCAGCCGCCGCATTCGATGCCATCGCGCAAGCCCTGCGGCAGGCAACCGGCGCCGCATGGCGGATCGACGACGCGTGACCGATTCGCGCGCCTGAATCGACCGCAGGCCGTACACACGAGTCCGGCCGGATCGCTGCAACGGCTTCGCCCCGTTAAAATGCGCGCTTCCGGCGAAATCACTCCATCGCATTTCCGCTCGCGACAGCAGCACGCGCGAACGGCCTCGTATCATCCGCAATCGAATCGGCATGTCGAAGCAGGCAGGAAGCATGAAACGCAAGAACAAGGCAACGCTCGCCGGGCTCGGCGCGGTGCTGTTATGGGCCTCGGTGGTCGCGCTCGTCCGCGGCGTCAGCGAAAGTCTCGGCGCGACCGGCGGCGCCGCGATGATCTATACGGTGGCGTCCGTGCTGCTGCTGTTTTCGGTCGGCTTCCCCGATCTGAGCAGATTCCCGAGAAGCTATCTGCTCTGGGGCGGCCTGCTGTTCGTGTCGTACGAACTGTGCCTCGCACTGTCGATCGGCTATGCGAGCAACGGGCAGCAGGCGATCGAAGTCGCAATGGTCAACTATCTGTGGCCGAGCCTCACGCTGGTCGCCGCCATCGTGTTCAACAAGCAGCGGGCAAACCTGCTGGTCGTGCCGGGCGTCCTGCTGTCGATGCTCGGCATCTGCTGGGTGCTCGGCGGCGACCGCGGCCTCGATCCGGCCGGCATGCTCCGCAACGTCGCGGACAATCCGCTGAGCTATGGCCTCGCGTTCATCGGCGCGCTGATCTGGGCCGGCTATTGCACGGTCACCGCACGCCTCGCCGACGGCAAGAACGGCGTCACGCCGTTCTTCATGCTGGTCGCCGCGGCGCTCTGGATCAAGTTCGCGATCGAAGGCGGCGGCGGCATGACGTTCAGCTTTCACGCGGTCCTGTATCTCGTGCTGGCGGCGTCGGCGCTGGGGTTCGGCTATGCGGCCTGGAACACCGGCATCATGCACGGCAACGTGACGGTCATCGTCGGCGCGTCGTACTTCACGCCGGTGCTCGCCGCCGCGTTCGCCGCGACGCTGCTGCATGCGCCGCTGTCGGTCGAATTCTGGCAAGGCGCATCGATGGTGTGCGGCGGGTCGATCCTGTGCTGGCTCTCGACGCGCAGCCGGCGCCAGGCCAAGGCCGCGCCCGTTCGCGTCGGCAAAGCGGCCGAAGGCAATTGCAACGGGTGACGTTGCCCGAAGCTGTCGACGCAAGGCCGGCTTGCTGCCGGCCGCTCTCCCGGGCGCCGGCCACCGTGTTCTAGCGTTGCGACTCCAGCGCGATACGCACGGCCAGCCCGGCCAATACGGTGCCCATCAACCAGCGCTGAACCGACGCCCAGAACGGCCGGCCCGCCAGAAAGCCCGCGATGGAACCGGCCATGCACGCGATCAGCGCGTTCACGCTGACGCTCACCGCGATCTGCACGCAGCCCAGCACCAGCGATTGCGCGAGCACGCTGCCGTGGCCCGGCGAAATGAACTGCGGCAACAGCGACAGATACATCACCGCGATCTTCGGGTTCGCCAGGTTCGTGACGAACCCCATCGCGAACAGCCTGACGCGGCTGTCGTGCGGCAACTGCCGGACCTGGAACGCCGAACGGCCACCGGGCTTCAGCGCCTGCCACGCCAGGTAGGCCAGATACAGCGCGCCGGCAAAGCGCAGCGCATCGTATGCATACGGCACGGTCATCACCAGCGCGGTAATGCCCAGCGCCGCACACACCATGTAGAACACGAAGCCCAGCGCGACGCCGCCGAGCGACACGAGCCCGGCACGGCGGCCCTGGCAGATCGAACGCGACACCAGGTAGATCATGTTCGGTCCAGGCGTCAGCACCATGCCGAGCGCTACGAGTCCGAACGCAAACAGGGTAGGCAAGGCCGGCACGGCAATCTCCTTCGGGGCGACGGGAATGAGGTCCGATCAATGTATTGCATTTTTGGCATCGTCAGCATGAATAAACTGCAAGTCACCCATGAACGCCGTTCATCGTGCCGCCTGCTTGCTACCGGCCCTCCTTGCGCGTGCGTGGATCGCCTTCCCCGCCTTCGCACGTTGTGCGTCGACGAGCCTCACGAATTCATCGGCTACCGCGTTGCCGGCCGTATTCCACGCCAGCCGCACGGAACGATGCAGCCGCGGCGACAGTTCCAGTACGCGGCCGCCGAACGGCGTATACGTGAGCGTGATGCGCGGCACGATCGATACGCCCATGCCGGCCTCCGCCATCGACAGGATGGTGCGCATCTCGACCACGTTGAACGCCGCCTGCAGCGGCGCGCCGCCGCGCGCGAAGTAATCCGCGATCACCGGCCCGCACCCGCCCTTCGAAAAAATGAACGGCGCCGCGGACAACTGCCTGGCCGACACGCTCTTGCGGCCGGCGAACATCCCGTTCGCCGCCACTGCGACGAAATCCTCGTCGAGCAGCGGCAGGTTGTGCGCGAACGTCTTCGTGCCGGCCACGACGCCGATGTCGGCGGTCCCGTCGTCGATCCACCCTTCGACTTCGCTGTCCGTGCCTTCGAGCAGCACCGCCGATACGCCCTCGTGCAGCGCCTTCAACGCCTCGAGCGCGGGGACGACGAACGCCAGCGACACGCTCGGCAACGACGCGACCACCAGCCGCCCTTCGAGCTTCCCGCGCGACAGGCTGAACTGCTGGCGCAGCATCTGCGCTTCACGGACGACACTCTGGACGTACGGCCACAGGCGTTCGCCCGCCGCCGTCAGGACGACCGGCTGCCGGTCACGCCACAGCAGCTTGACCTGCGTGATGTCCTCCAGCTCGGTCAGCGCGTGACTGATCGCGGACTGGCTGCGGCTGAGCCGATCGGCAGCCGCCGTCAGCGAACCGAGTTCGACTACGGCCGCGAGGGCCTGCAACTGGGCAAGCGTCATCGGATTTCCTTGTGTCGATGGCATGTATTCGCCGCATGACGCGGCAAGCCGTCATGAATTATATTGAATCGACACCATCGCATGAAACGCCGTGTCCGCATCGCTCAGGTAAGATGCACGCTCGATCCGCCGCGCCCTTGCATGCGCACCGGCCGGCGGTCGACAATCGATGTTGAACCACGCCACCGCGTTGCTCATGCTTGCCGGCACGACCTGCCGGCCCGGACCGGAGCCGCGCGCCCGCCGGCCGCACACGAGGCGGTGCCATGCGATCGCATGACCGGTTCAAGCCAGACAAGAACGAATGCGTGCGAAACGCACGCGACCGCAACGGGTTCGACCGACAGCGCTCGCTGCCGGATCTGCCGCGACAGGCCGCTCCATGATTCATTTCAATCTGACTGAAGGTGTGCTGGTTTCCAGCCTGCAGGCGCTCACGGTGCTCGACCTGGCCGGCATCGCCATTGCGTTGCTGCTGGGCGGCATGGCCAAGGGCATCACCGGAATCGGCGTGCCGCTGATCGCGATGCCGATCCTCAGCCAGTTCCTGCCGATCCGGCACGCGGTGCTGCTGCTGTCGATGCCGATCATCCTCCGCAACATTCCGCAGGCGCTGGAAGGCGGCCAGGTGCTGGCGACGGCCCGGAAGATCGCCGCGCCGATCGCGGGCACCGTGATCGGCAATATCGTCGGCGTCGCGATCCTGCTGTCGCTCAATCCCGGCCATGCGCAGGCGGCATCCGGCGCACTGCTGATCGTGGCCGCGGCGCTGATGCTCGCCGCACCGAAACTCAACCTGCCGGAAGCATGGCAAAAGCCCGTCGGGTTCGCGCTCGGCTTCGGCGCGGCACTGATGGAAAGCATCGCGTCGGTTCCCGGGCCGCTGCTCGCGACCTACCTGATTTCGTCCGGCGCGACCGGGCGCGTGTTCACGAAGCAGATCGCGATCATCCTCGTGGTGTCGATCGTCACGCTGATCACGACGTTCAGCGGCGCCGCGCATGCAAGCGGCGCGGACCTGGCGATCTCGGCGGCAGCCAGCCTGCCGGCCCTCGCCGGCATGTGGCTGGTGCGCCCGCTGCGTGACAGGATGTCGCCGAAAATCTTCCGGATGGTCGTCCTGCTGTTCGTGCTCGTCGCGGCGTCGCAGATGATCTGGAAATCGGGCGTGTTCCAGCACGGCGGCCCGCACGCTGCGCAGATCGACGGCACACACGCAGCCGGAAAATAGCCGGCGGTGCGCCGTCACCGAGCACGCATGGGTTCTGAAAGCTGCAACGCGTAGTATGCGCGGACCCGGCGTAGCGCTCCGGCCGTCGACGCCGACGATACGCTGCCGACTTTACGGTTCGCGCACTGATGCCGACATCGGCGCTGCCACGTTTTCAGAGGCACGAAATGGAAACCTATGTGTTGCTGGGCTGCGGGCTCGGCCTTGGCCTGTTGATCGCGATCTGGGGCATCTGGTCGCTCAGGTGAGGCGACCGGCTCCGTCCGCGCGCAAGCCATCCGTATGGCGATGGATGGGAAACTGTAGTTTGCGGCCGTGCTTCGACCCTGTTGCTTCGCACTCCGATCCAGCCGTCCGGCAACAACGATCACGCAGATCGCGCCGTGTTCGACATCACGCGCGCCCAGGCTTCGCCGAAGCGCACGCACTCGGCCTTGAGCCAGCCCGAAAAGGCGGCGGTTCGAGGATCGTCCGGGTTGCGTGACAGCAGCACGTAGCGCGCCGGCGCACGCACGTGCACGCCGAACACATCGACCAGCCGCCCGCTCGCAATCTCGTCATGCACGAGCGCAGCGCGCCCCATCGCGACGCCTTGATGGTTCAACGCGGCCGTGATCGCCAGGCTGGAAAAGTTGAACTGAGGGCCGTCCAGATGCGCGATCCACGCTGGCCGGACGGCCTCCAGCCACGTACGCCACTCGACGAACTCGGGCGCGCCGGCCCACGGCGCGGCGTCGTGCAGCAACACGACGCCGTCCGGAGATTCCCCGCCGGCGAACGCAGGATGCCGGGCCAGATACGCCGGCGTGGCGACCGGAAACAGGGTTTCGTCGAGAACGGCTTCCGCATGCAGCCGGCCGTATTGCACCGGGTCGTAGCGCACGGCCACGTCGATGTCGCCGGTCTCCATCGCATGACGGTCCAGCACCTGGAATTCGGCCTGCACACGCACCGACACGTCGGGCTGCTGCCGGTGAAATTCGGTCAGGCGCGGCATCAGCCACTGCAACGCAAACGACGGCAGGCAACTGACTTGCAGCGGCGCATCCGACATGCCAAGCGTCTGGAGCGTGCGATGGATCTCGCCGAATGCGCTCGACATCGTCGCGAGCAGGGTCGCGCCCTTCTCCGTCAGCCTCAACCCGCGCGCCTGACGCACGAACAGCGGATAACCCAGCCGGTCCTCCAGATTCCGGATCTGCTGGCTCACGGCGCTTTGCGTCAGGTTGAACGCCTGCGCCGTCTTCGTGAAGCTCAACAGCCGGCCGGCCGTTTCAAAACAGAGCAGCGCACCGAGGATCGATCCGTCCAGTCGCATTTGTATAAGTCCAGCTAATGCATTGATTAGAAATCGGCGCTTTTGCGCAGTTGCGCGGAATCGTAGCATTTCAGCTCCGAATTTCGCTCAACGAACCCAAGGCCGATCCGTGACCGCTCCGCTTCAACCTGTCGATCTATTAGCCAGACTGCAATCCCGCCACCCGCTGCTGTGGCTGAACCCCGCTGCCGGCAGCCCGTTGCCGCACGGTGCGCCTTCGTTCGACGCCATCGCGGCGGCCGAAGCGCGGCTGGCGCGCTGCGAGCCGCTGATGGCCGAGCTGTTTCCGGAACTCGCGGCCACCGCGGGAAAAATCGAATCGCCGCTGATGCCGGCGGACGCGTTGCGGCGCGCGTTGCCGCACGCGGACGACGCGCACGGCGCCTGGTTCATCAAGCGCGACGACGCATTGCCGGTCGCCGGTTCGATCAAGGCGCGCGGCGGCTTTCATGAAGTGCTCGCGCTCGCCGAGTCGATCGCGATCGAACACGGGCTGCTCGCCCCCACGGGCGACCGGCGGATCCTCGCGTCGGCGGCCGCACGCGCGCTGTTCGCCACGCATACCGTTGTCGTGGGCAGCACCGGCAATCTCGGCTTGAGCATCGGCGTGATGGCCGCCGCGCTGGGGTTCGAGTCGGTCGTCCACATGTCGACCGATGCGAAACCGTGGAAGAAGGCGCGCCTGCGAAAACGCGGCGTCCGCGTGGTCGAGCATGACGGCGATTACGCGCAGGCCGTCGCAGCCGGGCGGGCGCAATCGCGCGGTCAACCGCGCTGCCACTTCGTCGACGACGAAGGCTCGCTGATGCTGTTCCTCGGCTACGCGGCGAGTGCCCGGCATCTCGCCGCGCAGCTTGCCGGATCGGGCCGCCGCGTGGATGCCGCGCATCCGCTCTTCGTCCATCTCCCGTGCGGGGTCGGAGGCGCACCGGGCGGCATCACGTATGGCCTCAAGGCGCTGTTCGGCGAACACGTGCATTGCTTTTTCGCCGAACCCGTCGCGGCGCCGTGCATGCTCGTCCAGCTCGCCGCCGGCGCAGGCCGGCCAGTGTCCGTCTACGACATCGGGCTCGACAACCGAACCGAGGCCGATGGCTTGGCCGTTGCGCAGGCGTCGCACCTGGTCAGCCCGTTGATGGCGTCGCAGTTGTCGGGCGTCTTCACGGTCAGCGACGCGCAGCTCTACGCGCAATTGCTCGCGGTTCGACGCGCGATGGGGATAGAACTGGAGCCGTCGGCCGCAGCCGCCGTCGGCGGGCCGGGCTGGCTGGCGCGGTCACCGGCCGGCAGCGACTACCTGCGGCGCCACGCGATCGACATGGGCGCGTCCACGCACGTCATCTGGGCAACCGGCGGCTCGCTCGTTCCGCCGAAAGAACACCGCCGCTTCCAGTCTCATGCGGAGGCGCTCGCCGGGCCCGGTGCATGACCTTCCGCCCGGCGCCCTGCCTCGTTCCCGAAGACCGGTTAGACTGTCCTGATGGAACAATGCCGTTATTGCCAGAGAATCCGCGATGAATGGGATTGCCACGGGGATGAATGCCGCCGGGCAATCGCCAAGGCGCTGCGCCGGCAGCGTGCGGGCCTGCCGATGGTGCCCGATCGCATCCGCAACGAACTGCCGTCCGGCGCGCCGACCCAGCAGGTGATCGCCGTGCTGTCGCGGCAGCGCCTGCGCGCGCGCCGCGGCAACGAGGAACGCCGGGAGCGCAAGGAAATCGACGACGACGTCTGATCCGGCTTCCCCGCCACCCGCCCGCTTCCGTCCCCGCTTCCCGCTACCGTCGGGAGCCCGCCCGTGCGCGCCATCCGCGCGGCGCGCCCACCACCGTTCCGTTGCAAATCCGGCAATACAGAATGGGGACGGAAGACATTTGCGGCGGAATTATTGCCTCTACAGCAACGATCTTTCGCTGAAACTCACGTTTACCCTAAGTCGACCGGCGCCTACGATGTAATCAACCGCTGACGACATGGTGTCGAACGCGGAAAGCCAACAAACATCGGAGGTCATCATGAAATCGCTCGTTTCCGCAGTCGTTGCCGCTGTTGCCCTGTCCGCCTCGTTCGGCGCATTCGCCCAAAGCACCGTGACCCGCGCCCAGGTGCGCAACGAACTCGTCCAGCTTGAAAACGCCGGCTACAAGCCCGGCCTGTCGAGCCCGTACTACCCGGCCGACATCCAGGCCGCCCAAGCCCGCGTGCGCGGTGCCGACAACACCGGCTACGGTGCACAACCGGCCGCAACCGTCGAAGGCGGCGCCCCGGTCGTGAAGCCGCAAAGCGCACACGACTCGGTCTACTTCGGCCACTAAGCCTGCCGCTCCGCGCACCTCGCGCGCGGTCCGGCCATGCAGCGAGCCCGTCCATGACGGGCTCGTCGCGTTTGTAGCGCATGCGTTGCCGGCGGATCGTCAGCGGCTGCCGCCCGATGCGACCCGGTCGCCTTCATCCGTCGCGACACCGCCGCGGACCAGATCCTGATAACGCACGCATGCACACTGCGCGGACGCCTTCGCCGCGTACATCGCCGCATCGGCCTTGACGAGCAGTTCCTCGGCCGACGCGCCGTCGGCCGGAAATTCGCTGACGCCGATGCTGGCGCCGACCGCCATACGCCGCTCGCCGAACTCCAGCTCCTCGGCCATCACGATCTGGATGCGCGACGCGACGTCGCCGATCACCGCCGGCGAACGCACGTCCACGATCAGCACGACGAATTCATCGCCGCCGAGCCGCGCGACCATGTCGCCGCTGCGCAGCACATGGCTCAGCCGCTTCGCGACCGCGACGAGCGTGCGGTCGCCGGCCGAGTGCCCGTGCTGGTCGTTGATCTGCTTGAAGCGGTCGAGATCGACGAACATCACGGCCAGCCCTTCGCGCACCGCCGCCGCATGCCGGATCGCCGCATCGAGATGCTCCATGAACAGCAGCCGGTTCGGCAACGCGGTCAGCGGGTCGTGGCCGGCGAGATGCGTGAGCTCCTGCTGCTTCGCACGCAGCATCGCGACCTGCGTGCGGATCTCGACCCGCATGCTGTCGAAACAGCGCGCGAGCACGCCGATCTCGTCGGCGCGCGCGATCGGCAGCCGCTCGACGGTCGAATCGTCGAACACGTGCGTCGCGGCACGCGCCAGCGTCTGCAACGGCCGCGTGATCGCACGCGCGAACAGGATCGCGAGAATCACCGCCAGCAGGCTCGACACGAGCACCATCCGAACGATCCGCTCGCCGAGCACGCCGGCCGGCGCGAGCACGTCCGCGAGCGGACGCGCCATGCCGAGCACGACGAAGCGGTTGCCCTCGTCGTGCCCGAACGGCGTGCGCGCGAACGCGAACATCTGGCCCGGCGCCTCGTCGGGCTGCGCGAGACCATTGAGCGTCACGTTCGCTCGCGCGTTGTCGAACAACGCGCGCGTGGCGGTGAAGCGATCCTGCATCAGCACGCGCCGGCCGCGATCGAAACCGAACGTCTGCGCAGGATCGGGATGCACGAGGAAGTCGCCCCATTCGTTCGCGAGATAGATCGCATAGTCTTCCGGCAGGTCGCGCTCGAGCCGGTCGAACACGCGCGACAGCTCGACGTCGACGACGAGCGCGCCGACCGTGCGGCCCGACGTGTCGACGACGGGCGTGCCCACGCGCAGGATCGGCAGCCCTTCGGCCGCGTGCGACCCCGTCTCGTGGTTGATCACGATCGGCGACAGGTAGATATGGCCGGGCGCCGTCGCGAGCGTATCGAATACGTAGGAAAACTGCCCTTTCTCCTGGAATGCGCTTTCGGGCAGCACGACGATGCCGCGCGCATCGCGATAGACACGAATGCGTTCGATCCCGAAATGCCCGCTCGCGATCAGCCGGATCTGCAGGTATTCCGGATGATTTCTCATGAAGCTGTGATAGACCTGCTCGAGTCGCGTGCGTCGCGCGATGTCCGGATTGTCGCCGCCGGCCACGAACGCGGACGACGGCAACTGCGCGAGCACGAGCGCATCGTCGGCAACGTCCGACAGCACGGTCGTGAAGCGCTGCCCGAGCAGTTGCGTCGACATCAGCAGGCTATGCTGCGCTTCCTGCACGAGCATCGCGCGGTTGGCGCGATACGCGTAGTAGCCGGTCGTGCCGGACGCGATCACGCCGATGCAGGCGAACAGCACGGACAGCTTCGACGTGAGCCCGAGCCGGATCATTTTCCGAACCGCTCCGGCCGGTCGCCCGACACGATGCGGCTCCACAACGATTCGCGGCGCGCGATGTCCTCGACCGGCTGGAGCCACACGAGATGCTGGTGCCCGGTGTCGAGGCCCGAGCGCGGCTCGAGCGTATTCGCGAGCCCCTGGCGCTCGGTCAGCAGCGCGCCGATCGCCGGTTCGAGCATGTAGTTGATCCATGCGAATGCAAGCTCGGGGCGTTGCGCGCCGCGCGTGACGGCCCAACAGTCGAGCCACGCGAGCGCGCCTTCTTCCGGGATCACGTAGCCGACGTCCGCGCCCGCACGCCGCAGCAGCTCGACCTGCTGCGTGCCGTAGTTGCCGAACATCAGCGCCGCGCGATGCTGGACGAACAGCGCGGTCGCCTCTTCGGGAAGCGTGTAGTACGTCAGCAGGTTGCGGCGCAGGTCGATCAGCTTGCGCGCGACTGCGAGCGTCTGCGCGGACGACAGCCGAAACGGATCGGAATAGCCGAGCGCGAGCGCGGTGAACGAGAAATTGTGCTGCGCGCTGTTGAAGTCGAGCACCTTGCCGCGATAGCGCGGATTCCACAGCTCGCGCATCGAGCGCGGCGCCGCCGGTACCTGCTTGCGGTCGTAGATCAGCCCCATCGACGAATACGTGAACGGGATCGCGTAGGTCGCGCCGTCCTGCATGAGCCCGCCGATCGCCGCGAGCTGCTGGAAGTTCGGCAACTGCCGCCGCCGGTTCGGGATGCGCGAGAGGTCGATCGGCGCAAGCAGCCGTTCGTGTGCATAGCGCTGGATCTCGGCCGTGTTCGCGGCCAGCACGTCGTACGCCGGCGGCGACGCGCTGTGCATGCGCGACCACAACGCTTCGTCGGAATCGACGAACGTCACTTCGACGTGCGCGTGGAACTGCGTCTCGAACGCGCTGACGACGTCGCCGTCGGCATAGCCGGGCCATGCGAGCACGCGCAGCACGTTGTCGTTGACGGTTTCGGGAGAGGCGGCGAAAGCCGGCAGGACGGGCGCCAGCAAGCCGATTGTCAGTATGACGAGCTGCCTGCGCACGGCTCCGCGGGCACGCATGCGCGCACCGATTCCCCTGATCAATCGGACCCCGTATGAATCGCCCGGCTGCATTCGACTGTCCTTTTTCGAGTCGATGCGATATCCCGCAACGAGACCATAAATCGTACGGTCGCGCAATCGGAAGAAGCCGCACGCGGCATGCAGGGTCGCCGGCACCGGCGGATGAATGCGGCAAGTTGCACCGGCCCGCTTCGGGCCGCGACAACGAACGTCAGCGCCAGGCCTGCGTGAACTCGGCGATCACGCGCGACAGGTGCGCACGCATCGCGTCGCGCGCGCCGGTTGCGTCACGCGCCATGATCGCCGCGAAGATTCGCTGGTGATCCTCCTGCGACGCCTCGCGCAGCGCGGTCGAGTGGAAATGCTCCTCGATCTTGTCCCACAGCGGATCGCTGCGCGCGCAGTCCCACATCGCCGTGACCATGTGCAGCAGCACCGTGTTGCCGGTCGACTCGGCAATCCGCAGATGAAACTGGCGATCGGCCGCGTCGTACGCGGCCTTGTCGTCCATCTGCTCGCGCATCGTCGTCAGCGAGAAGAACAGGCGGTCGAGATCGGCGTCCTTGCGTTCGGTCGCCGCGAGCGCCGCGACTTCCGCCTCGATCAGCCCGCGCGCGCGCAGCGTCTCGATCGGCCCCGGGCCGCGCGGTACCTCGAACGTGACCGGCCGCGCGGCATCGGCCGCCGACACGTAGATGCCCGAGCCGATCCGCACTTCGACGATCCCCTGCACCTCGAGCGCGATGATCGCCTCGCGCACCTGCGTGCGGCTGACGCCGAACTGGTCGGCCAGGCTGCGCTCCGACGGCAGTCGCGCGCCGGCCTCGAACGCGCCGGCGGCCACCATCGCGTGAATCTGCCGCGCCAGGCCGATATAGGAGCGGTCCGCGGCGTCGGTGTCGCGGCTGGCGGGCAGGCTGGAAAGATCGGTCATCGAAAGGCTCGCAACGGGCTGGCTGGTGCCTTCGCGGCACCGGATCGCCAAAATGGTACACCAATTTCGGCCCATCTCCGATTCGTCCTGTCGGCCAATCCTGACGGGCAGTCACCGACGCGTCATGTCTCCTGCACGGGAACCGGTCAACTGGTAAACCACTATCCCGCACAACTGGCATACCAATCATAATCCGAACACCGACGACGGGCCGGCACGCTGCCGCCCGGTCGTCCGCGCATGAACCGCCAGCCAGGAGCCGCTCCAGTGAAGATGTCTTTCCGTTGGTACGGCGAGTCCGATCCGGTCTCGCTGCAATACATCCGCCAGATCCCGGGCGTCACGCATATCGTGTCCGCGATCTACGACGAACCGGTGGGCGAAGTCTGGCCCGTGCACAAGATCGATGCGCTGAAGGCGACGATCGAGCGCGCCGGCCTGCAGTTCGAAGTCGTCGAATCGGTGCCCGTGCACGAGGACATCAAGCTCGGCAAGCCGGACCGCGACCGCCTGATCGACCATTACCGGCAGACGATCCGCCATCTCGGCGCGGCCGGCATCCGCGTCGTCTGCTACAACTTCATGCCCGTGTTCGACTGGACGCGCACCGAGCTGTCGAAGACGCTCGACGATGGCTCGACCTGCCTGGCGTTCAGCACCGACGCGGTCGACCGGATCGATCCGAACGACGGCATCGCACTGCCCGGCTGGGATTCGAGCTACCGGCCCGAACAGCTGCAGGCGCTGCTCGCCGACTATCGCGACGTCGACGAAGCCGCGCTGTGGGCCAACCTCGAGTACTTCCTGAAGGCGATCATCCCCGTCGCCGAGGAAGCCGGCGTGAAGATGGCGATCCACCCGGACGACCCGCCGCGCCCGATCTTCGGGCTGCCGCGCATCGTGAAGAACCGCGACGATCTCGCGCGGATCCTGCGCATCGTCGATACGCCCGCGAACGGGCTGACGCTGTGTTCGGGCTCGCTCGGCGCGGGTCCGCAGAACGACGTCGAAGCACTGGTACGCGAGTTCGGCGCGATGGGCCGCATCCACTTCGCGCACATCCGCAACGTGAAGGTCGACGCGAACGGCGATTTCGAGGAAACCGCGCACCTGTCGAGCTGCGGCTCGCTCGACATCGCCGCGATCGTGAAGGCGTACCACGACACCGGCTTCACCGGCTACGTGCGCCCCGACCACGGCCGCATGATCTGGGGCGAAACGGGCAAGCCCGGCTACGGCCTGTACGACCGCGCGCTCGGCGCGGTCTACCTGAACGGCCTGTGGGAAGCACTCGCGAAGTTCGACACCACCGCGCACGCGTCACGCTGATCCGCCCATCGAGGCGGCCGGCGCTGCGGATCGCCGGCCGCCCGTCACGACATTCCGCACGGAGACACCGCATGCCACGCATCCGATGGGCCATGATCCTGATGTGCTTCCTGGCCAACGTCATCAACTTCATCGACCGCGCGAACCTCGCGATCGCGGCGCCCAGCATCCGCGCCGACCTCGGCCTCGACGCGGTCGGCATGGGGCTCGTGCTGAGCGCGTTCTTCTGGACCTATGCGTTCCTGCAATTGCCGGCCGGCTGGTTCATCGACAAGGTCGGCGTGCGCGTGAGCCTCGCGCTGGCCGTCGGCTGGTGGTCGGTGTTCACCGTCGCGACGGGCGCCGCGCGCGGCCTCGCGCAACTCGTCGGCGTGCGGCTGATGCTCGGCGTCGGCGAAGCAGCCGCGATCCCGTCGTTCGCGAAGGTCGCGTTCAACTGGTTTCCGCGCAGCGAACGCGGGCTCGCGAGCAGCATCTTCGACAGCGGCTCGCGCGTCGGCTCCGCGCTGTCGCTGCCGCTCGTCGCGTGGCTGATCTCGATCGTCGGCTGGCGCGGGTCGTTCGTGATCACGGGCGGCATCGGCATCGTGTGGGCACTCGCGTGGTGGTTCGTCTATCGCGACCCGGAACGCTACCGCGCGATCGCACCCGATGCCGTCGATGCGCTGCTCGCGCAACGCGGCGCACCGGCCGTTGCGGCCGCAACCGATGGCCCGAAGGTGTCGTGGCTCGACCTGTTCCGCTACCGCACCGTGTGGGGAATGATGATCGGCCTGTTCTGCCTGAACTTCGCGATCTACTTCTTCATCACGTGGTTCCCGAGCTACCTGCTGCAGTCGCGCGGCTTCTCGCTCGCGTCGCTCGGCACGTGGGGCATGCTGCCCGCGCTGCTCGCGATTCCCGGCGGCTGGCTCGGCGGCTACGTGTCGGACAGCCTGTTCCGCCGCGGCTGGAGCGCCACCGCTGCGCGCAAGACCTGCCTCGTGCTCGGGATGCTGCTGTCGTCGTCGATCGCGCTGTCGGCGTTCGTCGAAAACGTATGGGCGTGCCTCGCGCTGTTCGCACTCGCGTATGCGAGCCTGTCGTTCGCGGGCGCCAACGTGTGGACGCTCGTCGGCGAAATCGCGCCGACGCCCGCGCACGTCGCGTCGATCGGCGGCATCCAGAACTTCGCGGGCAATCTCGCGGGGATCTTCATCACGACCTTCACGGGCGTGATGCTGTCGATCACGAAAGGCTCGTTCGCGGTGCCGCTCGCGGTGGCCGGTGCACTGTGCGTGGTGGGCGCGCTGTCGTACCTGTTCATCGTCGGCAAGGTCGAGCCGCTGCCGCCGCTGCGTGGCGGTGCGAACGGGCGGAATGCGGCGCCGAACGCGGCCTGACGCTTCGGGAACGCGCGGCCGCCGGCCCCCGCGCTTTCCTTTTCGGGCCGCCCGTCGGACAATGTCCCGCGCCTCGCCCGCGCGGCGCCGCTCCGGCCCGCGCGTGGAGACGGCGCGCTCCGCCCACGCCGATGAAACGCTACGAAACCCTCGCCCACACGATCGCCGAAGAAATCCGCAACGGCAACCTCGCGGTCGGCACGCGCCTGCCGTCGCTGCGGCAGATCATCGCGCAACACGGCGTGAGCCAGTCCACGGTGTTTCGCGCGTATTACCTGCTCGAACAGTGGGGGTTGATCCGCGCACGCGAACGCTCGGGCTACTACGTCGCGCCGGGCGCCAGGCCGGAGCCGGAGCCGGGGCCCGCCGCAAAGCGCCGCGCGAGCCGCGCCGGCGCCACGCGCAAGGTCGACATCAGCAGCCTCGTGTTCTCCGTTCTCGATGCCGCCACGCAGCCCGGCATCGTGCCGCTCGGCTCCGCATTTCCCGCGCCTCAACTGTTTCCGCTGCCGCGGCTGGCGAAGTCGCTCGCGCAGGCTACGCGGCTCGTGAGCCCGTGGAGCACGGTCGTCGACCTGCCGCCCGGCAACGAGGCGCTGCGCCAGCAGATCGCGCGACGCTATCTCGCCACCGGCATCTCGCAGCCGATCGACGAGATCGTCGTCACGAACGGCGCGCTCGAAGCGCTGAACCTGTGCCTGATGGCCGTCACGCGGCCCGGCGACGTCGTCGCGGTCGAAGCGCCCGGCTTCTATGCCGCACTGCAGGCAATCGAACGGCTCGACCTGCGCGCGGTCGAGATTCCCGTCGATCCGCGCACGGGCCTCGATCTCGATGCGCTTGCAAACGCACTCGACCGGCACGACATCCGCGCGTGCTGGTTCATGACCAATTTCCAGAATCCGACCGGCGTCACGCTGTCCGCCGACAAGAAACGTGCGCTCGTCGAGCTGCTCGCGGCGCGCGAGGTGCCGCTGATCGAGGACGACGTGTACGGCGAGCTGCATTTCGGCCCCGACTATCCGCTGCCCGCACGTGCGTTCGATCGACACGGCCTCGTGATGCACTGCAGTTCGTTCTCCAAGACGCTTGCGCCCGGCTACCGGATCGGCTGGGCCGCCGCCGGCCGCTTCGCCGAGAAGGTGCAGCGGCTCAAGCTGATGACGACGCTGTCGGCGAGCATTCCCGCCCAGGCCGGCATCGCGAACTATCTCGAGCACGGCGGCTACGACCGCCATCTGCGCAAGCTGCGCGGCGCGTTGCACGCGCAGCTCGACCGGATGGACGACGCGCTGCGGCGCTGGCTGCCGCCCGGCGTCGAATGGGTGCGGCCCGACGGCGGCTACTTCCTGTGGCTCGCGTTTCCCGACGCGATCGACGCGATGGAACTGCATCGCCAGGCGATCGCACGCGGGATCAGCTTCGCGCCAGGGCCGCTGTTTTCGGCAGCGCACGGCTTCGAGCGCTGCGTGCGCGTGAACTTCGGCCATCCGTGGAGCCGCGACATCGAGCGCGCGATCCGCGTGCTCGGCGAGCTGGTCGCGCAGCCGTCGGTCCGCAAGGGCGGTTGAATCTCACCCGGCGCGCACCGCCTGCGTCACGGTGATGCGCGCAATCCGCACGCGGGTTACAGTGCTGATCCCGCCGCCCTTCACGATTGCCCATGAGTCAACTGCCCTACCTCGATCACGACGCGCTGTTGAAACTGACTGCTGAAGCCGCGCACATCACGCAGTCGTGCATCTGCACGAAAACGCCGCTCGCCGGATGGACGACCCTGCCACTGTCGCTGCAGGACGCGCAACTGACCGAAGTCGCCACGCTCGCGCCGCCCGACGAGACGGAGCCGACCTACGCCGAACATCACCCGGCCGGCACGCACTACGCGTCGGACGACGCACCGATCGCACTGCGCCATTTCCCGTACAACCGCTGCACCGTCAACCGCTGCCGCTCGTGCGGGCGCCTGTTCCTGCGCTACCAGGAAGGCGGCGGTTACTTCATCGACCAGCGCATCCGCACGCTCGATCCGGCGCTCGTCATCGACGCCGCCGTATAAACGCCCGCCCCGGGCATGCCCGCACGCATGCCCGGCCCACGTCGGCGTCACGCCGGCCATCTGCTGCGCCCTTTTCGTCCCCATCTGCTGCTTGTCCCGCCGCACCGCGTTCCCTACGCTGTCTCCGGTTGCCTGACACCCGTCGCAACGTCTGTCCCGAGCCGCGCGCTCCGCGCCACGGCTCCTCTCGCGTATCACGTCATGTACCGATATACCGATTTCGACCGGGCGCTCGTGCACAGCCGCGCCGCCCAGTTCCGCGACCAGCTCGAGCGCTGGCAGCACGGCACGCTCAGCGAAGACGCGTTCCGGCCGCTGCGGCTGCAGAACGGCTGGTATGTGCAGCGCCACGCGCCGATGCTGCGCGTCGCCGTGCCGTACGGCGAACTGTCGAGCGCGCAGCTTCGCGTGCTCGCGCGGATCGCGCGCGACTACGACGTGCCCGACGACGCCACCTACCGCGCCGCGCGCGACGCACAGGCGCTGCTCGGCACATTGCGCCTGCCGACCCGCAGCGCGCACTTCACGACGCGCACCAACGTGCAGTTCAACTGGATTCCGCTCGCGAAAGCGGCCGACGTGATGGACCTGCTCGCGACCGTCGACATGCACGGCATCCAGACGAGCGGCAACTGCATCCGCAATATTTCGTGCGACGAGCGCGCGGGCGTCGCGCCGGACGAAATCGCCGATCCGCGCCCGTTCGCCGAAGTGATGCGCCAGTGGACGACGCTGCACCCCGAATTCGCGTTCCTGCCGCGCAAGTTCAAGATCGCGATCACCGGTGCCACCGAAGACCGCGCGGCGACCGACTGGCACGACGTCGGGTTGCGGCTCGTGCGCAACGACGCAGGCGAACTCGGCTTTCGCGTCAGTGTCGGCGGCGGGATGGGCCGCACGCCGATGATCGCTACGCTGCTGCGCGCGTTCCTGCCGTGGCAGCACGCGATGAACTACATCGAGGCGATCGTCCGCGTGTACAACCGCTACGGGCGCCGCGACAACAAGTACAAGGCGCGCATCAAGATCCTCGTGAAGACCGAGGGGCAGCGCTATATCGACGACGTCGAGGAAGAGTTCCGCCAGATCGTCGACCTCGACGGCGGCCCGCACACGATCCCGCAGGCTGAGTTCGACCGCATCGCCGCGTCGTTCGTCCCGCCACGGCTCAAGCCGCGCACGCTCGACATGTCCGATGCGGATGCGCGCGTGTCCGCGCAGGCGGCCCGCCATCCGGCATTCACACGCTGGCTCGCGCGCAACGTCGCCGAACATCGCGATCCGGCGCTGCGCATCGTCACGCTGTCGTTCAAGCGCCGCCTGCAGGCCCCCGGCGACGCATCGCCGGACCAGCTCGACGCGCTCGCCGATCTCGCCGACCGCTTCTCGGCCGGCGAGGCGCGCGTCACGCACACGCAGAACGTCGTGCTGCCGTGGGTGCACGTCGACGACCTGTTCCTGCTGTGGGAGAACGCCCGTGCGATCGGGCTCGCGAGCGCGAACGTCGGGCTGCTGACTGACATGATCGCGTGCCCGGGCGGCGATTTCTGCGCGCTCGCGAACGCGCGCTCGATCCCGATCGCCGACGCGATCACCGAGCGTTTCCAGGATCTCGACCTGCTGCACGACATCGGCGACATCGACCTGCACATCAGCGGCTGCATCAATTCGTGCGGGCATCATCACAGCGGCCACCTCGGCATCCTCGGCGTCGACAAGGACGGCGCGGAGTGGTACCAGGTCACGCTCGGCGGGTCGGACGGCTCGGCCGCGAGCGGCCCCGCGCGGCCGGGCAAGGTCATCGGCCCGTCATTCGCGGCTGACGAGATCGTCGATGTCGTCGACGCGATCGTCAATGCATACCTCGACGCGCGGATCGATACGAACGGCCGCAGCGAACGATTCATCGACACGGTGCGCCGCATCGGCGCGGAACCCTTCAAGGCCGCCGCGAACGACGCGCGCCACTCGGCGGAGCACGCATGAACCAGGAAACGTCCAACGCACACGCACGCATCCGCCTGCTGACGCCGGCCGAACACGCCGGCGACACGCCGCTGCACGACGACACGACGCTGATGATCGGCAACGACGAAGAATTGCCGCCGCTCGCGTCTCGGATCGCTCGTGCCGCGCGCATCGACCTGCAGTTTCCGTCGTTCACCGACGGCCGCGCGTACAGCCAGGCGTACCTGCTGCGCAAGCGCTACGGTTTCACGGGTGACCTGCGCGCGACCGGCGAAGTGCTGGTCGACCAGTTGCTGCTGATGGAACGCACGGGGTTCTCGAGCGCCGTGCTCGGCGACGATACCGACATCGTGGCCGCACGGCGACAACTCGACCGGTTTCCGGGTTTCTATCAACGCGATGCGAGAACGGTCACGCCGCCGCAGAACGCGGCAGCGCCGGCCGGAAAATGAAACGGGCGGCACGCTGGCCGCCCGTACGAAGCACCGGAAGCAATCCGGCCGGTGCCCGCCGCTGACGCGGGCGCCGGCGTTCAGCGTGCCGCCACCGGCTTGCCGAACGCGCCGAGGATCTTCTTCTCGAGCGCGATGTAGTCGCGGCCGAAGTGGTGATCGCCCTGCGTCTTGATCACGTCGGCGCCCGTGTTCGCGAGCGCCGGGCACATCGTGTCCTTCTCTTCCGCGCCATAGAAGCACTGCACGAGCGGCGGCGGCACCTTCGCGATTTCAGGCGCGACCTTCAGCGCATTCTCGCTCGCCGGCATGCCGAGCCAGCCCGTCACGCGGATCTGGAAATCGGCGGCCGGCGCGAAGCCGAGCAGCGACATCACCACGACCTTGTCACGCAGGTCGGCCGGCAGCCGGTTGTACGCGAACGGCATCACGTCCGCGCCGAACGAGTAGCCGACCAGCGCCACGCGGCTCGCATGCCAGCGCGCCGTGTACGTGCGCATCACGCGTGCGAGATCGTGGCTCACCTGCGCAGGCGGCTTCTCGCTCCAGAAATAGCGCAGGCTGTCGATGCCGACCACCGACACGCCGTCGCGCTGCAGCGCCTCGGCGATCGTCTTGTCGAGATCGCGCCAGCCGCCGTCGCCCGAGATCACGATCGCCAGCCGGTCGCTGCCGCCCTTGGCCGGCAGCTCGACGAGCGGCAGGTCCGACACGTCGAGTTCGGCATTGCTGCTGGTGTCACGCAGGTGCGCCGTCACGAGCGGCACGAGCTTCGTGTTGTCGCCCGCGGCCGCCGTTTCGACGAAGCCCGGCATCGCGCGGCGCACGATCGTCGGATCGGGCGGGCACGGCTTGAAGCGCGGATCGAGCTTCGCGGCCGGGCCGACCGATACGACGCCGGCGATCGTGTTCTCCGGCGCCATCGACAGGATCTGCTTCGCGATCGCACCGCCCTGGCCCACGCCCGCGACGATCGGCGTGAAGTAGCGCGACGACTGCGCGAGACGTTCGAGCTGGTGGCTGACCGCCTCGGCGTCGCCGTCGAGGTGGTGGCAGGTCTCCTGCTTCGCCGCGAGATTCATCGCGTAACGCTCGGAATCGACGCCGACCGTCATCGCCCCGGCTTTCGCCAGCGCATCGGCCGCCTGCTGATCGGCGGCATTCCAGCCGGCCTCGCGCGAGAACAGCACGACGAATCCGCGCAGCGGCCCGCTCGGCCGGGTCACGGTGACGGGCCCATAGCGGCCGCCCGACACGGTTTCGGCTTTCACGGCGGCCGGCTGCGTGGCGCACGCGGCGCCGGCCAGCATCATTCCCGCGCAGGCGGCTGCCGCCCGCGCGATTCCCTTCTTCAAACTCATGAGCGCCGACCTCCAGCCAGCAATGACAGATCCGCGAGCGTGACGAACACGCCGACCGTGCCCGAGGCTGCGAGGTAACGCGGCTCCCAGTGCGGTTCGAACTTGCTCTTGAATGCGCGCAAGCCGCGGAAGTTGTAGAAGCGGCCGCCGAAGCGCCAGACCATCAGCCCGATCCGGTGCAACGGCGACGGCATCTTCGCCGCCCCCATCCCCGAGAACGGCGCGATACCCAGGCTCAGCTTGCGGAAACCCGCTTCCTTCAGATGCAGCGCGAGCTGCGTAAACAGATACTCCATCGCGTACGGCGACGCGTCCGGCAGATGGCGCATCACGCCGACCGTCGCCTCGGTATTGAGGTCGGTCGTCATGAACGTGACGAACGCGATCGGCTTGTCGGCCTGGCGCACGAGCATCACCGACTGCGTCGCGAGATAGCCGTCGTGGAACGCGGCCACCGAGAAGCTCTTCTCCCGTGCATCGCGGCTGTCGAGCCAGCCGTCCGAGATGTCGCGCAGCGCCGGCAGCGCGGCCGGCACGTCGCCCGGCGCGATCACCTCGACCGTCAGCGCGTCCTTGTCGCCGCGGCGCAGCGCGTAGCGCAGGTGCGACCGGTTCGAACCCTTCAGGTCGAACTGGTCGAGCGCGATATGCGCTTCCTCGCCGAGCTTCATCAGCGTGAGGCCCGCGTCGAGATACAGCGGCAGCGCATTCGCCCGCACCTGGTAGAACGCCGCGCGGCCGCTGTGCGCGTGCGCGAGCGCGATGAACTTGCTGATCAGCGCCGGCCACTCCTCGCGCGGCCCGACCGGGTCATGCAGTGCGGCCCACGTGCGGCCGTTCTTCGCGTACATCAGGAACGCCTGGCGCGATTCCGAGAACAGGAACGACTTGTCGCCCATCAGCGCGAGGCCCGCATCGCTGCACTCCTGCGCGCGAATGATCCGTTCGGCGTCGAACAGGTCCTGCGGCACGGGCTTCACGAAGCGGCCGGGCGCCGGACGCAGCAATTGCCACAGCGCGAACAGTGCGACGAACACGCCGGATGCGAGCGTCGCGCGCAGCGCCCGCGGCGCGCGCGCATCGAACGAGAAATGCGACCACAGTTCGCGCGTGTACGGCACATCGCGGAACGCGAAGAACAGCACCCATACGGCCAGTATCAGCACCATCGTTACCGACACGAACCAGCTCACCGTGAAGCGCTCCGCGAGCAGCGACGAATGGCGGTTGAAACGGCGGCGGCTGACGAGCAGCAGCACGAGCAGCGTGCCGAGCACGCCGGCCTCGACGAACGCGAGGCCCTTCGCGAGCGACAGCGCGAGGCTCGCGAGCGTCAACGCGAAGGTCATCCACCACGCGCCGTCGAGCCGCCGCAGCAGCCCGCGCGCGACGAACAGCAGCGCGACGCCGAGCACGCTGCAGATCACCTGCGAGCCTTCGAGCACCCACAACGGCACGATATGGCGCAGGATCGCGATCCGGTGCCAGAACGCGGGCGTCGCGCTCGAGATCACCAGCATCCCGCCGACCGCGAACGTCACGAGGCTCAGGAACACCGGTGCGAGCTGCGACACGCGCACGGCCTGCCGCGTGACGAGCCGGCGCCGCAGCGCGCGGCCCTCGAAGCCGGCCAGCAGGCCGGCCGACAGCACGAGCGGCACGCCGAAATAGATCGCGCGATAGGCGATCAGCGCGGCGACCATCGCGTGCGCGGGCACTTCGCGGCCGAGCGTGAACACCATCGCGGCTTCGAACACGCCGATCCCGCCCGGCGTATGGCCGATCATCCCGAGCAGCAGCGCGGCCGCGTAGACGGTGATGAAGGTCGGAAAGCCGACCGGTGCGGCCGGCAGCAGCACCCACAGCGTCAGGCCCGCGGCGACGACGTCGAGCACCGCGTAGACGACCTGCGCGACGAGATCGCGCCGCGCGGGCACGTCGAACGACAGCCACTTGAAGCGCGTGACGACCGGGCGCGCGGTGTTGCCGCACATCACGACCATCGCGGCCAATACCACGAGCAGCGCGGCGCCGCCCCACGTGAGCACGCCGGGCGCGACGTGCAGCATCGCGGCGAGCGCCTCGGGCACGCAGACCATGCCGACCGCCGTCATCAGCACCATCGCCAGCGCCAGCGTACCGCTCGTGAACACCGTCATCCGGCCGATCTGTGCGGGCGTGACGCCCGACACGCCGTACACGCGGGCGCGAACCGCGCCGCCCGTCAGCGCGCCGAAGCCGGTTGCGTTGCCGAGCGCGGAACCGGCGATCGCGCCGATCCACAACGCGACGCGCGGCACCTTCGCGGCGACATAGCGCAGCCCGACCGCGTCACGGGCGACGAGTGCGAGATAGCTGAGGGCCGTCGCGGCCAGCGATGCGCCCCACTCGCCGACGGACATGTGACGCAACTCGCGGATCACCGACCGGTAGTCGACGGATTCCGACAGATGCTGGAAGACCACGATCAGCAGCAGGCCGATACCGAGCGCGAGCAGCGGCGACAGCACGCGCTCGTTGCGGATCAACGCCCGGGCACGGGCGATCACCGCCGCGGCACGGCCGGGCGAACCTGAGTGGCGGGAAGACATAAGTTGTTCAGTGGTGGTGCATAGCGTGTCGCGGCGCAAGAGAGCCAGGCGGCGACGAATCTGGTTGTTCTGCGTGGGCGGCCGGCCGAAAGGCAAGGCTGGCAGCGCCTGGATCAGAACTTTCAAGTATACGGAATTTATATTACAGAATCTTTCACGTCGGCTTTGTGCCGATTTGTGGTTTCTCGCACATCAAAAACGCATAAAGAAACAGCGTCCAACGAACGCAAGGTGCGCATCATACCGGGAACCGCGGCGGTTTTTTCATCAGATGAATGACTTGCGATGCATTTGGGAGAAATCTGCCGGACGACGCCCGGCGTGCGAGGATGAACACGGGTTGGCGCGGGGTGTTTCGGGAATGGGGACGGGTTGATCCGGGGCGCCCGCCCGCGCACTTCATCAGTGCAGAGACACTCGGCTCGCCTCACTTCCCCCGCTCACGCTCTCCCAACGCGATCGCCTTGTAGTCGTACGTCGGATAGAACTCCGTTCTGTAAGCCCCCCACGCCGTATCCTCGAGCACGCGATTGACTTCGCGCAGCCGCGACGCCGGCAGCCGCAGCACGACGATCTGCCCGATCCCCATCGTCACGGTCCAGCTCACCACTTCGACGCCCGGCGGCGGAAACGCCTTGTAGAACCCCTGCTTCGCGAGTTGCGCATTCAGCTCGGCAAGCGGGCGCGACTGGTCGTGTTTCAGGAAAACCGTCAGCAATATTGCGTTGTCTGGCGTCGCAGCCGCCGAGCCGGCCGGCAAGGTCGACGTCTGGGTCTGGCCGATGGCTGGTGCGCTGCAGATCGCGGCGCCGGCCAGCGCCGCGGCAATCACAAGGGTTCGAATCGGGAAATGCGGGGATGCCGTCATGACGCGACTCCATGGCTTCGTGGCTGGAGCCGCCATCATGCACCGCCAGCGCCATCGCTGCAGCCGGCCGATGCGATTACGGCGCGTCCGCGCCGTCGCGCTCGCGCAGCACGTCGATGAACGCGCGCAGCTTGGCCGGCACGTGTTTGCGATTCACGTAGTAAAGCCACATCGGCGGCAGCGTCCGGCACGCACCGGGCAGCACCTCGACGAGCGTGCCGTCGCGCAGGTCCTGCTCGATCCGCTCGCGTACGAACGCGAACGCGATGCCGACACCGGCGCGCGCCGCGTCGATCACCGCATCGTCGTCGTTCGTCACGAACACGCCGTCCGGATCGAGATCGACGTCGCGTCGCCCGTCGTGCAGCAGCCATTTGTGCAGGCGTCCGCTCTCCGAAAACCGGAAACGGATGCACGCATGCCGCGCGAGCGCGGCGATCGACTCGGGCGTGCCGTGCCGCGCAAGATAGGCCGGAGACGCGACCAGCGCACACGTCAGCGCAGGCGCGATCCGAACGCCGATCATGCCCGGCTGCAATCGGTCGGCCAGGCGAATCCCCGCGTCGAAGCCATCCTTTGCGATGTCGACGAGCTCGTTCTCGTAGCGAATTTCGAGCCGGACTTTCGGATAGCGCTCGCGGAACGTGGCGAGCACCGGCGCGATCACGAGCAAGCGCGCGAGCGGCAGCGCGGTCACGCGCAGCAGCCCGTTCGGCTCGCTGCGCGCATCCTTCAGTTCGTCGCGTGCCTGCCTGACCTGCCGGTACGCGGGTTCGGTCTGCCGCCAGTAGCGCTGGCCGGCTTCCGTGAGGCTCACGCCGCGCGTGCTGCGGTTGAACAGCTTCACGTTGAGTTCGCCCTCGAGTTGCCCGATCGCCAGGCTGACGGCCGCCGGCGTCAGGCCGAGCGCGGCGGCGGCGCGCGTGAAGTTGCCGGCCGTCGCGACGGTCATGAACACGTGCAGCCCGGCCATTGGATCGCGTCTGCTCATCGTCCGTCCATCATTAAAAAAACTTGAAACTGCTTCGAGCGGAATGCGGATTCTCCCATATACCGCAACTGCCTACACTGGCGCTGTCGTCCCCTCGGAGCCTCACATGAACCCGCTCACCGCTGCATGCCCCGTGCCGCTCGCCGTCGCCCACAGCACGATCGACGCGGCGCTCGCGCATGCCGCATCGCTGCAGGTGGCCGGCGTCGCGATCGCCGTCGTCGATGCCGGCGCGAACCTGCTCGCGTTCGTGCGCACCGACGACTGTTTTCTCGGCGCGATCGATCTCGCGCAGCGCAAGGCGCTGACGGCCGTCCGCTTTCGCGCGTCGACCGGCGCGCTCGGCGCGATGTCGGGCGACGGTCCGCTGCGCG
Source organism: Burkholderia sp. Bp8992 (assembly GCF_003853705.1). Classification (GTDB taxonomy): domain Bacteria; phylum Pseudomonadota; class Gammaproteobacteria; order Burkholderiales; family Burkholderiaceae; genus Burkholderia. The sequence continues at coordinate 551,997 of NZ_QTQI01000001.1, read as the reverse complement.
GCATCGAACACAGTCACGGCGGGCTCGTCACGTTCGGCGGCGGCGAGCCGCTCGTCGACGGCGACGGGCGCTGCGTCGGCGCGATCGGCATCTCGGGCGGCAGCGTCGACGAAGACACCGCGATCGCGCAGCACTGCCGCGACCTTTTTCAGGCAACCCTTCACTCCACAAGGTAAGCAGATGACACGGAAACGCATCCTCATCACCGGCGCGGGCACGGGCTTCGGCCGCGAAGTCGCGCTGCGCCTCGCCGAGCGCGGCCACGACGTGACGGCCGGCGTACGCACCGTCGTCGAGATCGACGCACTGACGGACGCCGCCGCGCAGCGCGGCACCGCGTTGCGCGCGGTGAAGCTCGACGTCACGTCGGCCTACGATCGCGCCCGCGCCGCCGAACTCGACATCGACGTGCTCGTGAACAACGCGGGCGTCGGCGAAGCCGGCGCGCTCGTCGACCTGCCGGTCGAGATCGTCCGCGAGTTGTTCGACGTGAACGTGTTCGGGCCGCTCGAACTCACGCAGCAGATCGCACGCGGGATGCTCGCGCGCAAGCACGGCAAGATCGTGTTCGTGTCGTCGATCGCCGGGTTGATCACGGGGCCGTTCACCGGCGCGTACTGCGCGTCGAAGCACGCGGTCGAATCGGTGGCCGAGGCGATGCACGCGGAACTGGCGCCGCACGGGATCAAGGTCGCGGTCGTGAACCCGGGCCCGTACCGCACGGGCTTCAACGACCGGATGATGGAAACGGCACGGCGTTGGCACGACCCGTCCGTCCATACCGTGACGCCCGAGCGGCTGACGTTCCCGCTCGAACAGCACGATCCGGAGGAAATGATCGCGAAGATGGTCGACGTGATCGACCGCGACGGCGGCGCGTTCCGCAACCTGCTGCCGGCCTCGTCGGAAGCGTTCGTGCGCGCCGAGCAGGCGCGTGCGTGGGAGCGGCAGCAGTAACCGGCCGGCGAAGCGGCGGACAACCGTCCGCCGCATACGTGGAAAATGCGCGCCGTCCTCCGGGGAAGAGAACAGCTCCGCACCCTGCTCGCGCCCGCTTGAAGAAACGGCGCGCGCCGGCTGCGAAACGAACCGGCCGGCGCCCGCGCCTGTGCTACGCTGCGACGATCGATTCCCGCCTGCGGCCGCTACGCCGCCAGCCGAGTGCAAGCGGCATGCCCGCCGCCGCGAAGGACAACGCCAGAATGAAAATGACTTCGCTGAAGAAGATGCCGATTTTCAGCGGCGATGCGCCGGAAACGGTCCGGATAGCCGTCACGCTGCTGACGGGCGCGTGGTGCATCTTCGCGTACCGGGTCGCCGTGTTCGAGTCGGAGATCGTCCCAGCCCTGCTCGGCCGCTTCTCGCGCGACGCGTTCGGCACCAGGCTCGTCCAGATGCTCGCGACGATGTTCATCGCGCTCGCCGTCGTCCTCGCGCTGCTCGTCGTGCAGATCGCGCGCCGGAAGAACTGGGCGCGCATCACGATGATCGGGCTGGTCGTCGCCACGCTGGCCATGATGGCATTCGCGGCCGCCCACCGACCGTCCGATTTCCTGAGCACCGTCTACTGTCTTTTCGTGCTGGCGACCTTGCTGTTGCTGTCGCGCTCGAGCCGGCAGTGGTTCGGCCGCCCGCAACCGGACGATCAGGCGTAACCCGCCCGGCGCGCGTCGCCGGAGATCAATACACGTCGCGCATGTAGCGCCGCGCCTTCGAAAGCCGCGCGACGTAGTCGTTCGCGGCCTCGTCCGACATGCCGCCGTGCCGGGCGACGATCGCCTTCAGCGCCATGTCGACGTCCTTGGCCATCCGCGCGGCATCGCCGCACACGTAGAAGTGCGCGCCGTCCTCCAGCCATGCGAACAGCTCGGCGCCCTGCTCGCGCATCCGGTCCTGCACGTAGATCTTGTCGGCCTGGTCGCGCGAGAACGCGAGGTCGAGCCGCGTGAGGAAGCCGCTGTCGTGCATCGCGCCCAGCTCGTCGCCGTAGTAGAAGTCGGTCTGCGCGTGCTGCTCGCCGAAGAACAGCCAGTTGCGCCCGCGTGCGCCGCGCGCCTGCCGCTCGTGCAGGAAGCCGCGGAACGGCGCGACGCCGGTGCCGGGGCCGACCATCACGATCGGCACGTCGCCGTTCACCGGCGGACGGAAATGCGCGGATTTCTGCACGAACACCGGCACGCGGCCGTCGTCCGCGCGATCGGCGAGGAACGTCGACGCGACGCCTTTGCGTGCGCGCCGGCCGTTGTGATAGCGCACGGCCGACACGGTCAGGTGGATCTCGCCCGCGTGCGCGCTCGGGCTCGACGCGATCGAATAGAGACGCGGCTGCATGCGCTTGAGCATGCCGACCAGTTCCGTACCCGACAGATCGACCGGGTATTCGTGCAGCACATCCGCAAGCTGTTGCCCCCACAACCATTGCTTGAGGTCGGCCTTGCGATCTTCGCCGAGCAGCGACTTCAGCGCGCCGTTCGTGCTGCGCGACGCGATGAAGGCCAGCGTGTCCGGATGCGGGCGCGTGATGTCGAAGTGGTGCGCGAGCGCTTCGCCGAGCCGGATGTCGCCAACGCCCGGCACCGACACGGATGCATCGGCCTTCAGCGCGGTGACCGACAACAGTTCGTCGACCAGTTCCGGGCAGTTGGTCGGCCACACGCCGAGCGCGTCGCCGGTTTCGTATTCGAGGTTCGCCCCTTCGGTCGACAACGACACGTAGCGCGTATCCTTCGCGGCGCCTGGCCGGTTCAGCCGCAGGTTCGCGACGAGCTTCGACGGCGCCGGATGCGCCTTCGTCGGCAGCAGCCCCGACGCGCTCATCCCGCCGGACGGCACCGCGTGCAGCGCGGCATCGGCCTCCTTGATCCGCGCGACGACGCGCTCGAGCCACTGGTCGGCATCGCGCTGGAATTCGACGTCGCAATCGACGCGCGCGCACAGGCGTGCCGCGCCGAGTTCCGCGAGCCGCGCATCGAGCCGGCGGCCGTGGCCGCAGAACTGGTCGTAGTTGCGGTCGCCGAACGCGAGCACTGCGAAATGCACGCCGTCGAGGCGCGCAGCGCTGCCGGCCTGCAGCGCGTCCCAGAATTCGGTGCCGTTGTCGGGCGCATCGCCGTCGCCGAACGTGCTCGTCATCAGCAGCACGTATTGCGCACCGGCAAGCGACGCGACCGGATAGTCGGACATGCATGCGGTGCGGATCTCGAAGCCCGCGTTCATCAATTGCGTTGCGTAATCCTCGGTCAGCGATTCGATGTTGCCGGTCTGCGACGCCCACAGCAGCACGACCTTCGGGCGCGCGCGCACGATGCGCACGCCGCCGGCGGCAGCGGCGTCGGCCGGCAGTGCAGGCGTCGCGGCGATCTGCGCACCGGCAGGCAGCGAGCGGCTGAACAGCCCCGCAAGCATCCCGTCGAGCCAGAACCGCACGGGCGGCGTCAACGGTGCGCCGGCCGGCAGCACGGGCACGCCGCCTTCGCGACGGCCGACGCTCGCCTTCAGCCCGCTGACGAGGCCGGCCACGTACAGCCGCTCGGTGTCGGTCAGCGGCGGCGGCGCGAGATCGGCGACGCCGAGTGCGGCCGCGAAAGTGTCGATGTCTGCCATGTCGAATTCCTGTGAAGCCGCGATCGGCGAGATCGCAGGCGCGGGCGGTGCATCGTCCTCGCCTGCATCGGGTTGCGCCGTGTCGTCGCCGGCGGACGCGAACGCATCCGTGTCGACGCGTCGCAACGCGACCGCGCAGTATTTCAGTTCGGGTTGCTGAGATTCCGGATCGATCGCGTCGTTCGTCACCGCGTTGATGCACAGGTCGTCGCCGTACACGTCGTTCCAGTGCATCGGCGCGAAGCAGTTGCCGCGCTGCACGCGTTCGGTCACGACGGCCGGCAATACCGCGCGGCCGCGCACCGAGCGGATTTCGACGCTGTCTTTCGCGGCGATGCCGAGCGCGCTTGCATCGTCGGGATGCAACTCGACGAACGGGCGCGGGTTCAGCTTGTTCAGCATCGCGACCTTGCCCGTCTTCGTCATCGTGTGCCATTGATGCTGCAGCCGGCCGGTGTTCAGCACGATCGGGAACGTGCCGTCGGGCAGCTCGGCCGGATCGACGTGCGGCCGGGCGAAGAAGCGCGCCTTGCCCGACGGCGTCGGGAACGCGACGCGCGGTGCCTCGTTGCCGTCGGCGGCCGCGCGCAGCGTCTGGCTCACGCCGTCGTTCAGGTAGCGGATCGGGTGCCGCTCGCGCGCGGTGCCCGGCGCGACCGGCCATTGCACCGGGCCGTCGCGCAGCGCCGCGTGGCTCGCACCGCGCAGGTCGTAGCCGGTCGCCGGATTCGAGAAACGCACGATCTCGTCGAACACGTCGGCCGCCGACGCATAGTCGAACGCATCGCCGAAGCCCATCGCACGCGCGACTTCCGCGACGATGCGCCAGTCGGGCAGTGCGTCGCCGGGCGGCGCGACCGCCGCACGCATCAGCGTCATGTTGCGCTCGGAGTTGACCATCACGCCGTCGCCCTCGGCCCACAGCGCGCCGGGCAGCAGGATGTCCGCGTAGCGGTTGGTCTCGGTGTCGAGGAACGCGTCCTGCGCGATCACGAGTTCCGCGGCCTGCAGCCCGGCGATCACATTCTGCCGATTCGGCACGGTCGCGACCGGGTTCGTGCAGACGATCCAGCACGCCTTGATGTCGCCGGCCGCCATCCGCGAGAACAGGTCGACCGTGCCCTGCCCCGTCTCCTTGCGCAGCGTGCCGGAAGGCACGCGCCAAAGATGCTCGACGTAGCGGCGATCGTCGTCGGACAGCACCGAGCGCTGGCCCGGCAGGCCCGGCCCCATGTAGCCCATCTCGCGCCCGCCCATCGCGTTCGGCTGGCCGGTCAGCGAGAACGGGCCGCTGCCGGGGCGGCAGATCTTGCCCGTCGCGAGATGCAGGTTGCAGATCGCGTTGGTGTTCCACACGCCGTGCGTGCTCTGGTTGAGCCCCATCGTCCAGCAGCTCATCCATTCCTGCGCGTCGCCGATCCATTGCGCAGCCGTGCGCAGGTCGGCTTCCGCGAGCCCCGTGATCGCCGCGACGCGCTCGGGCGTGTAGTCGGCGAGAAACGCGGGCATCGCGTCCCAGCCTTCCGTGTACGCGTCGATGAACGCGGCATCGGTGCGGCCGTTCGCATGCAGCAGGTGCAGCAGGCCGTTGGCCAGCGCGAGATCGGTGCCCGGCCGGATCTGCAGGAACAGGTCGGCCTTGTCGGCGGTGCCGGTGCGGCGCGGATCGACGACGATCAGCTTCGCACCGGCCTTCACGCGATCCATCATCCGCAGGAACAGGATCGGATGGCAATCGGCCATGTTCGCGCCGGTCACGAAGAACAGGTTCGCGCGATCGAAGTCCTGGTACGACCCGGGCGGGCCGTCCGCGCCGAGCGACTGCTTGTAGCCGGTGCTCGCGCTCGCCATGCAGAGCCGCGAGTTCGACTCGATGTTGTGGGTGCCGACGAAGCCCTTCGCGAGCTTGTTGACGAGGTACTGCGCCTCGATCGACATCTGGCCCGATACGTAGAACGACAGCGCGTCGGGGCCGTGCGCATCGAGTATCGCGCGCAGGCGGCGCGCGGTTTCGGCGATCGCGTCGCGCGCCGGCAGCGGCACGAGGTCGTCCTCGCGCGCGCGGCGCACGAACGCGCGGTCGAGCCGCCCCGAGCGGCGCAGCGCGACGTGCGCCGACGAACCCTTCGTGCACAGCCGCCCGAAGTTGGTCGGATGGTCGGCGTCGCCGGACACCTTGACGACTTCGCCGTCCTCGACGTGCAGCACCATCCCGCAGCCGACGCCGCAGTACGGGCACACGCTCTTGACGGAAGTGGCGGTCATGCGTGCTCCGGCGCGTTCAGGCCGCGACCCACACGAAGCCGTCCTCGATCCGCGACGGATACGCGCTCACCGACTGCTCGGGCGCTTCCAGGCATTCGCCGGTGCGCAGGTCGAAGTGCTGCTTGTACAGCGGCGACGCGACGACGACGCGCTCGCCGAGGCTGCCGATCAGCCCGCGCGACATCACGGCCGCTTGCGACACGGGATCGACGTTGTCGATCGCGAACACGCCGCCGTCGGGATGCGCGACGTGAAACACCGCGACCTGCTCGCCGTTGACGAGTGCGCACACGCCGGTGTTCGGCACGATGTCGTCGAGCGGGCACACGCGGGTCCAGGACAGCGGAAGACGATCGTTCATGATGGGCTCCTTGGAATAGACGCTGGCGTCGGTCACGGTCAAACGGTGGCACTTTCGGCGACAACGGGAATCGACACGGGCTTGCCGCCCGTGCGTTCGCCGGGCGTCGCGGGACGAATCTGTCCGCGCGTCTCGACGAATTCGATGGTCGTATCCGGCGCGTCGCTGTTCACGAAGTGACGGAAGCGCTTGCGCGTGTCGGGATCGGTCACGGCCTTCTTCCATTCGCACTCGTAGGTGTCGACCACGTGCTGCATGTCGGCTTCGAGTTCGGCCGCGATCGCGAGCTTGTCGTGCACGACGACGTCGATCAGGTAGTCGAGGCCGCCTTCGAGGTTGTCGCGCCACACGCTGGTGCGCTGCAGCCGGTCGGCCGTGCGCACGTAGAACATCAGGAAGCGGTCGATGGTGCGGATCAGCGTCGGGCGGTCGAGATCGGACGCGAGCAGTTCCGCGTGGCGCGGCTTCATCCCGCCGTTGCCGCACACGTACAGGTTCCAGCCTTTTTCGGTCGCGATGATGCCGACGTCCTTGCCCTGCGCTTCCGCGCACTCGCGCGTGCAGCCGGATACGCCGAACTTGATCTTGTGCGGCGCGCGCAGCCCCTTGTAGCGGTTTTCGAGGTCGATCGCGAGGCCGACCGAATCGTCGACGCCGTAGCGGCACCAGGTCGACCCGACACACGACTTCACGGTGCGCAGCGCCTTGCCGTAGGCATGACCCGATTCGAAGCCGGCCTCGATCAGCTCTTCCCAGATCGACGGCAGCTGCTCGACACGCGCGCCGAACAGGTCGACGCGCTGACCGCCCGTGATCTTCGTGTACAGGCCGTATTTCTTCGCAACCTGCCCCACGGCGATCAGCCCTTCCGGCGTGACCTCGCCGCCCGGCATGCGCGGCACGACCGAGTACGTGCCGTCGCGCTGGATGTTCGCGAGGTAGTAGTCGTTCGAATCCTGCAGGCTTGCGTGTTCCCGCTTCAGCACGAATTCGTTGAAGCACGACGCGAGGATGCCCGCGACGGCCGGCTTGCACACGTCGCAGCCGAGCCCGCGGCCGTGCTTCGCCAGCAGTTCGTCGAACGTCGTGATGCGCTCGACGCGAATCAGGTGGAACAGCGCCTGGCGCGAATACGCGAAGTGTTCGCACAGATGGTTGTTGACCGACAGACCCTGCTTCTTCATCTCGGCCTTCATGATCTGCGTGACGAGCGGCACGCAGCCGCCGCACGACGTGCCGGCGCCCGTGCACGTCTTCAGCGCGCCGAGGCTCGTCGCGCCGTCGGCGACGGCCGTGCAGATCTGCGACTTCGACACGTTGTTGCACGAGCAGATCTGGGCGGCCGCGGGCAACGCATCGACGCCGATCGCCGGCTTCGCCGCGCCGTCCGACGACGGCAGGATCAGGAATTCCGGCGACTCGGGCAGCTCGATGCGGTTGAGCATCATCTGCAGCAGCGTGCCGTATTCGGCTGCATCGCCGACCATCACCGCGCCGTGCAGGAACTTGCCGCAGTCGGACACCACGAGCTTCTTGTAGACCTGGCGGCGCTCGTCCGCGTACTGGTAGGTGCGGCTGCCGGCCGTCGTGCCGTGCGCGTCGCCGATGCTCGCGACGTCGACGCCCATCAGCTTCAGCTTCGTGCTCATGTCGGCGCCCGCGAACGCGGCAGCGGCCGCATCGTGCGCGTCGCCAGCGAGCTGCTTCGCGACCACGCGCGCCATGTCGTAGCCGGGGGCGACGAGGCCGTACACCATGCCGTTCCACGCCGCGCATTCGCCGATCGCGTAGATGTCGGCATCGCTCGTGCGGCAGGCGTCGTCGATCGCGACGCCGCCGCGCGGGCCGATGTCGAGCCCGCAGGCGCGCGCCAGTTCGTCGCGGGCGCGGATGCCGGCCGAGAACACGATCATGTCGGTGTCGAGATGCGTGCCGTCGGCGAACGCCATCCGGTGCGTGCCTTCGTCGCCATCGACGATTTCCAGCGTGTTCTTGCCCGTATGCACGGTCACGCCGAGCGCCTCGATCTTCGCGCGCAGCATCCGGCCGCCGCCGTCGTCGACCTGCACGGCCATCAGCCTCGGCGCGAATTCGACGACGTGCGTGTCGAGCCCCATGTCGCGCAGCGCCTTCGCGCATTCGAGGCCGAGCAGCCCGCCGCCGATCACGACGCCGCGCTTCGCGTGCGCGCCGCACGCCTGCATCGCCTCGAGGTCCTCGATCGTCCGGTACACGAAGCAGCCCGCGCGATCGCGCCCCGGCACCGGCGGCACGAACGGGCGCGAGCCCGTGGCGAGCACCAGCTTGTCGTACGCGAGCGTTTCGCCCGACGCGAGCGTGACCGTATGCGCGGCGCGGTCGATCGACGCGACCTGCGCGTTCAGGCGCAGGTCGAACCGCGGATAGCGCTCGAAGAAGCCCGGTTCGACGAGCGACAGGTCGTCCGCCGACTTGCCCGCGAAGAATTCCGACAGGTGCACGCGATCGTAGGCCGGCCGCGGCTCCTCGCCGAGCACGGTGACCTGCAGCGCGCCCGCCGTGCCGGCTTCCGCCGCGACGCATTCGAGGAACTTGTGGCCGACCATGCCGTGGCCGATGACGATGAGTTTCATGATGACGCTTCCTTCGATCGATCAGTTCGCGGCGTTGGCGGCGGCCAGCGCACGATCGCGCAGCTCGGCTTCGCGTGCCTTGTGTTCTTCGCTGAAGCGCACGGCCATCGCGCACAGCGCGGTCGCGGTGACGGCAAGGCCGAGCAGGCTCAGCGTCTGCTGCACGTCGCCGACGCCCTTCAGCAGGAAGGCCGCGGCCACCGCGCCGACGTTGCCGCCCGCGCCGACGATCCCCGCGACGCCGCCGAGCGCCTTGCGGTCGATGAACGGCACCAGCGCATAGGTCGCGCCGCAGGCCATGTGCGTGAACAGGCCGAAGACCAGCATCGCGACGAGCGCGACGCCAATGCTTTGCGCATGCGAGAACCAGATCAGCCCGAGCCCTTCGCCGACGATCAGCGCGCACAGCAGCGCCGCACGCACGTCGAGGCTGCGGCGTGCGGCGATCTTGTCGGACAGCCAGCCGCCGAGCGCACGGGCGAACAGCGCGAGCAGCCCGAACAGGCCGACCGCGAAACCGGCGTCCTTCAGCGACAGGCTGAAGTGATTGACGTAGTACAGCGCGGCGATGTTGTGGATGAACACCTCGACGCCGAAGCACGCGCCGTACGTGACGAACAGCATCCACACGCGATAGTTGCCGCATGCGGCGAAGAAGCTCGCCCAGCCGCCCTTCTTGCCGCTGTCGACTGTCACGCCCTGCTTGCGCAGCGCGACGAAATCGCCTTGCGGGCAGTCCTGCGTGAAGCGCCAGTACGCCCACGCCATCGCGAGCATCGCGATGCCCGGCACGACCAGCGCCATGCGCCACGACGAATCCTCGCCGAAGCCGAGCATCAGGCCGGCGGCGACCAGCAGCGGCATCAGCGCCTGCGTCGCGCCGGCCCCGGCGTTGCCCCAGCCGGCCGTCGTCGCGTTCGCAGTACCGACGACGTTCGGCGCGAACATCACCGACGTGTGGTATTGCGTGATCACGAAGCCTGCGCCGATCGCGCCGATGCCGAGCCGGCAGATCAGGAACGACAGATAGTCGTGCGTGAACGACACGGCGAACACGGGGATCGCGCCGAGCAGCAACAGGCCGACATACACGCGGCGCGGGCCGAAGCGGTCGCACAGCGGGCCGACGAGCAGCCGCACGGCGATCGTCGCGGCCACCGCGGCGATGTTGATGTTGGCGACCTGAGCCGCCGTCAGATGAAATTCGCGTGCAATGAGCGGCATCAGCGGCGCGCACGCAAACCACGCGAAGAAACACACGAAGAACGCCATCCACGTCATGTGGAACGCGCGCATCGGCGCGGTGCGGAAGCTGAAGAGATCGATACGGGTAGCTTTGTCGGTCATGTCATCCGCCAAACGAAAAACGGCGTCCTGCGCACCCGGTCTCGTCGAGACCCGATGCGTAGGACGCCGTTGCCCATGAAGCCCGTTGCCGGGCGCGTCGGTAATCGGTACTGCGGACGAATCGCCATTGATCCGCCCGAATCGGCTAACGCAAGCGCCGTGCCATGTCGCCGCCGATCGGGCCTTCGGCCCCGCGCTGCAAGGCTTGCCGGTCGACAGGCGATGTGCCGCGACACGCGACGCACGACGCGCTTTGAGGCAGCGAGGCACAGATGTGGTGCGCTGCAGCACTGTCGCCGTGCGACATCGCGGTGCGCGCCGGCGGCGCACGAGGCACGCCGATGCGGCATGACGGCCGCCGCGCGCGGCGGCTGCCTGCTAGCCTGCACGCGCGCCCCCATCCGTCATACGGCTCGTCGCGCGCTGCACGCGCCGGCGCCGCGCGCCGGTTGGCCCGGATATTGCTCGATCGACGCATCACACCGGCAACGGCGCCGGTGGGCAGTCCCCGCAAACCCTGCCCGCCCTTCACGGCGGGCCCGTCAGGACAACGGCGTCCTCCCGTGCGCGGCACGGCAGGACACCGGTGCGTCTCGACCGCCCGCCGCCGCGCAGACCATCCGTTATCGGCCGCCGCACGACGCATGCGGCAATGGAACACGACATGACGACTGGCAAAGTCACGCTGCTGGGCGCCGGCCCCGGCGATCCCGATCTCCTCACGCTGAAGGCCGTGAAGGCACTGGCCGCGGCCGACGTGCTGCTGCTCGACGACCTCGTCGCGCCCGGCATCGTCGAACTCGCGCCGCAAGCGCGCGTGATCCGCGTCGGCAAGCGCGGCGGCTGCCGCTCCACGCCGCAGGCATTCATCGAAAAGCTGATGCGCCGCTACGCGCTGCGCGGCGCGCACGTGGTGCGCGTAAAAGGCGGCGATGCGCTGCTGTTCGGCCGTGCCGGCGAAGAGCTCGCGACGCTGCGCGCCGCCGCGATTCCGGTCGAGATCGTCAACGGCATCTCGTCGGGATTCGCGGCCGCCGCATGCCTCGGCATCTCGCTCACGCACCGCGAGCACTGCCAGGGCGTCACGTTCGTCACCGCGCACCGCCAGGATCACGGCGAACCCGACTGGGCAAGACTCGCGTCGACCGGCACCACGCTCGCGATCTACATGGGCATGAGCCGCGTCGACAGCATCGCGGCCGGCCTGCTCGCCGCGCTGCCGTCGTCGACGCCGGCAGCCGCCGTGCAATGGGCCGGTACGCCCGACGAACGCCGCTGGACCGGAACGCTCGGCACGCTCGCACACGGCATCGAGGCTGCGCGGCTCGGCAGCCCGGCCGTGATCCTCGTCGGCGGCGCAATCGGCGCAGCAGCCGCGCAGTGCGCAGACGCCGCGGCCGACACCGCATTTTCGCGGGCCGCCTGACATGCACGGCGTCGCGCGGCTTCGGCCGTTCCCCCTTCCCGTCACCGCCGGCCGCGCATGCGGCTTGCCTGCATCGTTCGCGCGTTGCGCCGAAGCGTCACCGCCCCTGTTGCCCGCCTCATGAGTTCGCCTGCCCCGACCACCCGCCTGCGCGTGCTGCTCGTCACCGACACCGACAAGCCGATCGGCGAGCTCGGCGACGCACTCGCGCGCCTCGGCTACGAGATGCTGAACGACGTCGCGACGCCCGCGCGGCTGCCCGCGGCCGTCGAGGAGCAGCGTCCCGACGTCGTGATCATCGATACCGATTCGCCGTCGCGCGATACCCTCGAACAGCTCGCGGTGATGCACGCGACCGCGCCGCGCCCCGTGCTGATGTTCAGCCACGACGCCGACCAGGAACTGATCCGTGCGGCGGTCGGCGCAGGCGTCAGCGCGTATCTCGTCGAAGGGCTGTCGGCCGAGCGTCTCGCCCCGATTCTCGAAGTCGCGCTCGCGCGCTTCTCGCACGACGATGCGCTGCGCCGCCGGCTCGCCGACGTCGAGCGCGAACTCGCGGAACGCAAACTGATCGACCGCGCGAAACGCGCGCTGATGGACCAGCGCAAGCTGTCCGAGCACGATGCGTATGCGGCACTGCGCAAGCGTGCGATGGATCAGGGCCTGCGCATCGTCGACGTCGCGCGACAACTGCTCGACGCGTCACCCCAGTCATGACCGCCATGAATAGCTCACCTCCCGCCGCGCCGGAACGCGCGCATCTTCGCCTCGGGTTCGTCGCGCTGAGCGACGCGGCCCCGCTGATCGTCGCGCAGCGCCTGAACCTCGGCGCGCGGCACGGCCTCACGCTCGAATTGAGTCGCCAGCCGTCGTGGGCAGCCGTGCGCGACAAGCTGCTCAGCGGCGAGCTCGATGCGGCGCATGCGCTGTACGGGCTCGTCTGCGGGCTGCAGCTCGGCATCGGCGGCCCGCAGGCCGACATGGCCGCGCTGATGGTGCTGAACCGCAACGGCCAGGCGATCACGTTGTCGCGCGGTCTCGCCGACGCGGTTCGCACAACCGGCAGCGTGCGCGACGCGTTCGCGACGCTCGGCCGCAAGCCGCTGCTCGCCCAAACCTTCCCGACCGGCACGCACGCGATGTGGCTGAACGCGTGGCTCGCGTCACACGGCATCGATCCGCTGCGCGACGTGCGCAGCGTCGTGATCCCGCCGCCCGAGATGGTCGCCGCGCTCGCCGGTGGCGAGCTCGACGGCTTCTGTTCCGGCGAACCGTGGCACGCAGTAGCCGAAGCGTGCGGCGCGGGCCGGACCGTCGCGGTCACGAGCGAGATCTGGCCCGATCATCCGGAGAAGGTGCTGGCCGCCCGGCGCGACTTCGTCGCGCTGTATCCGGCCACCGCGCGCGCGCTGATCCGTACGCTCGTCGACGCGTGTGCGTGGCTCGACAGCGCCGCGCATCGCCGCGAGGCGGCCGACTGGCTCGCGTCGCCCGATGCGCTCGGCGTGCCGGCCCGGCTGATCGCGCCGCGCCTGCTCGGCGACTACGGCGCGGGGCCGTTCGCCGCGCCGCCGCTGCCGATCCGTTTCCACGGCGGCGGCGCCGTGAACCGGCCCGATCCGCGCGAAGGACGCTGGTTCCTGTCCCAATACCGGCGCTGGGGCATGCTCGACGATCCGCATGACGACGCGGCGATCGCCGCGGCAATCGCGCAAACCGCGTTGTATGATGCTGCGGTCGCCGAAGGCGGCGCAGCGGGCCTGTCGCACGCGTAACGCGTGCCGCATGAGGCCGCGGGCGCGCGCTCCACGGCCGCGCCACGCCGATCCGGGCCACCCGGCGGCTCCGGCGGGCGCCGTCCGGGCGACGTTGCACGACCCTTCCGTCCCCGATCCGAATCGATGCCGAAACGAACGCGCGCGCCGCTCGACGTGCTGCTCACCGAAATCCGTGCGTGCCGTGCCTGCGAAGCCGACCTGCCGCTCGGCCCGCGCCCCGTCGTGCGCGCCCATCGCGACGCACGCATCCTGATCGTCGGGCAGGCGCCGGGCGCGCGCGTCCATGCGAGCGGCATCCCGTGGGACGACGCGAGCGGCAAGCGGCTGCGCGGCTGGCTCGACGTCGATGCCGACACCTTCTACGACGAAACGCGCTTCGCGATCGTGCCGATGGGCTTCTGCTACCCCGGCCGCGGCGCGAGCGGCGATAACCCGCCGCGCCCCGAATGCGCGCCACTGTGGCTCGACCGGCTGGTGGCCGAGCTGCCGTCGATCCGCCTGACGCTGCTGATCGGCCAGTACGCGCAGCGGCATTTCCTGCGCGACACACGCAAGGCAACGCTGACCGACACCGTGCATGCGTGGCCCGACTACGGCCCCGGCGTGCTGCCGCTGCCGCACCCGTCGCCGCGCAACCAGGCGTGGTTCAAGCACCATCCGTGGTTCGACGCCGACGTCGTGCCCGAACTCCGCCGCCGGGTGGCACCGCTGCTCGACCGATGAACGCAATCACCGGCGCCATCGCGATGCGTCGCGTGCCGCCCGATGTCCCCGCGATACCCTCATGAATACCACCTCGACCGACCTCGACGTCGACTTTGCCTGCACCGGATGCGGCGCATGCTGCCGCGACCTGCGCATTCCGCTGACGCTCGACGAGGCGATCGCGTGGCTGCGGCGCGACGGCCACGTGGAATTGCTGTGCGACGCGATGCCGTGGCCCGTCGAACCCGAGCCGGGCGACGCGTTCGCTGCGTACAAGCGCGCGCGGTCGACCGCCGCGACGAGCGGTTCGCTGCCCGTCCGCATCACGGCCATGCTCACCGCGTCCCATGCGGGCCCGTGCCCGAACCTGCGCGACGACCTGCGGTGCGGGATCTACGACGAACGCCCGCTCGTGTGCCGGATCTATCCGGCCGAGGTCAATCCGTTCGTGGCGCTGATGCCCGGCGGCAAGCAATGCCCGCCCGACGCCTGGCAGCACGCGCCGCTCATCCGTGGCGGCACGCTCGTCGACGCGGCGACGCGCGAGCACATCGCACGCTCGCGCGCGGCGAGCGAGGCCGAGACGCCGTTGCGCGCGCGGCTGTGCGCGGTGCTCGGCATCGACACGGCGGCCGTCGCCAATGAAGGATTCATGGTCCATGCGCCGGCCGCCGCCACCTTGCTCGCCGCACTGACCGACCTGTGCGCCCCGTCGCCGGCTGAAGCCGTCGAGGCAACCGAATGGAAGCTGGTGTCGAACCGCGCGCCCACGGTGGAAACGCTCGTGTCGGTCGGCGCATCGAGCGTGCTCGCCGGCAACGGCACGGGGCCGCACGCCCGCTATCTCGGGTTCCATCCGGACGCCTGAATGCCGCGCCGCAGCGCGCCCGCACGTTCCGGCCGCGCCCGGTTCGCTGTACCATCGCGGCTCCACCGCGTCACGAACAGCAGAATCCTTCATGCCCTCCACCGCCCCGCCGCGCCTGTACGGGATGCCCGAACGCAGCGACCGGCTCGACTTCTACATCCGCGACCAGGCGTCGCGCCAGGCGATTACCGAGCCGCACCGGCACGCATATTTCCAGATCCAGTTCAACCTCGGCGGCGACACCGAGCAGCGGATCGGCGGCGTCACGCGTCCGTTTCCGCGCGGTGCGCTCGCGTTCGTGCTGCCGCACCGCGAGCACCTGATCCCGCATCCGGAAGGCGCGCATTTCATCGTGATCAACTTCAGCCAGGCGTTCCTGCGCGCCGATCTCGACGTCGATCCGCTCGACCTCGAGGACGTGCCCGCGCACCGCTTCCCCGAGCTGACGCCGTTCCGTTTCCAGGAACATCTCGACTTCATCCTGACCGGCGACACCTACGACGAAGCACGCCGCCTCGCGCTGTGCATGCTCGACACCGATCGCGTGCGCACGTTCGGTTCGACCACGTTGCTGCGCGGCTACCTGCTGCAGCTGATCGGGCTCGTCTGCACGCAGTACGCGGGCGCGCTCGACAAGCTCGCCCAGCGCGGCGCCCAGCGTGCGGGCCGGCGCGATGCGCTCGCGCGCGTGCTGCGGCACGTTCGCGCGAACCTGACCCGCGAGGACCTGACGCTCGCCGCAACGGCCGAGGCCGCGTTCCTGTCGCCGAACTACCTCGCGCACCTGGTCCGCAAGGAAACCGGCAGTACGTTCACCGATCTCGTGACCGAGCGCCGGATCGCGCTCGCGCAGTCGCTGCTGGCCCATACCAGCCGGCGCATCGCCGACATCGCGCGCTCGGTCGGCTTCCGCGACGAAGGGTATTTCGCGCGGCGCTTCCGGGCGCGCGTCGGCGTGTCGCCGAAGGCGTACCGCGACGCGAACGCCGCGCTGCCGGACAGCAACGACGCGCCGCCGGCCGCCGACGCGTAGTTTTGTCCCGGTAAAACGCAGTTGCGTCGCATCCGGCCGCATGCGCGTCGGGTATCGTTGCACGCATGCCGGCCCGCGCGCCGCACGGGCGCCGGCATCCGTCTTCCTACCGAACGAGGCCATCCGATGTCCGCCTATGTCATCGACGCCGCAGAGCGTCCTTCCGTCGAAGTCGAACAGTCGTCCGCGCGCTTTCCGGTGCGCCGCGTATTCTGCGTCGGCCGCAACTACGCCGACCACGCCCGCGAAATGGGCGCCGATCCCGACCGCGAACCGCCGTTCTTCTTCACGAAGCCAGGCGACGCGATCGTCCCGGCCAGCGGCACCGTCGCCTATCCGCCGCTGACGAACGACCTCCATCATGAAATCGAGCTGGTGGTCGCCATCGGCAAGGACGGCCGGTCGATCGACCCGGCCGACGCGCTGTCGCACGTGTGGGGCTACGGCGTCGGCGTCGACCTCACGCGCCGCGACCTGCAGGCCGAGGCGAAGAAGCTGAGCCGTCCGTGGGACTGGGCGAAGGGTTTCGACGCGTCGGGCCCCGTGACCGCACTGCGCGCGGCGTCGGCCACCGGGCACCCGGCCACGGGCCGCATCTGGCTCGCAGTCAACGGCGACACGCGCCAGCAAGGCGATCTGGCCGACATGATCTGGGCCGTGCCCGACGTCATCGCGTACGTGTCGCGCTCGGTCGAACTGAAGGCCGGCGACCTGATCTTCACCGGCACGCCGGCCGGCGTCGGCGCGCTGCAGCCGGGCGACCGCGTGACGGGCGGCGTCGACGGCGTCGCGACGTTCGAATTCGTCGTGGGCGCGAAGCCGTAACGAAGCACGCACGGCGGCCGCCCGCGCGGGCCGCCGTGCGGTATCCCGATGGCGGTCAGCCGTAGCGGCGCAGGAATGCGTCGGCGACGGCCGGCGGATTCAGCGCTTTCGCCGATGCGTTTTCCAGCGCCTCGGCGGCATCGTCGTCGCTGATCGATACGAACAGCGTGATGGCCGCCCGCTCGTCGCCCGTGCCGAACACACCGTCGCGATCGAGCAGCCGCAATGCCTCGATCATGTCGGTGTGCAGTTGCCGGGAAAATTCGGTGAATCGCGACCGCACGAACTGCGGACTCAGCACTTCGTCGGCCAGCCTGCCGCAGATCGCGTTGAACGGCGAAGCCTCCGCCGCCTCGTACGCCCATTCGGAAACGCCCCACACGAACCACGGATCGTCGTCCGGAAGCGCCTGTTGCGCGCGCATCCGGCGCAGCCCTTCGACCGTATTGGCGGCCGGCACCACCGTCATCGCGCCGCTGTCCGTATAAAGCGCGAACGCATAGAAATGCTCGTCCGGGTGCAACGCCCGCAGTGCCTTGAAGGTCGCCCTCGCGGCATCGGCAATGTCCCGCTGGAAATCCGAAAAGTCGCTCATCGCATCCTCGCCCAGTCACCCTTCGCGCCCGTCGGGGAATACGGCTCGCGGATGGTGCATCGTGTCCCGGTATTCGACGGATTGTCCGCCAATCGGCCGCGCCACGGTACCGGGCCGCACCCGCAGTCACCGCACGGCGTCCCGCGCATCGAGGACCCGCACGCAGACGGCCGCCGCCAGCGCGATCGCCGCCGACAGCAGCATCATCGCGAGCGGCGCATAACCGGCGTTGCCGGCGGTCAGCACCGCGCCCGTCAGCGACGACAGCGCGGCGCCGCCCGCGATCGTCATCGCGCCGGCCAGCCCCGACGCGCTGCCCGCCAGTTCCGGGCGCACCGACACCGCGCCGGCATGCGCGCCGGGATTGGTCAGCCCGTTGCCGATGCCGACCAGCACGCACGGCCCGAACCATGCGAGCGCATGCGTCGCGCCGCCGGACACGAGCCCGAGCGCGATCAACGGCCCCGCACACGCGACGACCCGCCCGCACAGGATCGTCGTGGCGAGTGCGTAGCGGCGCGCGACACGTGCGGCCAGAAAGCTGCCGACGACGAAACCGGCCGTGATCGTCCCCATGTAAAAGCCGACCTCCGCCGGCGCAATGCCGAACAGCGTTTTCGCGGCAAGCGGCGCGCCGGCCAGGAACGCGTAGAACGCGCCCGTCGAAAACGCCATGCAAAGCGCATAGGCCCAGAAACGGCGTGCGCGGAGCAGCGCCGGATACGCGCGAAGCTGCTGCCGGAAGCTCGACGACCGGTTCGCATGGGTTTCGACGAGGTCGAATGCACACCAGCCGAACAGCGCGATGCCGGCCGCGCCGAGCAGCCAGAAGCTCGCCCGCCAGCCGACCGTCTGGTCGAGTGCGCCGCCGAGCGTCGGGCCGAGCATCGGCGCGAACGCGGCCGCCATCGCCGCATAGCCGATCCGGCTCGCCGCACGCGCGCCGCCGCCGGTATCGCGGATCGTCGCCATCGACACCGGATAGACCGATGTGATCGCCGCCTGCATCATCCGGCACGCGAGAAACACGCGGATATCGGTCGCCGTCGCGCAGCCGAGCGAACCGAGCGCGAACACGCCGACACTCGTCAGCATGATCGGCCGCCGCCCGAACCGGTCCGACAGCGGCCCCATCACGAACTCGAGCGACGCGGCCACCGCCGCGTAACCGCCGAGCGACAGCGCGACGAGCCCGTAGTCGGCATGCAGGTCGCGTGCGATCGCCGGCAACGCCGGCAGGAACAGGCTCAGCGGCAGTACCGAGAGCGCGCACAGCAGGATCAGCGTCACATGTCGCGGCGACGCCGGAGCGGATTCGATCGGCAGGTTCGATTGCAAGCGGATGCCCTCCGCGCACGTGCCGCAGCGCCGTGCGCAATGCAAAAAAACCCCCGACCGAGTCGGGGGCGCATGGGTGCCGGCGCGGTGCCGCTACCGGACCCTGCGCCTGTGGACTACTACGATGAAGCAAGCCGTCTTCATGCCGAATGGCTCCTGAATGCCGGGCTGACTGCCGACGAGATCGGACGATGTTAGGCGGGCGACACCCGCCGCGTCAACGCCCTAACGCGCGCGCACCGACACGAACTTCCGTGCGTTGTTGCGCTGGATCAGCACCGCGATCACGTTGCCGCCGCTCGCTTCGAGCATCGGCACGTCTTCCGGCGTCTCGAGCAGCGTGTCGTTCAACTCCAGGACGACGTCGCCCGGCTGGATGCCCGCGCTCGCGGCCGGCCCGTGCACCGCGTCCACCATCATCCCGACCGCGAGCCCCGTCGAACGGCGCTCGTCGTCGCTCAGCGCGTGCATCGTCAGTCCCAGGCGGTCACCATGGTCGCCCGCCCCCGGGCCCGGTCGTGCCGCGGCCTTCGGCGCGGCCATGCCCGCTACCGTGGCCGGTGCGTTCCCGGCCGTCTCGTCGGCACCCGCGATCGTCAGCATCACCGGTGCGCGGTTGCGGATCACGCGCAGCGACGCCTTTTCGCCGGGCGCCAGCGCGGCGGCCAGGTCGTTCAGCTCGGCCGAGCGGCCGATCGCCTTGTCGCCGAGTTTCACGATCACGTCGCCGGGTTTCAGGCCGGCCGCGGCGGCCGGCGAGCCCGGCGCGACGCCGTTGACGAGCGCGCCTGCCGGACGCGGCAGCCCGAATGCCGCGGCCAGCCCGACGCCGACGTCCTGCACGTCGAGGCCGAGCGCGTTGCCGGCCGGCGCACCGGGAGCGGACACCTGAACCTGTTGCACCTGCATCTGGGCCTGTTGTTGCGCCTGCAACTGCGCGCGCACCTTTGCGGCAAATGCGATCGGGATCGCGAACGTCATGCTCGCGTAGCGATCGTTGCCCGTGTAGACCTGCACCGCGATGCCGATCACGTCGCCCGCGCGGTTGAACACGGGGCCGCCGGAGTTGTCGGGATTCGGCGCGATGTCGGTTTCGAAGAACGGGAATGCGCTGCCGTCCGGCAACTGGTGCGACGTCGCGCTGACGATGCCGGCCGTGACCGTGTTGCCGGCCCCGTCCGGCGCGCCGATCGTCATCACCGGTTCGCCCGCCCGCACCTTCGCCGAATCGCCAAGGCGCACGAACGGCAGCTTCGTTGTATTGACACGCAACACGGCGACGTCGCTTTGCGGATCGACGGCCAGCACCGTCGCCTTGAATTCGCGCCGGTCGGTGAGCCGCACCGTCACGTCGGTCGCCTCGTCGACCACGTGCGCGGAGGTCAGGATCAGGCCGTCGGCACTGACGATGAAGCCCGAGCCGCTGCCCGACACCGCGCGCAGCACCGGGTCGGGTGTCGGCACCTGCGCGCCCTGCACGGGCGTCGGGCCGCCGCGCCGGAAGAACACGGCGAGCGGATCGTCGGTATCGAGGATCGCGAAGGACGGCCCGCCGGTTTGCTGGTTGAGCGCGGTCATGATCGTCACGACCGCGGGTCCGTAACGCTCGACGATGGCCGGAAAATCGACCGGCATCGCATAAGGCGCGGCGGGCGGCCGTTGCTTCAGGGCGCGTGGCGCGGCAGGCGGCGCGAGGGTGGCGGCAATGGAGGCCGGCGGCGGCAAACCTCCGGCAAACACGCCCCCGATCAACGCGGTGCGAAGCACGGCGCGAGCAAGCGTCTGGCGAACCACGGCGCACCTCCCCCGGCAGTCGCGACGCCATCCTGCGCGAGACGCGCAGGCACCCGACAAGGACCGGTACACCCAACCATTTATAGCCCACGCGCCGGTCGGAACATACGAATCGAAACCCGTATGGTGGGGGTGCGGCAGGCGCGGAGCCGCGATGGCGTTCGTTCCGAACAAGGTACGCAGTACGTCAATCCGCACAAGCCCGATTGTCGTGTGCGTCGGCAGGCGGTTTGTGTCGGTTGGCGTAACGTCCGCGCGCGTGCCAGGCCTTCGCTTCATCTGGACGCCGACGATCATCGGGAGGCAAAGAGCCTCTGCACCGGTTACGTACGCGGGCTCGACGTGCGGAACGGCTTCAACGGACGCAAGCGCGGTGGACCCATGCTGGACGGGGCGTCGGCAAGGTAGCGGACCGAACCGGCGTTTTGTCCGACCTGGCGGTGCCGCTCACGACGCGAAGTCATGTGTGTACGACGTATCCCTGCTTTTGTCCGGGCGGGACGGGCACGGGAGTCCGGATCGGGTGGGCAGGTCTGGTCGCTGTACGAAAAACCGGCCCTTGGACAACGATGAACCTGCCGATTCCGAGCGCCGGGAGACGGTATCGCGTCAAAGGTCGGCGGCTTCCTCCACCTTGATCGGCGCACCGCCCGCTGCGGCAATGATCTCCGCCGGGAAGATGGGCAGTTTGCCGGTACCTCTCTGGCGCAGTGTTTCTCCGCGCTGTATCGGAGGGCCGCCCTCCTCCATGTAACGCCGGATATGTTCGTACAGTCGCCACAGCATCGCGTCTTCCCACCATCCGGTGTAGCCAATATTGACGATCTCCGCGCATGAGCGCGGATTACCGACCTCGCCCCAGAGCAGCGACAGAAAGTAGGACTCCCGGGCCGCAGCCCCGGTGAGTTGCGTCCACTTGTAGGACCGGACCTTCACGTCGTGCCATGCGCGCGTGCGCACTGCACCTGCGCCGCCTTTCTCCCAGAATCGCCAGAATGGTGGCTGCACATAAGGAATGAAGCTCACGCTGCGATCTTTCCGGTTGAAGAGAACGGGAAGATCCCGGGGAGAAAAGAGCGCTGCGCGAAGGCAGAACACCGCAAACAAAAAGAACGGCACGGTCGCAACGGACATGAAGACGCCGAAGACCGGAATTTCCAGCAAGG
This sequence comes from Burkholderia sp. Bp8992, assembly GCF_003853705.1. Lineage (GTDB taxonomy): Bacteria > Pseudomonadota > Gammaproteobacteria > Burkholderiales > Burkholderiaceae > Burkholderia. The sequence goes on along the minus strand of NZ_QTQI01000001.1, from coordinate 530,281 downwards.
CCAGAACTGCCAGATAGCCGATGCACCCTGTACCGAACAGCCCGATCAGCACGCCAAGCATCAGATACACCGTTTTCCCGCCGGCGCCCATCGGCGTGCCAACCTCGATCGCATTCGGGTAGATGTTCAGAAGAGAATCGCAGGTGCTGGACATCTCGTGGACAGGCTGCCGCTTGTCATCGCTCGCTACCCGCCACGGTGGCGTGATGCCCTGCCGGGTTCTCGCCAGTCTCCCGGGGAACTTGTTGAAATACGGATCTGCTTGCTTCCATTCCGGCAATAGCACTCGGTAGTCGCTCTTGTCGCTTTTCATTTCGATGTACCGGAACCGTACGTTCTACTATCTCGGCAATTTCGATATCGCCGACGACGTGATGATCGAGCCGAACATGAGCGTCATCACTTCCAGCCGCCCGCTCGAGCCGTGAGAACAGCAAGCCTTCGCTATCGAGATAGCCGATCAAAGGTTCGCCGCTTCCTCCACCTTGATCGGCGCACCACCCGCTGCGGCAATGATCTCTGCCGGGAAGATGGGCAGCTTGCCGGTACCCGTCTGGCGCAATGCTTCTCCACGCGGGATCGGAGGGCCGTCCTCCTCCATGTAGCGCCGGATATGCTCGTACAACCGCCAAAGCATCGCGTCTTCCCACCATCCGGTGTAGCCGATATTGACGATCTCCGCGCAAGACTGCGGGTTTCCGACCTCGCCCCACAACAGCGACAGGAAATAGGATTCCCGCGCCGCCGCCCCCGTAAATTGCGTCCACTTGTAGGATCGGACCTTTACGTCGTCCCACGCGCGCGTGCGCACTGCCCCTGCTCCGCCTTTCTCCCAGATTCGCCAGAACGACGGCGTTACGTAAGGAATGAAGCTCACGCTGCGATCCTTCCGATTGAACAGGACAGGGAGATCCCGCGGAGAAAAGAGCGCCATCCGGAGGGAGAACACTGCAAACAAAAGGAACAGCAAGGTGACGAAACACATAACGACACCAAGGACAGGAACCTCCTGCAAGGTCAGCAACGCCCCGTAGCCAATGCCCCCCGCACCGAGCAGCCCAATCAGCACACCAAGTATCAGAAACACCGCTTTTCCGCCAGCGCCCATTGGCGTGCCAACCTCAATCGCATTCAAGTAAATGTTCAGAAGAGAATCGCAGGTGCTGGCCATCTCGTGAACCGGCCGCCGCTTGTCATCGCTTGCCACCCGCCACGGTGGCGTGGTGCCCTGTCGGGTTCTCGCCAGTCTCCCGGAAAACTTGAAATACGGCTCCGCTTGCTTCCACTCCGGCAAAAGCACCCGGTAGTCGCTCTTGTTGCTTTTCATATCGATGCTCATCCTCTAGTTCGGCAGCCGTTCGTTCAGGACCTCGTCTCCATCCTTCGTCTCCACGGCCACTTCGGCATATGCCCCGCTGAATTCAATGACACTCAGATCGAGCGACAGCCGAATGTCTTGATCCTGATCTTTCACCTCGGCGTTCAGTTTCGCGAGCGCCGAAGCGCCACCTGCCGCTAGCCCTGAAGGCCGCGCGGAACCGCCGGTGCGCTCCAGCAACAGCGTCGCCCCGCCTTTCTTGCTCTTGCCGTAGATGCGTGCAACCCAGTCCAGTTGCGCCCGCAATCCCACGGGGATGCGCAGGCGCAAATATACCTCCCGATACTCCATCGGATTGCTGTTGTTGCCAGCTGGCATGGGCAGTCCTCCCATCATGCCTGTCCCCATGCTTCGGACGGCCAGATCCCAAAAGCCGTCCTTGTAGCTGAAGTCGACGCTGATCCCCAGCAACAGCTTGTTCGATTCTTCCTGCTCGCGAGCGGGGCTCCCCCACTTGTCGCTGGCACGTCCCCAGATTGTGCGTGCCGCCCATTCTTCCGCGGGCCGATTCTGCAGAAGCTGGGCCAAGTAACCTGCAGCCATACCAACAGCAACCAGTACAAGCCCCCACCCGGTCCAGGAAAGTCCGTAACCGCCCGTGATAGAGATAGCGCCGATGGCTTCGAAGAAACCCAGCCCGCTCGCCACAGTCGCAACGCCAAAAAACATTGTCTGAACCGCATAGGCCGACAAGGCGCCCGGATTGTCCCGCCCATATCTCGACGCGAGTTTCATAATCGCCGTCGCAGTATCAAAACCAGCAGCAATCGTGGCGGCTGCGCCTACAAGGATCTTCGTGCGCAACGCAGCGCCAACCGCCTCCCATTTCTTCGCACCGGCGCTCCAGATTTCCAGCAACGCGGCAGCGCAACCCATCGATGCCGACCCGATGCCGAGAATACCCTCCAACCGCTCGTCTTCATTTCCGTACTTGTATTTATCGACCGCATCCATCAGGCTCAGGACCTGCAGCATCCCGCCCGCCGCAGACAGCACCGCACCGCCCTCGCGCAGCAATTCGCCGACCTTGCGGGCAAACTTCCTGAGTTCGCCCATGTCGGCCGGCAACTGCGCAACGACGGTCGTCGTCGCCGTAACGCTGACCTGTTCGAAGACGAATATCTCTACGGTCCCGCCTTTGCCCGACACGTCAAACGCACCACCGCCGCTTCTTGAAACACTGACAGTGCGCGTGTCGCCGACCTTCGACGTCGATTTGCCGCCACCGGCGGCACTGTTTTTCGCGTCGGCGACTTCGCGCCAGTAAAACTTCGCCTGCCTGTACGACGCCTTGACCCGCCTGGCGCGAATGCCATTCTTGCTGGCACTGGTGATGCCGATTCTTGCTATCGCGAACTCGACTTTCCTGATGAGTTGGGGGGATGGCGGATTCTTGAGACGACTCAACGCAAGACAGGAAGTACTCAGTAACGACACCGTGCTGTAACTCCAGACCGATGCCAGCGCCCGCAAATACGGCAGGTTGCGCGCCAGGGCCCCGACCAGTTCTCCGCCCTTGTGCTTGCTCTCGAGATCCTCGATCACGTCGAAAAGCGCCTTGGCTTCATCGATCGTCTTGGATCGCTGATCCTTGTCCTTGAACCACGTGAAGAAATCCTGCTGGTTGCCGAGCATCGCACGGATCATCAGGTTGTTCTTGTCGTCCGGATTGTCCTTCATGAAATCCGCGTACCACTTCAGCCCGACATCGGTCATGTGGCCGCCATGGCACGCCCTGCCCACCAGTACCGCGTAGTAGACACCGTCCTGCCGCGTCGTCTCGTCGCAATCGTGTTCGGTCACCAGCTTGCGCGCCGCGCTTTGCAACCACGCGCCGTAATCCGGCTCGATCGTCGCAAGCAACCGGCTGTCGTCGTTGCACGCAGACTGGTACTGGTCCAGGAATGTCTGATATTTGTCACCCAGCTTCTTCTTGATCTGCTCCGCCGGCAGCTCGTCCTCCGGTATCGCGACAATGCCCATCGACGGGTTCGTATAGGTGCCGGCGAACATCCCCGATGCGGAAATGGTTTGCGGCATGAAGGTCGCGCCCGGCGGGAGATTACCGCTCGCCTTCATCGCGTCGAACTGATCCCTGGCCATATACGTGTTCGGGTCACCCTGCATCCCGGACAGATTGCCGATATGGCTGTATTGCTGCTGCATCGTCTCGACCAGCCCCTTGATGCACAGCGCCGACTGCAGCTTCCAGTAGCCGTTGCCCGTCATCATCGTCTTGGCCTTCTTCGGCACGGTAATGCGGAAGTTCGCCGCCTCGTACGTCACACCGATCGCGTCAGGTACGCTGACGATCATCGCCTTGCCGATGTCGAACGTCTGGCTCTTCTTGACGATCTCGACAGCCTGGTCGTATATGTCCTTCGCCGTTTCGCGACGCCCTCCCTTCGGATCCATGCGCGCCGGCTTCCTCAACGGAAACACATTGTCATCGCCGTACAACGCAGCCGACGCCACCGGATAGTTCGCGTTGTACTCGTCGACGATCTTTCCCATTTCGGCCTCCGTCAGCGGGGCCGAACGATCGCATTTCGCATACGGCGCATCGATGCACACCATGCGCTGTCGACGCAGCGCTTCGTTCTTGGGATTCCCGTATGCATCCCGAACCTTCTCGCTCCACGGCGTATCGCTGAAGCCGATCCACACACGCTGCGTCTCGGACGCATTAGGGATGACGAACAGCATGGCAGCCGCATAACCGGCAGTGCGCTGGCATGCGAACACCGGTGCGTTGCCAGGCAATGGCAGTTCGCTGAGCGAATAAGGCGTCATGTAGCCGCCGTCGTCGACCTGGAATGCCTGCCATCCCTTCTGCTCCTTCAGCTCGGGGGTGTGCGGTCGCTCGTAATACGCGTAGACATAGCCGCCGCGCAAGGTTCGCATCGTGTAGCCGAAGTAACTCAACCCGACGTCGGCCACCCCCGGCTTCAGCTTCGCGATCGCGCCTTTCTTCGCATCGGCATACTTTTTCTCGGCCAGCGCCGGCCTGACCAGCAAAACCGGCAACCCGGCCTTCACGCATGACGGGCACCCGCCTGCGGAACAGTGCGGCGCGCCGGCGGCGGCGGCATTCGCGTTCTGCGCATATTTGCCATCTGACATGATTCGATTTCCTTTGCTAGCGGCGAGCCATCGCGATGGATGTGTCGTGCGACGTCTTCTGCTCCAGTTCGAGACGCATCGCGTCCCACACGTCATCTCCGACCGCGCCGAGCCGCTCGCTCAAGCTTGCCCGATCGCTCAATGTCGACTTCACCAGCTCGATCACACGCGCGTGCTTGCACAGTGCCGGATGAATCTGCAGCACATAGGCGCCCAACAGCACGATGTCGGCTACCTGCGTCAAGCCGAGCGCCTGCGCGTCGGCCACCGCCGCGTCCGCCTGGTTCAGGTAATCGTCGGGCAATTCGCGCTCGAACACGCACCAGCCTCTGAGGAGGTCCTGCACCATCGCGCTTCTGTCCACACGGCTCCATTGCGCGTCGTCGAGCGCGAAGAACGTGGCGCGCGATCGCGACGCATATGGGTCGAAAGCCGCCGGTGGAATCCGCTCGACGAGTTCAGCATTTCGGTCGAGCACGTGCCATGCCGTGATCGGGCCGAACAAGTCGCTTCGCTGCAGATCATTCAGCGCCGGCCACATCCATTCGAGTACGCGTCGATCGGCCCACCGCACGTATTTCCGGCCAACGCGCGGGCGTGGTGAAACCATCACCCGCGCCAGGTGCACCGCGACGATTTCCGGTGGCAGTGTCGAAACCAGCCAGCCGCCCACCGTGAACCCGCGCACCACTTCGTCATGCGAATCGCTTTGTTCGTCGCACGCGGCCTGCACCGACGCCTCGATCAACTCGACATCGTCATGATCGAAACAGATCAGCCGGGGATGCTGATGATCGAGAAGCGACTCGCTGGCCACCGGGATCGGCACGACTTCGCGTTCCCCCGGCATCGGCAGGTGCTCGGCCAGCGGCTCCCGCAGATACGGATCGACGAGCAGATACCCGCGCAGCGAATCTTCCTTGCGCAGCGCAGCCTGTATCCGCGACGTCGTCAGTTCGATCGATGTACTCACGCCCATCTCTCCGTCACAACGTGGCGGCACCGCGACCTGCCGCATCGCCGTCCTTCGTCGGACAGGCCTTCACCTGACTTTGCGCGATCTGCGGACTCATGTCCGAACTGCGCGGGCCGGTCAGCACGTGATTCGCTGCATGAAACTTCACGGTGCCCGGCACGCCGATCTCGATGCCGCCGCCCTCCATCTTCAGATAGGCTTTCGCCGCCGTGAGCAATACCTTCCGGGACGCCTGCGCGGTCACGCTTGCCGTCGCACTGGCCACACTGACGGCTTGCTGGGCAACGGCTCCGAGATTCCCGCCGCGCTGGGCCTGCAGGCCAACCGAACCGCACGCCGCATGCAGCGCGATGCCGGAAACGGCAACGGGCCGCCCGTCGCCTTTCTTGCCGTCCGTGTACAGCAGGATTCCCTGGTTCGCGACGACGCCCGTCTTGTTCTGCGCCGTCCACTGCAAATCCTGCCCGGCGGCCAGCACCGTCTCGGTCCCCGACAACCAGACGTGGCTCCTGGCCGATACAGCCACCACGCCATCCTGGCCATACGCGACCAGATGCGGGCGGCTCCACGCGGTCGCGCTGCCGTCGCCCCCTCCGGTCGCCTGACTGGACGAGGATCCCGCTCGTGCGGCACTGATCGCCTGCTTGCCGTCGCTCAACCCCGTGACCGCCGCCAGCGTGGACGACGAAGCGCCTGCATCCGTTCGTCCGGATGACGACGCATCCGCTTGCGAAGCGGAAGATTGCGACGCGCCCGGTTCGGCGCCTTGCGCACGCGCCGCCTCCGCGAGACCGTCGAGCAGGTCGTGACTGTCGCCGAGCACCTGGGCCGCACTGGACGCATCCATCTGGTTCACGCCGGCTGCGGCGCTCACCAGTACGCCGGCGCCACCCCGCACCGCACCCGATGCTTCGGTATTCAACTCCGCGCCGTAACCGCGATCGGCCTGGCGAACGTTGTCATTCATCGATTTGAGGTGGCCGAGCATCAACCCGCTGCGGCTGTCGGTCGTGTAGAGATGCACACTCGACTGACCTGCCGTATCGTCCATCATGAAATGACGATAGCCGCCGGTGCCCTGCTGGCTCTGACTCAGCTCCTGGGTTTTGAATCCGGTCAGCGTTGCCGCATGGCCGTTGCCCGCGAACCACGCAGCTGCATTGCCGGTGCTGCCGCTGGGGCCCCCGGCGCGCGCATTGTGCTGCCCGTTGTCATTGCCGCGCCCGTTATACAGCGACGCCACCGCCACCGGACGATCGGGCTGCCCCTCCAGCCAGTCGACCCACACCTCCTGGCCCACGCGCGGAACGGCGACACCGCCCCAGTTGTCGCCCCCGATCGGGGTCATCATCCGCGTCCAGGTGCCTGCACCTTGATCGGCGGGCGCATTGGAATCGCGAGGATGGTCTTCGCGGCTGGCCGAATTCTGACCGCGCTGCGCATGATGCTGAATACGGACGCGGTGGTCGCGGTCGGTATGAACCGGCGCATCCGCACCAACGACGATCGCCGTCTGCGCGCCCTGCATCACCGTTTCCGGATGCGAGCGTGCGCCGTCCACGCCATCCTCGTGCGAACGGTAGGACTGTTCGACCGGCAGTGCAACGAACGCATTTCCGTACACGCGGCCGGTGTCGTTTCGCGACACCGCATTGCCGGGATGCGTGCCGGTGCCGGACAGGTCGTCCGGCGTCAATCCTTCGACGACATCGGATGCATCGATCCCGGCCGACGACGGCTTGCCGAGCTTGCGCTCGATTGCACCGTGCACATCGGCATCCACGTTCGCCTGCACGTCGTGCTCGACACGCAGGCAAACGAACGCTTGCGAGGCTTTCAGCACCGGATGGTCGCGCATCGCGAACCGCAGCCCCGGCCGCATGTCGCGGCGCGTGCCGCGCCCTTCGCTGCGCGACGTGCTCACGCGTTGCGCATCCAGCTGCTGCTGCGCCCGGTAGTCGCCGACCGCGGCGGTCTGATACGCGTACGGGCCGGCGACGTCGCGATCGATACCCGGCATGACTGCGCCTGTCGCCCGCGCCTCCGACGGTCGGGTGGACAAGGTGCGGTAATCCCAGCTCGCGCGAGTCACTTGCCCGATACGCCAGCGGCGCGCCGCCATGAAATCCTGGATGTTCCCCGCCGGATTCCCGTCGCTCGCCTGATGGAACCCGATGACGACGGGATCGTCCGGCTTGAACTGCTGATTCGAATCCGCCAGTACCAGCGTGTGCTCACCGAAGTTTGCAGCGTTCGCATCGCCCTTGTGTTCGAACCAGTAGAAGATGCCTTCTTCCGCCCACAGGCGTTGCAGAAAATCGAAATCCGACTCGCCGGCTTGCGCGGTCAGGCTGCGCTTGCGATATTTCGACTGGTCCGCCAGCGACCAGCGCCACGCGGGCGCGATGGCTCCGTGCGTGTAGTAGCCGAAGACCTGCTCGGTGATATCGAGCACACTGGCGTGCTGATAATTGTAGCTGTCGACGCGCTGGCGCAGCAGCGCAAACCACGGCTCGATCGTGAAGCGATAGCGGGCGAGACCGCCGTTGCTGCCGACCAGTTCGGCGGCAACCACGTGCCCATGAACCGGGCGCCGGGTCTCACTCCCCTCCGCGGCCTGCCACTCGATCAGAATCGGGCCGCCGATCAGCTTGCCGATCGCCAGCCGGGCGTTCTCGGACAAGGCGGTCAGCTCGAAACGAAACCCGCCGCCGCCAACCGCCTCCCAGCCATGCAGGCTTTCCGCGATCAACGCATCGGTTCCGAACGACGTGCGCATCCACAGAAAGCGGCTGTGCTGCGACCAGCCTCGCAGCAGCGAACTCAGTGCGCCTGTATTGATGGACATGGTCTTTTCCGTTGAATATCGCGAGCGATGCTCGCCATCACTTCGAATTGACCGTATGGCCTTCCGCCAGCGTCTGCAGGCGCCGGGCAAGATTGCCGACCGGATCGGCCGGTGCGCCCGTCACGACGAAACACAGGTTCTTGTAGATCCACACGAAGCCGCGCCCTGGGCCGGCGATGGTGCTCCGGACCGACACGCTTCCGAGCGACGCAGGATCCGTCTCGAACGGCACTTGCGCAATCGTCGGCGAAGTCGTCTCGTTGAGGAAATAGTCCGCGGCCTTGAAGCGATCCTTCGCCTGCGCAATCGTGATCGATACGTGTGCGCCGTCGAAATGACCATTGAAGATATCCACCCGGACATCCTTGAGCGGACCGGAGTCGTTGACGCGCGGAATGTGATTGTCGATCTTCAGTTCCGTCAAGCCGGGGAGGCGCTCCGTTGCCAGCCTGGTCCAGTCGTACGCGACCACCATCCGGCCATCGTCGGTGGCGAACTTCCGGTCGAAATCGATACGCGCCTTGAATGCATCGACGCGGGCGGTCGGACTGAAGGCCCTTTGAATGGCTGCTGCTCTTTCTTCCGGAGTCATGACCTTTCTCGATTCCGGCGATTGCGCATGGCTTGCACCGGTAAAAATGGAACATAACAACAACCCGACGACACACTTGTTCATATCACCGTTCCTACCCCGGGAAACTCCCTGGTCGTCATCATGATCTGCTCGATGTATTCGCTCGGCGCGAGAGGCGGCTGAAGGTTGGACGCCCGATTGAATTGACGGGTCGACGCCACCGCGTCGATCGATACGGTCAGGTAGGCGCGCACCTCTTCGTCGTGGTGCGGGCCGGCGCATGCGTCCTCGACCTTGTGGCTCAGATGCGCGAAAGCGTGGTTGCCGAAGCTGGTCCGCGCCGGCGAATCGCCTGCGACGGTCGGCGTCGACCCGTTCGACGAAAAGAACGGGTTGTTGCACGCGCCGATGCCGACGAGATTCGTCGAGTTGATGAAGCCGAACGGATTCTGAAAATAGATGCCGGGTTTGATACCCAGCGCGGCCGCAAGACTGAACACGGCCGAGGCCTGGTCATAGCAGTTCACGGTTTTCCCGTCGTCGGTCGCGCCGGCATGTGACGAGGTCCCGCTCGGCGTGAGCGGACGCTTCTGCATGTAGCTCATCAATTCGAACTTGCCGCCGGCCATTGCGTAATCACCGCCGAAATGCGCAGCGCCGGAAATCGTGTCGTAGCGCAACCCGTGGCCGTGGTGACAGTAGTCCGTGACCTTCGCGATCGCGGCCTTGGCCGTCGCCGCACCGGCAACCGATGCGCGCTTGAACAGAAAGCGCAGCGCTTCGGCCCACACGCCGGCACCGAACGGCATGCCTGGCCGATCGAGCAGCACGAACACCTCGAGCCGCGTCGCCGGTGTCACGGCGGCACTGAGGCCGGTCGCGGCATCGCTCAGTTTCCACGATGCATCGCCGTGATAGTAGGCAAGCGTGTCCGGCAAGTTCGTGACGGTCGCCGTCACCTGATGTTCGCCGAGCGCTGTCGGACAATCACCTTCGATCGTCAGCCCATGCAACGTCCCGGTCAGCTTCATCGTGGCGGGCGCATCCGGTTTCGTCTTGGTGACGCGCAACTTGATGCCGACCTTGTTGTTCGCGCCCGCCTTCGACTTGACGAGATAGGCGCCCGGACGCTGCGAGCCGTTTGCATGGCAGAACTCGTCGGGCTTCTCGATCTCGACGACACTCGCCTCACTCGTCCAGTGAGGCGCCGCGACTGCGGACTGCTTGCGCGTGACGGTTACGCCGCCCTGCCAGCTGATCTCCAGCAACTGCGCCTCGACCACGCGCCCGGAAACCAGCACCGTCTTGCGCTGCTTGCGCGAGACCGGACTCGTGACGGACGACGATTTAACGGGAGTATCCGGCATACGTTCTCTCAGTGATCGATCTCGATGGACAGCGGCTCGGCGTCGGCCGAGCTCACCAGATGCGTGTGTCCGGTTGCATCGGTTACACCATGCTCGACCGCACCGTTCGCACGGACGATGCGGTAAGCGCGCCCTGCAATCGGCTCTCCGGTTTGCTCGTCCTTGAGCACGAATGCCTCGTCGAACATCGGCGTACGGGAATCAGGCAATCCGGGTAGTGCCGGCGTGGCAGCCAGCGGCCCCGGAAAGGGATGCGATCCGGCCTTGACGGTGAACTGGCCCGGTGTCTCGATCGTGATGTCACCACCCTTCAGCGTGATGCGGCTCGGCCCTTGCTGGAGGACGATCGCATCCTTCGCCAGCACCTCGACGCGACTGTCCGTCGACGTGATCCGCACCGACTGGTCGGCCAGTATCTCCATCGCGCCCGTATGCGCCTCGACGCTCACCGGCCCGTGATTCGCGATGATCTTCACCCCGCCCTGCGCGCCGTACAGGCTCAGTGACTCGCCCGACACGCCGGCGATCGTGGCCCGCGCCGCGTAATGCGCATCGCCTTGCGCCGTAAGATGCACATGCTCGGCCGCGTATGAAATCGCGGTCTTCGGTGTCACCAGCGCCACGTTTTCAGGAGACTCCATCACGATCGCCGGCACCGCGAAGCGCTCGACCGGGTCGCCGCCCTCGCGCTGCGTTCCGCTCGCCTTGGTCGACGCTTGTCCGTTGACCGGACCGGTGTACTTTCCGTCCTGCTGCGGGTCGATCGCCTTGAGGAAATCCGCCTGCGCGTCGTTTGCGCCGAGGCCTTCGGCCTTTGCGTCGACGGCGGCTCCGTGGAGACTCCGGGCGGTCAGGACGGCCTGCTTCAGTTGCCCCACGCTTTCGGCCACGTCCATTTGCGTCGACGTCGCTTCAGCGCGAGCCGTGCTCGACAGCAGCACGCCTTCGCCCGCGCGCACGACGTTCCAGCCGGCCGTCGCAAGTTCGAATCCTTCGCCGCGATACATGCCGCGCGACGCGCCGTCCTGCGCAATCAGATAGCCTTGCGCCAGCCCGCTGCTCGCGACGGCATTGCCGACCTCGTGGCGAAGCTGCCCGGCTGCATCGTCCATCACCCAGCGCGTGCCGGGCTGCCCGTCCAGCGTGCGGGTCTGCACCCCGGACAACGTGCCGCCGTGATTCGCGTTGCTGCCCTCGCCGGCCGCAAACGGCGGCTGCACGCGCCCTCCGTAGACCTGCCCCAGGACCACCGGCATGTCGATATTTCCGGAATCGAAACCGATCACGACTTCTGCTCCCACGCGCGGCGTGAAGCTGTGCCCGAAATTCGGACCCGCCGTCTGCTCGGCGATGCGCGCCAGCACACCGGACCGATGATCGCCCGGCGCATGTCCGGCGGGATTCGACCGGCTCGCGGTATCCGTCAATCCGCCGGGAAGCGGCGCCGTCCCGCGCATCCACGGAAATTGCACACGAACCTGGTGATCGCGCGTGCTGCTCACCGCACTGTCGGGCTCGCCGACCACGATCGCCGTTTGCACGCCATGCACGACCGGCCTGGCCCGATGGGCGGGCACGATCGGGGTATCGGGCGGGACGGCGACGAAGCGGTTGCGATACAGTCCGTTTTCCAGTTGCCCCTGGCCGAGCAATTGCGCGATCTCCGCACCCAGGTTGTTGACCGCCTCATGGTCGATGCGGAGCGGAACGAACCGGACAGGTTCGTCGAGGTAACCGTCGAGGGTGTACACGCTGCCGGCTTCGAGCGTTCGAATCGAACCGGCACCTCGGTGAAGCACCTTGGGTAGCCGAAGGGCATCGAGACGCTGGGCCGCATAGCGGTCGGCCTGGTCCGAACTGTCGAACCGCCCTGCGCGCTGGCCGTCATATACCTCGCGGGCCGGCAGGACCGGCGTGTCCGCGTCGGCCTGGCTTTGCGCACGACCGGAAACGGCCACAAGTTGCTCCGCCTTCCAACTCGACACCACCACCCGGTCCGGCACCATCTGATGGCGCTCGGTGAAATAAGTCATCACGCCGTCCGGATCGCCGACGTCCTGGAGATTGTACGGAACGGTGCCACCCGCGCGCGGCGCGGCATGCGAATCGAAGACGACGAGCGTGTGGTCGCCGGTGGGCGTTTTCCCCGCATCCTGCGCGTGCTCGAACCGGAACGACAGGCCGGCTTCCGACAATAACCGCAACGCGAATTCATGATCGGTCTCCCGATACTGCCCGCGCAGCGTGAACGTCCGCGAGTTCCCCGTGACGTCATAACGACGACGCGCTTCGACGTAGTCGCCGAACACACGCTCGCAAATGCCTTCCGTATCGAGATCCATGAAATACAGGCAATTTCGGCGCAAATGCAGGAATGCCAGCCATGACTCCAGCGTCAGCCGGTAGCGTGTCATTCCGCCATCGCTGTCTGCGTACGCCGCATGCGTCACGTAGCCGTTCCAGCATCGCTCGCCGCTACCCGTCGCCAGACGCAGGCGAGCCGCGCTGCCGATCAGCGGCGTCAGGTCGAGAAACGGTTCGCTCGACAGCAGGTCGATCTCGAACCGGAACGATTCGTTGACGCCCTCCCGACCATGAAAGCGTTCGACCGCGAACTTGCCCGGCATCGCGGTGTCGATCTGGATGTGACGGGTCGTCTGGTCGTATCCCGTCAATGCGGCGGCTAGATTCATGACAATGTCCGGTTCTGCTTGCGTCTCATTGGCGCCTTGCTCCACGACACGGTCGCGAACATCGATGCGGCCCGTGACAGCCGGGCGAGCGGCAGCGTTCTCCTGTTCAATCGCGTCGAGCCCCGATCATCCGGGCCACGCGAACTTGGACGCGCGGAATTCGTTCAGCTTCAGATCGCCTTCCCATTGCTCCTGCGGGGTCTCGACGTGCGGCGGCTCCCAGCGCTTGCCGTCCTCAAAGACGGTTCGCCAGCGCAGATAACCCCATATGCAATAGGGTTCGCGACCGCCGGCCTGCTGCTGCAGTCCGTTCGTCACCTTCGGATCGGTCAGCACGGCGCTGTCGGAAGGCGCCGCGGCGCTCTTCTCCGCGCGCGCCTTCTGCGCCGCCTGCATCGCCGCGTCGTATCGCTTCAGCACGTCGCTTTCCTGCGCGGTAAGCGGCGACTGCGGTTCCGGCCCGGGGTTCATGCCGATTCCCGGCCCCAGCGCCAGCGTATTCGGGTTCATCGTCCGCAAGCCCGGCAATGCGCCGGGCAAGCCGGATTCGACCTGCGTCTTCCAGACGTCATGTGCGCGCTCGTAGCCGGCCTGCTTGGCTTTCAGCGCCTGGATCTGCTTGTAGTTCCAGACGTCGTCGTCGTCGCCCATCGGCTTGAACCAGGCACGCGAATCGTGCATGTAGTTGTCGTACAGCGCGCTGATCGCGTCCGCGAGCGGCACGGTCGAGTTCCAGTCGTCGCGCACCTGCCGCCACTGGTCCCACTTGTCCTGCAATTGCGCCTGAGCGACCTGCATCGCCCGCTTGCTGACCTCGGCTGTCAGCGCAGTCCCGCCCGGGATCGCACCCAGGATCACGATGATCGGCATGAGTGCCGCGGATGCGACAGCCGCGCCCTTGGGATTGTCATGCAGCCAGTTCTCGCCATACTTGCCGAAGTAGTAACGAAGGCTGGGACCGCCATCCTTCTCGTTCTGCAGCAGATCGTCCCACTCCATCTGCAATTCCTGATTCGCGCTGTCGAGGTCCGTCGCATCCTGCGGATAGCCGGCCTGGGCCGCCTTGAAGCCTGGCTGGGCCCGCATGTTCTTGAGCCGCAGCTTCCGCCATCGCAAGTAGTACCCGTAGTGGGCACGCATCAGGCCCGGCGTGCCATGGGACGGATCGTGGTAGCAGCCGGCGGTCGCGTTCACGTATGCCGCGAACGCCTGCTTCAGGCCGCCGGAGATCTTGAAGGCATCCGCCGCTTCCGCGGAAACACCCGGCCCCTTGACGTCGAGCGGTACACCGGCTTTACGTGCTTCGCGGTACATGTCGAGCAACGGAACCTGGGACAGCTTGTCGGAATCGTCGCGCCCGCGCCCCTGTTCCGCAGGCGCGTAACCACCGCCGACGTCGGAGTGCACGCCCGGATACACGATTTCCATGCGACCGTCAGCAGAACGATCGATCAGGTCCAGCGGAAACGAACCACGCGGCTCGTGCGCCGCCACCATGTGAACGCAGCGGCGGATATACGGCGGCACCGCCATCAACTGCCCGCGCCCCCAGCCGCCATGCCCGTCGAACAGCGTGGGTGCCGCGCCCTGCGCGATACCCACGGAGGCCACGGTGTCGAAAATACCGAGAAATTCGTATGAAACCGGCACGCCGCAGAGCTTGAAATTATCAAGCGCGTCCGGCAGCCAGTTGGAAAAGGTACGTGCCTCCGCAGAACCCCGGGAGAATCCGAACACGTAAAACCGGATATTCCGCAGTGCAGGCTTGCCTTTCACGAGCTTGTCGCCGACGCGCTGCTTGAGTTGCGCCAGCCGATCGTTCAGCACCTTGCGGCGCATCGTATCCCAGGCCTGCATCGCGGCGGCCCACTTCGACGAATCGACTTCGCTCTTGAGCTGGGCCCAGATCGAGTCGTGCTCCCACGTCAGTTCGTTGATACCGTTCTGCTCGGCGGCCATCAGCTTGAGCGCACCGACACCCGTGCTCGAGCGAGCCTTGATATCGCCGAGACTGCCTGGCTTGGGTATCGCGCCGCCGGAATCGATGCCCTTGAAATTCATGTCGACGCTCATGGACTTCACGAGGTCCTTGTCCTTCACGCCGAGCGCCGCGCTCAGGCCGACCTTGAACGCACATTCGTGCACGACGTTATGGATCTGCAGCAACGCCCAGTTGATGCGGCCTTCCCCCGCCCATCCGGCGGCGGCGCCCGCCGCGGCCTGCAGCCCTACGCCATGGTCGCCGACCTCGGCGACGAAAGGCGTGCCGACGCCCGCGACGTAGATCGCCTTGTGATAATCATCCTGCTGGAACGCATCGCGGAGCCGCGCGACGTTGCTGTGCTTGTGCCCGGACCGATCCCTCTCGGCATTGTTGCGCGTGCCATCGAAGAAAATGCCGATGTGCAGCGTCTTGCAGCAGCTCATGCCGTCGTCGTCATGAAGCCTGCGGAGAATCGCATCCTGCTCCTCGGGCGTCACGACGCTGACATCGGGCCGCTCGGCGGCCGCAAAACGAACACTCATGGCGCAATCCCCGCAATCCTCTTATCCGGCGTCGGACAATCACGGCTGCTGTTCAACACCGTAAAGTGCCCCGGACAAGCCTTGTTCGGCGCCTGCAATCCTTCCGGAAACGCCGGCGCGCCGGGCAGCCACGGAGACGCGTAGGCCTTGATCCTATCTCCCGGAAAAAACACGATCCACAGATAGCCGTCCGAGAAGGAACCATACTGCTCGATCGGCACGATCCGGCTTGCCACTGCATTCGGGTCGCGCTTGTACATCTCGTCGTTGCGCCACTCGACCTTGACGGTCAATCCCGGGTGCCATTTCTGGGGAACGGATACGCAGCATGTGATGCCGCCACCGGCGCTGCCGATACGGGCGGCCACATTCCCGCCCCAGGTCCCGTCGACATAGAAGGTACCGATCGGCACGTCCGTGTAGTTCAGCGCATTCAGCTTCAACCCGAGCCCGGCATCGTCGTCGCCGGGCCCCGCGACCTCGCTCGCCGCCGTACCGGCTTGCGGCACTGCGTGATCCGTTGCACGAGAGCACCCGGCTCCCGTCACGAAGACGGCCAGAAAAACTGCCAGACGAACAACGGCCGTCACTGATCCAGCTCTCAAATTCATGACTCGATTCTCTTGTCGGGGTCCCATTCAGCCATGCACGACACCACATCGTGGATCTTTCCGGAACGATCCGCGTCGCGTTCACGCGGATATCGTTGCCGGTACCAGCCACCCGGCCGCCTTGAGTGCGTCCAGTGCCACTCGCGGCGTTTGTGCCGCCAGGTCCTGCTTCTCCCACGCATCACGCACGCATGCGTATGCCTGGGACGGTGTCGCTTGCAGTTGCCCGAACGTATCCGGGCGCTGCCGGACATGGAAGAGCAACGTATCGATCTTCGCCGCTTGCCTGAGCGCCGCGACTTGATCCGCGTCGAGCCGGTACGGCGCGGAATCCGTGTCGACAGCATCCCGCCCGGCCATCCCGGCGGTTTCGATGTCCAGCGCCATCAACGATCCAGCACGATCGAACATCCACCACGCATCGATCCCGCCCAGGAAGCGTCGGCGCTGCGGCAACGTCAACACCTCGACCCAGGTCGGCACGCAACGCGTATCGGCAAGTCGCACGAGGAACGCTTCCCCGTCATCGGCACTCGCCTCCATTTGCCTGCGCAGATGCGACACGAGTGCATCGGTATCGACCGTCGTGCGCAGCAGGCTCAACATCGGATGCCCAGCGGTATGGCGCAACAGGTCGGCGCATACGGCGGCCCGCGTTTCCGCGGCATCGGGCAACGACATCAGGCAAGGCGAAATCGCCATCAGCCCTTCGCCGTCATACACCCCCTCGTACAGGGCGACGATCGGACACCCGGAAGACGGCGCAGACAAGCGCTCGCGCAACGACGGCACGAAACTCATGTCCAGCAACGCATGCCAGCGCGTCGACGCCGCGGACGCGTCGAGTACCTGTCGCACCTGCGACAGCGTCTCCGTCGGATACGAATCGATCCAGTCACCGATACTCATCGATTTGCTCAGATCGCCTTGCCGGCAAGTGCGCTGCCCGATTGCATCGCGTGCAGCAAGCATTCGACGCAGACCTTCTCGGGAAACTGCGGCAGTTGCGCATCCAGCTGATCGGGACCGACAAATCCGTGCTTCGCAGCGTGCACGGTAAGCGATCCCGGACAACCGAACACGATGTTGCCTCCCTCGATCGTCAGATGTGCCCCGCCGCTCACCGCGAGATGAACGGTCTTGCTGGCGGCCAGTTCGACGTTCGCATTGGCCGACACCACTTTCAGATCCTTCTGCGCATGCAGCGTCATCTGGTCGTGCTGCGCCTGAAGATCGAGACCGGCCGTGCCGGAAATCACGCTCAGTCCCGCCCCCGACGCTTCGCGTGCGGCCGCGAGCCAGCCAATCCCCTGCCCGCTGTGCATTCGCACGACCTGGTTTACCGCCATGTTGATGTCCTGTCCGCTGCCGACGGTCAGCGTCTCCCCCGCGGCCCAATGCAGCGCCTGGCCGGCGAAGATCCCCTGGCCACCCTGAGCCGCCATCCCGATGACCGCATCGCCCGTGTGAGGCAACGATTGGCCTGAACCGTGCTGCCGGGCATCGCTCGCCGCCTGGTCGAAGCCTTTGGCGCCGACCGTCGTCGAGAATGTCTTCGTGAGTGCGTCGATGGGTGCCGAACGATCGTCGAGCATCGATTGCCCCGTCTTTTGCACGCCACGCTGAACCGCAAACGGCACGGTACGATGCGTTTCAGCCGCCTGGTCGAACAGACGGGCAAGCGTCGCTTGCTGCGCCAGCAGCGATTGCAACGCCGACACGTCGCCCGCCGGCTGATCGGGCGTCGTCGCATAGCTCGAAACGAGCACCCCGCGCGTCCCGCGCACCGCGCCATACGCATCCGTACGCAACTCGACGCCTTGTCCGCGGAAACTGCCCAGATAGTTGTCGGCCTGATGACGCAGATGGCCGAGGTTCAATTCGGTCGCCGCATGCGTCGTCGCCATCTGAAGGCGGCCCATCGCGTCGCTGTCGTCTGCAACGAGCCGGTTGCCTCCCTGCCCGTCGAACCCCTGCGACTTGAAACCGGACAATGCACCGGCATGATTGTGGCCATCGCTGCCGCCGCCGGCACCGTGCCAGCTCGGGCTGTGGCCGCCGGCAAGATTACCTTGCGCGCTTGCGGTACGATCCGACGCCTGTCGATACACGGCGGGATCCACCGGCTGCGCCGGCTCGCCGCCCGGCGTGGGTGCTTCGCCGCCCTCGCCACGGCCGTTGAACAGGCCGCCCAGCACGATCGGACGATGCACGAGCCCGTGCTGAAACTGCACGAGGACTTCCTGGCCGATTCGCTGTGTCAGCTGCAGACCATGTCCGTCGCTCGCCAGCCGCTGCATGCCGCGAGTCGGATAGGTGCCCTGGTCGCCGTCGGCCTGCCAGTGGAAGCGAACCCGAAGCCGCCCCTGGACGTCGGTATGTACCGGCCCGAAGGCGCCTGACTCGCGCTCGCCTTGTGGGCCGACTACCAGCGCGGTCTGAGCACCCAACGCGGTCGGCACCGGATTGAGTCGCTGCCCGCTCCCGTCCTCGAGCGTCGGTCGCCACGCCTGCCGACGCGGCACGGCGTCAAAACGATTCGCATAGCCGCCGGCGGCAGCCTGTGCCGCAATCCGCGCATCGGAACTCGCGGGCGGCGGCATGCCAAGGCCACGCTCGACAAGCGCCATCGCATTTTTCGGCAGATTGTTCACGCCGGCATGCTCGATTGCCACCAGCAGAAACTCATCGGGCGCCGATGCGTTGTCGCGCCTTGGCCGCCACGATGGATTCGCGATCCTGAACACGTTGCCGCAGCGTGCCGTTCGCAGCGTGCTGCAGCCCATCCAGAAGCGAGCCCGCGAAACGATCGCCTCGGCCTGCCGACGCGCCACGTCTTCCGCCTGCTGCAAGCTCTCGAATGCCTCGGGTCCGACGTCGTCGTAGAGTTCCCGCGCACCGCCCGAATTACCCAGGTTCGCGGACGCAGTCGTCGCCTGATTGCTGCGATAGTCGCTGCTGATCAGCGTCAGCCGGTCCGCCGTCAGCGACAAAGACTGGCCGATACCCAAAATCTGGTCGGCGGCGGCCGCGTCGCCGTCGCTCAAGCGCTGTGTAATTCCGCCGAGGCGCGTCGATGTTTCGTCATCGGGAAGCTGCGTGCTGTCATCGAAAATCACGAGCGTGTGGCCTGCCGGCGCATCGTCGTCCTCGACAAAACAAAAGCCCAACCCGGCGTCTGCCAGCAAATGCCGGACGAACCCGAGGTGCGTCTGCGTCCGGTACTGGATCTTGTAATCGAGCAATCCCATTGCTTCCACACGCTTGCCCGCGTCGGCAGTAAAACGCCAGCGGGCAATTTGCTCGTATTCGCCGAATATCGTTCCGAGAATATCGGCGAGACTCTGCTTCACGAACGTGCGCTGGGTCCGACCGTGATCCAGAACCGCGAGCCACGGCGCGAGTTGCAGCGCGTAACGCGCCACCATCCCGTCGTAGCCGAGACATCGGGCTTCGACAACCAGTCCGCTGCGCACGGCGGACGATCCGTTCGTCAGCGCACAGTGGATTGTCACGCGCTGGCCCAGCATTTCGTCGAGATTCAAACCGGGATTACGGGACAGTCCGTAGACGTCCCACCGGTAGTTTTCGGACAGGCGTTCCCGGCCCGACCAACACTCGACCTGAAGCCCCGATAGCGGCCCTTGACCTTCAAGGGAATAGAGACGATTAGCGGCGTTGAATAAGTCCGCCAACGAAGACAATTGTGAAGAGACGTCCATGCAATCCCCGCTCTCTCGGGCATCAAGCCTTATCTGTTTTCGAATTGCGATAGCCGAGGATGCAAAAGACGCGCCCCTGTCGCTATAGGTCACCAGATCATCCCGGATACCCAGCATTGGAGTCTGATAATCGTCACCGCCGCATCTGCACAGTGATTAGTCCCCATTTACTGAATATTATTAGGTAGCTTACCATGCGAAAAGTGCATGTTGAACTCTCCCGTCGGCTTCCATATGCGAATTAAACAAAATCGACAATCCGCCAGCTCGCCTGATTTAAACGGGACGACTGAATTCGGTAAATTTGAAGCCGAACTACGCCAATTCACCCACAAAGCAGGTAATAATTTCCCAAATCGTGGCTTGACCATATCAGGAGGAATTCATGACACGCCCGTTCATCGTTCTCGGTGACAAACACAGTCACGGCGGCACCGTGACCAGCGCCTCCACCATTGCCGATATCAAGGGCAAAGGCATCGCCCGGAGAAACGACAAGGTCACCTGCCCCATTCACGGCCCGAACTTCATCGTGGAAGGAGATGACACTGCAATCATCGACGGAAGCGGTGCCGCACGCGACGGGTACAAGACCGCATGCGGGGCCGTTCTGATTGCCGGTCAGTCAACCACGGGCGGCGAGTAAGCATGGCAGCCACGCCGCAGAAAGCATTTCCGGTCGCGCGGATTGCAATTGGCGTCGTCGCAACATTCGCCGTGGTCTGGCTGGTTGTCGCCGCCTGCTGGCGAGCGACCTACCACGTCCCGACCGGGACCGATCTTGTCCTGTATGGCCTGGCGCTGCCCGTCGCGCTGATCGGAGGAACCGCCTGGCTTTTCGGCAAGATCCGCCTGCTGCGCCAGCCGAATCCCGTGGCGGTTGCGTCCACCGCGTCGGCACCGTCGACGAACGGGGATATGCAGCCCGATTCCCCGATGGCCTTGCTGGACAGCAGCGTCCGGTTGCCGGCGGGCGACGATACGGACACGGTGCTCGACACGGCCCTGGAAGGAGCGACAACCCGATTGCATGCCGAACTGAAGCGCGCCGATGGATCCGGGGTATTTGCCGGCACCGTTGCATCGATCTCGGCGCAACGCTTCGACGACAGCCTGTTGCCACCCGCGACCACCGCCGACTGGAGCGATGAACAACGCCGCGCACTGCTGCTCGCCGCGGATGCCATGGACGACCTGATGCAGCGGCACGCAGCCGCCGCGCTGGCGAACGACCATCGCGCATCCGGCGCACCGCCTTTCAAGCTGCACTTGCTCCTTCCCGCGCGGTGGCAGGCCGACGCACCGCAACTCGGCGCATGGCTCGATGCCCATGTTGCCCGCAGCCGCTGGCGCCCCGGCGTCGAACCTGCACGAATCGTCCCCGTTGCGACCGCGGCCGATGCCCTGACGGCAATCGACGCGCTGAATCGGGAGATCAACCTGCACCCTTCCGCGCTTCGGCATATTGTCCTGGCTTGCGAATCACTGCTCGATCCGGGCACGATACGCATGCTCGACAGCACCGACAGGCTCTATGGGCAGAAGCATCTCGATGGTTGCGTACCAGGTGAAGGTGCGTGTGCATTGCTGCTCGCTCATCGGACCGAAGCTTATGCGCAGCCGGCTCCCCATCTCTATCGCGCCGCGGTGGCAGACCGCAACGCCCCCGTCGATCATTCGGACGCGCAGCAGGACGACATCCTGTATCAGTTGATTGAACAAGCACTCGCCCGGCCCGGCCCTTCCCGACACGAAACGTCCATCTGTCAGATTGTCTCCGATACCGACCAGCGCAGCAGTTGGCGCACGGAACTCGTCGGCGCACTCGAAAAATGGCGTGCGGCCTCACCTTCGGCAGCACCCGCCGCCGCACCATCCATGCTCGGGCTCGCCAACGGCGAGAGTGGCGCGGTACTGGTGCTCGGTGCGATCGCCGTCGCCGGCGCTCATCACCTCCGCGAAAAGCAGCCCGTGATCGTCATCTCCAGCAGCGATCCGATTGCCCGCGGTGCCGCGCTCGTCGGGCCGGCGCCGGTAGACGAACACCAAGCCCAGGCCGTCGGCGTCTGACACGGCGCCCGTATCTCCGGCGTTACTCGCCGTCAGAGCAGGAAGTCGGTGCCTGGCCGCCGCGGACATCTCAGGAGTTCACGCCCGCCCCCTTCGCTCGACAACAGCACGAGTTGCGTAAAACCGTTCGTGCTGACGTGCAAGCTCAGGAAATCGTCGAGCATCCGCGCAAACGCATAGATGCCCGTGCCGGCGAAATGTGATTCGTCGATCGTCAGGCGCAACTCGATGCCGCGCACGACACCGGCGCTCGGTCCGACGGGCAGCCACGCGGTCGCCGCTTGTTGATGCAGATCGACCACGCCGTCGATCTGATGCATTGCGGCAGCCACCTTCATCGGATTGTGGAGAGACAGCAAATCGCGCAACGGCTGGGCGCCAGCCATCAAAGCGACGGGACTGAAGGCCAGTTGCGAAATGAGGCGCCACAACGCTCCGTGATCGCGCCTGACGCCTTGAGGCTTCGTCGGTGCCTGCAACAGCACGATGCGCCGCGCGAGTGTCCCGCCCTCCATCATCAGGTCGCCGGTCGCTGCACCATGCTCCAGCTGCTCCGCCAGGTCGCGATTACTGCATGTCAGCTTGAAATCGAGGCCGGGTGGAGGTGGTACAGGTTCGAGCGCACCATTGACGAAGCGCAGCACAAACTCGTTTCCCGGGCCAACCTGCGCAGCCAGCGCATCGCGACCGGCACACCAGTACGTTGCATGCCGCGCCTCCGACCGAGCCGCGTGATTCAACGCATGAAGCGACTCGAACCGAGTAACCGCCGCGCCTCGCGGCGTTTCCCGTGTCTGCTCGACCGCATCGACCGAATACACCTGGTAGCCATGGATGTTCTGCTCGTCGACCACGAGCGGACAAGGATCCGTGCCGGAGGTCCCGTCGAATGCGCCGGAGAGCTTGCCCGCCGTATTGAACAAATTGACGACCGGGGTGCATCCGAGCAGGATGTTATCCGCGCCGAGATTCGCCAGTGCGCGAGCGGCGGGTGAATCCGCCGTCACGTCCTTGAGCAGGATGTGCAGCGTGAAGTGCCGGCCGCCGATCCGCCCGATTTGCCGCAAATCGCAATCGAAGAAGCCGAACTTCTCGGGATAGGCAAAATACTCGGTGAGAAACAGATAGGCCGGGTTCGATTGCTCCGGAAACGGAATCAAGCCGTCCTCGCGCCGCAGTCCGGCAAGCGAGAACGGCACCTGCTCGAGCGCCACCCATTTCCCGCAGTGATCCTGCTCCACGTATGCCCGTAATGCATGCATCGACAATGCATCCCGCAACGATGCGGAAAGCAAGGGATCGCCCTGCGCATACACGCGAATCGAATCGAGATTCAACGCGTCGAGCGACGCATGCGCCGATTGAATGGTGAACGTCAACGAGATCTGCGACGCAGTCTGTGGCGGCAAACGAAGCGCCCGCGGAGCCTGTGCAACCGCCTCGAAGCGCGCGTCGATCAACTGTAACGGTGACAACGCAACATCGTATGCGGTCCGAAACATGATCTTCGTACCGCGCACCGGCCGGCTGTACAACTGCGTCCCCCGACGAATGACGGTCGCTGACGACATCCGCGACGCCCGACTGGCATCGATGTCGAAACGCACAATAGAGCATGAAGGAAACGGCCGCAGGTAATGCGGATACATCGTCTCGATCAGCCCCTCGGCAAATTCGGGATAGTTGTCCTCGATACGTCGGGTAGCGCGCGCAGCAATGAATGCGAACGCCTCGAACATGCGCTCGACGGAATGGTCGCCGCCATCCTTATCTGCGCCTCCGGCCAGCAACAGGCGACTCGCAACCTTCGGATAATCGGCGGCAAATTTACGCGCCCTCTGGCGCAACAGCGTCAGCTCTCTTTCGTAGAAAGGCAGCAGGTCTTCCATGCGCTATGACCCAAGAATCGGATTCTTGTCTGGATCAACGGTCTCTCAACCAACCGAAGCCGCTTCGTTTGTTGATCCCGAGTTTACTGCACACCGACGTCGAACCAGCACACCGCGGCGCATCTTCACCGTCGCTCGTACCCGTACTTTCCCTCATCCGCCCCGTCCGCCTATGCGTATCGACTCACCGCGGTACGGAACGTGCCCGAGCAAGGTGGCAGCGCAGCAACACGCGAATTCCCGCGGGAACCCGGCGAATTCCCGACCGCGGCGACCGCCTACCTCACGCACCAGTAGCGCGACGCAAACTCCTTGTTGATCGAGACGACGACCATCCCGTAAGCGTTGCGCGGCGGCTTTCCTTCGGTGCAGGCGACGCTGTCCGACACCATGTACTCGATATTGCCGCGCTTGAACGTCCAGTCGGTACTGACGCACGGGTCGGTGCCCGCCGTTTCTTCCGTGCCGCCATGCACCTCGACGTCCGGCTTGCGATCAACCGGATGCGGTTTGTTCCAGGCCCGGTAGTCCAGCGTTCCGTTCGCGGCATGATCGATCACGATGTGATGCTTGTCGGTATCGCAGATGAATCCGCCATGGGCCGCTTGCGCGTGGGCGGTGGTCGCCAGCAACGCACATGCAATGCCGGCGAGCGCAATGAATCTGTAAAATTTATGCACATTCGATCGAGAAGAGAAGTGAAATCGGCAGCGATACGGTAGCGGAAATCGACGGCGGCGGGTGAAGCGACTCGCGCGCCCTGCCGCCCGCGCATCACCCCTCGCCCACCCGCCCCGCAATCGCCGACAGCATCAGCAACATCGGCTCGAACGCATCGGCCGACGTGTTGCCGAAACCGAGCACGAGCCCGTTGCCCGCCCGCGCCGCATCGATCGAAAAACCCGACAGCGGAAACGGTCCGATGCCGTGCGCGCGTGCCGCTTCCACGATCGAACGATCGCGATAGCGTGCCGGCATCCGCAACGCGAGATGCAGCCCGCACGGCCCGCCCTCGACCTGGTGCGGCACGCTCAGGCTGCTGTCGAGCGCGGCGAGCAGCGCACGCCGCCGGTCGCGATACAACCGGCGCATTCGCCCGAGATGCCGGCCGTACTCGCCCATCTCGATGAAATCGGCCAGCGCGAGCTGCACATGGCGCGTCCCGCCGCGCAGCATCTCCGGCAGCGCCGGCCGCACGGCGGCCAGCAGCGCCTCGGGCAGCACGAGAAAGCCGATTCGCAACGCCGGAAACATCGTCTTGCTGAACGAACCGAGATAGACGACGGGCGAATCGGGCGCGAGCCCGTGCATCGCGCCGATCGGCTCGCCGGTGTGACGGAATTCGCTGTCGTAGTCGTCCTCGATGATCCACGCGCGATGCCGGCGCGCCGCATCGATCAGCGCGAGCCGGCGCGAGATCGACAGCACGGCGCCGGTCGGAAACTGGTTCGACGGCGTCGTGTAGACGAGGCGCGGCGTCCGCTCGCGCCAGTCGTCCTCTTCCGCGCGCAGCCCCTCCGCGTCGACCGGCATCGGCACGACCTCGAGATCGGCTGCCTGCATCGCGGTGCGTGCGCCGCGATAGCCGGGCTCCTCGACCCACACCGTATCGCCCGGGTTCGTCAGCAACTGCGCGCACAGCGCGATCGCGCCCTGCGCGCCCTCCGTGATCACGATCTGCTCGGGATCGCAGCGCACGCCGCGCGTCACGGCCAGATGGCGCGCGATCGATTCACGCAGCGCGCGCTCGCCGAGCGGGTCGCCATACGCCAGCAGGTCGCGGCCGGCGCGGCGCAGCGCGCGGTCGATCGCGTGCCGCCACGCATCCACCGGGAAATGCGACAGCGCCGGCACGCCCGGCCGGAACCCCTCCGACTCGCCGGCCCCGACGAGGCTCGGGCGAATCCGGCCGAGCCGCTGCGCGACGGCCGGCGGCGCCGCTCGCCGGCGCGGCGGCGCCGGCCGCGACAGCCCGACCACGCGCGTGCCGCGACGGTCGGACTGCAGGAAGCCTTCGGCGACGAGCTGTTCGTAGACGGCGGCCGTCGTGTTGCGCGACACGCCGAGCGTCTCGGCCAGCGCGCGCGTGCCGGGCAGCCGCGTGCCGGCCGGCATCGCACCGCCGAGAATCGCGTCACGCACGCGGCGCAGCAATTGCCGCTGCAACGAAGGGGCGCCCGGCGCACGCGCCAGCGGAGCATCGAGCGGCAGCAACGGCGCGTCGCCGGAAGAAATGGCAGTCGTCATCGGAACATCGCAGCGTGAAAGTGTCGGAACGGCGCACAGGTGACGGCACCCGATCGTGGCACCATAAATTTGCCAATCTCTGGCGCTTCTCATGGTACCTCGCCAGGACTACGATCGTCTGCATGCCGGCATGTCGCCGGCCGCCAACCGAAGCGAGATCGACCTTGTCCACGCTCACCAACGCCTTCCAGCAATCCATCGGCCACCCCGTTCCCGACTGGTCCGCGCGCCCGCGCCCGGAGCGCATCGCGATCGAAGGCCGCTACTGCCGGCTCGAACCGCTCGACGCCGAGCGCCATGCAGCCGACCTGTACGCGGCCTACTCGCAAGCGCCCGACGGCAGGGACTGGACCTATCTCGCGCACGGCCCGTACACCGACGAATCGAGCTACCGCGACTACGCACGCACCGCGCAGGCGAGCCCCGACCCGCTGCACTACACGGTGATCGATCGCGCGACGGGCCGCGCGGTCGGCACGCTCGCGCTGATGCGGATCGATCCGGTCAACGGCGTGATCGAAGTCGGCTCCGTCACGTTCTCGCCGCTGCTCAAGCGCACGCCGATCTCGACCGAAGCGCAGTTCCTGCTGATGAAGTACGCGTTCGACACACTCGGCTACCGGCGCTACGAATGGAAGTGCGACGACCTCAATGAACCGTCGCGCAAGGCGGCCGCGCGGCTGGGCTTCCGTTACGAAGGCACGTTCCGGCAGGCGATCATCTACCGCGGCCGCAATCGCGACACCGCGTGGTTCTCGATCATCGACGGCGAATGGCCGGACGTGCGCGCCGCGTTCGAAGCGTGGCTCGCACCGGAGAACTTCGACGCCGAGGGCAGCCAGCGCCGGTCGCTCGTCGCGATCCGCCACGCGCAGGCCGGCGCGCGCGACGCGGCGGCCCGCGTGAACGACGCCACGCGCGTCACGGTGCGCCAGCTCGTCGCCGCCGACGAAGCCGCATGGCGCCCGCTGTGGCAGGGTTACCAGAAGTTCTACGACACCGCGCTGAGCGACGCGGTGTTCGCGACGACGTGGGCGCGCCTGATGGATCCGGCCGAACCGATGTTCGTGCTGGGCGCATTCGACGTGTCGGGCACGCTGGTCGGAATCGTGCATGCGATCTACCACCGCTCGTGCTGGACCGACGGGCCGTACTGCTACCTGCAGGACCTGTACACGGCGCCCGACGCGCGCGGACAAGGTGCGGGCGGCGCGCTGATCGAGGCCGTGTACGAACGGGCCCGCGAAGCCGGCGCGAGCCGCGTGTACTGGCTCACGCATGAAACCAACACGACCGCACGTGCGCTTTACGACAAGCTCGCGAACAATGCGGGGTTCATCCAGTACCGGCACGATCTGAAGAAGTAAGCCGATCCGCGGCCGGCCGGCGTTCCGCTCAGTCGAGCACGTCGGCCGGATCGCGCGCGTCGTCGTGCTCCGGCACGCCGTCCCGCGCCGTGCCTGCAATGGCAGCCGCAGCCGCACCCGGCACCGACGCCGGGCAGATCATCTCGTCGCCATTGGCCGGCACGGGCCGCCGCACCGGCCGGAACACCGGCTCGCCCGGCTCGATCGGCCGCCCCGACAACGCGCAGCGGCCCGGCTGCAACGCGACGCGCAAGCGCCAGCGTTGCTCGCCGTAGTGGCAACGGCCGCTCTCGACCCATCGAATCAGCAGGCCGTCGTCGCCGGCCTCGAGCACCGTGACGAACAGTTGCGGACGCAACGGCGAGGCCGCCGCCGCGGCGCGATCCGGTACCGGCGCGCGGCCGATCGTCACGAGCGGATGCGCGACAATGCCATCGCGCAGCGACATCGCATCGTGCGCGCCACGGGCACGCGCATTGCACGACACGTCTTCTTCGCAGATCGGGCTTTCCATGATGTTGAGCATGCTTGACGGAATTCCGTGCAGGTTGAGCGGCACCGGCGCACTCAGCGCCGGCCATCGGTTCGCGCAGCAGCGACAGGCCGATCGCGGCGCCGGCCACGGCGGCCGCGAGCATCAGCCCGATGCCGCCCGACCAGCCGAACGCACCGACGATCGCGCCGATCGTCACGGGCCGATCACCTGGCCGAGACAGTTGCCCTGCACGACCCAGCCGATGCCGAGCGGTGCCGGCGACGGCGAAGGCGCGGAGCCCGGCGCGCAGGCCAGGATCGTCGCGGGCAGCATCCCGGCCATCGCCGAGAACGCGAAGCCCAGCGCGACCGCGAACGGCGCGGGCGTCGCCGCACTGAACCGTCCTGCACCGGCCGCGCAGATTGCAACCGACGGCCCGGCAACTGCGCGACGGCAGCGTGGCGGCATCTGCCGCGACAGGCGCTTCGCTCATCTCCACCTCCGTTGCAGCGGCCACGTGCAACGGGATGCCTCACGCGGCCGCAATCGGACTGGCGCACATGATACAAATTGAAGTTCACTTTAAGTAAAGGGGTAACGTGTGCAACGATGCGTTTCGGCGATCGCGGCAATCGGTCGGTGCGACAGCGGCGGCATCCTGATCTAAGCTGTCGGTTTCGCCCCGACGAAGCTGTACACCGACGCATGCCGACCGCCTCCCCCGCTCCCGCCACCCTGTTCGCGCTCGACGAAGCCTGGTCGGCGTTCCCCCGCCGCAAGGCGGCCGTACATGCATTCATCGCCGGGTACTGCGCTGCGCGCAACCGGCGCGATGCACCGCTGCACGACAGTCCGGACGGCCAGGTCGTGCAGTTCGACGGCGGCATGGGCCGGCCTTTCGAGCATTTCATGATCGAGGGCGCGCCCGCGTCCGGCGACGGCCCGTTCGCCGTCGGCGCATGGATCACGCGTTACGGTGCCGTGCCGCTGCCGCCTGTGCTGCACGGCAGGACGCGCCGGCTGTCGGACGAGACCTTCATGGCCGCCGAGATCGACGCGCTGTCCGGCGACGATGCGCTCGCACGCGCGCTCGCCTGCCACACGCCGAACGACATCGACGCGTTCAACGCCAGCGACGCCTTCCCGCCGTTCCAGCCGAATCCGGCCGCGTTCCTGTTCGCGCACCGCCTCGACGGGCAGATTGCCGCCACCGCGCGCTACGGCTTCGCGTCGCCGCGCGATATCGTCGTCGACCGCGTCGGGACTGCGGACGCGTACCGGCGCCGCGGCCTCGCGATGCAACTGCTGGCGGCCATCGTCGCGCACGCGCGGCAACGCGGCGCACAGCGCGTGTGGCTCGTGTCGACCGAAGCCGGTCAGCCGCTGTACCGTGCCGCCGGATTCATGCGGCTCGCGCCGGTCGCGGTGGACGAAGTCGTCGCCTGACACGCATCGAACCGCACCGGCCGCCGCCCGCCGCCGTTCGTCTCACGATTCGTCTCATTGCGTTGAGACGAACGTCCCGGCGTCTCACGCGATCCTCTTTTTCGCACATGCAGCAAATTCCGCGCGGCTTTCTCGCCAGTTCATTTTCGGACAGCGCAAGAACGCATGCTGCGCCGCACGCTTTCTCACACGCTGGATCACCGTAACCGGCACCGCTTCACGCTGGCCCCGTTCCTGCATACCGGTCGAGCGCGCAATCGCGCGACGGGCGCTCCGGCAGCCACGCCATGCGCCCGACGACAACCTGACGGAGACAGCAACGTGAATACACCGGCACCGATCACCGCCCGCAGCATGAAAGCCGCCGTCTGGCGCGGCCGCCACGACATCCGCGTCGAAGAGGTTCCCGTTCCGGAGCGCCCGCCGGCTGGCTGGGTCACGATTCGCGTGCACTGGTGCGGCATCTGCGGCTCCGACCTGCACGAATACGTCGCCGGACCCGTATTCATCCCGGTCGATGCGCCGCATCCGCTGACGGGCCTGAAGGGTCAATGCATCCTCGGGCACGAGTTCAGCGGCGAGATCGCCGAACTCGGCGCGGGCGTATCCGGCTTTGCTGTCGGCGACCGCGTGACGGCCGACGCGTGCCAGCATTGCGGTACCTGCTGGTATTGCCGGCACGGGCTGTACAACATCTGCGAGAACCTCGCGTTCACCGGGCTGATGAACAACGGCGCGTTCGCCGAATTCGTCAACGTGCCGGCCGAGCTGCTGTACAAGCTGCCCGACAACTTCCCGACCGAGGCCGGCGCACTGATCGAGCCGCTCGCGGTCGGGCTGCATGCGGTGAAGAAGGCCGGCAACATCGTCGGGCAGACCGTCGTCGTGGTCGGCGCCGGCACGATCGGCCTGTGCACGATCATGTGTGCGAAGGCCGCGGGCGCCGGGCGCGTGATCGCGCTGGAGATGTCGGCTGCGCGCAAGCAGAAGGCGCTGGAAGTCGGCGCGAGCGTCGTCATCGATCCGAAGACGTCCGACGCGATCGCGGAAGTCAAGGCGCTGACGGGCGGTTATGGCGCCGACGTGTCGTTCGAATGCATCGGGCACACGGCCACTGCGAAGCTCGCGATCGACGTGATCCGCAAGGCCGGCAAGTCGGTGATGGTCGGCATCTTCGAGGAGCCGACGCCGTTCAACTTCTTCGACATCGTGTCGACCGAGAAGGAAGTGATCGGCTCGCTCGCCTACAACGGCGAATTCGCGGACGTGATCCGCTTCATCGCAGACGGCCGCATCGACGTGCAGCCGCTCATCACCGGACGCATCGCGCTCGGCGACATCGTCGCGCACGGGTTCGAGGAACTGGTCAACCACAAGGACCGGAACGTGAAGATCATCGTTCAGCCTGCCGTTTCCTGACAGCGCGCGTATCGCCATTTCGCTGTCGAGCGTCGCCCGCTTCCCGGGCGACGTATTCGGGTACCTCCCGCGCGATTTCCTCCCTGCCGTCATCCGACGCGATCCGCATCCTGTGCGCCGCCCGGACACGCCGTCAAATAATTTTCGCAATCCAAACAATCAAGCACGACGCACCACCGGCCTGACGCGCGATCAGGGTTTCTCCCGATCGGGCACGTTTCGACCGGTGTCGACAGGACGGAGGCGCAAGGCACCACGGTCACGATCGCGCTGCCGGCAGCCGCCAACGCGTGACGAAGCGTGCCACCGCTGCTGCGCGCGATTCTTGGATATACTGGACCGAACCCTTTTCGGGGCGACCGGAGGCCACCACGTCCTTCGCACGTTCGCCCCAACCTGCGTGGAATTGCGCACCGTGAAACCGCGAGCCGGACTGATACTCGAACTTTTCGTCAACCTCGTGCTGCCGTGGGTGGCCTACCGGGTCGCGCAGCCGCAGTTCGGCGATACCGGCGCGCTGTACGCGTCGGCGGTTCCGCCGATCATCTGGTCGATCGTCGAATTCGTCCGCTCGCGCCGCGTCGACGCGGTGGCGGCCATCGTGCTGCTCGGCATCGCGCTGTCGATCATCGGCATGGCGCTCGGCGGCAGCCCGCGTACATTGCTGATGCGCGAATCGCTGGCGTCGGGCACGATCGGCGTCGTGTTCCTGCTGTCGCTGTTCCGCGAGCGCCCGCTGATCTTCTATCTCGCCCGCGCGACCGTGGCCCGCGAGATGGACGGCGGCGCCGCGCACTTCGAAGCGGTCTGGGCCGTGCAGCCGGGGCTGCGGCAGATGCTGCGCCGGATGACGTTCGTGTGGGGCGGCTTCATGACGCTGGAAATGCTGCTGCGCTGCTGGATGGTGATGACCTGGCCGGTCGAGCGCGTGCTGGTCGTGTCGCCGATCGTCGGCTACACCGTGTTCGGCTGCCTGCTGGCCTGGACGTTCTGGTACCGGCGGCGAATGCGCGTGCGCAACAGCGTCGACATTCCGGGCCGCAACGGCGTCACCGAGACCGCAGGCCGCTGACGCCCGGCCTGCCCGCCAACGCCCCGTCGCCATCGGCCCGGCGGCAGTCCCGGCGTGCTGTATGATGCGCGGCGTCCCGTCCGAGCCAAGCCTGTCCCGTCATGTCCCTTTCGCTCCTTCCGTGTGCCACGATCTGGCTGGCCCTGTTCGCGGCCGCCGCATTCGCGTGGCATCGCCCGCTGCACGGCCTGAGCATCATCCTGGCCGGGTTCGGCTATGCCGTCGCGCTGGCGTTCGGCAAGCTCGGGGCAGTCGCACTGGCACCGCTCGCGCTGCTGGCCGCAGCCGCGTGGGGCGTGTGGCCCGCGCGCCCGCTCGCGGTGCGGATCGCCGCGCACGCCGTGTTTGCCGCGCTGGCGGTCGCACTGAGCCTGCATCTGGTCCCCGGATTCCACAACCCGCTCGTGATCGGCCCGACGCGCTTCACGCCGGACGCCGTGCCGTTCACGATGTACCTGAATCTCGACAAGCCGCTGGTCGGCCTGTGGCTGCTGTGGGTGCTGCCATGGGTCGCGCCCGACGTCGCGCTGTCGCGCGCGCTGCGCACCGGCGCGGTGGCGGCCGTCGCGACGGCGGCCGCGTGCCTGGCCGGCGCGCTGGCGTTCGGGATGGTCGGCTGGGCGCCCAAGTGGCCGGCGTCGGGCTGGCTGTGGCTCGTGAACAACCTGCTGCTCGTGACGCTTGCCGAGGAAGCACTGTTCCGCGGCTATGTGCAAGGCGGGCTGACGCGCGTGCTCCGCGCGTTCTCATGGGGCCCGTGGGTCGCGCTCGCGGCCGGCGCGGTGCTGTTCGGCGCCGCGCACGCGGCCGGCGGCTGGCAATGGATCGTGCTGGGCACGGTGGCCGGCGCCGGCTACGGGCTCGCCTGGCGGCGCGGCGGACTGCTTGCGTCCGCCATCGCGCATGCCGGGCTGAACGTCGTCCACTTCGGCCTGTTCACCTATCCGATGCTCGCTGCCGCACACTGAACGCGGTGCGCGGCGGCGCCTGCGATGCCGCTCAGTTGAACCCGGCAACCGCGTGCGGCACGTACGGGCGTTCGAGCGTCGCGATCTCGTCGTCGGTCAGCTTCAGCGCGAGCGCACCGAGTGCGTCGTCCAGCTGCTGCGGCTTCGAAATGCCGACGATCGGCGCGGTCACGCCGTGCTTTTGCGCCACCCACGCCAGCGCGACCTGCGCCCGCGGCACGTTGCGCGCGGCGGCGATCGCCGCCACGGCCTCGACGACTGCCTTGTCCGCGTCGATCGTCGCGTCGTACAGCTGCTTGGCGACGTCGTCCTTCTGCTGCCGTTCCGACGATTCGTCCCAGTTGCGCGTCAGGCGGCCGCGTGCGAGCGGGCTCCACGGAATCACCGCGATGCCTTCGTCCGCGCACAGCGGCAGCATTTCACGCTCTTCTTCCCGATACAGCAGGTTCAGGTGGTTCTGCATGCTGACGAAGCGGGTCCAGCCGTTCTGCCTTGAAATGTGCAGTGCCTTCGCGAACTGCCACGCGAACATCGACGACGCGCCGATATAGCGCGCCTTGCCGGCCTTCACGACGTCGTGCAGCGCCTCAAGCGTCTCCTCGATCGGCGTGCCGTAGTCCCAGCGGTGGATCTGGTAGAGGTCGACGTAATCGGTGCCGAGCCGCTTCAGGCTCTGGTCGATGTCGGTCATGATCGCCTTGCGCGACAGGCCGGCGCCGTTCGGCCCCGGGCGCATCCGGTAGAAAACCTTGGTCGCGATCACGACATCGTCGCGCTTCGTGAAATCGCGCAGCGCGCGGCCGACGATCTCCTCCGACGTGCCGTCCGAATACATGTTCGCGGTATCGAAGAAATTGATGCCGGCTTCGACCGCCCGCTGGATGATCGGGCGGCTCTCCGCTTCCGGCAGCGTCCACGGATGCGTGCCGCGCAACGGCTCGCCGAACGTCATGCAACCCAGCACCAGCTTCGACACGTCCAGCCCGGTCGACCCGAATTTCACGTATTCCATTGCATGCCTCGCCACTCAAGTTGGGATTGCGGCCGGATGCGCGCCGCACATCCGCCAGACGTCGCATGGTATCCCGCATGCCGCGAACGCGTATGACCGCGCGCTGCGTGCAGGCTGCGTGAAAGAATAAACCTCGAAGGATGAACCGGAAGGCGCCGGTTACTTCGCCTGGTCGGCGATCGGCTGCAGGAACGCGGAGAAGCCGGTCAGCATGATCTGCACGCCGATGCACAGCAGCAGGAACGCCGACACGCGCTTCGCGACCTTGGTCCCTTCGCTGCCGAGATAGCGCGCGAGCAGCGCGGAGCGGCTGTAGACCTGCCAGATCACGACCGCGACGAGCACGGAGACGGCGATCGACACGATGCTCGACAGCATGAACTCCGACAGCTTGTGCGTGCGGTTCGCGTTCAGCGCGATCGCGGTGGCGATCGAGCCGGGGCCGACCGTCAGCGGCACGGTCAGCGGGAAGAACGCCCGCGTCATGATCGCGTTCGCGTCGATCGGCTTGACCGGCGTATCGCCGCCGCCGGGGCCGTCGGGCTCGTTCAGCATCTGCCAGCCCGCCACGGCAACCGCGAAGCCGCCGCCGATCCGCAGTGCTTCCATCGAGATCCCGAAGAAATGCAGTACCGGCGTGCCGGCGAAGAACGCGACCAGCAGCACGACGAACGAGTTGAATGCGACCTTCCGCGCGAGCAAGTCGCGCTCGTGCTCGGTCAACGCCTCGGTCCGTTCGAGAAACAGGAACGCGATGCCGATCGGATTGATGATGCCGATCAGGCCGGTGAAGCCGAACAGGATCTCGGAGATAAGGCGGTTGACGATCATCGGGCGAAGCATCGGTCGGGGCTGGGCCGGCAGCGCGCCGGGGGTCACGCATTGTAGAGCAAGCGCCCGGGCCCGAGACGCAATTTGCGGCCGGGCCCGTTTTGCCGCCGATCGTGGTCGCGCCGCCTTACTCGGCGGGCGCCTCCCAGGCCGGCGGCCGCTTCGCGAAGAACGCGGCGAAGCCCTCCTTTGCTTCCGCCATCGCCCGCACGCGGGAGATCGTCTGCGCGGTGAATGCCGCACGCTCTTCCGACGGCGGATACTCGCCGATCGCGTCGAAGAAGCGCTTGGTCTCCGTCAGCGCGTTCGGGCCGTTGCGGCCCAGTTCGGCAAGCGTCCGGTCGAGCGTTGCGTCGAGCGCATCGAGCGGCACGGCCTGGTGGATCAAGCCGATCGCCACGGCCTCGGCGGCGCCGAGTTGCGTCGCGGTCAGCGCAAGTCGGCGTGCCTGGCGCTGGCCGACCGCCTCGACCAGATACGGCCCGATCACGGCCGGCAGGATCCCGAAGCGTGCCTCGCTGACCGAAAAGCGCGCATGGTCGCTCGCGATCACGATGTCGCAGGCCGCGCACAGGCCGACGCCGCCGCCGAACGCATGGCCCTGCACGCGTGCCACCGTCGGTTTCGGGCACTGCCGGATCGCGCGCATCATCGCGGCGAAGCGCTCGGCGTCGCGCAGGTTCGCCGCCGCGTCGTTCGCGCTCGCGCGCTGCATCCATTGCAGGTCGGCGCCCGCGCAGAACGCACGACCGTCCGAGCGCAGCACGATCGCACGCACGTCGTCGCGCCGGCCGAGCGCCGTGAACGCGTCGGTCAGCTCGGCGATCATCGTCTCGTCGAACGCGTTGAGCACGTCGCCGCGCTGCAGCGCGACGGTCGCG
Organism: Burkholderia sp. Bp8992; assembly: GCF_003853705.1. Taxonomy (GTDB): domain Bacteria; phylum Pseudomonadota; class Gammaproteobacteria; order Burkholderiales; family Burkholderiaceae; genus Burkholderia. The sequence continues at coordinate 494,786 of NZ_QTQI01000001.1, read as the reverse complement.
ATGCCGCGCGCATCGACCGCGACGGCCAGGGTCTTCAATCCATCCATCGAACAGGTTTCCTCGGGTAGAACGGCCACTATCGGAATCACGCAGCCTGGCGGCGGTCGATCACGCGCCGCGCCTTGCCGGTCGCGGTCGCGGGAATCCCGCCGGCCGCCAGCACCGTCACGCCGGACGACACGCCGACCATCGTCTTGATCCGGTGCTGCAACTCGCGCGCAAGCGCCGCGCGATCGCCGTCGGTGACGGACACGGCCACCTCGGAGCGCAGCTCGACCGCGAGGTCGAGGCGGTCCATGTGACCGTCGCGCGACAGCGTGATCTGGAACTGGCCCGACAGCTGCGGCAGCGCGACGACGATCTCCTCGATCTGGCTCGGGAACACGTTCACGCCGCGCACGATCAGCATGTCGTCGGAGCGGCCGGTAATCTTCGCGAGCCGGCGCATCGCGCGCGCGGTCGGCGGCAGCAGCGCGGTGAGGTCGCGCGTGCGGTAGCGGATCACCGGCATCGCTTCCTTCGTCAGCGACGTGAACACCAGCTCGCCCTGGCTGCCGTCGGGCAGCACTTCGCCCGTCACGGGATCGATGATCTCCGGGTAGAAATGGTCTTCCCAGATCACCGCGCCGTCCTTCGTCTCGACGCATTCGCACGCGACGCCCGGGCCCATCACTTCCGACAGCCCGTAGATGTCGAGCGCGTCGATGCCCACGCGCGTTTCCACTTCCTCGCGCAGCGCCTGCGTCCACGGCTCGGCGCCGAAGATGCCGATCTTCAGCGACGACTCGGCCGGGTCCATCCCCTGCCGCACCATCTCGTCGATCAGGTTGAGCATGTACGACGGCGTGACGAGGATGATCTTCGGCTCGAAATCGCGGATCAGCTGCACCTGCTTCTCGGTCTGGCCGCCCGACATCGGCACGACCATGCAGCCGAGCCGCTCCGCGCCGTAGTGAATCCCGAGGCCGCCCGTGAACAGCCCATAGCCGAACGCATTGTGCAGCGTGTCGCCGGGGCGGCCGCCGGCCGCACGGATCGAGCGCGCGGTCACGTTCGCCCACGTATCGATGTCGCGCGCGGTGTAGCCGACCACGGTCGGCTTGCCGGTCGTACCGCTCGACGCATGGACGCGCACGACCTGCTCGCGCGGCACCGCGAAGAGCCCGAACGGATAGTTGTCGCGCAGGTCGCTCTTCGTCGAGAACGGGAATTTCGCGAGATCGGCGAGCGACTTCAGGTCGTCAGGATGCACGCCGGCCGCGTCGAACGTGCGGCGATAGTGCGGGACGTTGTCGTACGCGTGGCGCAGCGACCACTTGAGGCGCTCGAGCTGCAGCGCCTGCAGTTCGTCGCGGCTGGCGGTCTCGATCGGCTCGAGGGCGGCGGCAGGATGCGTCGGGTGAGTCATCGGGGTGCTCCTCCAATGGAGTGATGTCGTTATCGTGTTCGAAGTCACGGGGCCGGCGGCTACGACCGGAACGCGCGGCCGGCCGCATGCAGCGCGGCGAGCCGCGGCGACACGCGATAGCGGTCCTCGCCGTAGCTCGCCGCGAGGTTAGACAGCACGCGATGCACGCGGCCGATGCCGATCGCATCGGCCCACGCGAGCGGGCCGCACGGGTAGTTCACGCCCTTCTCCATCGCGAGATCGAGATCGGCGGGCGAGCACACGCCCTGGTTCACCGTGTCGGCCGCCTCGTTCGCAAGCATCGCGACGGTGCGCATCGCGACCATCCCCGGCACGTCGCCGACGCCGACGACGCGCAAGCCCGCCTGCTGGAACAGGCCGACCGCATCCGCATAGGCCGCGTCGCTGCACTGGAGCGCACGCGTCAGCGCCACGAGCCCGGCCTGCGCGAAATCGCGCGCAAGATCGACGAGCACGAGATCGGCCACGCCAGCCTGCGCGGCGCGGACGGTGGCCGTGCGGCCGTCGGTCAGCGCGATCGACGCGCGGCCGGCCGTCGCGAGCAGGTCGTCCGCCTGCGCGCCGGCCTGCCGGGCACCCGCGATGCGTTCGGCGAAGCGCGCCTGCAACGCCGCGGCCGGGCCATCCTGCGCGTACAGCACGACGTCAGCCGGCGCATCACGCGGCGGTTCGAGATCGGGCGCGGGCGGCGTCGCGCCGTCCGCATACGAATAGAAGCCGCGCCCCGACTTGCGCCCGAGGAAGCCCGCGTTCACGAGTTCCTGCTGGATCAGCGACGGCGTGTAGCGCGGATCGTTGAAGTACGCGCGAAACACCGATTCGGTGACCGCGAAGTTCACGTCGTGGCCGATCAGGTCCATCAGCTCGAACGGCCCCATCCGGAAGCCGCCGGCTTCGCGCATCACCGCGTCGATCGAGGCCGGCGTGCCGCCCTGCTCGTTCAGCACGCGCAGCGCCTCCGCGTAGTACGGCCGCGCGACGCGGTTCACGATGAAACCGGGCGTCGATTTCGCCATCACGGGCTGCTTGCCCCATGCGGCGGCGGTCGCATGGAGCACTTGCGCGACCTCGGGTGCGGTCGCCAGCCCGCTGACCACTTCGACGAGCGCCATCAGCGGCGCCGGGTTGAAGAAATGCAGCCCGGCGACCCGCTGCGGCACGCGCAGCCCGGCCGCGATCGACGTGATCGAGATCGACGACGTGTTGGTCGCGAGCATGCACGCGTCGTCGACGTGGCCTTCGAGCGTCGCGAAGATCTCGCGCTTCACGTCGAGCCGCTCGGCTGCGGCCTCGACGACCAGCGCGGCGCCCGCGAAGTCGGCCAACGCACGCACCGCGCGGATCCGGTTGCCGGCCGCGTCGGCCTGTGCCGGTTCGAGCCGGCCTTTCTCCGCGAGTCGCGCGAACTGTGCGCGGATGCCGGCCAGCGCCTTGTCGCAGGCTGCTTCGCTCAGGTCGTACAGCAGCACCGTGTGCCCGGCCGCGGCCGCGACCTGCGCAATGCCCGCGCCCATCGCGCCGGCGCCTATCACGCCGACGACGGCCGACGGCGCCAGCGCGCCCGAGTTCACCGATTGTGCAGAGGAAACAGCCATCGCTTGCGATCCGTCATGAAGTGGAGGTGCGAGCGATTATAAACCGACCGGTCGGTAGATTTATGTCAGGGCGTGCCCGAATTCGTCGTGCAAGAAACTGTTTCGGAGACTGCAAAGGTAAAAAAACTGAAAGATCGGGGCACTTTTTATCAACCGAAAGGTCAACGTAAGCGTTCGAATATGAGATAGTGACCCCCGAACGCCTGATAAAATTCGACAAACCGCCGGATTTCAGGGGGAAACCGCGTGTCACGTCGCCACCGCCGTCCATCGCTGGCCGCCCTTTCGGGGTCGGGACCGGCCCTCCGGCCCGCGCGTCGTCACGTGTACCGCCTCGCCGTCGGCGGGCAGCCGCATCGAACCACCGTTTCATCCAGCGACGGGCTTCGGCCCGCCCGCGCCCCTCGCCGCCTCACGGCAGCGAATCCAGGGCAGCGCCGTTGCGTGCTGCCACCCTTCTGTTTCATCGTCCTCGTTCGGCGGATAGTACGGCCGGGCTTCGTCAACCCGTGACGGCGCGTCGCGCGCCGCCACTCGCATAAGGAAACCCTCCATGCCGCACTCGTCCAACCAGCTCCCGCGCTGGACCCTCTGGGCCCCGCTTGCCGCCTGGCTGGTACTCGCGCTGTCGCGCGTCGTGCCGGCCGAAGGCCTCGTCATCGCGGTGTTCGCCGCCGCGCTCGCCGGCGCTGTGTTCGCCGCCGTCCACCATGCGGAAGTCGTCGCGCACCGCGTCGGCGAACCGTTCGGCACGCTCGTGCTCGCGGTCGCCGTGACCGTCATCGAGGTCGCGCTGATCGTGTCGGTGATGCTCGGCGCGGGCCCCGAGAAATCGGGCCTCGCGCGCGACACCGTGTTCGCCGCGGTGATGATCATCTGCAACGGCATCGTCGGCATCTGCCTGCTGGTCGGTGCGTGGAAGCACGGCGAACAGGACTTCCAGGGACGCGGCGCCAGCAAGGCGCTCGCGGTACTCGCGTCGCTGTCGGTGCTGTCGCTCGTGATGCCGAACTACCTGAGCGCCGCGCCGGGCCCGTTCTTCTCGAAATCGCAGCTCGCGTTCGCCGGCGTCGCATCGCTCGTGCTGTACGGCGCGTTCGTGTTCGTGCAGACCGTGCGACATCGCGACTACTTCCTCGCCGAGCACGACAGTGCAAACGAGGCGGTGCACGCGGCGGCGCCGAGCAACCGCACCGCCGTGATCAGCATGATCCTGCTGTTCGCGAGCCTCGTCGCGGTCGTGCTGCTCGCGAAGCTGCTGTCGCCGGCCGTCGAGCATGCGGTGCTGAAGCTCGGTGCGCCCGAAGCCGCGGTCGGCATCGTGATCGCCGCGCTCGTGCTGTTGCCGGAAGGGCTCGCGGCCGTCACCGCCGCGCGTGCGAACCGTCTGCAGACCAGCATGAACCTCGCGCTCGGTTCGGCGCTCGCGAGCATCGGGCTCACGATCCCGACCGTCGCGGCCGTATTCATCTGGGTCGGCCAGCCGCTCACGCTCGGCATCGGCGCGATGGAAACGGTCCTGCTCGCGCTCACGCTGCTGGTCAGCACGCTCACCCTCAGCCAGGGGCGGACGACGGTGCTGCACGGCGTCGTGCACCTCGCGCTGTTCGCCGCGTACCTGTTCCTGTCCATCACCCACTGACGTCCGAATGCACGCGGCCCGGCGGATCAACACCGCCGGGCCGCGTGACGTCTTTCACGCCCCTTCGCCTTCCTTCATTCACGCCACGCCGCGGCTACCGGGCCGGAATCACGAGATGCTGGCCGGCCAGGATCAGGTTCGGGTTCGCGAGGTTGTTGCGGCGCTGGATCTCGCGATAGCGCTGGCCGCTGCCGAGCTTGCTCGCCGCGATCAGGTTCAGCGTGTCGCCCGCCTTCACCACGTACGTGAGCTCGCCCGATGCGGCCGCGGTCGTCATCGCCTGGTCGCTGACGAAGTACTTGCGCAGCAGCTCGAGATACTGCGGCGACTGCCTGAGCTTCGCGATCGCGGCGTTCAGGTAGATCAGCAGGTCCTGGTCGTCGGCGCGCACGCCGATCTTGTACGCGATGTTCGAGCCGTCGAGCTTGGTCACCGCGAATTTCAGGTCGGTGTTTTTGATCGAGCTGACCGCAAACGGATAGTCGTAGATGAACGCGTCGACCGTCCGGCCGTCGACGCTCTTCGCGATGAACGCCGGATCGGAATCGTCGACCTCGACGAAGTGCACGTTCGGATACTGGCGCGTGACGAACGCGCGCACGTCGGGGTCGCCCTTCAGGATGCCGACCGTCTTGCCGGCGAGATCGTCGGTCGAGCGGATCGCCGAGCCCTGCCGCACGATCAGCGAATAGCCGAAATCGTCGACGTACGGCACCGAATAGACGATGCCGGCCGGCGAGTTGTCCGGGAACGTCAGCCCGTCCATCGCGACGTCGACCACGTGGTTCCCCTTCGCATCCGTATCGAGCAGCTGCTTCGGCACACCGGGGTACGTATCGACCTCGTGATGCGTATCGACGACGACCGGCTTGCCGCCGTGCGAGAACGACGGATCCGCGAACAGCAGCCGCGCGAATTCGACGTTGAAGCCGTGCGGTGCGCCCTTGTCCTCGCCGAAGAACGGCTCGCTCGGATTCTGCACCGAGATCCGGACGATGCCGTTTTCCGCAATCGATTTCAGCGTGCTGGCCTGCGGCGTGAAGCCGGCCGGCAGCACGTTGGCCGACGGCGGCGTCTGCGCGGGTTGGCCGGTGTCGACATTTTGCGCGGACATCGACGACGGCGCCGCGTCATGCGCGGGAATCAGCGTCGACAGGCCGCCCTGATGCACGATCCATACGCCGACGAGCACGACCAGGAACGCAATTGCGCCAAGAAGTTTTTTCATGGTTGAGGGCCTGCGGGAAGTTATTGTTGTTTGGACGGCAACTGGGCGGGGTTCGCCGCATCGAGCCCGGGCGCGCGGCCACCGTTCAACACCGCCTGCTGTTGCGCCTGCTTGACCTCGGGGTTATCCATCAGCGACGTCTCCATCTCGGAGAACGCCTTGTTGACCGAGCGCATCACCGAATCGACGGCCACGTCGGTCTTGATCTGCTCGAACGTATCGGACGCCTGCCGGCCCGCGAGCTTGTTCATCTGCTGTGCCGCCTGCGACATGTCCCACATCGCCTTCGCGCGGTCGATCGCCGACGCGAAATTCTTCAGTTCGACCTGCACCTGCTTGTAGCGGCCCTCGCGGAACGCGAGCAGCTGCTTCATCGTGTCGAGCTGCGCCCGGAAGCGCGGCGCGTCGTCCGGGTACTGCTTCTCGAACAGCTCCGTCTTGCTCTCGAAGTTCTTCACCTCGGTACGGAACGCGGTGATGCTGTCCGCGAACTTCTGCGCGTCCTGGCGCTTTTCCGCGAGCTGGTTGATCAGCGTCTCGATCGGATTCGACTGCGCTTCCTCGACGATCATCTTCACCTTCTGGTTCGCGAGCTTCATCGCGACGACCGGCGCCAGATAGATCGCGCCGAGACCGATCACGCCCGCCGCGACCAGCGCGATCACCCCCTTCAGGATGAACAGCGCGGCCGGTGCCGCGATCGCGACGCCGGCGACGATGATCGCCCACTTGATCAGCTTGACCTTGCCACTCCCCGAACTGCCGTTTGCTTCATTTGAAAGCTGCGACATGAGTTTTTCTCCTTGAACCTCGAACCGGACTGCGTACGTTTGCTTTTTCAGATGCAATCGAAATGCTTCGGACTCCGGTGCCGCCCGGCAATCAGGAAAGCCGGCGGCGCAATACCAGGACGGACGCGTGCGGGCGTCACGAGACGCCGGTGTAGGCGCCGTTCGGGATGCGGTGATCGGGGGTAGCGGGCGGCGGTGCGATGCGGCGGGCCGGACCGGCGCCGTTCATCGTCGCGGCCAGCGCGCGGACGGGAAAGCGTACCGGCGCGCAGGTACGAACGGGATGACGGATACGTGACGCGACGGGCGTCGGTCGAAGCGTCGTTGCGGCGCGCGGATGGATGCGGCGCCGGTATTCCGGTACGAGGGCGTAAAGGCTCATCGTTGTTCTTTTGCGTGTCGCGGGTGCAGGAACCGCGCGGCCGGCGCGTCCCGCTCCAAATGCACGGACGTATCCTGCGCCGACCGGCATGCAGCGTCAAGCGGTCGGCATGGAGCCCTTCGTCGGGCTGACAGCGCCCCTGGCGTTCGTGCCGCCCGCCGCGAAGCACGCGCATGACGGCATGCTTTCGAAATTGCAAGGATTCCTGTCATCGGCACATGCACCGCTCGCTCAGGATTGCTTGTCATCGCGGCGCCGCAAGCTTCCGGATTGAAAGCTTGTGACACGATGCGACCGCGCGACGCCGCTACGTTGCGCCGCCGCCCTGTTCCTGCGCGAGAAACCGCTCGACCATCGCGTTGAACACCGGCAGCGCCGGATTGTCGTTGTCCGCGCGCCACGCGAGATACAGCTCGGCTGCGACATTGACGCCCGCCAGCGGCCGGAACACCACGCCGTCGACATGAAGCTCGCGCGCCGACGCCGGCACCAGCGCCGCGCCGAGCCCCGCACGCACGAGGCCGAGGATCGTATGCGTCTGCCCGACGTAGTGCAGGTAGTTCGGCAGCCGTCCGGCGCCCGCGAACATCCCCGAGATCATGTCGTGGAAGTACTTCCCCTCGTTCGGCGAATACGCGATGAACGGCTGCCGGTCGAGTTCGTCGGGGCCGATCTGCTCGTAGGCGGCAAGCGGCGCGCCTTGCGCCACCGCGACGAGCATCGGTTCGCGCTGCACGAGCCGGTATTCGAGCGGCTGGCGCGCGGCGCGCTGCCGCACGAAACCGGCGTCGAGCATCCGCGATGCGAGCGCATCGATCTGCACGGTCGACACCATCTCGCGCAATTCGACGTCGACATCCGGCAGCGCATGCGCCGCGTGCGCGAGCAGCACCGGAATCATCCGGTACGCGCTCACGGCCGTGAAACCGAGCGTGATGCGGCCGGCCCCGCCATGCGCGACGCGCTGCGCGGCCTGCTCGGCCCGGGCGGAGAATTCGAGGATGTGCCGCGCGTCGCGCAGGAAGCGCTCGCCGGCCGCGGTCAGGCTGACCTGCCGGCTGCTGCGCTCGAGCAGCGCGATGCCGAGTGCGTGCTCGAGCAGCTGGATCTGCCGGCTCAGCGGCGGCTGGGTCATGAAGAGCCGTTTCGCCGCACGGCCGAAATGCAGTTCCTCGGCCACCGCGACGAAGCAGCGAAGCTGGTGCAGTTCAATCATCCAATTCTTGAATCAATCGATAGTCTTTTGATGTTAGACCGATATCGATGCGATTTCTATACTCGGTTCCACCCGATGCGCGGCCCGCGCCGCGCACGACGACCGAGACCTTCATGACCATCGACATCCTGCTGACCCAGCCGCTCCCCGCCACCATCGACGCCGAACTGTCCGCCCGTTACGCGGTGCATCGGCTGCATGCGGCCGAAGACCCGGACGCGCTGCTCGACCGCGTGGCGTCGCGCATTCGCGGCGTCGTGACCGGCGGCGCGAACGGCCTGTCCGCCGCGCTGATGGACCGGCTGAGCGCGCTCGAGATCATCGCGATCAGCGGCATCGGCACCGACGCGGTCGATCTCGACCGCGCCCGCGCACGCGGCATCCACGTGACGACGACGCCCGACGTGCTGACCGACGACGTCGCCGACATGGCGCTGGGGCTGATCCTGATGACGCTGCGCGACCTCGGCGCCGGCGAGCGGATCGTCCGTGCCGGCCGCTGGGGCAAAACGGCCCAGCCGCTCGCGACGCAGGTCACCGGCAAGCGGCTCGGCATCGTCGGGCTCGGCCGCGTCGGGCGCGCGATCGCGCAGCGCGCGCAGGCGTTCCGGATGCCCGTCAGCTACTTCGGCCCGCGCGAGCATCGCGACAGCGGCTATCGCTACGTTCCGGACCTCGCCGCGCTCGCGCGCGACAGCGACGTGCTCGTGATCGCGGCATCGGCCGACCACGGCAACGTGCTCGTGACGGCCGACGTGCTCGCCGCACTCGGCCCCAAAGGATTCCTGATCAATGTCGCGCGCGGCAAGCTGGTTGACGAAACCGCGCTCGTCCGTGCGCTCGCCGACGGCACGATCGCCGGCGCCGGCCTCGACGTGTTCGCGAACGAACCGCACGTGCCGGCCGCGCTGCTCGAACTCGACCGCGTCGTCGTGCAGCCGCACCGCGCGAGCGCCACGCATGAAACGCGCGAGGAAATGGGCCGGATCGTGCTCGCCAACCTCGCCGCGTGCTTCGCGGGCCAGCGCCCGCCGACCAGCGTCACGCGCTGAACGCCGCGCGGCCGCACGGCCGCCTCGTTACAACACCGGATGCCTCCGCCCGACGGAGGCCAGGAGACACGCATGTCCAATCGATCCAGCGGCGCCGCCCTCGCCGCGTCGCCCGCGGCCTCGCGCACGATCGGCCGCGTCCGCTATGCGGTCCTCGCGCTGATTTTCGCGGTCACCGTCATCAACTATGCGGACCGCGCGACGATGTCGATCGCCGGCACCGGCGTCGCGCACGATCTCGGCCTGACGCCCGTGCAGCTCGGCGTCGTCTTTTCGGCGTTCGCGTGGGCCTACGCGATCGGCCAGATCCCGGGCGGCTGGCTGCTCGATCGCTTCGGCGCACGGCGCGTGTACGGCCTGAGCCTGCTGCTGTGGTCGGTCTTCACGATGCTGCAGGGCACGGTCGGCTGGCTCGCCGTTCAGGGTGCGGCCGCGACGCTCGCGCTGTTCGTGATGCGCTTCATGCTCGGCCTCGTCGAATCGCCGGCGTTCCCGGCCAATTCGCGGATCGTCGCCTGCTGGTTCCCGACCGCCGAACGCGGCACGGCGTCGGCCCTGTTCAATTCCGCGCAGTACATGGCCGTCGTGCTGTTCACGCCGGCCATGGCCTGGCTCACCCACGCACTCGGCTGGGAGCATGTGTTCCTGTGGATGGGGCTGCTCGGCATCGCGCTCGCCGCGCTGTGGTTCGCGTGGTATCGCGAGCCGCACGGGCACCCGCGCGTGACCGATGCCGAGCGCGACTACCTGCGCGCACACGGTGCGCTCGTCGATCTCGAGGCGAACCGCGTGCGCCAACGGCCGCGTGTTTCGTGGCACGACGCATCGCAACTGTTCCGCCACCGGAACCTGTGGGCGATCTATATCGGTCAGTACTGCATCACGGCGCTCACGTACTTCTTCATCACGTGGTTTCCGATCTACCTGATCAAGGGGCGCGGGATGACGATCATGGAAGCCGGCTGGGTTGCGGCGCTGCCGGCAATCTGCGGGTTCACGGGCGGCGTGCTCGGCGGCGTGCTGTCGGACTGGCTGATCCGGCGCGGCATGCATCCGTCGAAGGCGCGCAAGACGCCGTTCGTCGCGGGGATGGCGATGGCGACGCTGCTCGTGCTCGCGAACGGCGCGGCGTCGAACGCGGCCGTGATCGCGCTGATGACGATCGCGTTCTTCGGCAAGGGGCTCGCGGCGGTCGGCTGGGCCGTGCTCGCCGATACGGCGCCCGAAGGCATGGTCGGGCTGAGCGGCGGCGTGTTCAACGGCCTCGGCAACATCGCCGGGATCGTCACGCCGCTCGTGATCGGCTACTTCGTCGCCAGCACCGGTTCGTTCGCCGGCGCGTTGTGGTTCGTCGCCGCGCATGGGCTGATCGGCATCGCCGCATACGCATGGCTCGCGGGCCGCTTCGAGCGGATCCGCATCACGCCGGCGGCCTGAGCGGCGCAGCGGCACGCACGTACGCCGTCACGCGCGCTTGCGGCCGCCCGGCGCGTGTTCGGTCGTCAGCCGGTCGAGTTCGCGCAGGTCGTTCTCCAGCGCGGGCGTGAGCGTCGTGCGCAGGTGCTCGAGGAACGTACGGATCTTCGCGTCGAGATAGCGGCGCGTCGCGTAGACGGCATACACGCTCACCGTCTGCAGCCGGTACTCCGGCAGCACGCGGATCAGCCGCTCCGCGCGGATGTCGTCGAGCACCGTATACAGCGCGACGCACGCGATCCCGCGCCCGGCGCGCACCGCGACGCACAGCGCGTCCGGCACGTTGACCTGGAACGGCGCCGGCTGCAGCTCGTAGACGGCTTCCTCGCCGTCGCTGCGCTCGAGCCGCCATTCGCTGGCCGGCGAGGCCGGCGTGTCGAGACGCAGGCACACGTGGTTCGGCAATTCGCCGGGCGTCTGCGGCGTGCCGTGCCGCGCCAGGTATTCGCGCGACGCGACAAGCACGCTGCAGCTCGTGCCGCAGGTCTGCGCGACATAGCCCGAATCGGGCAGTTGCGACGCCGTCACGATCGACACGTCGTAGCCCTCCTCGACGAGATTCGGCATCCGCTGCGCGAGCGTCAGCTCGACCGACACGTCGGGGTTGTCCTCCTGGTAGCGGACGATCGACGACACGACATGACTCTGCCCGAGCCCCGTCATCGCATGGATGCGCATCTTGCCGCTCGGCCGCAGCAGCGCGTTGCGCGCCTCCGCGTTCGCATAGTCGAGTTCCGCGAGGATCGATTTCGCGCGCTCGAAATAGCGTTCGCCGCTTTCGGTCAGGCCGAGGTGGCGCGTCGTGCGATGCAGCAGGCGCGTCTGTACGTGCGCTTCGAGGTTCGAGACCGCGCGCGACACCTGCGCGGTGGTCGCGTCGATTTCCTTCGCGACCGCAGTAAAACTGCCGGCTTCGACAACGCGCACGAACAGGCGCATGTTTTCGAGCATGTCCATTGAATTGGCTTGGGGGGAGTCGATGGGGAGGCGTCGGCGGCGCTCGCGTCAAGTGGGAAACGGAACACGGCCGCGAACCACGTCGAGTCGATCACCGGGCCGGGGAAAAGGCGGGAGAGCGGGCATCGCGTACGTGGTTCTGGCATGACGGGGGATTCGGTGGCCCGAATTGTACGCCGCTGCCGACGAATGTGCGCGGTTGCGTGGCCCCAAAGCTTTCATCGAATGAAAGGCTTTCGCAAGACTCGCGCGCCGTGCGCACGCAACGGCTTGATGCAGCACGGCAATTTGTATCACAACGCGATATAATTGCGCCCTTGTCGCCGCGCGGCCCCGCGCCGTCCTATTTACCGCGTACCCGTCCATGTCGTCAGGCTCCTCTCCGTCGCGCCGCACGCTGCAGCAATGGTTGCGCAGCTTCCTTCCCCATCCGATGTCGCTTGGCTGGCGCGAGCGCCTGCGTTCGTGCACGGGGGCGCTCGTCGGGATCGCGACGGTCGGCGTCACGATGCGGCTGCTGCCCGGCGTGCCGGGCCTCGTGCCGCTGCTCGTCGCGCCGATGGGTGCATCGGCCGTGCTGCTGTTCGCGGTGCCGGCGAGCCCGCTCGCGCAGCCTTGGTCGATCATCGGCGGCAACCTCGTCGCGGCGACGGTCGGCGTGGCCTGCGCGCAATGGATCGCTGATCCGGTCACGGCCGCCGCGGTCGCGATCGCGTGTGCGATCGGCGGCATGTTCGCGCTGCGCTGCGTGCACCCGCCGTCGGGCGCCGTCGCGCTCACGGCCGTGGTCGGCGGCCCGGCCATCCACTCGCTCGGCTTCGGTTTCGTGCTGGAGCCGATCGCACTGCAATCGGGAATCCTGCTGTCGGCCGCTCTCGTGTATCACGCGCTGACCGGACACCGCTATCCGCACGGCGGCGTGCGACCCGACGCGAAACCGCAGGCGGGCGGCGCCGCATCGGCACGTGGCGGCTTCACGCGCGGCGATCTCGACGTGGTGCTGAAGCGTCGCAGCGAATGGCTCGACGTCGATCCGGACGATCTCGAAACGCTGCTGCGCGAAACCGAGATGCAGGCCTATACGCGCACGTTCGGCCAGCTCACGTGCGCCGACCTGATGACGAACGATGCGATCGAGGTCGCGCCGTCGACATCGGTGACGGCCGCGCTGACGCTGCTCGACCGCCACCGCGTGAAGGCGCTGCCGGTGGTCGATGGCGAAGGCCGGCTGACCGGCATCGTCACGCGCGCCGATCTCACGCGCCAGCTGCGTCGTCCGGCCCCGCTGTGGCAGCGCCTGTCCGCGCGGCTGCCGCAATCGCTCGGCGGCCAGCCCGCGAGCGTCGCCACCGTGATGACGCGCGACGTCGCATGCGTGCCGGAAACGATGCCGATCACCGCACTCGTGCCGCTGTTCACGCATTCTGGCCATCACCACATTCCGGTCGTCGATGCGTCGCACCGGCTCGTCGGGATCATCACGCAGACGGATCTCGTGACGGGCCTTTATCAGCAGACCCGAATGCTAGAGGCCGCGTAGCACTCGCCATGTCCCGTAACGGCTGACGCAACGTGGAATGCATTCATTCCGCCATCGCCCGGCCTTTTATATCATATTGTGATATATTTGACGCCACCGAAACTGACCGTACGACCGCCCTCGATGAACGATACCCGACGCGCGCTGGCCAAAAGCGATTTCCAGCAACTGTCCGAGTTCCGCTACCAGATGCGCCGCTTCGAGCGCTTCTCCGAACGCGCCGCGCAAAGCGAAGGCGTGACGCCGCTGCAATACCTGCTGCTGCTGCACATCAAGGGCTATCCGCATCGCGAATGGGCAACCGTCGGCGAGCTCGCGGAACGCCTGCAGGCGCAGCATCACGGCGTCGTCGCGCTGGTGACGCGCTGCGAGGCGCTCGGGCTCGTGAAGCGCAAGACGAGCGAAGCCGACCGCCGGCAGGTCGAAGTCCACCTCGAACCCGCCGGCGAGACGCTGCTCGCCCGCCTCGCGGCCATGCACCGCGCCGAGCTGAAGTCGCTCAAGGGCACGTTCCAGGTTCCCCAGATCGATTACTGACCCTTGCTCTTTCCACGCCGATGAACGCACCACACAAACGCGATTTCTCGACCAACGCACGCCTGCCCAGGATCGCGTTGCTTGCCGCCGGAATCGGCCTGCTCAGCACGCTTGCCGCGTTCGTGCTGTTGAGCCTGATCCACCTGTTCACGAACCTGTTCTTCTTCCAGCAGTTCTCGTTCGCCGACCGCTCCCCGGCGAACAACACGCTCGGCGCATGGGTGATCGTGATCCCGGTGGTCGGCGGGCTGATCGTCGGGTTGATGGCGCGCTTCGGTTCGGAGAAGATCCGCGGCCACGGCATTCCCGAAGCGATCGAGGCGATCCTGTTCGGCAAGAGCCGCATGTCGCCGAAGGTCGCGATCCTCAAGCCGCTGTCGTCCGGCGTCGTGATCGGCAGCGGCGGCCCGTTCGGCGCCGAAGGCCCGATCATCATGACGGGCGGCGCACTCGGCTCGCTGATCGCGCAATGCGTGCACGTGACCGCCGCCGAGCGCAAGACGCTGCTCGTCGCCGGTGCAGCCGCCGGCATGACGGCCGTGTTCGGCACGCCCGTCGCCGCGGTGCTGCTCGCGGTCGAGCTGCTGCTGTTCGAATGGCGGCCGCGCAGTTTCCTGCCGGTCGCGCTGGCGTGTGCGGTAGCCGGGTTCGCACGTGCGCTGTTCTTCGGCGTCGATCCGCTGTTTCCGCTGACGACGGCCGCGCCGTCGCCGGTCGCGCTGCTGTCGTGCATCGTCGCGGGGCTGCTGTCGGGCATGCTCGCATGCGGCCTGTCGGCGGCGCTGTACCGCGTCGAGGACACCTTCGCGAAGCTGCCGGTGCACTGGATGTGGTGGCCTGCGCTCGGCGCGGTCGTGATCGGCATCGGCGGCTGGCTCGAACCGCGCGCGCTCGGCGTCGGCTACGACGTGATCGGCGACCTGCTGCATCAGCATATCGCGTTGAAGATCGCGCTCGCGCTGCTGATCGTGAAGGCCGTGATGTGGGTGATCGCACTCGGCTCGGGCACGTCGGGCGGTGTGCTCGCCCCGCTGCTGATGCTCGGCGCCGGCCTCGGCACCGTGCTGTCGCCGCTGCTGCCGGGCGGCGATCCGGCGCTGTGGCCGCTCGTGTGCATGGCCGCGACGCTCGGCGCGACGCTCGGCGCCCCGCTCACCGCGATCGTGTTCGCGTTCGGCCTCACGCATGATGCGAACGCGCTGCTGCCGCTGCTCGCAGCGACGCTCGTCGCGCACGGCTTCGCGACCATCGTGATGAAGCGCTCGATCATGACGGAAAAGATCGCGCGTCGCGGCTATCACATCTATCGCGAATACGGCGTCGATCCGCTCGAGCGCCATGACATCGGTGAAGTGATGACGCCGGCCGACCGGCTCGTCGCGATCGACGGCGCAGCGACGCTCGATATCGTCGCGTCGCAATACTTCGGCGCGAAGCAGACGCATCGCGCCTACCCGGTCGTGCAGCACGGCCGCCTGCTCGGCCTGGTCGATCGTGCGACGCTCGACGCGCAGCGCGCACAGGCCGGCGCCGATACGCCGATCGCGGGCGCGTTCACAGGCCGCGCCCCGGCCGTCGCGCTCGCGCACGAAACATGCCGCGTCGTCGCATCGCGCCTCGCGATGCTGGGCCTCGAACGCCTGCCGGTCGTCGACGACGAGCAATCGCTGCGCGTCACGGGCCTCGTGTCGCGCAGCGACCTGATCAAGCCCGCGCTCCAGCACTTCGACGACGAACAGAAGCGCGAGCGCTTTCGCCCGATCGTCCCGGTCAACCTGCGCGACGCCGGCACCCGCAAGGCCGGCTGACGCCAACCGCGTACTCGGGCACACCGGCTGCGCACCGCCTCCTCATCGCGCCTCGCCTCGCTGCACGATGCGGCGCACCCTCGTGCGCCGCATCGTATTCCGCCGTGTTCCGGGTTTAAAGTTGGTTAACATTTTGTCTGGCGAAAGTTTGTCATCATGGTGCCCATGCGACGGGGCCATCAATCAGCCATTCCACTTCGCCATCAGATAAAGAGTCGCGGCACGGCATGCACACACATGCCGTGTGCCGTGACCGTCATGACACCACACGACCGGGCAGCGCGCTGACCGTGCAACGCATGACGTCGAGCCGCACACGACGCATGCCGCATCGCAGCAACGCCGCACAGCACCGGAGCCGCCATTTGGCAAGCGCGTTAACAACTTGTTTCGGAATCACCGGAACCGTGCTTGCCCGATGCGATCTCATTAGCACGCAGTACTGCTGCGCATCCCACTTAATCAATCACGACTCGAGGGAGATAACGTGAACGCGAAATACTTACCGCTCATCGCATTGACCGTGGCATTTTCTGCTCATGCAGCCGATTCTGCCCTGCAGAACGTGGGACAAAGCCAAAAGCCCGCCGACCAAGTGGCGCAGTGCATCGCCAAGACGTGGGCCGACAAGTCGCAGCAACAAGTGACGTCGCAGTACGAACTGGCGAATGGCCTCGCAATGGCCGTCTACGCGCCGGGCCAGCAGCCGCCGAACGGCGCTGCCGCCGTGGTGCGCCCGGCCAACGCCGGCAACGCGAAGACCTGGGTCGGTTTCCGCGGCGGCGATGCATCGTCGGCCGGCGACATCAACGCCTGCCTGTAACGAGAACAGGCGCTCCGGATGGCCTTGCGCCATCCGCTTGCGACAAGCCCCGCTTCGGCGGGGCTTTTCTTTTTCTGCCGCCTGCGCTTACAGGTAGCTGCAGACGTAATCGAGTGTCTCGAGCACTTCGATGTCGAAGCGGCTCTTGCCCGGCACCGAGAACGATTCGCCGGCGCCATAGGTCTGCCATTCGCTGCTGCCGTCGAGCTTCACGCGGCACTTGCCGGCCTGCACTTCCATCAATTCGGGCGCGTCCGTGCCGAAGTTGAGCGCGCACGGCAGGATCACGCCGAGCGTCTTGCGCGTGCCGTCCGGGAAGAGCACGGTATGCGACACGCACTTGCCGTCGAAATAGACGTTCGCGCGCTTGACGACCGATACGTTGTCGAATTGGGTTGCACTGGTCATGTGATGCCTCTGATTGCTGGATGCCGGATGGCGAGAGTGGTTGGCGGCCGGCCGCAGCGGCGGGCCGGCCGATATCATACCGGCTCGCGCGGCATGCGCCGGAATGGCGTACCGCTCGCCGCGTGTCGGCACGATCATCGTCAGGATGACTACATGATTTTCGTCGGGCGCCGGTTCACCGCAGTCCCTTGCGCCGCGCGGAATCGCGCAGGCAGTCGAGCAGCATTGCCGCGGCCGGCGTCAGCGGGCTGTCGCGGCGCGTGACGACCTGCACCGAGACGCCCGGCAGGCGCTCGCGGATCGGCAGCACCGCGAGCTGGTCGCGCGCCCACTCGCCCTGCAGCAATTGCTCGGGCATCGATGCGATCAGGTCGCAACCCGTCATCAGGCTGTGCGCGAGCCCGAAGCTCGGGCATTCGACGACGCGCGCCGGCACCGGCAGCCCATACGCGACGAACGAATTGAACAGTACCTGCGTGGAGCTTTCCGGCGACGGATTCATCAGCCAGTCGGCGTCGACGAGATCGGCGAGCGACGTAGCCGACGCGAGCGGATGCCCCTTGCGCGCGACGATCAGCGAACGGCTCGCGTAGAGCTCCGCATGATCGAACTCGGCCGCCAGCAGCTCGGGCACGACGACGGCGACCGCGAAATCGAGCGAACCGTCGTGCAGGCGCGGCAGCGCGACGCCCGGAAACCCTTCGACCAGATTGACGCGCGCCACCGGGAAGCGGCGCCGGAACGCGCGGAACGCGTCGGGCAGGATCGTCACCGCGGCCGCCGGCGTGATGGCGGCCGCGACGGAGCCCGTCATCGCGCCCTGCGCCTGCTCGATGTCGTCGCGGGCACGCTGCATTTCGGCGACGATCAGCCGCGCGCGCACCTGCAGCTGCTGGCCGAACGCGGTGAGCTGCACGCCGCGTGCGGTACGCACGACGAGCGACACGCCGAGTGCGATCTCGAGTTCCTTGACGGCCTTCGTCAACGCCGCCGGTGACACGTTCAGACGCCGCGCGGCCGCGCGGATGCTGCCTTCTTCGGCAACGGTGACGAACGCTTTCAGCTGATGGTATTTCATGGCGGCAATGCGTGATCCGTGGAAACCCTGTGCGTCGCGCGGCACAGTGGCTCAGGGTATTCCCGAGCGGCAACCGACGGTGTGCACCAAAGCAATTTAGCAGCTTCTGGTACCCGAAAGAAATTTATATGCTTGCTCGTCATATGCACGTCAAACGCTCCACCTGCCCCACAGGAGACCCCATGCTGCAAGCCGTGAACCCCGTCATCCCCGGCATCGCCGCGATCGCCCCCGAACTGGTCGAGGTGCGCCGCCGCATTCACGCTCATCCCGAGCTCGCGTTCGAGGAGACGCTCACGAGCAATCTCGTCGCCCAGCTGCTCACCGGCTGGGGCTACGACGTGCATCGCGGGATCGGCAAGACGGGCGTTGTCGGCGTACTGCGCGAAGGGCAAGGCACGCGCACGGTCGGGCTGCGCGCCGACATGGACGCGCTGCCGCTCGCGGAAGCCACGGGTCTGCCGTACGCGAGCCGCCATGCGAACAAGATGCATGCATGCGGCCACGACGGCCACACGGCGATGCTGCTGTGCGCGGCGCGCCACCTCTCGGCCACGCGCCAGTTCTCAGGCACGCTGAACCTGATCTTCCAGCCTGCCGAGGAAAACTTCGGCGGCGCGAAGGCGATGATGGACGACGGCCTGTTCGACCGCTTCCCGTGCGACGCGATCTTCGCGATCCACAACATGCCGGGCCGCGCGGCCGGCGACATGGCATTCCGCACCGGCGCCGCGATGGCATCGGCCGACCGCGTGACGATCACGCTGCGCGGCGTCGGCGGCCACGGCGCGATGCCGCATTTCGCGCGCGATCCGATGTCGGCCGCGGGCAGCATCATGGTCGCGCTGCAGACGATCGTCGCACGCGAGGTCGATGCGCAGCATGCGGCCGTGATTACGGTCGGCAGCGTGCAGGCCGGCGAGACCTTCAACATCATTCCCGAAACCGTCGTGATGAAGCTGTCGGTGCGCGTGCTGAACGCCGACGTGCGCGCGCTGCTCGCGCGCCGCATCGAAGCCCTCGCGAAAGGCCAGGCCGAAAGCTTCGGCATCACCGCGGAAGTCGACTACGACTACGGCTACCCGGTGCTCGTCAATCACGCGGAACCGACCGCGTTCGCGGCCGAGATCGCGCAGCAGATGCTCGGCGCCGAGCGCGTCGAAACCGACGCCGCGCCGCTGATGGGCAGCGAGGATTTCGCGTTCATGCTCGAGGCGCGTCCCGGCTGCTACGCGTTCATCGGCAACGGGATCGGCAGCAAGGGCGGCTGCATGGTGCACAACCCCGGCTACGACTTCAACGACGACATCCTCGCGATCGGCGCGAGCTACTGGGTTCGCGTCGCCGAAGCCTGGCTCGCGGCCTGACGGCCTTTCACCACACAGTTTCGCGCTTAACCGGGGGAACCCCATGGAAACGTCCGCCCTTCCGTTCGCCGGCACGCCGGTCGATGCCCGCGCCGCCGCGAAGAAACGCCGGCTGATCGCGGCAGCCGCCGTCGGCAACGCGCTCGAGTTCTACGACTTCACGGTCTACAGCTTCTTCGCGATCCTGATCGGCAAGCTGTTCTTTCCCGTGCATTCGTCGTTCGGGCAGCTGATGCTCGCGGTCGCAAGCTTCGGCGTCGGTTTCGTCACGCGCCCCCTCGGCGGGCTCGTGATCGGCATGTATGCCGACCGCGCTGGCCGCAAGAAAGCGATGATCCTCACGCTGCTGCTGATGGCGCTCGGCACCGCGACGATCGCGGTCGCGCCGACCTTCGCGCAGATCGGCATCGCCGCGCCGCTGCTGCTCGTGCTCGCGCGGCTGCTGCAGGGGTTCGCGTCGGGCGGCGAAGTCGGCGCGTCGACGACGCTGCTGCTCGAACAGGCGCCGCAACATCGTCGCGGCTTCTATGCGTCGTTCCAGTTCTCGAGCCAGGGGCTTGCCGCGCTCGCGGGCGCGCTCACCGGCGTCGCGCTGACGTCGACACTGACCGCCGCGCAGCTCGAAAGCTGGGGCTGGCGCGTGCCGTTCATCATCGGCACGCTGTTCGTGCCGCTCGGCTACTGGCTGCGCCGCACCGTCGAGGAAGTCCCGGCGGCTGCGCCCTCGCCCGCCGCAGCGCACGACGAACCAGTTGCATCGCTGCCGCTCGCCGACGTGCTGCGCCATCACGGCAAGGCCGTGTTCGCGGGCCTCGGCGTGACGATCGGCGGCACGTCGATCCACTACATCATCGTGTTCTACATGGCGATCTACGGCGTGCAGGTGCTGCACCTGCCGACGTGGCTGTCGATGACGACCGGCTGCGTCGCCGGCGCGATCCTGATGCTCGTAACGCCGATCGGCGGCCACCTGTCCGATGTGTACGGGCGCAACCGGATCGTCTGGTGGACGCGCATCGTGCTGATGGCCGCGATCTACCCGGCGTTCATCGCGCTGAACCGCTGGCCGGGCGCCACGTCGCTGCTGTCGATCATCGCCGCGCTGTCGATCGTGCATGCGATCAACATCGGTGCGACGGGGGCAATGCTCGGTGAGTTGTTTCCGCGGGCCGTGCGTGCGACGGGCGGTGCGCTGGTGTATAGCGTCGGCGTCGCGATCTTCGGCGGCTTCGCGCAGTTCTTCGTCACGTGGCTGATCGCGGCAACCGGGAATCCGAATGCGCCGGCTTGGTATGCGATCGCGTGTGGCGCGATGACGCTGCTCGCGATTCGCTGCATGGACGAGAAAGCCGGGAAGGCGCTGGATTGAATGGCGGCCGATGCGGCCGAAGTTGCCGCAGGTCGCAAATGAAAAAGGCACGGGCTCCATCACCCGTGCCTTTTGCGTATCTGGCGCTGCCCGCGCTCAGAACGTATGCATCATCCCCACATAAGCACCCGTCTGCGATTCACCCGCAAGCGGGCTCGTTCCCGACGTCGCATCCCGCGGCGTCGCGAGCAGCGAGAAGTTCGAATTCCCGCCGTTGCGCACATACGCGACCGTTCCATACAGGAACGTACGCTTCGACAGGTTGTACGTGGTGCCGAGCACGTACATCATCGCGTGGCCCGACGGATCGTGCGACGCATCGCTGCCGCCGTCGCCCACCTTCACGTAATAGCCGCCGCCCGTCACGGCCCACTGCGGCGTAGCCGCATAAGTCGCACCGAGCCAGTAGTGATCCGCCCGATCGGCAACACCGGCCGGGCTGTCCGGCGCCTGATAGTGCGTATACGCGCCCTGGATCTTGAACTTCGACACCTTCACGTTCGCACCGACGAAGTACTCGCGCGACGCCGTGAAGATGTTGCTGAACTTGCCGTTGTTGTCACGCAGTTCGTCGTAGATGCCGCGCAAGTCGAGCACCGGCGAGTGGTACGAGATCATGATCCCGTCCGAGCGGCCGAAATCGTCTGCCGCCCCGTAGTTGAAGCCGCGCGACTGGTTGCCGAACGCATATTGCGCCTGCACGTCGAAGCCGCCGATCACCGGGCTGTGATATTCGATGTTGTTGCTGCTCTGCTGCCAGTTGCGGCCGCGCACGAGCGACGCCGACGAAAACGCCTGCTGGACGAACGGGTCGAATTCCCACACGCCG
Source organism: Burkholderia sp. Bp8992 (assembly GCF_003853705.1). Lineage (GTDB taxonomy): Bacteria > Pseudomonadota > Gammaproteobacteria > Burkholderiales > Burkholderiaceae > Burkholderia. Next base: position 473,259 of record NZ_QTQI01000001.1, on the reverse strand, counting down.
TCGCTGTCGATGAACAGGTTGCGGCCGGCCTGCAGCTGGCCCCACGTGTCGCTCTTCAGCCCGACGTACGCGCGCCGCGACCACATGCGCCCGCCGCCCGTCGTGCCGTTCATCACCTGGAATGCGGTTTCCAGGTTGAAGACCGTCGACAGGCCGCCGCCGAGATCCTCGAAGCCCTTCAGGCCGAACATGCTGGTGCCCCAGTCGCCGCCTTCCGCGCTCCAGCGCGACTTGCTGCCGTTCGGCGTCGCGATGTGGTTCAGGTATTCGATGCCGCCGTCGATCCGGCCGTACAGCGTCACGCTCGTCTGTGCAAAGGCGGCCGCCGGTGTGGCAGCCGCAATCAGCCATGCGAAATGTTTAAGTCGCAAAATGATGCCCCCTCGGAGTCTCGACCTTCCCGCGCGCGCCCCATGCGCGCGCCCAGGGTCCGCCTATCCGCGATCGATCGAATATCGACCGGGGCCCGCTGCGCACAGTGCAAGCAGGCCACCCGCGATCGCGATGTTCTTGTAGAAATGAATCATGTTGTTGATCTGCTCGCCGCCCGTCATCGTCCAGTAATGGTGGCCGATGATGCCGGTGCCGATCGTATACAGCGCAAGCAGCAGCGCGAGCGGGCGCGTCTGGAAGCCGACGAGGATCGCGATGCCGACGAACAGCTCCATCACGACGGAGATCGCCGCCGAGATGATCGGCGCGGGCGCACCCTCCGAGCCCATGAACGCGATCGTACCGGAGAAGTCGACAATCTTCTTCCAGCCGAACATCACGAACAGGATCACGAGCAGGATCCGGGACAGCAGCAGCAGCACATCGCGCTGGGACGCGAGAAACGGTTGATTCGGTGTCATGGTCTCGATCAACGAAAGCGATGCGCGGCCTGCGCGCACCGGATTGCCAACGAACCAGGACGGGCGGCCGCCTGCGCCGCCCGCCCCGCTCTGCAACAACCGGCATCGGGCCCGCCCGATGTGCTGTGCGCCTCCTCTTGTCTGTCGTCGCCGTGCTGCGTCGCGCGCTGCATCAACGCAGCTTCGCGACGTCCTGCTCGGTCACCTTCGCGGCCGGATTGCCGAACTGCCCGGTCAGGTAGTTCGTCAGCGCGGCGATCTGCGCATCCGACAGCTCGTGGCGGAACGCCGGCATCCCGACGTCCTCGCTGCCGGCCTTGCGCTGCACGCCGTTCAGGATCACCTGCACGAGGTTGGTCGGATTCGATGCGCCGACCGTCGAGTTGTGGAACAGCGGCGGATAATAGCCGTCCGGCGTGCCCTTGCCCTGCATCTGGTGACACGTCGCGCAGTTGCCGAGGTACAGCCGCGCCGGATCGATACCCGACGACGCGAGCGCGACACCACGCAGCTTCAGGCCGTCCTCGGCCGGCTTGCCCCAGGACGAGCGCGACTGCTTCGCGTCGCCGCTGGCCACGGCCGGCACCGTACGGATGTACGTCGAGATCGCGCCGATGTCGGCTTCGGTCATCTTCGAGAAGCTGTGCTCGACCGCCTCGGCCATCGGGCCGGCCGCCTGCGCGAGGCCCGGCACGCTGCCGGTGCGCAGGTACTGGACGAGCTGCTGCTGCGTCCAGCCGCCGATCCCCGCGTTCGGGTCGGACGTGATGTTGTAGCCGTCCCAGCCCGCGAGCACCGAACCCGACAGGAAGCTGCCGCCGGTTTCATCGAGCGACTTCTCCTGCATTGCAATGCCGCGCGGCGTATGGCACGTGCTGCAGTGCGCGAGGCCCTGCACCAGATACGCACCACGGTTCCACTCGGCGCTCTGCGCGGGCTTCGGCTGGTACACGCCGTCCTTCAGGAACAGCCAGTTCCAGATCTTCAGCGGCCAGCGCATGCTCAGCAGCGCGGGGATCTCGTTCTTCGGCGGCGCCTGCTTGACCGGTTCGACGCCGTGCATGAAGTACGCGTACAGCGCCTGCACGTCGTCGTCGTTGATCTTCGCGTACGACACGTACGGCATCGCCGGGTACAGGTTGTCGCCGTTCTTCGAGACGCCGTGACGCACCGCGCGCTCGAAGTCGTCGAACGTCCAGTTGCCGATGCCGGTGTCCGGGTCGGGCGTGATGTTGCTCGTGTAGATCTTGCCGAGCATCGGCACCGGCATCCCGAGGCCGCCCGCGAACGGCTTGCCGCCCTTCGCGGTGTGGCAGGCCATGCAGTCGCCGGCCACCGCGAGGTATTCGCCGCGCTTGACCTGCGCCGGATCGGCCGAATCGGCCGCACGGACGAGCCCCGGCAGCGCGAGGCAGCCAGCGAGGAGGAAGGTGAGAGTAGATTTCCGCACGGTCAGACTTCCTTCTTCAGCGTGTCCGACATCCGCAGCGCCAGCGCCGCGATCGTCAGCGTCACGTTCACCGTACCGACGGTCGGCATCGTCGAGCTGCTCGAGATGAACAGGTTCGGATGGTCGAACGTGCGGCAGTCCTTGTCGACGACCGAGTCGCGTGCATCCGCGCCCATGATCGTCGCGCCCGTGATGTGGTTGTTCGGCGCGAATTCATCATTGAAGACGACTTCGGTGCCGCCGAGCACCTTCGCGGCCGTCGCGTAGACCTCGCGTGTGTGCACGGCGCCGCGCTTCACGTAATCGTCGATCGCATACGTGATCTCGGGCCGCGGGATGCCGACCGCGTCGGTGGCCGTCTTGCTCGGCACGATGCGGTTCTCGGGCTGCGGCAGGATTTCGTGGAAGCAGTCGAACTGCACGTAGCGCGCCGAACGGTCGCGGATCTGCGCGTCGAGCTCCGCGGGCTTCATCAGCTTGCCGGCCTTGAAGATCTTCTGCGTCTCCTGGTTGATGCGCGACATGTTCGACAGGTGGATCTTCTTCGCGGCTTCGGTCGCACGGAACGGGCCGTCACGGAAGCCGATCAGCGACGTCATCTCCTGCGGGCCGCGGCCCGGCCACAGCTTCTCGTTAGCGTAGAACGACACGCCGGTGCCCGGATGGTCCATCAGGTTGCGGCCGACCATGTCGGAACTGTTCGCGACGCCGTTCGGGAAATCGCGGTTCGCGGACATCAGCAGGATCTTCGGCGTCTCGATACCGTTCGCGGCGATCACGAAGTACTTGCCCTCGACGCGATGGTCCGCGCCGGTCTTGTCCTTGTAGATCGCGGCGACGATGCGCTTGTCCGGCCCGGTCTCGAGCTTGTAGACGACCGCGCTGTCGATCAGCTTCGCGCCGGCCTGCTCGGCCTTCTCGACGTGGACGATGCCGTTGTACATCGCGCCGATCGGGCAGATCGGCATGCAATTGTTGTTCCCGCAACAGGTCGGCCGGCCGTCGTACGGGCGGCTGTTGCGCGCGACGGGTTCGGTCACCACGTGGAACTTCGGATCGTAGCCGTTGAGCGCGCTCTTGATGGTCTGCTCGTTGAACGACAGCGGCAGCGGCGGCATCGGGTACGCCTGCTTGCGCGGCGAGTACAGGTCTTCCTCGGGGCCCGGGCCCCACACGCCAAGTTCTTCCTCCGCGCGCTGGTAGTAATGCTCGAGGTCGTCGTACTGGATCGGCCAGTCGCGGCCGACGCCGTACACCGTCTTCATCTTGAAGTCGTTCGGGATGAAGCGCCACGCCGACGCGGCCCAGTGCCACGTCGTGCCGCCCACCGCGCGGATGTACTGCGAGTTGAACTTGTGCTCGCCCTTCAGGATCAGGTAGTCGTTCGGCGGGCCGTATTCCGGATGCGGCGCCCATGCGCTCGACGGGTACGGCGCCATGAAATCGGTCTTGTCGACCTGGTTGCGAAAGCGCTCGACGATTTCCCCGCGCGGCATGCGCGGGCCGGCTTCCAGCAGGATCACGGACTTGCCCGCCATCGCGAGCTGGTGGGCGACGATCGCGCCTGCGACACCCGATCCGACGACGACGATGTCGGCTTTTTGCGTATCGGTATCGGCCATCAGGCTTGCCTCTCGATCGGTTTTTCGGCCCAGAAGCCGGGTTTGTTGGGGCAATACGAGGGAATCACGAGCGTATCGGATACGACGCTGAACATTAGTGCTTCTTCGTAGGTAATCACGACGTTGTCGACGATGCCGAGATACCACGCTTCAAGAATCTTCAGCGCGAGCGCTTCCTGATCGGGATTCAGCGAACCGGACGCGAGTGCGCCGGCGAGTTGCGGCAGGCTGTCGGCCGTCTTGAACGAGCCCTTCTGCAAGGCCTGCAGGAAGCGTTCGCCGAGCACGCGGCTCAGCCCCTTCTTGCCGGTCACTGCTTCGGAGAGCGTCATGAACGTATCGAGCGGCGCAGTGCCGGGGTCGTCGGCCAGGGCCCGCAACGCCAGCGAGCCCGTGAGGCCCGCCGCCGTCAGCGCCAGTGCGCCCTGCAGCCATTGACGCCGCGTGATGCCGCTTGTGGTTGCGTCGCTTTCGCGACGCGAGTGGGGAGTGTTGTCGTTGTGCATGTTTCCTTCTCTCGAACACCGGATTCGGGAAAACCACGCTTGATATTTCTCAAACATTGGCGCGGACCTGAAATGTACGCGCACAAATCGGATCGAACAATCTTTTTATAGTCCATTAAATGTTCCGCAATCCGAGACAATCGACATTTCGCTGCATTTTTGTGTCGTCGGCGCGACAAATCTGCGGCACCGGCCCCCGTGTCGCGTGCGGGCGACACTCTGCGCACCGCGATGCGCGTGCCTGACGGTCGGTTAGAATCGCGTGCAATCAAACAGAAAGCTTCCCTCCGAGGGCAATCGAGCGATGAAGCAGCGCGACAAACACAACAAAGCAAATCGAACCAACCACACCACCCGGCTGCTCTGGCGCATCGGCGCCGTCGCGGTGCTCGGCGCCGCCGCGGCGCTGTCGCTGCATGCGGGCGCGGCTCGCACGGTGAGCGTATCGCCGCAAGGCACCGTCACCGAAGTCCGGCAGAGCGTCGTCAAGTTCGACGAACCGATGGTCGCGTTCGGCTCGGCCTCTGCGCCGAATCCCGCACGCGTGACCTGCAACGACTCGACGGCCGCGCGCGGCCAGGGTCACTGGCTCGACGACAAAACCTGGGTTTACGATTTCGAAAACGACCTGCCGCCCGGCGTGCGCTGCTCGGTTGCGCTCAACGATTCGCTGCGCTCGGTCGCCGGCAATGCGGCGAGCGGCCCGCGCCGCTTCACGTTCCAGACGGGCGGCCCGTTCCCGGTGTCGGTGCGCCCCGGCTCGCGCGAGATCGAGGAACGCCAGGTCTTCGTCATGAAGCTGAACGGCCCGGCCGAGCCGCGTTCGGCACTCGCGAACGTCTGGTGCGAAGCGGCCGGCATCGGCAACCGCATTCCCGTCACGGCGGCCGACGACGATGCACGCAACGCACTGCTCGATCATTTCGGGTTGAAGAAGGAGGCGGCGCGCGTGCTGACGCTGTCGTGCTCGCAGGCGCTGCCGGCGAGCGCGAAGATGCAGCTCGTGTACGGCAAGGGCGTCGCGAGCCCGAGCGGCATCGCCAACGAGACCGAGCGACGCTTCGATTTCACCGTGCGCGCGCCGTTCGCCGCGAGTTTCTCGTGCGAACGCGAGAACGCGAAGGCGCCCTGCACGCCGCTGCGCCCGCTCACGCTGTCGTTCAACGCGCCGATCTCGCGCAAGAACGCCGAAGCGATCAAGCTGCGCGGCCCCGACGGCACGTTGAACCCGACCTTCGCGGCCGACGACCACAGCGAGGAAGTGACGACCGTCACGTTCAACCCGCCGCTGCCCGCGCAGGCCGGCCTGACGATCGAACTGCCGTCGGGCCTGCGCGACATCACCGACCGCTCGCTGTCCAATGCCGACCTATTCCCGCTGGCCACGCGCACCGCGCCGATGCCGCCGCTCGCGAAATTCTCGTCGGGCACCTTCGGGATCGTCGAGCGCTTCGCCGAACCCGATACGCCCGCGCTCGTGCCCGTCACGCTGCGCAACGTCGAAGCCGACCTGCATATCGCGGGCCTCAACGCAGGCGGCGCGCAATTCGCGAACCTGAAGGTCGAGAACGACACGGCGATCCGCCAGTGGATGCGCACCGTCGACCGCTTCGACAACTGGTCGATGACGGCCGGCTCGATCGACAGCCAGATTCCCGGCCTGCTCGACCGCAAGGGCCAGCACCCCGTCTACGTGCCGCTCGAGGCCGGCGAAAAGCAGCCCGCGCCGAAGAACCGCCGCATCGACGTGCGCTCGCTGTCGCTGCTCAAGGGCGAGCCCGGCGCGCAAACGATGACGCTGCCGCCGGCCGACCCGAAGACGCTGCGCCCGTTCGAGGTGGTCGGCGTGCCGATCGACAAACCCGGCTTCTACGTGCTCGAACTCGCGTCACCCGCGCTCGGCCGCTCGCTGCTCGCGAAGCCGTCGAGCATGTACGTGCGCACCACCGTGCTCGTCACGAACCTCGGCGTGCACCTGAAACAGGGCCGCGAGAACAATCTCGTGTGGGTCACGACGCTCGACAAGGGCAAGCCGGTGCCGAACGCGCAGATCCGCGTGTCGGACTGCAACGGCGATGAAATCGCGGCCGGCAAGACCGACGCGCAGGGCCTGCTGAAGATCGACGGGCCGTTCGAGCCGAAGCGCGCGTGCAGTTCGTCGGAGCAGCGCTACGACGACTACTTCGTGTCGGCCCGCGTCGACGATCCGAAGACGGGCCCCGACATGGCGTTCGTCAGCTCGGGCTGGAACCGCGGGATCGAATCGTGGCGCTTCAACGTGCCGACCGATACCGACAGCGCGCCGACCGTGCGTGCGCATACGGTGTTCGACCGCACGCTGCTGCGCGCCGGCGAAACCGTGTCGATGAAGCATTTCATCCGCGCCGAAACGCTGCAGAGCCTCGCGTTCCCGTCGCAATACCCGACGCGCGTGACGATCCGCCATCTCGGCACCGGCCAGACATACAAGCTGCCGCTCACGTGGGCGGCCGACCATAGCGCGGACACGCAGTTCACGCTGCCGGCCGCCGCGAAGCTCGGCGAATACAGCGTCGAGCTCGAAGGCGGCCCGGAAGATGCACCGACCGCCACCTACTACAGCGGCAGCTTCCGCGTCGAGGCGTTCCGCCTGCCGGTGCTGAAAGGCTCGATCGGCGCGCGCGACGCGCAGACGAGCCCGCTCGTCGCCGTGAAGGAAGCGCCGCTCGCGGTGCAGATCGACTACGTGTCGGGCGGCGGCGCATCGAACCTGCCCGTGCAGGTGTCGGCGCTGATGAAGTGGGCATCGCCGCCGTTCGCCGATCGCTTCGAGGATTTCAGCTTCACGCCGTATCGTCCCGACGCGAGCGACGGCAACGCCGACGACGATTCGCAGGACGGCGACAACGCATCGTCGTCTTCGAACCACGACCCCGATGCGACGAAGCTGATCGCCGACAAGCTGCCGCTGACGCTCGACCGCAACGGCGCCGGCTCGGTCACGCTCAAGGGCCTGCCGGACGTCGATGCGCCGAAGCGCATCGCGCTCGAAGCGACGTTCGCGGACCCGAACGGCGAAGTGCAGACGATCCGCGGCGACACGATCCTGTGGCCGGCCGCGGTGGTCGCCGGCATCAAGGCCGGCCGCTGGGTGTCGGTCGGCCAGCGCGTGCCGGTGCAGGCGCTGGCGGTCGATTTGCAAGGCAAGCCGCGCGCCTCGGTGCCGATCGAGATCAAGGGCGTCGCGCACATCACGACGTCGTCGCGCAAGCGGATGGTCGGCGGTTTCTATGCATACGACAACAAGAGCGACACGCGCGACCTCGGCGTGCTGTGCTCGGGCAAGACCGACGACAAGGGCCGCATGGCCTGCGACGCGACGCTCGAACAGGCCGGCAACGTGCAGCTGATCGCGGTCGCGAAGGACGGCGACGGCCGCACGTCGAATGCATCGACGTCGGTGTGGGTCACGCGCGAGGACGAGCTCTGGTTCGGCGGCGACAACACCGACCGGATCGACGTGATCCCCGAGAAAACGTCGTATGAACCGGGCGAAACGGCCCGCTTCCAGGTGCGGATGCCGTTCCGCTATGCAACGGCGCTCGTCGCGGTCGAACGCGGCGGCGTGATGGAAACGCACATCGTCGAGCTGAACGGCAAGAACCCGACCGTCGACCTGAAGGTCGGCGAATCGTGGGGGCCGAACGTCTACGTGTCGGTGCTCGCGCTGCGCGGCCGGATTCGCGAGGTGCCGTGGTACTCGTTCTTCACGTGGGGCTGGAAAGCGCCGGTCGAATGGGCGCGCGCGTTCTGGCGCGAAGGCCGTCACTATGAAGCGCCGACCGCGTTCGTCGACCTGTCGAAGCCCGCGTTCCGCTACGGCCTCGGCGAAATCAAGGTCGGCACGGGCGTCCACCGTCTCGGCGTGACCGTGACGACCGACGCGACGCGCTACACGGTACGCAGCAAGGCGCAGGCGCACGTGAAGGTCACGCTGCCGAACGGCCAGCCCGCGCCGGCCGGCACGCAGATCGCCGTCGCGGCCGTCGACGAGGCGCTGCTCGAACTGATGCCGAACAACAGCTGGGACCTGCTCGACGCGATGCTGCGCCGGCGCGCGTACGGCGTCGAGACGGCCACCGCGCAGATGGAGATCGTCGGCCGCCGCCACTTCGGCCGCAAGGCCGTGCCGGCCGGCGGCGGGGGCGGCAGCGCGCCGACGCGCGAGCTGTTCGACACGCTGCTGCTGTGGAACCCGCGCGTGACGCTCGACGCGAACGGCAGCGCGACGGTCGAAGTCCCGCTGAACGACGCGCTCACGCGCTTTAGGATCGTCGCGATCGCGGCGGTCGGCCCCGACCGCTTCGGCACGGGCAGCACGTCGATCCGCAGCACGCAGGATCTGCAGCTGATCTCCGGCCTGCCGCCGCTCGTGCGCGAAGGCGACGCGTTCCGCGCGCAGGTCACGCTGCGCAACACGACCGATCGCGCGATGCAGGTCGTCGTGACGCCGCGCGTGACGGGCCTCGAGGTCGCGCCGCAGACCGTGTCGCTCGCCGCCAATACGGCGACCGAGGTCGCGTGGACGATCACCGTGCCCGAGCAGGCGCTCGACGCGGCCGGTGCGCTGAACTGGCGCATCGAGGCGACCGAGCAAGGCGGCAAGCGCGCGTCCGACGCGCTGGCGGTCGCGCAGAAGGTCGTGCCCGCGCTGCCCGTAACGGTGCAGCAGGCGACGCTCGCGCAGGTCGACGGCACGCTGACGGTGCCCGTGTCGGCCCCGGCCGGCGCCGTGAACAACGCGCAAGGTTCACCGCGCGGCGGCATCGCCGTGTCGCTGCAGTCGAAGCTCGCCGACGGCCTGCCCGGCGTGCGGCGCTGGTTCGAGCGCTATCCGTACCGCTGCCTCGAACAGCAGACGTCGCGCGCGATCGGCCTGCGCGACCCGGCGCAATGGCAGGCGCTGGTCGCCCGCATGCCCGTCTACCTCGACGGTGACGGGCTCGCGAGCTACTTCCCGCCGTCGTCGGACGATTCGCACCACGGCAGCCCGACGCTGTCGTCATATCTGCTCGTGGTGTCCGACGAAGCCAGCCGCCTCGATCCGCGTTTCGCGCTGCCGGAGGATGTACGCACGCAGCTCGAGGCCGGGCTCGCGCGCTTCGTCGACGGCCGCATCGAGCGCAACGCGTGGGCGCCGCGCCAGGATCGCGACCTGCGCAAGCTCGCCGCGATCGAGGCGCTGTCGCGCTACGGTGCCGCGCAAGGCCGCATGCTCGGCTCGATCGAGATCGCGCCGAACCAGTGGCCGACGTCGGCCGTGATCGACTATCACGCGATCCTGACGCGCGTGAAGGACATCCCGCAACGCGACGAGAAACGCGCGCAGGTCGAGCAGATCCTGCGTGCGCGCCTCACGTACCAGGGCACGCAGCTCGTGTTCTCGACCGCGCGCGACGACGACCTGTGGTGGCTGATGACCAGCAACGAGACCAATGCGGCCCGTCTCGCGCTGGAATTCGCGGGCGACCCGGCATGGAAGGACGAGATGCCGCGCGTCACGGCCGGCCTGCTCGCGCTGCAGCGCCAGGGCGCATGGCAGACGACGACGTCGAATGCACTCGGGCTGCTCGCGGTCGAGCGCTTCTCGCGTACCTACGAGAGCACGCCGGTCGCCGGCGCGACGAAGGTCGCGCTGGGCGGCGACGAGCGCTCGATCTCGTGGTCGCAAGCGGCACCCGCCGCACCCGCCGCACCCGCCGATACGTCCGCGTCGGCCACGCCCGCGACCCGCGCCGCCGCCGCGCGCAGCGTGATGCTGCCGTGGCCGCGCGCGTCGCAGGGGCCGGCCACGCTGTCCGTCACGCAGGACGGCACGGGGCGCCCGTGGGCGACGGTCGAGAGCCTCGCGGCCGTGCCGCTGCGCTCGCCGTTCGCGGCCGGCTACCGGATCACGAAGACCGTCACGCCCGTGTCGCCGGCCGTCAAGGGTGTGCTGACGCGCGGCGACGTCGTACGCGTACATCTCGATATCGATGCGCAAAGCGACATGACGTGGGTTGTCGTCAACGATCCGATCCCGGCCGGCGCGACGATCCTCGGCTCGGGGCTCGGCCGCGATTCGGAAGCGGCGACGCAGGGCGAGAAAACGCTGGACGGCGCGTGGCCGGCGTTCATCGAGCGCGATTTCGACGGCTACCGTGCGTACTACGACTATCTGCCGAAGGGCAAATTCTCGGTCGAGTACACGGTACGGCTGAACAACGTCGGCACGTTCGGGCTGCCGCCGACGCGCGTCGAGGCGCTGTACGCACCGTCCGTGTACGGCCTGTGGCCGAACCCGCCGATGACCGTGAAGGCAGCCGACGCGGGCAAGTAACGAGAACGTGATGATCGATCTGGCATGGCCGCGGCCGGCGCGTTTCGCCGGCCGCGTATTCGTCGCCGTCGTGCTGGCGGCGCCGCTGGTCGCGCATGCGCTGCCCGGCTACGACGACGTGCGCCGCAACTGGCGCAGTTCCGACTGGGTGCTGCTCGCGCGCGACGGCACGCCGCTGCAGCGCACGCGCGTCGACCTCACCGAACGGCGTGGCGACTGGGTGTCGCTCGCGGATGTCTCGCCCGCGTTTCGCGAGGCGATCGTCGTGTCCGAGGACAAGCGCTTCTACGAACACAGCGGCGTCGACTGGCGCGGGATCGCCGGCGCCGCTTGGGGCAATCTGTGGAACGAGCGCACGCGCGGCGCGTCGACCGTCACGATGCAGCTCGCCGGGCTGCTCAGCGATTCGCCGCGCCGCTCGGGCCAGCGCTCGCTGCCGCAGAAGGCCACGCAGGCGATGAATGCGCTGCTGCTCGAACGCGGCTGGCGCAAGGACCGGATCCTCGAGGCGTACCTGAACCTGGTGCCGTTCCGCGGCGAGACCGTGGGGCTCGGTGCGCTGTCGCAGGTGCTGTTCGGCAAGGCGCCGTCGGGCCTCGACGCGCGCGAAGCCGCGATCGCGGCCGCGCTCGTGCGCGCGCCCAACGCGGCGCCCGCGAAGATCGCCGAGCGTGCGTGCCGGATCCTGCGCGACATGCATGCCGAGCAGGCGTGCGCATCACTCGACGGCTACGTGCAGCTCGTCGTCGCGCGCCCGGCCAACGCGGTGCGCGACGACGGCGCCGCCCTCGCCCCGCACTTCGCGCGTCGCATCGCGGCCGAAGTCAAGCCGGCGGCCGGCGCGCAGGTGCGCACGACGCTCGATGCGCCGCTGCAGCGCTTCGCGCGCGACACGCTGGTGCGCGCGCTGACCGAGCTCAACGCGCCCGCGCACCGGCGCAACGTGCAGGACGGCGCGGTGGTCGTGATCGACAACGCGACCGGCGAGATCCGCGCATGGGTCGGGTCGTCGGGTGCGCTGTCGAGCGCGCGCGACGTCGATGCCGTGCTCGCGCCGCGCCAGGCCGGCTCGACGCTCAAGCCGTTCCTCTACGCGCAGGCGCTCGACGAAAAGCGGCTGACGGCCGCGTCGCTGCTCGACGATGCGCCGATCAACCTCGCCGCCGGCGGCGGCCTCTACATTCCGCAGAACTACGACAAGGATTTCAAGGGCTGGGTGAGCGTGCGCAGCGCGCTCGGCGGCTCGCTGAACGTGCCGGCCGTGCGCACGCTCGTGCTCGTCACGCCGCACCGCTTCGCGCGCACGCTGACCGCGCTCGGCCTGCCGCTCGCGCAGGAAGGCGACTACTACGGCTTCAGCCTCGCGCTCGGCAGTGCGGACGTCACGCTGCTGTCCCTGACCAATGCGTATCGCGCGCTTGCGAACGGCGGCGTCGCGCGCCAGGTGGTCGACCTGCCCGCACCGGCACCGGCGTCCGGCGCATCGGCCCCCGTACGGGTGGACGGCGGCACGCGCGTATTCAGCGAGGCGGCCAGCTTCGTCGTCACCGATATCCTGTCGGACAACAACGCGCGCGTCCGCACGTTCGGCTTCGACAACCCGCTCGCGACGCGCTTCTTCTCGGCGGTCAAGACCGGTACGAGCAAGGACATGCGCGACAACTGGACGGTCGGCTACACGTCGCGCTATACGGTCGGCGTGTGGGTCGGCAATGCGGACGGCTCGCCGATGTGGGACGTGTCTGGCGTCACGGGCGCGTCGCCCGTGTGGTCGGCTGTCGTCGGCTACCTCCACCGCGACCTGCCGAGCCACGCGCCGCGCGCGCCGGCCGGCGTCGAGACGCGCCGCATCGCGTTCGAGCGCGACATCGAGCCGGCACGCAACGAGTGGTTCCTCGCCGGGACGGCGGTCGACACGATCAAGCTCGCGGCACCCGTCACGCCGGGCAAGGACGGTGCGCGCGCGCCGCTGACGATCGGCGCGCCGACCGACGGCACGATCTTCGCGATCGACCCCGACATTCCGCCGAAGAATCAGCGGATCTGGTTCGAGCGCTCGGCCGGACGCGCGACGAAGTTCGCGTGGCGGCTCGACGACAAGGTGATCGGGCATGCCGACCGTATCGCGTGGCTGCCGTGGCCGGGCCGGCACCGGCTGGAACTCGTCGATGCGCGCGGCAACGTCGCGGATACGATCAGCTTCGAGGTGCGCGGCGCATTCGCGAAAGCGGCCGCGCGCAAGCCGTGAGCCGGCGAGCCGGCCTTATTGGCCGGCCGTGTTCGCGTTCGGCGGCTGGGCGTAGGAGTCGAGTGCCCAGGCGGTTGTTTGGAGCGCTGCCTGCCCACGCTGCCGGATCGCTTGCCACCCGATCGCCCGACTGGGCGGGTCAAGCCGCCAACCATTCGAACAGCCAAGCAGCGCGCCGATTCGGGACATAGAATGAGAACAGCGCCGTATTCCCGACGCTCGCCGGTTGCCCCATTCTCCCGACTGCACGCGACCATGAACATTCGCCACGAACGCTTCACCCGCCCCGCGCTGGGCGCCTTGTGCGTTGCAACGCTCGCAGCCCTCCAGGCGTGCAACGGCGATGCCTGCTTCGGCGTCGATGCCTGCTTCAACAACAACACGCAGACCGTCGCGCTGTCGGGTACGGCCGCGACGGGCAACGCGCTCGCGAGCGCGCAGGTAACGGTCAGTTGCGCGGCCGGCTCGGCGACGACGCTGACGGACGGCGGCGGCAACTACCGCGTGACGGTCAACGCGACGCTGCCGTGCGTCATCACCGTGGCGTCGGGCGGCACGAGCCTGCATTCGCTTGCCTATGCGGGCGGCACCTTCAACACGACGCCCGAGACCGAGCTGATGCTGGTCTATCTCGCGGCGCAGCTCGGCACGAACACGGCCGGGCTGATCGGCAATTTCCAGGGCAGCCTGCACGATCAGCAGGTGATGAACGATCCGAACGCGGTCCAGGCCGCGCAATCGGCCGTGGTGTCGAACCTGCAGCAGCGCTATGCGGTCACGCTCGCGGCGCCGGCGTTCCTGACCACATCGTTCGTGGTCGGGCAACCGGGCGTCGACAGCGACCTCGTCGCGCTGGCGAAGGCCGGCGCAATCGATTCGAACGGGCAGCCGGATCCTGCCGCCGTGTCGTTACTGACACAGGCCGGCGCCGCGCATCCGCTGTAAGCGGCCTGACGCGGGAGCGGGAGCGGCATCGGGCTTCACGCGTCCGCCGCGCTCTCGTTGTCGGCCAGCAGCGCCCACCGTTCGTGGTCGCGCCATTCGCCGCCGATACGCAGATAGCGCGGCGAAAAGCCTTCTTTCGTAAAGCCGAGCCGCCGCACCAGCGCGATCGACGCGTGGTTGCCGGGCTGGATGTTCGCTTCGAGCCGATGCAGTCCCAGCTCGCCGAATGCGACGGCGATCGCCGCGCGCAGCGCATCCGTCATCAGCCCCTTGCGGCTGAAATCGGCCATCCCGTAGTACCCGAGATACGCGCTCTGAAACACGCCGCCGACGATCTCGTTGAGGTTCACGACACCGACCACCACGCCGGAAGCCCGATCGCGCGCGACGAGGCCGACGTTCGGCCCCGTCAGGCAGCGGTTGAACCATTGGTCGAATCCCGCCTGGTCGACGAACGAGTCGACCCACGGCAGATGATGACTCCGGCTCGCGCGGTTGGCGGCGATCAGGTCGGCGGCGTCGGATCGGGCGACGCGGTTCAGCAGGATTCGATTCATCGGTCGGCAGGCAGCGCTTGCGCGGCCTCCCCGCTCCGGCACGCGACCGGCGCGGCCTGCTGCTGCGACAGGTAGCGCAGCAGCTTCGTCACCATCCACACGACGATGAACGACAGCGCGACGAAGAACACCGCAAGCGGCGTCAGCACGTGGATCGACACGAAACCGGCGAGGCCCATCATCGCGGACGACACGAGCAGCAGCGCGCAGCCGAGGATCGCGCTCGTCAGCCCGGCGATATGCGGAAACAGCGAATTGCCCTTGGCCATCAGCGTCGGATACATCGCGCCCGCGCAGAAGCCCATCACGAGCACCGGCGTCGCGAGCGTCCACACGCGCAGGCCGACGGTCAGCGCGAGCACCAGCATCGCGACCGATGCGCCGGCCATCACGCGCGCGCCGATGCGCAGCCGTTGCTCGGCGCTCGGCAGCCCGCGCCCGTGAATTCGGTTCGACAGGCCGCCGAGGAAGTACATCAGCCCGATCCCGAGCGCGAGATAGCCGAAGAAGGTCGGCGGCTTTTGCAACGTGGTCTGCACCATGAACGGCCCGACGATGTTGAACACGAGCAGGATGCTGTAGCACAGCCCCTGTGCGAGGAAGCAGCTCTGGAACACCGGGCTCGCCAGCACCTTGCCCGCGTTCGTCATCAGCGTGCGCGGCTCGAGATGCACCGGCTTGGGCAAGGTTTCGCGGTAGTGCCACAGCAGTGCCCACATCGCCAGCGAATACACCAGCAGGAACACGAGGCACGCGCGCCAGCCGAACCATTCCTGCAGGTGCGCGCCGATCACCGGCGCGATGATCGGTGCGAGCCCCCACGCGATCGACATGTACGTGAACGCATGCATCAGCGCCTGGCCCGAGAACGAATCGGTGATGATCGCCTTCGCCAGCAGGTTGGTGGTCGCGATCCCGAAGCCCTGCAGGCAGCGCGCCAGGATGAACGTCTCGAGATTCGGCGCGCCGAGCGACAGCAGGCAGCCGATCGTGTAGATCACGAGCCCGAACGCGAGCACGCGCTTGCGGCCGTACGCGTCGGCGATCGGCCCGAAGATCAGCTGGCCGAGCGCATAGGCCGCCATGTAGCCGGACACGCTCGACTGGATCGCCTGCGGCGTGGTCGCGAACGAACGTGCCATGTCGGGCAGCGCGGGCACGTAAATGTCGATGGCGAGTTGACCGGCGGACGCAAACAGGCAGATCAGGAACAGCAGGAAGCGCGGCGAGTTCGACTCGCGCGCCGGGGTGGGCGTGGCGTTCATGACGACTGGGAAGGATCTCGGGCAGCAATGACGCGCCGCCAATGTTCGAATAACGAACATGCGTGCGGTCGTGGCGAATCCCGTATTGTGCCCGTTGTTGCATCGGGCGACAGGATTCCCATGGCGCGCGCGAGGTTGAATGCCGATTGCGGCACATCCCGGAAGGCGCTGGCCGGGATGAATCCGTCATCGCAACGGCCCGCCTCCGCACGAGCCGATCGTCAACTCGACACCCGGCGCGTTTCGCCCCGCTCCCGAACCGCCGGCACGCGCCGGCGGCATTTCATTGCGACGACCGGATCAATACTGCGCCTGGTCCGTCGGATTCCTGAACAGCTGCTTCATCTCCGCCGACAGCGGATAGTCGAGACTCACGCCCTTCGGCGGAATCGGTTGCGTGAACCACTGGTTGTAGAGCTTCTCGGCCGCGCCCGACGTCTGCATTTTCGCGATCACGCCGTCGACGACATGCTTGAACGCCGGATCGTCCTTGCGCATCATGCACGCGTAGTTCTCGTGGACGAGCGGCGTGCCCGTCACCGTATACGCGCCCGGATTGCGATCCTTCGCGATCTCGCCGTACAGCAACGGCTCGTCCATCACGAACGCCACCGCCCGCCCGGTCGTGACGTTCATGAACGCTTCGGCGTGATCCTTCGCGCTGATGATCGTCATGTTCATCGCCTTCTCCTCGTTGAGCTTGCGCAGCAGACGCTCGTCCGACGTGCCGGCCGTGGTCGCGACCGTCTTGCCGGCCAGGTCCGTGAAGTCCTTCACGCCCGAATCCTTGCGCGTGCTGAAACGGATGCCGTAGAGAAAGATGCTGTTCGAGAACGCGGCCTGCTTCTGCCGCTCGAGCGTGTTGGTCGTCGATCCGCATTCGAAATCGATCGTCCCGTTCTGCAACAGCGGAATCCGGTTCTGCGACGTGATCGGAATTTCCTTTACCGCGAGGTTCGGCACGTTCAGTTCCGTCTTCAGCTGGTCGATGATGCGCGACGCGATGTCCCGCGAGTAGCCGATGTTCTTCTGCTGGTTGTCCGAATACGAGAACGGCACCGACGATTCGCGAATGCCGAGCGACACGATGCCCGTGTCCTTGATCTTCTTCAGCGTACCGGTGAGGGCCTGCGCGTGCGCGGCACCCGCCAGTGCACAGGACAGCGCGACAGCCAGCAAACGGAAGCGGCGATCCATGCTTTTCTCCTGATGAAACGTTGATCGAATCGCGATCCTACCTCCGTCAATATTCGCGTCGCATCAGGGAAAGCGTAAGCGACCTTCCGCCCCGGCCGCGCCGTGAAAGACGTTTTCCGTGCCGCGCCAATCGCGTCGAGGCGGCGCATTCGACCCGACCGGCCGCGCGCGGCCGCGCCGCCATCCTCTGTGCCACGCGTTCCAAACGCGCGTTCATGCCGCAACGCACCAACATAATCGTTTGCGGCCACCCCTGTTTTTCTCGTGAAACGTACTCAAGAAGCCGCCGCGCAAGCCGTTACCCAGAGCATGGCGCGTCGCAGCAACCTGGCTGCAACCGTCAGACAAAAAAGACTAGGTCCGGGTCAGCCGGACCAGCGCCACCGCCGGCACGACGGTTATCTACGAGGATCGAGTTTCAACATGAGAGCCAAACGTTTCAATTTTGCGCTGGCGCGCTCCGCACACGCGCGCATGCTCGCCGGCATGCTGTCCGCCGCCGCCCTCCTGCCTCTCGCCGGTTGCGGCGGAGGCGGCGGCGACGGCAGCAATCCCTCTTCGTCCAACGCCTCACCCGCACCCGCCCCGACGCCTGCCCCCGCCCCCGCGCCCACCAACCCCACGACCCCGCCCGCCTCGTCCGGCAGCAATGCATGCGCCACGCAGCAGGCCGCCGTGCAGATGGCTGCGCAGGCGGCACCGGTCGAGCCGCCGGTCGATCACCTGATCGTCAAGCTGAAGACGCTGACGGCCACGCGTGCGATGGCGGCCGTCGACAACGGGACGCGCCTCGATGCGGTCATCCAGCGCTCGATGACGCGCTGGACGGCGCCGGTGGCCGGCAGCGCGCGCGCCTATGCGAGCACGGTCGCGCAAACGCCGGTCAACGTGCAGGTCGAGCGGACGATCTCGAACGGCGCAGCCGTGCTGTCGCTCGGCCAGCGCATGGCGGCCGCCGACGCAGCCGCCCTGGCCCAGGCATTCGCGGCTGACAGCGACGTCGACTACGCGGAACCGGATCACCCGATGCAGGTTCGCGACACGCCGAGCGACCCGCTCTACAGCCAGCAGTGGAACTTGTCCGATCCGACGGCCGGGATCGACCTGCCGCCCGCGTGGAGCGTGACCAAGGGTTCGCCGACCGTCGTCACCGCCGTGCTCGACACCGGCTACCGGCCGCACGGCGACCTCGTCGGCAACCTGCTGTCCGGCTACAGCTTCATCAGCAACGTCAACACCAGCAACAACGGCCTGACGCGCGGCCCCGATGCAACCGATCCGGGCGACTGGGTCACGCAGCAGGAACTCGACAACGCCAACGGTCCGTACTATCACTGCGCGAGCCAGCCGAGCGACAGCAGCTGGCACGGCACGCGCGTGATGGGCGTGATCGGCGCGACCGCGAACAACGGCACCGGCATCGCCGGCGTGTCGTGGCTCGGCCAGATCCTGCCGGTGCGCGTACTCGGCAAGTGCGGCGGCGTGACGAGCGACATCGCGGACGGGATGCGCTGGGCAGCCGGCATCGCCGTGAACGGCGTCCCGATGAACCCGCGGCCCGCGAAGGTCATCAACCTGAGCCTCGGCGGCGTCGGCGCATGCAGCACGACGTTCCAGCAGGCGATCGACGACGTGACCGCGAAGGGTGTGACCGTCATCGTCGCGGCCGGCAACGACGGCCTGTCGACCGGGCTCGACCAGCCCGCGAACTGCCGCGGCGTGATCACCGTCGCCGCGACCGATGCGACGGGCCGCCGTGCATCGTTCAGCAACTTCGGCGCCGACGTGTCGCTGAGCGCGCCCGGCGTCAACATCCTGTCGACGTCGAACACCGGCACGACGACGCCGGGCACGGACACCTACGGCCTCGCGAACGGCACCAGCCTCGCGACGCCGCAAGTGTCGGGCGTCGCGGCGCTGATGCTGTCGGTGAACGGCAACCTCACGCCCACGCAGATCCAGCAGAAGCTGCAAGGCGGCACGCGCGCGGCGAAGCTGGCAGCCGGCACGTCGTGCACCGCGATGCCTGCAGGCTCGGGCATCCTCGATGCAGGGGCCGCCATCGCGTCGGCGAACCAGTAACCGGCGCCCTGCCCGAAGCGGCCGCACGCATGCAAGCATGGCATGCGCGCGGCCGCTTCATTGCCGGCCCGCCGGCGCTTCCGCGAGCCCGCATCGACCCGGTCACGTATCTCGAAATAACGCCTGACAAAAGGGTTGACGCTTCGCACGGCGAGCCATTACCATCGCCCCCGTCTAGTTACATGGAGTGTTCTGTGAACACCGATGCGAGTTGTAGTTGGTGCTTGACCAACTCGACTGCTGCCTGAGGAAAACGCGCAGAGCCTCGTCTTCTGCCGCATCCCGGGAAGCAGGATGCGGCGTCCTTCCGGCCTGAGTACTGGCCCGATCTCCCGCCGAATTTTTCGAAGTTGTCGAATGCACGCGACGCGCCGTCGCGCGTGTGCGTTCGTGTCGCGCGCGGCGCCAGCCGCGTGCGCTCTCCGTTCGCGTGCCGTCCGGCCGCGCGCCGCGTTGCGCGCATCGCCGTCGATCGCCCGTGCCGACTATCCGCAACCGACAGGAGTGCAGATGAACTCAGACGACAGTAGTCGATTACCGCTCGCCGGTGCGACGCTGCGCATCGACATGCCGACCGCATCACGCGCGCCGGCGAGCGTTCCCGCCTTTACCGATCCACAGCCGATCGCGCCTGACGCGACGCGGCGGGGAGCGCTCGTGCGTCGATAACGTCACGGCCGCTCCCCGCCCGCCGCCTCGTGCGCAAGGAGCGACTCATGACAACACGACACAACACCTCTCAAAAGAAACAGCGCGGCTTCATCAAGGCCGGCGCCGGCCGGCAAAACGAGCCGCGCATCATGCGCGCCGCGCAGGAAGCGGCCCGCCCGCTCGAAGACACGCTGAAGGCGCTGCACACCAGCACGCGCGGCCTCACCTACGACCAGGCCGCCGACTGCCTGCAGCACTACGGCCCGAACGAGATCGCGCACGACAAGCCGCCGCACTGGACCCGCCAGCTGCTGCTCTCGTTCCACAACCCGTTCGTCTACGTGCTGCTGGTGCTGGCCGCCATCAGCTTCTGCACCGACGTCTACTTCGCGGCGCCCGACGATCGCGACTATGTCGGCATGACGATCCTGTTGACGATGGTCACGATCAGCGCGCTGCTGCGCTTCGTGCAGGAATTCCGCTCGCTGCGCGCGGCCGAGAAGCTCAAGGCGATGGTCCGCACGACGGCCACCGTGCAGCGTTCCGTGACCGCCACGTCCGAGCCGACACGCCGCGAGGTGCCGATGCGCGAAGTCGTGGCCGGCGACATCGTGCACCTGTCGGCCGGCGACATGATCCCCGCCGACGTGCGCCTGCTCGCGTCGCGCGACCTGTTCATCAGCCAGGCCGTGCTGACCGGCGAGGCGCTGCCCGTCGAGAAGTACGACACGCTCGGCGCGGTGGCCGGCAAAACCGCGAGCACGACCGCGGCCGGCCCGGCAAGCGATGCGTCGGCGTCGCTGCTCGATCTCGAGAACGTCTGCTTCATGGGGACCAACGTCGTCAGCGGCACGGCAACGGCCGTCGTCGTCGCGACCGGCGAGGACACGTACTTCGGTTCGCTCGCGCGCAACGTCGTGAGCCACAAGCGCATCGAGACGAGCTTCGACCGCGGCGTCGCGAGCGTGAGCTGGCTGCTGATCAAGTTCATGTTCGTGATGGTGCCGATCGTGTTCATGATCAACGGGCTGACCAAGGGCGACTGGCTGAGCGCGCTCACGTTCGCGCTCGCGGTGGCCGTCGGCCTGACGCCCGAGATGCTGCCGATGATCGTCAGCGCGAACCTCGCGCGCGGCGCGGTCGCGATGGCGCGCCGCAAGGTCGTGGTCAAGCGGCTGAACTCGGTGCAGAACTTCGGTGCGATGGACGTGCTGTGTACCGACAAGACCGGCACGCTCACGCAGGACAAGATCATCCTCGAACACCACCTCGACCTGTCCGGTCACAAGAACGAGGAAATCCTGCGGCTCGGCTGGCTGAACAGCTTCCACCAGAGCGGCCAGAAGAACCTGATCGACATCGCGGTCGTCGCGCGTGCCGACGAGATCGGCGAACGCGTGAAGCCGCAGGGCTACAAGAAGATCGACGAGCTGCCGTTCGACTTCGTGCGGCGCCGCCTGTCGGTCGTCGTAGAGGACAGGCACGGCACGCACCTGCTGATCTGCAAGGGCGCAGTTGAGGAAATGCTCGCCGTGTCGACCCACGTGCAGGACGAAGACGGCGTACGCCCGCTCGACTTCGTCGCGCGCAAGCGGCTGCTCGAACAGGCGACCGCCTACAACGAGGACGGCTTCCGCGTGCTCGTGCTCGCGACGCGCACGATCGCACGCGGCGACGAGCGCGCACAGTACCGCACCGCCGACGAACACGATCTCGTCGTGCGCGGCTTCCTGACCTTCCTCGATCCGCCGAAGGAATCGGCCGCACCGGCGCTCGCCGCGCTGCGCGAGAACGGCGTCGCGGTGAAGGTGCTGACGGGCGACAATCCGACCGTCACGATGAAGGTGTGCCGCCAGGTCGGCCTCGAACCGGGCAAGCCGATGCTCGGCACCGAAATCGAAGCGCTCGACGACGACACGCTCGCCAGGGTCGTCGAACGCACGACGGTGTTCGCGAAGCTCACGCCGCTGCAGAAGGCGCGCATCGTCAAGGCATTGCAGGCAAACGGCCACACGGTCGGCTTCCTCGGCGACGGCATCAACGATGCACCCGCGCTGCGCGACGCCGACGTCGGCATCTCGGTTGACAGCGGCGCCGACATCGCGAAGGAAACCGCCGACATCATCCTGCTCGAAAAGAGCCTGATGGTGCTCGAGGAAGGCGTGATCAAGGGCCGCGAGACGTTCGGCAACATCCTGAAGTACCTGAACATGACGGCCAGCTCCAACTTCGGCAACGTGTTCTCGGTGCTCGTCGCCAGCGCGTTCCTGCCGTGGGAGCCGATGCTCGCGACGCAGCTGCTCGTGCTGAACCTGATCTACGACACGTCGCAGATGCTGCTGCCGTGGGACAAGATGGATCCCGAGTTCCTGAAGAAGCCGCGCAAGTGGGAAGCCGGCAACATCAGCCGCTTCATGCTGTGGGTCGGGCCGACGTCGTCGGTGTTCGACATCACGACCTACATCCTGATGTGGACCGTGTTCGGCGCGGGCGCGCTGTATCACCTGAACGGCGGGACCGGCGGCCAGATCGTGATGAACTCGGGCTGGTTCATCGAAAGCCTCGTGTCGCAGACGCTCGTCGTGCACCTGCTGCGCACGCAGAAAATCCCGTTCCTGCAGAGCACGGCGTCGCTGCCGGTGCTGCTGTCGACCTTCACCGCGATCGCGATCGGCTGCTGGCTGCCGTTCTCGCCGTTCGCGGAAGCGATCGGCTTCATGCACCTGCCGGGCACCTACTGGCTGTGGCTTGCCGCGACGATGGTCGGCTATATCGTGCTCGCGCAGATCGTCAAGACGATCTACGTGCGCCGCTACAAGCAGTGGTTCTGATTCCGTCCGGATAACAACGTGCCGGCGCGATGCATGCGCCGAGCCACTACACGACGGGCCGCATCAGCGGCCCGTTTTTCATTCATCGAGCGTCGTTCGCGCCGAACAGTTGCGCACACACCGCGCGCCCTTCGTCGGTCAGCGCAGCGCTGCCGGTGCCGTCTTCGTTCAGCGTCGTCGCACTCAGGCCCGCGGCGTCGAGCTGCGTCAACACGCGGCGCAGCGTACTCATCGGCAGTTGCGTGCGCTTCGCGATCTTCGGCAGCGACCACGCCTTGCCGGCCGGATCGTTCGCGGCCTCGTTCAGCGTCGCGAGCGTCGCGACGAGTGCGGGATCGAGCGGGGATTCGTCGGATTCTGAAGTCATCGGTTCGGGTTCATCCGCCGGCAGCGGGCCGGCGTTCGGTCAGGAAAGGTCGTCGCGGACACTATACGCCGCGTCACACGCCCTTGAGTGCGGTGCGCATGAACGACACGAAACGCGTGGTGACGGGATCGTCACGATCCGACAGCCACGCGAGCCCCACGCGCCACTTCGCGTCGCGACCGTCGAGCGGTATCACCGTCGCATCGCGCAGCAGATACTGCGCGCTCGACGGGATGAACGCGACGCCCACGCCGGCCGCGACGGACGTCAGCACCGACTGCACGTCCTCCGCCTGCTGCGTCACGTGCGGCACGAAGCGGCGCTCGACGCACCACCGGTCGATCTGCGCGGCCAGCCCCGGGCCGCGCGCACGCTGCAGCGCGATGAAGCCGATCTCGTTGAGCTCGTCGAGGTCGGCCGGCACGCGCTTGAAGCCGAGGTGCGGCGGCACCGCGAGCGCGAGCGATTCGTCGATCACCTTGAACGACGACACCCCGTCGTCGGACGGCAGACGCAGGAACCCGGCATCGAGCTTGCCCGCGCGCAACCGGCGCGTCTGCTCGGACGACGACAGGTCGCTCAGCGTGACCGCAATGCCCGGATTGCGACGCCGAAACTCGGCGATCAGCTTCGGCACGAGCGTCAGCACGGACAGGCAGATGCCGAGCCGCAAATGGCCGCGCTGCCCGCCGGCCGTCTCACGCGCACGCGCGAGGATCTCGTCGGCGTCGCGCACGAGCGCCTGCGCATCGGGCAGGAAGCGTTCGCCGAACGACGTCAGCTCCGCGCCGTGCCGGCCGCGCTCGAACAGCTTGCCGCCGAGGCTCGCCTCGAGCGCGCCGATCTGCTTGCTCAGCGCCGGCTGGCTCATGTGCAGCGCATCCGCGGCGCGGCTGAAATGGCACAGCTCGGTGACCGTCAGGAACGTGCGGAGCAGTTTCAGTTCCATTCTTAAAAAGAATCGTATCGATAGAAATATTCATTTTACTGATCGAATGCGATAGCGTCCAATACGGACATGCCCTTCCCGGAATTCACCGTCATGTCTTTCGATCAAGCCGTTGAATGCGTGGCCCAGCCGTCATGCGATGGCGTGGACGCAAACGAACCCGCTGCCGCAACCGATGCGCACGCACCGAAACGTCGCGCTGGACGCGTCGACGGACGCAGCCGCCGTTTCCGCTTCGGCGATGCGATCGAAGACCCGACGCCGCGCGCCGTGACGGGTTCGATCGCGATCAGCTTTGCGGTCGTGTCGCGGCGGAACTGGCCGCGCTGAACGGCCGGCCTGCACGGCTGTCACCACACGCACCACCTCAACAGGCAGATCGAAAACACGCCGAATCCGCCCGCATCACGCGTCATTGCGACTCATCCCATCGTCATCGCCACGCGATCGACCGTATAATTTCCCGCACCCGCTGACCGCCCATGCATTCCGCGCAGCCGCAGCGCGCGTGAAAAGGAGACTTTCGCTTGACCGGCCTCATCGCGCGCCTGCCTCGCGCCCGGACCACCCTGATCCTCGCCCTCTCGTTCCTGCTGCTCGCGTTTGCCACGAACACGTCCGCGCAACGCGTGCAGCCGCATCGCACCGCACACGCCCACGCGCATGCCCACACGAAGGCCGTCAAGAAGAAACCCCACCGCAAGAAAAAGGCCGTCAAGCAGCGCCGCCCGCGCGTCACGCATCAGGCCGCCAAACGTCACGCCGCACCCGCACCGCAACCGCGGCGCGCGAAACGCACGACGGCCGTACGGCCGCGCCCGCCCGCGAAACCGAAGCTGCTCGCCAGTTGCGGCTTCACGCCGCGCGCGGTCGGATCGCTGCATTCACGTGCGGCCTACGTGCTCGACGTCGACTCCGGCACACCGCTGCTGGCCCGCAACGCGCGCACCGTGCGGCCGATCGCGTCGATCTCGAAACTGATGACGGCCGTCGTCGCGCGCGATGCCGATCGTCCGCTGAACGGCGTGCTGCGCGTCACAGCGCACGATCGCGACACCATCAAGTTCACCGGTTCGCGCCTGCAGGTCGGCTCGGAGCTGTCGCGCCGCGACATGTTCCATATCGCGCTGATGTCGTCGGAGAATCGCGCGGCCGCCGCGCTGAGCTGCGACTATCCGGGCGGGCGCGCCGCGTTCGTCAAGGCGATGAACCGCGAAGCGCGCCGGCTCGGCATGCGTCATACGCACTTCCGCGAGCCGACCGGCTTGTCGCCGCACAACGTGTCGACGGCGGAAGATCTCGCGCGACTCGTCGGCGCGGCCGCGCAGGATCCGCTGATCCGCTATTTCTCGACGGACACGTCGACCACCGTGCGCCCCGGCGACGGCGAACTCGTGTACGTGAATTCCGACCCGCTCGTCCGCTACCGCCGCCTGCCGATCCGGCTGCAGA
Organism: Burkholderia sp. Bp8992; assembly: GCF_003853705.1. Taxonomy (GTDB): domain Bacteria; phylum Pseudomonadota; class Gammaproteobacteria; order Burkholderiales; family Burkholderiaceae; genus Burkholderia. Next base: position 447,925 of record NZ_QTQI01000001.1, on the reverse strand, counting down.
AAACCGGCTTCATCAACGAGTCGGGGCACGGCGTCGTGATGCGGATGCGCGTGAAGGGCCGCCGCGAAACGGTCGTGCTGCTCGGCGCGCCGACGCGTGCCGGCGTATCGAGCGACGCGCTCAAGATCCACCGCTGGCTGTCCTGCTCGATCCAGTAAGCACGCGCAGGCAGCCGGTGCGTCCACCCGACGGGAGCGATGCCATGCAGGATGAATACCGCTTCAACGCATTCGGACGGCTGCTCGCCGTCGTGCGCGCGAACGGCCGATGGGCCGTGTTCGACCTCGGCACCGAAGGCAAGCGGCGCCCGGCCAACCTGCAGATTCCGTCGGCGCTCGCCGCGGACGAACTCGCGCAATACCTCGGCGACCTGCTGCACGAGAGCGCGACGCCGAAATACAACGAAGTCGTCCCGGTCGACCCGCGCCGCGCGTGATCGCGCGCCGGACCGCGCCGTCGCCCGGCGGGAAATTCAACAGTTAAACTTGCAAGTTTAACTGTCGTGTTCTATGATCCGCCGCATGAACCCGCCACGCAAACCCGGCGTTTCCGCCGACACCGTCGCCGCCGAGCTGACCCTCGCGGTCGGCCAGCTGATCCGCCGGCTGCGCTCCGAGATCGAATCCGAAGGGCTCGGCATGTCCCAGACCAGCGCGCTCGCGCGGCTCGAACGGCACGGGCCGATGACGACCGCCGACCTCGCGCGCGCCGAAGCGATGAAGCCGCAATCGATGAAGGCGATTCTCGCAAGCCTCGAGGAAGATGCGCTCGTCGAGCGCGAACCGCACCCGACCGACGGCCGCCAGATCCTGTTCAAGCTGACCCAGGCCGGCCTCGACGCACGGCGCAAGCGCAACGCCGCGAAGCACAAGTGGCTCGGCGCCGCGATCGACAAGCTCGATCCCGAAGACATCGCGACGCTCGCCGCGGCGATCCCGCTGATCCGCCGCATCGGCGACCAATGAATCCGGCCGGCGCGCCGCGCGGCATTCGCGCGCCCGGCTTTCCCCGCCCTTTTTCACGGAGCCCCGTCATGAGCGCAACCCGTCTCGACACGAACACGGCACTGGTCGTCATCGACCTGCAGAAAGACATCGTCGCCCTCCCCACCGCCCACCCGGTCGCACCGGTGATCGCGCACGCCCGCACGCTGCTCGACGCATTCCGCAGCCGCGGCCTGCCGGTCGTGCTCGTCAACGTCGCCGGCGGTGCGCCGGGCCGCACCGAGCAAGCGCCGCGCACGGCGCAACTCCCCGCCGACTGGGCCGAGCTCATCCCCGAACTGGACCGCCGGCCGAACGACCACGTCGTGACCAAAAAGACCTGGGGCGCATTTACCGGCACGGATCTCGACGCTCACCTGAAGGCGGCCGGCGTCACGCAGATCGTGCTGACCGGCGTCGCGACGAGCATCGGCGTCGAATCGACCGCCCGGCAGGCCCACGAACTCGGCTACAACGTGACGCTCGCCGTCGACGCGATGACCGACCTCAACGCGGACGCACACGTGAACAGCATCGAGCGCCTGTTCCCGCGCCTCGGCGAGACCGGCACGACGCAGGACATCGTCGCGCTGCTCGACCGGCGCGGCGCGTGAGCGACCAGCACGCGAAGCCGGCGCCGGGCCATGCGGCCGGCCGGCTCGATCCGTCGATCTGGAAGGTCAGCGCGGTCGCGACGCTCGGCTCGCTGCTGTCGCAGCTCGACGCGACGATCGTCAACGTGTCGCTGTCGAGCCTCGCGGCCGACCTGCATGCGAGCCTGTCGACGATCCAGTGGGTGACGAGCGGCTACCTGCTCGCGCTGACGCTGGTGCTGCCGCTGAACGGCTGGCTGGTCGACCGCATCGGCGCGAAGGCGCTGTACCTGTGATGTTTCTCGGCGTTCACGCTCACGTCGGCGCTGTGCGGGCTCGCGTGGTCCGCACCGTCGCTGATCGCGTTCCGCGTGCTGCAAGGCGTCAGCGGCGGGTTGCTCGCGCCGATGGCGCAGATGATGATCGCGCGCGTCGCGGGCCAGCAGATGGCGCGCGTGATCGGCTACGCGGCGGTACCCGTGCTGCTTGCGCCGATCCTCGGGCCCGTGGTCGCCGGCGCGATCCTGCAGCATGCGTCATGGCGCTGGCTGTTTCTCGTGAACCTGCCCGTCGGCGCGCTCGCGCTTGCGCTGGCCGCGCGTTTCCTGCCCCCTGACCACGACGATGCGCAACGGCGCGAACTCGACTGGGTCGGCCTCGCGCTGCTGTCGCCCGCCCTCGTGCTGTTCCTGTACGGCGCCGAACGGATCGGCTCGGCGCTCGGCGTCGCCGCGGTCGGCTGCTCGGCGCTGCTGCTCGCGGCGTTCCTGCGCTTCGAGCGGCGCAAGGGTGAACAGGCGCTGATCGATCTCGCGCTGTTCCGCTCGCGCGTGTTCGGCGCGGCGGCCGGCACGCAGTTCCTGTCGAACGGCGCGATGTACGCGGGCCAGATGCTGATCCCCGTGTTCCTGATCCAGGCGTGCGGGCGTTCGCCGGGCGAGATGGGCTGGCTGCTCGCGCCGCTCGGGCTCGGCATGCTCGTCACCTATCCGTCGATGGGCGCGCTGACGAGCCGGTTCGGCGTGCGCCGGCTGGCCGCGGCCGGCGCCTTGCTCGCGCTCGTCGCGACGCTGCCGTTCGTGGTCCTCGCGCTGGCCGGCTACGACCCGGTCGTGCTCGTACCGGCGCTGTTTGTGCGCGGCATGGGCCAGAGCGCGATCGGCGCGCCGTCCATCTCCGCCGCGTATGCGTCGGTCGAACGCCGCAACCTGCCGATGGCGACGACGTCGCTCAATATCGTGCAGCGCCTCGGCGGCCCGACGTTCACGACGATGTGCACGCTGTTCCTCGCGTGGCGGCTGCACGTCGAATCGGCGTCGGCCGGCGGCTCGCAGGCCGCAGCGTTCGCGTGGGCATTCGGCCTGCTGTGCGCGCTGCATGCGGCGAGCTTCATCACGACGCTGTGGCTGCCGTTGTGGTCGAGCGGCGCCGGTGGCCGGCCTGCCGGCGCCGTGCGAGCCGGTTCGCACTGAACAGGGAGAGCGCCGCGCAGTGTGCGCGGCCTCCTGTCAGGGCCTGTTCACGCTAATAGCGGGCTTGCGCTGGCCCTACGGCAGCCACATCGGCACGATCGACACCACGAGCAGCAAGCCGAGCCCGGCATTCAGGCAGCGCCACTGCCGCTCCGTGCGCAACACGCGTGCGAACAGCAGCCCCGCGAAACACCACAACGACAGCGACGCCATCGCGGCCACACCGAACGCGAGCCCGAGCAGCACGCCGAGCCGCGCCGGCCCGGACGCGAGCGCCGCGAACGACGCGGCCGCGCCGAGCGTCATCGCCCAGCCCTTCGGGTTGTGCCAGAGCATCCACACGCCGCTGACGAATCCTTGCGGCCGCTGCACGGCGGCATCGAGCCGCGGCTTGCCGCCGCGCCCGATACGCACGGCCAGCCACACGAGGTACAGCGACCCGACCGCCTTCATCGCGAGCTGCAACGCCGGCAGGGCGAGCAACACACTGCCGAGCCCGGCCGCCGCGGCAGCCGCCATCGACGCCAGGCCGGCCGCGATGCCCGCCATCAGCGGCAGCGAACGCCGGTAGCCGAAATGCGCACCCGACGCGGTCGCGAGCGTCGTCGCACCGCCCGGCGTCACGGTGGATACGATCACGAACAGCATCAGCAGCAGGTAGTCGTGAAGCGGCACGGCGGCTCCCGGTTGTCGTCGTCGAAGCCCCGTTTTACCCGCGATTCCTCCATTACGACAGCGAAAGCTTCTTATGCCTGCCATTAGCGTTCATAATGCGACGCATGGCTCGCAATCTCGACATCGCGCTGCTGCGCGCATTCGTCTCGGTCGCCGATCATCGCAGCATGACGGCGGCCGGCCACGCGCTGCACCTGACGCAAGGCGCGATCAGCCAGCAGGTCGCGCGACTCGAAACGCTGTCCGGCCCGCTGTTCGTCCGCGAGCATCGCAACCTGCTGCTCACGGCGGCCGGCGAGCGGCTGCTCGAACAGGCGCGCCGGCTGCTCGCCGTACACGATGCGCTGCTCACCGACCTGACGGCCGGTGCGGTGGAAGGCGCGGTACGCCTCGGTGCGCCGCAGGATCTGGTCGGCACCTGTCTCGCGCCGATCCTGAAAAGCTATGCGCAGGCGCATCCGCAGGTTGCGCTCACGCTCGTGTGCGCGGCGTCGCCGGAACTGCGGCGCGGGCTCACGCAGGGTGACCTCGACGTCGCGCTGATCGAGGCGCCGGTCGGGTCGTCGCGCGGTGAGTGCATCGCCATCGACCGGCTGGTCTGGGTCGGCGCGAAAGGCGGCACCGCGCACCGCACCACGCCGCTGCCGGTGTCGATGGTCGCGCAGACCTGCGCGTTCCGCCCTTCCGTGCTCGACGCGCTGCGCGGCTGCGATCGCACGTGGCGCACCGTGTTCGAGAACGGCAGCTTCGACGCAACGGCCGCGACCGTGCGCTCCGATCTCGCGGTGACCGTCTGGCTCGCGTCCACCGTGCCGGCCGACCTCGACATCCTGCCGGCCGGCAGCGGCCTGCCCGCGCTGCCGAATTTCTCGATCAACCTGCACGTGCCGCGCGGCCAGCGCACGCCGGCCGCGACGGAACTGGCGCGCTACCTGCGCAACGGTTTCGCGCGCCTGCGCACGGCCGCGTAGCGCCCGGGCGCGCTACACGGTGCCCGGCTCCTGCGGCGCGGGCGTCGTGCCGGCCGCCTCCAGTGCCTGATGCAGCGTCGCGAAGATGCACGACGCGCCGACGACCTCGGTGATCCCGTGACGATCCATGTCCGCACGCAGATAACGATTCACGCGCCCGAACAGCACGCCGATCCCGCGTGCATGCAACGTCCTGACGAGATCGGTCAGCGTCCGCGCGGCCGAATAATCGACGTCGGTGATCGCACCCGCATCGACGACGAACCAGCGCGGCGGCACCGGCGCCGCGTCGACGAGCTCGGTGATTTCGCCGGCGAACAGATGGTCGTTCGCGAAGAACAGGTCGGAGCCGAACCGGTAGACGATCAGCCCCGGCGCCGTCATCGCACCGCGCCGCGTGGGCACCGGCTGCCACCGCCCATCGCCCGCGACGGGTTCGAGCACCATCGTGTGCGGCTGGTAACTGTGGCGCACGTGCCGCATCAGCGACAGCGCCACGGCCAGCAGGATGCCGTGTTCGACGCCGACGGTCACGACGGCCGTGGCCGTCACGAGCGCGAGCGTGAATTCGCCAGGGCTTTCCTTGCGGATCGCAGCGAGGCTGCGCACGTTGATCAGCCCGAGCGCGATCGTGAACACGATGCCGGCCAGCACCGCATGCGGCAGATACTGCAGGTAGGTGCTGAAGAACAGCAGCACGACGGCCACGACGGCGGCGAACGCGAGATGCCCGATCTGGCTGCGCACGCCCGCGCCGTCGGCCATCGCTGTTTGTGTCGGGCTACCGTTGACGACGAACGCACCGCCGACCGCCGCCGCCGCGTTCGCGGCCGCGAGGCCGAGGATGTCGGCGTTGGTGTCGACGTCTTCGCCGTATTGCTGCGCGAACACGCGTGCGGCCGCCGCGCTCTGCGCGATGATCATCACGAAACACGAGGCGGCGACCGGCACGAGATCGAGGAACTGCTGCCACGTGACGGACGGCCAGCGCAGCGGCGGCAAGCCGCCCGCAACCGGCCCGAGCACCGCGATGCCATGCGCTGGGAACCCGAACCCGTAGCTCGCCGCGATGCTGCCCGCGACGACGATCATCGGCATCGGCACGCGCGGCAGGAACCGCTTGCACGCGAGAATCGCGACCACCACGAGCGCCGCGAGCGCGAGCGTCGGCCGGTTCGTGTGGACGAGATGCGTGACGACGTAGTCGAGTTGCGCGAGGCTGCGCGACGCCGGGTACGGCACCGCCAGCCCGAGCATGTCGCCGAGCATCGCGATCGACACCTGCACGCCGACGCCCGCGAGAAAGCCGACCAGCACCGTGCGCGACAGGAAATCGGCGAGAAAACCGAGCTTGAAGACGCGCGCGAGCAGCAGCATCGCACCGGTCAGCAGCGCGACCATGCCGGCCAACGCCGCATATTCCGCGCTGCCGGCCGGTGCCATCGACGACAACCGACTCGCGAAGATCGTCGCGGTCGCGGAATCGGCGGCGACCACGAGATGGCGCGATGCGCCGAAACACGCGAACGCGATGAGCGGCAGGAACACCGTGTAGAGGCCCGTGACGGCCGGCATCCCGGCGATGCGCGCATAGCCGAGCACCTGCGGGATATCCATCGATGCGAGCGAGATGCCCGCGAACACGTCGCGGATGGCGCCTGCCCGGCGGATCGGGAGAATGCCTTTCAGCAGCCGCGCGCCCGACGGGCGGCTTTCGTTGGAATCTTGCATGCGTGAAGTGCGTGAGGTCGAAGTGACGAGGATCGCGAAGGCTTTCGCGCATCGTGCCCCGGGCGAGGCTCGCATGGCAAGTGCGGCCTTTCACCCTCACCTCGATGCAGATGATACCTGCACAATGGTGAGCGTATTCGGGAGCCGGTTGACGCGGCATCCACGACACGCGCCCGGAACCCGATGGCACAATCACGGTCCCTTTCATATGCCCTTCACCGGGGCGCGCGCCGCGTCGCGGCGCCGATTCAACGCACGAGAAGGCCCCTGTTTGCCGCTATGACCCTGAACGAATCCTGGTTGACGCCGCTCGTCGGCATCCTCATTCTGCTCGCCGCCGCCGGCGCCATCACCGCCGCCGTCCATTTCCTGCTGTTTCGCGTGGTCGCGCGCCTCGCGCGGCTGTCCGCCACGCGCGTCGACGACGCGCTGTTCGAGTTCGGCGCATTCAAATGGCTGAACCGCATCGTCCCGTTCGTCGTGATCAAGCTCGGGCTCGGCGCGGTGCCCGGCATTCCGGAGCGCGTCGCACAGGTCACCGACAAGGTGCTGTTCGCGCTGATCGTGTTCCTCGTCACGATGACGATCAGCGCGACGCTGTCCGCGCTCGAGCACACGCACCGCACGCACCAGCGCGACCAGCCGCGCCTGTCGCTGAAAGGCGCGATGCAGCTCGTCAAGCTCGTGATGTTCATCACGGCGGCACTGGTCGTGATCGGCGATGCGACCGGCAAGCAGATCGGCCTGCTGCTGTCCGGCATCGGCGCGATGTCGGCGGTGCTGATGCTGATCTTCAAGGACACGCTGCTCGGCCTCGTCGCCGGCGTGCAGCTGTCGTCGAACGACATGCTGCGGATCGGCGACTGGATCACGATGCCGTCGGCCGGCGCGGACGGTACCGTCATCGACATCACGCTGAACACGGTCAAGGTCGCGAACTTCGATCACACGATCATCACGGTGCCGACGTGGAAGCTGATCACCGAGAGCTACCAGAACTGGCGCGGGATGACCGAAGCGGGCGGCCGCCGCATCAAGCGCGCGCTGTTCGTCGACGCGACGAGCGTGCGCTTTCTGTCGAACGACGAGATCGAACGGCTCGAGCGCCTGACGCTGCTGAAGGACTATCTGGAGGACAAGGTCGACGCGATCGAGCAATGGAACGGCACGCTCGGCGCGGCCGGCGACTGCCCGGCGAATCGCCGCCAGCTGACGAATCTCGGCACGTTCCGCGCGTATGTCGCGAACTACCTGAAGGGCCATCCGCGCATCCGTCGCGACATGACCTGCATGGCTCGGCAACTGCCGCTCACGGCCGAAGGCATTCCGCTCGAACTGTACTGCTTCACCGACACGACGACGTGGGTCGACTACGAAGCCATCCAGGCCGACCTGTTCGACCACCTGATCGCGGTGCTGCCGGAGTTCGGGCTGCGCGTGTACCAGCACCCGTCGGGCTTCGACATGCGGCAGATGGCCGTCGCCGCACAGGCCGGGTTGCAGGCGCCGCACGCGGGTTGAGGCACTGCACGGCCACGCTCACCGCGCCGCGCACTCCGACGCGAGCCGCCCGAGCACCTTCAGTGCGTCCTCGATCTGCCGCGACCACGGATAGCTGTAGTTGAGCCGGATGAAATGCCGGTAGTCGGTGCCCGCCGAGAACATGTGGCCGGGCCCGACCGTGATCCGCTGCGCGAGTGCGAGCGTGTACAGCTTCATCGCATCGACCTGCGGCGGCAGCTCGACCCACAGCACATACCCGCCCTGCGGCTGCGACAGCCGCGTGCCTTCCGGGAAGAAGCGCCGCACCATCGCGCTCATCAGGCTCGCCTGCTGCGCGTACTGCTTGCGCATGCGCCGCAGGTGGAAATCGTAGCCGTCGTGTTTCAGGTACTCGGCGATCGCCAGTTGCTCGATCGCGGGCGTCGCGAGCGTGTTCAGGAATTTCAGCTTCTCGACCTGGTCGCGGTAGCGGCCCGGCATCGCCCAGCCGATCCGGTAGCGCGGCGACAGGCTCTTCGTGAACGACGCGCAATGCAGCACGAGCCCGTCGCGGTCGAACGACTTCAGCGCACCTGGCGTCGTGTCGCCGAAGTGCAGTTCGTGATAGACGTCGCTCTCGATCGCCGGCACGCCGTGCTTCGCCAGCAGCTCGACGAGCGCGCGCTTGCGCGCATCGGACATCTGGAAACCGAGCGGATTCTGGAAGTTCGGCATCACCATGCACGCCGCGATGCGCTCGCGTTCGAGGACCCGTTCGAGCGCGTCGAGATCGATGCCTTCGCCCGGGTGCGTCGCAACTTCGAGCGCGCGCATGCCCATCCGCTCGATCGCGTGCAGCATCGCGTAGAACGTCGGCGACTCGACGGCGATCGTGTCGCCCGGCTTCGCGACGGCCTGCAGGCACAGGTTGATCGCCTCGGTCGCGCCGATCGTCATCACGATCTCGCCCGGCTCGACCGAGATCCCGCGCTCCGCATAGCGCTGCGCGATCTGGCGGATCAGTTCCTGGTTGCCGGGCGGCAGGTCGTCGATCACGCCCCAGCGCGTGCGGCGCCGCCCGATCGCCTGCGCATAGCGCGCGAGGCGCTGCACCGGGAACTGCGACGCGTCGGGGTACGGCGAGCCGAGCGGCACCGCGTCGTCGCGCGCGATCGAGCGCAGCGTCGACAGCACGAGCCGGCTCACATCCACCGCCGAAGGCTCGGCCGTCGGCGCCGACGTGTGCAGCTCGGCCCCGGCCGGCGCCGACGCGCGCGCCCGGACGAAATAGCCCGATTGCGGCCGGCTCTCGATCAGCCCGCGGCTTTCCAGCACGAGGTACGCGCGCAGCACGGTCGTGACGCTCAGCTGCTGCTGCCGGCTCGCCTGTCGCACCGACGGAATCCGCTCGCCCGGCCGGTACACGCCACGCTCGATCTGCGCCTGGAGATCGTCGGCCAGTTGTTCGTAACGCTTCACGCGCCTCCCTTTCAGCTTCCCTTCAACAACACAGTTGCGATCCGCACTGTATGAATGGCCGAAACTGTACTCTTTTTTGAAGTGAACAGGTGTACACACAGCCGGACGGGTGCCGCGCGTACTCTGCAGCCATCGACCCCGACACCCGCATCATGAAAAAGAAATCCGCCACCGCGCGCATCGAACCGTACACCCACCCGGCCGCCGGCTGGGGTGCGCTGAAAGCCGTCACGATCAACCTGATCAAGGAAAAGGTCGCCGGCGGCAACTACCGGACGCTGCTGCGCCAGAACCAGCCGGACGGCTTCGACTGCCCGGGCTGCGCGTGGCCCGACCGGCAGCACGCGTCGACGTTCGAATTCTGCGAGAACGGCGTGAAGGCGGTGGCCGCCGAAGCGACGAGCAAGCGCGTGACGCCCGAGTTCTTCGCCGCGCACACGGTCACCGAGCTGCTCGACCAGTCGGATTTCGAACTCGAACAGCACGGCCGCCTCACCGACCCGATGGTGTACGACGCGCGGACCGACCGCTACGTGCCGATCGCGTGGGACGACGCGTTCGAGCTGATCGCGCGTCACCTGCGCGCACTGCCCGACCCGAACCAGGCCGCGTTCTACACGTCCGGCCGCGCGAGCAACGAAGCGGCGTTCCTGTACCAGTTGCTGGTGCGCCTGTACGGCACGAACAACTTCCCCGACTGCTCGAACATGTGCCACGAGGCGACGAGCCGCGGGCTGCCAGCGTCGGTCGGCGTCGGCAAGGGCACCGTCACGCTCGACGATTTCGAGCATGCGGACACGCTGCTGATCTTCGGCCAGAACCCGGCGACCAACCACCCGCGGATGATGGGCGAGCTGCGCGAATGCGCGAAGCGCGGCGCGACGATCGTGTCGATCAACCCGCTGAAGGAGCGCGGCCTCGAACGCTTCGCCGATCCGCAAAGCCCGATCGAGATGCTGACGATGTCGGGCACGAAGATCGCATCGACGTTCATCCAGCCGACGATCGGCGGCGATTTCGCGCTGATCAAGGGGATGGCGAAGCGCGTGCTCGAACTCGACGATGCCGCGCGCGCCGCCGGTGCGCCGCGTGTGCTCGACACCGCGTTCATCGATGAGCACACGGCAGGTTTCGACGCGTTCGCCGACGACCTGCGCAATGAAAACTGGTCCGCGCTGACGGCCGAAAGCGGCGTGCCGTACGAGCAGATCGACGGCCTTGCGCAACTCTATGCGCGCAGCGAACGCGTGATCGCGACGTGGGGCATGGGCATCACGCAGCACAAGCATTCGGTCGCGACCGTGCAGATGCTGACCAACCTGATGCTGATGCGCGGCAATATCGGCCGCCCTGGCGCCGGCCTGTGCCCGGTGCGCGGCCATTCGAACGTGCAGGGCAACCGCACGGTCGGCATCGAGGAAAAGCCGTCGCAGGCGTTCCTCGACCGGCTCGGCCACGTGTTCGACTTCGAACCGCCGCGCCACCACGGCTACGACGTCGTCGAGACGATCGAAGGCATGCTCGAAGGCCACGTGAAGGTGCTGATCGGCCTCGGCGGCAACTTCGCGATGGCGACGCCCGACACGCCGCGCACGTGGGAAGGCATGCGCCGCTGCGACCTGTCGGTGCACATCACGACCAAGCTGAACCGCAGCCACCTGATCCATGGCCGCGAAGCGCTGATCCTGCCGACGCTCGGCCGCACCGAGATCGACCTGCAGGACAACGTCGCGCAAGGCGTGACGGTCGAGGATTCGATGAGCATGGTCCACGTGTCGTACGGGATGAACAAGCCGGCGTCGCCGAACCTGATGTCGGAGCCCGCGATCGTCGCGCACATGGGTCATGCGCTGTTCGGCAGCGGCAAGATCGACTGGCTCGCTTACAAGGACGACTACGCGAAGATCCGCGACGCGATCGAAGCGACGCTCGACGGCTTCTACGACTACAACACGCGCATCGCACGGCCGGGCGGCTTCCACCTGCGCGTCGCGTCGCGCGACCGCGAATGGCTCACGCCGACGGGCAAGGCGAACTTCATCGCGCACGCATTGCCGACCGACACGCCGATCCAGCGCGCCCGCGCGCTGCACGGCGAACGGCTGATGACGCTGATGACGACGCGCTCGCACGACCAGTACAACACGACCGTCTACGGGCTCGACGACCGCTATCGCGGCGTGTTCGGCCAGCGCCGCGTGGTGTTCGTCAACCGCGACGATCTGGCGATGCTCGGCCTTGCGGCCGGCGAATGGGTCGACATGGAAACCGTGTGGCACGACGGCATCGAGCGGCGCGCGGACGGCTTCCTGCTCGTCGAGTACGACATTCCGCGCGGCTGCATCGGCGCGTACTACCCGGAAACCAACCCGCTCGTGCCGCTCGACAGCGTCGGCGACGTGTGCAACACGCCGACGTCGAAGTCGGTGCCCGTGCTGCTGCATCGCGCGGCCGCGCCGGCGTCGATCGCCGCCTGACGGAGCACGACGATGATCGTTCGTCCGCGCGAGCACTGGCTGCGGATGCTGCTCGTCTGGAACGGCTCGGTGCTGCCGACCATCCTGCCGCAGCTCGTGCTGACGCTCGCGATCAGCCTCGTCGCGGTGTGGGGCGGCGGCCGCGTGCTCGGCGAGAAGGTGCCGCTGAATCCGACGCCGTTCACGTTGATCGGCCTCACGCTGGCGATCTTCGCGGGGTTTCGCAACAACGCGAGCTACGAACGCTACCGCGAGGGCCGGCAACTGTGGGGCGGCGTCCTGACCGCCACGCGCACGCTGGTCTCGCAGGCGCTCTGCTACGGCGCAGTCGATCGTGACGATGCGTCGCGGCGCGCGTTCGTGCGGACGGTCGTCGCGTTCGTCTATGCGCTCAAGCATCAGCTTCGCGGCACCGATCCGGCCACGGACCTGCGCGGCCTGCTCGACGAGACCACCTATGCGCGCATCGCCGGTTCGCGATTCCGCCCGGTCGTCATCGTGCACGCGCTGCGCGAAACGTTCGCCGCACGCGCCGACGCGGGCCGACTCGCCGATACGCGACTGTGGATGCTGGATGCGCGCCTCGCGATCTCGTGTCGATGGTGAGCGGCTGCGAGCGGATCGCGTCGACGCCGATCCCGTTTTCATACGACGTGCTGCTGCACCGGACCATCTACGCGTACTGCGTGCTGCTGCCGTTCGGCCTCGTCGACTCGATCGGCGCGGCGACACCGTTCGTCACCGTATTCGTCGCCTATACGCTGATCGCGCTCGACGCGATCGCGCATGCGATCGCCGAGCCGTTCGGCGACGGGCCGAACCATCTCGCGCTCGATGCGATGACGCGACAGATCGAGCGCACGCTGCTCGAACTGAACCGCGAACCGCTGCCGGCGGAAGTGACGCCCGGCCGCGCGTACCGCCTCACCTGATCGGCCGCCCCGTTCAGTCGCCGCGCCCGCGCAGGAAGCGGCCGTGCTCGGCGGCTGCGTCGGCGATCCGCCGCAACAGCACGACGCCTCGCAGCAACGCGTGCGCGTCGTCGCCGTCGCGCACGGCCGCGCGGCGCCGCAGCACGCGCGCCGCCGCGTCGCAGGCCCGGTCGAGTTGCGCGAAATCCGCCCGCACGACGCGCCCGCGCACCACGGCCACCGCACGGCGCGCGGCGGGCTCGCGCGATGCCAGTTCGCCGAGCGACAGCAGGCTGTCGCCGATTCCCCAGATCGCGAGCAGGTCGCGCATGTCGCGCTCGATCAGCGTCTGCGGCAGGCTGCCCGCGAAGCCGAGTTCGCGCGCGAGACGATCGGCCGTCCGGCTCAGCCACACGCTCTCCGGCCACGCGCGCGGGTCGCGCGCGATGCCGGCCAGGTCGCGGCGCACCGCACGATGCAGCCGCCGCCTGCTCGTGCCGGGATCGCCGGGAAACACCAGCGCGAAGATCAGCGCGCCGAACGCGATGCCGAGCATCGTCGCGAGTGCGCTGTTCAGGAATGCGGCATCGCCGATGCGCACCGTGTTGTCCGGCGACGTGAAATTCCAGAAGAAGATCGAGAAGCCGCTGCCGATGCCGGCCGTGCGCGGATTGCGCATCGCGATGCCCGTGCCGATCATGAACACGCCGAGGATATACGCGAGCATCTCGAAGCCCGACACCGCCGGCAGCAGCACGAAATTGCAGAGGGCGCCCGCGACCGCCGCGCAGGCCGCCCCTTTCAGGAAGCCGACCGTGGCGCCGACCGAGTTCGGGCGCGTCGAGAACAGCGCGCAGACCACGCCCGTGATCGCGACGAAGCCCGCGCCCGACGGCCATGCGGTGACGATCCAGATCGCCGACGCGGCCAGCACCGCGATGAACGCGCGGATGCCGTTGTGCCACGCGAGCACCGGATCGTGGTGGAACGCGTAGCGCACGCGCGCAGGCGGCGGCTCGGGCCGATCGAGCAGCGCCTTGCTCGCGAACGCACGGTCGAACCCGGCGAGCAGCGCCGCCAGCCGGTCGAGCGTGAGCAGGCGCGACGTGTCCGGGCCGATCTGCGCGGCGGCCTCCGCGTGCAGGGCGTCGTCCACACGCGCACGCAGTGCCGCGATCTCGTGCCCCGCATCGCCCGAAGCGGCGACACCGTCGAGCACGCGCGCAGCCTCGTCGACCAGCGGATCCGTCGCATCGCCGGCACGCGCCGCATGCTCGCGAATCGCCTGCCCTGCGGCCTGCGCGGTGAGCACACCGAGCGCCGCCGCGCGCAGATGGCCGATCGCGTTGCGCACCGGCGGCGCGCCTGCCGCCGCATACTCGGCCGCCGTGTCGAGTTCGAACGCATCCGCAAACAGGCGGTGCACGGCCGCGTCATTCGGCTCGCGGCGCAGCGCGCCCGCGCCGACCGCCACCGCGCGGTCGAGATAGCGCGCGAGCCGGGTCCGGACGTCCTTCAGCGGCGCACCCGGCGCAAAGACCGTTTCGAACAGCGCGCCGCACAGGATGCCGACCACCACATACAGGAACCGCGCGACCGCGATGTCGAATGCATGCAGCGGCGCCGATACCGCATCCATCGCGATGATCGCGGCCGTATAGCCGGCGAGCACCGCCGCATACGCGCGGAAATTCCGCTGGAACGTCGCGACGCCCGCGCACAGCCCGATCCACGCGGCGAGCGCCAGCAGGAACAGCTCGCGCGTCTGCGCGAATGCACCGGTCAGCACGAGCGCGACGGCCGCGCCGATCGCGGTGCCGAGAATCCGGTACTGGCTCTTCGACAACCCCATTCCGCGGCTGCCCTGCGCGACGATCCACACGGTCGACGCGGCCCATTTCGGATCGTCGAGATTCATCCGGAACGCGATATAGAGCGCGAGCAGCGACGCGGCCGTATTGCGCAGCGCGAACGCGAGCGCGCCGGGCGGCAACGTCGGGCGCGCATCGCGCAGCGCGGCCCGGACGGCCGCGAGCGGCGGCACGCTGGGGAGAGCGAATTTCATCCGGCGAGCATACGATCGCGCGCCGGCCGCCACTACGGGGCGGCGGCGGGATGCGTTATTGCACCGGGCAGGATAATCGGCGCGACCCGCTGCGATCCGGCGCACGACGGTAAGATGCGCGCAGAACGAACCTCGAAACGCCCCGTATGGACCTCGAAAGCATCCGGATATTCTTGCGCGTGGTGGAACGCGGCAGCTTCACCGCCGCCGCCACGCAACTCGACATGCCGCTCAGCCGCGTGAGCCGCAAGGTCAGGCAGCTCGAAGACGACCTCGGCGTCCAGCTGCTGTACCGCACGACGCGCCGCGTGTCCGTCACCGAAGCCGGGCGCGACTATTACGAACGCTGCCTGCGCGCCGAGGAAATCCTGCTCGACGCCGACCGCCAGGCCCGTGCGCTGCGCACCGAACCCGAAGGCACGCTGCGCGTGCTGGTGCCCTACGCGATCGGCCTGATCGAACTGGAGCCGGCGCTCGCCGAGTTTCGCCGGCGATACCCGCTGGTGCAGCTCGTGCTGATCTACGACAACAGCCCGCTCGACCTCGTCGAGCACGGCTTCGACGTCGCGCTGCGCACGGGCGTGCTGACCGATTCCGGCTATGTCGCGCGCTCGCTCGGCTGGTCGCACGCAAAGTTCGCGGCCAGCCCGCACTATCTCGACCGCGCCGGCCGGCCGCAGACGCCGCAGGATCTCGCCGGTCACGACATCCTGTTCGTCGGCCGCGACACGCCCGGCCTGACGCTGCGGCTCACCAACGCGGCCGGCGACGTGGCCGACGTGCCGGTGCGGCCCGTGCTGATCTCGAACGAATCGGTCACGGTGCTGCGCCAGGCCGCGAGCGGCGGCGGCATCGCGCTGATCTCCACGCACTTCACGACGCAGCGGCTCGCCAGCAACGAACTCGAAATCGTGCTGCCCGACTGGCACCGCACCGACGACGTCGAGCTGCACGCGCTCTACCCGAAGCGCGCGACGCTCGACAGCAAGGTGCGCGCGTTCGTCGAGTTCCTGACGGAAGTCTTCACCGCGTGGCGGACCGCACCGTAACCGGCACCGTGTGACCGGCCATCGATGCCCATCGGCGGCATTATTGCGGCGCACGAAAGGAATTAATGAGCGCGCGAGCGTTGATCGCCGTGCGCCGCATCGTTAGCCTGTGCCCATGCCAAATCACCACACACGCTACGGCAGCCACGTGCCCGCTGCCCGCCGACGCGTCACGCGCGTCGCGCCCTCCTGACCGGCCTGCCCGCGTCCCGAAGCCCGCCACGGCTTCGCCGATCCGATCGAACGCCTGAACCGCATGCTGCGCGCGGACGGCCCCGTTTTCCGGGCCGCCCGCGCGCAGGGCGTGTTCGTCCGCTTCGCGGCCCGTCCGCGCAGGCGTCGCGCGCGTGCGTGCGCGACTGCCGGCGCGCGCCGCCCGGCCCCTTTCATCACGCAGGAACACCATGTCATCTCCGTCCCCCCAGGCGCCGCTGTCGGGCGGCAAGCTCGCGATCGGCACGATCGCGGTATCGCTCGCCATGTTCATGAACGTGCTCGACTCGTCGATCGCAAACGTCGCGATCCCGACGATCTCGGGCGACCTCGGCGTGTCGGTCGACGAAGGCACGTGGGTGATCACGATCTTCGCGGCCGCGAACGCGGTGTCGATTCCGCTGACCGGCTGGCTCACGCAGCGCTTCGGCCAGGTGCGCCTGTTCGTCACGTCGATCCTGCTGTTCGTGTTCGCGTCGTGGCTGTGCGGGATCGCGCCGAACCTGCCGACGCTGCTCGCCGCGCGGATCCTGCAGGGCGCCGTCGCGGGGCCGCTCGCGCCGCTGTCGCAGGCGCTGCTGCTCGGCGCATGGCCGCGGCAGAAATCGTCGAGCGCGCTCGCGCTGTGGTCGATGACGGCGCTCGTCGGCCCGATCGCGGGGCCCTCGCTCGGCGGCTGGATCACCTACGACTACAACTGGTCGTGGATCTTCTACATCAACATCCCGGTGGGCTTCTTCGCGGCAGCCGTCACGTGGATCGTGTTCCGCGACCGCGAATCGGCCACGAAACGCATGCCGATCGATACCGTCGGCCTGCTGCTGCTCGTGCTGTGGGTCGCGTCGCTGCAGATCATGCTCGACAAGGGCAAGGATCTCGACTGGTTCAACTCGCCCGTCGTCGTCGCGCTCGGCATCGTCGCGCTGATCGGCTTCGCATTCTTCCTCGTGTGGGAGCTGCATGAAGCCAACCCGATCGTCGACTTGCGGCTCTTCACGCAGCGCAATTTCGCGGGCGGCACGATCGCGATCTCGGTCGCGTACGGGATGTTCTTCGGCACGCTCGTGCTGCTGCCGCAATGGATGCAGGGCTATCTCGGCTACCGCGCGGTCGATTCGGGGCTCGCCACCGCGCCGCTCGGGGTGTTCGCGATCCTGCTCACGCCGGTCATGGGGCGCCTGCTGCCGCGCACCGACCCGCGCTATATCGCGACGCTCGCGTTCGTCGGCTTCGCGGTCGTGTTCATGATGCGCACGACGTTCTATACCGACGTGTCGCGCTGGGACCTCGTGCTGCCGACGCTGCTGCAGGGCATTCCGATGGCGATGTTCTTCGTGCCGCTGACGTCGATCATCCTGTCCGGCCTGCCGCCCGAGAAGATCCCGGCCGCGGCCGGCCTGTCGAATTTCGGTCGGACATTCTGCGGCGCGGTGGGCACGTCGCTGATCAGCAACGCGTGGAACGACCGCACGATCCTGCATCACGTGCGGCTCACCGAACAGGCGAGCGTCACCAATCCGGTCTTCACGCAGCAGGTCGACGCGACGCGTTCGCTGTTGCACCTGAGCCCCGATTCGGCGCTCGCGTTCTTCAACGCATCGGTCGACTCGCAGGCGGCCGTGATGGGGTTGAACGACATCTTCTACGTGTCGGCGATCATCTTCATCGCGATCATCCCGCTCATCTGGATCACGAAGCCGGTTCGCTCGGGGGGCAGCGATGCCGACGCGGCGGCGGCCGGCGCGCATTGATCCGTACCCGCTGCGGCGCGCGCCCCGCGCCGCGGCAGACGTAATAAACACTTGCAATCGATACAGGCCGAAACGTCAACAGCCGGTGCCCGTATCGCGTTTTTTCGTCATGCGCCCACGATTCCGGAGCGCAACGACAGGAGAAAACACCATGCGAGCCCTCACCCGCCAAATCGCGATTGCCGCCACCCTGATGTCGGTGCTGACCGGCACCGCGTTCGCCGACACGCCGTGGCAAAACGCGCATCCGCGCCGCGAAGAGGTCAACCAGCGCCTCGCGAACCAGAATCGCCGCATCCATCACGAAGTGAAGGAAGGCGAAATGTCGCACGCCCAGGCCGCGCGCCTGCACCGCGACGACCGGAAGATCCGCCAGGAAGAGCGGGACATGGCCGCGCAGGATCACGGCCACATCACGAAGAGCGAAAAGCACGTGCTGAACCAGCAGGAAAATGCGGTCAGCCACAAGATCGGCCAATAACACCGACAACACCGGCAAGCGTCCATTCGCCATTACCTGAAACGCCCGCTGCCGCGATGCGGCAGCGGGTGCTTGTTGTGTCGGCTTGTTGTATCGAATCGTTTCAACGCGCCGACGGCGTCAAATGCTGCGGGTATACTCCGTCGTCAGCCGCCTGTCGCATCGTCGTCCGTCAAAAACGGCCCGATTCCGGGCGGTTTCGTCGCGAAGCTTCGCGTTTCGCCTACCCCGCGCCCCAGCCTCGATACGAGACACTCGACGACCGACCATGAAACGATTCCTGCTGCTCCTTCCCGCCGCCCTGCTCGCCGCCTGCGGTTCCGCTCCCTCGTCCGACTCGGCCTCGTCGGGTGCCGCACCGATGATCTACGTGTCGTCGCAACGTCCGGCCTACGCGATCGCGAACTGCCTCGACAGCCGCCTGTCGGGCACCGAGCAATCGCAGCGCAACGGCGTGACCGACATCTCCGTCGGCTCGAATTCGTACTTCGTCACGCTGACGCCATCGGGCAACGGCTCGGTCATCAAGGTCGTGCGCGGCTCCGGCAACGAACCGGCCGAGGAAGCGATGCGCTTCGCGGTCGCGCGCTGCGCGATCTGATCCGAACCTGCCGATGCCGGGCGCCCGCCCGGCTCGCGGCTACGCGCCACCCCGCCGGCGCGTACGCCGAATATTTTCATCGGGGCGGCCGTCGATGAGAGAATCGCACCCACGATTCCCTTTCAACGGAGCCCGCATGAAGCACCTGCTGTCCCGGCTGTTCGTCAGCGCCGCGCTCGTCGCGCTTGTTCCGGCGCTGCCGGCGCAGGCTGCCACGCCGCCCGGCATCTTCGTCGTCGCCACGCAACTCGGCGAATTCACGACCCTCGACCCGAGCGGGATCTACGAGCTGGTGCCGTCCGAATATGTCGCGAACACCTACGAGCGGCTGGTGCGCGTCGACCTGAAGGACCCGACGCGCTTCGACGGGCAGATCGCGCAATCGTGGACGGTCGGCGCCGACGGCACGACCTACACGTTCAAGCTGCGCCCCGGTCTCACGTTCCATTCCGGCAACCCGGTAACCGCCGACGACGTCGCGTGGTCGCTGCAGCGCACCATCCTGCTCGACAAGGGGCCGGCCGGCGTGCTCGCCGATCTCGGCCTTACGAAGGCGAACGTGATGCAGAAGGTGCGCGTGGTCGATCCGCAGACCATCGTGCTCGAAACCGACCGCAAGTACGCGCCGAGCTTCGTGCTCAACGTGCTGAGCGCCTGCCCGGCGTCGGTGTTCGACAGGAAGCTGCTGCTGTCGCATCAGCAAGGCAACGATTTCGGCAGCGGCTGGCTGCGGACCAACGACGCGGGCTCGGGCCCGTACCAGCTCGTCAAGTGGACGCCGAACGAGACCATCGTGCTGCAGCGCTTCGAGAAATACCGCGCACCGTACCCGATGAAGCGCGTCGTGCTGCGCCACGTGCCCGAAGCGTCCGCGCAGCGGTTGCTGCTGGAGAACGGCGACGCCGATGCCGCTCGCAACCTGAGCCCCGACAGCCTCGCCGCGCTGACGAAGGCCGGCAAGATCAAGGTCGCGTCGTGGCCGGTGTCCGCGCTGCTGTACCTGAGCCTGAACACGAAGAACCCGAACCTCGCGAAGCCCGAGGTGCAGCAGGCGATGAAATGGCTGGTCGACTACGACGGCATCCAGCGCAACATCGTCAGCACGACCTACAAGGTGCACCAGACCTTCCTGCCCGAAGGCTTTCTCGGCACGTCGAACGCACGGCCGTACAAGCAGGACGTCGCGAAGGCGAAGGCGCTGCTCGCGAAGGCCGGCTTGCCGAACGGCTTCGACGTGACGATGGACATGCCGAACGACTATCCGTACCTCGAGATCGCGCAGGCGCTGCAGGCTAACTTCGCGCAGGGCGGCATCCGCGTGAAGCTGATCCCCGGCGATGCGAAGCAGGCGATCGGCAAGTACCGCGCGCGCCAGCACGACATCTTCATCGGCGAATGGTCGCCCGACTACATGGACCCGAACAGCAACGCGCGCGGCTTCGCATGGAATCCGGACAACTCGGATCAGTCGCCGACGAAGATGCTCGCGTGGCGCAACAGCTGGGACATTCCGCAACTGACGAAGGACACCGAGGCCGCGCTCGTCGAGCCGTCGCCCGCCAAGCGCGCGCAGCGTTACGAAGCGCTGCAGAAGGCCGTGCTCGCGAATTCGCCGTTCATCATCATGTTCGAGAAGGTCGTGCAGGTCGCGACGCGCCCCGGCGCGACCGGGCCGGAAATCGGGCCGATCAACGACCTCGTGTCATACCGCACGCTCGCGAAGTAATCGCGCCGCCCCGCGCGCCCTGCCATGCCGGCGCGCGGGTAATCGCCACGTGCCGCCGCGCCGACGCTGTGCCGTGCGGCGGCCGCGATCTACAATGGCCGGCGCCGCGCGGATACCGCGCCGGGCACACGTAACGGGGAAACAACATGCATCCGAGCGAGCACGCGGTCTGCGTGGCGATCAACGACAACAACCGCGCATGGTACGAAATGCTCGTGCCGTTCCTGCTGTCGCTGCGGCAGACCGGCTACGACGGCCGGATCGCGGTGATCGGCTACGGGCTGTCCGAACGCAAGCGGCAGATCCTCGCGAGCCAGTCGGTCGACGTGATCGACGCGTCGGGCGCGTATGCGCTGCCGGTCGGCCGCTTCATCGAGGCGGCCGCGTATTGCGCACGCCACCCGCAGATTCGCAAGCTCGCGCTGTACGACGCCGACATCTGGTTCTGCGCGCCGCAGTTCGACCTGTTCTCGCAGATCGGCGACGACCGGATCCACGTGTGCCCCGACCCGCTGTTCTGCACGTTCGTCGTCACACCGCTGATCGGCGAGCGGCGCGACCATCACTGGCGGCTCGTCGTCGACGATGTCACCGCACGCCACGGCGGTGCGCTGCAGGCCGGGCTCGTGGCCGGGACCGCTAACGCCTGGGCACGCTACGCGGACCACCTGCGCGACTGCATCGCGCGTGTCGGCACCGATTTCCAGGAATGCTTCGGCATCGATACGACGTTCCTGCATCTGTGGAGCGCACAGGGCGAAACGGCGCTGCTCGATCCGGTCCAGAACTTCGTCAGCAAGTACGGCATCCACGAATCGTTCGACGCCAGCAGCGGCACGACGACGCTCCGGTATCAGGGCGAGCCGATCCGCGCGCTGCACATGACCGGCGACATCCGCTTCCTCGACCGCTGGCGCTACTACGCGAACCACACCGACGCCGCGCTGCGCGACGGCTCGCCGTTCGCGCTGTCGGACGGCACGCCGGTGCCGGCCGATGTGGTCGCCGCGCGCATCGCCGCGGCGGACTACGTGCAATCGGCCGGGCTGACCGTTTCGTCCGCCGCGATCGAGGGCAGCGCAGGCGCGTACCTGCAGGCGCTCGACGAACCGGGCGGCACGATGCTCGTCGGCAGCGGCAACCACGAAGTCGTGTTCACCGCGACGCGCGACATCGCGCGGCTGAACGTCTACGTCACGCATCCGTCCGGTTCGCCGTCGCCGTTGCTGTGCGAAGTGCTGGTCGACGGGCACGTGCAGCGCAAGGGCACCGAGCTGATGGCGCATTTCTGGCACCAGGTCGCGGCCGGCGCCGTCATCACGCTGCGCGCGACGAGCCTCGGCGGCCAGCAGTGCAACGCGATCTGGCGGCTGCGCGAAGCGCCGGACATGCAGCAGTAGGCGGCCTGCCCGCCGCCGGTCAGGCGAGCGCCGCCCACACCAGGTACGCATTCAATCCGACGATCACGACCGTCGCGGCCCCGGCGACGATCCGCAGCGGCATCCGCATCGCGTAAGCGCCCATCACGTCCGCGCGCGCCGACAGCATCAGCAGCGCGATCATCGGCATCGGCAGCACGAAACTCAGCACGACCTGGCTCGCGACCATCGCGCGCGTGACGTCGCAGCCGAGCGCGACCACCGCGAACGCGGGCACGATCGTCACCGCGCGCCGCACCCAGACCGACATGCGGCGACGGATGAAGCCCTGCATCACGACCTGCCCGGCCATCGTGCCGACCACCGAGCTCGACACGCCCGACGTCAGCAGCGCGACGAGGAACAGCGCGCCGGCCGCCGGCCCGAGCACCGGGATCAGCGTGTGGTACGCGTCGCCGATGTCGGTCATGCCCGGCGCGCTCACGTGGAACGCCGACGACGCCATCATCACCATCGCGAGATTCACGAACCCGGCCAGCCCGAGCGCGACGACAACCTCGCGGTTCGAGAACCGCACGAGCCGCCGCCGCTCCGAGTCGTCGCGCGGCGCGGTGCGATCCTGTGTCAGGCCCGAATGCAGGTACAGCGTGTGCGGCATGATCGTCGCGCCGATGATCCCGACCGCAATCGTCAGCGCCGCGTGATCCGGGATCTGCGGGACGACCAGATGGAACGCGGCCGCGTGCCAGTCCTGCGGCGCGATCAGCAGTTCGCCGAGATAGCACGCGCCGATCACGCCGACCAGCGCCGCGATCGCGGCCTCCAGCGGCCGGAAGCCGCGCTTCTCCAGCGCGAGGATCGCGCAGGTCGCCAGCCCCGTCGCGATCATCCCGGCGAACAGCGACAGGTGGCACAACAAGCCGAACGCGAGCGCGCCGCCAAGGAATTCGGCGAGATCGGTCGCCATCGCGGCGATCTCCGATGCCGCCCACATGGCCCACACGACCGTTGCGGGAAAACGCTCGCGGCACAGCTCGGCGAGGTTGCGGCCGGTGACGATGCCGAGCTTCGCGGACATCGCCTGGAACAGCATCGCGATCGCGTTCGCGGCCAGCACGACCCACAGCAGCCGGTAGCCGTATGCGGCACCGGCCTGGATGTTGGTCGCGAAGTTGCCGGGATCCATGTAGCCGATCGACGCGATCACGGCGGGGCCGACGAACGGCAGCAGCGCGGCGGCGCCGGTGCGGCGCCCTTCCAGCGCGCCACGCGTCGCGCCGTCGATGCGCTCGGGGGACAGGCCCGGCAGCACAAGGCCGCCGGCAGGTTTGCTCGGGACGGGAAGCATGGTGAAGTTTCCGTTCGAATGAGGAAGACCGATTCGGGAGCGCGCGCCGAGGCCGGCATGCCGCCTGCCGGCTTCGGCCTGGAGCGAAGACCGCGTTACAGCGGCACGACGTCGGGACGATTGCGCGGAAACTGCGCGATCATGTCGGGCGCGACGTTCAGATGCGCTTCGACGAGCTTCGGCGGCGTATGCGCGAGCCAGTCGGACAGCGACACCTCCGCATAGCGGTCGGTCTTGAAGATCTCGAGGAACACGAGGTCGGTCTTGCCGGTGTTCTGCACGTAGTGCCCGAGGCTCTTCTTCACGTAGCCGACGTCGCCCGCGCGGAAGTCGGCCGTCTGCGCCTTCGGGCCCGTGTCGAACACGGTCATCCGCGCTTCGCCCTGCAGGTAGTATTGACACTCGTCCGCGTTCGGGTGCCAGTGCAGCTCGCGCATGCCGCCCGGGTGCACGGTGACGAGCGCGGCCGCGACGGTCGTCGACACGTTGAAGTTGGTGCTGTCCGCGATCCGCACTTCGCCGCCGCGCGTCTTCCTGGCCGGCTTCATGTCGCCGAGCGAAAAAATGAACGGATGCGGCGGCGCCCCGGTCGACGAAGCCGACGCCCGCTGCGCGTCCGCGAGCGGCCCCGGTTCGTCGCCCTGGAAGATCCACAGGTTGTCGAGCGGAACATTCCTGAACGCATCGGCCGGCACGCCGAAGTTCAGCGCAAGCACGTCGGGCGGCGTATGCGCGATCCAGTCGGTCAACAGCAACGTGTTGAATTCCGATGCGCGGCCGTTATCGAACGCGAGCAGGAATTCGGCGCCGTCGGTGCCGAGGCCCTGCAGCGAATGCGGCAGGCCGGGCGGGAAATACCAGAGATCGCCGGTCTTGACGTCCTGCACCGACGGCCGCCCGAGTTCGTCGAGCACCGTGATCCGGCAGCGGCCGTCGAGCATGATTGCCCATTCGGCCTGCTGGTGCCAGTGCATTTCGCGAATGCCGCCGCGCGTCAGGCGCATGTTGACGCCGGAAATGGTTTCGGAAATCGCAAAATCGTCCTGCGTGACTTCGCGCGCCCATCCGCCATTTTGAATGCGCTTATGGGCATTATTGAATGAAGCCCAGAATAACGGCATCCCGTTGATATCGGTGGCCGGCGGATCCTGAAAGGATGGAAACTGGTTTGCAATGGCCGGGTTTTTCGGGCCCGGGTCGGTCAGGCTCTGGCGGTTGAGCGCATTCACCGCGCCTTCCGGCGGCCGATCCGGATTGCCGAACGAGGCGGCCTTGGCCGATACCGCGATACCCGCGGCAGCAATGGCGCCGGCCGTACCCGCCAGCATTTTGCGTCGAGAAAGATTCGTCACGATTTCCTCTTCATTTCTGCAATTGAGAGAATTTCCATTACGGAACATATGCCGCTTTTCCGATTATCGAAAATCGAACATCCCGTGACGCAAGTTAAATACAAATTCAGATAAAAATTAAATGAATTATTAACCTGAATTAATGATTTAAACTGATCGGCTTTAATTTTGTAATTATCGAGACGCTGTGTGGTGCTGGATGCAGGTGAATCGGCGAGTCAAGTGAAGGTGGAAATGCAACCGGGCGTGGTGGTCATGCCATCCACCTGCTGCCAGGTCAAATATTCCTGACAGGCATAAACGCAAAATATGTCTGTCAGGAATAATCCGCCGCCCGGCTCGCACCCCTGCTCATGTCACCCAGCGCGCGCTCGACCCTATCACCTATCCCCTCATCATAGTTTTTATCCGCTGGCGCGATTGATTTTGGCTTTGTTAGATGGATGACATCGAATCACCAGACGACAAATATCTAACAGCCGATGACCTGCGCATTCGCCCGCACCGTCGAATCCCGCTATGCCGAGCTGACGCCGACCGCCAAGCGCATCGCGAGCTACATGCTCGCGAACCTCGACCGGCTCGGGCTCGAGACGGCCGACCAGATCGCGCAGCAGGCCGGCACCAGCGGCATCTCGGTCGGGCGCTTCCTGCGCAGCGTCGGCTATCGCAATCTCGACGACCTGAAACGGGAGCTGCGCGGCGGCGGCGATCGTCCGTGGATGATCACCGACCGGCTCGACGAATACCGCCGCGTCGCCGGCACACCACCGGCCGACGGCAGCGGCAGCGACGGCACGCTCGCGTCGTCGCTCGAACGCGAGCTCGACGCGATCCGGCACGTGTACCGCCTCGCCGAAGGCCCCGTGTTCGCGCAGGTCGCCGACCGGATCGCGCAGGCCGACGCGGTATTCATCCTCGGCATCCAGTCGACGCGCGGGATCAGCAACGCATTCAGCAGCTACCTCGAATACCTGCGCCCGCGCGTGTTCTATTCCGACGGCCAGTCGGGCTCGTACGTCGATTCGCTGAACTCCGAATTCGAGCGGCCGTATTGCATCGTCACCGATACGCGTGCGTATTCGCGCAGCGCACGCCGCTATTGCCAGGCGGCCGCCGAGCGCGGCCAGCCGTTCGCGCTGGTCACCGATCTGTCGTGCCCGTGGGCGCGCGACTGGCCGGCCGACCTGCTGCAGGTGAAGACCGACGTCGGCCAGTTCTGGGATTCGCTCGCGCCGCTCACCTGCCTGTTCAACCTGCTGATCACGGCCGTGGTCGACCGCCTCGGCCCCGCGATCGACCGGCGTGTCGCACGCAACCGCGAACTGCAGCGCACGTTCGACCAATTCGAATCCTGAGCGAGCCCGCCCTGCCGATGAACGATCACCGCCTCGTCGAAATCACGCCCGCCACGCATCGCGTCGACATCGATCTCGTCTATGCGACCGACCGCAACCTGACCGGCAAGCCGATCTATCGCCGCGCGCACTGCCTGCTGCTGGCGCCGGCCGAAGCCGCATTGCGCCGCGCGGTCGGCATCGCGGCGCAAGCCGGATTCACGCTGCGCATCTACGACGCATACCGGCCGCCGCAGGCGCAGCAGGCGCTGTGGGATTTCCTGCCCGACCCGAACTTCATCGCCGATCTCGGCCGCGGCTCGAATCACAGCCGCGGCACCGCGCTCGACCTGACGCTCGTCGGCGCGGACGGCGCACCGCTCGACATGGGCACGGGCTTCGACGAGATGGTCGCCGCGTCGGGCCACTTCCATGCGGGGCTGCCCGAAACCGTGCAACGCAACCGGCTGCTGCTGCTCGGCGTGATGCATGCGGCCGGCTTCGCGCACATCGACAGCGAATGGTGGCACTACGAACTGCCCGGCTCGCACGCGTTGCCGCAGATCGACAATGCGGCGAGCGGCCCGTGGCGGCTGATGTGACGACGCCGCACGCCCTCTTTTTCATGCACGTTCACGTTCAACGACTCAAACGACAGATGGAGAAGCGCCCATGAAATCCCCGACCTCCCGGCTCGTCGCGGCACTGGCCGCGGCGTCCGTTCTCGCCGTCGCCCCGCTTTCCGTCGCCCATGCGGAAACGCCGAAGGACATGTTCGTGATGGCGACGCTGCTCGACGAATTCACGACGCTCGACCCGGGCGAGATCTACGAGCTGGTGCCGGAGGAATACACCGCGAACACGTACGACCGGCTCGTGCGCGTCGACCTGCGCGATCCGTCGAAATTCAACGGCGACGTCGCGCAGTCGTGGATGGTGAGCGCCGACGGCCTGACCTATACGTTCAAGCTGCGCGCCGGCCTCAAGTTCCACTCGGGTAATCCGCTGACGGCCGACGACGTCGCGTGGTCGATCCAGCGCGCGGTGCTGCTCGACAAGGGGCCGGCCGCCGTGCTGACGGGCATCGGCCTCACCAAGGCGAACGTCGCGGCGAACGTGAAGAAACTCGACGACCAGACGGTGTCGGTCACGACCGACCGCAAGTACGCGCCGACCTTCGTGCTGAACGTGCTCGGCTCGTGGCCCGCGTCGGTGCTGGACAAGAAGCTGCTGCTGTCGCATCAGCAAGGCAGCGACTTCGGCAATGCGTGGCTGAAAACCAACGAAGCCGGCTCCGGCGCGTACAAGCTGGTCAAGTGGGCGGCCGGCGACAGCATCGTGCTGCAGCGCTTCGACGGCTACCGGCTGCCGCTCGCGATGAAGCGCATCGTGCTGCGCCACGTGCCCGAGGCCGCGAGCCAGCGCCTGCTGCTGGAAAACGGCGACGTCGACGCGGCACGCGACCTGAGCCCCGACGATCTGGCGTCGGTCGTGAAATCCGGCAAGGCGAAGGTATCGGCTTCGCCGCAAGCGACGCTGCTGTATCTCGGCCTGAACACGAAGAACCCGACGCTCGCGAAACCCGACGTGCAGGAAGCGCTGAAATGGCTCGTCGACTATGCGGGCATCCAGGGCAACGTCGTGAAGACGACCTACAAGGTGCACCAGACCTTCCTGCCCGAAGGCTTCCTCGGCACGCTGAACACGAACCCGTACAAGCTCGACGTCGCGAAAGCGAAGGCGCTGCTCGCGAAGGCCGGCGTGCCGAACGGCTTTGCGGTGACGATGGACGTGCGCAACGACTATCCGTACACGGAAATCGCACAGGCCGTGCAGGCCAACTTCGCGCAGGCCGGCATCAAGGTGCAGCTGATCCCCGGCGACAACAAGCAGACGCTCGCGAAATACCGCGCGCGCCAGCACGATATCTACATCGGCGAATGGTCGGCCGACTACATCGATCCGCACAGCAACGCGCAGGGTTTCGCATGGAATCCCGACAACTCCGACAAGTCGAGCTATAAAATGCTGGCCTGGCGCAACAGCTGGGACATCCCGCAACTGACGAAGGAAACCGACACCGCGCTCGCGGAGCCGACCGCCGCGAAACGCGCGCAGCTGTACCAGGCGATGCAGAAGGAAGTGCTCGCGCGCTCGCCGTTCGTGATCATGTTCGAGAAAGTCGCGCAGGTCGCGACGCGGCCCGGCGTGAGCGGGCTCGAAGTCGGGCCGATCAACGATCTCGTGTCGTACCGCAACCTGAAGAAGCAATAAGATTCACCGCATGTCGACTCCCGCCTCCTCCCTCGAAGCACTGCGCACGCTGCCTGCGCGGCGCCCGGCCGTGCGCTGGGCACTGCGCGTGCTGCGCTGGGCGCTCACGCTCGCCGTCACGTTCGCGGGGCTGCTCGCGCTGACGTTCGTGATCGGCCGCAAGGTGCCGATCGATCCCGTGCTCGCGATCCTCGGCGATCGCGCGTCGGCCGACGCGTACGCGGCCGAACGCCTCGCGCTCGGGCTCGACAAGCCGCTCGTCACGCAATTCGCGATCTATGTGCGCGACGTGCTGCACGGCAATCTCGGCGTGTCGCTGCTGACCGCGAACCCGGTACTCGACGACATCAGGCGCGTGTTCCCGGCGACGCTCGAACTCGCGACGATCGCGACGCTGATCGGCATCGCGATCGGCGTGCCGCTCGGGGTCGCGGCCGCGGTGAAGCACAACCGCCCGATCGACCACATCGCGCGCTTCGTCGGTCTGATCGGCAATTCGGTGCCCGTGTTCTGGCTCGGGCTGATGGGGCTGCTGCTGTTCTACGCGCGGCTGCACTGGGTCGGCGGCCCCGGCCGGCTCGATCCCGTGTACGACGGGATGGTCGACCCGCGCACGGGCAGCCTGCTGATCGACGCAGCGCTCGCCGGCGAGTGGGACGTGTTCCGCAACGCGGTGTCGCACATCGCGCTGCCGGCCGCGATCCTCGGCTACTACTCCGTGGCCTACCTGAGCCGCATGACGCGCTCGTTCATGCTCGACCAGCTGAGCCAGGAATACATCGTCACCGCACGCGCGAAGGGCTTGTCCGAGCGGCGCGTGATCTGGCGGCATGCGTTCGGCAACATCGCGGTGCCGCTGCTGACCGTGATCGCGCTCACCTACAGCAACCTGCTCGAAGGCTCGGTGCTGACCGAGATCGTGTTCGCGTGGCCGGGGCTCGGCTCGTACCTGACCGGCGCGCTGCTGAACGCCGACATGAACGCGGTGCTCGGCGCGACGCTCGTGATCGGCGCGATGTTCATCACCGTCAACCTGCTGACCGACGCGCTGTATCGCGTGTTCGATCCGCGTGCGCGCTGAGGGCCGCCCGGACATGACCGCTTCCACCCCGCTTCTTTCATCGTCCATGCCGAAGGTCGTCCAATCATGAATGCCGAGCGCCTCACGCTGCGCGCGTGGCTGCTGTCCGATGCGCCCGCGTCGCGCTCGCAGGCCGCATTCGGCCTCGCGTACCGGCGCTGGCGCCGGTTCGCCACGAATCCGCTCAACCTGTTCGGGCTCGCGATCCTCGTCGCGCTGATCGTCGTCGCGATCGTCGGCCCGCTGATCATGCCGCACGACCCGCTGCGCCAGGTGCTGTCCGACCGGCTGCTGCCGCCCGGCTCGCCGTCGCACTGGTTCGGCACCGACCAGCTCGGCCGCGACATCCTTTCGCGGCTGATCGACGGGTCGCGCCTGACGCTCGGCATCGCGCTGCTCGTCGTCGTGATCGTCGTGCCGATCGGCCTCCTGATCGGCACGACGGCCGGCTATTGCGGCGGCTTCGTCGACAGCGTGCTGATGCGCATCACCGACATCGCGCTTGCGTTCCCGAAGATCGTGCTCGCGCTCGCGTTCGCGGCCGCGCTCGGGCCCGGCGTGATCAACGCGGTCGTCGCGATCTCGATCACCGCGTGGCCCGCGTATGCGCGGCTCGCGCGCGCGGAGACGATCCGCATCGCGCAGGCCGACTACATCCACGCCGCGCGGCTGCAGGGCGCGTCGGGCCCGCGCATCCTGCTGCGCTACATCATGCCGCTGTGCATGTCGTCGGTGATCGTGCGCGCGACGCTCGACATGGCCGGCATCATCCTGACCGTCGCGGGCCTCGGCTTTCTCGGCCTCGGCGCGCAACCGCCGAGCCCCGAATGGGGCTTCATGGTCGCATCGGGCCGCAACGTGCTGCTCGACGCATGGTGGGTCGCGACGCTGCCCGGCATCGCGATCCTGCTCGTGAGCCTCGCGTTCAACCTGCTCGGCGACGGGTTGCGCGACGTCTTCGATCCCCGTCATGGAGCGTGACATGCCGACGCATTCCGCCACCGCGCCCGCGCCGCTCTGCGAGATCGACGGGCTGAAGATCGGCTTTCGCGGCCATGACGGCGTCGTCACCGACGCCGTGCGCGACCTGTCGCTGACGCTCGCGCCGGGCGAACGGCTCGGCATCGTCGGCGAATCGGGCTCCGGCAAGTCGCTGACGGGCCGCGCGCTGCTCGGCCTGCTGCCCGACGCCGCACGCTGGTCGGCGCGCACGATGCGCTTCGCGGGCCACGACCTGCTCGCGATGTCGTCGCGCGAGCGCCGGCGGCTGTGCGGCAGCCAGATGGGCATGATCCTGCAGGATCCGAAGTATTCGCTGAACCCGGTGATGACGGTCGCGAAGCAGATGGGCGAAGCGTTCCGCTTGCACGAGCCCGGCCTGCGCGGCCGCGCGCTGCGCGAACGGATCGTCGATGCGCTCGCGGCCGTGCAGATCCGCGACCCGGCGCGCGTCGCCGATGCGTATCCGCACGAACTGTCGGGCGGCATGGGCCAGCGCGTGATGATCGCGATGATGGTGTCGACCGGCCCGCGCCTCTTGATCGCCGACGAACCGACGTCCGCGCTCGACGTCGCCGTGTCGATGCAGGTGCTCGCGGTGCTCGACGCGATGATCGCGCGGCATGGCACGGGCCTGATGTTCATCAGCCACGACCTGCCGCTCGTGATGTCGTTCTGCGACCGCGTCGCGGTGATGTATGCGGGCCGCGTGGTCGAAACCTGCGCCGCGCGCGACCTGCGCAACGCTTCTCACCCCTATACGCGCGGGCTGCTCGCGGCGAACCCGCCGCTCGCGAACCCGCCCGACGAACTGCCGGTGCTGCGCCGCGATCCGGCGTGGCTCGAGCCCGCCGACCGACAGGAGGCCGCACGATGATCGACGTCGATCATGCATCGATCCGATTCCCGACCCGCACGGGTCACGTCGACGCCGTGCGCGACGCGAGCTTCGCGGTGCGCGACGGCGAAGTGTTCGGGCTCGTCGGCGAATCGGGTTCCGGCAAGTCGACGCTGCTGCGCGCGCTGACGGGCCTCGTGCCGCTCGCGTCCGGCAGCCTGTCGATCGACGGCCGGCCGGTCGGCGGCACGCCCGATCGCGCGTTCCGCCGCCACGTGCAGATGGTGTTCCAGGATCCGTACGCATCGCTGCATCCGCGCTTCACGGTCGACCAGACGCTGCGCGAGCCGCTGTCGATCCATGCGATCGGCGACGCCGATGCACGCATCGCCCGCGCGCTGTCCGAGGTCGGCCTCGGCCCCGCGTTCCGCTTCCGCTATCCGCACCAGTTGTCGGGCGGCCAGCGGCAGCGCGTGGCGATCGCACGTGCGTTGATCGTCGAGCCGTGCGTGCTGCTGCTCGACGAGCCGACGTCCGCGCTCGACGTGTCGGTGCAGGCCGAAATCCTGAACCTGCTGCGCCGCCTGCATCACGAACACAAGCTGACGATGATCCTCGTGAGCCACAACCTCGCGGTGATCGGCTTCCTGTGCCAGCGCGTCGCCGTGATGCAGCACGGCGAGATCGTCGAGCAGTTGCGGATCGAGGACGTACGTGCCGGGCTGGTTGCACGCGACTACACGCGCACGCTGCTGAATGCGACCGAGGGCTATCGCCGTCTCGATCCGGTGGCCGGTGTGCCGGCCGCCTGACATCTGCGCGACGCGCCGGCATGCGATACTCGGCACGCCATGCGCCGGCTGTGCCGCCGCATGGAACCCTTGTGCGTCGCACGGGTCAACTTCCTTTCGTCAACAGCACAACAGCCATAGGGAGGCGTTAATGCTGCAATTCATCGAAACCCTGGTCGTCGGGCTCATCGTCGGCCTCCTCGCCCGCGCGCTCAAGCCCGGCGACGACAAGATGGGCATCCTGATGACCATCGTGCTCGGCGTCGTCGGCTCGCTGGTCGCCGGCTACGTCGGCCGCGCGGCCGGCTGGTATGCGCCGGGCCAGGGCGCGGGGTGGATCGCGTCGATCATCGGCGCGATCGTGCTGCTCGTCGTCGTGGGTGCGATCCGCAAGCGCGCGGGCTGAACACCGCAGACCGCGCTCCGACGCAAACGGCCGCTCGTTACACACGAGCGGCCGTTTTCTTTTGGCGCATCGTCATTCACCGGATGGTCGATTCGTTGAGCCCTCAACGATTTACCTGCGAATCCCGCGTCCATTGACGCGCTTCCCTCGAGTTTACGTCACCGGCAATACCCCGACTTGCGGCCGCACAATTTTGAGATAAATTGATTGAAGGAACACGGCGTCGTTTGCTCAGCGTCGTTATTTCCGGTTTCTCACTCAAGAGGTTCGATGAACTTGCCGTTTACGCATACAGCACCGCAGCGTTGACGGACTGCCATTCGAGCGGCCTCGCTGCGACGCGCTTCCTCTCTGGAGCCTGTCATGAAGCATCGTTCGTTTGCCGCCTCGTTTGCCCTGGCTGCCTCGCTTCTGGCCTCGTCCTCTTCATTCGCCGCCGGCGCGTCCGGCATCATCCACTTCACCGGCATGATCGTCGAGCCGCCCTGCTCGTTCGCGCTCGATACGGCCGATGCCGCCCACGCGCACGTGCGCCCCGACTGCCCGCGGCCTGCCAGCGGACAAGTCGCGTTCGTCGACGCGGCAAGCCAGCGCACGATCAAGACCACGACCTTTACGCAGGCCTCGCGCGCAATCGTTTTACCTGACCGTCCGGGCAACGCGCACGCGCCGATGATCGCCGTCGTGACCTACCAGTAGAAACCCGCTGCCGGAGCCGCCGCGCGTCAGTCGCGATGGCGCGCGATCCAGTCGCTGAACGCGCGGATCTTCTGCTGGCTGCCGATGGTCTCGGGATACACGAAGAAGTAGCGCGCGCCGGTTTCGAGCACGATGTCGAACGGCCGTTCGAGCCGGTGTGCGCTGACGTCGTCGTCGACGAGCGTCACATCGCCGATCGCGACGCCGAAACCCTGCATCGCCGCGTTCGTCGCGAGATCGAGCGTGTCGAACGTCGGCCCGCGTGCGGGATCGACGCTGCGCTCGCCCGCATGGTCGAGCCACGCGCGCCAGTCGCGATGGTCGCGGGTCGGATGCAGCAGCGTATGGCGCGCGAGATCGCCGACCGCATCGAGCGGCGACGCCTGTCGCAGCTCGGGCGCGCATACGGGCGTCAGCCGCTCGTCGAACAGCGGCAGTGCGAACACGCCGGGGCCCGGCGACGTGCCGTAGACGACCGCCGCATCGAACGGCTCGGTCGAGAAATCGACGACGTGCTGCCACGCGGTCGTGATCTGCACATGGAGATCGGGATGCTCGCCCTGGAAGCGCATGATGCGCGGCAGCATCCAGCGCATCACGCAGGTGGGCACCTTCAGCGCGAGATCGGTGCGCTGCCGCGTGAGCTTCATCGAGATGTCCTCGATCCGCGCGAAGCTCTCGTTGACGACCGGCAGCAACTGCTCGCCCTCCGCCGTCAGCGTGAGCCCCTTCGCATGCCGCTTGAACAGCGGAAAGCCATAGTGCGCCTCGAGCGTCTGGATCTGCCGGCTCACCGCGCCCTGCGTGATGCACAGCTGCTCGGCCGCGCGCGTGAAGCTGCGGTGGCGGGCCACCGTCGAGAAGATCTGCAGCGCGTGCAGGGGCGGAAGTCGGTGCATGGCGAACGGGAAACGGAAAAACGGCGCGGAAGAACCGCGCGCCGACGCCGGCGCGCGCAGACCGACACGATAAGCCAAACGCCCGCGTTGCGCGAGACGCCGGCCCGTCAGGCCGTCGCAGTCAGCGCGCCCGCCGCGATGCGCGCCGCCGACGCGACGACGTCCGCGCGCGCCGCGGCATCGGCCTGCTGCTGCGTGAACGACACGGCCATCACGATCGGCGCACGCGACGGCGGCCACAGCACCGCGACGTCGGTCGTCGTGCCGTAGCCGCCCGTGCCGGCTTTTTCCGCGACGCGCCAGCCCGGCGGCACGCTCGCCGCGATGCCGGTCGCGCCGCGCGCGCCGCCGGCCATCCATTCCGTCAGTTGCGTGCGCTGCGGCGCTTGCAGCGCATTGCCGAGCAGCAGCCGCTGCAGCGTGTCGACCATCGCGACGGGCGTCGACGTGTCGCGTTCGTCGTCGGGCGCGGCCTTGTTCAGTTCCGGCTCCCAGTGGTCGAGGCGGAACGTCGTGTCGCCGCTCTCGCGCGCGAACGACGTGACGGCCTGCGGGCCGCCGAGCACGCCCATCAACAGGTTGCCCGCGCCCTTGTCGCCCGCCTGCAGCATCGCCTCGCACAGCTGCGCGATCGTCATGCCCGTGTCGACGTGGCTTTCGGTGATCGGCGAGCCCGACACGACTTCATAGCGGCGATACAGGATGCGGCGCGGCAGCAGCGAGGCATCGAGCGAACCGCGCGCGAGCATCGCGGCGGCGGCCATGACCGCATACGTGCCGCACAGCGGGAAGCGCTCGCGCGCGTGGTGGGCGATGCGCACGCCGTTCGACGTGTCGAGCGCGGCGACGCCGAGGCGGCCGTTCGATGCTTTTTCGAGTGCGGCCAGTTCGGCCTGGGCAGTGTGGGCGCGCCCCTGGTCGGCGACCGGCGCGGAGGTGCACGCGGCGACGAACGGCGCGGCAACGGCGGCAAGCAACAGCGAGCGGCGTGTCGGAGAGTGTTCCATGTATGAAGTGCGTTCTGTCGGAAACGGTGGCACGAAGCAACGCGGGCACGCCTCGGCGAAGCGCGCCCGTTCACGCCGACGGCCGGCCCGCAACGGCATTCGCCGCGCATCCCCGAAAGACGCCCGTCGGCCCCGCAGTGCGCGGGACGTGCATGAACAGACCCTAGCGTAGCAGCGACCGCCGCCACGTTCCAGCAAAACGGCCCTGCGTCACCCTTGCGACGAAGGCAGGTACGGCATCGGATTCACCGGCTTGCCGTCGCGCCGGACCTCGAACAGCAGCGCGACGCGCGAGTTGTCGAGGTCGCCCATCTCGGCGATCTCGTCTCCCTGGCGCACGATGTCGCCCGTTTTCACGAGCAGCTTGCGGTTGTGCGCATACGCGGTCAGGAAATCGGCGTTGTGCTGGACGATGATCAGGCTGCCGTAATCGTTCAGGCCGGTGCCCGCGTACATCACGCGGCCGTCGGCCGCGGCGCGCACCGGGTCGCCCGGCCGGCCGGCGATCTGGATGCCGCGGTTCTGCCCCGGCCGGAACCCGTCGACGATCTTGCCGCTCGCCGGCCACTTGAGCGCGACACCGCCCGCATGCCGTTTCGTTTCCTTGACGACCTGGCGGTCGCTCGCATTCGACGTGCTCGCCTGTGAAGTTGCCTGACCACCAGCGGCCCCATTGCCCGCGGCCGTTTGCGTCCCGGCCGCGCCCGCCGGCGGCAGCGGCTGCTGCTTGACGATGCGCAGCACCTGCCCCATCCGCAGCCTGCCGTTCCCGGGCAGCTTGTTCCAGGTGCGCAGGTCGGCCACGCTGCAGTCGTTCGCGGACGCGATGCCCGTCAGCGTGTCGCCGCGCTTCACGACGTACTTCTGCGCAACGAGAATCGGTGCGGGCGGCATTGTGGCGGACGGGGCCGCCGACGGCGCGGAAGCCGGCTGGCTCGACGACGAGCCCGCCAGCGTATCGCTCGGCGGGACGGACTGCGTGCTTGCACAACCGGCCATGACGAGCACAGCTGCCAAGCCTGGCAACCACGCCGCGTTGCGGTGAATCTCGCGCGTTTTCATGGACGATCCGACTCCGGTTTGACAATCTTTCAAGCATCTCAAAAACGGAACGGCCGACGTGTAACCGGATGCAAACAATGATGACAAACGATCACGAACCGGATGCCGGCCGGCATTCGCTACCGGTAATACGGTCCGATTCAGAAAAACTTGATGGTCTATTTGTGGAAAAGCGGAAGAATTTTCGTCGTCAAAAACTATGACAGATTTGTTTCAATAGGCGCGCAGCAGCACTCAATGCAACCATCGGACAAATTCGGAACAGGCCCACGCGATGCCGATGCACAGGAACAGCAAATGCAGCGCGATCTTGAACGACACGCCCCACGACGAATCGATCCGCATGACAGGCTCCCTCGGTTGATGTGCAGCCATGTTCGGCCATCGATCGCGCCCCGAAAATGCGGAACCGGCGAATCGGGCCTCAGGCTGCGCCTGAGACCGGCGCGGCGGTTCCTGCTAACTTATCGGCCATTCAACGCCTTCACTCCCCGCCCATCATGCGTTTCGACCTGACCGACCTGCGGCTCTTCCTGAACATCTGCGAAGCCGGCACGATCACAAGCGGCGCCGAGCGCACGCACATCACGCTGCAGGCCGCGAGCGAGCGCATCCGCGGCATGGAGGACGAACTCGGCGTGCCGCTGCTGCACCGGACCAAGTCGGGCGCGCAGGCGACCGACGCGGGCCGCGCGCTCGAACACCACGCACGCACCGTGCTGCAGCAGATCGACCACATGCGCGGAGAATTGCAGCAATTCGGCCAGGGGCTGCGCGGCCATATCCGGCTGCTGTGCAACACGGCGTCGCTGAGCGAATACCTGCCCGACGCGCTGGCCGATTACCTGCCGCACCATCCGAAGCTGTCGATCAGCGTCGAGGAACGCTCGAGCCAGGAGATCGTGCACGCGATCCGCAACAAGACGGCCGAGGTCGGCATCGTCGCCGATTCGGTCGGGCTCGGCGGGCTCGAACAGAAGCCGTTCCGCGAGGACTGGCTGATCGTCGTCGTGCCGGCCGCGCATCCGCTCGCGTCGCACGGGGCAGTCGCGTTCGACGCGATCGCCGGCGAAGATTTCATCGGCCTCACCGACGGCAGCGCGCTGCAGGTGCATCTCGCCGACCAGGCGCGCGCGCTCGGCAAGCGGATCCGTTATCGCGTGCAGTTGAAGAGCTTCGATGCGATCTGCCGCGTGATCGCGAGCGGCGTGGGCATCGGCATCGTGTCGCGCCATGCGGCCGAGCGCGCGATGCAGACGATGGACGTGCGGCTCGTCGAGCTGTCCGATCCGTGGAGCCACCGGAAGCTGACGCTCTGCGCGCGGTCGTTCGACGCGCTGCCGAAGTACACGCGCGAGTTCGTCGCGTTCCTGTCCGGCGCGGCAACGTCGCCGTAACGCGCGCCACATCGTCGATACACGGAGACATGACCATGACCGAAACCGATCTCGCCACCCGCTATCGCGCCTATATCGATTGCCTGAACCGGCAGGACTGGGCGGCGCTCGGCGAGTATGTGTCCGACGACGTGATCCACAACGACCGGCCGCTCGGCCTCGCCGGCTACCGCGCGATGCTCGAACAGGACTATCGCGACATTCCCGATCTCCGTTTCGACATCCGGCTGCTCGCGTGCGAGCCGCCGCGCGTCGCATGTCGGCTGCGCTTCGCCTGTTCGCCGAAGGGGACGTTCATGGGGCTCGCCGTCGACGGCCGGAAGGTCACGTTCGCCGAGAACGTGTTCTACGAGTTTCATGACGGCAAGATCCGTCAGGTCTGGTCGGTAATCGACAAGGCTGCGATCGAGGCGCAGCTTTAGGCCCGTCGCGGCGGCCCGATATCGGCGGTGATGCGCCTCGATCCTTATGGATAACGTTTTCTCTCGTCATCCATCTAAAGCACGTCGACATTCAATCTCGTTGCCTGTCGCTCCAGCACTCTTTCCCGGCACGATACCTGCTCGATCAACGACAAAATACCGGGTAATTTCCGCGCCATCCTGATCTCCCGCCCCATCTCGCCATTCCCACCATCCGGGTTTTCACCGGCGCATCCGGCGTGAAAGTTCATTGACATCGCGCCGCCCGATGCCTAAATTTGGAAAACGTTTTCCAATGCATCAGCGCGACGCCGGCCACGGCCCGCGCAGGGGGAACGCTTGCCCGCTCGAGTTGTGATTCAGGCTGTCCGCCCGCAGGGATCAGGGTTGCTGGGCGGCGGCCGGGTACGGGCGTCGAGCGCGGCAACGGCCACACCTGCCCGTCCTTCATCACTATTCGAAACTGGAGACACAATGCATCCGCGCAGCAGATTCGCGCTCGGCGCCGCGCTCAGCGCCCTTTCCGTCGTATTCGTCAGCGCGTGCGGCGGCAACGACGTGACCGATACGCCGCCGTCATCGCCGCCCCCGTCCACGACACCCACGCTCGCGTCGAACTCGCTGCAGGCGCTCGTCTACGGTGCGCCCGACACGAGCGTGCCGGCCGGCACGAACATTCCGGTCACGATGATGGGCCAGATGCGCGCGCTGTTCGACCTGATCCGGAAGTCGCCCGACTTCACGCAGGTCGTGATGGATCTCGGCGACGGCACGCCGGTCCACGTGCTCGACACGAATACCGGCGACAAATTCCTGCCCGGCAAGCTCGCGCTCGGCCTGTCGTACATCCTGATCGACATGAAGTCGAAGAACGACCCGCAATACGCGAGCTACCTCGCGACGTACCAGACGATCACGACCGCGATGATGGCGCAGTCGGGCAGCAACTACGCGTATGCGAACACGTCGTGGGGCGAGTACTACTACCTCGTCGCGCTGAACAACCTGAAGGCGCACGGCATGCTCAACGAGGTCTTCAGCGACGCGATGCTCGCGACGCTGCAGCAGCGCCTCACCTTCTGCGACATGTTCGGCCCCGATGCGAGCGGCAAGACCAGTACGTGCCCGGCCGCCGGCACGCCGATCGACATCGCGTCGCTCAATACCGCGCAGAATTACTATGCGGTGTCCTACGGAATTGCCGGGCTGCGCCAGAAACTCGGCTGGAGCAGCCCGTCGTTCGCGTCGAAGACCGATCCGTCCGTCGCGACGATGGGCGCGCGCGACGCGCTGCTGTACACGCTGACGAACCACATCCGCAACGATTCTTCCGGCGGCTTCTCCGACGAAGCGTCGAACACGCATACGACTTACTACGACCAGGCGCGCTTCGACCGCTACAGCACGCTGCTGATCGGCGAAGTGGTCGAGCGTACGTTCGAGATGGACAACGTGGCGAATCTCACGCCCGAACTGAAGGGCTATCTGCGCAAGTCGGTCGACCTGATCCTGCCGCAGCTGAATGCCAGCGGCCAGGGCTTCAACTACGGCCGCTCGATCGGCCCGTACGGCGATTCCGCGTTCATGGAAGTGCTGACGGCCGCCGCCAACGCCGGCGTGCTGACCGACCAGGAAAAGCAGGTTGCGTACGCATTCATCTACCGGGCTGCGCATCGTTTCGACACGTACTGGTACGACCCGTCGCTGCCGACGCCGTCGGTGAACATGTGGGTCAAGGGCCGCGGCACCGACACGTATCGCGGCAAGCCGCGCGTGATGGGCGAGAACTTCAGCCTGCTGCACCAGTACCTGTACGTGAACGCGTGGTGGAACAAGCTCGGCTTCGGCGGCAAGGCGCCGATGGCCGATGCCGACTACGGCGCATGGCTCGACGCGCTGCCGCGCTACACGCTCACCTGGTACAACCAGCCGACCGATGCCGCGCACCCGTACAGCGCGGCGCTGCTCACCGTGCGCGACGGCCGGCGCGTGATCAACCTGAACCTGAGCCAGGCGCCCGACTACAACTCGTACACGCCGTACTACCCGGTGCCGTTCTCGGACAAGCTGATCTACGGCACGACCGATCTCGGCTACGCGCTGCTGGTGCCGCAGGTGACGTACAACGCAAAAACCTACATTCCCGTCACGTACTACAGGAACCTGAACGTGCAGCAAGGCAACGGCCAGGTGATCGTGTCGTTCGATACGACGAAGTTCCGTCTCGCGTCGAAGAACGCCGCCTACACGACGGATCTCGACCTGCAGGTGCATACGGTGCTGACGTTCGCGCACGGCACCGTGTCGCGCAGCGACACGCTGAGTTCGGGCACGCTCACGGGCAACCTCGCGGTCGAGACGGACTTCACGTCGTTCGCGGATTTCGCGTCCACGCAGGCCAATGGCGACGGCATGTCGGTGATGTACGCGAACAGCGTCGCGACCGGCTATGCGGCCTCCGGGTTCGATACCTGCGCACTGTCCGCCTTCGATACGGCGAACGGCGCGACGAACCCGCTGTCGACGACGCCGATCGGCCAGCTGCATTCGAACTTCGCGTGCACGACGAAGCCGTTTGCACTCGGCGCGGGCACGACGCGCACGTTCGGGTGGTCGCTGAAGTACGCCGATCCGGCCTGAGCCGCGTGATCCACGCCGTGTGACACGCCCGAAGCCGGCCACTGAAACCGGCTTCGGGCGCTTCTGAACGACGCAGGCATCACCCTCGCCCGCAATACCCGCTCACAGCCACCCCGACGCCGCCATGTACGCGCCGAGCGCGATCAGCCCGATGAAGAAGCAGCGCTTGAACGCCTTTTCGCTCATCACGCGCCGCGCATACTGGCCGCCGGCCATCCCCGCCAGCGCCGGCACGAGCGCGAGCGCCGACACGCCGAGATCCACCGTCTGCAGCGCGCCCGACACGTGCAATTGCAGGCCGAGCGCGATCGTCGATGCGGTAAACGACAGTCCGAGCGCCTGGATCAGGTCGTCCTTCGACAACCGCAGCGCCTGCAGGTAAGGCACGGCCGGCACGACGAACACGCCGGTCGCCGCCGTCACGACGCCCGTCAGGTAGCCGACCACGGCCGACAGCCCTTTCTCGTGACGACCCGGCGCGGGCAATCGTGCGGCGGCCAGCCCCCACAGCCCGTACACGATCAGCACCACGCCGAGCGCCGCGTGCGTCCAGGTGCTGCCGGCCGCGAGCGCGGGCAGCCCGCCCGTGAGCGTGCCGATCGCCAGGCCGGCGAGCAGCGGCCACAGCCGGCGCAGCAACGGCCCGAACGACGGGCCGAGCCACAACTGCCACACGTTGGTGATGAACGACGGCACGAGCAGCGAGCTGGCCGCGGCCGAAGGCGGCATCGCGAGCGTCAGGAGCCCCATCGCGATCGTCGGCAGCCCGAGCCCGATCATTCCCTTGACCGCGCCGGCCAGCAGGAACACCAGCACGATGATCGTCAGCGTATGAATTTGCATGGAGGCGGTTCCATTCGGTTGAGTACGGCGCCGATGGTGCCGCCCCGCCATGCTGCCGGCCATCTGGTTTTGCCTGAGGCTGGCTAGGGCCCGCCGGACGGACCTGTGGCGCCCGGCGATCCGGCCCCGTGTATCACCCCCGGCCCTGCTCGCTGTCGAGGTGCGCCATCTGTGCGGCGGGATAACGGTCGCCAGCAGCCGCCCCGGCGGGCACCGCCGCCTCGATGCGAGCGAGATCATTGACCGTTAGTTGCAATTTAGTCGCCAGCAAACCGTCCTGCAGTTGCGTGCGCTTGCGCGCGCCGACCAGCGGCACGATATCGGCGCCGCGCGACAGCACCCACGCGATCGCGACCTGCGCCGGATTGCTGCCCTTCTCGTCGGCGATCGCGCGCAGCGCGTCGACGAGCGCGAGGTTGTGCGCGAGGTTCTCGCCCTGGAAGCGCGGGCTCGCCGCGCGGAAATCGCGCTCCCCCTGCCGCGCCGCCGTCCAGCGGCCGCCGAGCAGCCCGCGCGACAGCACGCCGTAGGCCGTCACGCCAATGCCGAGTTCACGGCAGACGGGCAGGATCTCGGCCTCGATCCCGCGCGACAGCAACGAGTATTCGATCTGCAGATCGGCGATCGGCGCGACGGCGGCCGCGCGGCGAATCGTGTCCGCGCCGACTTCCGACAGCCCGATATGGCGCACATACCCCGCCTGCACGAGATCGGCGATCGCGCCGACCGTCTCCTCGATCGGCACCGTCGGATCGACGCGAGCCGGACGGTAGATGTCGATGTAGTCGGTGCCGAGCCGCTTCAGCGAATACGCGACGAAGTTCCGGATCGCGTCGGGCCGTGCGTCGTAGCCGGCAAACCCGCCGGCCGGATCGCGCAGCGCGCCGAATTTCACGCTGATCAGCACCTGGTCGCGCGCGCGGCCGCGCAG
Source organism: Burkholderia sp. Bp8992 (assembly GCF_003853705.1). Taxonomy (GTDB): domain Bacteria; phylum Pseudomonadota; class Gammaproteobacteria; order Burkholderiales; family Burkholderiaceae; genus Burkholderia. The sequence continues at coordinate 405,560 of NZ_QTQI01000001.1, read as the reverse complement.
CGCGTCACGGATCAGCATCTCGTTGTCGCCCATCCCGTAGAAGTCGCCGGTATCGAGCATCGTGATGCCGTTGTCGAGCGCCGCGTGCAGCGTGGCGATGCTTTCGTCGCGGTCGGCCGGCCCGTAGAAGTCCGACATCCCCATGCAGCCGAGCGCGATCGCCGAAACCTGCGGGCCCGTGCGGCCCAGTTGACGCGTGTCCATGTCCGTTTCCTTCAAGTGGTGAGTGGATGGACCGAATTCTGGGCGCTTTGCCGCGCACGATAAACGCGAAACGCTCCACCAAACCATTCGACGCTGATTAACAATGGAGCCTGTTCCCTTCCCCGCCAAGGCTTCCGCCCGCATGGACCATCTGCAAGCAATGCGCATCTTCGCGCGCGTCGCCCATCTCGGCAGCTTCACGAAAGCGGCCGAGCAGTTGCAACTGCCGCGCCCGACCGTCAGCAACGCGGTCCAGTATCTGGAAAAGCACCTGAAGATCCGCCTGCTGCAACGCACGACGCGGCGCGTCGCGCTGACCGCCGAAGGCGCGACCTACTACGAGCGCTGCGTGCAGCTGCTCGCCGATCTCGACGATGCGGAAACGCTGTTCGAGGATGCCGGCAAGTCGCCGCGCGGCGTGATCCGCGTCGACCTGCCCGAACGTTTCGCGCTGAACCAGGTGATCCCGGCGCTGCCGGATTTCCACGCGCGCTACCCCGACCTGCGCGTCGTGATCAGCACGACCGACCGCTTCGTCGATCTCGTCGCCGACGGCATCGACTGCGCGGTACGCGTCGGCGTGCTGTCCGACACGTCGCTCGTCGCACGGCGCGTGGGCGAGATGGCGCAGATTAACTGCGCGTCGCCCGCGTATCTGGCGCGCCACGGCACGCCGCGTTCGCCGGACGAGTTGCCCGACCACGTCGCGGTCGGCTATTTCTCGAGCCGCACGGGCCGCGAGCTGGACTGGGAATATGCGGACATGGATTCAGGCGACGTGCACACGGTGAAGATGCACAGCGTCGTGTCGGTCAACAGCTCGCAGGCGTATCTCGCGTGCTGCGTCGCGGGCCTCGGGCTGATCCAGGCGCCGCGTGACGGGCTCGCGCCGCTGCTCGCCGACGGCTCGCTGGTCGAGGTGCTGCCGGAATGGAATGCGACGCCGCTGCCCGTGTCGGTGGTGTTCCCGACCGGCCGGCATCTGGCGCCGCGTGTGCGGATCTTCGTGGACTGGCTCGCGGAGACGCTCGGCGGCATGCACCGGGCGGACTGACACCGGCCGACGCCGGGGCGCCGGCCGCCGGGACGCCGGCCGGTCGAAACAATCAGAACTTGTGGCGGATCGCGGCGCGCACCGCGAACTGGTTCGACGACGCCGACGGGCCGTCGGTCCCGACCACGTAGCCGCCGTCGACCGCCGTGCCGGTCTTGTCGCCGGCCACCTTCTGCCATGCGCCCTGCAGGTACACGTCGGTGCGCTTCGACAGGCTGTAGTCGGCCATCAGGCCGACCGTGTGGTACTTCGGCTTGAACGAGCCGGCGGCCGCGTCGAACTTGCCGTCCGTGTACACGTACTGCGCGCCGAGATAGAAATCGGGCGTGAGCTGGTACTTGCCGTTGATCTCGATGTTCTGGAACTTGGTCGCCGTCAGCCCGAGGCCGGCGAACGTCGAGGCCGGCAGGTAGACGGTCGACACCGGGTTCTTCACGTCCGTCTTCGTGTAGACGAGGCCGACCGTCGCCGGGCCGAACGTGTAGTTCACGCCGCCGCCGAAGATGCGCAGGCGGTCGGCGACGAAGTTCGCGTCGTCGGCCGCGATCGCGCCCGCATTGCCGATACCCGGGTTGTTGGCCTGCAGGTACGCGGCCGCGACCTGCAGCCCGGCCAGCGAATACTGCGCGCCGATGCTGTACTGGCGGTTGTTCGAGAAGCCCGTGCTGTTGCTGAAGCTGTAGGTGCCGCCGAACGTCAGGCCGTTCCAGTCGGGGCTCGCGTACTTGACCGTGTTGTTGACGCGGAACGAGTTGTCCGTGTTGTCGTTGTCGAACGGGTGCGAGAACAGCGTGCCGCCCCAGTTGCCGTTCGCGGTCAGCGGCGCGAGATAGTCGACGACGGAGTCGTACTGGCGACCGAAGGTCAGCGTGCCGAAGCGCGACTGGCTCAGCCCGACGAACGCCTGGCGGCCGAACATGCGGCCGCCCTGGCCGAGCCGGCCGTTGTTCACGTCAAAACCGTTTTCCAGCGTGAAGACCGCCTTCAGCCCGCCGCCGAGATCCTCGCTGCCCTTCAGGCCCCAGCGGCTGCCCTGCGCGTAGCCGCTCGCGAGCTGGTAATTCGTCTTTCCGACCCCATTGACGTTGACGTTGTTCGTGTAATTGAAGCCTTCGTCGATCAGGCCGTACAGCGTCACGCTGTTCTGGGCAAAGGCCGGCGCGGCGAATGCAGCGAGCGCGGCGGCAAAAATGACGTGCTTCTTCATGACGGATCTCCGGAGCCGAGGGCCGGGCAGGCCGTGCGCCCGGCGAATTGTTCGATCTGTTGTATGTGTGGCCCGCAGGGCGGACGACGCGGTGTGCGGCCGCGTGAGGACAAAATGGTGTCACGACGCAAACCGTCCGTCCATCGGGTGCGAGTCGTCGCGCGCAAAGCGTTGCGCTCGTCCAACTGCCCCGTTGCGCAGATGGCCTGACCGGGCTTATCGGCAGCGGCAGGCCGACCTGCCATCCGCGTAAACCCGATGCGCGTCGCATCGATGGCACAATGCGCATCCGTTCGCCTTTTCTTCAAGAAGTCATGCTTCACCCCGATTCCTGCGCGGCACGTGCCGGCTGCGCCCGCGGCCCGCGCCGGGAGGCGGTCCGATGACCGCGCCGGCCCGGGCCGGCCGCTACGCCGAACTCGATTTCTTCCGCGGCCTCGTGCTGCTCGTCATCGTCGTCGACCATATCGGCGGCAGCATCCTGTCGCGCGTGACGCTGCACGCGTACGCGCTGTGCGACGCGGCCGAGGTGTTCGTGTTCCTCGGCGGCTTCGCGACCGCCATTGCGTACAACTCGCTCGCCGAGCGGCACGACGAGGCCGCCGCGCGCCAGCGCTTCATCCGGCGCGCGTTCGAGATCTACCGCGCGTTCCTCGTGACGGCCGGGCTGATGCTGCTGATCACGGCAGCGCTGAACGCGTTCGCGATCGACGGCCCGAACATGCCGACCAACGACCTCGACGGCCTGCTGCACAAGCCGCTCGCCGCGCTGCGCGACATCCTGCTGTTCCGCCGCCAGCCGTACCTCGCGTCGGTGCTGCCGATGTATGCGTTCTTCGCGCTGCTCGTCCCGCTCGCGCTGCCGCTCGCGCGCACGCAGCCGTGGCTGATGCTCGCGTTCAGCGGGTCGCTCTGGTATGCGGCGCCGCACGTCGCGCGCTTCTTGCCGACCGTCGAAGGCGCGCCGTGGGACTTCAATCCGTTCGCGTGGCAGTTCCTGTTCGTGCTCGGCGTGATCGCCCGCTGCCAGCCCGTGTACCAGACGCTCGCGCCCAAGCCGCAGGGCTGGCTGCTGACGGCCGTGTCGCTCGCGATCGTCGCGGCCGGCGCGTACTACCGGCTGCGCATCGAGCCGTTCCCGACCGATCCGTCGATCAAGCAGAACCTCGGCACGCTGCGCCTCGTGAACTTCCTCGCGATCGCGTGGCTGGCCGCGAAGCTCGTGCACCTCGGCTGGATGAAGAAGGTCGCGCACGCGATGCCGTGGATCGGCACGATCGGCCGGCAGGGGCTGCTGTGCTTCGTCGCGGGCACCGGCATCTCGCTCGCGGTCGATTCGCTGCTGTACCAGGCGACCGAAGGCTATCTCGACGTGCCGCTCGGCCTGACCGCCGACGCCGTCGCGATGGGACTGCTGTATCTCGTGGCCAAACTCTACGGGCCGCTCGTCGCGCGGCTGCCGTTCCGTTCGCGGCGATGACGCGCCGCGCCGTCATGTGCCGCTGCTACGATAGCCGGCGCCTCTCCTGAAACGCTTCGCCATGCGCCGACTCGCCCTTCCGTTCGCCCTCGCCCTGATCGCCGGCTCCATCGCCGCCGCCCGCGCCACGCCGGCCGCGCCGCCGGTCTCGCCCGTGCCGCCGCCACCGGCCGTCCAGACCGCGACGACACCGTCGACCGCCCAGGAGCCGCCGGTCAACCCGGGCAGCAGCGTCGTGCTGCGCACGTTCCGGTCGGCGTCGCTGAAGCGCGACTGGTCGTACACGGTCTACCTGCCGCCCGGCTACAACCCGGAAGGTGCGCGCTATCCGGTGATGTACCTACTGCACGGCAACGCCGGCAACGCGAACGACTGGGTCACGCTGGGCCGGCTGCAGGCCACCGCCGACACGCTGATCGAGCGCCGCGAGATTCCGCCCGTCGTGATCGTGATGCCGCAGGGCGGCACCGACTGGTACGTCGATCGCAAGGAGAAGATGCAGAGCGCGTTCCTCAACGACCTGCTGCCCGAGGTCGAAGCGCACTTCGCGGTGTCGAACCAGCGCGCGGGCCGCGCGATCGGCGGCGTGTCGATGGGCGGGTTCGGCGCGCTGCGCTTCTCGCTGCTCGAACCGGGGCTGTTCTGCGGCGCGATGCTGCTGAGCCCCGCGATCTATGCGAACGAGCCGCCGCTCAATTCCGCCGCGCGCTATGTCGGCGTGTTCGGCGAACGGCAGTTCGACGCGCGCGTGTGGCACGAGCTCAACTACCCGGCGCTGCTGCGCGGTTATTTCGCGCGCACCTGGCGCGTGCCGATGTTCATCGCGGCCGGCGACGACGACCTGACGATCCAGGCGGAATCGAGCGTGCTGTACACGCAACTGCGCCGCGCGCAGAACCCGGCGGAGCTGCGCATCGTCGACGGCGGGCATACGTGGGACGTGTGGCGCGGGTTGCTCGGGCAAGGGTTGAAGTACGCGCTCGAATGCGTGAAGTGACGGCGGGCGGGCATCGCCCCGCCCGTTTTCGGCCGGCATCGGGCTGGCATACGCGCGTCGATCAGGACGAAGGGAACCGGTGGCTGCGCGACATCGTGGTCGACCTGTTCGCGGAGACGGGCACACGGGCACGCAGGGCCGTGCCTGGACGAAAGAAATAGTCGCCGTCACTACGCGGTCGCACGCGAATCGCGACATCGCCCGACTCCGCGTGCCGAGCATTTCGACTACATTGCCGAAGTGACGACGACATCGAACCGCTGTCGCCTCGCGCCTCATTCAACCCGCAGGAAATCAAGCCATGTCTGTCTCGAAGAAATTCGCTGCCGTCACGGGCGCCGGCTCCGGCATCGGTCGCGCAGCAGCCATCGCGCTCGCCCAGGCGGGATTTGCCGTCGCGCTGCTCGGACGCAACGAAGCATCGTTGCGTGATACGCAGGACGCAATCCGCACCGCCGGCGGCGACGCGCAGGTGTTTCCCGCCGACGTCACCGACGAAGCATCGGTCGACCACGCGTTCGCGCAGATCGCGCAGCAGTTCGGGCGGCTCGATGTCCTGTTCAACAATGCCGGCCGCAATGCGCCTGTCGTGTCCCTCGACGAATACGACCTCGACGTGTGGAACAGCGTCGTCGCGACGAACCTGACCGGCGTCTTCCTGTGTGCGCGCGCCGCGTGGCGCCTGATGAAAGCGCAGACGCCGCAGGGCGGCCGCATCATCAACAACGGCTCGATCTCCGCGCACGCGCCGCGCCCCGATACGATCGCGTACACGGCTACCAAGCATGCGGTGACCGGCATCACCAAGTCGTTGGCGCTCGACGGCCGCCGCTACAACATCGCTTGCGGCCAGATCGACATCGGCAACGCCGCGACGTCGCTCACGGAACGGATGACGCAAGGCGTCCCGCAAGCGGACGGCAGCCTCGCGCCCGAGGCGCGCATGGACGTCACGCATGTCGCGAATGCAGTCGTTCAGATGGCGAATCTTCCGCTGGACACGAACGTCCTGAACATGACGATCATGGCGACCACGATGCCGTTCGTGGGGCGCGGATAAGCACGCGCTGCGGCCCTGCGCCGGGGCGCGTCGCCCGGGCCGGTGCCGGCGTACGCTGCCGGACCTCGCCCGCCGGGTCACGCGCAGCCGAAGGCGGCGTTGCCGTGGTTCGGCACGCCGGCCATGCCGTCCTTCATGTTCCATCAACCCCGCTTGGCCTTCTTGCCGGCAGACGGAGGCTTGCAAATGGCGAACTGGCGGCGGTCCTTGCCGCGAATCCAGAGCGGCGCGTTACCGCGCCCGCTCCACTCCTTCCCGCTCGCGGGGTCGCGGTAGCGCGCCGGCAATACTGTCACCATGTACGGGCCGCGACTGCCGTTGCGGCCGACCAGGTCGCGATGCTTGATCGCATACGTGTCCATCAACGCGTGAACCTTCTCGATCGCGTCGACACGTTCGCGTGCACGCGCGCGTTCGATCTCCTCATCCAGTTCGGCCAGCTCCGCAACGAGCTGCGCATAGGTCTTGCTCACGCTCATCTTCTGCTTCCTGCCACGCATCCGCACGCGGATCGATATGATTCGCATGACTAACAGATGGTTACACCACACGCCGCACGGGCGGCATTCACCGGAGCGGCAGGCGACGCGCAAAAGCGGCAGTCCCTGGCACCCTGGCGGCGCATCGACGCCCTCATACCGAAACGATCATCCGCAACGGTCCCAAGCCCGGTGCGGACATTCCGGCGCACATTCGCGCCTGCCGTCTCAGCGATCAACACATAATTGCAGATGCAATCGCACTGGCGTCTATCTCAAATATCAATTGATATTCTTCCAGCCGTGGTCACGGCTACCGCTCCCCTGGCCAATCCGCGCGCATCTGCTTGCCTCGACGCCGCGCCTCGCAATTCACATATCAAGTGATATCCGAAATGCGATCGTAATGGTATCTATCTCAAATATCAACTGATATCCTTCCGGCCATGACAACGGTGCCTCATCCCCCGCGGCTGACCCGCGAAGAAAGCCGACTGCAGACCCGCGCGCACTTGCTTGCCGCTGCGAAGCGGCTCTTCGTCGATCGCGGTTTCGGCGCAACGTCGCTCAGGGACATCGCGGCCGAGGCCGGCTACACGCAAGGCGCGTTCTATTCGAATTTCGAGAGCAAGGAGGCGTTGTTCGTCGAACTGATGCGCGAGCGCTCGCAGACGCAAGTGGCCGACATCGTGCGGGTGCTGAGCGACCCGGCCGCGTCCGGCGAGGACATACTGCATGCGCTGGACATATGGTCGAAGACCGTCGACGCGGAACCCGAGTGGTCGGTGCTGGGCGTCGAGTTCAAGCTTCACGGGCGCCGCAACCCCGCTTTTGCGAAGGCGTCGCAGGCATTGCTGGACACGCACCGCGACGGGCTCGCCTATTGCATCGAACAGATTTTTGCGAGGATGAAGAAGGTGCCGCCCGAATCGCCGACCGTCCTGGCCATGTCGTTCATGGGGCTTTCGCAAGGGCTGTCGCTGCAGCAGTCGATCCTGTCCGAGGTGCCGATCGGGCACATGATCATGGTGTTCCTGCGCAGCCTGCTCGCGTCGGCAAAGCCCGTGCGCTGACCTGTGAGGTCGCGGGCTCGACGGGATCGAGCGGCTCCGCGATGGAGCCGGACCGGACTAGCGGACCAGCGCATGAAGCGGGAAAACGGCAGCCCGCCCGGCATATCAAACATCCGGGTCCGGAATCCGCGCCGACTGGATCACCACCAGCGTGTCCCCCGCCTCGATCCTGCACGGCGGATCCTCGTAGAACGAAAAGATCTTCCCGCAGCGATCGAGCCCGACGACGATCGCGCCCGGCACGACGTTCGTCATGCAACCGACCTCTTGCGGCATCGCCTCGCGCTCCAGCAGCGTCGCCCGCCCGCGCGTCGACAGCATGTCGTTCACGAACGGCACGATGTAGCGGCTGTGCACCGCGTCCGCGAGCAGCAGCGCACCGATTTTCGTCGACGACACGATCACGTCCGCGCCGGCCTGCCGCAGTTGCCGCTGATACAGGTTCTCCTGGATCCGCACGACGATCTTCGTGTCGGGTGCGATGCTGCGCACCGACAGCGTCAGCAGGATCGCGGTCGGATCGTCGGTCACCGAAATGATCACGGCCTTCGCTTCACGCACCTGTGCCTGCTGCAGCAGATCCTCGTGCGCGGGATCGCCGAGCAATCCCGCCACGCCGAGCGATGTCGCGGCCTCGATCGCCTGCTGCTGCGAATCGATCACGATGAGCGTCGCCGGATCGACGCCGCTCTCGAGCAGTTCGCGCACCGCGATCGAGCCCGACAGGCCATAGCCGCAGACGACGATGTGATCGGACAATTGCTTCTGCAGGCGTTTCATGCGGAATTCCTCGATGACGCGCTGGATCACGAACTGATACGCCGTGCCCAGGAAAATGAACCAGATGCCGATGCGGATCGGCACGATGAAGAACGCATCGAGCAGGCGCGCCCGTGCGGTGACGGGCACGATGTCGCCATAGCCGACCGTCGCGACCGTGACCATCGTGAAATACACGAGATCGGCGACGGTCATCGGCGTGCTCTTGGTCGAATCGCGCAGGCCGTCGCGATCGAGATACAGCACGACGAACGCGAGCGTGCACAGCAGCACGACCGCGCCGATGCGGAACAGCAGCGTGCGCCGCGGCGACGTCGCGGGACGCGTGAACAGCGTGCGCGCACGCGGCGCCTGCCACGGATTGCGGGCGCGACGCAGGCGCAAGCGCAACGAGCGGCGCTGGTCGGATGGCGAAGCCAACGGGAAGTCTCCTGAGGAATGCGGGCTCGATTCTACGACGGGAACGCGCGCGCCCGGCCGTCACAGCATGCTGCGCGGCCGCACCATCGTCCCGTCGGCGAAGCGCTGCGCACGAAACGCCGACAGGTCGAGCGACGGCGCGCCCGTGTCGATCCATTCGGCGAGCAGCCGGCCGACGATCGGCCCCATCGCGAAACCGTGGCCGCAGAACCCCGTCGCGATCGCGAGGCCCGAAGGCGTGCCCGGCGCATCGATCACCGGAATGCCGTCGGGCAGCACATCGATCAGGCCGGCCCACGCCTCGACGATCTGCGCGTCCTTCAACGCCGGGAAGATCGCCTTGAGCTTCGCGAGCGCACGCGGCGCGTGCGCGCGATTCGGCTGCGGCTGAGGATCGCGCGGCTCGATCGGGCCCGCCGCGCCGTTGATGCGTGCGAGCACATCGCGCCACGCCGCCGCATTCACGTGCAGCCGGAATTTGTCGCGCTGCGACCAGAACTCCGGCCAGAAGAGACTCAACCCACGCAGATGGCCGAGCGTCAGGTCGACGTCAACCTGCATGTCGTCGGCGAGATTGATCGCGCCGTTCTTGCGCTGCCGGATGCCGAGGCCATGCCCCCACACCGTCGACGCCGACATCAGCGGCACCACATTGGTGCGCATGCAGGTGCCGCGCACGGCCTGTTGCGGCAGCCGGATGCCAACACCGTCGAGCAGCCGGAAACTGGTCGCACCGGCCGCACAGATCACGCGCCGCGTGCGGATCGTGCCGCGCTCGGTCGCGACGCCGACGACCGCGCCGCCGGCCGTTTCGATCGCCGTCACGCCGCAGCCTTCGAAGAAACGCGCACCGCCCTCGGCGGCGCGTGCCGCGAACGCGGCGGCCACCCGACGCGGCTCGGCCTGCCCGTCGGTCGCGGTGAACAACCCGCCGAGCGTGCGCGCCTGCGGCGAAAGGCCGCCGACGCGTTCGTCGATCTGCGCGCGTGTCAGCGTGCGCGTGTCGAGCCCGTGCTCGCGCGCAACGGCGAGCCACGCATTGAACGACGACCAGTCCGCTTCGTTGTCCGCAATATAGAGACAGCCGCCCTGCCGCCATTCGAGATCGAAACCGAGGGTTTCCTCTAACCCCTCCCAGATCCGCATGCCGGCCATCATCAGCGGCACCTCGGCCGACTCGCGGCCCTGCTGCCGCACGAAGCCCCACGCGCGTGTCGACTGCTGTCCGGCGATGCGCGACTTGTCGAGCACGACGGCCTTCAGCCCGCGCAGGCCCAGGTAGTAGGCGGCCGCGCAGCCCATGATGCCGGCGCCGGCGATCACGACATCGGCTTCGGCCGGAAACGCCGTTTCGGCGCGGGTCAGGGTATCGTGCAGCGGATAGGTTGTCGTCATTGTTTCCTGTCAGGCGTTAATCCCTACGAGATGCGTACGCGGCGGTAACGTCGTGACACACCTTTCACACAAACGCACCTTACGCGACACTGAATGACGACCATTTTGCGGTAAAGTTATCTTTTCCGCGCGTGGCCGGTCGGCTCGCCCCTGGACGTCATGAAGACTGTCCGTCGAGATTGCCGCAAGGCATCGTTCTGAACGTCACGATCCGTTCCCGTAGCATGACCACTGAAGCAATCACCACGGATTCCCTCGCGGTCGCCGAGCGCGTGCGCGAGCTGATGACCCGCAATGGTATCGGCAAGCGCCAGCAGACTACCGAGCTGTGCCGCATCCTCGACCTGAGTTTCTCGCAAGGCCATCGCAAGCTGCGCGGCAGCAGTCCCTGGACGCTCGCGCAGATCAAGAAAGTCGCCGAAGCGTACGGCGAACCCGCCGCACAGCTGTTCGGCGCGCAAACGCTCGACCCCGGCATGGTCGGTGCCTGTTCGCAGGAGGCCGTACTTTATGCGGGCGTCGCCGAGATTCCGTGCACCGCATGGATCGGCGCGCCGCTCGAGGCCGGCGCCCGCCCCGAGTTCGTCGCGTACGAACAGAACGGCCGCTGGCGCGTGCTGCGCCACACCGGCGTGCTGTATCAGAATGCGTACGACGTACACAAGATCGAAATCTATCCGCGCCGCGCCGAGAGCGACAAGCTCGTCGTCGCGGTGATCGACCCCGATCGCGTGAGCGCAACCGAGCTGTGCCGCTACCTCGAACGGCAGGGTTTCGCGACGGCCGCGTTCGACGGCCTCGCGCCGTTCGTCGACGCGCTGCAGGGCCAGGCCTTCGACGCCGTGCTGACCGAATGGCTGTTCGACGACAGCACGGCCGCCACCGCGATCAAGGCCGTGCGCACGTCCGACAACCCGGGCGCGCCGATCTTCGTGCTGACGGGCGACCTGCTCACCGGCCGCGCGAGCGAGGCCGACATCAGCGAGGTGATCCGCGCGTTCGACGTCGTCTGCTACGAAAAACCCGCGCGCATGGCGATCCTCAGCGCCGATCTCGCGAAACGGCTCGCACGCGGATAACGTCCGCCGGGCCGGCCGCCCGTCGAGCGGCCGATGCACGCGCGGCGCCGCGGGCACGAACAGGTTCCTCAGTACAATAGCCGCACCTGTTCACGCCCACGCCGGCACTTGCCGCCCGACTCCATGGCCCGCCTCATCCCCGACGACTGGAAAAGCCTCGCCGCGACCGGCGCAGCCGAACGCGAGCGCGAAACGCTTGCCGCGCTCGAACACGCGCTGCCCGACAGCTACACCGTGTATCACGGCGTCCACTGGACACGCGCCGACCAGGCGTTTTCGGTATTCGGCGAAGCGGCGTTCGTCGTCGTGAGCCCGGCCGGCCGCGTGCTGCTGATCGAGCAGAAAGCCGGCTTCCTGCGCGAAACGCCGAAGGGGCTCGTGAAGGTCTACCTGCAGAAGGAGCGCAATGTCCCGATCCAGCTCGCGCGTACGCAGGAAACGCTGCACCGGCGCCTGACGGCCGCGCTCGGCGCGGGCGTCTACGGCGTCGAGGCGCTGCTGTACTGCCCCGACTACTCGATCCGCGACGCGTCGATCGCGGGTGTCGCGGCCGACCACATCGTCGACGCGTCGCGCAAGGCGCAGCTCGCCCAGGTGATCCGGCAGATCCTGCCCGAAGACGACGAACACCTGCCGAACGCGCCGAAGCTCCACCACTTCCTTGCGGACGAGCTCGCGCTCACGCCCGACACGAGCGCGCTCGTCGGGCAAGCGGGCACGCTCGTCACGCGGCTGTCGGGCGGGCTCGCCGCGTGGGCGCGCCAGCTCGAATTCGCACCGTTCCGGCTGCGTGTCACCGGCACGGCCGGCTCGGGCAAGACGCAGCTCGCGGTGCAGGCGATGCGCGACGCCGTCGCGGCCGGCAAGCGCGTACTGTACGTGTGCTTCAACCGGCCGCTCGCCGACTACATCGCGCGCATCGCGCCGCCCGGCGCGAAGATCGCGAACTACCACCAGCTGTGCGACTGGGTCGCGCGCGACGGCGGCTATACGCCCGACTTCCAGGTGCCCGGCGAATTCGAGCGGCTCGAGGCGCGTTTCGCGCAAGCGCCGATTCCCGAGCGCTGGCGCTTCGACGTGCTGGTCGTCGATGAAGGACAGGATTTCCACGCACCGTGGGCGGCCGCGCTGGAGCGTTTGCTGGCGCCGGACGGCGCATGGTGGTGGCTGGAAGATCCGCTGCAGAACCTGTACATGCGCGAACCCGTCGCCCTGCCAGGCTGGGTCACGCTGAAGGCGCTGACGAACTACCGCAGCCCGCGCGACCTGCTCGAATTCGTGCGCGACGTCGTCGGCCGGGTCGAGCCGCTTGCGGCCGAACTGCGCTCGGGCAGCCCGTTCGACGGTTCGGAGCCGTCGGTATCGGCATACGGGGAGGAAGGCGCGTCGGCGGATGCATTGTCGGAAGCCTGTATCGACGCGACCAAGCGCGCGGTCACGCAGGCGCTGTCGCTCGGCTTCCGCAAGCAGGACATCGCGGTGCTGTCGTATCGCGGCCGCGAAGGTTCGGTGCTAGCGCCGCTCGACCAGCTCGGCCCGCACCGGATCAAGAGTTTCACCGGCAAGTACGACCTGTTCGGCAACCCCGAATACCGCGAAGGCGACGTGCTGCTCGATTCGATCTACCGCTTCAAGGGCCAGTCGGCGCCGTGCGTGATTCTCACCGAGGTCGATTTCGACACGCTCGATGCGCGCGCGGCACGCAAGCTGTTCGTCGGCGCGACGCGCGCGACGATGAAGCTGCTGATCGTCGCGTCGTCGCGCGCGGCCGGGCAACTCGCGGCGGTTTGACGCGGCGGAACGGCCCGCCCGGGCCGGGACGATCTGCGACATCATGATCGTCGACACAATCGGGAACATTTCGATCTGCCCCGGGCCCTTGTCCGCTCACGCTTCGCCGAATTTCGGCAACACCTGATGGTTTGTCCGCTTGCAGCCGGCTTTTACGATGCCTGGCTATTCGCAGCAAACGGGACAGCCGATGGTCGACGTAAAAAAGGTGCCTTACTACAAGCCGAAGAAAGGGGTGTTCGCATCGGAGTTGAAGGAATACAAGGGCTCCCAAGGATGCATCCCGCTTGATACTCAAAGAAGCGTATCGATCGACAGGCTTGCACCAGGGGAAAAGCCGCCGCCACCGCCGCCCAAACCGATTTCCAAGCCGCCGTCTGCTCCGGAAACCATCCGTTCAGCACCTCAACCGCTGCCGCAGGCCGACCTTGCAGTAACCAAAGAATCGCCAAGGCAAGCGGAATCGGAGGTTTGCGAAAACCCGCCACCTTTCGATCTTCAGGACGTACCCATTGCGATGGACAATTTAGGCTGGAAGGTTTCAGCCAAACTTGCGCGAATCTGGTTTGCGGGCTCTGCGCATACCTACAACAATGATCCGATATCGGTTCAACCGATCAGTCTTAACGACGTCACTCTGGACTGGGCATTGCAGTTCGGAAGCGTAAAAAGAAAATTCGAAAAACTTATCACCCGTGACATCTACCGGGAAGCCGCGACTGATCTGGCAAAAAAGAAGATTCTTAATCGAATCAGAAACCAATTTCTGGAAAAAAGAGGAGCAAATCTTAATTTCAATACCAGCCAACTTGAAAACAACATCCTCCAATTTCATATAAACTGGCAGTTTCAATACATCCCAATAAGCGACTGGGACACCCTGGAAAACTTAACCCCCACTGATCTTACAGGAGCGTTAGCAAATTTCAACATTTACGTTGCCATAGGAAATGTCGAAATATCTGGCGAAAAATATTTTAGATACGATAAAACAAGCAATTTCTACTGCATCGATACAATCGCAAAAGTTACACACATCTACGCCTACGTAAAAGACAATTACTCATTCAATGAAGAACAATATCTGGGGCACTGGAACAAGCACGGCGTTATTGTTGCTCCGGGCTCGCTGCTTTCAAGATCCAGCACCCCAAAGAGCAGCTCGGATATAGATATTTTCGTCAAGAGCATCAACAAGCCAGTTGACACACGAAGAAGTCTGTTTGGAAAATTCAATAAATCAGATGTTTATTTTCCAATTTATAACGCAGACTACAGTCGCTGGCGCGAAAAACATCATCGGGGTAGAGACCTCATGGTATATTCCAAGCCAGTCTATCTGAAGCTAGAAAAACCAATCGAATTCAAACTTGGCGAGATATGCAGACTCGAATCATCAGATACATTAGCCTAGCCTTTGTCGTGTACCTTGGAGCCGGATTATTATTCCATCTAAACCGACCAAGCTATGGTCGCTGTGATTTTTACACTAAAAAATTAAATGGAGGGAGTAAAAACATACGTGACACGACATATTTTTTTAAGTTGTGCGGAGCAGACATCACAAAAGGAACCGAAATCGAAATTCAGGTTTTTGATTCTGCAGGAAAATTACTCGCCCGGCGGTATTTTTCTTACTACATAAACTCAGCATCCGAGCGAGATTTGGCCGACACCATGGATTCAATCATTTATTACGACAATTCGAGCAGTGAGCCAATGATGTCGATCTCGATTCCCCCAACGAAATGGGACTGGCTTCGCGCCAGAATCCCCCTATTTTAAACGCACAATCCAATGACATCGAAAATAGCCGGCGGCATCAACCAGTATTCAGGGAAATTTAACCAACCAAATCACCTTAAATTCTTAAATATATGAAATGCATGGTCATCGGATACATCGGCCCAGCTATTATTATTTTTATAAGCTTAGGCCTGGCCATTAATTTCAATCGCCCCGACTATGGGCGATGCGATTTCTATGATCGTCCAGAAACCATGGACGGCGGCGTAAAAAACATGAATGGCGTTCCGTACCGGTTCAAGATGTGCGGCACCGGTGGGAATGACCAAGACGCGACGAACGATAATATAGAGCTACGGGTTTTCAGTGAAAAAGGGGAGCTTCTCGCGAGACGATACTTCTCGGTCAACTGGCATCATGGAAAGCACCTCCACCCGCCCCTGAGTTACGAGGGCAACCTGGTTCGCTACATCGACTTGACCGATGAATCGAATTACACGAAACATCTGAAAATCCCACCATCCAAGTGGGACTGGCTTCGCGCCAGATTGCCTTTGTTTTCGAGGCTGCACTATAAGACTTTGATTTGCAATAAATAAAGCCCCGCTACCGGGGCTTTATTTATCAACAGACTGCTCGATCGGATCAACGACACGAGTTCGACCAGCCCGCAAAAACAGGTCGCCTCAGCCGACAAATCCCCGGCGACTCACCTCGAGCCCGCTCAAGCCACCCGAAACGCCCCCACCGCGCGACGCAACCCATCCGCCTGCTCCTCGAGCGACGCAGCCGCGGCCGCCGCCTGCTCGACCAGCGCCGCGTTCTGCTGCGACACCTGATCCATCTGCGACACCGCGCGGTTCACCTGTTCGATCCCGTCGCGCTGCTCGCTCGATGCGGCGGCGATCTCGGTCATGATGCCCGTCACGCGCCCGATCGCCTGCTGGATGTCCTGCATCGTCGCGCCGGCCGTACTGACGAGCCGCGAGCCCGTCGCGACACGTTCGACCGATTCGCCGATCAGCGTGCGGATTTCCTTCGCGGCCGATGCCGAGCGCTGCGCGAGCGTGCGCACCTCGCCGGCGACCACCGCGAAGCCGCGGCCCTGCTCGCCTGCGCGCGCGGCTTCGACCGCCGCATTCAGCGCGAGGATGTTGGTCTGGAACGCGATGCCCTCGATCGTGCCGATGATGTCGGCAACCTTCTGCGAACTCTGGTCGATCTCGTTCATCGTGCCGATCACCTCGCCGACCACCGTCGCGCCGCGCGTCGCGATCTCGCTCGCGCTGTCCGCGCAAGCCTGCGCCTCGAGCGCGTTGTCGGCGTTCTGCTTCACGGTCGCCGTCAGCTGCTCCATGCTCGCAGCCGTCTCCTGCAGCGCCGATGCCTGCTCCTCGGTGCGCTGCGACAGGTCGGTATTGCCGGCCGCGATCTGGTGCGTCGCCGTCGAGATCGCTTCAGAACCCTGGCTGACCTGGCGCACCGTATCCGCGAGACTGCGCTGCATGCCCGTCACGCCCTTCACCAGCTCGGCCATCTCGTCGCGTGACGACCAGCGCACTTCCGACGTCAGGTCGCCGTCCGACAGGCGGCGGAAATGCGACAGCAGCCGGTTCACCGGCTGCGTGATCGCGAAATGCAGGCCGATCGCGCAACCCAGGCACGCGGCCAGGCCGAACGCGATGCCCGCGATCGCGCCCATGCGCATCCAGCCGTAATAGGTCTGCGCGGTGTCGTAGACATCCTTGCCGCGCGCGACCTGGTACGCGTCGAGCGCATCGGTCGCTTGCGTGAGCGCAACCGACAGCGGCGGCGCGACCGTCATCAGCAGCCGGTCGGCTTCGTCGCGCCGGCCTTCTCGGATCGCATCGATCATCGGCTTCAGCGCCTGCCCGATCAGCGCCTGGCGTGCGGCATCGAGGCGGCTCGCAAGCGGGCCTTCGTCGCCGTCGTGCGGCATCGCCGCATAGTTGCGCCAGGCCGCGTCGGCCTTCGCGAGATAGTTCTCGGCCTTCTTGACGAGTTCCGGCACTTCCGGCGCTTCCGGATGCAGCAGTGCGCGATCGAGCGTCGTGCGCACGATCGTCAGGTTCAGGCTCGCCGCGGACAGCGCGGTCTTCGCAGCCAGTTGCTGCGTGTAAGCCTCGTCGAGCGCGCGGTTCGAGCTCTGCATGCCGGCGAGGCCGATCAGCCCCGACACGACGAGCAGCACGGCGACGAGACCGAGCGTGGAGAAGATCCGCGTACGGATCGAGAAACGGGAAAACAGGGCGTTCAGGTTCATGACGGCACGTGAGCGGTGAAAAATGCCGCGGCAATCGGTCCGCGGCACTCTGTATTACGGTTTGCCTGCAAAAAACTTGAGCCTGTCCCCGCTGTTCGCCTGATCGCGGTCAATTTTTCATGCCGGCAATCTCCTGTTACCGCTGAAACATATCGAGTCTGGGCAGAAATTGACTAGTCAATCATCCGCGACTATATTTCGACACGATTCCCTGCCATGGCAGACAACTCGATGACAACCGATACCCTCCTTACTCCACCACCCGCCGAAACGGCTCGCCGCGACGCGCCGACCGGGCTGATCGTCGCCGCGCTGCTGCTCGTCATGCTGCTGTCCGCGCTCGACCAGACGATCGTGTCGACCGCGCTGCCGACGATCGTCGGCGAGCTCGGCGGGCTCGACCAGTTGTCGTGGGTCGTCACCGCGTACCTGCTGTCGTCGACCGTCGTGCTGCCGCTGTACGGCAAGCTCGGCGACCTGTATGGCCGCAAGATCGTGCTGCAGGCCGCGATCGCGCTGTTCCTCGCGGGCTCCGCGCTGTGCGGCGTCGCGCAGGACATGACGCAGCTGATCGTGCTGCGCGCACTGCAGGGGCTCGGCGGCGGCGGCCTGATGGTCGTCACGATGGCCGCGATCGGCGATCTGGTCCCGCCCGATCGCCGCGCGCGCTACCAGGGGATGTTCGGCGGCGTGTACGGCCTCGCGACGATCGTCGGCCCGCTGCTCGGCGGCTTCCTGGTCGAGCACCTGTCGTGGCGCTGGATCTTCACGATCAACCTGCCGCTCGGCTTTCTCGCGCTCGCGGTGATCGGCATGGCGTTCCGGCCGCATACCACGCACGTGAAGCACCGGATCGACTACATGGGCGCCGCGTTCCTCGCGACCGCCCTCACCTGCGTGATCCTGTTCACGAGCGAAGGCGGCTCGCTGCTGCCGTGGACGTCGCCGCAACTGTGGATGACGCTCGTGCTCGGGCTCGTCGCGATCGGCGGCTTCATTTACGAGGAGCGCCTCGCGGCCGAGCCAATCATGCCGCTCGAACTGTTCCGCCATCGCACCTTCGTGCTGGTCAGCCTGATCGGCTTCGTGGTCGGCGTCGCACTGTTCGGTTCGGTCACGTTCATCCCGCTCTACCTGCAGGTCGTGAAGGGCTCGACGCCGTCGCAGGCCGGCATGCAGCTGCTGCCGATGATGGGCGGGATGCTCGTGACGTCGATCGTCAGCGGCCGGCTGATCTCGCGGCTCGGCTCGTACCGGATGTTCCCGATCGCGGGGACGCTGATCGGCGGCGTCGCGATGGCGCTGCTGTCGACGCTGACGCTCGATACGCCGCTGTACACGATGTACGCCTACATGGCGCTGCTCGGGATCGGGCTCGGCATGGTGATGCCCGTGCTCACGCTCGCCGTGCAGAACACGGTCGAATTCCGGCACATGGGCGTCGCGACGTCCGGCGCGACGCTGTTCCGCTCGATCGGCGGCTCGCTCGGCGTCGCCGCGTTCGGCGCGCTGTTCTCGCACGGGCTGCAGTCGCGGATGATGCACGCGCTGCCGGCCGGTACCGAGCTGCCGCCCGCGCTGGGCCCGGCCGCCGTGCACCAGTTGCCCGATGCGGTACGCGATGCGTATCTGCAGGCGTTCGCCGGCTCGCTACATGTCGTGTATCTGTCGGCTGCGACGGTGATCGCGATCGCGTTCGTGCTCGCGTGGTTCGTCGAGGACGCACCGCTGCGCACGCACAACTGATCGGCCGTCGGGCCGCGTCGCGATCCGCAACCGCCCGCCCCGTTACGGCAGCAGCACGACCGCGCCCGTCGTCGAGCGCGACTCCAGCAAGCGGTGCGCGTCGGCCGCCTGTTCGAGCGGCAGTCGCGCGCCGATTTCGACATGCATCCCGCCCGCCAGCCGTTCGAGCGTCGCGCGCGCGGCGTCGCGATAGCCGTCGACGTCGCGTGCAATGAAGCCGAGCACGCTCGGCCGCGCGAGCGCGATCGAGCGTGCCGGGCCCAGTTCGTCGAGATCGAACGTCTGCCGCGCACCGATCGCGGCCACCTGTCCGATGCTCGCGACCATCCCGAACGGACGCACCGCGCCGAGCGTGCGCGTCAGCACGTCGCCGCCGATGCCGTCGATCGCGTAATCGACGCCCGCGCCGCCGCCGAACGCACGCGCCGCCGCGACAAAATCCTCCTCGCGGTAATCGACGACCGCCTCGGCGCCGTGCGTGCGGACGAGCGCGGCTTTCGCGGCCGATCCGACCGTGCCGATCACCCGCGCACCGAGCGCGCGTGCCCACTGCGTCGCCAGCAGCCCGACGCCGCCGGCCGCCGCATGCACGAGCACCGTGTCGCCGGCGCCGACCTGCCGGACGCGATGCATCAGCATGTAGACGGTGATCCCCTTCAGCAGCCCGGCCGCGGCGGCTTCGTCGCTCAGGCCGTCGGGAATCGGCAGCACGCGCGTTGCCGGCATCGTGCGCAGGCTCGCATAGCTGCCGGTCGGCATGCCCGCGTACGCGACGCGCTGCCCGGGCACGAGATCCGTCACGCCGGCCCCGACCGCGTCGATCACACCGGCCGCTTCGACGCCGAGCGCGTCCGGCAGCGCGGGCAACGCGTGTGCGCCCGTCCTGAAATAGATGTCGACGAAGTTCACGCCGACGGCGGTCTGGCGAATCCGCACTTCGCCTGCGCCGGGCGGCGCAACGGGCGCATCGACGCGGCGCAGCACGCCGGCGTCGCCGTAACGGTCGATCCCGATCCGGATGGCATTGGCAGTCTGGGTCATGACGTTCCTCGCTCTCGAATGAAGTGACACGATCATCTCATCGTGCATAATCGAGCGGAATTCACGTTAATCGCCCAGTTACTGTGCAAAATTCGACCGATCAGGATCCCGTTCCCGCGTCCGCGCTGCCGATGAGCTGGGACGACATCCGCTACTTCCTCGCGGTGATGCGCGGCGGCAGCCTGTCGGCCGCTGCTCGCGCGCTGCAGGTCCAGCATTCGACGGTCGCGCGGCGAATCGACGCGCTGGAATCCGCGCTCGGGATCCGGCTGTTCGACCGGCTGCCGCGTGGCTGGCCGCCGACCGACGAAGGACTGCATCTCGCCGAGCACGCGGCGCGCCTCGAAGCCGATGCGCATGCGTTCGCGCGCGCCGCGCAGGGCGCGGCCGCACTCGACGGCGCGGTGCGCGTGTCGGCGTCGCCGGTGTTCGCCAGCCATTTCCTTGCGCCTCGCCTGGCCCGTGCGCAGCGCGCGTGGCCGGCATTGCGGATCGACCTGATGGGCGAGATGCATGCGGCGAACCTGTATGCACGCGAAGCCGACCTCGCGGTGCGGCTGTCGCGGCCGAGCGAGCCGGGCCTCGCCGCGCGCCGGCTCGGCACGATGCGCTTCGCGCTGTGCGCGGCACCGGAATGGGCCGACGCGCCGCCCGACACCTGGCCGTTCGTCGGCTACGACGACGCGCTCGCGCAAACGCCGCAACAGCAGTGGCTCGAACGCTTCGCGGCCGGGCGCCGTTTCGCGTTCGTCGCCAACGACCTCGCCGCGCAGCATCGCGCCTGCGCCGCCGGAGCGGGCGTCGCGCTGCTGCCGCGGTTTCTCGTCGACGATCCGGCCGCGCACGCCGGCGCACCGCTCGTCGAGCTGACCGACGCGCCACGTTGCGACATCGAGCGCGAGATCTGGCTAGTCGTGCACCCGGACGTGCGCCGGTCGCCGCGCGTGCAGCGCGTCGCCGATGCGATCGCCGAGGCGGTTCATGCGGCGGACGGCCGGCTGTAGGCACCCGGCGGCGCCATTCGCCGGACGGATTTGCCACGCGCGCCGGCGGACGGCATAGTATCCATTTGATTTCGCTCCCGCCGCCGCCATGCCTACCGCTCCCGCCTGCGTCGTTCGCGACGCAACCGACGCCGACCTCGATGCGATTCACGCGATTTACGCGCATCACGTTCACCACAGCGTCGCGTCCTTCGAGGAAACGCCGCCCGATGTCGCCGAGCTGCGCGCACGCCGCGACGCGGTGCTGCACCACGGGCTGCCGTATCTCGTCGCCGAATGCGACGGCCGCGTGGCCGGCTACGCGTACGCGACGCCGTACCGTGCGCGCAGCGCGTACCGCTTCGCGATCGAGGATTCGATCTACATCGACGATGCGCAGCGCGGGCGCGGGATCGGCCGCGCGCTGCTCGCCGCGCTGATCGAACGCTGCGAAGCGGGCCCGTGGCGGCAGATGATCGCGGTCATCGCCGACGGCGGTACCGGCGGCTCGACGTCGCTGCACCGCGCATTCGGCTTCGAGCCGGCCGGCGTGCTGAAAGCGGTCGGCTTCAAGCACGGCCGCTGGATCGACACGGCGCTGCTGCAACGGCCGCTCGGCGACGGCGCGCACATGCTCCCCGCGTCGCGCCAGCCCGCCGCGTCGCGCTAGAATGGCCGCATGTCAAAACAGACTCATTCCACGCCCGACGAGGCTGTGCCGGATTCCCGCAACGAGTACACGGTCGACGAACTCGCGCGCGTATCCGACACCACCGTGCGCAACGTCCGCGCGTACCAGGATCGCGGGTTGCTCGCGCCGCCGGAGAAACGCGGGCGCGTCGGCATCTACGACGACACGCACGTCGCCCGCCTGAAGCTGATCAACCACCTGCTTGCGCGCGGCTACACGCTGTCGAACATCCAGGACCTGATCAAGGCGATCGACGAAGGCCACGACCTGCGCTCGATCCTCGGTCTCGAAAACGCGATCGGCGGCCGCTGGTCGCACGAACTGCCGAAAACCTATTCGCTCGCCGCGCTCGCGCAGATGTTCGGCCCGCAGGCGACCACACAGCTGTCGCGCGTGACCGAGCTCGGGCTGCTCGAACGGCGCGGCCTGTCGTTCGTCGCGAAGAGCCCCGCACTGCTCGAGGCGGCGGCCGCGATGACGAAGGAAGGGATCCCGCCGCGCGAGCTGCTCGACGTGATCAGCCTCGCGCGGCCGCATTTCGACGCGATCGCGCGGCTGCTCGTCGACCTCGTCGTGAAGCGGCTCGACCGCTACGACGCCGGCACGCTGCCGCCGGCCACCGACGTGCCCGAACTGGTCGACGCGATCTGGCGCCTGCGCCCGCTCGCGGCCGTGTTCGTCGAGGGCGAGACGAATCGCGCGCTCGAAACCGCGGCGAGCGCGTATCTCGGCGGCCGCGTCGCGACGATCCTCGACAAGAAGCTCAGCGACGAAGCGGCGCGCCAGTCCGGAACGCCGGATACGTCCGGTCCGGCAGACGACGGCGACAAAGCATAGGGCCGCCGCCGTCATATTCATATCGGCAATGCTTCGTTTGCCGGCGCGATCGCCCATGCGACGATTCTTCCAACCGAGCGGCACCGGCCGCTCCCCGAAGATGTCTCGCATGGAGTTCGTTCGATGATTCGTTTCACCCGCTGGATCACCCGCACCGCCGCCGTCTCGCTCGTTGCCCTGTCTGCCGCGTCGGCCTTCGCGCAAGGCAGCGCCGACAAGATCGTGCGCATCGGTTATCAAAAAGCCGGCCTGCTGTCGATCGTCAAGGCGCAGGGCTCGCTCGAAGCGCGGCTCAAGCCGCTCGGCTATGGCGTTCAATGGTTCGAATTCCCGGCCGGCCCGCAACTGCTCGAAGCGCTGAACGCGAACAGCATCGACTTCGGCTACACGGACGCGCCGCCGCCCGTGTTCGCGCAAGCCGCAGGCGTGCAGTTCGTCTATGTCGGCGCGGAACCGCCGGCGCCGCACAACGAGGCCGTGTTCGTGAAGGGCGATTCGCCGATCCGGACGGTAGCCGGCCTGCGCGGCAAGAAGGTCGCGCTGCAGAAAGGTTCGAGCGCGAACTACCTGCTGCTCGAGGCGCTGCAGAAGGCCGGCGTGCGCTATGACGAAATCCAGCCGGTCTATCTCGCGCCGGCCGACGCGCGCGCCGCGTTCGAAAGCGGCAATGTCGATGCGTGGGCCGTGTGGGATCCGTACTATGCAGCTGCGCAGAACGCGTTGAAGGTGCGTACGCTGTCCGACTACACGGGGCTCGCGGCGACCAACAATTTCTACGAGGCGACGCGGAGTTTCGCGCAACAGCATCCCGACGTGGTCGGCGCGATCCTGAAACAGGCGCGCGAAACGGGCCAGTGGGTCAACGGGCATCCGGCCGACACGGCCGCGCTGCTGGCGCCGAAGGTCGGGTTGCCGCAGGCGCTCGTCGAGACGTGGATCAAGCGCGTGCCGTTCGGTGCGGTGCCGATCGACGAGAAGATCGTCGCCGGTCAGCAAGGCGTTGCGGATGCGTTTTACGCGGCGAAGCTGATTCCGCAGAAGCTGAGTGTGGCGGAGAATGCGTGGATCGATAAAAGCGTGGCGGGTGCGCTCGCGGCGAAGTAACGCGCGGCCGTCACATGCATATTTTTAGCGACAGGCCGACGGGTGCCCAGCCCGTCGGCCGTCAGCCGTTCCGGACCGGCATCCTGTCGTCGCATCCGGCGCCGGCTGGCTCGCGCGGTGCCGAACGCTTCGGCTGAGCGTACCCGCGTTCGCATGCATGGCCCTGCTGCACGAACACGCGCATCAAGATTAGGCGGAACCCGTTCGCCGATCAGGAAAGCGCTGATGCTACGCACCAACCCACTCGCTTCGCCCAAAGACACTGCCGTCCAGTCCACCGAACAGCACACCCCGCCGCCGGCGCCGGAGCGCACGCCATCGCCGCAGCAACCGGGGCACGCGTTGTCCGGACTTCAGGATCTATCAAGCAGCCGCGCGCGTGCACCGGGCACCACGGGTGTGGAAAAGCGCCCGATTTCGCCGAGCGCGTTCAGCACGCCACAGGCGTCTGCGAAGAAGTCCAGGCTCGACGCCGATGCGCAATCCCCCACCGATGTCAGCGACAGTCACGGCCCCGATCGACTCTTCGGTTCCGGTTCGGACAGCCCAGGGCCGTCTCGCACGCAAGGCGTCCAGGCGGTCGCGTCGTCACACGGCAGTGCCGCAAAAATGGGGGGCAAGGTCATCGACGTGCCTGATCTGCCGACGCTGCAAGGCCAGCCGGAACGATGGGATCCCAGGCAAGTCCAGCGGGTGAAGCACGACATAGAAACCAGACTCACGGAGCAACATAACCATCCGGTCAAGGTGCTCGGCTATCACGTGACACCCGATCACAACGTGGCATCGCTTCGGGCAGAGGGTTTTTCCGCCGACAAGCATCAAGGGCAAGCAGGCGGGGTCGCCGGCACCAACATCCACGGCCCGGGCCTTTATATTTCCGAACGCCCGACCAGCGACTACGCCAGAGCAGACGGGCACGACACGATGTTTGCGGTAGTGGTGCCCGGTACCGGATTCCACAAGAGCAACGCGAGTCCGTCCAAAGCGTGGGCGTCGGCGCAACATCACGCGAGTACCGATACCGGCCACTACATGGAGAGCATGCAAGGCGAACTCAAGATCCTGCCGGGCGCAATCGGGCAGGTCGGGCTCGTTCCCATCGCCCGCATTCCACCTTCGATGTCGTCGGCAGCGCTGGCGGAGCGCGCAAGCATGTTCGCCAAACCCGCGGCGCCAAACGCAAACGGCGTTTCACCGGCACTGCACGCGTGGATCACGGGTGCTATCGCGGGTCATCCCAAGCTGAAGAACATCGACACGGAGACCGACCCGGAGAGGCGGCGCGCCAGCATCGAGAGCGTGGTGACCGGGCTCGAGCGCGATTGGATGAAGCCGGACGACGCAACCAGGGAAAACCTGCTTGCCGATCTGAACGCTCGCTATTCGATGCCGGGCTGAGTCGAAGATTTTTTCGCAGTGAATCGACGTCGCGGCCGGCCGGAACCCCGACGCCTCGACGGCGTCGGATTCGCGTGTGCGCCCACGTCAATCTGCAGCCGGCCGGATGGGCTTTCGCCAGGGTGCGCGGCCTGTCGGCGCACCCGCTCGCCTACTTCCCCGACGCCGCCACCTTCTTCTGCCGCCACAGGCACAGCAGATCGCAGGCGACATGCGCGGCCGCGATCGCCGTAATGTCCGCATGATCGTAAGCCGGCGCCACCTCGACCACATCGGCCCCGACCAGGTTCACCGCCCCGAGCCCGCGCACGATCGCCAGCGCCTGCGCGGACGACAACCCGCCCGCGACCGGCGTCCCCGTTCCCGGCGCGAACGCCGGATCGAGGCAGTCGATGTCGAACGTCAGATACGCGGGCCGCGCGCCGACGATCTCGACGATCCGCTCGACCGCCGCGCGCGAACCATGGTCATGCACCCACGCGGCATCGAGCCGCTCGATCCCGAGAAAGTCGTCGTTCCACGTGCGGATGCCGACCTGCACCGACGTCGCCGGATCGATCAGCCCTTCCTTCACGGCCTTGTAGAACATCGTCCCGTGATTGAGGCTGTCCGGCTCGTCGTCGGCCCACGTATCGCAGTGCGCGTCGAAATGGATCAGCGACAGCGGCTTGCCGTAGCGCTCCGCGTGCGCGACCAGCAGCGGATACGTGATGTAGTGGTCGCCGCCGAACGTCAGCATCTTCGCGCCCGAGCGCAGGATCGTGCGTGCGTGCTCGATGATCGCCGGCTTGATCGACAGCGGGTTGTGCGCGTCGAACCAGCAGTCGCCGTAGTCGACGGCCGCGAGATCGTCGAACGGATCGAAGCCCCACGGATACGGATTGAGCTCGGCGAGCTGCACGCTCGCCGCGCGGATCGCGGCCGGCCCGAGCCGTGCGCCCGAGCGATAGGTCGTCGCGAGGTCGAGCGGCACGCCGGAAATCGCGACGTCGACGCCGTCGAGCGTGCGCGAGTAATTGCGACGCATGAACGACAGCACGCCCGCATAGGTGTTTTCGATCGACGAGCCGTACGGCGTCGTGCGACGGATCGCGCCGTCGCCGTGGAGAAGTTCGGTCATGGGTCGAGCCTGTGTTCGTGGAGAGCCGGCGCCGCCCCCGCCTTCTACGAGCGCGCGGGCCGGGCACGGCATGGATACATGGGGCACGCACCGGCTTGCGCATCCAGTCGCGCGGCCGGGCGGGACAATGACAACAACGGCGACAACGGCAATACCGCGGCGATCATAGCAAGCCGAATTGAAGTCGTTGCCCCGGTTCAACCGGGGCAACGCGCGGAGAAATCCGCCGGCGCCGCCGCTCTCCGCCGCCATCGATTCCTAGAAGGATTCGCCGGTTTTTGCACGCCCGTTCTTCCGGATAATGGCCGGCAGCCGCGCCCTCGACGGCGCGCCGTCCGATGCCGGCCGCCCGCCGCAGACAACAACAAACCGGAGACACCCGCCTTGATCGCCACGCTTCCCGCCACCTACCGCCGGCTCTGGCCGCTCGCCATCGCCGCCGCGCTGCTGTACGGGCTGTCGCTCGCTGCCGCACCCTATCCGGGCCAGGCCGTCGCGAAAGCCGCGATGGGCATCCTGCTGCTCGCGGCCGGCAGCACCTGCGGCGCGCCGCGCGAACGCGCGTGGCTGTGCGCGGCGCTCGCCACCGCCGTGCTCGGCGACGTGCTGCTCGCGCTACCCGACTGGCCGCTGTCGTTCGTCCTCGGCCTCGGTGCGTTCCTGCTCACGCACGTGTGCTACTGCGCGATCTTCATGCGCTGGCGCGCGCGGCCGCACGGCTGGCGCAGCGTCGCGCTGATCGGGCTGTGGATCGCCGCACCGTCGTTCTACGCGGCGTTCTTCCCGCATCTCGGCGAGTTGCTGGTGCCCGTCGCCGTCTACATGCTCGTGCTGTGCGTGATGGCGAGCTTCGCGCTCGCGGCCCGCACGCACGGCCCGCTGGTCGCGATCGGCAGCCTGATCTTCGTCGGCTCGGACACGCTGATCGGCGTCGGCCGCTTCCTCGGCGGTTTTCCGGGCATCGACTATCTGATCTGGGGCCTCTACGCGCTCGCGCAGGTCACGATCGTGGCCGGGGTTTTCCATGAGACGGCCGCCCGATCGATCCGGCCCTGATACTGTTTCAAACAGACCGCCGCATGCCGGCGGTCTCGTCCATCGCCTGTCTCGTCCTGCCGACGGCCCTTCCCGCCCATCCCGCATCGCGGAAAACGGACCGTTCCAAACCCCGCTCAGCCTTTTCCCGTCTGGCTTCCGGCCCTTAGAGCGCCGCTTCTAGCCCCTTGCGGTTTCCAGGCTCACCCTCTATCGTTACATCAAACAATGTAACATTCAAAAATGAGCCAAATCGGAGACACCCGGATGAATGCTCGTACGTTGCCTTTCGGTCCGCCCGGCCACGACGGCCAGGACGAAACCATCGACATCGCCATCATCGGCACCGGCTTCGCCGGTCTCGGGATGGCGATCCGCCTGCGGCAAACAGGCGTGACCGACTTCGTGGTCCTCGAGAAGGCCGCGTCGGTCGGCGGCACGTGGCGCGACAATCATTACCCAGGGTGTGCGTGCGACGTGCAATCGCACGTCTACTCGTTCTCGTTCGCGCCGAACCCGCGCTGGACGCGCATGTTCGCGCCGCAGCCGGAGATCCGCGCGTATCTGGAAGACTGCGTGCAGCGCTTCGGCATCGGCCCGCACCTGCGCATGAACCACGAGCTGCAGCGCGCCGAGTACGACGAGGCCGCGCAACGCTGGCGCCTCACCTTCGCGAACGGCAAGCGGCTGTCCGCGCGCGTGCTGGTGTCGGGGATGGGCGGGCTGTCGCGCGCCGCGCTGCCGTCGATTCCCGGCGTCGAGAACTTCCGGGGCCGCGCGTTCCATTCGCAGCAGTGGGATCACGACTACGCGCTCGAAGGCAAGCGCGTCGCGGTGATCGGCACCGGCGCGAGCGCGATCCAGTTCGTACCGCAGATCGCGCCGCGCGTGAAGGCACTCGCGCTGTTCCAGCGCACGCCGCCGTGGATCATGCCGAAGCCCGACCGCAACCTGACCGCGCTCGAGAAATGGCTGTTCCGCACGCTGCCGTTCACGCAGAAGGCCGTGCGCAGCGGCATCTACTGGATGCTCGAATCGCGCGTGCTCGGCTTCGCGATCCATCCGTCGCTGATGAAGAACGTGCAGAAGCTCGCACTGCGCCACATCCGCAAGCAGATTCCCGACCCGGAGCTGCGCAAGGCCGTCACGCCGAACTACACGCTCGGTTGCAAGCGCGTGCTGATCTCGAACGACTACTACCCGGCGCTGTCGCGCAAGAACGTCGACGTGATCACGACCGGCATCGACCACATCGAAGCCGACGCGGTCGTGACCACCGACGGCAAGCGCCATGAAGTCGACTGCCTGATCTACGGCACCGGCTTCCAGGTGGCCGACCCGTATCCGCGCGGCGCGATCATCGGCCGCGGCGGCCTCGACATCGTCGACGCATGGCGCGACGGCGCGCATGCGTATCTCGGCTCGACGCTGCCCGGCTACCCGAACTTCTTCATGATCATCGGCCCGAACACGGGCCTCGGCCACAACTCGATGGTGTTCATGATCGAGTCGCAGATCGAATACATCCTCGGCGCGCTGCAGGCGATGCACCGCGAGCGCGCGGATGCGATCGAGGTACGCCCGCTCGTCGAGGCGCAGTTCAACAGCGACCTGCAAGGCAAGTTGAAGAAGGCGATCTGGTCGACGGGCGGCTGCAAGAGCTGGTATCTCGACCCGCGCACCGGCAAGAACACGACGCTGTGGCCAGGTTTCACGTGGCGCTTCCGCCAGGCCACCGCGCGCTTCTCGATCGCCGACTACCACGCGTATCGCGCGCCGCAACACGACACGACCGCGCGGCCCGTCGCCGCGCCCGCCGCTTCCGCTTCCGCTTCCGCATCCACGTCCGCCGAAGCGGCCTGAGCCAGACAAGGAGCCATCGACATGAGAGATTTCGCCAACAAGGTCGCCGCGATCACGGGTGCCGGCTCGGGCATGGGCCGCGCGCTCGCGATCCAGCTCGCGCAGGCCGGCTGCCACGTGTCGCTCGCCGACAAGAACGGCGTCGGCCTCGCCGAAACCGAGCGGATCGTCAGCGCGATCGCGCCGAACGTGCGCGTGTCGACGCGCATACTCGACGTCGGCGACCGCGACGCGATGTTCGCGTGGGCCGACGACACCGCGAAGGAACACGGCAAGGTCAACCTGATCTTCAACAACGCGGGCGTCGCGCTGTCGAGCACGATCGAAGGGATGGAATACAGCGATCTCGAGTGGATCGTGAACATCAACTTCTGGGGCGTCGTGCACGGCACGAAGGCGTTCCTGCCGCACCTGAAGGCATCGGGCGACGGCCACGTGATCAACACGTCGAGCATCTTCGGGATCTTCGCGCAGCCGGGCATGAGCGGCTACAACGCGACGAAGTTCGCGGTGCGCGGCTTCACCGAATCGCTGCGCCAGGAACTCGACATGATGAAGTGCGGCGTGTCGGCGACCTGCGTGCATCCGGGCGGCATCCGCACGAACATCGCCCAGTCGAGCCGCGTCGCGAAGAACATGGTCGGCTTCATCGTCGAGAGCGAACAGCAAGGCAAGGACAGCTTCGAGAAGTTCTTCATCACGACCGCCGACGACGCCGCGCGCACGATCCTCGCCGGCGTGCGCAAGAACAAGCGCCGCGTGCTGATCGGCCGCGACGCGAAAGGTGCGGACTGGATGGCGCGCATCCTGCCGGCCGCGTACCAGGCGCTCGTCGTGCTCGCGACGCGCCGCGAGGCCGCGAAGGCCCGCCGCCATGCCGCACGCGGCACGCCGGCGCCCGCACCGCTCGCCACCTTCAACAATGCAGGCAATCAGGGAGGAGAACAATCATGACGACACCGAACATGATGCCCGTGCGGCGCGACATCCGTTTCGCGCTGCCCCCCGAACGCGCGAAGGACTGGCACGTGCAGGGCGTGCCGGTCACGCACTTCATGAATGCACTGTCGCTGCTGTTCCCGGCCGGCGAACGCTTCTTCATGGATTCGGTGCGCAACTACCGCGACCGGATCGAGGATCCCGAGCTGAAGAAGCAGGTGATCGGCTTCATCGGGCAGGAAGCGATGCACACGCGCGAGCACATCGAATACAACGACCTGCTGCAGTCGTCGGGCCTGCCCGCCCACAAGCTCGACAAGCGCCTGTGGACGATCCTCGGCTGGTTCAAGAAGGCGCTGCCGCATTCGATGCAGCTCGCGATCACGATCGCGCTCGAACACTACACGGCGATCCTCGCGAACCAGCTGCTGTCGGGCCACGAGCACCGGATCGACGGCTCGGTCGAAGGCTACCAGCAGATGTGGATGTGGCACGCGATGGAGGAAACCGAGCACAAGGCGGTGTCCTACGACGTGTGGACCACCGTGATGAAACCGGGCCTCGGCAGCTACCTGCTGCGCACCGGCACGATGCTGACGACGACCGTCTTCTTCTGGACGATCGTGTTCGACTTCCACGTGCGCCTGATGCTCGCGCACCGTCGCAAACACGGCAGGTTCGGCGGCATGTGGCGCCTCGTCAAGTATCTGTACGGCCCGAAGCACGGCGTGTTTCCGAGCATCGCACGCGAATGGCTCGACTACTTCCGCCCGGGCTTCCACCCGTGGGATCACGACAACCACCAGTACCTGCAAGGGCTCGACACGCTGCTCGAGAACATCGACGCGACCAACGCGCGCTACGCGGCGCAAGCCGCCCCGCGCCGCGTGCCGCTGCACCCGGTCCCGCAGGCATGACGCGATGGCGCGCGCCCACGAGATGCTGACCGTCCAGTCCGGCGACGTGAAGCTCGCCGTCTACGTGAGCGGGTCGCGGCGCGCGCCGCCGCTGATCCTCGTGCACGGCTACCCTGACTCGGCGGCCGTGTGGGCGCCGATCCGCGCGCGGCTCGCGAAGCGCTACCGCGTGATCGCGTACGACGTGCGCGGCGCCGGCGCGTCCGACGCGCCGCGCCGCCGCGCCGACTACACGCTCGAGCGGCTCGCCGCCGACCTGAAGGCGGTGGCCGATGCGACCTGCGGCGGCCGGCCGTTCCATCTCGTCGGCCACGACTGGGGCTCGATCCAGTGCTGGGAGGCCGTGACCGATCCCGCGTTCCGCGGCCGCATCGCGTCGTACACGTCGATCTCGGGCCCGTGCCTCGATCACGTGTTCCGCGCGAAGATGCGGCTCAGGCAGAGCCTGAAATCGTGGTACATCGCGTTCTTCCACCTGCCGGTCGTGCCGTCGCTGGTGTGGCGGCTCGGCGGCGCGGCGCTGTGGCCGCGCTGGCTGCAGATCACCGAACGCGTGCGCGCCGAGCGCGATCCCGTGCAGTTGAAGAACGCGCTGAACGGGCTGCAGCTGTACCGCGCGAACTTCATTGCGCGGGCCCGCAAGCCGCGCGAACGGTACGCGCAGGCGCCGGTGCAGATCCTCGTGCCCGTGCGCGACCGCTACGTGACGCCCGAGATGTCGGTCGACCTCGACCGCTGGCTCGGCGACCACGTGCGCGAGGAAATCGACGGCAGCCACTGGATCGTGCTGCGCCACCCCGACATGATCGCGCAGCGGATCGACCGCTTCGCGTCCGCGCACGAGCGGCCGGCGGCCACGAGCGCCGCGGTTCAGCGCCCCGTCGGCGCCGGCAGGCGCCTGAACAGCGTCTCGTAGTCGACGACGAGCCCGTCGTCGTCGATCTCCATCTCGGCCGTGAAATTCCGGAAGATCCCTTCGTAGCGGTAGCGCCGGCCCGGCTCGATGCACGCATAAGCCTGCTTGACCGGCGTGACCTTCAGGTCCGGCGTCGAGATGTACGCGACGTCGATCGGCCGCCGCTCGCCGCGCGCGAGCCCCAGGCGGCCGATCGGCAGCGCATTCGTAAACGGCGTCGCCGCGATGTCGATGTCGATGCAGCCGTCGAGCGCCGGCAGCGCTCGGCCCGAGCCATCGCGCCAGTGGCCGGCGCCGTCGCCGCGCAACTCGAGCGTGCCGCCGCCCATCACCTTGAGCACCGCGTAGGTCACGCGCCATTGCGGATCGCACTCGACGCGATACGCGAGCCCGTATGCGCGGCCGTACCGCTGGCCGACCACCGCGCTTTCGACGACGATCGCGCCGTCGCTCCGGTCGAACGTCAGATGTTCGACTCCGTCGCCCTCGAGCGACGCCCAACGCACTTCGCGCATCTTTCCGCCTCCGTTTGCCCCAATGCGGGGCATCGTTGAACAAATCCTGACTATCCAGAATTCCCTATTACGGTGCACGGGATTGTGTCCTATGCTCGCGGCTCGTCCTGTTCCGCAGCCATCATGCCTACCGTCCGCCCCGTCCCGCCGTCGATCGACCTGCGTATCCTGCTGCGCGGCATCGGGCAGATCGTGCTGCAGGCGAACGCATTCACCGGCGCGCTGCTGCTCGCCGCGCTGGCACTGACCGACCTGCGGCTCGCGAGCGCGGCGCTGGTCGGCTCGGCCGCCGCCAGCATGACCGCCGTGCTGACCGGCGCCGAGCGCCGCGACGTCGAACAGGGGCTGCACGGCTTCAATGGTGCGCTCGCCGCACTGATCGCCGTGCTGTTCGCGCCCCATCAACTCGCAGCCGTCGCGCTGGTGCCGCTGGTCTCGATCGGCGCCGCACTCGTGCAGCGTGCGATGCGCGGGCCGCTCGCCCGCTGGCGGCAGTGCCCGTATTCGAGCCCGTGCCTCGCCGTCACCACGCTGTGGCTGCCGTTTGTCGCGCCGCAGCATGCGAGCGGCGCGACGGCCGGCGCGGCGCCGACGCTTGCTTCCACCGCCGACGCCCTGTTGTCGGGCGTCGCGCAGACCACCTTCGCGCAAGGCGCATGGGCCGGCATACTGATCGTCGCCGGTCTCGCCGTCGCGTCGCGCCGCGCGGCCGCGTTCGCGCTCGGCGGTGCGATCGTGTCGACCGTGCTGCTGGTCGCGCTCGGCGCAAACGGCGCATGGCTCGCCGATGGCCTCCTCGGCTTCAACGGCGCGCTCGCCGCACTTGCGTTGATGCCGCGCGGCCCGCGCGCGGCGCTTGCCGCCGCCGCCCTCGCCGCGCTGATCCAGTGGCTCGCGATGCGCGCGGACGTCCCCGTGTTCACGGCGCCGTTCGCGCTCGCATCATGGGCGACCGTCTACGTCGCGCGCCGCTTCACCCTCGGAGAACCCGATGTCGTCATTCGCACACCGTCCTGATGCCGTGAAACCCGGCGGCCCGATCTCGGACGCCGAACGCCGGATGCGCGTCGATCTCGCCGCAGCCTACCGGCTCGTCGCGCTGAACGGCTGGGACGACCTGATCTACACGCACCTGTCCGCGACCGTGCCCGGCGAGCCCGGCCACTTCCTGATCAACCCGTTCGGCCTCACGTTCGACGAGGTCCGCGCATCGAACCTCGTGAAGATCGATCTGGCCGGCAACCGGATCGGCGACGGCGAGCATGCGGTCAACGTGACGGGCTTCGCGCTGCATGCGGCCGTGCACGCCGCGCGCGCCGATGCCGTCTGCGTGATGCACCTGCACAATACACCCGGCATCGCCGTGTCGATCCAGCGCGACGGGCTGCTGCCCGCGTCGCAGCACGCGCTGCGCTTTCATGGCGACCTCGCGTACCACGACTACGAGGCGCTCGCGTTCTCGCCGGCCGAAGGCGCGCGACTGACCGCGAGCCTCGGCGCGAAATCCGCGATGCTGCTGCGCAATCACGGCACGCTGACGGTCGGCCGCACCGTCGCCGAAGCCTATGTGCTGATGGATACGCTGATCAAGGCCTGCGACATCCAGGTGCGCGCGCAAGCAGGCGGCGGGCCGCTCGTGCTGCCCGACCCGGCCATCGCGGACCGCACGGCCGCACAACTGCGCGACGGCGGCGCGATCGAAGGCGAACTGGAATGGCCGGCGCTGCTGCGTCGGCTCGACCGGATCGATCCGTCGTATCGCGACTGACGCCGTCGTCCTCATCCTCATCCTGCCGAATCGTTCAACCTCAACCGGAGCATTGCCATGCCGACTTTCAATATCCAGCTGTTCGAAGGCCGCACCGTCGACCAGAAGCGCGCATTCGTCGAAGCGATCACGCGCGTCACGTGCGAGACGCTCGGCTGCGAGCCGGGCTCGGTCGACATCATCCTGACCGACGTGAAAAAGGAGAACTGGGCGACGGCCGGGAAGCTGTGGAGCGACGAGCGCTGAGCGTCAGGGGCGGCGATGCTTCGACACCGCCCGCCCCGCGCTGAACACACGCCGCGCCGCCCGCGACGGGCGCCGCACGCGGCCGCCTCGGGCCGCCCGCGTTGTGCGCCCGCACATCGCTTTGTCACGCGATCGGGGCCATAATGCCGGACAGACGCAGCAGCCAATGGCCACCCGACGAGGAGACCGCCATGGAAGCGAAGAACGAGGAAGTCGTCGCACACCTGCTCTCCGATGTCGTCGAATTCGCGCGCGGGCGCCTGCCCGAAGCCACCTTCCGGATCGTCGAACCCTTCCTGCGTCATTACTACGATTTCGTCGACGCCGACGATCTGCAGAGCCGCAGCATCGCCGACCTGTACGGCGCCGCGATGGCGCACTGGCAGACCGCCCAGAAATTCGTGCCCGGCAGCGAGCGGCTGCGCGTGTACAACCCGATCCTCGAACAGCACGGCTGGCATTCCGATCACACGGTGATCGAGATCGTCAACGACGACATGCCGTTCCTCGTCGACTCGGTGTCGATGGCCGTCAACCGCCTCGGGCTCGCGCTGCATTCGGCGCTGCACCCGGTGTTCCGCATCTGGCGCGGCGCGGGCGGCGGCATCGAGCGCGTCGACGCGGGCGGTGCGACGCCCGGCGACGGCCAGTCGCAGCTCGCGTCGTTCATCCATTTCGAGGTCGACCGCTGCGGCGACGCCGCGCTGCTCGACACGCTGCGCGAGGACATCGCACGCGTGCTCGGCGACGTGCGCGCGTCGGTCGAGGACTGGCCGAAGATCGTCGACATCGCCCGTGCGACGATCAAGGAGATGAAGGCGCGCGAATCGACCGCGGAAGACATCGAGGCGCGCGCGTTCCTCGAATGGATGGCCGCCGACCATTTCACGTTCCTCGGCCAGCGCGACTATGCGCTGGTGTCGCACGGCACGGGCTTCGGCCTGCGCGGCGTCGAAGGCTCGGGCTACGGCATCCTGCGCGAATCGCTGCGCACGTCGGGCGCGCCCGACGTGACGCCGCTGCCGCAGGCCGCCGCCGACATCATCACCGGCGCGTGGCCGATCTTCCTGACGAAGGCGAACTCGCGTGCGACCGTGCACCGGCCGGGCTATCTCGACTATGTGGGCGTGAAACTCGTCGGCGCGGACGGCAAGGTCACCGGCGAGCGCCGCTTCATCGGGCTCTACACGTCGACCGCCTACATGGTGTCGAGCGCCGAGATCCCGATCGTGCGCCGCAAGTGCGCGAACATCGTGCGGCGCGCAGGCTTCCTGCCGAAGGGGCATCTCGGCAAGTCGCTCGTGACGGTGCTCGAAACCTATCCGCGCGACGAACTGTTCCAGGCCGACGAAGACCAGCTCTACGACATCGCGCTCGGCATCCTGCGGCTGCAGGAACACCAGCGCACGCGGCTGTTCGTGCGGCGCGACCGGTTCGACCGCTTCGTGTCGTGCCTCGTGTTCGTGCCGCGCGACAAGTACAACACCGACCTGCGCCGCCGCATCGCGAAACTCCTCGTCGACGCGTACAACGGCGTGAACGTCGAATTCACGCCGCTGCTGTCGGAATCGGCGATCGCGCGCATTCATTTCGTTGTCCATGCGGAACCGGGCACGATGCCCGATGTCGACACGCGCGAGCTCGAAACGCGGCTCGTGCAGGTCACGCGCCGCTGGCAGGACGATCTCGCCGACGCGCTGCTCGACGCATTCGGCGAAGAGCAAGGCAACCGACTGCTGCAGCGCTACGCCGATTCGTTCCCGGCCGGCTATCGCGACGACTACCCGGCCCGCACGGCCGTGCGCGACATCGAGCTGATCGAGCGCGTGAAGGACACGGGGCAGCTCGCGATGAACCTGTACCGCCCGATCGAGGCCGAGCCGCGCGCGTTCCGCTTCAAGGTCTATCGCGCTGGCGACCCGATCGCGCTGTCGCGCAGCCTGCCGATGCTCGAGCATCTCGGCGTGCGCGTCGACGAGGAGCGCCCGTACCGGATCCAGACGCAGGACGCGACGCACGCATGGGTACACGATTTCGGCCTCGAGCTCGCGGACGATACCGAGTTCGACATCGAGCGCGTGAAGGGCCTGTTCGAGGATGCGTTCGACCGGATCTGGAGCGGCCGGATCGAGAACGACGACTTCAACCGCCTCGTGCTGCGTGCGCACCTGAGCGCGCGCGAAGTCACGATCCTGCGCGCGTATGCGAAATACCTGCGGCAGGTCGGCTCGACGTTCAGCGACGCGTATATCGAGCGCGCGCTGACCGGCAATCCGGCGATCGCCCGACAGCTCGTCGAGCTGTTCCTGCTGCGCTTCGACCCGGCCACCGGCGACACGCGCGGCGTGCAGGCCGAACGCCTGCTGAAGGCGATCGAAGGCGCGCTCGACCAGGTGCCGAACCTCGACGAGGACCGCATCCTGCGCCAGTTCCTCGGCGTGATCAACGCGACCGAGCGCACGAACTACTTCCTCGTCGACGCAAGCGGCGACTCGAAACCGTACCTGTCGTTCAAGTTCGATCCGGCCAAGGTGCCCGGCCTGCCCGAACCGAAGCCGATGTTCGAGATCTGGGTATATTCACCGCGTGTCGAGGGCGTGCATCTGCGCGGCGGGCGCGTCGCGCGCGGCGGCCTGCGCTGGTCGGATCGACGCGAGGATTTCCGCACCGAGGTGCTCGGGCTGATGAAGGCGCAGATGGTGAAGAACGTCGTGATCGTGCCGGTCGGCTCGAAAGGCGGCTTCGTCGTGAAGAACCCGCCGCCGCCGAGCGATCGCGAAGCGTGGATGCGCGAAGGCGTCGCGTGCTACCAGACCTTCCTGCGCGGGCTGCTCGACCTGACCGACAACCTCGTCGGCAACGCGATCGTGCCGCCGCCCGACGTGGTGCGCCATGACGCCGACGATCCGTATCTGGTCGTCGCCGCCGACAAGGGCACGGCCACCTTCTCCGACTACGCGAACGCGATCTCGCACGAATACGGCTTCTGGCTCGACGACGCGTTCGCGTCCGGCGGCTCGGTCGGCTACGACCACAAGAAGATGGCGATCACCGCGCGCGGCGCGTGGGAATCGGTGAAGCGGCACTTCCGCGAGATGGGCATCGATACGCAGACCACCGACTTCACCGTGGTCGGCGTCGGCGACATGTCGGGCGACGTGTTCGGCAACGGGATGCTGCTGTCGCCGCATATCCGGCTCGTCGCCGCGTTCGATCACCGCCACGTGTTTCTCGACCCGAACCCCGATCCCGCGACGAGCTTCGCGGAGCGCGCGCGCATGTTCGCGCTCGAACGCTCGAGCTGGGCCGACTACGATCCGGCAGCGATTTCGTCGGGCGGCGGCGTGTATCCGCGCACCGCGAAGACGATCCCGCTGTCGCCGGCCGTGCAGGCCGCGCTCGGCATCGACGCCCACGCACTGCCGCCGACCGACCTGATCCGCGCGATCCTGCAGGCGCCGGTCGACCTGCTGTACAACGGCGGCATCGGCACCTACGTGAAGGCCGCGCGCGAAACCCACCTGCAGGTCGGCGACCGCGCGAACGACGCGGTGCGCGTGAACGGCGCGGACCTGCGCTGCAAGGTGGTCGGCGAAGGCGGCAACCTCGGCTGCACGCAGTTCGGCCGCATCGAGTTCGCGCAGCGCGGCGGCCGCATCAACACCGATGCGATCGACAACTCGGCCGGTGTCGATTGTTCGGATCACGAAGTCAACATCAAGATCCTGCTCGGGCTCGTCGTGTCGGACGGCGAAATGACCGAGAAGCAGCGCAACGCACTGCTCGCGGAAATGACCGACGAAGTCGGGCTGCTCGTGCTGCGCGACAACTACTACCAGACGCAGGCGCTGTCGATCGCCGGCCGCTATGCGGTCGAGCTGCTCGACGCCGAAGCGCGCCTGATGCGCTGGCTCGAACGCGCGGGCCGGCTGAACCGCGTGATCGAATTCCTGCCGACCGACGACGAAGTCGCCGAGCGGCAGGCCGCGAAGGCCGGCCTCACGTCGCCGGAGCGCGCGGTGCTGCTCGCGTACAGCAAGATGTGGCTCTACGACGCGCTGCTCGAATCCGACGTGCCCGAGGATCCGCTGGTGGCCGCGATGCTCGTCGACTACTTCCCGAAGCCGCTGCAGCAACGCTTCAGCGAGCCGATGGGCCGCCATCCGCTGCGCCGCGAGATTCTCGCGACGCACCTGACCAACGCGCTCGTGAACCGCGTCGGCTGCGCGTTCGTGCACCGGCTGATGGAGGAAACCGACGCGAAGCCGGGCGACATCGTCCGCGCATGCATCATGGCGCGCGACGTGTTCGACCTCGACGCGGTATGGCGCGACATCGACGCGCTCGACAACCGCGTGGCCGACGACGTGCAGGCGCGCATGTTCGTCGACGTCGCGCGGCTGCTGGAGCGTGCGGCGCTGTGGTTCCTGCGCCACCTGCAATCCGGTGCGGTGGCGGACGGCGGCGTCGCCGAGCTGATCGCGCGTTGCCGCGACGCGGCGGAACGGCTCGCCCCGCAACTGCCGTCGCTGCTGCCGGCCGACGATCTCGATGCGCTGTCCGAGCGGCAGCGCGTGCTGGTCGAAGCCGGTGTTGACAGTGCGCTCGCGGTACGCGTCGCGAGCGGCGACATTTCAGCCGCGCTGCTCGACATCGCCGAAGTGGCCGCGACCTGCAACCGCAGTCTCGAACTCGTCGCGGGTGTGTATTTCTCGCTCGGCACGCTGCTCAATTACGGCTGGATCAGCGAGCGCGCGGCGACGCTGCCGACGCCGACGCACTGGGACATGCTGGCACGCGCCGCCGCACTCGCGGAAGTCGCGCGCCTGAAGCGCACGCTGACGACGAGCGCACTCGCGGAGTCGCCGGATTCGACGACGCCGGAGACGATCGTCGGTGCGTGGCGCGAGCGCCGCAACGCCGCGCTCGCACGCTACGAGCACCTGCTCGCGGACTTGCGCGCGTCGGGCGGCGCGAGCCTGGCGGTGCTGCTCGTGGTCGTGCGGGAAATGGCCGTGCTCGAACGCGCGTGACGGGGATCGCGCGCGCCGTTATTCAGACTGTCGCGACCAGCAGCTCTTCCGCGTGGTTCGGCGGCCGCAGGCCGTCCGTGCGATCGGCGAAATAACGACGCGTCAGTTCGGCGGCCGACACGTGCTCGGCCTTCGCAAAACCGGCCTCCAGCGCGAGCGCCCGGATCTGCGCCGGCATGAAGAAGCTGATGAACGGCGTGCCGCTCGCGCGTGCGCCCTTCGCGGCCATGTCGAGCGCCGGACGCACGTCCAGGTCCGCGTTCTCCAACGGCAGCAAGAATGTCATCGCGAGCGTCGAGCCCGGCGCGAGCGACGCGACTTCGCGCAACGCGGCCGCGTTCGCTTCGCGCGTCAGGTACATGCTGACGCCCGTCGACACCACGACAGCCGGCCTGCCGGCATCGAAGCCCGCGCCGACGAGCGCAGCGCGCCACGACTGTTTCGCCTCGAAATCGACCGGTACGAAACGCAGCCAGTCGGGCACGCCGAAACCGAGTTCGACCAGGCGGCGCTGCTTCCATGCCTGCGGCGCGGGCGGGTCGACTTCGAACACGGTCACGCGCGACGCCATGTCGGGACGGCGCTGCACGAAGCTGTCGAGGCCCGCGCCGAGGATCACATACTGGCTCACGCCGCGCGCGCCCTGCTCGGCCACGAGATCCTCGATGAAACGCGCCCGCGCGACGATCGACGCGCGAAACGGCCGCGTGAACTGCGGATCCATGTCGCCGCGCTGCTGCCAGCCCGGCGGCGGCGCGAGCAACTGAAGCCCGACTTCGTCGGCAAA
Source organism: Burkholderia sp. Bp8992 (assembly GCF_003853705.1). Classification (GTDB taxonomy): domain Bacteria; phylum Pseudomonadota; class Gammaproteobacteria; order Burkholderiales; family Burkholderiaceae; genus Burkholderia. The sequence goes on along the minus strand of NZ_QTQI01000001.1, from coordinate 365,569 downwards.
CACGTGCGGCGGCGCGTCGAGTTCGACGTGCAGCGCGCGCCACAGCGCGACGCGAGCGGCCGTGCTGTCGGGGGCGTCTTCGCGGATCTCGGTCATGCCGGCCTCACGCGCCCTGCTTGCCCGGCGCCTGCAGGCGCCACACACGGCCGTCGGGATCGCGCACGGTCATGTCCCGCGTGCCCCAGTGCGTGTCCACGAACGGCGTGACGACATCGACGATCGGCTGCGGCCGCACCGCCTGCTCGTCGGCCACCTTGAGCACGACCTGCATATCCGGCGTCTCGCCCGGCGGCACTTCCGCGATGAACAGGAACGGACCGTCGCCGCTGCGCAGCTGGCCCGAGTTGTGATCGGTTTCGAATTCCAGCTTGAAGCCCAGCGCCTGGAAGAACTTCGCCGACTTGCCCCAGTTGTGCGTCGTCAGGTACACGGCTTCGATTCGCTCGGATGACATGTCATTTCTCCTTGGTGGACGGTTCCGCACCTGGCGACGGCGCGGCCAGGTACGCGCGTAGCGCATCGGCCACCAGCGCGGACAGCGATTGCTCCGTCTCGATGGCGCGATGCTTGACCTGCCGGATCAGTCCGAGCGGCAGGTACACGTTGAATTGCTTCACTTCTTCGTCGGTCATGATGGCTAGTATGCTAGCAATCTAGCAAAAGTCAATCGCGGGGGCGGCGGGATGAATGCCGGGAAACGGGTGCGGCCCGCGTGCGGGCCGCCTGCCGCGCGTTCGCGCTATTGCGCGGCGGCGCGCGCCGCGAGCCGCGCAAACAGCGCGTCGAGATCGAAACCGTCCGTATTGACGCCGATCGTGTCGCGCAGGCACGCGCCCCACTCGGCCGCGCTGTCGAACGTGACGGAGCGCCCCGCGCCCGCCGCGTCGCGCAGCGTCAGCGTGGTGTTGCGCAGCGCGGCGCGGCCGTCCGGCAGCACGCGGCACGCGATCAGGTCATGCAGGAAGATCGAGTCGGGATAGGTCGACGTGAACCAGTTCGCGACATCGTAATCGATCCATTCGACCTGCTTCGGCTGGAAGCGGTAGGTGGTCTGCCAGCCGTCCGGCGTCTCGAACTGCATGTCGAATTCGCCGCCGACCGGCGCGGCGACGACGCGGAATGCACCGTGCGGCGTCAGTTGCCGCTCGTCCGGCACGAAACGCAGCGGCGCCGTCAGCGTCGCGCTGCCGAAACCGATGTCCGCGAGCCACGCCACGCCGTCGAGATCGATGCGCAGCAGCATGTGCGTATGCGGCGCGGCCGGCAGTTCCGGCGGCCGCATCCAGAGCACGCGCGCGATCATCGGCGTCACGCGAAAGCCGATCGTCGTGAGCGCGGTGTAGAACAGCTTGTTGAGTTCGAAGCAGTAGCCGCCGCGGCGGCGCTCGATCACCTTGTCGACAAGCGCCGGCAGGTCGAGCGCGACGTGCGCGCCGGTCAACGGATTGAGGTTTTCGAACGGGATCGCCTGCGGATGCAGCAGATGCAACCGGCGCAGCACGTCGAGCGTCGGCTTGGCCGGGCCGTCGTAGCCGATGCGGGAGAAATAGCGCGAGAGGTCGAACGAGTCAGTCATGAACCTGCACCGATAAAAGGGACTCGCCACGATAGCATCACGCGAAATCCCCATGTTGCGCGGGGCGATTGTCCATCGCCGCGCGCGATGCCGGCACCGCATCGCGCGTACGCCCGCACGACGCTACGGCAGCAGCTTCAGCGCGGACGATGCGACCGACGGCACCGAAATGCCCTGGCTCGTCGCGAACTGCACGGCCTGGCTGAGCGTCGCCGCGAGCGACTGCAGCTGGCCCGGCGCGCTTTGCGCGATATACGAAGCGGCCTGCATGTTCTGCGGATTCAGGCCCGATTGCAGCAGCGACGCCGCGCTCGTCGAACCGAGATTGCCGAGCCCCGACTGCAGCTGCGAATACTGCGTGAGGCCTTGCCCGAGCGATGCGAGGCCGTTGCTGAACGCCTGCTTGTCGATCGGACCGTGCGTTGCACCGCCGCTCGCGAACGCCTGGCCGAGCGCCTGCGACACCGACTGCTGCGCGCCGCCCATCTGCGACAGCGTGGCCGGCGTCAGCGCATCGCCGCCGGACAGCTGGCTCGCGGCCTGCTGCGCCTGCCCCGCCGCCCCGGTCAGCCCCATCGCGGACGCGAGCGACGACTGGCCGGTCAGCACCTGCCGGTTCGCGCCGACATAGGCCTGCAGCAACTGCGCGACACCGCCGCCCTGCGCGGGCGCCGCCTGCTGTTGCTGACCGCCGCCGAGCAGCGACGCGCCCAGCGACTGCAAGTCGAGCTGCGCGTGCGCGGCGTGACTGATCAGGATGCCGAACGCGATGCCTGCCGAGGCCAGGTGACGGCCCGTCGCGCGAATGTGCTTCATGTGCTTTCCTCGTGCCCGAATGATTGAGGCCGATATTGTCGAAGCGCGTCGCGCGATGCCGCAACGACTGAAACACATCGAAACGAAATCACGGCGTGCGGCCGCTTGCAATTCCGCGACCGGCAGGCGTCGTCACGTGGATTCGTCCACGTTTGCCGTGCGATGTCACGCGGGTATCGGCATTCGTTCTCCGGTTGCGTCAATGCAGGCTGAGTGGGGCCTTTGCATGCAGTGCAGCAAAACGCAGCGCCGCCACGCGTCGCGTTCGCCGCGCCAGACAAAACGGGCGACTCGCCGCCGCCCGTTTCATCGCCCTGCTACCGGCTCGTTGGCCAGCCTGGCCGCGACGTTATGCGGCCATCCACGCCGGCAACCGCTGGTTGACCCAGTCGGCCGCCTGCTCGTAGCCGCGCGCAAGTTGCAGCACCGCGAGATCGGCACGCGGGCGCCCGATCAGCTGCATGCCCATCGGCAGCCCCGCATCGTTGAAGCCGACCGGCACGTTGATCACCGGGCAGCCGGCCAGCGTCCACGGCACGACCGTTTCCATCCAGCGGTGGTAAGTGTCCATCGTGCGGCCCGCGATCTCCTTCGGCCAGCGCTGGTCGACGTCGAACGGGAACACCTGCGCGGTCGGCGCCGCGATGAAGTCGTAGCGGTCGAAGAAGCTCAGCACGGCCTGATGCCACGCGGTTCGCTCGACGCTCGCGTCGAACACCGCCGCACCCTGCATCGCGAGCAGCCCTTCGACTTCGTAGATCGCCTCGGGCTTCAGCAGCGCGCGCCGCGCCGGGTCGCGATAGTGCGCGAGCAGCCCGCCGCCCGACAGCAGGTGCCGGTGCGTGAGCCACAGGCGCCAGATCCGGTCGGGCGCGAACGCCGGCAACGCGGCATCGACGTCGCAGCCGATCTCGCGCAGCGTCGCGAGCCCCGCCTCGCACTGCGAAAGCACGCCGGCCTCGGTCGCGAGATAGCCGTTCCAGTCGCCGACCCACGCGATGCGCTTGCCGCGCAGGTCCGCGTCGAGCGGCTGCGCGAACACGGCCGGATCTTCCGCGAGCGACAGCGGATCGTTCGCGTCGTAGCCGGCCTGGATCGCGAGCAGCTGCGCGACGTCGCCGACGGTGCGGCCCATCGGCCCTTCGATGCCGAGCTGCTGCATGAACACGTCGACGCCCGGCCAGCGCGGCACGCGGCCCTGCGACGGACGGAAGCCGTAGATGTTGCAGAACGCGGCCGGGTTGCGCAGCGAGCCGCCGAAATCGCTGCCATCCGCGACCGGCAGCATCCGCGCGGCGAGCGCCGCCGCCGTGCCGCCGCTGCTGCCGCCCGCACTCTTCGTCAGGTCGTACGGGTTGCGCGTTGCGCCATGGACCTCGTTGAACGTGTGCGAGCCGAGCCCGAATTCGGGCGTATTGGTCTTGCCGATGAAGATCGCGCCGGCCGCGCGCATCCGCGCGACGCCGACGGAATCGGCCTGCGGCACGTTCTCGCGGAAGATCGGCGAGCCGTAGGTCGTCCGCAGCCCCTTCGTCATCGCCAGATCCTTCGGCGCCTGCGGCATCCCGTGCATCCAGCCGTGATACTCGCCACGCGCCAGTGCGGCGTCCTTTTCCGCGGCTTCGGCCAGCAGCGCGTCACGGTCGCGCAGTGCGACGATCGCGTTGATTGCGCCGTTCACGCGCTCGACGTGATCGAGGTACGCACGCATCGTCTCGACGCACGAAACCGTCTTGCTGCGGATCGCGCCGGCAAGCTCGCCTGCCGACAGGCGCACGATCGGATCGACGGAGATGGAAGCGGGAGCGAGAAGCTGCGGGGCGCCGTGCGGCATGCGGGGTCTCCTGGATTCGAAATGGAATGGCGGGCCGCGTGGCGGCTGCAGTCGCTCCCGAACCCGCCGGAAGAGGCCGCGCCGCGGCCGATGCTCTACTCTACGCGACGCCGGATCGGCGACCTCCGATATTTTCCGTCGCGATTCATTGCGGATCCGACTGAATCGCGGCGACGCGTACCGGGCCGCTCGCACCGTCCCGGCCGATGAAATCGTTTATGCGCATAAACTTAAATTTCTTATATTTCTAATAGGCGCGTCACGCGGCGGCGCACGTTAACGACATTTTTACGCGACCGCCCGATCTCTTTAGGTTGCCCGCACCGGCCGCGCGCTACGCTGGAAGCATCTCGTTCCCAGGACATCGTCCATGCTCAAGCTGCTGGTTCCGGTCGGCCACTCGCCGCGCTCGCTTCAGGCCGTTCGCCACGCGACATTCCTGTATCGCGAGCGCTGCGCGTCGGAGGTGGTGCTGATCAACGTCCAGGCGCCGCTCGAATCGACGCGGCTCGAAGCCTACCACCCGCTGTCGCGACTGCGCTCGATCGAGGAGAAGTTCGCGGCCGACGATCTGGCCATGGCCGAGCGGATTTTGCGAGAGGCCGGCGTGAAATACACCGTCGTGATGAAGGTCGGGCCGGTGGCCGATACGATCGCATCCGTCGCGGCCGAGACCGGGTGCGACGAGATCGTGGTGGTCGCGCCGCGCCAGGATCCGCTGCATGCGCTGATGTCGGTGTTTCGCCGCAGCGTGATGGGCCGGCTGGTGCGGATTTCGAATGTGCCGGTGACGGCGGTGCAATGACGGACATCGCACGCCGTGCATGCGCACGATGCGCACGCGTGGCGCGCTGCACTCAGTCGATGACCTTGCGCCAGAACACGAAATAGGCGGCCGCCGACGACGCCACCAGCAGGATGGCCCACAGCGGAGCGAGACTGATCAGCACGGAAGAGACGTTCAACATTTGGATTCCTCACTATTTCGACAGCGATATTCATCGCGGACCTGCTTGCCGGAGCCGATGCGTTCATCCGCCATCGCGTTCCGTCAAATCATGCATTCATGCTATCGCCTCGAGCGGTCGCGCGACCGTTCGCTCCCGCCCGGACCCTGACATTCGTCAAACTCGCGCGCATCGCCGTCGTGCCGGGTTCCGGCAAATAATCGGGTCGGGTTCCAGCGCCCCGCCACCGCTTTCAGCAGACGTTTACCGGGGGAAGCCCCAAGTGCTTCGTCGAACGTGTCCGCGTTACGCTTGAGCGACGAGGAGACGAATCATGAGACGAGCCGTACATATCGCTGTTTTCGCGCTGCTGGCCTATCTCATCGGCGATCGCGCGATCCTGCATGCACAGGGTCGCGACGCCAGCCCGCTCGCATGCGAGCAAGGCGCCGCGCAGGTCAGGGCCGATGCGCTCGGCCGCGGCTTCGGCGACGCGGCCGCCGGTAGCCAGAGCGAGGCCTTCATGTCGGGCTGCCTGGTGACCGGACGCGGCAACCAGGACGTCGCGCTGGCGAACCGGTGACGCATCCGGTGGCGTGCCGGCCGCGTTCAAGTCGATGCGGCCGAGCGCAGCCGCATGCGTGCGCTTCAATTCCCGCTGTTGACCGTCATTTTCCCGATCGACGTCGCGACGGACGTCACGGTCCGGACGCCGGTCACGCTGAACGTCTGCTCGCGGTCCGTATCGTTGGCGGGAAGACGCATCGACAGCCGTGCCGCCAGGCCGTCCTTGCCGTACTGGCCGAACCAGTCGATCAACCGGCCGATGTAGCACGTGCCGCCGACATGAACCGGCATGTCGCCGACGATCTCGTACGCATAGTGACCGGGGCCACAGTTCGAATACGCGTCGCGGTCATCGCCCTGCACCGACGGCGGAATCGGACACAGCGGCCGGGCGGCGCCGGCATCGCGCGCGGCGCTGTCGCTCACGTCGTGCAGCGCCTGTTCGAGCGCCGCATGCAGTGTGCCGTCGAGCATCGTCGGCGCAGCCTTGCCTTCCTTGTGCTGCGCGATCGGCACCGACAGGCGGTAGCGATAATGCACGGTCAGGATCGGCACCTGGTCGACGACGGTAAACGGCCGCAGCAGGTAAAACTCGTCCACACCGTAGTGACTGTCGCGATACAGCGCGTAGACACGCCCGCGCAGCCGAATCCAGTCGGCCGCCTGATTTGCGCCGCGGCCATTCAGCGTGTACACGCTGCGGTCGATCGCCTCGTTCGACTCGCCGGGCGTCTCGAACTTGCCGCCGTTGCGGCGCAGGACGTCGACCGACGACCACAACCCCGTTCCGTTCGCCGCCGATTCGATCACCAGATCGCGCTGCCCGTTGCCATCGAGATCGATCAGCGTGTAGGACGCACTCGTCTCCGTACCGTCGCCGTCGACGTGCGACGCCTTCAACGCGTTCCATTCGTCGACCGTCACGCCATCGGGCCGGGCCGTCGGAAACGCGGCACCCTGCCCATCGTCGGACGCGCTGGAAAACCGCGTGACTGCCGTCTTGATCCGCAGCCGTTCGATCACGCTCTCGACCGGCGAGCCTGCATCCGTTCGGCGAGCCTGATCGACGAGCGAACGCAAGTCCGCGAGCGCAGCCTTGTCTTCGGCGTCGGGCCGATAGGCGAGCACCGCGGCCAGTTGCGATTGCAGGTCGCCGATCCGCGTGAGATAGCGCTGCTCGAGACAGCCATGATCGGCGCCGCATAGATCGCGCGTCTTCAGCCAGCCGAGCTGCGCGGTGCGCAACGCCGCGCGCTGATCCTGCGGCAACGCACCGGACAGCTTCCGGTAAAAGGCCGACAGCCTGCCGTCGTCCAGATGCAGGTCGTTCGACGCGCAGACGGCCTGTTCCGTCGAGCTGGTTGCCTGGGCGCAGTCGAGCCCTGCCGCGACGCCCGGGAATGCATGCGCCAGCAGCACGGGCAACAACGTGCGCCGCAGTGACGCTTCTACGTGGAATTTCATGAATGGCTTCTCGACGGTCAACGCGTGCCCGGATCGTGGCTCGACCGGCCTCCAGCGCGCGATTGTCCGCCAATCTACCGGTTCGCGGAACCGCCGGAAAGCGTCCGGCGCACGCAGCCGCGCCCGTCGGCCACGGCGCGTCGAATTTCCGCTACAGTGGCTTGCCCGTCCTTCGGCCTCCGGCCGAACGCCGAGACTCCGCATCATCTACAACGACAGCCAATCAACAGATGAGCCATCCGAACACCGAACTGATCCAGCGTTTCTACACGGCCTTCCAGCAGCGCGACGTCGACGCGATGCTTGCCTGCTATGCCGACGACATCGTCTTCAGCGATCCCGCGTTCGGCGAACTGCGCGGCGACCTCGCTCGCGACATGTGGCGCATGCTCGTCGCGCGAGCGCAGGATTTCTCGTTGACGTTCGGCGAAGTCGCCGCCGACGAGCAGGCCGGCCGCGCGGAGTGGATCGCGCACTACCGGTTCACCGCGACAGGCCGCATGGTGGTCAACCGGATCGACGCGCGGTTCCGGTTTCGCGACGGGCGCATCGTCGAGCATCGCGACAGTTTCGACCTGTGGCGCTGGGCGCGTCAGGCGCTCGGGCTGAAGGGCGCGCTGCTCGGCTGGACGCCTTTCGTGCAGCGCGCAATCCGCGCGCAGGCACGGAAAAATCTCGACGCGTATCGCGCCAAACGGCGATAAGCCGCACGCAGCGGCCGCTTCGCTACGGCTTCATCGTCGCGTTGATCAGGTCGTAGGCCATGTCCGGCACTACGCCGTCCGGATTCTCGAGACCATTCTGGCGATACCAGCTTTCGTCGGCCTCCGGATGCGGGCCGGCAAGGCCGACGCGCCCTTTGCCGTAACGGTAGGTGGCGGCCGCGATGTCCTTGTTCGGGTAGATCGCCAGCACGATCCCGCCGGAGCCGATCGGCGCGACCGGGAGCCTCGCGCCGTCCTGATAGTAGATCCAGCGTTTTTTCCCGCGCCAGACGACCGGCGTCACCGTGTCGGCGATGCCGTGAAGCGTCGAACCCGGCCGGTCGACCTCGGAGTCGATATCGCCGGCGACCAGCCCGAACCCCTGTCCGCCGGCCAGGTAGGCGCCCATGCAGAGCCCGAGGTATCGACCGCCGTTCGCTACGTATCGCCGCACGGCCCGGATTTCATTTCGGCCGATGCTGGCTGCCGCGCCAGCAATGTCCTGGCCGCCGCCGGGCTGCACATAGAGCGCGGCACCGGCCAGCGCCGCGGGCGTGATCCTGAGCTTTTCCGCGGGGCCGACGTAGATCACCCGGAATTTGTAGTCCGATTCCCGCAGGCGGCCGGCGATCGCCTCGGGGCAGCCATCGCACGCGGCGGGGCCGCGATAGACCAGCGCGACGGGCCGGCTGGCCTCGCGACGCGCTTCGTCGCCGGCGGTCGCCGCCTGAACGACCGACGACGCGACAAGCGCCATCACCACGAAAATCGAATCGCTGGATCGCATGTTCCTGATCACCCGAGTAAGAAGGACCGCAGCCGCACGGGACGAATCGACGGGCACGCGCCAAATCCCGCCCTGCGTTTTCGAACGCCGATCGCAAGCTGCGTGGCAGGAAGCGTAGACGCGCGAAAGCGCCGCGTGTGTACCGTTTCCTGCGTGCATGTGCAGAAATGTGCGCCGTCGGCAACCTGAGCCCGCCCCGACAACCCGCCCATCGAGCCACGCCAGACAAGGCCGCTTCCGCCATGCGGCCACGGCCCCCGGTCCTTCGCCTGCCAACTCTTATATAAGACATAAGACATTTGACGTTCCAGACCATTGAGATTAGAATCCCGCTCAAAGCAGTGCCTGGAATAGCCCCGGAGTGCCGGCAAGGCCTTCCCCTCAAACGCAATATCAGCAGGTCTCCCCATGCTTGAAAACTTTCGTGCTCACGTGGCCGCCCGCGCCGCGCTCGGTATTCCTCCCCTGCCGCTGACGGCTCAGCAGACCGCCGAACTGGTCGAATTGCTGACGAACCCGCCGGCCGGCGAAGAGCAGACGCTCGTCGACCTGATCACCCATCGCGTACCCGCAGGCGTCGACGAAGCCGCCCGCGTGAAGGCCGGCTTCCTGGCCGCCGTGGCCAAGGGCGAGACCGCCTGCCCGCTGATCTCGCGTGCACGCGCGACCGAACTGCTCGGCACGATGCTGGGCGGCTACAACATCCAGCCGCTGATCGAACTGCTGTCCGACGACGCCGTCGCGGCTGTCGCAGCCGACGCGCTGAAGAAAACCCTGCTGATGTTCGACCAGTTCCATGACGTGAAGGAACTCGCCGACAAGGGCAACGCGCACGCGAGGGCCGTGCTGCAGAGCTGGGCCGATGCCGAATGGTTCACGAGCCGCCCGGAAGTGCCGCAAAGCCTGACCATCACCGTGTTCAAGGTGACGGGCGAGACCAACACCGACGACCTGTCGCCGGCGCCGGACGCCACCACCCGCCCGGACATCCCGATGCACGCGCTGGCGATGCTGAAGAACGCGCGCCCGGGCATCACGCCGGAAGAAGACGGCAAGCGCGGCCCGGTCAAGTTCATCGAATCGCTGAAGGAAAAGGGGCACCTGGTCGCGTACGTGGGCGACGTGGTCGGCACCGGCTCCTCGCGCAAGTCGGCCACCAACTCGGTGCTGTGGTTCACCGGCGAAGACATCCCGTTCGTCCCGAACAAGCGCTTCGGCGGCGTGTGCCTCGGCGGCAAGATCGCCCCGATCTTCTACAACACGATGGAAGATGCCGGCGCGCTGCCGATCGAGCTCGACGTGTCGCAGATGGAAATGGGCGACGTGGTCGAACTGCGCCCGTACGAAGGCAAGGCGCTGAAGGACGGCAAGGTCATCGCCGAATTCCAGGTCAAGTCCGACGTGCTGTTCGACGAAGTGCGCGCCGGCGGCCGCATTCCGTTGATCATCGGCCGCGGCCTGACCGCGAAGGCACGTGAAGCGCTCGGCCTCGCGCCGTCGACGCTGTTCCGCCTACCGCACCAGCCGGCCGACAGCGGCAAGGGCTTCTCGCTCGCGCAGAAGATGGTCGGCCGCGCGTGCGGTCTGCCGGAAGGCCAGGGCGTGCGCCCGGGCACGTACTGCGAACCGAAGATGACCTCGGTCGGCTCGCAGGACACCACGGGCCCGATGACCCGCGACGAACTGAAGGACCTCGCGTGCCTCGGCTTCTCGGCCGACCTCGTGATGCAGTCGTTCTGCCACACCGCCGCGTATCCGAAGCCGGTCGACGTGAAGACGCACCAGACGCTGCCGAACTTCATCAGCACGCGCGGCGGCATCGCGCTGCGCCCGGGCGACGGCGTGATCCACTCGTGGCTGAACCGCATGCTGCTGCCCGACACCGTCGGCACCGGCGGCGATTCGCACACGCGCTTCCCGATCGGCATCAGCTTCCCGGCAGGTTCGGGCCTGGTCGCGTTCGCGGCCGCCACCGGCACGATGCCGCTGGACATGCCGGAATCGGTGCTGGTCCGCTTCAAGGGCAAGATGCAGCCGGGCGTCACGCTGCGTGACCTCGTCAACGCGATCCCGCTGTACGCGATCAAGCAAGGCATGCTGACGGTCGCCAAGCAAGGCAAGAAGAACATCTTCTCGGGCCGCATCCTCGAAATCGAAGGCCTGCCCGACCTGAAGGTCGAGCAAGCGTTCGAGCTGTCGGATGCGTCGGCCGAGCGTTCAGCCGCCGGTTGCTCGGTGCACCTGAACAAGGAACCGATCATCGAGTACCTGAACAGCAACATCACGCTGCTCAAGTGGATGATCGCGCAGGGCTACCAGGACCCGCGCAGCCTGCAACGCCGTATCGCGGCGATGGAACAGTGGCTGGCCGACCCGCAACTGCTGTCGCCGGATGCCGACGCCGAGTACGCGGCCGTCATCGAGATCGACCTCGCCGACATCCACGAGCCGATCGTCGCGTGCCCGAACGACCCGGACGACGTGAAGACGCTGTCCGACGTCGCCGGTGCGAAGATCGACGAAGTGTTCATCGGTTCGTGCATGACCAACATCGGTCACTTCCGTGCCGCGTCGAAGCTGCTGGAAGGCAAGCGCGACATTCCGGTCAAGCTGTGGGTCGCGCCGCCGACCAAGATGGACCAGAAGCAGCTGACGGAAGAAGGCCACTACGGCGTGTTCGGCACGGCCGGTGCGCGTACCGAAATGCCGGGCTGCTCGCTGTGCATGGGTAACCAGGCTCAGGTGCGCGAAGGCGCGACGGTCATGTCGACGTCGACCCGCAACTTCCCGAACCGTCTCGGCAAGAACACGAACGTGTATCTCGGCTCGGCGGAACTGGCGGCAATCTGCTCGCGTCTGGGCAAGATTCCGACCAAGGAAGAGTACATGGCCGACATGGGCGTGCTCACCGCGAACGGCGACAAGATCTACCAGTACATGAACTTCGACCAGATCGAAGACTTCAAGGAAGTGGCCGACACCGTGCAGCTGTAAGCACGCAGTCGGGCTGCGGCGGGTGGTTGACGTCGCAGCGCCACGCAATGGCGTCGCAGGCTGAATGCCCGCGACGCCATTTTTTTATCCGGCGCCGGTTGGCCGTCGCGGCCTAGTCAGTCGTAAAGCGCGAAAATCCGCTCGGCCACCTCGAACGGCAAGCCCTCGTCGTACCCTTCCTCGTCGAGATCGACATACTCGCGGCCGTTGGTCGGCTGTAGCATCAGTGCCGGCACCGGCCGCGCGACCGGTACATCGGGATAGTCGTTCGGGCCCGCACCTTCGAAGTCATGCGGGTCGAACCAGATGCCGTGATCGGCGTAATAGCCTTCCGCGTAACGCTGCTCGACTTCGCGCACCAGCCGGAACGTGTCCAGTTGATATGACGCGTCGCCCAGGTCGCTTTCGCTCGCGTACTGCACGAACCATGCGGCGCCGAGATTCCAGTAGATCAGCAGCGCGGTGGCACGATCGATGTTGCGGTTGTCGAGCAGCCAGCGCAACGCGCGGCCGTTGCCGTCGTAATTGGAGCGCGCGGCGAACCGGTGCCATTGCTCGGGCGTCGCGCCCTCGAGCCAGGTACGCACGATTTCCCACACTTTTGGTTCGATTTCGGAATCGTCCATGGACGGCGGCCTTGCAGAAGAGTGAATGGCGGAAAGCGTCGAATAACGCGCGATTCTAGCGCTGCTTCGCGACACTCACGCGGCATCGCCGCCCGGCTCGGGGCGGATCACCAGTTCGTTGAAGCCGGTGCCCGCGTCGAGTTCGCGCGAAAAGCGATGCGCCGGCAGCAGCGCAAGCAGGATCTCGGCCGTCGTGCGCACCACGCAACCGCTCGCGACATGGCCGCCCGTCACGCGGCCGTCCGCATCCGAGACGGACATGTGCAGGTGCGCGCCGTCCGGCGACACCGAGCCGGCCAGCGTCAGGATTTCGAGGTCGCCGCGCAGCTCGGTCGGCTGGTCGACGCCGGCGAAGCGCAACTGCGCGACGCTCAGGCTGCCGATGCCCTGGATCACGAAGGCCGCCTGCGCTTCATGCTGGTGTAGCGCTGCCTCGATGGCGCCGCGCAGATCGTCGCCGGGGGAAAGACGCAAAGGATGGGCTTGCATGGTCGAGAACCTGTGGGTCGATCGCGGTATCGACCAAGCGTACGTTCGCGCCGTGAATCCGGCAAGTCGGCCGCACTCGATAATCCCCGCGCGTCGGTGTCTTCGCGGCGTCGCTCCATCCGCTGCCGTTCCACTCCGGGTCACCCGCGCATACGGCCCCCTGTGGCATGGTTTCGTACCAGCCGCAGCGCATCGGTTTGCTGACGCACGGAACGCACACACGTGCGTCTGAAAATCGACCCTAACGTATGCAAGAATCAGTTCCTCGAGGAAATCCCTGCTTTATCGCACCCTTTCACCGCACGCCCCGTCGAATGCCCACATGCCAGAATACGTATGAGCGGTTCCACACCCCGAGCGACGACATTGCCGCGCGGGAAGTCGCGGCAATGAGCGATGAGGAGCGTGCACGCGCCAAGTCGGCGGCGACCGTGCATGTCCGGAACTGGCTCGCCATTCTGATGCTGCCGGTCGTAGTCGGACCGGTGATCCCGGTGCTCGCGTATTTGCTGGGTATGCTTGCTTACCACGGAATGGTGGATCCGGCCTTTGATATGGATCGAGCGGTGGGCGAAACAGCCGTCACCGTCATATGGGTCACGGCGCTCTTCATCGCAGCGTGGATCGGCCTGAACTGGTGCGTCGCGACGTACGGTACCCGACAGCGGTACTGGCGCGAAATGCCGTCCAACGGGCATGTCGAATTGGAGCGCCATACGCTATGTTCGGCAATCGTCGTGTGGTCGGACGACTACGATCCGGAGCCCCTCTACGTCGAGGAATGGATCGACGGCAAGCTCAAATCCAGCAAGACCCGACTCAGGCAGTGGATCCTGGCCCGAACGTCCGTCGGTCATTGGCTGGTGCTGGATCATCGAATTGCGGCAGACAATTGGTACGCGCCGCCAACGTTCCCCTCGGAGACGAAACGATTGATCCCGCGGCGAGAATTGGCAATGGCGTTTGCGCCACGCACCCATATCCGCATCGGATCGAGATGGAGTGGACCGGCGGCGCCATTGACCGTGACGTCCTACCTGCTGTCTCACGCCGAATGTGAGCGCCTGACTGCGGCGGCCCACCACCATGCTTTTTTTCCGCCGGACCAATATGGCGTCGTCGATCCCGCCGATGCAGACTGGGTCGGGGAACTCGCCGCCAAGGCACTGGAGCGCGAAGTGCCTGTCGACGTGGCGGCCGGGCGAGCGTTGACGTAATCGTCGCGGGTCGTTTCAACGACGACTGCGGCCGCCACCGCGCGAAGGCGCCCGGCGAACAGTCTGAAAGTACGCCAATTGGCGGCGACGGCATAATGACGGAGTTCAACTCAAGGTCTTGTGCACGGTCTTGCGCGACGCAAGCCGCCGCAACCCGAACTCTCTTTGATGACACCGACTCCGAACCGAAGATCCCGCCTGCGCGGCGGCCTGCTTGGCCTGCTGATCGGCGACGCGCTCGGCGTGCCGTACGAATTCCACGACGCCGCGTCGATTCCGCCGCCTGCCGCGATCGACATGACCCCGCCGCCGGGCTTCGCGCGCGCACACGACGGCGTGCCGCCCGGCACCTGGAGCGACGACGGCGCGCAGGCGCTCGCGCTGCTCGACGCGCTGCTGCGCGAGCGCGACCTGAATCTCGATACGTTCGCCGGCAACCTGCTGGACTGGTTTCATCGCGGCGCATTCACGCCGGACGGCCGCGTATTCGACGTCGGCCTGCAGACGCAGCGCGCGTTCCACGCGCTGGCGGCGGGCGCCGCGCCCGCAGTGGCCGGGCCCGGCGACGAGCGCGACAACGGCAACGGCTCGCTGATGCGCTGCTTCCCCGTCGTGATGGTCGCCGCGTCGCGCGACGACGCGATCCGGCTCGCGCACAAGCAAAGCATCGTCACGCACGGCCACGTGCGTTCGCAGCTGTGTTGCGCACTCTATTGCCTGACGGCCCTCGGAATCGTCGACGGCCAGCCAGCGCCCGATGCTGTCCGCGCGGCCGAGGATGAACTGCTCGCGCGCCACGAAGGCACGGCCGACGAAATCGAACTGAAGATCGTGCTCGACGGCCGCTTCGACGCGCCGCAAGGATCGGGCTATGTGGTCGACAGCTTCTGGTCGGCGATCCATTGCCTGCTGTCGACGGGCAGCTACGAGGATTGCGTGAAACGCGCGATCGCGCTCGGCAACGATACGGATACGACGGCGGCCATCGCAGGCAGCCTCGCCGGCGTGCTGTACGGCGAACATGCGCTACCTGAACGTTGGGTTGCAACGCTGCGCGGGAAAGACAAGGTCGAGGGCTGGCTCGCGAAGCTGTGAGCACACCCATCACCGGCCGTCAGTTGAATCGAACCTCTCGAGCCGAACCCGATTGCCCCGTGCAGTTGCATCAACACGTGCGTGATCGTCCCTGCCGCGAAATAGCTCGCAGCAGCCGCAGCCGCATCAGCGACGATCGCTCGCCAGCAACCCGTACAGCGCGCTGTCCGACACTTCGTCACCGACGATCCAGCGTTCGCGCAGCAGCCCTTCCCGGACGAAGCCGAGCCGTTCGAGCAGCTGTGCCGACGCGACGTTGCGCGGATCGATATCGGCCTCGATCCGGTTCAGCCGCAGCGTGCCGAACGCATGATCGATCACGGCCGACGCCGCTTCGCGCATGTATCCGCCGCGCCAGAACGTGCGCCGCAGGCTGAAGCCGATCTCCGCGCGCCGGCATTGCTCGTTCGCATGGAACAGCACGCATTCGCCGAGCGCTTCGCCGGTTTCCCGCAATTCGAGCACGCAAATCAGGTCCTGCCCCGTCGCCGACGTCTGCAGGTTGCGCGCGACGCGCGCCTCGGCCTGCTCGATCTGCGTCATCGGCGAGAACGAGAAGTAGCGCATCGCTTCCGCATCGGACCAGATCTCGAAGAAAGCCTGTGCGTCGGCGTCGCGAAGCGGCCGCAGGACGAGGCGCGAGGTATGCAGCGTGACGGGTTCGAACAAGGGCATGGCCATGGTCTGACGAAATCGGGACCGTGCATTAGAACACGCCCGCCGTGCCCCAACAATCGCGCGCACCCTGCGCGCCGCTGCGGGAGCGCCCCGAAAACAAGCGCGGGGAGCATCGCCCGGGCCTTTCGGTTCACTCCATCCACCGCAGCGGAAGACACTCACGCCTCCAGCGCCTCCAGCACCTTCCCCTTCGTCTCGATCCCGACGAAGTGCACGGTCACCGCCGCGATCAGCGGCACGATGCCGATCAGGTAGAACGCCGGCGCGAGGTTCCCGCCGATGATCGCGTGCGGCACGACCATCGGTGCGACGAACGACGCGATCTTCAGCCACGCGCTGCCGAGCCCGCAGCCCGATGCGCGAATGCTCGTCGGATACTGCTCCGGCGTATAGACGTACGCGGTGATGAACCCCGACGCCATCAACCCGAGCGACAGCGAGCAGAAGATCGCGACGACATACACCGACGACGCGTGATAGACACCCGCGAGCGCCAGCGACAGCGCGCACAGCACGAACGACCACACGATCACCGGCTTGCGGCCGAGCTTGTCGACCAGCAGCGCCGACGCCAGCGAGCCGAGCACGCCCATCACCGAGCCGATCACCGCGAGGTTCAGCGCGAGCTGCAGCGGCGCGTGATAGAAGTTCTTGTAGATCGTCGGCAGCCACGTCGACAGCCCGTACTGGATGAACCCGCAGGTCGCCCACAACGTCGCCACCGCGAGCGTACGCTTGCGATAGGCCGCGCTGAACAGGTCGCTCATCTTGCGCTTCGGATGCTGGCGCACCATCTCGTCGAACGCGGCCACCTGCGTGACGGGCGGCAGTTCGCCGCGCACCGACGCTTCGAACACGCCCACCGCGCGCCCGGCTTCCGGGAGCCGCCCGCGCGACGCCAGCCAGCGCGGCGATTCCGGCACGAGGTGCGTGAGCACGAGCGACAGGATCAGCGGCAGCCCGCCGACGAAGTACATGATTTCCCAGCCGAAGCGCGGCACGAGCCACGCGCCGAGCGCCATCGACACGAGCAGGCCGATCGGGAACACGATCTCGTACAGCAGCACGAAACGGCCGCGGCCATGTGCGCGCGTGATCTCGTTGATGTACGTCGCGGCGACCGGCAGTTCGCCGCCGAGCCCGAGCCCCTGCAGGATCCGCAGCAGCACGAACACCTCGAAGGTCGGCGCGAAGCCGCACGCGATGCTCGTGACGCCGATCACGGCCGAGCTCCACGCGATCGCCTTCACGCGGCCGTGCTTTTCCGCGAGCGCCGGAAACAGGAAAGCGCCGATCAGCTGGCCGATCGCGCCGGACGCGATCAGCATGCCGATCTGCGTCGGCGACAGCCCCCATTTGTGGATCAGCAACGGCAGCGTCGCCGCGATCGTGATCACGTCGAAGCCGTCGAAGAACGTCGCGGTGCCGATCAGCACGCGCGCGCGGATCTGCATCGCGTTGGCCGGAAGCCGCTCGAGCCGCGCGATGATCGCGCCGGGCGTGGAGGCGGCAGCTTCCATCGTGGCGCGACCGGCCACGACATTGTCGAAAGTGCTCATGCGGGGTGTCTCCTGGTCTTTCGCCGGTCAGGCAAGCGCTTGGGTCGTGTCTGCCAGGGCTTCCGTATCCACTGCCCGGCCCTGGTTCATCCACTTGCGTGCGAGCTTCAGCTCGCGCGCGTTGTTGACGGCGATGACACCTCTCACATGCCCGTCGCCCACAAAAAACAGCGTCGCACGGCGCGCGGCGAGATCGCCGCGCACGACGAGCTGCGCATCGGCCGGCAGATCGCCGAGGATCTGCAGGTTCACGTCGTACTGATCGGACCAGAACCACGGAATCTCCGCGTACGGTGCGCGCACGCCGAGCACGGCCTTCGCCGCCGCGATCGCCTGGTTCTGCGCGTTGGCCCACGATTCGAGCCGCACGCGCCGCTTCAGCCAGCCGTTGTGATGGTTCGCGACGTCGCCGCACGCGAAGATCGCCGGGTCGCTGGTCGCGCCGTATTCGTCGACAACGATGCCGTCGTCGACCGCCAGCCCCGCGTCGCTCGCGAGCGACGCGTTCAGCGCGAGGCCGATGCCGGCCACCGCGAAGTCTGCGTCGATCGTCGTGCCGTCGGCGAGCGTCGCGCGCACCTTCGATGCATCGCCGGGCTGCGCGTCGAGCGACGCGAGCGCCGCGCCCGTGCGCACGTCGACGCCGTTCGAACGATGCAGGTCAAGCAGGAAATCCGACACGATCTGCGGCACCGAGCGGCCGCACAGGCGCGGCGCGCCTTCGACCACGACCGCTTCGACGCCGAGCTTGCGCGCGGTCGCCGCGACTTCGAGGCCGATCCAGCCGCCGCCGATCACGAGCACGCGCCGGCTCGCACGCAGCTTTTCGCCGAGCGCGGCCGCTTCGTCGAGTG
The DNA here is from genome assembly GCF_003853705.1 of Burkholderia sp. Bp8992. Lineage (GTDB taxonomy): Bacteria > Pseudomonadota > Gammaproteobacteria > Burkholderiales > Burkholderiaceae > Burkholderia. The sequence continues at coordinate 347,362 of NZ_QTQI01000001.1, read as the reverse complement.
TGCGCAGGTAATGCAGGTTCGGTGTGCTGACGATTGCATCGGGCAAGCGGCGCGACGTGCCGCCGGTCGCGATCACGAGCCGGTCGTATTCGATCGCGCGACCGCTTGCGGTCGTCACCACGCGGCGTGCGCGATCGATCGAGGCCGCGCGTTCCGGCTGCCAGGCTTCGACGTTCAGCGCGTCGAATTCGTCGGGACGCACGACACGCACGGTTTCGATGTCCGCGTCGCCGGCCAGCACCGCTTTCGACAGCGGCGGGCGCTCGTACGGCAGATGCGGCTCGTCGGCGATCATCACGAGGCGGCCCGCGAACCCTTCCGCGCGCAGCGTCTTCAGCACCCAGCCGGCGGCCTGGCCGCCGCCGATCACGACGACCGTGCCAGGCGCGGCCGATTCCTGCGAGTTCGTTTCGCTCACGATTTGCGCTCCGTCATGAACTTGCCTTCCGGCGCCTGCGCGTTCTTCTGCCGGCGCGTATTGCCGTCGAGGCCGCCGTCGACGGCCCATTCGGCGAACACGGTCGGGCCCGGCTCGAATTCGCGCGGCTGCCACTCGGGCGTCAGCATGTCTTCGTCCGCGTAGTACTCGATCAGGCCGCCGGCCGGATTCTGGAAGTACCAGAAGTACGCGGACGACACGGGATGGCGGCCCGGGCCGAGTTGCGTTTCCCAGCCGCAGCGGTCGATGTGCATGCCGCCGCCGAACACTTCATGGATGTCGCGCACGGTGAACGCGACGTGGTTCAGGCCGCGCTTGCCATTCGGCAGCGCGAGCAGGAACAGGTCGTGGTGGCCGCCGTGCGGCGCGCAGCGCATGAACGCGCCGCGGCCCGGATAACGGTCCGACGTCTCGAAGCCGAGCAGCTCGTGATAGAACTTCTCCTGCGCGTCGAGGCAGTTCGTGAAGAACACGACATGGCCGACCTCGACCGGCTCGGCGCGCGCATAGATCGGGCTCGGCTGGTCGACGCGCAGCGTCCGGCCCCACACGTTCGACGGCGAGCCCGTGATGTCGAGTTCGCGCTTGCGCGTGACCTCGACGCGGATCGCCATCCCGTTCGGGTCGATGCAGCCGACCGCATCGTCCTGCGCGTAGTAGCCGGGCTGGCCGGCAAGCTTCGTGCGCAGCGCGTCGAGTTCGCCCTGCGTCGCGACGCCCCACGTGACTTCCCGCAGCGTCGGGCCTGCCTCGAAAGCAGGCGGCAGCGCCGGATCGTCGGCCTTGACCGCGAGCACGGTGCAGCCGTTCAGCGTCTCGAAACGCGCGCGCGTATCGTCGTGCGCGACTTCCTTCATCCCCCAGTCGGCGAAAAAGCGCCGGCAGGTCGCGAGGTCGTCGACGCCGTACGTGATCTGCTCGATTCCCAAAATGCTCATTGCGTCATTCCCCTTCGCTCAGTTCGCCCACGGCAGCGGCGCGTCGTTCAAGCCCCAGTAGAGGCTCTTCTGCTGCATGTACTCGCGGATGCCGAGGCGCCCTTTCTCGCGCCCCATCCCGCTCTCCTTCCAGCCCGAGAACGGCGTGGAGATCGAGAACAGCTTGTACGTGTTGATCCACACGGTGCCCGTTTCCAGCGCGCGCGCGATGCGCCATGCCCGCTTGTAGTCGCGCGTCCAGATGCCGGCCGCCAGGCCGAACACACTGTCGTTCGCCTGCGCGATCAGCGACGCTTCGTCGTCGAACGGCATCGCGACGAGCACGGGCCCGAAGATTTCCTCCTGGCAGATGCGCGCGCTGTTCGGCAAGCCTTCGAGAATGGTCGGCTGATAGAAGAAACCGTGCTCGCGCCCGTCGCCCGACGGCCGCTCGCCGCCGCACAGCAGGCGGCCGCCTTCCTCGAGGCCGAGCGCGACGTAGCGCTCGACCGATTCGCGATGCTTCGCGGTGATCAGCGGCCCCATCTGCGTGTCGGGCCGCGTCGGGTCGCCCACGCGCAGCTTGCGGGCGCCGGCCACCAGGCGTTTCATGAATTCGTCGTATACCGCGCGCTGCACGAACAGCCGCGAACCTGCGATGCACGCCTCGCCCGACGAACTGAAGATGCCGTACAGCACGCCGTTGACCGCGTGATCGAGATCGGCGTCGTCGCACACGATCGTCGGCGACTTGCCGCCGAGCTCGAGCGACACGGGCATCAGCTTCTCGGCCGCGATGCGCGCGATGCCGCGGCCCACTTCGGTACCGCCAGTGAACGACACCTTCTTCACGAGCGGATGACGCACGAGCACGTCGCCGATCACGGAGCCCTTGCCCGGCAGCACGCTCAGCACGCCCTTCGGTACGCCGGCTTCCTCGCAGATGCGCGCCAGCGCGAGCGACACGAGCGGCGTGACCTCGGCCGGCTTGAGCACGACTGCATTGCCGCCGGCGAGCGCCGGTGCGAGCTTCTGCGCATCGGATGCGATCGGCGAATTCCACGGCGTGATCGCCGCGATCACGCCGATCGGCTCGTACACGCTCATCGTCAGGTAGTCGCCGCGCGACGGCGTCAGCTCCTCGTCGAGCGTTTCGAGGCACGCCGCGAAATAGCGGAACGTGTTCGCGGCGCTGGCCACCAGCACGCGCGTCTCGCCGATCGGCTTGCCGTTGTCGCGACGCTGCAGGTTCGCGAGCGCCTCGTGGCGCTGCATGATCAGGTCGGCGATGCGGTACAGCACCTGCGCGCGCTGGTGCGGCTTCAGCCCGGCCCAGTCGGCGCGGCGCCACGCGGCGTCGGCGGCCTCGACGGCTTCGGCCGCGTCTTCCGCGTTCGCCGTCGACACTTCCATGTTCAGCGACTGGTCGGCCGGATAGATGCTCGCGTAGGGCGCGCCACGGCCGCGCCGCCACTCGCCGCCGATCAGGATGTTGCCGTCGGGTACGAGGCTCGTATCGAAAGGAGTCATGTCACAAGTCCCACAAATCTGTCTCTGCGCGTCCGCCCTCGCCGTGGCGCGGGCGGACGGTCCAAGGCCCGGTCAGATCACGCAGCGGGCCGCGCGGTTGCGCAGCGCGCGGATCGCGCTGAACGCCGTCAGCGCGGACGTCTTCGGGTTGTCGGGCAGCGGCTTGCCGCTCATCTCCAGCGACATCTCGCCGAACGCGCCGCGCGCGGTGAAGCGGTGCACGTTGCGCTCGACCGCCGGATCGGCAATCAGGCGCACGCGCGTCGCGTCGAGGCCGAGGCCCGCCAGCGCGACGGTTGCCGCGACGTTCGCGTTCTTCGGATACAGCCGCGCGGCGTCGCGCGCGGTGCCTTCGAAGATCACCTGTTCCCCGGTCATCGCATGCAGGTCGCACAATGCCTCGGCCGGCGTACCGAGCCAGCCGAGCGGCGGCTTGCGGCCGACGTACAGCACTTCGTCGAGCCCGCCCTGCTTCGCGGACGCCAGCGCGTCGATGCCGCCGATCGCGCCCGACAGCAGCGTCACCGTCGTGCCGCCTTCCTCGGCCGCCTGCGACAGCAGGTCGAGCAGCGCGAGATCGGACAGCGCGCCGATCGAGGCGACCGCGCAGTCGGTGCCGGCCTTCAGGAGCGGCACGACGTGATCGACGAGCGCGCCGTGACCGGCGCATTCGAGCGCGAACTCGGGGCGGCGGGCCAATGCGTCGACCGACGACACGACCTCCACCGCGCTGCCGAGCACGCCCTGCACCGCCGCGCGCTGGTGTTCCGGCACGATCACGTGCGCGACGCGCAGCGACGCATCGTGCTCGACCGCGCGGTACACGGCCGCGCCGATCGCACCGAAACCGATCATCGCGACGTCGACGGGTGCGTGGTCCCGCTTTTGCCCGTTACGCATACTGGCGCTCCGTCGGTTCTTCCTTCTTCACCGGCGGGCCCGCGAAGTTCGATGCGAACGAGCCGACCGACAGCATGTCGACTTCGACCATCACCGGCCCTTCCTGCGCCATTCCTTCGCGCACGATCGCTTCTGCGTCGTCGAGCGACGTGATCCGGTAGTGCGCGAGGCCGAAGCTCGCGCAGAACTGCGCGAAATCGGGCTGGTGCAGCTGCACGAAGCAGCGGCGGCCGCCGTAGTGCGCGTCCTGGATGTTGCGGATCACGCCGTAGCACTGGTCGTTCATCAGCACGATCATCACGTTCGCGTTTTCCTGCACGGCCGTGACGAGCTCGCCGACGTTGACCATCAGGCCGCCGTCGCCGACCAGGCAGACCGTCTTCGCGGCCGCGCCCGCGAGCGCCGCGCCGATGCCCATCTGGATGCCCTGGCCGATGCCGCCGCCGAGCGCATGCACGCCCGAGCGCGGCTCGAAGATCTTCAGCAGGCGATTGCCCCACGTGCTGTTCGAGATCGTCACGTCACGCACCCAGTTGTAGTCGCGGCCGATCGCACCCTGCAGCGTGTCGACGAGCTTCTTGTAGGGCCCGAGGCCCTCCGCCACGCTGGCGACGGCCTGCTCGCGCGCCGCCGCGAGATCGGCCGCGAATTGCGGATCGACCGACAGGCGGCCTTCGAGGCGATCGGCCAGCTCGGCCAGCACGCGCTTCGAATCGCCATGCACGAACAGTTCGTTGCGATAGCCGCGGTTGTCGGCGAGCGCGTCGGCATCGACGCGGAACAGCGGCTGCGGCAGCGCGAGCTTGTATTTCAGCGTCTCGTTGCCGCGCAGGCGCGAACCGACGACCACGAGCGCGTCGCAGGTCTTGTAGAACGCTTCGACGGCCGCATGCACGTTGAACGCGCCGAGCGTCGCCGGGTGATCCTCGGGCAGCACGCCGCGGCCCTGCACGCTCGTCACGACGCCGAAACCGAGCTTCACGAGACGCTCGACTTCCGCGCGTGCATGGCGCGCGCCGCCGCCGAGCCACAGCAGCGGGCGGCGCTTCGCCGCGAGTGCGTCGGCGAGCTTCGCGACGCGTGCGGAATCGTGCTCGTGCACCGCGACATGTGCCGGCGCGAGGTCCTCCGGCCACTCGATTTCGGCCGCCTGGATGTCGATCGGAATCTCGACCGATACGGGGCCCGTCGGCGCGGTTTGCGCGATGCGCACGGCTTCGCGGATCGTCGGCAGCACGGTTTCGACCGTCCGCACGCGGAACGCGGCCTTCGAGATCGAGTCGAGCATCGACAGCTGGTCGGGGGCTTCGTGGATGTACGCCAGATCCTGATCGAGGTAAGGCGTCTCGATCTGCCCCGTCACGTGCAGCAGCGCGGTGCCGGCCGTCAGTGCCTCGACCATCGCGCCGGCCGCGTTGCCGGCCGCCGTGCCCGTGCTCGTGAACGCGACGCCGAGGCCGCCCGACACGCGGGCCAGGCCGTCGGCCATGTTCAACGCACCGGCTTCACCGCGCGCGCCGACATACCGGATGTTGCCGCGCGAGTTGATCGCGTCGAGGATCGGCATGTTGTGGATCGAGATGACACCGAATGCGGTTTTCACGCCGCACTGCTCGAGAAAGGCGGCAATCAGCTCGCCAACCGTGGTTTTTTTAGACATGGCGTGCAAAGCCTCCAGAAACGTCGATATGGCTGCCCGTCGTGTACGACGACAGATGCGTTGCGAGATAAAACAGTGCCCAGGCGGCCTCGTCAGGCTTGCCGAAGCGATTCAGCGGAATGTTCTTCTTGCGGGCGAGCGCGCCCGTCCAGTCTTCCCAGCTTTCGCCGGGTTGTGCCTGCGTTTCGTAGCGACGGCGCCACTGCCCCGACTCGACGATGCCGATCAGGATCGAGTTCACGCGGATGCGTTGCGGCGCCAGCTCGGTCGCGAGCGACTTCACGAGGCTCAGCACGCCCGCGCGCGCCGACGACGTCGCGACCATGTGCGGCTCGGGCTGCAATGCAAGCAGCGAGTTCACGCAGGTGATCGTCGGCGCCTGAGCGTCGCGCAGCAGCGGCAGGAACGCACGCGTCGGGCGGATGATACTGAAGTACTTCAGTTCGAGTTCTTCGCGCCATGCGTCGTCGGTCGTATCCGCGAAGGTCGACACGCGGCCCTGGCCGGCGTTGTTGACCAGCATGTCGGCGCGGCCGAAGCGGGCGGATACCGCTTGTGCGAACGCAGTCACGTCGGCTTCGTCGAGCACGTTGCAGCGTGCGGCCAGCAGTTGCGCATCGGCGTACTTGTCGCGCAGCATCGCTTCGGCGCGTGCAAGGCGGTCGCTGTCGCGGCCGCAGATGGCAACCGACGCACCGGCCTGCAGAAACCGTTCGGCCGTCGCGAGGCCAATGCCGGACGAACCGCCCGTCACTACCGCAACCTGCCCGGTCAGATCGATCTGGATCATCGGAGTCCTAATGCTTTCAGAAACGTGTGCTCGTCATCCGAGCGGTAATTGAGCCGCCGCGACAGTTCCGCCGCCGCGCGCTGCACCTTGTCGATCAGTCCGTCCGCGATCAGCGCCGCGTCGATTTCCGGACGCGGCACCGTCACCGTGATGCACGCGACGATCTTCTGCGTCTCGTTTCGCACCGGCGCCGTCACCACCGAAATCCCGCGCTCGAACGACGAATTGCTGACGCCGTAGCCGCGCAGTGCATCCTCGCGGATTACTTCGTACAGCGCGTCGACCGTTTCCGGCGTCGCGTTCGTCATCCGGTTCAGCGCGCCTTCCGGATACAGCGCGTGCAGCTCCTTCAGCGACAGGTCGCCCATCAGCACGTGGCCGTGGGTCGTCGCATGCGCGGGCAGGCGCGTGCCGACGTTCACGCGGATCGAGCTGAACACCGGCGACTGGCTCTGCGCCTTCGCGACGAACACCACGTCGCGGCCGTCGCGGATCACGATGTGCGTCGTGAAGCCGGTCGCATCGCGCAGGCTTTCGATCACCGGCAGGCCGAGATCGGTCAGCTCCAGCGAGCTCAGGTATTCGAAGCCGAGCCGCAGCACGGCGATCCCGAGCTTGTAGTTGCGATCCTTGTCCGCACGCTCGAGGAAGCCGAGCGATTCCAGCGTCTGCAGCAGACGGAACACCGTCGTGCGCGGAATGCCGAGCCGCTTCGACAATTCGGGCGCGCCGAGCACGGGCTCGCGCGGCGAGAATTCGGCGAGGATCCGCAACCCGCGCTCGAGGCCGGGCACCACATAGCCGGCGTCGGACTTCGCGTTGTCGGAAACCGGTTGTTCCAGCGGTTCGCTCATGCCTGCCCCCGCTGTTGGTCGCACTGGCGGCAGAACGTTTCGATCAGCGCGGAATAAACGGCCGGTGCCTCCACGTAGCCGGCATGACCGGCTTGCGGAATCACCTGCAGCGCGACGTGCGCGGCCGCGGCGATCCGCTCGCACGCGGCGGGCGGCGTGATCGCGTCGTTCGCACCGACGGCCACGGCCGTACGACCGCGAAAGCCGGCGAGATCGGCGGCGAGATCGGCGTTCGCGAGCAGATGCGTGGCCTGCGCGTAGCCGGCCGGCACGATGCGCGCCATGTTCCAGCGCACCCACGCCTTTGCATCCTCGTTCGCGAAACCGGACAGCATGTTGCCGCTGCGCTGCTCGGCGAGCCCGGCCGGGCCGAGTTCCGCGAGCATCGCGAGCCGCGCGTCGCGGCGCGATTCGCGCGTTTCGGCCGGTGCGCTGCCGTAGCCGCCCGCGGGCGACACGAGCAGCAGGCCGGCGATCCGCGCGGGCATCACGCGGGCGAGACCGCCCGCAATGATCGCGCCGAGCGAATGACCGACCAGCACGCAACGCTCGATGCCGAGTGCCTCGAGCCACGCGTCAAGCGATGCCGCGTAATCGGCGGCGGCCGGCGACGCGCCGTGCACGGGCGTCGACACGCCGTAGCCGGGCGCATCCCACGCGAGCACGCGGCGCGACGCGCCGAGCGTGTCGAGCTGGCGGACCCACGATGCGGCGCCCGAGCCGATCCCGTGCAGCAGCACGACGGGCAGCGCACGGCCCGCATGCTGCGCGCCGGCCTCGCGGTAGCCGATCGTGCCCGCCGCGCCGGTTGCGCAACGCTGCTCGGGAAACCGCCCGAGCAGCGCAGCGAACGCCGCGGTGCGGTCGCGTTCACGTTTGTCGATGACACTCATTGCTTCACCGGCTCCGTCTCAACGCTTGATCTTCGCGAGCGGCGAATCGGGCGGATACGTCGGCGTGACCGGCTTCGGCGAACCGAGCATCACGCACATCAGCGCATCTTCCTCGCCGATGTTGATTTCCGTGCGATACACGCCCGGCGGCACCGAGATCAGGTCGCGCTCGCCGAGGACCGCTTCCCAGGTCTCGCCGTCGCGCTCGCAGATCACCTTCATCTTGCCGCGCAGCACGAAGAAGATTTCCTCGACGTCCATGTGGATGTGGCTCGGGCCGATGTTGCCGGCCGGGATGACCATCGTCGAGAACGTGAAGCCGCCGGCCGGCACCGTGTTGACGTCCTTCGCGACGCCCGTGCCGCCCGTGCCGACGTAGCGCATCTGCGCACGGCGGTACTTCGGGTCGTAGTCGGCCTGGAACTTCAGCGCGTCCCAGTCGTAGCGCCGCGTCGCGTAACGCGCGACGCGCCCTTCCATCCAGTCGTCGAAGCTTGCGCCTTCCGGCTGGTCCCACGACTTGCGTTCGAGATCGGCGTCCGCCATCGTCCTCTCCTTCATTCAGTGTGAAAACATCAATTCATTACGAAGCCGCCGTTCACCGGCAGCAATTGACCCGTCACGAAGCGCGCGCCGTCCGACAGCAGGAACAGCACGGGGCCCGTAACGTCGTCGGGCACCTGCGCGCGTGTCAGCGCGCGGCCCTGCAGGTAGAACGCATGACGCTCGGCCGGTACGTAGGCGGTCGCCTCGACTTCGGTGAGCCCCGGCGCGATCGCGTTGACCGTCACGCCGTGCGCGCCGAACTCGCGTGCCTGCGCATGCGTCATCGCGATCACCGCGCCCTTGCTCGCGACGTACGCGAGCAGCTTCGGCGCGCCCCACAGCGCGGTGTCCGACGCGAGGTTCACGATCGCGCCGCGGCCCGACTGCGCGAGGTGCGGCAGCGCTGCATTGCTGACGAGCCACACGCCGCGCACGTTCACGTTCATCACGGCGTCCCACGTCGACACGTCGAGCTCCGTGGACAGCTTGCCGCCCGAGTTCGTGATCGCCGCGTTGTTGATCAGTGCGTCGATGCCGCCGAGCGCCGCCGCGCCCTGCGCGACGAACGCGTCGATGCTGGCCGGATCGGCGAGGTCGAGCGCGAAGAAATGCGCGACGTGGCCGGCTTGCGTGAGTTCGGCGGCCAGCGCACGGCCCTCGTCGACGAGCACGTCGCCGAACGCGACCTGCGCGCCGGCTACGACGAGCGCCTTCACAAACGCCGCGCCGAGCCCGCGCGCACCGCCCGTGACGAGCACGCGGCGCCCCGGCAGCGACACGACCGGAGCGAGCTCAGCCATGCGCGGGCTCCGACGCGGCCTGTGCCGCGCGATGTGCATCGAGTGCGGACAGGTGTTCCTGCGCACGCTGGCGCAGCATCCGGCGCACGCGCGTGATGCCGACGTCGTGCTGGTACAGGTATTCGTGATCGCGCGCGTGCGGCGCGAGGCTTTCGAGGACGTAGCGGTCCTGCTCGAGCACGTCCCAGTGCAGGCCTTCGAGGCGGTTGCGGTACATGAAGCGCCACACGTCGCGCTGCCAGCCGCTGACCTTGCGCGTCCGCCAGAAATAGACCTGGCAGTTGTCGCCGTCGACCGGCGTCGCGAAGCCGATGATCCCGAAGTTGCCGCCCGGGCCGAACTTCTGCTTGTACGGAATCGCGAGGCGCATCCACAGGCAGCCCGTTTCGCCGAGCTCGACCCAGTCGAAGTTCACGTCGCGCTGGCCGATCTTCTCGAACATCAGGCCCGTTTCCGTCTTGCGCACGCGCATGTCGGCCTGCTTGTCGCCTTCGGCCATCGAGTGCGAGGTGGCGTGCAGATACGCGCCGTGCATCGGGTCCATCACGTTGTCGATCGCGTACTGGTAATTGCACTTCCAGTTCGACACGCACAGGAAGTGGCCGTACTCGTCGGCGACCAGTTCCTCGGGCAGGTTCAGCGGCGCCGGCTCGCCGTGCGCTTCATCGCCGAACCACAGGAAGATCGCGCCGGCCTTCTCTTCGACCGGATACGACTTCACGCACTTCGTGCCTTCGAGCGGACAGTTCGACACGGCCGGCACGCGATTGACCGTGCCGCCGCCGTCGACTTCGATGCCGTGATACCAGCACGCGATGTTGCCGCCGAGGTTCCAGCCGAGCGACAGGCGCGCGCCGCGGTGCGGGCAGCGATCTTCCAGAGCGTGGACCTTGCCGTCGTGATCGCGCCACAGCACGATTTGCTCGGACAGGCGCGTGAGGCCGACGGGCGCGTTCGACACCTGCCAGCTCGGTGCAACGGGATACCAGTAGTTCTTGATGCCGCGGTCGAGATAGTCACGGACCGGGTCGTGTTGGACTGCGTGTTGTACGGGGGACGTCATCAGTGTGCTCCGGATGCGGTTGTCGGGTCGGCGCTCAGGCGCGCGGCGCGGTCGGTGCGTTCATTCCGCCAGCGAGGCCATTTCGGCGCGGAAGCGCTCCGCGGTCCACGCGGTGCCGTCCGGTGCGCGGAAGCCGATGCGGTTCAGGCCCGCGACGACGTCGTCCAGCTCGGTTGCGCCGGCTTCGAACACGCGCTCGAGCGCGTCGCCGAGGTCGTTCTCGTACTGCGTCGGTGCGGCCTTGCGGTTCTGCCAGACCTGGTTCTCGACCTGCCCGGGGATCTCGATCTGCCCCTTGCCCGCGACGTTGTTCGGCTGCGGCGCCACCCACGGCTTCAGGAAGGGATTGAAGTTGACGGTCGCTTCTTTCATGTCATTCCACCTTGATCTGGATTTCTTCACCGGCGAGGCGCACCGCGTACTGCTTCAGCGCGCGTCCGCCCGGACCCTTCAGGCATGCGCCCGTCCTGATGTCGAACACGGCCTCGTGCAGCGGGCATTCGACCGTACCCTCGTCGACGAACCCCTGCGTCAGCAGCGCGTACGCATGCGGGCACACGTTCTCGAGCGCATACACGTCGTCGCCGACGCGGTAGATCCCGATTTCGACGCCGTCGGTCCGCTTGAACTCGATCGGCGTGTCTTCCGACAGCGCGCCGGCGTGACCGGCGCAAATCCATTGCTCAGACATCTCACACCCTTCCTTCTGATCGACTCTCGGTTTGTTCCGATTTGTTCCATATTAGGAACATCAGTTTATGGATGGTGATTATAGAAGTGACTTTCCACGAGCAAAACAAAAAGCTGCATGTCCTAGGGAAAACACTGACCGTCTGGTTGGCAATCGCTCCCGATTACCTTGTCGAATGTAATTTTTTGTTGTTCGACAGGGATTTATCGTCTTTTTCGAGACATGCCGCACCGCCGTCGGGCATCGACACGAAACCCTTCCGTCCCGAAAAAATTATTTTTGATCCGGCGCTTGACGCCTCTATACTTCATTCCACCAGAGGCACATTGTTCCTTATATGGAACACACAAATGCCCGCCACGTGGCGAATCCCTGCGCAATGGACGGCCGTCCCCGCGCACGACGCCACGGCACGTTTTCATCAGGTTGGAGATTCAGGAGATCAAATGATCAAGCATGCGGTAGCAGCAGCAGTGATCGGATTGGGCGCCGCGTCCGGCGCATGGGCGCAGAGCAGCGTGACGCTGTACGGCAGCCTCGATGCGGGCGTCGCCTACGTAAACAACGTCGGCGGCCATGCAAAGTGGGCGATGATCCAGGGCAACACCCAGCCCGACCGGTGGGGCCTGAAGGGCAAGGAAGATCTCGGCAGCGGCCTGTCGGCAATCTTCCAGCTCGAAAACGGCTTCTATACGAACAACGGCCAGTTCGCGACCGCGAACACGATCTGGAACCGCGCGGCATTCGTCGGCCTCAGCTCGGACCGCTACGGCACGCTGACGCTCGGCCGCCAGACGCCGCTGTCGTTCGACTATCTCGATCCGCTCAGCACGGCCTACCTCGCGTTGAGCTGGTACGCGTTCCACCCCGGCAACATCGACGGGCTCGCCGCGACCGGCAACGTGCCGTACAACAACGCGATCAAGTACCGTTCGCCGACCTTCGCGGGCTTCTCGGCCGCGGCCACGCTGGCGCTCGGCAACACGACGAACTTCTCGACCGGCAAGTCGGTCGGCGTCGCGCTGAACTACGCGAACGGGCCGTTCAAGGCGTCGGCCGTGTACTCGAACGAGCACGACCGCTCGATCCTGATCGGCACGACCGGTATCACGTCGTTCCAGGGGCAGAACACCGCGAACGGCTATCTCGCGAGCAAGGTCGAGAACATCGGCGCGGGCGCGTCCTACCAGTTCGGCGACTTCCTCGTCCATGGTCTCTACACGCGCACGAAGATGCAGTCGAACGGCTTTTCGGATACGTTCCAGAGCTACGACGCGGGCGTGAACTACCGCAGCAGCGCGTTCAACACGATCGCGGGCGGTGCGGCGACGACGACACTGGCCGGCCGCCGCTGGACGCAGGTCGAGCTCGGCGACATCTACGCGCTGTCGAAACGCACGCAGCTCTATGCGAACGTGCTCTACGAACACGGCTCGGGCGGCGCCAAGGCTGCGTTCTTCACGGCCGGCGTGTCGAGCACCGCGAACCAGGTGATCGTGCTGACCGGCATCCACCACTCGTTCTGAGCGGTGCCGGGATTCGATGCCGGAAATGAAAAGAGCGGCCCGCGGGCCGCTCTTTTTCGTTTGCGATGCCGCGTGCAGCGGCCCGTCCAATGAGCGCGCGTCAGAACATCGCGACCTTGTGGCGCGCATGCGCGAACGTCGGGTCGCTTTCGAGCGGACGGTAGTTCAGCCGCTGCGACAGGTCGACCGCCGCGCCGCACACGGCTTCGACGAGCCGCTCCTTCTCGCCGGCCTCGCCGATCTCCGAACGCGGCACCGTCGCGGTGATCGCCGCGACGATCGAGCCCGACTGATCGCGCACGGGCGCCGTCACGGCGGAAATGCCGCTCTCGAACGCCGCCTCGCTGACCGCGTAGCCGAGCCGCGCGTAGTGGCGCACGCGTTCATACAATTCATCGACGCTGCCCGGCGTGCGCTCGGTGAACTGCTCGAGCTTTTTCTCCGGATAGAGCTGACGCAGCGCATCGCGCGTCAGGTCGCCCATCAGCACGTGGCCGTGCACGGTGGCGTGCGCGGGCAGGCGCGTGCCGACGTGCACCTTCACCGAACCGAACATCGACGTATTGCTCTGCGCCTTCGCGACGAACACGACGTCGCGCTGGTCGCGGATCAGCAGGTGCGTCGACAGGCCGGTCGCATCGCGCAGCCGTTCGAGCACGGGCGTGCCGAGATCAGTCAGTTCGAGCGAATTCAGGTATTCGAAGCCGAGCCGCAGCACGCCGACGCCGAGCCGGAAATAGCGGTCACCGTTCACGCGCTCGAGGAAACCGAGCGCCTCGAGCGTCTGCAGCAGGCGGAACGTGGTCGTGCGCGGAATGCCGATGCGCTTCGACAGCTCCGGCGCGCCGAGCACGGGCTCGCGCGCGGAGAATTCGGCGAGGATCCGCAGCCCGCGTTCGAGCCCCGGCACCAGGTAGGACGACGCGCCACCGGACGATTCGTCGTCGCCCGGCGGCGCCGGATCGGGTGCGCCGCTCATCGTTGTCTTGACCATGTGGACATGGACGAAAGGAAATCAGTCACGGAACAGGTCATGGATCATCGTGGATATTCAGTCATGCTACCTCAGCGCGCGCGCCGGATCGCACCGGCACGCATCGCCGCGACGCAGCATGCGCTGCCACGCCGCCATGCGGTGTCATTCAAGGTCGAGAGGATAGCAGCGTTGGACGGCGCGACGCCATGCGGAAATGGCCGGACGACGGGCCGACGCCCGCCTGGCCGAACGGTGCGGCCGGCCCGTGCCCGGCATGGCGCGCCGGTGCACCGGTGTGCCTACAGGCGCGACAGGTAGACGCGAAGGTTCGCGCGGTCGTACGTGAAGCCGCCGGCCGGGTCCCGCTCCAGCACCCGCGCAAGATCGACCGCATACATCCAGCCGCTGCCCAGCAGGCCGCCGTTGATCGCGCGGATCCGGCTGCCGCCGACGGCGATCGCGGCATGAAACACGTTGCCGTTCCGGGAGAAGCCGACCGCGGTGCCCGCCGGAATGCTCGCACGCCCGTCCCACTGATCGCCGGTCTCGAAATTGAAGCGCGGCTTCCACAGCTGGCCGATCGTGTCGAGCAGCGTACCGGGCGAGATCAGCGCGTCGGCGCGCAGCAGATACCGGACATAGGCCGCGGCGTCATAGCAGACTCCGCCGGATACGTACTCGTTGATGTTGGCCATCCCGAACATCAGCGCTTGCGCGTGTTTTTGCCGTTCGCCGAGGCCGGATTGGGCGACATGCCCGCCTAGCTGGGTCAGTTGCATGGATAGCTCCTTGTGAGGAAGACGGACACCATCGTCCCGCCAACGCAATAACTTCATATCTTATTACGATATCCACCGGCGTCGACCAGGCTCCGGGCGTCACGTCACGTCACGTCTCGTTACGGCGCGCGTGCCGCCGCCGGTGACGACGCCGGATCGACTGCCTGCGCATCGGGATTCGGCGCAAGCCGCAGGCGCACGCGCAGCGGCTGCAGCATGTCGGGCGGCGGCGGTTCCGCCAGCGGGCCGGCCGTGAGCAGCTGCCGCAGCGTCGCGTCCGCATCGGGATCGCCGAGCGACGCGAACTCGACGCGCGTGACGGTGCCGTTCGCACCGATCCACGCGCGCACGACGATCGCGGGCGGCGGCGCATCGGCACGCGCGTTCAGCACGCGTGCTTCGAGATAGCGGTGCAGCCGGTCGGCTGCCGCGCCGTCCGCCTCGAGCCACGCCTGGAACTGCTGCCCGGCGAGTTGGCCATAACGGATCCACGTGGCCGGCACGCCGACGGTTTGCGCGACGGCGGGCGCGGCCCCCGCGACCAGCGCACACGCCATGACGATTCCCCGCAGCCATCCGGTTGCGCCCCGCTCCTGCATTCGCTTCATCCCGCCTCCGATTTCAATCACGCGCGCGCCGCCCGGCCGCGCCCGCTCACCCGATCTCGATCGGCACATACAGCCGCGTGCCGCCGCGCTGGACGAGCAGCGCGACGTTGCCGTGCGCGGCGTCGATCTCGGTCATCAACGCGCCGATGCTCGCAACCGGCGTGCCGTTGACCGACAGCACGACATCGCCGGGCTGCAAGCCGGCACGCGCGGCCTGGCCGCTCGCCTGTTCGACGACGAGCGCCTGGCCGACGCCGAGCCGCGCGCGCTCCTGCTCGGTCGCCGCGCGCAGCGCGAGCCCGAACCGTGCGGGCCCCTGTTCGCCGCCTGCCGACGCCGTACCGCTGTCGAATGCGCCGACCGTCGCGATCACGTGCATCGCGCGGCCGGCACGCCACACGAGCAGGTCGGCCTGCCGCCCGGCCCGCATGCCGGCGACCGTGCCGAGCAGGTCCGCGGATTCGGCCACCGGCTTGCCGTCGACTGCGAGCACGACGTCGCCGGCCTGCAATCCCGCGTGCGCGGCCGGGCCGTCCGGCTCGACCATCGTGACCAGCGCGCCGTCGGGGCTGGCGAGGCCGAACGAGCGCGCGAGCGCCTGGCTCACCTCCTGCAACGCGACGCCGAGCCGGCCGCGCGTGACCTTGCCGGTGCGCAGCAACTGGTCCTTCACGTCGAGCGCGATATCGATCGGAATCGCGAACGCGAGCCCCTGGTAGCCGCCCGTCTTCGAGAAGATCATCGAGTTGATCGCGATCACGCGGCCGCCGAGGTCGAACAGCGGGCCGCCCGAATTGCCGGGATTGATCGGCACGTCGGTCTGGATGAACGGGATCGCGCGCTCGCCGGGCAACGAACGCGATTTCGCGCTGACGATGCCCTGCGTGACCGTGTTCGCGAACCCGTACGGCGAGCCGATCGCCATCACCCAGTCGCCGACTTCCGTGCGCGCGGGGTCGCCGGTCGCGACGACCGGCAGGTCGTGCGCGTCGATGCGGATCACCGCGACATCGGACACGGGATCGCTGCCGATCACGCGCCCCTTGAACTGCCGCTTGTCGGTCAGCTTCACGTCGATGGCGACGGCGTCGCCGACCACGTGCCGGTTGGTCAGGATCACGCCGTCCGCACTGACGATGAAGCCGGAGCCGAGGCTCACTTCCTCACGGTTGCCGATCACGCGCCGCGCGAGAAACGGCGCGAGCGGATGATCGGGCGCGATGCCGGGCGGCAACTGGATGCCCATCTGCGTGACTTCGCGCGTGACGCTGATGTTGACGACGGCCGGACCGACACGCCGGACCAGCGCGGCGAAGTTCGGCAGCGCGGCGGTCGGCGGTGCGGCACCGGGCTGCGCGGCGCGCTCGGCCGACCGTGCCGGCGCACAAGTACAAGCGCACGTGAATGCGAGCATGCCCGCCATTGCCCGCAGCACCATCGCCCGGCCCGTCTGCCTGACCGCTCTCATGTCGCTGTTCCTCGTCGGTTCCGGCCAATCGCGCGGCGCGGGCATCACTTCGGCGGCACCGCGACCGGCGCATCGGGCCGCTGCGGCGTGATCGACCGGCCCCAGTTCGTGCCGAAGCGGTTCCGTTCGGTCGACAGGTTGAACGTGCCGAGACGGTTCGACGGCTGCTTCGACAACCGCTCCGAATCCGTTTGCGATGCGCCCGCCTGCGGCTCGGCCGTCGGCTTCAGCTGCTGGCTCAGGCAGTCGTACGACAGCGCGCGCTTGCCGTCGACTTCCGCATCGACGCACACCGGCTTCGCCGCCGATCCGGGGCTGGCCGGTGCCGGTGCGTGTGCGCCGGCCGCCAGCAGCAGGCAGACGATCGTCGCGAATCCGTTACGTCGCACCTTCATCCGCGCCTCCTTCAGTGATGTCATCGCGCCGGCGGCCGCACTCGCACTCATACACTCGCGCCCGGCGCCTGCGCACGCGCGAGGAAACGCTCGAACGCCGCGCGCTCGGCCGCGTCGACGGCCGGTTCATGCGCGTCGGCGTGCTGCGCCCACGCGTCGCGCATGCCGTCGACCGGCTGCCACGCGTGCACCTGCGCACCGGTCGGATACGGCGTGACGAGCGGCTCCCGATAGTCGACGCGAAACAGCGGCGGCGCGGTGCTGCCGGCCGTCCACAGATCGCCGACGTCGCGCACGCTCGCGTCGAACCAGAACCGCACCCATCGCACCGTGGGCGCGCGCGCGTCGTCGACCGGCGCAGCGGCGCCCGACACCTCCGGCACGCGCAGGAAGCCGGCCAGCACGAGCAGCACGGCCGCGAGATCGTCGTCGCGCAACATCCGGTACGACCAGAGATCCGCGACATCCACGCACGCGATCACCGCGATGAAACGCCCGATCGTCAGCGCGGGCCACGCGCGCCGCATCAGCGCGTAATGGCGCGGCCACTGCGCGACGAAACGCTCGCGATGCAACGCCGCGACCTGCACGTCGCGCGCCCCGCGTATCGTCAGCTCGTCCGGTTGATACTGGCGTGTCGTGAGCACGCATTGCGCGGAACAGCGCGCGCTCCGGTGCCGCGCATAGCCGCCCGCACCGGGCAGCGGCTCCAGCGCGCCGAAGCACAGCGGGCAATGCGTCGGCCACTCGCCGGGCCGGCCCGGCCACGGGTTCGCCTTCGGCATGCGCGGACGGTCGGCGGCGGCCGCGCGACGCCGCCCCGGCGTGCGCGCGTCGGGCACCTCGACGCGCGGCGTCGAACGGACGGTTTCCATGGGCGCGCCTACCGGGCGGACGCGAGCGCTTTCTTCAGCGCGTCTTCGTTGATGGGCGCGTTCGCGGCCAGCTTCGCGAGATACGCCTGTGCATTCTGCTGCGTGCGCTGCGCGCGCAGCATCGCGCGCAGTTGCTCCTTCACGTCGGCCAGCGGGCGCGGCGCGGCCGCGCGTATCTCGATCAGCTTCACGACGTGAAAGCCGGACGGCGTCTGGATCGGCGCGGAGACCTGGCCCGGCTTCAGCGCGTCGGCCGCCTGGCGGACCGCCGGCACCATCAGCTGATCGGGCACGAAGCCGAGATCGCCGCCGTTCGCGGCGCTCGCCTTGTCCTGCGAATTCGCCTTCGCCAGCACCGCAAAATCGCCGCTGCGTGCCCGGCTCGCGAGATCGGCCGCCTGCTTGCGCGCCTTGTCGAGCGTCGCGGCGTCCGCGTTCGGCGGCACAGCGATGTAGATCTGCGCGACATGCAGCGCACGCGGCGCCATGAACGCCGCGCGGTTCTTGTCGTACGCGGACTGGAGCTCCGCGTCCGACGGATAATCGGCCGCCGGCGCGTTCACCGACGCCAGATAGCTGCGCACGACGATGTCGCGCTGTGCCTGCTCGACGGCCGCCTGCACCTGCGCCTGCTTGTCCCAGCCCTTCGATTTCGCCTCGGCCAGCACGGCCTTCTGCGCGAGCGTCGCACGCACGACCTGGTCCAGCGCCGCCGGATCGGCCGCGAGGCGCTCGCGCCCTTCGGGGCCCACGGTCTTCAACAGCGCCGCGAAGTCGGCCTGCGTGACGGACGCCTGCGCGGCGTTCGCGATCACGTCGTCCTGGGCATGCGCGACGAACGGTGCGCCCAGCACGAGACTGCCTGCCACCATCGCCCGCATCTTCATTTTCGTCATCATCGTTCGAGTGCCCTCTGGATTGCTCTCTTGAAATGCAGACGCCGCATCAGCGCGCGCCCGTCAGCGTCACGCGCAGGACGAGCGGTTGCGCCATCCCGCGCGGCGGCGCCAGGCCGACCGCCCTGCCAACGAGCGCAGCGTGCAGCGCGGCGTCGAGCGCCGCCGGCCCGGCCGCCGCGCTGTCGACGCGCGTCACCCGCCCGCGCCGGTCGAGCCACGCACGCACCGGCAGCACGGGCTCGGCGTCGCCGGCATCGGCCAGCGCATCGGCCCAACGCTCGACATCGCCGCGCAGGCGGCTCGCGGCGACATCGTCGCCATCGAGCGCCGTCTGAAACCAGCGCGCCGTATGTTGCGCATAGTCGCCCCACGCGGCGGGCGCATCATGCACGGCCGTCGCGCCGGATCGCGGGCGGCCCGGCAGCCACGCGCGCAGCGCGGCGCCGATCCGGCGCGCGACGATCATGATTGCGCGGCCGCCTCGATCCCGGCCGCGGCGGAAGTTGCCGCCTCGCCGCGCCGCTCGCCCGCCGCCGCACGCGCCGCCGCTTCCTGCTCGGCCATCGCGGGACGATTGCGCAGGTGCAGCAGGAACTCCTGGATCAGCCGGTCCCACAGCTCGATCGTCGAACGCAGGTAGCGTTCCGACACGCCGCCCGCGACGACGACGTCCATCTCCAGCGCGAGAAACTGCCCGTGGCTCGCGAGACGCGCGAAGCGCTTGGTGCGGTTCCAGTCCGCGACGAGTTCGGCCGGCAGGTCACCCTGCACCTGCAGCACGCACGACAGCGTGTAGTCGATGTACGGCAGTGCGGCGAGCGGCGTGTCGGCACCCTGCGGCGCAAGCGGCGCTGCCGGGTTGCCGAAGCGCACCGCAAAGCCGATGCCCTGGCTCGCGCTCATCAGCTGCACCGTGCCGTTCTGCTCGGCCGCCGTCACGCGGTAGCCCGCGCGGCGCAGCACGTCGGCCAGGCGGTCGGCGCTGATCGCTTCGATCGGCGCATCGTGTGCCGTGCGTTCGTCGCCGGCGTTCGGTTGCTTGTCTTGCATGTCGGTGTCCCCCGTATTCGACGAATCGATGAATTTCAATGACGTGCCCGGCTGCCCGCTCACGGTGCGCTTGCAGCCGATGCCGGTGCCGCGACGGCCGCACGTGCGGCCGGGTCGTACTTGCCCGCATACAGCGCGTCGCCGTAGCGTTGCGCGAGATCGTCGTACTTCACGCGCGCCGACTGCGCGAACGGCTGCCGCGACGAGAAGAACGTGCCGATCCCGACATGCTCGTACGCGTCGAGAATCTCGTGTCCTACGCGATACAGCTCGGCATTGTGTGCCTGGCAGGTTTTCAGTTGCGTGTCACGCGCGGCGGCGTCCTTCTGCAGTTGCGTGTGCTGCGCATCGCGGGCGCGCGACACCGCGAGCAGGTCTTCGTAGGACGCCTTGTATTTCGCGAGCGACTTCGCATCCTGCTCGCGGCCCGCCCGCTCCTGCGCGAGCGCGCGCTTCGCGGCCGCCTCGGCGCCCGAGTCGCCGCGGGCCGCCGCAAGCTGACCCTGCATCGCCTTCAGTTGCGCGAGCGCGTCGTCGCGCTGCTTCTCGGCCGCCGCCTTGTCGCTCTGCAACTGCGCCTGGCCGTCCTGCAGCTGGCGCAGCTCCTGCACGGTCGAGCGCAACTGGCTGCGCAGCTTGTCCTCGATGCTCTGCGCATGCGCGCCGCCGGCCGCGAACAGCAGCGCGCCGGCCACGGCGGCGGACAGCATCCTGCGAGTGGTGGTGTTCATTCGCGGCTCCGGTCAGAAGCGAGCATTGAGCTCGATCTGCAACACGTCGATCGACACCGGCGGCCCGTACACTTCCTTCGAGCTCAGGTAGCGGGCCGACACCCACGTGTCGCGCGCGACCGCATACGCAGCGCCGATCACGTAGCCGCGCGCGTTGGTGCCGCCGAGATGGAAGTCGGGATCGTTGAACGCATCGAGCACGGCGTCCGGCTGCAGGTACTTGTACGCGATCGAGAAATTCCACTGGCCCTTCTCGCGCGGTTCCGGCTCGCCGACCGTCGCCTTCGCGAGGAAGCCGTTCGGGCCGCTGCGATAGTCGGCGCGCGTCGCGCTCACCGACGTCGATTCATAGTTGTTGACCGGCAGCGACGCCGCCGCGAACGCCTTGTTGTCGTTGTACGCGAGGTTGCGCACGTATTCGCCGTCGAGCCGCAGCTTGAAGCGGTCGGCCACCACCGTGTCCCACTGCGCCTTCAGGTCGAGCAGCCGGTAGTTGTACGCAAGCCCGAACAGTTGCGGCTGCGGCGTCATTCCCGGCGCGAGGTTCGGGTTCTGCACGATGTTGCGCAGCGCGATCAGCGTGTTGCCGCCCTGCATGAACGTGGGCGCCTCGTTGTCGGTGCTGCAGCTCGTCGGGCCTTGCCCCAGCGCGCACGGCGACGACAGCGTGCCGCGCATGTTCTGGAAGTCGTAGTACGCGACCGCGCCGCGCAGCCGGTTCTTCGCGTCGATCTTCCAGTCCGCGCCGAACTGCGCGCCGAACATCCACTTCGTGTCGCTGCCGGCCTTTTCGGTGCTGTTCGACGGGAAGTTCTCGCTCGTGTACTGGATCGGGAACACGCCGAGCGTGCCGAACAGCGTGACGTCCGGATTCCACGGCAGCGCATGGCGCAGGTTCGCGGCGAGCCCGTCCATCATCAGGTCGTCGGAGAACACGAGATCCGACTTGAAGAACGGGTTGTCGAAACGGCCGGCCGTCAGGTTCAGCCACGACGTCGGCTTGTACGCGAAGAACGCCTTGTTCAGCCAGATGTTCTTCTTGCCCCAGCCGCCGCCGGCCGTTCCCGTGGTGGAAACCGGGCCGTTGTCGTTGCCGCTCGCGAGCTGGAGCCCGGCCGTCATTTCGTCGGACAGCGTCGCCGTCACGCCGAGCCGTGCGCGGTAGCGCAGCAGGTTGTTGCGGTTCTGCGTGGTGTTCTGCGTCGGCAGCTGCGTCGTGTTGGTGTTCGGGTTGATGTCGAACCCGCCGCCCTGGTTGATCGCCGCGAAATTCGTGACGTTGTTCGCGTTGCGGCTGCCGTAGAAGTGATATTCGTCGCGCACGCGCAGGTCGCCGTCGAGCTTGATGCGCGACACCCAGTCGGGGAACGTGTTCGGCTGCGCCCAGTTCTCGGCCTTCGCCTGCGCGATCACTTCCTGCTTCACCTGGTCGCGGATCTGGTCGCGCACGAGCTGCGGCACGTACGGCACCGCGACGTCGCCCGGCTGCGTCGGCGGGTTGACCACGCCGCCCGCCACGACCGGCGCGCCCGACGCGCGCGCCGACCTCGCCTGCACGGCTTCCGTGCGCGCCTCGCTGATCAGCTCATTGGCGTTCTGCTGCGTGAGCACGCCGCGCTTCACGAGCAGGTTGATCAGGTTGATCACCACGCTTTCCGTCGGCGCGGCCTTCCCCGATGCCGCCTGCGCTTCGAGCGATTGCCCGTGCGCGGCAGACGTGCACGTCAGCCCGAGCGTCAGCACCGCCGCGCCGACACGCGACAGGCGCGCGGGCAGCGCGCCGTTGCGGGGCACCCCACCCCGTTCGTTCATCTTCCGAATCATCGAAGCACTCCGAACAATTTTCGTTTCTTTTCCGGCAGCATCCGTGCGACGGCGCTGCCCCATGATTCTTGCGTGGTCTCTCTCGCGCATCGTCATGCCGGCTTGCGGCCCTGGAGCCTGACGAGCACCGGATACGTCGTCGCCGGCGGCGGTACTTCATCGACCCGGCCGAGCGCCTCCACCGCCGCGACGACGGCCGTGTCGATCTTCGCGTCGCCGGTCGACTGCGCGATCGTCACCTTCGTGATCCGCCCCGACGCATCCATCCACAGGTTCAGGCTGCCCGCGAAGCGCGCACCGCCGGCGTCCTGCACGCCCTTGTCCTGCTCGATCGCGCGCTGCAGCACGTACACCATGTATTGCGCGTAGCTCGCATTGCCGAACTTGCCGCCTCCGCCGCTGCCGATCATTCCCGAGCCGTCGCCCGCGCCGATGCCGAAGCTGTCGGTGCCGGCCTGCGCATCGGCATTCATCGTCATCTGCTTCGGCTGGTTGTCCGACGGCTTCGGCGCCTCGGACGGCTTCGGCGCGATCGTCGGCCGCTCGACCGGCGTCTTGACCTCCTCCTTCACCTTCTCGGGCGGCGGCTTCTGCTTCGGCGGCGGCGGGGGCGGCGGCAACGGGATCACCGTCGTCACCTGCGGCGCGCTCACGCGCTTCACGCCCGCGGTATCGCCCGCGAAATGCCAGATCAGCGCGGCCAGCCCCGCGAGCACGAGCGCGATCGCCAGCGGCTTCACGAAGCGGCCGGGGCCTTTCTGCGGCGGGCCGCCGTTATAGGTCATTTCCATCGCGCTAGCCGCCCTGCTTCGCCTTGCCGGTCACGAGCCCGACCTGCGACAGGTCGAGGCGGCGCAGCAGGTCGAGCACGTCCATGACCTTCTGGTACTGCACGGCCGCGTCGCCCTTCAGCACGATCGGGAATTCCGGATTGGTCGCCTTCTCGGTGCGCAGCCGGCTTTCGAGCTCGTCCATCGTCACCGGGTACGCGTCGAGGAACACCTGCCCCGAATCGGCGACCGTGATCGCCTTCGTCTTCGGCTTCGCGAGGCTCGCGGACGAGCTCGCCTTCGGCAGGTCGACCTTGATGCCCTGCACCGACGCGGTCGTCATGATGATGAAGATGATCAGCAGCACGTACGCGAGGTCGAGCATCGGCGTGATGTTGATGTCGTCGTACGGCTTGTCGTCGTCCTGAACCTGCATGGTGGTCTCCTGCGTGCGGTCAGTCGGCCAGCACCGCGTGATCGGGCGCGCGATGGGCTTCGGCGAGGCGCGTGACGAATTCGTCGACGAACACCTGCATGTTCGCCGTCACGTTCTTGTTGCGGATCAGCAGGTAGTTGTAGCCGAACAGCGCCGGAATCGCGACGAACAGGCCCGTGACGGTGGCGAGCAGCGCGGCCGCGATACCCGGTGCGATCGCGTTCACGTTCACGTCGCCGGCCGCCGCGATCGCCGCGAACGTGATCATCACGCCCACCACCGTGCCGAGCAGGCCGAGGAACGGGCCGCCCGAGATCGCGATCGTCAGCAGCACCATCGATTTCGACAGCCGCTGGTTCTCGCGCACGAGCGTCGCGTCCATCGACGCGCGGATCGCCTCGATCGATTCGGACGTGATCACCGTGCGGCCGTTGCCGTCCACGCGGCTGTGGATTTCATGCACGCCGGCCTTGTACAGCCGGTACAGCGACGACTGGTACAGCCGGCGGCCGTCGGCGCTCGCTTCGTCGACATGCGCGAGACCGACCAGGTGGCGGCCGGCCACTTCGCGAAAGCGCTGCACGAAATACTGGTTGGCCTTGTCGACCGTGCCGACGTAGCGCGCCTTCGTCCACATCACGATCCACGACACGAGCGCCATGCCGAGCAGGATCGTGATCACGACCCACGCATCGACGGTTACAGACTGCACGATCACGCCGAAGTAGCCGAAGCCGAAGCCCGACTGCTTCTCGTCGGCGCCGTACGCGACGAGCTTCGATTCCGAACCCTGCGCGAGCGCGTCGACGGCGATCGCGGCCGGCGAGCGTGCGATCTTCGACAGGCGCAGTTCGTCGAGTGCACCCGAATAGGCTGCGAAACCGGCCGGCGCGCCGCCGACGTCCGCGCCGATCGTCGCCGCACCGTTCAGCGCGGGCAGCGTCGCCGCGACCTGCGCGGCCTGCTTGCCGTTCACGTAGACGGTCAGGTTCTTGCCGTCGGCCGTGACCGCGAGGTAGGTCCACTGGTTCGCGGCGACTGGCGGTGCGGCCGGCGTGCGCACCGGCGCCGGATTGCCGGCCGCGCCGGCGACTTCCGCGAACGGCACGCCGTTGTCGAGGCCGATCAGCAGCGCGTTCGCTCCGTCACGACGGCTGTACAACAGCGTGTTCGCGGCCAGCGCCGACGGCTTCACCCACGCGCTGAACGTGAAGCTGCCGCCGGCCGGCACATTCAGCGAGGCGCTGGCAGGCAGCGTCAGCGAACCCGTCCCGTCGAACCGCGCGCCCTTGCCGACGATGCCGTCCTCGACCGTGCGGAACGACGCGTTCTGCGCGTGGTTGCCGTACGCGGTCGCATCCTTCGGCGGTACGCCGGCCGCGCCGTTGAAGTGGTAGACGAGCGTGTAGTCGGCATCGAACGTCTCGGCCGGCCTTCCGCCGTCCGGCGCTTTCTTGTTGCCGTAGTACATCCAGATCGACTCCGCGGCGCCGGCCGGCATCTTCGGCACGTCGACCCATATCAATGCGACGCCGAGCACGGGATCGTATTGCTCGACGTGGAAATTCAGCGGCGTCTTGTCGTCGGCGGCGACGAAGCGGATGTCGGCGCCGTTGTCGGCCAGCCCGTCGAACTGGAAGTTGCCGGAATGCAGGCGGATCAGCAGCGGCACGCGGCCGGCCGACTCCGCCAGGTTCGCGCCTTTCGCGCTCGCGTCGATCGTGATCGCCTTCCGGTACGACCAGTCGTTCTGCCACCATGCGTTCGCGATGCCGGGCAGCACGCCGAGCATCACCGCCAACAGGAAAAACAAGACTCGCTTCACGATCCACTCCCCGAATGGGCGGGCGCCGCGCTCGTCGCATCGCCCCGCCACGATAGAAAATCCGTCAGAACCCCAGCCTCACGTAGAAATCGAACCGCGGGCTGTACTGCCGCGTATAGACGCCCGCCTTCAACGGCCAGCCGGCCTCGAAATCCGCACTCGCGTACTTCATCAGCTGCAGCCGCGTGCCGACGCCGACGCTCATCAGGTTGAAGCGCGACGTCTGCTCCGGCAGCGGGCTCAGCAGCCACAGGTGCGCCGCGTCGAAAAATGCGTGGAAGCGCCACTCGTTCAGGCGGCTGCCGACCGCGCCGCCCAGCCATTTCGCGAGCGACGGGCTGCGCAGCTCGAGCGACGCGATCACGCCGCTGTCGGCCGTGTTCTCGGCCTGCATGTAGCCGCGCACGCTGTTCATCCCGCCCGCGGCGAACTGCTCGCTCGACACGAGCGGCGAGTTCGAGATCTGTGCGTTCACGTGCGCATTGGCCTGCATGTCGTTCGCGAAGCGCTGCGTGTGATTCACGTCGAACTTGCCGTACACGAAATCGGGCGTCGCGTTGTAGCGCTTGTTGTCCCATGCGCCCCAGTCGCTGCCGAGGCCGCGGATGTTCGTCGTCAGCGACGCGGAGAACGAAGTCTGCGAATTCTTCAGGCTCAGCTGGCCGTTGTACGACAGCGTGACCGGCACGTAGGTGAGCGGTGCCGTCGAGCCGCCCTGGCCCGGCAGCGACACGTCTTCGTCGTAATGCTTGCGGTCGATCTCGATGCTGACCGAGTGCGCGTAGGTCTCCGTCGCCGGCAGCGAATAGATCGCGGTGAAGCCGTACGTGGTGCCCTTGCCGAGCACGTTGGTGTTGCCGACCGACGCGACGTTGCTGTCCGAATGCACGACCGTCGCGAGGAAGCTCCAGCGCGAATCCTTGATCGGCGCGAGATACGAGAACGCGTAGACGCGCGCATCGTTCGGATGCTGCGGCGCGATCACGTAGGTGCCGGAAATCACGTGGCCGAGCTGCCAGAGATTCGAATAGCTGAGGCTCGCGGTCGTGCGCAGCGTCGACGTGCCGGGGCTGTTGTCGTTGTTCAGTTCGAGCGAGCCGTGCAGCGGGCTGTGATCGTCGACCTTCAGGTCGACGTCGACCGTCTGCGGCAGCGCGCCCGGCTTCAGCACCGGAATCACCTGCCGGTCCGCCGAGCGGTTCAGCTCGGTGAGCTGCTGCTGCGCCTGGTTGAAATCGGGCACCTGGCCCTCGGCCAGTGCGGGCACCGCGTCGCGGATGTTCTGCGGCGAGTTGTACTTCGCGCCGTCCACGCGCAGGCGCCCGACCTTCGCCTCGGTCACCTGCAGCAGGATCACGCCGTTCTTCACCTGCTGCTGCGGCAGCTCGACGACAACCGACTGGTAGCCGCGATCCTGGTACGCCTTCTGCAACGCATCGCGGGCCGCATTCACGTCGGCGAGCGTGCGGCCCGGCCCTTCGTACGGATACACGGCCTTCTCGATCTCGAGCGTCGGCAACGTCGTATTGCCGCGCACCACGAAGGCATTCACGTCGAACGACTGCGGCGCGGCCGGTGCCGCCTTCGCGGCCGGCGCGGCTTCCTGCGCATGAATGCCCGGTGCGACGCTCAACCCTCCGGCCAGCACGGCGCCGGCCAGGCATCGGGCATTCAGCCGCCATCGTTCGCGTGACTTGCGGTCTACTCTCGGCGGCATGCGCCATTCCCCTTTGTTGTTCCGGATCGCAGCGAAGCCGCACTGCACCAGCCGCTCGCTCCGCTATCAGTTGCCTGTTTCACTTTGATGACGATTGATTCGCCATCCTTATCATGAACTGCGCAATGCTTTCTGCTACTGCCGATCCGAACTCAGCCGTGATGCGTCAGCGAAGCCTGCACACCGGCCTGGAAACCGAACTGCGCCATCGCGAATTGCATCAGCGTATCGACACACGTCGCGAGCGATGCAGCGCCGGTATCGATCGCGAGATCGGCTCGCACCGGCGGTTCGTACGGCGCCGAAACGCCTGTGAATTCCGGCAGCGCGCCGCACCGCGCCTTCGCGTACAGCCCTTTCGGATCCCGCGCCTCGCAGCAGGCCAGCGTCGTGCTCACATACACTTCACGAAAGGCCGGCCCCACGATCGCTCTCGCCGCATCGCGCATCGCCGCGAGCGGCGAAATGACCGCGACGATCGCCAGCGCGCCGGATTCGCTCGTCAGTGCCGCGACTTCGGCGATGCGCCGCACGTTCTCGAAACGGTCCCGCACCGTAAAACCGAGGTCCCGATTCAGCCCGGTCCGCAGCCGGTCGCCGTCGAGCACGACCGGATGCACGCGCCGGTCGCGCAGTCGCGCCGCCACCGCGTCGGCCAGCGTCGTCTTGCCCGCGCCCGACAGCCCCGTGAGCCACAACACGCCGCCGGCCCGTTGCGGCGACACGCCCCGCCATGCGCGAGCCACGTCTACCGATAAGGACGAAACGACCTCTTGAAACCCGCATCGATCGTCGTTCATCACGCGTGCTCCGCCGCCTTCGCGGGTTCGTCGTCCTCGCGCGGACGCGTCTGCCAGAAGCCGCCCTGCATCGTCACGATCGACGGCGTCTCGGCCCATTGGTGCGGGCTCAGGATTTCGGCACGCCGCACGTCGGGGATCACCTGCACGTCGAAGATCTCGTCGACGCCGTTGAAGAACTGCAGGATGCCGAGCACGTCGCCGGTATTCGCGTCGAGCGCAGCGACGCCCGCGACCAACCCATCCGATTCACTTTCGATCGGCAACCCTTGCGGACCGCGTTTGTCGCGCAGCTTCGACAGCCCGACGAACAACACGCCGCCGTACGCCGCGAGACCGTGCGTAAAGCCCGGCAGCTTCGCGAGCACGTGCCGCGCGCCGGACTGCGGATCGATCTGCAGCACGTGGCCGCGGCCGCCTTCGAGCACATGCAGGCGCCCGCCGATCACACGCGGCGAGTGCGGCATCGAGAGCCCCGAAGCGACGACCCGGCCGGACGGCACCTCCATCACGATGCCGCTGCCGGCCATCCCGCTGCGCCAGCCGAACGGCTCGTTGCTCATGCCGAGCGCCGTCGCGAACCGCACCTTGCCGTCGGCGAACGCCATGCCGTTCAGGTGGCAGCGATCGTCCGGCGTGGTCTCCGTCACGAACGGCGGCTGCCATATCGGCGTGAAGTTGAAATAGCCGTCGATCACGCTGATGCAGGAATAGCGCGTGTTGACCGCGAGCAGCACGTGCTTGTCGAACGCCATGTCGTGCAGGTCGAGATCGCCCGTGTAGTAGGACATGCGCGGCACGAACATCGCGTCGTAGTGATCCGGGCGGGCCGGATAGTGCGGCGCGAGCGTCGACACGTTGGCGAATACCATCAGCTCGTGCATCGTCGCGACCGCGAGCCGCTTGCCCGACACGGCCATCCCCATCGAGCGCGGCAACAGGCACGCGGACAGCGTGGGCACGCCGTCGTCGACGCCGATCACGGCCACGCCGGACGGGCGGCGGCTCACGGCCAGCGAGCACCCGAGCGCCTCGAGCACCTGCAGGAAGCGCCCCGTGTCGCGCAGGTTGATGACCGGCGACAGCGCTTCCGCCTGTCGCGCCGATACGTCGTCCGTCGGTGCAACGCCTTCGCCCGCCGGCCGGGTTTCCTCGAACTGTTCCACTGTCATGCACCTGTCGGCTTCACGCCGCCTGATGAGAAAAAATGTGCCCGCTTGCGTACTCCCGCCCGCCGGCCCGACGCACGCGCGTCGGTCGCGAACGGGGCCGCGCGCGACGCACCAAGTCGCAGCTCCCACCTACCTAGACGGAACGAAGCGCGCATTGCCGCAATGTTTTTTTCGCGTGACGTCGACCGATCCGCCGGCACCGGCGAGCGGTCGACGCAAGCGGCCTGCAATGCGCGCAGCCGCTCCCTCGCGCGAGACTCGCGAGACGCGGCGCATGACCTTGCGTGGCCCCCTTTTTCGTATACGTGTCGTTGCCTGGCCGACGTGCACGCGAAAACGCGGCCGGCCAGCGTGCGGCCCGACAATCCTCCGGTTTCAACCGGGAAGTTTTTGTGACATTCCGCTGAAGATATTCACGAAACGCTCGCGAAAACACGGCACGCGTTCGCGCGAAACCCACGCGGGACCGTTTACACCGCACCGCGGCATCGCGAGCACGCGCGAAATCCTGCGGTTTTCGGCTGCCCGCTTCGTCCTAGCTATTGAGAACGAAACATGTCAACGACAGGACACGCCATGTCATTCGCCACGATGCTCGTACGGTGGCTCGCCGGACGGCTGGCCGGCGCCGCCGGAATGCCGGGCCGGCTGCGGCCGCGCGCCGCTCATGCCGCGTCGGATCCGCCGCTGCGCTGGCGCACGCCGTGGCTCGCGTGGCAGCTGCTGTCGTGGTCCGTGCTCACGCTGCTCGCGCCGCCGATCTGGATGATCGGCACGCTGCTGCTGATCAATCCGTCGAGCGACCAGCCGCTGTTCTGGGCGCTCGCGATGGCGATCGTGCCCGTCGCGAACGGGGTCGCGATCGTCGCGACCAACCAGCGGCATCACCGCGCGCCGTTCACGCGGCGCCCCGCGATCGCGGCGCACATGTTCGCGATCGCGATGACCGTCGGCTGCACGCTGTTCGTGCTGCTGCTGTGGCGCTCGCACGCGATCGGCGGCCTCGTCGGCCCGCTGGCGGCCGACGGCATGCGGCCCGCGACGCTCGCGTGCTGGGTCGCGGGGCTCGCCGCGCTGTTCGGCGTCACGTCATCTGCGCATGCGAGCATCGCGCATGCGTGGCTGGCGTTCGAGGTGTGAGCGCGCCGCGCCGATACTGCGGGGGCACGCGGATGCATCGATACGGGACAGGACGGACGGCGCACGCACGGCGCGAACGCGGCATCGCGATCGTGACGGTGCTGCTCGTCGTCGCGCTGGCGGCCACGCTCGCGGCCAGCGTACTGTGGCGCCAGCAGGTCGCGACACGCGACGTCGAGAACCAGCGGCTCGCGACGCAGACGATGTGGATCGAACGCGCCGCGGTCGAGTGGGCACGCGCGACGCTGCGCGCGCAAAGCGCGACGTCGAACGTCACGTTCGTCGGCCAGCCGTGGTCGGCGCCGGTCGCCGACGTGCCGCTCTCGGACCTGCTGCCGTCCGACGCACTGGCGGTCAATGCGGAGTTGTCGCGCGCGTGGATCTCGGGCAGCGTCGAGGACGCGCAGGCGCGCTTCAACCTGACGAATCTCGTGTCGCGCGTCGCGCCCGGCAAGCCGTGGCAGTCCAATGGTGAAGGCGTACTGGCGTACCGGCGCCTGCTCGTCCAGCTGTCGCTCGATCCGGCGCTCGCGCAACCGACGGCCGACTACATGCTGCGCTCGCTGCGCGACGCGAACGGCCCGGGCGGCTGGCCGCTGCAGCTCGTGTCCGTCGACGATCTCGCCCGCATTCCCGGCTACGACGCGCATGCGATCGACACGCTTGCGCCGTTCGTCACGATCCTGCCCGACCTGACCGTCGTCAACGCGAACACCGCGACCGAACCCGTGCTCGTCGCCGCGATCCCGACGCTGTCGGCGAGCCAGGCCAAGCGGCTCGTCGACCGGCGCGCGACTGCGTATTTCGTCAGCACCGGCGACATCGCCGAATACCTGCTGCCCGCGCAAGGCGGCAACCCGACGCTGCCGGACGGCTCGGCCGTCGGCGTGAACAGCGGCTATTTCATCGTGCACTGCCGCGTGCATTCGGCGCGGATCAACGCACGCATCGACACGCTGATCGCGCGCTACGGCAGCGGCAATTTCGCGTGGACGTCGGTCATCTGGGTGCGGCGGCTGACGAGTTGAAGCCGGATGCGGGCTGTGCCGAAGCAGTTCGAACTGCGGGCCGGGTCGCCAACGTGCGATCGGTGCCCGCTAATTCAGCGACGATTCACTCAACGTCACCGGTCGCGGGCCCTGCGCCGCCGCATCGAACGTCAGCCGCGTGAAGCTCGTCTCGCGCACTTCGCCGAGCAGCCGGTTCCAGTCGTCGATCGACACGAGCAATGCGATCGGCCGGTTGTACTTGGTGACCATCACGAGCGCCTCGCCTGCGTGCCGCAGCGCCTTCGACGGATTACTGCTGAAGTCGCGCGTGGCCATCGCGATCGTGCGCAGGCTGAACACGTTCGCGGCCGGATCGTCGCCGTCGTCGTGCATCAGGCGCTCGAGCGTTGCCGCGCGCAGTAACGCCTGCGACTTCGCGGACAGCCGGTTGTCGCGGCGCCGGCGCCGCTCGCTGCGCGGGTCGACATGCACGGCGAGCATGTGCACGATCTGCCCCAGCGTCGCCGCCGGCAACTGGTCGTAGCGCGCCCACCACTCCGGCGGCAGCGCGATCATCATGCCCGCATAGGTGGCCGTCACGCCGTCGGCGATCAGCGACGGCAGGCGGTCGACGTCCCGCGCGTCGAGATCGAGCGCACCGCCGACCACGCGCGCCATCACGCTGAACGCGTTGTATGCGAAGGCGGCGATCCCGCACGCCAGCAGCGCCGCGCGCGCGGGCACGGCGCCGAACGGCGCGCCGCCCGTGACGGGCTCGAGCGACAGCGGCAACGCGTCGCGCCAGCGCCGGCGCGACAGCGCCACGACCTGCGGCGCATCGAACCGCTCGGCCGGCAGGTCGGTCAGCAGCGTGACGATGTCGCCGGGCGTCTCGTCACCGTGCCATTCGATCCGCCGAAACGCGCCCGACACGCCGCCTTCGCCGGCCATCCCGACGGACTGTTCGCGAACGCAGCCGCCGCCGAACACGCCGGCTTCCTGCCAGTCGCCAAGCGGCCGGCATGCGGCCGAGCGGCCGTATTCGCGCAGCACGAATGCGCCGCCGCGGCGCGGCCAGCCGGACAGGATCGCGTCCGTATCGAACCGCCCGTCGACGATCCACAGCTCGCCGGGCCGGACCGTCTCGAGCAGCGCGCCGACGAAGGCACGCTCGTGCGACCGGCCGCGTTCGCAAGGCAGCAGGTCGACGATCATCCCGAGATCCGGATCGTAGACCGGCAGGACGCGCACACCGCCCGCCGCCGCATCGCGCGCGGGGTCGTCGCACGCACGCCCGCAGCCGCAACCGTCGGCCCGCGGTGCGCAGGCCTCGCCGAACCCGTCCAGCACGCGCAGCCGCATCCCGTCGACTGCGCGCGCGCCGTCGACGCTGCACCCCGACGCAACCGGCAGCAGCAGGTCGACGCTGTCCCTGGCCAGCGCGCGCCCCCAGCCCGAGCGCCACCGGCTCATGCAATCGTGCAGCGCCGTCACGGTCGCACCCAACCCCGGCGCGACGGCCGCGGCGGCATCGGGCGTCCGCTGCCGCGCGGCAATCGCGGCGATCGCGTCGACGGCGACGGCAAACAGCGCCTCGCGGATCGACTCGCCGTCGGGCTCGTCGCCGGCATCCGCCGCGGCGCCGACCCAGTCGTCGTGCAGCGCGCATTGCAGCACGAGCCGCGTCATGATCGTCATCGGGCTCTGCTCGACAAAGCGTTCCACGATCGTGCGCATCATCGGGATACCCCACACTGTCTGGTTGATCGCGCGGGCCGCCGCGACGGCATGCGCATGCGTGCGTCGCGATGCGTTCGCTCTTGACGGCGCGCCGGCGACACCGCAGCATCGTGGGCGACCCGATCCGCGCGACGCCGCGCCGTCGCGACGGTCCGCCCGCAATCGATGCACGAGGCACCGGCATGTACGTAGATCCCCGCGTGGCGCACGGCCGCGCCCGGTTCGACCTGAGCGGCTCCCCGCGGCTCGTCGCCGACGAGCGCCGCTGGGAGATCAGCGACGTCGTCACGCGCGGCATCGACGATTTCACGGGCGTGCGCAACCGCCGCAACCTGATGCGGCTGCTCGAGCGCCAGATCGCGCCGAAGCTCGCGCGCCTCGGGCTCGAACCGTACGTCGGCGTGCTCGGTCATGCCGAAGGATTGTTCGTCAATTTCTCGACGATGAGCGCCGAGCACGGGCTGCGCGAATTCCAGCTTCAGCTGACGGTGCCCGACCTCGTGCTGCGCAGCTTCGCATCGAACGTGATTCGGCCGCACGCGGTCGCGCGCTGCATGCAGCGCAACGGCGTGATGTCGCTGGCGGAAATCGAGCATGAGACACGCATCGCGTTCGTCGCGGCGCGCGTGATGCGTTCGCTCGCGCTCGCGGAAGGCTGGCAGCAGATCGGCGTGCCGACGCCGCACGGGCTGTTCGTCGGCACGCTGACCGATGCGCACGACGTCGCGATGAACACCTATCTCCGGCCCGGCGACAACGACCGGCCGTCGCGCTGGAGCGGCTTCTCCGCGCTCTTCTCGACGATGCCGGACTGGCGCCCGGAACAGGTCCGGCACGGCGGCGAACTGCTGCAATGGATGGTCGGCCATATCGTGTCCCTGCAAGAATCCGCACCGTTCGTCGAACGCTTTCCGTTTCTGCGCGAGCCGCTGCGCGACACCCGCGATCCGCTCGACGCCGCCTGGAGCGGCGCACACGGCGGCCACCGCGCGTGAACGGCGATCCGGAAGCCCGTTCAGGCTTCCGGTCCCGGTCTCCGCCTCTCGGCCCCTCTGCACGGCCCCCTCGCTCTCTCGTATACAAGGTCGAAGCGGGCCCGGCTAACCCGCAGACTTTCTTGCGATGCCCCTGCACCCGGTCAATGCGTGCGCGTCGACCCGCCCGGCTCGCCGGGCTCCTGGCGGCCGACCGTCTCCAGCACGGCCCACATCCAGATCAGTTCGCGGACCGTGCGCGCATGCTCGTCGCTCTGCGCGCGCCAGCGCCCGAAAGCGTCGCGTTCCTGCTCCGTCGTGTCGCCGGCGCGCAGCCACAGCAGCCAGCGCACCGCGCCCTCGCGGATCGCATCGGCGCGCGTGTCCGCGTCGCCGGAATCCGATTCCCGTTGCGATTCGTTCATGATCACGCCACCGCCCGAAGCTCATTCGACACACCTTCCCCACCCCGCGCATCGCTGCGCGGCCGGGGCGCTTGCCACCCACGCCTCGGGTCCGACGACGCCCCGCCGGGCCGTCGCGAACGACAGCCCGGCGTTTGCCGGCCCTCATGGATAAAGTCGTATCGAAGGGCCGTAACCCGCAGCGCAGGCAGCCCCGAAGCAGGCGAACGCGCCGCCTGGCGGAGACAGGAAGAAAGGGAAGGAAGCGGAAGACGCGGGAAGCTGCGTCAGCTCAGCAGCACGATGTTGCCGGGCAGGCGCGTGATGTGCGCGCCATACAGGCGGCCGACCATGTCGATCACGTCGTCGAGCCGCGTGATCGGGAACTGCGCCTGCATCCGGTTCGCGCCGAGCGACGCGCTGCGCAAGATGACCTTGCCGCGCCGGTAGCGGTTGATCTCGTCGACGACGTCCGACAGCGGCACGCCGTTGAACACCAGCATCCCGCGCCGCCATGCGCTGACGGCGCCCGGATCGATCCGCGACACCGGCTGCACGCCGCGATCGTCGTAGACGACCTGATCGTCGGCGTTCAGCGTGCGTGCGCCGCGCGGATGCTCGAGCGCGACCGTGCCGGACAGGCAGGTCACGCAGACCTGCGTACCCGTGCGCCGCACGTTGAAGCGCGCGACCGTCGCCTGCATGCGGCCGCCGCCCGCCACCACGGTGACGGGCTGGATCGGCGTCGCACGGCCGGCCGGCGGTGCGGCCGCGTCGATCTCGGCCTCGCCCGCGACGACTTCGACGCCATGCGCGGCATCGCTCGCGGGCAGCACGTCGAGGCGCGTCTGCGTATTCAGCTCGACCGTCACGCGCGACGACAGCGCGACGCTGCGCTGCTCGCCGGTACCCGTGTGGTAATCGGCCGCGATGTCGCCGAGCGACGGCCACAGCTGCATCGGCGGCCGCACCGCGAGCCATGATGTGCCGGCCGCGACCGCGAAGCCGATGAACGCGCGGCGTCCGGTGCGCATCGTGCGTTCGCGCTTTGCAACGTCTGCCCAGGCAGCAGCCGTGCGCTCCTCGTGCGCGAGTTCGGTCGCCGCCGTGCGCAGCGAGCTCCACGTATCGCGCAGCAGATCGGCGGCTTGCGGACGATCGGCACACCAGCGCTCGAACGCATCGGCTTCGGCCTGGCCCGCTTCTCCCGAGCGCAGACGCAGCAGCCACGCACTCGCTTCGTCGAGTTCGTCGTGGGCAGGTTGGGCCTGGGCTTTCGTCATCGTCCGGATGCTCAAAATTTGCGCGGGCCGCCTCGCGTGCCCGTGTACGAATCACCGTCTTCCTGCATGCGCTGCAGGCAGTACTTCATCGCCGCGCTCAACTCGCTTTCGACGAGCCGCAGCGAAATACCGAAATGCTCGGCGATCTCGCGGTTCAGCAGGCCGTCCACGCGGGCGGCCAGCAGGATCGCGCGGCGCCGAGGCGGCAGGCCGCGCAGCACGTCCTTCAGCGTCTCGACCTTGCGGCGTGCCGCGACGATGCGCTCGGGATCGGCGAGTTCGTCGGGCATTTCCAGCAGCGTCTCGACGTCGTCGTCGTGCAGATGCCGCCGTTCGCGCCGATGCTGGTCGATCGCGACATTGTTCGCCATCCCGAGTATATAGGCGTCCGCGTTCGTCACCTGCGTGGAGACGTTCGCGTTCTCGAGGCGCAGCCAGGTTTCGTGCAGCGCATCGGCGGCGCCGTCCTTCGACCCCGTCACGCGTTCGAGCCGCCTGACCAGGTACGCGTAGCGCGTCGCCAGCAGATGCCTGAGCCCGGAGCGGTTGCTGTCGGACATGGCGGCCTAGCCCCGGACGGCCGGCTGCGGCGCCGGGCAACGGAAATGCACGCCGTTGCCGGCCGGGCGCAGCAGGATCGTGACCGGCTGCGGCAAGTCTGCCGGCGGCCCATCGTCCAGCTTCAGCGCGCGCAGCGCGCGCATCACCGCCGCGTCGCGGGCGGCCGAACCGCTCGATGCCACCATGTTGACCGCCACCACCGCCCCCCTGTTGTCGATGCGCACCTGCGCGACGAGTCGATAGCTGCCCGGCACGGCTGCCGGCTGCGCGCACAGCGCATCGATCAGATGCGCCTGCAGCAGGCCCGCGAACGCGCGCCGATCGCCCGAATCGCCGATCCCGTCGATCGGCAGCGCCGGATCCGCCGGCGTGTCGGCCGTCGCGGGCGGCGTCTCGGCGGCCGGCTGCGCGACGATGATCGCTTCGTCCGGACGCGAGAATTCCGCACGCAACCCCGTTCCGGCCAGCATCCGCTCGAGCGCGTCGCGCGGCGTGAAATCGCCCTGGACCGGCGCACTCGTGCGCCCGTCGAGCAGCGGCGCCGGCGCGAGCACGATCAGCTCGGTGAGCCGCGCGAAATCCTGCAACGTCTTCGCGAGCGGCTGCGCGGGCAGATCGAAATGCACCGCGCGGCCCGGCTGGCGGCCGATGGAACCGGTCTCCTGCGCGTGCACGCCGCGCATGCACAGCACGACCAGCGCGAGCCACGCGACGAGCGCCAGGACACCGGTCGGCGCCCGTGAACGAGTCATGAATCCCTGGACGGAAGTGGAGTTGCACGCCGCGTGCCGAAGCGCGCGCCCCCGGGAGCGGCTCCGTCGCAAGCGAACGACAGATTGTGAGCGGGCTGTGTGACAGTCAGGTGAAGCATGCAGCGGCGCGATTCAATCCAGACGTGTTCATCCATCGTGTTCGCGCGCGGCGCCACGCGTCGCTCAAGGCCGGCGCACGACGAAGCTGCCGATGCCCGTGCCGACGACGGCCATCCGCACGTCGCCGGACCACAGCGTGATCGTCACGGGCACGTCGATGCTTTCGCTGCCGAGCACCACGCGCGACGGCACTTCGCCGCCGCCGGTGTAGCGCACCGACACGCCCGTTACCTCGGTGCCCCAGCGGCGTGCGCGATAGAGATCGTCGGTCATCGGCGCCCAGCTGCCGCTGTCGGTGCGCTGCACGAAGCGATAGCCGCCGCCGACCGGTTGCCATGCGATCGGCATCGATCGCACCTGCGCCTCGTCGCCGGCCGATTCGAGCAGGTTCGCGAGGCGCTGCGCCTCCTCCGCCAGATCGGTGCGGCGATTGCGCGACGGCGCGAGCGTCACGACCGCGACCAGCAGCCCGACGATCACGAGCACGACGAGCATCTCCAGCAGCGTGAAGCCGCGTTGCGTGCGGCGACGCGCGTGTCCACGCGACTGGCCAGCGTACGACGTTCGGGTTTCGTTGAGGCCCGTCATCATGCATTCACCCTCGCGGCAAAGAATGGAAACGTCTTCTGTCCATCGCATCGACGTGACGCCATGAAACCGTTCGACCTGCTTCGCATCGCGCCGTCCCGCGCCGATCTCGTACCGCTCGCGGCAACGCTCGCCGCCGCCGCGGCGCTCGCTGCCGTGTCGCTGTGGGCCGTGCGCGTATTGAGCGCCGCCGATGCGCCGGTCGCGGCGCTTGCACCGCCACCCGCGCCGATCGACGTTGCGGCCGGCGCGCGGCTGTTCGGCGCGAAACCCGACGACGGCCACGACGCCATCCAGTTGCTCGGCGTGCTCGCCTTCGACGCGCGCCGTGCGGCGGCGATCGTCAGCGTCGGCGGTGAGACATCGCGCGTCGTGTCGCTCGGTGCGGCGATCGGCGAAGCCGCGAAGCTCGCCGAGGTTCGCGCGCGCTCGATCGTCGTCGACCGCAACGGCCTGCAACGCGAAATCGCGCTGCCCGCCGCAGAGAAGGCCAACGCGTTCGTGCGCTGAGCCGCGCATCACTGCACCATGTTGTTCAGCTCGATGATCGGCATCATCACCGCGAGCACGATCACGAGCACCACGCCGCCCATCGCTAGAATCAACAGCGGTTCGAGCAGGCTCGTCAGGAACATCGTGCGGCGTTCCAGCTCGCGCGATTCGCCTTCGGATGCGCGATCGAGCATCGTCGTCACGTCGCCGGTCGCCTCGCCCGAGCGGATCAGGTGCACGAGTACCGGCGGAAACGTCTTCGTATGCGCCAGCGCGCGTGACAGCGCCGAGCCTTCGCGCACGCGGACGATCGCGTCGTCGACGTTCGCGCGCATCGCGCGGTTCGACAACGTCTCGCCGGCCGCCTGCAAGGCGCGCAGGATCGGTACGCCGGCCGCGGTGAGAATGCCGAGCGTGCTCGCGAAGCGCACCGTGTTGTAGCCGCGCACGAGCTTGCCGGCGAGCGGCGCGGTGAGCACCCACGTGTCGAACCTGAGCCGCGGCGCATCGCGCGACAGCACCTTGCGGATCGCATAGGCGATCGCGACCGTCGCCGCGAGCGATGCCCACCACCAGTGCCGCACGAAGTCCGATAGCGCGAGCATCACGACCGTCAGTGTCGGCAGCTGTTGCTTGGTGCTGGTGAACACGTTCGCAACCTGCGGCACCACGTAGCTCAGCAGGAACGTGACGATGCCGAACGCGATCAGCGTGACGATGCCCGGATAGGTGAACGCCAGCAGGATCTTCTGTTTCAGCGCGTTGCTTTGTTCGATGTAGTCGGCGAGACGCGACAGCACGATGCCGAGCTTGCCGGTGTGCTCGCCGGCCGCGACGAGCGCTCGATAGATCTCGGGGAAATCGCGCGGATGCTGGCTCAACGCATTCGCGAACGAATGGCCGCCGACGACTTCCGCCCGGATCGACGCCATCAGCTCGCGCACGTATTCGCGCTCGGCCTGCTCGCTCAGCACCGACAGCGATTCGTCGAGCGGCAAACCCGCGACCAGCAGGCTCGCGAGCTGGCGCGTGATAATCGCCTGCTCGCGCTGCGACAGCTTGCGGCCGAGCGACAAACGTTGATGGCGCTCGCCGTGCAGGCGCTGCGCGGCCAGTTCGACGACGAGCGGCGTGAGACCTTGCGTGCGCAGATGGCTGCGGCCGGCGCGCGCGCTGTCGGCTTCGAGCACGCCTTTCAGCGTGCGGCCGGTGGGATCGATCGCTTCGTAGCGGAATGCCGACATGCCGATGCTCTCCTGTCACGTGCGCGACTGCTTCCGATGACGTCGCGCAGGTTGCCGGACGGAGTCGCCGGGGAAGACTACGGAGCGAACCGGCGCAAATTTGTGACGGATGTTGGGCTACCTTTTTTGGCGGGTCTTATTACCCGTCGCCGTTATTCTTATAACGCAAAAACGATTTCATTCTTACCCAATCAATTAACCGGTCATACATTAAATACTCGCGCCCCTCATCGACCTTCCATTTACAGATTCGCGCAAAAAAACGGAAGAAATACATCAAAACGGAAGATATTCATCGACGTGCAGAATGTTCCGTAACATCCGCCACGAAATCGTCTTGAAGTTGGGATAGCCGTGCGCGGACTCGCGTGCTGCTTCAACAGCTTCCATCAAGTCTCATGCGGGCTCCCGCGCGCGATCCGCCGAACGATTCCGTCCAAATCTCAATATCTGAACGTTCCAACCTGTGCCGAATTACGCTCCGCTCCGCACTTTATCAATTCGAATAACGCAATGGCTTGCTCGATAAAAATGTTACGCACCATTCGTTATGAAAAATTCACACGCGTCATTCGAATTACCCCCTACATTTACGCGGCGGTCCATAAGTATTCCAACCGCAACAGCAGGGGTTCCCGTTTATCTTCGTTCAAGGAAATTTCTCATGAAATCCAGCAAGCGCAAGATCTGTCAAGTCCTCGCTCTCGTTGTTTCCGGTCTGGGCGCCACGGCCGCAATGGCCGCGGACATCCACGGCGGCGGTTCGTCGCTCGTCGCCCCGACCATCGGCGCGATCGGCAACACCGCGACCGAAATCGGCCTGTTCGGCACGGCCGAAGGCTCGTTCACGTACTACTCGGTTGGCTCGGGCGCCGGCCAGAACGCATTCCTGAACAACCAGCCGACGTACTTCGGCTCGACGGTCACGGGCACGGTCCACTTCGCGAACAGCGATGCGGCGCTGTCGACCGCCCAGCTCACGTCGTACAAGGCCGGCCTCGGCGCGACCAACGGCCCGCTGATCCAGATTCCGTACATCGTCACGCCGATCACGGTGCCGGTCGTCAACGGCCCGGCCGTCACGAGCACGACGACGCCGCAGACGACGCCGGGTCAAGCGCATAGCATCGCGCTGAACGACGACGATCTGTGCGGCATCTTCTCGGGCAAGCTGACGAACTGGAACCAGGTCATCAATCCGGAAACGACCGCAGCCTATACGACGAACGCACCGATCAAGGTCATCTACCGCTCGGACGGCAGCGGCACGACGGAACTGCTGACCCGCCATCTGGCAGCCGTCTGTAAGGCAGGCAACACGGCCACGGGCGTAACGTTCGTCGATTCGCTGACGTTCGCGGCTTCGTTCCCCGGCGGCGTCGTGCCGTCGAACTTCACCGGCGCGTCGGGCAGCGGCGGCGTGCGCAATGCGCTGTCGTCCTCCACCGGTGCCGCCGTCGCGTACCTGAGCCCCGACTATACGAACACGTTCCTCGCCCCGTCGAGCACGGTCGTGACGCCGGCCGGCGCGCTGCAACTGCCGGTGGCCAGCCTCGTGAACAATACGAATGGCATCTACTACGCACCGACGTATGCAAATGCTTCGACGGCACTCGGTTCGGTCAAGCCGCCGGCGCTCAAGGCCGGAGCCTCGGATCCTTCGCAATGGGTGCCGGCCGCCGGCAATCCGGTGTCGGGCTACCCGGTTTCCGGCACCAGCCAGATCATCCTGAGCCAGTGCTACAAGGATGCGACCGTCAAGACGGCCGTTCATGACTTCCTGAACAGCCACTACACGAACGCCAGCTTTGCGTCGATCGTGCATGGCAACGGCTTCGACACGGTTCCGTCGAACTACCAGACGGCCATCTCGAACGACTTCCTGAGCAACGCGAGCGGCTTCAACCTCGACATCGGCAACACGAGCGTCTGCACGGGTACCGTAGTCGGTCGTTAATTCGTCGACACGCTGACTACAGAGAGCCAGACCGCTGCGCCCCTGGGATACCAGGGGCGCAGTTTCATTTGACAGCCATCAACCTGTGCATCGGCAGGTCTGTACCTGCCCGGCTAATTTCACTGCACTCGGAGAGTGTCGGATCGCCCCGCGACGTGTAATGAGTCCGTGCAAAGGAGCTATCAACTCAGATCGTTCCTTTCATCGAACCGCAGGGATCCGGGTCGCGGGAGACGCCCATCCTCACCTGTTCGAACCATGCATGCAGCGCCCGCATAAAAAACGCGAGCGCCGAGATGTTACCGGCAACCCGCGTCGCGCACATTTCGCTCTATTAGATCTTGCCCAATCGGTTCCGCTCCTCGGATGTCAACGTGGCCCGTTGCGTGGCTCCGGGTTGACCGAACCCAAGAATCGACACCGCGTTCGACGAATCGTAGCCGACCTGCTGCTTGTGCTTCTTCGTACCGTCGCCGCCCGCATCGCCGAAGCCTTCGACCTGCACCGAGATCGTCCAGCGCCGCACCGCACCGCCTGACGCATTGTTCTTCGCGATATCCTGCGCCACCTGAGTGGCGGCCGATGCAGCAGCACTCGCGGCCGTCAACGCACCGGTATTCACCGCCTGCACGAGCGGGATGCCGGTCGCCTTACCGGTCACCTGAATGTTGTCGGCATTCACCACGCGCAGCGCAGCGACGTTCAAGTTGCCCGCACGAATCCCCGCATCGCCCGCATCGACCGTGCCACGAGGCGCGATCAGGTTGATCGTACCGATCGGCACGCCTGGCACGCTTTGCAACGTTGCAATGCCCGCGCCCGTAACCTGCCCGCGCGCGTCGACCGTGCAATAGTGGTTCGCGTCGCACACGTATTGCGGCGCCGGTGTGTCGGCCGACGACTTCGCACCCTTGCCCGCATTGATGTCGCCGTTCGAACTCCAGATCGTCATGTCGCCGCCCTGCTCGGTGAAGATCCGGCTCTGGGCGAGCAGCACGCTGCGATCCGTAAAGATGTTGATGTCACCCTTCTCGAGCGTGAGGACACCCATCATTCCGGGCCCGGCGATCGTCTTGCCGGTCGCACTGTCGACGATCTGAGGCGGTGCGGATGTACTCCCGATCAGCGCCTGGCCGCCCGGGCCAAGGATCGATACGTTGCCGCCCTGCTGGGTCTGGATGGTCGTACTGCGAATGTCCAGATCGCCCGTGTCGGTCAGCTTGTTCGCACCGTTGCTGCCGCCGCCGAGATTGTTGGCCGTGTAGCCGAGCGAAGCCGGGAACATTGTATTGAGCGCCTCGTAGCCGCGTGCGTATTTCTGATAGTACGGACTGGCGGGATTGTTGTAATCCTCGCCGACGCTGGTCAGAACCTTGAACAGCACCTGCTCGGCAAAGAGCTGCTGGACATACTGCGGCAGCGCCTTGAATTTCGACCACGCTTCGTCCGCGCTCAACGGCTTGATCGCCGGCTGATCGTTGACCAACCCCGTGTCGACCGAAAGCCCCGCCTCGTATTGCTCCATGAACGTAACGAGCGCGGGCGTCGCGCTGGACACGCCGGATACGGATCTTGCCGGATCGATATATGACGAGACAAACGTCGCGGTATCGATGCCCGGCCCGACACCGAACAACACATTGACGCTAGCGCTCTCGTGAGGCAAGTATGGGTTGTTTGCGTTGCCGATCGCGTTGATGCCAGTGGTCTTTCCGG
The DNA here is from genome assembly GCF_003853705.1 of Burkholderia sp. Bp8992. Classification (GTDB taxonomy): domain Bacteria; phylum Pseudomonadota; class Gammaproteobacteria; order Burkholderiales; family Burkholderiaceae; genus Burkholderia. The sequence continues at coordinate 304,468 of NZ_QTQI01000001.1, read as the reverse complement.
CCGGGCTCGTCAGGGCGGACGAGACATCCAGCTGACTAGTCAGCGGGCCGATGTTTCGACCAGCCTGGATATCAAATGTCCCAGGGCCACCCAGCGCCAGCACTGGTATAACTGCGTCGACGTTATGTATGAGCGGCGTATCGTAGATATCTTGCCCTGCGACGATCCGCGTCACATCGGACTTGCGCAGGTTTTGCCCGAAAAGCGACAGGTTCACGATGTCACGCCCTGCCTGAACCAAAGCGGGCTTGTCTATCGCGACGGGCACTAGATTTCCGTAGAAACCGGCGTTAACATCGGCTGCCTGCAGAGCACCATCGACGATATCGCCATTCAGACTGTAGATCCGCGCCGGTACCGTGTCGTCACCATGCAACCCTGTGGAATTGTGCGCCGCCGCAGACGGATCCGTAGGATTGGCAACGATGACATTTGGTCGCGACGGCGACGGCATCGCGGACGGGTCGATGTCGAACATGCCGAACACCGCACGTCCGTCCCAACCCATTCCGTTGACACTCGACAGAGTGACCGATTGATCAGCGATCAGACTCAGATCGCCTGATGCAGACGGATAGAGCACGCCGCTGGCCGCCAGCGCGATGCCGCCAGTCAATGCAGTCACGTTCATCGATGCCGGCAGGACAGACGAAAAGTCGCCGCGCCCCGGTGCCTGGGATTCGGTCGAACCACCGCCGATCAGGCTGATGTTCGACAGCGTGCCGATCGCGACATCACCCGTCGTCGACACAATATTAACGGCGGACGTCGACGAATAGCCCTGCATGTCGGCCTGCTGCCTATATGCGTTCAACAGCGCAATGCTCTGCACATACGACGGATCGAACACGCGCCCGATGCTGACGCCTTGTCGCGCGCTTACGTCGAGCACGCCATCCTGTGTCGCCAGCAGCGTATCCATCGTGACGGCAGGCTGGCCGTCGACTGACGAAGGCACCGCAATGTCCGCCCCGATCTTCCCGCCCGCCGTGATCGTTCCGGTTCCCTTTGCGACGAAATAGCCGCCGCTCAGAATGTCCCCTCCGGCTCGCACCGACAGGTTGCCGCCGCCAACCGTATTGACCGTGGGATTGTCGGTATTGGCGCCGGTCAAATACCACGTGGTCGGCAGCGACACCGAAAGGTCGGAAATATTCCCGCCAGCCGACACGGACACGTTGCCACCCGCGCTCAACACGCCTTGATCGAATGCGCCGAAGTTGATCGACGTCTGTACGGTCTGCGACACGGGATTGGTCGCCCCTACCATCCCGGTCGGATTGCCGATCTGCATCCACTGCCACCAGAACGGGCTGATGTTGGCGCCTTGCCGCCCGGTCACCGTCCCATTCACGTCGGTCAGATACTCCGCGCCCTTGATATCGCCCTGCGCATGAATCGTGATATCGCCGGCCGAGTCCGGATTGACGGCGGACGTGACCAGAATATCCGGATTGTTGTTCAAGCCATGAATGATCGAAAGACCCGTGCCGGCCGGCGCCCCCGTCGCAGGCGCGCCGCCTGTGTAAATCACACCGGGAACGGTTATGTCAGGACTGTTCGGCTGAATCGAACTGCTGTCGAATAGCGCGATGTCATTGCCTGCCGCGATATCGATCGAACCGGTACCGGTGCGTATCATCGTCGGCGCCAGAATTGCCAGACCATTGCTGTCGACGAACGTCGTATGCCCGTCGAAAGTCACGCTCTTGTCGTTCGATCCGCTTCCTGCAGTCCGCGCCTGAAGCGCCAGCGGATTCGTGCTGTTCAGATCCGCCCCTGCCACTACGCGGAAGGAACTGCTCGGGCCGCCCGTCAGCGAAGCAGACACAAGCGGAATTGGAACGGTCGCAACCGACGTCGGAGATGGCGTATTGTCCGTCACTGCCGGCACGCTGATCGTCGTTGTTGCAATGACAGATACAGGCTGAACCTTTGGTGCATCGACGCTGGTTACCAGCGGCCATTGCTGATGCTGAACCACAAACTGTACAGAATCGGACAGATACTTCTGATACTGATTCAGATAGATCAGATAGGATCCAGGATTCGACGCCTGCTCGGCCACGGTCGGCGCAACCGGAGCCGTCGGCTGACCGGGCAGCATCGTGCTGGAGTTGGAGGCCCGAATCCCATAGATAATCTCGACGTTGGTGTCGTTCGGCGACCAGCCTGGTCCCAGCGCCGACGAAAGGCTCGTGGCGGTCTGGTCCAGGAAATTCGCGTACGCCGTATAAAGTGCATAGTATTCGGCAATTTCGTCTGGCGCACCTCCGATCGGTTGCCCGGGACCGGACGCCAGGCCATAGCTCGTCCAAAACGAAAGTGCGTACCCGTAATGCCCCGCCGACGCGCCATAAATCGTCTGCGCCGCAGCCAACGTCGACAACGGCGGCACCGGAATCGTCCCCCCGCCGCCCAGCGGATTCGCGATCTGGAAGAATCCGTCCGACAGGCTCGCCTTCACCTTCACGTTGTTCTCGGCGCGCAGCGTCACGACCGGCGCTTGCCCATCGAACCGGAACGCGAGATTCGTCGGCGATGTACCCGCGCCGAGGTTCCAGTTCGTCAGCACCTGAATATCGCCGCCGTTGATCGCCGAACTCGGGTTGTCGAGCTCGATCCCCGGCACGATGCGTGCGTTCGCGATGTTCTTGCCAGCAAACGGATCGACCAGCGTATCGAGCCCGTGCTGCACAAACCCCATTAGCGTTCCCGGCGCCGCCGTCGATGCATCGCCGTTCTGATATCCGTAGAAAGTCTGGTGATCCGTATTCGTGCCGCCGCTCACGGGCGCGAAGTACATGTTGTTCAACCCGCCGAAACCCATGTCCTTATCGCCGCCTTGAAGCTGCACCTGCGTGACAGTCGACGATACGCCCGTCGTCTGATTCGTCAGCGTGCCGCCGCCCGAACCGTCCGGCGCGAACGAGAACGTCGCCGGCGTGCCGGACGTCCCTTGTGCAGTGAACGTGCCGGCCAGCAGATGCCCGCTCTTGTCATACCACCCCGCCGGGTCGATGACGCCGTCGAAGTGCTGCGCGCCGGTCGTCGCGTCCGTCGTGCTCCATACCGCATACGCCTCGAGCGTCGTCGCGCGCGAGCCGACGATGCCCTTGCCGTCGTTGAACGTATCCGGCAGGTTGACCTTCACGCCGTTGTCGGCCAGTAGCGGCGCACGGAAATTCACCGTGCCGCCCGACAAACCGCCGGCAGTCCCGCCCGACACATCGATCAGCGCATTCGCGCCGAGCGTAATGGCGCCCGCGTTCGCACGCAGGATGTTCTCGTAACCATAGGTTGCGTTGTACGCGACCGAGTTGCCGTTCGCGTCGACGATCGTCGGATCGAACAATGCGGTCGTGCCGATGTTGACCTTGCCGCCGCGCTGGTTCGGATCGGAGCCGCGTGCCAGCAGCGAACCTTCGATGTCCACGCCGTTGCGGCCGTACAGGTCGATCTCACCGCCTGCCTTGCCGGACGCGTCGATCGTCCCGAGCACGTTCACGTTGCCGTTCGCCGTATCGGCCGAGCTTCCCGAACCGCCGTCGGCCGTCAGCAGCACCGAGTGCGCGGTCAGCGTGTTACCCGGCGACAGCGTCAGGTTGCCCGTCTTCGTGTGGACGGTGATCGCCTGGTTCACGCCGCTCGATGCCAGCGTCTTCGACAGCGCATCGAGGTCCGCAGCACCACCGGTATTCAGCGAGAACGCCCCGCCCGCATAACCGCTCGCCGCGCCGCCCTTGATCGTGCCGTTCAGGTTCACGACCTGTTGCGGCGCCGACAGCGAAAGACTGCCTGCCGCGCCACCGCCGCTGGCGCCGGAGAAATCGAGCGTCGAGCCCGCCTGCACGTCGACCGTGCCCGCATCGGCCGTCAACGCAATCGAACCGGCCGGCGCGTAGCGCGTCACGTCGAAGAACTGTTTCGACACGCCTGCCGCGCTGACCGTCGATCCGCCGCCGATCGTCAGGTTGCCGGTCGTCGCCTCGAGCGTCACGTTGCCGGCCGGCGCGCTGATCGTCGCACCGTTGTCGACGACGGTGCCGCCGGTGAAGGCCCATGCGCCGCCGACCGCGTCGCGCTTCAATGCCTTGCCCGACGCGCCGTTCAACGTCAGCGCGCCTGTCGTCTTCACGGTGGCGGCCGAGCTCGTATCGGCAAGGTAGACCGGCGCATTGAGCGTGACCGGCAATGCGCCGAAGTCGAACGTGCCGGTACCCTGGCCGACGATGCCGGCCGTCGCGTTCATCACCGCCGAGCCGAAGCCGCTGGCCGCCTTCGTGCCCGTGCCGAAGTCGATTTCCTTCGCATTGACCGTCAGCGTGCCGTTTCCGGCCGTCGTCGTGCCGGGCGCGGCGCCCATCTCGTTCGTGAACGCAACCTGCTGCGCATTCAGCGTGACGTGGCCGCCATCGCTCGTGAACCTGCCCGCACTCAGATCGACGCTGTTGCCGAACGTCGCGTTCACGTCGCCGACGAAACCGATCGCGCCGTAGCTGCGCAGCGTGACCTGCTGCGCGTTCGCGAACTGCGCGAGGCCGGCCGGATCGACGACGAAGCCCGGCAGGCTCGCCGCCGACGCGCCGCTCGCGTTGGTGAACGTGATCGCAGAGCCGTCCGCCGTGATCGCCTTGGCCGACAGCACGGCGGACGGATCGACCTTCAGGTCGCCGGACGAATCGAGCAGCAGCGCCTGTCCGCCCGCGAGCGTCGCGCCCGCGCCGACCGTCATCAATCCCTTGCCCGTGCCGCCAGTGCGCGACAGCGGCGCCATCGCGCCGTTCGACACGCGCAGCAACGCACCGTCGCCGGCGATCGCGATCGGCTGATCCTTGGCTGCCGGGTAATCGCCCTGCGCGGCGATCGACGCACTGGCATCGACGCGCAGCCCGTTTGCCGCGTTCGGATCGGTGCCGCTGCCGTCGGTCTTCGTGACGAGCAGGATCTCGGGACCCTTCAGCGTCGTGCTTCCGTCGTTGGACACGACGACGCTGTTCGCGATCGGCGTGATCGTGACGCCGCTCGTCGTCGCCGCGCGCGTGCCGCCGATCAACAGGCTGCCCGCATTCAGCGAATCGAGCGCGTCGCTGCCGATCTGCAGATAGCCGGGCAGCGCCGCGCTGCCGTTACCGGTGATCTGGATGTCCTGCGACGCGATGTCGACCTGGGCCGGCGCGCCGCCCGCACCGGCGGCCGCATTCAGCGTCGCGCCGAGCGACAGCGCCTTCGTCGCCGCCAGCACCAGTTGGCCGCCGTCCACCGGCAACGGCGGCGTCACGTTGCCCTTCGTCGCGGCGAGTTTCGTGAAATACGCGTTCGCGCCCGTCAGCGTGTATTGCGAGTACTGCTGCCACACATTGTTCGACTGCACGTTGAACAGCGTCGGCGTCGCGCTTCGGCTGCCGGTCAACGCGTCGGCGAAATAGCCGGCCGTCACGACCGTGCCGTCCTGCAGCACCTGGCTCGCGCCCGGCACGAGATTGCCGGCCGTGTTCGACACCGTGACGCGATACGCGCCCGGCAGCGTCGCGTACTTGCCCGGCAGCAGCGTGTAGTAGCCGGGCGCCAGCCCCGGCACGCCCGACAGATACACGGCCTTGCCGACCGGGTCGGTCAGGCTCGCCCGCCCGACGCCCATCGTCGCCGTCGCGGTCGTTGCCGTGCCGTTGTCATTGGTGGACGGTTGTATCGTCTGCGCGAGGGTCGGGTCATACGCCGCGACCGGTGACTGCTTGCCCGGCACGATCGCATAGACGTTCCCGGCTCCGACATTGATCGGTATGGCCGTCGCTCCCTTGCCGCTTGCATAGCTCACGTTGTATTGCGACAGCACGTCGCGCGTGCCGCCAGTGCCGGGCACCCACTCGATAGCCTGCAGGTCGCCGCCGCCGGACAGGTCAATCGTCGCGCCCTTGTCGAGCGCGACATTGCTGCCGTTCACGCCCACGTATTTCGCGGGCGGCGCGGTCAGGTCGGACGTCGTGTTGCCGGCAAGCGGATTGAACTGCCACTCGACTCCGTCGATCGTCGCGCCGTACGGAATGACCAAGCCGCCGTTCGAAACCGACGTCACGCTGCCGTTCACGAGCTTCACCGTATCCGTCGCGACGAGCGGCAACCCGGCAAACTGGGCCTGCGTCGCCGCATTCGACGGATCGCCCACGCCGAACACGATCGTGCCGGACGGCGCGCGCACCGTGCCGCCCTGCACGATGTTCGTCGCGTCCACGAGCAGCGCGCCACCCGCCGACAACGGCGTGCCCGACACGCCGTTCGACGCGAACGTGACCGTCGTCGGCACCGGTTTGCCCGTGGCCGAATCGGTCGGACCGACCGCGGCGACGACGAACGTGCTACCGGTCGACGGATACAGATCCGCCGCGTTGAACGTCAGGTTGCCCGGCGTATAAAGCATCCCCGGCGCGGTGCCAGTTGCGGACCCACCCGCGTTCGTCGAGCTCAGGCGTATATCGCCGCTGCTCGTGAAGTTCGCATGAGCGAAATTGTTGAGCTGGGCCTGGTTCTTCAGGTCGATAAAGGATGCGTTCACGTTCAGCGTCGCATCGGACAGTGCCGCGACCGGCTTGAACTGCTTCGACAGCGACTGGATGGGCGGCCCCGACAACGCGACGTACGGCGCATCGATCTCGACCGTCGTGCCCAGTGAAGGCTGCGGTTGCGCGAGCAAGCCGTCGACGGCGGCCGCGAGCGTCCCGTCGGCCTTGCGCGCCGGCGTTGATAGCAGCGACGACAGTTGCCCCATGCCGATGGCGGCGACGCGCCCCGTGTTCAACGTCACGGATTCCGGCAACGACAGCGTGACGTTGCCGGCAAACAGGATCGGTATTGATGGCGCACCGTTGGGCGGTATGCCGCTGCCCAATACCAGATTGGCGATGCCGGACCCGTCGAGCCGGTCCGCCGCGAACTGAAGGACGCCGCTCGACTGCCCGATCGGCAAGCCGGTGGTCGAATCGATCGCCGACGAGAAACTCTGCCCGGGCATCAGGCCCGCGGGCACGAATGTACCGTCTTGCCGCACCACGAGCGCGGTGGCGGTCGAACCGTTGCTATGCGGGTCCGCCTGGCGCGGCAGGATCGTCAGCGTGCCGCCCCGTGCCTGCACGGCGCCCGGACGCCCGGCCAGCGTCGCATCCACGAACAACCCGTTCGCCGCCGACAGCGTGATCGAGCCGGCGTCGCTCCACACCGGCTGCGACGCGTATGTGCCATTGGGCTGCAACTGGTCGAATGTCGCCGACGTGCCGGATACGTCGATCTTCGAACCCGACTGCGCGACCACGTAACCCGTATCGCTCGACATCGTGACCGAGCCGCCCGCGAGCACCTTGCCCGTGTTCGGCACGACCGCCGTCGCGCCGATCTTGACCGGCGCCGCAAGCGGATTGGCCACTGCCGTGCCCGATACGTCGAGCGAAGCATCCGCGCCGAGCCAGACCGACTGGCTCGCGCTCATGAAACCGGTGCTGAACTGCCCGGCCAGCGCGTTCGTGCCGTTCCCGTCCGCGCTCAGCGTGATCGACCCGCCCGGCGCGACGATGGAGCCGAGCACGGTAACCTGCGCCGGCGACCCAAGGCCGATGCTCGCGCCGGCATCCGCGTGAATCGATGCGCCTTCCGACAGCGTGACTGCGCCGGTGACGCCCGGATACGACGGCGTGGTGGCAAGCTGGCCCTGCCGCCACGACGTATCGTTGCCGGCCGTCAGGACGAGACCCGTTGCCTGCCGGTGATACGCATCGAGCTGCCCGATCGTGGTCAGGCCGCCCGCCGCCAGGTTTGCACCCGTGGCCGCCTGCTGAAGTGCAAACATGTCCGGAATACGATTCAATTGCGTGACGGCAACCGACGCGCCGGGCGCGACCGTCGTGTCGTAGAACGCATTCAGCACATACTTGCCGAAGCCCTGCCGTGCAAAGAAGGTTTCCGGAAGATAGACGTCCCAGGGCGACGCGGCGGCTTCAGCGCCGCCGATCCGGAATCCGAGCGCCTGCAGCGTCAGCGTGCCGCCGCCCGAAAACCCTTCGCTCAGGATCGTGCCGCCCAGTGCGATCGTGCCGGCCGTCGGCTGTACGCTGGGCAAGGTCGGCGCGCCGTCCGACCCGCCAAACTGTTTCAGCGGCGTCGCGGAATACGCCTGCAACGTCACATTTCCGCCGCGTCCGGCAGGCACGCCGTTCTGCATCAGCAGTTGGCCGTTGGACAGCATCTCGCCGCCGCTCGATACGTCCAGTACGCTGCCGGGCTGCAGCAGCACCGAACCCGAGGTGTCGCCCACCAGCCCGCCGCCGATGACGTTCGATCCGAGCAGCGCGGAGAGCGTGATGCTGCCGCCGTTGATGAACTGGCTGTTGCCCGGCGTCGTACCGGGCGCCGCCTGCACGTCGTTGTTTACCCACTGCCCCGCGGCACTGATCACGCCCTGCGGGCCGACGATCACGTTGCCGCCGCTCGTGATCGAAATCACCCCCGACGGCACGGACAGGCGGCCGGCCACGTTGACGTCGGTACCGGCCACCGGGCTATTGATGGTGATGGAGCCGCCTGGCTGCAGGTTCAGCTGCGTGCCTTGCGGCACCACGACGCCCTTGCCGCCCGCCTTGTCCTCGGTCACGTTCAGGTTCGCGAAGCCGCCGTTGTTCAACGTCGCGACCGGCACCACGGTGGTCGTGAGCACATTGCGCGGATCGGTCGCGGGCAGCGCCTGCAGCGCCGTCTGGTCGAGCGGCGTATCGATCGAGAAACCCGGCGCGATGTCGGCAAGCTGCGGCGCCTTGTCCTGCAGCACGACCAGGCCCGCGGTGCCCGACGCAACCTCGTTGTTGTTCGACGTCAGGTGCACCAGCGCGGCGCCGTCGAGTTTCGGATCGGCGCCGAGGTTGAACGTCCCGCCGCTCGGCAGGCTGTTGCCCTGCATCTGTTTCGCGCCGCCGAATGCCTGCGCGCTGATGTCGCCGTCGAGCACTGTGGACTGCAGCCCATAAATATCGAGCGTGCCCGCGTTGCCGCCGACGATGTAGTCGCCCTGATACGTGCCCGCCGTCTGCAGCGGGTTGTACCAGGACTTCGTCACGCCCCAGCGTGGGTGAGATTCGGTGAACTGGCCCGCGACGCCGACGTAGGTGTCGTACGGGCTCGCCTTGTCGATCGGCACGATGGCGCCGTTGGCATCGACCAGCCGCGTCGTGTTGACGATCCCGCCATCGACGTGCACGTAGCCGCCGTTCAGGTTCATCGACGAACCGGTCGCGGTCATCACCTCGTTGCCCGACAACATGATCGAACCGCCGTTGGTCAGCAGTTGGTCGACGGTGCGCGGAATCAGGTTCACATAGCCCGACAGGTTCAGGATCGGGCTGCCGACCCACGACACGCCGTCGCTGCGCGTGCCCGTCAGCGTGCTGTCGAACACGAGATTCTTGTAGCCGAACAGAAACCCGTTGCGCAGCAGCGGCGAATCGGCGAGTTCGTTCTGGCCGATGCGGTCGACCGTCACGAGCGTCTGCGCGATCGGCACCTCGACGTTCGCGAGACCCGACACGTCGATCGTCGCGCCGCTGTCGACATAGATCCGGCCCGGCACGGCGGTCTGGCCGGCCGGCGCCTGGGCGCCCGATGCCGACGGCGCGAGCGCCCCGACCGATACCTTCGAACCGGGTGCCTCGATCAGCGAGCCGCCCTGGAACCATACCGAGCCGGCCGTCATGCCGATGCCGCCCGGCGTGAAGGTCGCGCCGGGCGTCGACGGCGTCGTCTGGCCATTGCCGTCCGGCATCACCGTCGTCACCGAATCGGGGCCGAAGCTCAGCAGGCCGGCGCGGTGCGTGTCATTAGCGCCACCGGTGCTGTCCGTCGTCTGAAGCCCCTGCCCGAGATAGGCCACTCCGTTCGGATTGTTCGACTGATATTCGTCGACCGTGGAAATCGTGATCGCGCCGGGCGAGTTGACGCTCGTCGTCACGCCCACCACCCCGTTCTGCGCGACGCGGCTGCCGAGCAGGTTCACGTTGCCTCGCGCGGCCTCCACGATGCCGGTATTGGTCAGCGTGCCGGCCGGCGTGATGTCGGTCATTTGGCCGTTCGAGCCGAGCAGCGTGATCTTGCCGCTCAGCTCTGGGAGCAGCACCTGCGGATTCGTCGTGGCGCCGCTGTTGGGTCGCAGGCTTACGCCGACACCTGCCGCCAGCACCACCTGCCCATCCGTCGCCTTGATATGTCCCGCGTTGGTCACGTTCGGCGCCGCGATCATCACGAAGCCGCCATCGCTCACATTGCCGTTCGCGTGCGTGGTGATCGATGCGCCTTGCTCGATGGTGACATCACCCCACGGCTGATACTGGCCGGCAGACGTGAGATTGACCTGGTTGCCCAGGCCGAGCACCTCGTTCGGAACCCGGCTGTTGCCGTTCACCCCGGCCGAACTGCCCGACTCCGCATACGCGAGCCCGCCCGTCGTCCCGGCCGGCAGGCTCAGGAACTGCTTGTTGCTCGCGACGATCCCGGCGGCATCCTGCGCGAGGCTGCTGTCCGTCACAACCGGGACCTTGTTGACCAGGGTCTGGTTGTAATTGTTCATGTTCAGCACGTCGAGCGACGACGCCACCAGCGAATGCACGTTCACCTGCGACCCGGCGCCGAACAGCACGCCGTTCCGGTTGATTACATACACCGCGCCCTGCGCCGTGATGTTTCCGAGAATCTGGCTCGGCCGTCCGCTCGGATCGTTGATCCGGTTCAGCACGGCCCAGTTGTTCGCGCCGTTCGTCTGCGTGCCGCCCGACTGGTCGAAGTTCAGCGTGGTCTGCCGGCCGACGTTCATCGTCTCCCACGTCAGCACCGCGTTCTGCCCGGTCTGCTTCACGTCGACGTTCACGTGGCCGCTCGCGTCGGTGTTCTGCGTCGGCGCATTCGCGTTGAACCACAGCACCGGATTGTTCGTATCGCCCGACGCGCCCGCCGCCACCTGCAGCCCGCCCGGCGCCAGCCCGTTCGGCACGGTCGACGGCAGCTTCGCCGCGGCCGCCGCCGCATTCTGCTGCGCGGCGATCTGCGCGGCGATCGCGTGCGCGGCATAGCCGAGGTTGCGGATCGACGGCTGGCTCGCCTGCAGCGCCTGCTGCGGCGACACGCCGAGATTCGGCACGCCCGGCATGCCGGCGGCGCCGCCCGCGCCGCCACCGGACACACGTGCGACCTGCCCGAGGTTCATGATGCCGGCCCCGTGCGCATGCGCCGACACGCCCGCCGCGAGCATCAGCACGACCGCCCGGTAAAGCGGGCTCAGCTCCGATTTCAGGACCGACCGCGAGGCCGTTGCGCGAAGTTGCCGTTCCGTACGTGCGCGTGCTGCCATTCTTGCCACCCCGATGCTAGGAATTTGCGCGCGGCGCCGGTCCGGCACCGCACATGTCGTTGCGCCCGAAACGGGCCGCTGGAATCCGAAGACCATACGAAGCGCGAATGGCAGCGACGTGGCGACTGTTACGGACCATTCCGGCCGCCGTGAAAAGGTCCGTAGCTTTTGTCATGGAAGGCCGGTCACGCCGCCGCGGGGCGGTCGCGGCGTGCCTTGCCGAGCGCGTCGACCACGCGGCCGATGACCGCCGGCCAGTCTCCCGGCCGCGTCTGCCGGAACAGCGTCGCGGCCGGATACCACGGGCTGTCGTCGCGTTCGAGCAGCCAGCGCCAGTCCGGCACGCGCGGCAGCAGCACCCAGACCGGCCGCCCGAGCGCGCCGGCCAGATGCGCGACCGACGTGTCGACGCTGATCACGAGATCCAGCGTGTCGACCAGCGCCGCCGTTTCGGAGAAGTCGTGCAACGCGTCCGCGAACGACAGCACGCCGCTCGCGGCGAACGCGTCGGCATCGCGCGCGCGAACCTGCGACTGCAGGCTCACGAACGTCGCGTCGAGCGCGTCGCTCGCGACGAGCGGTGCGAGCATGGCGAACGGTATCGAGCGGTTCTCGTCGTTCGAGTGGCGCGGGTTGCCGGACCACGCGAGCCCGACGCGCAACCGGCCCGGCGGCGCGATCGCGTCGATGCGCCGTGCCCACGCGGCACGCCGCGACACATCGGCGCGCAAGTACGGTACGTCGGCCGGCACCGTATCGAGCGTCGTGCGGAACGCGTACGGCAGGCTCATCAGCGGACAGTGCAGGTCGAACGCCGGCATAGGCTGCCCTTCGGTGACGACGCGGCTCACGCCGCGCAGCGTGCCGAGCAGCTCGCCGAGCGCGGCCGGCGCCTCGACGATCACGGTCGCGCCCGCGTCGTGCGCCAGGTTCGCGTAGCGGCAGAACTGCAGCGTGTCGCCATAACCCTGCTCCGCATGCAGCAGCAGCGTGCGACCCGCGAGCGGTTCGTCGCCGGTCCATCGCGGCCGGTCCGCATGACGCCGGTGCAGCATCACGTCGGCCGCCTCCCAGCGCGCCTCGTGCTGCCGCCAGCCCGCGTCGAAATCGCCCGTCAGCAGCCGGCAGAACGCCTCCGAGCGGCGCGCGGCGCCATGATTCGGATCGCGCCGGCATGCGTCGGCGTAATCGGTCAGCGCCGCGTCGTCGGCGCCGAGGTGCTGGCGTGCAAGCGCACGCGTGAACAAAGCCTGCGCCGTGTCCGCCGGCGCGGCCGCCGCCGCCGCGTGGCTCGCGAGCGCGTCGTCGTAGCGGCCGAGCTGCTGCAGCGCGAGCGCGCGGTTGTAATGCAGTTCCGCGTGCGGGCCCGTCAGCGCCAGCGCCGCGTCGTAATCGGCGAGCGCGTCGTCGAACCGGCCGAGCGCGCGCAGCGCAGCCGCGCGATTGCGGCGCGCGTCGATATCGCCGGGATTGCGTGCCAGCGCTTCGGCATACGCCTGCGCGGCTTCCGCGTGACGTTCGAGCCCGAGCAGCGCGTTGCCGCGCCCGACCCACGCGGCGACGTTGCCGCGATTCAGCGCGAGCAGCCGGTCGCAGCGCTTCAGCAATTCGTCGCGGGCATGTAGCAAATCCAGCGCAACGCAACTCGCGTACAGCAACTGCTCGTCCTTCGGCAGACGTGCGAGCCCTTCGTCGAGACACGCGAGCGCGTCGGCCGGGCGACCCAGTTCGGTCATCACGACGCCGCACGCGTAGACGAGCTCCGGCGTCTTGCCGCGCACGACCATCGCGAGCTGATAGCTGTGCAGCGCCTGCTCGCGATGGCCGAGCGCGCGCAGCGCATGCCCGCGCTCGATGTTCGCGGTCGCATCGTTCGGGTCGATCCGCAACGCGCGCTCGATGCTGATCAGCGCGTCAGCGGGCCGCTCGAGCCGGCGCAACGTCTCGCCGCGCTTGCGCCACGCCATTGCATGCGCCGGTTCGCGCACGAGCGCCCGATCGTAAGTGGCCAACGCCGCGTCGTATTGCCCGAGCGCAAGCAGCGCATCGCCGCGCGCCGCATGCGACGGCGCATGGTCCGGATCGGCCGCGAGTGCGCGATCGGCGAGCGCGAGTGCGTCGCGATGACGGCCGACACCGGTCAGTGCCGCCGCGTGGTTCGCCAGATTCCACGGCTGGGTCAATCCGAGCGTCATCGAGCGCGCGATCAGCGGCTCGGCCCGTGCGGGATCGCCGAGCTGCAGGTGCACGAGGCCCAGCAGGTGCAGCGCCTCGACATGATCGGGCGCCATCGCCAGCACGCCTTCGTAGAGCCGTCCGGCCCCGGCGAAGTCGCGCTGTTCGAGACGCGTGCGCGCCTGGCGCAGCGCATCGGCGAGCACCGCTTGCAGCGGCACGGCCGCAGCGCCCGGTACGGCGCCCGCCAGCGGCGCAGCCGCGCGGCGCGCACTCATTGCGCGCCTCCGCCGACGAGCATTGGCAACCCGGCCGCGATCCGCTCGACGACGGGCGCCCACTGCCCGCCCTCGGGCTGGCGGAACAGCCGCGCCGACGGATACCACGGGCTGTCGTCGCGTTCGAGCAGCCAGCGGAAATCGGGCGTATGGGGAATCATCAGCGCAAGCGGCCGGCCGAGCGCGCCGGCAAGGTGCGCGACGGACGTATCGACGCTGACGATGCCGTCCATCAGCGCAGTCAGCGCCGCCGTATCGGCGAAGTCGGCAAGGTCGTCGCCGACGAAGCGCACCGCGCTCGCGTCGAGCACCGGACGGTCCTCGTCGCGGACCACCTTCTGCAGGCTGATCCACTCGTAACGGTCGTCGAACAGCGGCAGCAGATCCGCGAGCGTCATCGAGCGGTTGCGGTCGTTCAGGTGCAGCGGGTTGCCGGACCACACGAGGCCGATACGCGGCCGCGTCGCGGCGCCAAGCCGTTCGCGCCATTGCGCGACACGTACGGGGTCGGCCGCGAGATACGGCACGCCGGCGGGAATCGACGCCAGGTCCGTGCGGAATTCGAGCGGCAGGCTCAGCAGCGGGCAATGCAGGTCGAACGGCGGCAGCGGCTCGCCGCGCGCGACGAGCGTATCGACGCCGTCGAGCGTCGCGAACAGCGTCTTCAGTTCGACCGGCGCTTCGAGCACGATGCGCGCGCCGAGCGCTTTCACGAGCGGGACATAGCGGCAGAACTGCAGCGTGTCGCCGAGCCCCTGTTCCGGGTACAGCAGGATCGTCTTGCCGTCGAGCGGCATCCCGTGCGTCCAGCGCGGCTGCGCGAACGTGCGCCGGCTCGCATCGAGCTGCGTGTCGCGCCAGCGCCATTCGTACTCGGCCCAGCCGGCTTCGAAATCGCCGATCGACAAACACAGGAACGCGCGCATGCAGTGCGCGAGCACGTAGTCGGGATCGATATCGATCGCATCCGCATACGCCTGCCGCGCGGCATCGTGGTGCCGCAACGCGCGCAACGCATTGCCCTTGTGAAAGTGCGCGAGCTTGTCGTGTGGCGTCGCGTCGATCACGCGCGCGAAGTCGTCGAGCGCGGCCGCGTAGCGGTGCGTCTCGAGCTGCACGCGGCCGCGCGTGAACCAGGCGGGCACGTAGCCGGCGTCGAGCGCCAGCGCGCGGTCGCACATGTCGCGCGCATCGTCGTGACGCTCGACGCGCATCAGCGCGCTCGCGTAGTTGCACAGCACGCCGGGGCTGCGCGGTTCCACGTCGAGCGCGCGCGCATAGCTGTCGACCGCGTCGCGATAGCGCTCCAGGTGGCTGGCCGCATTGCCGCGGTTCGCGAGCGCCCGCGCGTGGCGCGGATCGATCGCGAGCACGCGGTCGCAGCGCACGAGCGCCTCGTCGTGCCGGCCGAGCTGTTCGAGCGCGATCGAGCTGTTGAAGATCGCATCGACGAAGGTCGGGCTCGCCGCGATCGCCGCATTGAAATCCGCCAGCGCGCGTTCCGGATCGCTCAGGTCGAGATACGCGACGCCGCGCAGGAACAGCACATCGATGCTGCCCGGTTTCTGTGCGAGCGCGTAGCCGTAACTGTCGACCGCCTCGCGAAAGCGGCCGAGTTCGCGCAGCGCGAGGCCACGCGCGCGCATCGCGTCGAACGAACGCCCGGCCAGCGCGATCGACCGGTCGCAATCGGCGAGCGCGTCGTCGTGACGGCCGAGCGCGCGCAGCATGTCGCTGCGCTTCACATAGCCGTCGGCAAAACCGGGCGTCAATTCGAGCAGCCGATCGTAGACCGCGCACGCATCGTCGTACCGCGCGAGTTGCGCGAGCAGGCCCGCGCGCTGGAACAGCACGCGCTGATGGACCGGATTGATCGCGAGTGCTTCGTCGAGCCGCGTGAGCGCGTCGTGCTCGCGCCCGAGCCCCGTCAGCACCGCCGCATAATTCGCGAGCGCGAGCGGCACCGGCCGGCGCTCGATCGAGCGCCGCATCAGCGGCTCGGCATCGTCGAGGCGCCCTTGCTGGAATCGCACCGCGCCGAGCAGGTGCAGCGCCTCCGGATGCTCGGGATCGAGCGTCAGCAATTCGGTATACGCGTGTTCCGCATGCTGCAGCGCGCCGTCGTGGTGTGCCTTGCGCGCGCGCAGGAGCAGCCGTTCGAGTTGCGCGGTGTCGGGCGGACGGCGATCCGGCGCGACCGGCGCGCTCGCGAGTGTCGTCCCTTCCCCGTTCGGTGTCATCGTGTGGCCCCCACTGGTCGCTGTTCGTGTCGCGTGTCGTGTCTAACGTGCCATCGGCGCGAGCGCGGCACGCACCGCGTCGATCGCGCTCTTCCAGTCGCCCGGCGCCGCCTGCCGGAACAGCCGCGCGGACGGGTACCACGGGCTGTCGCCGCGGGTCCGCATCCAGCGCCACTCCGCCGGATCTGGCAGCAGCACCCAGACCGCGCGGCCCAGCGCGCCCGCCAGGTGCGCGACCGCGGAATCGACCGCGATCACGAGATCCAGCGCGCCGATCAGCGCGGCCGTGTCCGCGAAGTCGCCAAGTTCGTCGTCGACGCGAAGCACCGGCGCCTGCGTGAGCAGCACGGCGTCGCGTTCGCGCACGGGTTTTTGCAGGCTGATCCAGTCGACGTCGAGATCGAACAGCGGCGCGAGCCGCGCGAAATCGATCGACCGGTTGTGATCGTTGCGATGCTCCGGATTGCCGGCCCACGCGATCCCGATCCGCGGCCGGCGCCGCTCGCCGAGCAGCGCTTCCCACTCGCGCGTGCGCTGCGGGTCGGCATGCAGATAGGCGCCGGCTTGCGGAATGGTGGCTTCGTCGGTGCGAAACGCATGCGGCAGGCTCAGCAGCGGCGCCTGGCAGTCGAACGCCGGCAGCGGCTCGCCGCGCGCGATCACGTCGACCGCACCGGGCAGCGACGCCATCAGCGCGCGCAGCGGCGGCTGCACCTCGAACACGACCCGCGCACCGCGCGCGGCCACCAGCGGCACATAACGGCAGAACTGCAGCGTGTCGCCGAACCCTTGTTCCGCATGAATCAGCACCGTCCGGCCGTCGAGCGGCGTGTCGCCCTGCCACGCCGGCTGCGTGAACGGCCGGTAGTGCCGCGCAAGCTGCGCATCGCGCAGCCGCCATTCGTACTCGGGCCAGCCGCGCGCGAAATCGCCTTCGATCAGATACAGCGACGCGCGCGCGAAATGCGCTTCGGCATAGTCGGGATGCAGTGCGATCGCGCGGTCGTACGCGGCGAGCGCGTCGTCCGTGCGCGCCGTTTCGAAATGCAGGTTGCCGCGGTTGAGCCAGTTCGTCGCGTGATCGGGACGCAGCGCGAGCGCACGGTCGAGCGACGCCATCGCTTCGTCGTAGCGATGCAGGTCCTGCAATACGTTGCTGCGGTTGGTCCAGGCCTCGGCGAACCGTGCGTCGCGCGCAAGCGCGGCGTCGTAGCTGGCCAGTGCTTCGTCGAAGCGCTTCAGGTAACGCAACGCGGTACCGCGGTTGCACAACGTCTCCGTCGAGTGCGGATCGAGCGCCAGCGCGCGCGCATAGGCGGCCAGGGCTTCGTCGTGGCGCTTGAGCTGCAGCAGCGCGTTGCCGCGACTCGCATGGGCGCGGACATGATCCGGATCGAACGCCAGCACGCGCTCGCAGCGGGCCAGCGCTTCGTCCGCGCGGCCGAGCCGTTCGAGCGCGACCGCGCTGTTGTAGAGCACGTCGAGCCGCGCCGGATCGGCCGCGATCGCTTCGTTGAACGCGTCGAGCGCCTCGCCCGGCCGATCGAGATCGATCAGCGTGCGGCCGCGCTCGGCCATGATCGCGGCCATGCCGGGACGGATCGCGCTGGCGCGCTCGAAGCACTGCAGCGCATCGGCCGGCCGCTGCAGTTCGCGCAGCACGAGGCCGCGGTTGAACCACGATTCGAACGAACGCGGGTCGACCATCAGCGCGCGATCGTAGGTATCGAGCGCATCGTCGAAGCGGCGCAGCGCACGCAGCGCGCTGCCGCGATTGCAGAGCGCATCGAGTACCAGCGGCGACACCGCGAGCGCGCGGTCGAACGACGCCAGTGCATCGTCGTAACGACGCAATCCGAGCAGCGTGTTGCCGCGGCGCACGAGCGTCTGCACGTCGTCGGGTGTCGTACGCAGCGCGGCCGCGAAATGCTCGAGCGCCTCGCCAATGCGGCCGCGCTCGCCGGCGATCGCGCCGAGATCCGACAGGACGCGCGTGCCGGGTGCGATCGCGATCGACCGGCGCAACAACGCTTCGGCATCGTCGGCCGCGCCCCGCTGGAACTGCAGCACGCCGTACAGGTGCAATGCCTGGGGATTGTCCGGTTCCTGCTCGAGCACGGCGAGATATTCGCGCGCCGCGTCGTCGAACCGTCCTGCACCGTGCCAGTTTTGTGCGCGGCTCAGGATCGCCGCCGATTGCCGTTGCCCGCGCGCGTCGAGTCCCGACGCGCCCGCGTGTGCATCATGCCGGTGCTCGACCGTCACGTTCGCCCCCTTCCCGTTTGCCGATGCCGCCGCTGACACGGCTCGATGGAACCGGTCGCGGCGGTCATGCTCGCCACGAGACTAACGGACGGGCAATAACAGATGTATGACGAAAGTTACGGACCATTTTGTCCGGGGGACGGAACACGTTCCGCGCGTCGAACAACCCGTGCCGCCGTCACTGGCCGATCGGGATCGTCCGCACGTACTCGACTGCCGGCGCGCCCATCGTGACCGCGAAGCGCACGCCGCGCGGCAGCGGCATGCCGAGCGACGTGAGATTGCTGACGCCGTGCTGCGCGAGAAACTGCGCATAGCTCTGCTCGATGACGGCCTGGCTCGTCGTCCATCCGCCCGGCGGAATCCACACGGAAAGCTGCATCGTCCGCGCATCGTTGCTGACCACCACGCGCGCGAACGCGTCCATGTGCTGCAGCGCGTCCTCCACGTCGGCCAGCGACGCGAGCGGCTGCGACGCGCTGCGCACGAGCTCGCGCCCCTTGAGCTGGTAGCGCACGACCTGCATCTGCGCCGGCCCGCCGCCGACGCCGAGATGGCGCACCATCACGAGTTCGTTCGGGCGAATGCGCAGCGGCGGCCCGAACACTTCGTCGGCCGTCACGAGGTTGGTCAGGTCGAACTGCAACTGGGAGAAATAGCGGCCGAGCAGACGCGTTTGCGCCAGATTCGACGCGATATCGTCGCGACCGCGCATCGTCGCATCGAGGCCGCGCCACGACAGCAACGCGATCACGGCGAGCAGCGCGATCGCGACCAGCATCTCGATCAGCGTGAAGCCCCGTTGCGGCGCACGCGCCGCCGCGCGCGGTTCACTGGCGCGCTTCATTCTGGATCACCGTGACGACTTCGGCGAGCACGTTGCGGCTCGCCGCGGACGGATACACGCTCACCGTCACGCGCCGCACGAGCGGGCTCGGCAGCGCGGCCACCGACTGGCGGCACACGAACCGGTAGCGGCCCTGCGGGCACGCGAACGTGTTCGTGCCGACGGACGGCCAGGTCGACGCGATGCGGATTTCGCCGAGCGCATTGTCGGCACTCCATAGCGCGAGCAGCCGCATGCGCGCCATGTCGGTATCCGACGCGAGCGCGCCGATCGCGCGCATCACGGCGCCCAGCGCCACGGCCACGATCGCCAGCGCGATCAGCACCTCGATCAGCGTGAATCCCCGTTGCGGCGCATGCGCCGTGCGCAATCCGCGGCGCGCCTGGCGGTGGTAGTCGGTTCTGTCGTCGCACATGACCTGCATCATTCTTGTCGATGGGTCGGCGTCCGGCGGTCAAACCGCGGCGCAGGCCGCGTCGCCGGCGCGACGGACGCCGTGCACGGACGTTAAGCGCGACGTATGGCACGCACGTGTCGAATGGTACGGACCATTCGGCGCGACAAGCGCGGGCGGACGGGCGTGCCGGTGCCGCGCAGGCGGAGTCGCGCGCTGCGCGCATCGCGGCGGCCGGCGGCCAAAAAGCTGAAAACGGAAAGGAATCGGGAAAGAACCGTCCGGCAACGGACGGCGAAAGGTGAACGGCAAACGGCGAAGGCGATCCTCGGGCGGGATCGCCGCGGCGGTGTCAGGCCGTCACGGCGGCGTCGTATTCGGCGCGGGCAAGCTGGCCGGCGGCGACCGCCTCGGCCTCGCCGCGAAAGCCTTCCCGGCTGAACGCTACGACTTTCACGCCGACGCCGGTCGCCCGCTTCACCGTCAGCGCCCATTGCCATCCGCCGTCTTGTTCGAAGACGTGCAGCGAGGGTTCGAAGGAAGGGTCGAGTACGGTCACGCGTTTTGCTCCTGCCCCTTGCGCGCCGTATCGGCAACACTCCGGGCATGTCGAAAGGGTCGCGCCGGGGTGCCGACGCGTTTCTGCTATTCGACAGTCTAATCAATAATTGTTGCGACGCACCATCAGAGGTTTCACTCATCTATCGGAACCGTCCGGTCGATCGAGATTGACTGAAACCCATACGGGACAGGCTTCCGGGCGCTACCAGGCGGCACGGTGACGCATTCGTGCGGCAACGTGCCGCATACGCGACCGATTGCTTGCATCGGCCATTCGTGGATCGCGGAAACGGGGCGCGATCTATCCGGCGGACATCACGCGCCGGAACGTCAGGTTGACGCGTTCGCCCTGCACGCCCGGCGCCTTCGGCACGCGATGCTGCCATTCGACCTGCGTGCGCCCGCGCATCACGAGCAGGCTGCCGTGCACGAGGCGGTACGCATGCGTGACGCCGGTCGTGCGATGGCGCAGGTCGAATACGCGCATCGCACCGAGGCTCACCGACGCGATCACCGGTTCGTCACCGAGTTCCGGCTCGTTGTCCGCATGCCAGCCGAGGCTGTCGAGCCCGTTGCGGTAGCGATTGAGCAGCACGCTGTTGAAGCGCGCGCCGCAGGTCGTCTCGACCGCCTGCTTCAGGTCGAGCACGGCCGGCGTCCACGGCGCGGGCACGTTGCGGATTCCCGAGTACACGTAGACGGCATCCGGCTCGCCCTGCCACGCGGTGAGCCTCGGCAACGGAATGCGGCCGCGCGGCGTGCGGATCGTGTCCTGCCGCCACGCGACCTCGCCGATCAGCGCGGCGAGCGTGCGGTCGGCATCGGGTCGTGCAAGCCAGTCCGGGTACCAGTCCACGTCGGGCACGGGCGTATCGGCGAAGAGATCGAGTGTCGACATGTCGGAACGAACGGGCGAGGAATGGCGTGATGGGTACATGTCTGCATACTAGCCAACGGCGTCCTGCACCGCCATGCGCTTTCATTCACCGCTGAAAGGAAACCGCCGCGCACCGCGATGCGCGTTCGCGCATCACGCTATCATCGCGGCGTGCCGCGGCACGCCCTGCCGAGGGGCGCCGCTTTTCTCCGCCACGCCGGCCGGCGCGCCCCGGCCGCTTTCTTCCCGGATCCCATCATGACGACGCTCTCCGATTCCGCCCTCGACCAACTGTTTCTCTCCGCCCGCACGCACAACGCATGGCAGGACAAACCCGTCGACGACGCGTTGCTGCACCGGCTGATCGACCTGACGAAATTCGGCCCGACGTCGGCGAACTCGAGCCCCGCGCGCTTCTTGTTCGTCAAGTCGCCCGAAGCGAAGGCGCGCCTGAAACCCGCGCTGTCCGAAGGCAACCTCGCGAAGACGATGGCCGCGCCCGTCACCGTGATCGTCGGGATGGATTACGCGTTCTACGAGCACCTGCCGCGCCTGTTCCCGCATGCCGACGCGCGCAGCTGGTTCGCCGGCAACGATGCGCTGATCCAGGCCACCACGTTCCGCAACGCGTCGCTGCAGGGCGCATACCTGATCCTGGCCGCCCGCGCGCTCGGTCTCGACGCGGGCCCGATGTCGGGCTTCGACGGCGCGAAGGTCGATGCCGAATTCTTCGCGGGCACCACGGTCAAGAGCAACTTCCTCGTGAACCTCGGCTACGGCGATCCGGCCGGCCTGTTCCCGCGCAGCCCGCGCTTCGATTTCGACGATATCGCTCGCATCGAGTAATCGTTGCCGGTAGGGCCTGTTCACGCTAATAACGGGCTTGCGAACGTGCCTTGCCGGCCGCAGTGCAAGAAGCAAGGAGCGCCGTTTGGCCGAGCCAGACAAGCGACGCGCGACGCCGCAATGCGGCCGGCAAGGCACGTTCCCCTGTTTGGAAAAATTCATTCGTAGGGCTGGCCCCCAGAAGGGCCGATCGCCGCGTCATGCTCCTCACGAATACGTCGAGTATTCGCTTCGTCGCAATCCTTGCGCTCGGCCCTTCTGGGGGTCAGCGCAAGCCCGTTATTAGCGGGAACAGGCCCTAACCTCGCGTCAACCGGATCAGCGTGATTTCAGACGGCACGCCGAAGCGGTTCGGCGGCCCCCAGTATCCGGTGCCGCGGCTCGTATAGAGCCACATGTCGCCGAAGCGGTTCAGCCCGCCGATCACCGGCTGCTGCATCCGCACGAACGGCGGCCACGGCAGGAACTGCCCGCCGTGCGTGTGGCCCGACAGCTGCACGGTGTAACCCGCGCGGTTCGCCGCTTCCGCGCTGCGCGGCTGGTGCGCGAGCAGGATCTTCGTGGCGACATCGCGCGGCGCACCCGCCAGCGCCTGCGCGGGGTCGCTGCGATGCGCGGGATCGAACCCGCCGGCCGTGAAATCGGTCACGCCCGCGAGCACCGCGCGTGCGCCGTCGTGCTCGATCAGCACGTGCTCGTTCAGCAGCACCGTCAGCCCGATGCGGCGGAATTCGTCGATCCACGCATGTGCGCCCGCGTAGTACTCATGGTTGCCGGTCACGAGGAAGCTGCCGTGCCGCGACCGCATCCGGCCGAGCGGCGTCGTGTGGTCGCGCAGGCGCTTGACCGAGCCGTCCACCACGTCGCCCGTCACGACCACCAGATCGGCGTCGAGCGCATTGACCGCGCGCACGATCCGTTCGATATACGGCCGCTTGATCGTCGGCCCGACGTGGATGTCGGACAGCTGCACGATCGACAGCCCGTCGAGCGCCGCCGGCAGCCCCGCGACCGGAATCGACACGCGCTTGACCGCCGCCGTGCGGCGCGCTCCGACGAACCCGATCGCCGTGACGAGCACCGCGGCCACCAGCACGCCGAGCGCCGTGTCGGCCGCGGCGCCGCTCCACGCGCCGTCGTGCCCGAGATGTCGCCACGCGACCACGCCGAGCAGCAAGCAATCGCGCAGGAACGTCAGCACCAGCAGCGACGAAAAGAAACCCATCGCGAGCGCGCCGGCCCAGCCGACCAGCGTCGCGGCCCAGCCTTCGTCGAAGCGGCGCGAGAACATGCCGACCGGAATCAGCACGACGAAACTCGCCAGCACGAGCGCCGCGATCGTGCGCGCGACCGGCGACGCGAACGCATCGGGAATGATCCGCATCCCGACGTACAGATGGAACAGCACGCCGATTGCAATGAACCGGACAAAGAAACTTCGCATGGAACGCTCACCTTCGTTGCGATACCGATACCGCTTCCGCGCCGCGCGCCGCGCGCCGCACGGGATCGTGATGCCCCGCGTGCCGCACGTCGCACCCTACGCACGATGGTACACAGATCCCGGCCATGACGACCGGTCGCGGCCGCCGGTGGAGCGCCGTGCGGCTTCGCTCGCCGGCCAGGCCTCGACGCCGTTCGCCGCGACGCTCGACCATGATTTCATCGGCCTGTCCGAAGCGAGCGCGATCCACAATTTCCTGAAGCGCGCGGCCGCCGACGTGCAGCGCACGCTGCGCCGGCGCATCCAGGTCAACAGCTTCGAGGCAGCCTGCCGGATGATCGAGGCGAACGTCGGTGTCGGCGCGCTGCCCGAAGGCACCGCACGCCGCCATGCGAAGACGATGGCGCTGCGCGTCGTCGCGCTCGAGGACGACTGGGCCGAACGCGAGCTGCAGCTCTGCGTCGCCGATCTCGATGCACTGCCGCGCTTCGCGCGCGATCTCGTCGACCCGCTCGTCGGGGCTGCCCGCAGCCAGCCCGACTGACCGGATTCGCACGCATTCGAGATGCAATCGCCCGCGTGTGCGCCGATTCCGCTACGCCGGCACGGCAAATGCCGCCATTCCTCGTTAGTCTGACGATTCTTTACAGTCTGCCAGCAACCCTGCGCGAGCGTGCGCTGGCAGAATCGCGGCGATCGGACCGTTGCCGCGGAAACGCGCGACCGGACGAGCCGGCACGATCGCCGGTGCGCCCGCGACCGGCCACGGCCCGTGCCGCGTATGCATGCCGGATGGCTGGCGATCCATATCGCGCTGATTTATGATCGGCTCCGTATCCAGGGATCGTCGTCGCGGCCCGGCCGGTCGCGACGATCCACATTGCGCCGCGCCCGGCATCCACCCCCAACGTCGAGCTCGTCACACCATGAGAAAAACAACGCCGCGCGCGCGCCTGCGCGTTGCCGCCGTCCTGGCGCCCGCCCTGCCGCTCGCGGGCTGCGCATCGCGCGGCGCACCGTCGTACGTGCTGTTCGGCGCGTATTTCCCCCTCTGGCTCGTCAGTGCGATCGTCGGCGTCATCGGCGCGATCGTCGCGCACCGCGTGTTCGTCGCGACCGGCTGGGCTTCCACCGTGCCTTACCAGCTCGCCGTCTGCACCGCGATCGGGCTCGTGGTCGCCGTGATCGTCTGGCTCGCCGGCACGGGGCCGTTCGCATGAAGGCCGCCGGACTCCCCCGCCCCTCCGTGAAGGGCCGCGTGATCGCACTCGCGATCGTCGCGCTCGGCATCGCCGCGCTCGTGTATGCGTACTGCCGCACGACCGCCTACCCGTCCACCGACGACGCGTCGATCGACGCGGACGTCGTGCACGTCGCATCGCCAGTCGGCGGACGCATCGTCCAGCTCGCGGTGCACGAGAACCAGCGCGTCGCGAAGGGTGACCTGCTGTACGAAATCGATCCCGTGCCGTACCGGCTGACGGTTGCGCAGGCGCAGGCCGACGTCGAACTCGCGCGCGCGTCGCTCGACACGCGCCGCCGTTCGCTGATCGGCGAGCGCTCGAACGCGTCCGTCGCCGCCGAGCAGGTCAAGCGCGCGACGCAGAACCACGATCTCGCCACGCGCGACGTGAACCGGCTCGCGCCGCTCGCCGCGCAAGGCTATGTCAGCGCGCAGCAGTTCGACCAGGCGAAGGTCCGCCAGCGCGACGCGTCCGTGTCGCTCGCGCAGGCACAGGAGCAGCAGCGTGCATCCGCGCAGACGATCGGCGACGAAGCCGACGCGATCGCGACGCTGCATGCGCGCGAAGCCGCGCTCGCCCGCGCGCAGCATGCGCTCGACGATACGGTCGTGCGCGCGCCGCACGACGGGCTCGTGACGGGCCTGAGCGTCCTCGCCGGCGAAACCCTCGCGCCGAACCAGTCGATCTTCACGCTGATCGACGCGCGCGAATGGTTCGCTGTCGGCAATTTCCGCGAGACGGCGCTGAGCCGCATCGCGGTCGGCGATTGCGCGACCGTCTACTCGATGATCGACCGCAGCCGCCCGCTCACGGGCAAGGTCGTCGGCATCGGCGCCGGCATCGCGGACAGCGCGCGCATCAACCTGCCGCGCTCGCTGCCGATCGTGCAGAACTCGGTGAACTGGGTGCACGTCGCGCAACGCTTCCCGGTGCGCGTGAAGCTCGACGAACCCGATGCCAGGCTCGTGCGCGTCGGCGCCAGCGCGATCGTCGAGGTCCGGCATGGCACTGCCTGCCGCTGACGTTCGCGCGCCGGGACCGCGCGAAGTCCTGCGACTGCTC
The DNA here is from genome assembly GCF_003853705.1 of Burkholderia sp. Bp8992. Lineage (GTDB taxonomy): Bacteria > Pseudomonadota > Gammaproteobacteria > Burkholderiales > Burkholderiaceae > Burkholderia. The sequence goes on along the minus strand of NZ_QTQI01000001.1, from coordinate 278,858 downwards.
GCGCCGTTTCCGGGGCGCATGGCCATCGCCGTGCGCGTCGCGCTGATCTGCGCGCTGACCGCGCTCGTGACGGCCGCGTACGGCACGCCCGAAGCCGCACTTTCCGCGTACGTCGTGTTCTTCATGATCCGCGCCGACCGCGTGACGAGCGTCGTGCTCGCGGCCGCGCTGCTGCTGATCGTCACGATCGTGATCGGGCTCGTGCTCGGCATCGCGATCTTCAGCATCGACTATTCGATCCTGCGGGTCGCGTGCATGGCCGTGCTGTCGGTCGCCCTCCTGTACCTGACGTCCGCCAGCAAGCTGCGCCCGGTGGGCGCGATCCTCGCGATGATCGTCGGCTTCGGGCTCGACCAGCTCGGCCTCGCACCGTTCGGCGAAGCCGCCACCCGCGCGTTGCTGTACATCTGGCTGACGATCGCGATTCCCGTCGGCGTGGCGATCGTCGTCAACCTGCTGATCGCGCCGTCGCCGCGCACGCTTGCGCACGCGCAGCTCGCGAAGCGGCTGCGGCTCGCCGCACGGCGACTGCGCGGCGACGACGATGCACGTGCCGCATTCGACGCGAGCCTGCGCGAAGGCGACAAGCAGCTGCTCACATGGCTCAAGCTGTCGAAGCTCGAAGGCTCGTCGACCGCCGCCGACTTCGCGGCGCTGCGGCAGGCCATCGCGTCGAGCACCGCGCTGATGGTCGGCGTCGCGCTGGCCGATCGCGAACCGGACGCATGGCTGCCCGATGCGTTCGCCACGCCGATCGCCGCGACGCTCGACGAGATGGCCGCCATTCTCGAACGCGGCGGCTACCCGGTCGACGTGACGCTCGCGCTGCCGCCCGTCGATGCGCTGCCGCCGCTCGCGCGCATCGCCGCGACCGATCTCAAGGCAGCGATCATGCACTTCGCGGAGCCGGGCGCGACGGCCCCGACGGCCGATGCAGCGACGGAGGCTGCGGCCGGCACGACGCCCGCCGCCCCCGCAGCCACGCACGAAGCACCCACTGCCGCACCGGCCCCGCGCGGCGGCTTCTTCCTGCCCGACGCACGCACCAATCCCGACCACATCCGCTGTGCGCTGAAGACGACCGCCGCGGCGATCTTCTGCTATCTGCTGTACTCGCAGCTCGACTGGTCGGGCATCCATACCTGCGTCGTTACCTGCTACATCGTGTCGCTCGGCTCGACGGCCGAAACGGTCGAGAAGCTCACGCTGCGGATCTTCGGCTGCATGATCGGCGCGCTGCTCGGCACCGCCGCGCTCGTGTTCGTCGTGCCGGCGCTGTCGTCGGTCGGCCACCTGATGGCGCTGGTGTTCGCCGGTGCGTGGCTGTCCGCGTGGATCGCCTTCGGCTCGCCGCGCATCGCGTATGCGGGCTTCCAGATCGCGTTCGCGTTCTTCCTGTGCGTGATCCAGGGCGCCGGCCCCGGCTTCGACCTCACGATCGCACGCGACCGCACGATCGGCATCCTGCTCGGCAACTTCGTCGTGTATCTCGTGTTCACGCGCATCTGGCCCGTCAGCATCGGCAAGCAGATCGACGTCGCGTTCGCCGCGCTGCTCGACCAGTGGCGGCGCATCGCGCAGATCGCGCAACCGGCCGAACGGCGCGCGCTCGCGGCCGAGGCGTTCGCGCGTCACGGGGCGATCTCGCAGGAACTCGGCCTGGTCCATTACGAACCATCGTGGGTGCGGCCGGCCGCGACGTGGCTCGCCACGCGACGGCGCGCCCTTGCGGAACTCGGTGCGATCGAGGGCCCGCTGTTCCTGCTCGCCGAACGCCAGCCCGGCGACGCGGCGATCGGCGCGCAACTCTCGCGCGTGACCGAACCGCACGACGACGAAGCCGCGCCCCATGCGGCCTCCCCCGCGCCAACGGCTCCGCCGCCGGGCGCCGCCCCCATCGACCCTGCACGCGACGCGCTGCTGAACCTGATCGACACACGGCTCGCGCAGATCGCCGACGCCGCCCGTCAAGCCACACCGAAGGAGCCTGCCCCCCATGCGTCGACCTGAACCGCCGGCCGCCTCGATCGCCGTAGCCGCCCTCGCGACCGCCGCCGCGCTGGCCGGCTGCGCGACGTCGTCGATCGACCTGGCGCCGGAGGCATCCGATCGCCCGTGGCAGCCGCAAACGTCGGTCGCGGGCGAAATCGTGCCGGGCCCGCCGCGCGCGTTAGCGCAAGGCGCGCACGACTACACGCTGCCCGCATCGCCGGCGCTCGCGTCGGTCTCGCCGCCGGCCACGCTCGATACCGCGCATCCGTACACGCTGCCCGAACTGATCGATCTCGCCGAATCGGCGAACCCGCTCACCCGCATCGCCTGGAACGACGCGCGCAACGCGGCGCTCGCGGTCGGCCTCGCGAAGTCCGCCTACCTGCCGCGCCTGTCGGCGACCGCGATGGGCGCATACCAGGCGAACCACGGCTCGACGTCGACGATCCTCGGCGATTCGTCGAGCAACACCACCGTGCACGGCACGATCTCGGCGCTGTCGCTGCAATGGCTGCTGTTCGATTTCGGCGGCCGCGCGGCGCGCGTCGAGGCGGCCGAACAGGCCTCGATCGCGTCGAACGTCGCGTTCACCGCGGTGCATCAGCAGGTGATCCACGACGTGACCGTCGGCTACTACCGCTACGAGGCCGCACGCTCGCGCGCCGTCAGCGCGCAGCAGGGCCTCGCGAACGCGGATGCGATCCTCGCGGCATCGCGCGCGCGGCTCAAGCATGGCGTCGGCACGGTCGTCGAGCTCGCGCAGGCGACGCAGAACCGCGCGCAGGCGAACCTCGCGCTCGTGCAGGCGAACGGCGCGGAAAGCGACAGCTACCTCGCGCTCGTCTCCGCGCTCGGCATCTCGCCGCTGTCGAAGCCGACGATCGCCGCCTTGCCGAAGCGGCCGCTACCGCCCGCACTCGGTTCGTCGGTCGACGCGATCGTGTCGGACGCGATCGCGCGCCGCCCCGACCTGCAGGGCGCGTTCGCGCTCGAAAAGGCCAATCGCGCGAAGATCAAGGCGGCTCAAGCCGCATTCATGCCGAAGATCTTCCTGTCCGCGTCGACGTCGTACGCGAGCGGCGGCACGTCCATCTCCGCGCTGCCCGCGATCGGCGACCAGGCGCCGACCGTCAACCTGAACGGCAGCCGCTACGGCGGCGGCGTGTTCCTCGGCGTGACGATCCCGCTGTACGACGGCGGCCTGCGCTCGGCCGTGCTGATGCAGGCGCGCAACGACGCGGAAAGCGCGTCTGCCCGCCTCACGCGGACCAAGGAGGAAGCGGTACGCCAGGTCGTCGCCGCGCAGAACGCAGTGCAGACGAGCCTCGCGTCGCACGACGCGGCCAAGGCGCTCGTCGATGCCGCGCAGACGAGCTACGACGCGGCGCTGACCGCGTACCGCAACGGCGTCGGCTCGGTCACCGACGCGACGATCGCACAGAGCCAGCTGCTCGCGGCCCGGAACGCGGAGGTCGACAGCTACGCCGGTGCGTTGTCGGCGGCCGCCGCACTCGCGCTCGCGACGGGCACGATCGGCTCGGCGCAGTAGCGCGGCGGCCGCCAGGCGGTTGACGCCTGCACGCGCCGCCCACTAGAATGCCGCCCATTCTTCCTTCAGGAACCATCGTGGACAGTTGCAGCACTCCGTTGCGTGCGCCGCTTGCCGCCTGAACGCCTGTCCGACGCAGTTCTCCTGCCGCGGCTCGCGTTCCGCGAGCCGCACGCCTACCCGTTTCACACTGAATGACGCATTCGCGCGGTAGAGTACCGCGCGCTGACGGCTATTGCCGCGTCGCCTGCGGCCTTGCACCGCGGCAACGCGAGCCGGCATGCGCTTCTTGCACGGCAGGACAACCATGACTTTCGATTTCGCACTCCGTCTCTTCACCGCGTTCGCCTGCGGCGTCGCCATCGGCCTCGAGCGCCAGATGCGCCAGCGCACGGCCGGCCTGCGCACGATCACGCTCGTCGCGAGCGGCGCATGCCTGTTCGTCACGCTCGGCGTGCTGACCGGCAACGGCGTCGCGGGCGTCACGCAGATCGCCGCGTACGTCGTGTCGGGCGTCGGCTTCCTCGGCGGCGGCGTGATCATGCGCGACAAGGGCTCGATCCAGGGCATCAACACGGCCGCGACGCTGTGGTGCTCGGCCGCCGTCGGCGTACTGGCCGGCTCCGGCCATTACGTGCCCGCGCTTGCCGGCACGGGTGTCGTGCTGCTCACCAATACCGTGCTGCGCGGCGTCAGCCAGGCGATCAACGCCACGCCCGTATCGAATGCCGATCTCGTCCGCGAATACCAGATCACGGTGATCTGCCTGACCGCCGACGAAGTGCATATCCGCACGCTGCTGTCGAACTCGATGTACGCGAAGCCGCTGTCGTTCCAGAGCCTGACGAGCGAGGACGTGCCCGACCAGCCGGACCGGCTGAAGGTGACGGCGACGCTGAAGCTGCATCCGAAGGATCAGCAGAAGCTCGAGCAGATCGCGAGCCGGATGAGCATGGAGAAGAGCATTTCCAGCGTGAGCTGGACCGCGAAGGAAGCGGAACCGATGATGGAGTGAGCGGCGTGGCGGCCACCGTATCCGGCGCCGCCCTCGCCTGCGTCACGGTGCGTCGATGAGTCCGGCCGAAATCGCCTTGACGACTGCCTGGACCTTGTTGGTCGCGCCGAGCTTCTCGAGGATGTTGTTGACGTGGAAGTTGACCGTCCGCTCCGAGATACTGAGGATCTGGCCGATTTCACACGCAGTCTTGCCCTCGGCCGTCCAGCACAGCACCTCGCGCTCGCGCGCGGTCAGCGTGACACCCGCCGCGGGCGACAGCTTCGGCACCATGAAGCGGCTCATCAGCGAATGCGACAGGTTCGCGAGCCAGTTCGTCTGCAGCGTCAGCATGTTGATTTCAGCAGGCGTCAGCCGGTCGGCATGGCGCGCGATGCTCAGCAGGCCGAACGCACCGCGGGCCGCCCAGCTCGACTGCGCGACGCCCACCGACAGCCCGAAATCGCGTGCGTCCTGCCACAGCGGGCACGGGTCGATCCGGTCGACGTCCGGCCAGACGATCATGTTGGTGCTGAGCGCGCCGTCGCGAACCGTCGAATCGATCTCGATGTAGTTCTTCGCCTGGTAGTGCGCCATCCAGCCGTCGGGATAGGTATTGAAGATGGCGACCGACGGCTTCGATACGGGCAACGGTACGCGAATGCCGTAGCAGCAATATTCGAATCCCAGCCGCTTGGAATAGGCGGCGATCCGCTGGAAGAGCTGCTGCTCGTCTTCCGCGGCGCTGAATTGTTGATAGGCATCCTGCCAGCGCAGTTCCATTCTTTCTCCGACAACGTCACGCTGTCATACTTGTCAGGTTCCAGCACCCGTTCGACGCTGATACATTCCGCGCATGACCTCACCTTTGCTGCACCCGGTCCCCGGCCCGTCCCCGGACGGCTACGTACGCCTGCCAGAAGGCGCACTGGCCGTGCTTGCACTCGACCATGTCTCGAGCGGCCTCGACGCATCGCTGCTGTCCGAACTGCGCGACAGCGCGATCGACGCACGCCTTGCCGGCTATACCGAATGGCATCGCACGGCCAGTGCCGGCGCCCCTTACGTGACGGTCGGCTGGGACTGGTACCTCGAACGCGCGACGGGCACGTTCGTGATCGCGGGCGGCGACGTCCGCAGCAACGTGATGGTCATCGATGCCGCCGGCACCGACATCGGCATGTTCCGCACCGCCGCCGCGCTCGCCGCGCGGCTCGCCGGCATCGACTGGCCCGCCGCGGTCGCAGCGGCCCTGCTCGGTCGCAACGACGCCTATCATGCCGGTCCCACGCTCCAGTGACAACCTGTCGCGCATTCCTCCGATCATTTCGCAAGACTGGCGCTCTTTATAAGCAAAAGCCGTCCAGTTTTCAATCCCGTTGATCAAGAAACCGTTACCACGCCGCAAATATCCTTTTTGCGCGGTCACCCTGTAAGAGTTACCAGTTACCGCCTCCTCGTGCCGCGCGATGTAATGCACGCATACAAAAGCACAGATCCGAGGACACCATGCGGACCTTCGTTCACGATGAAGGGCGGTTGCCACACGAACTTGCAGCGGATCTCGGGCGCTACCGGCGCCGCGTGTTCATCGAGCAGCTCGGTTGGGCGCTCCCGTCGGCGAACGAAAGCTTCGAGCGCGACCAGTTCGATCGCGACGATACCGTCTACGTGTTTGCGAGGAACGCCGGCGGCGACATGTGCGGATGTGCGCGCCTGCTGCCTACCACGCGCCCGTATCTGCTCAAGTCGCTGTTCGCCGACCTGATCGCCGAAGACATGCCATTGCCGCAATCGGCCGCCGTCTGGGAGCTGTCCAGGTTCGCGGCGACCGACGACGAAGGCGGGCCGGGCAATGCCGAGTGGGCCGTGCGCCCGATGCTGGCGGCCGTCGTCGAATGCGCGGCGCAACTCGGCGCGCGGCAGCTGATCGGCGTGACGTTCGCGAGCATGGAGCGGCTGTTCCGCCGGATCGGCATTCACGCGCACCGCGCAGGGCCGCCGAAACAGGTGGACGGTCGTCTGGTGGTCGCGTGCTGGATCGACATCGATCCGCAAACGTTTGCGGCACTAGGAATCGAGCCGGGGCAGGCAGCCCGGCAAGCCATCGCCGCCTGAGCCGGAGCACGCGCTTCCGTCCGGGCGGCCTCGTAACGAAGGAGAACCAACGTGGACCAGTCTCAGGTCTTTCGCGCGATGATGCCCGGGTTGACGAGCGTCGGCGGCGCCCGCATCACGGTCGCCTATCCGTCGTTTCCCAGGCCGCTGCCGCTCGTGCGGCTCGACCGCCGCGGGCTCGTGTTTCGTGCCGCGGGCGCTGCGCCGCTCGTCTGCGGGCTGCCGCGCCCGGCGACGCTGCTGGTCGCCGACGAACCGCTCTGCTCGCTGCGCCTCGTGATTCGCGACGTCGCCCCGGCCGACAGCGGCCGGCACGACCTGACGATGCAGCCGTCCGGCGCCGCCGGCGACGAATTGCTGTGGCATGCGCTGCGCGACCGCGAACCCTACCGGCACATTCAGCACCCGCTTGCGCCCGTCGATACGGCCCTCGCCGCCGACGGCGAGCCGCTCGCGACGACCGGCGACGCCGCAGCGCGTCCGTCGCGCAGCGCGGCCTTCCGCTTGCCGTGCCATAGCGATGCGCTGTTTTTCGCCGACTGGCTCGAATATCACTTTGACGAACTGCGCGCGCTGTCGCAGCAGCACGGGCCGCAACTGCAGCTCAACCAGCTCGAACGACAGGTCGCCGACGACGAGGTCGGCGTGCGTTTCGTCTACGACATCGACGGGCATGCGACGCGGCACGCGCTGACCGACTGCGCTCGCGAGGCCTGTGCATGGATCGAGACGGAAATGCGCGACAAGTACGCGCTGCCCGTCGCGCAAGAGCGGTTCGGCGCGTTTGCGGCGCATGCACGGGCCGGCGGCATGTGAACCGGTGACGGCTGCGAGTTGCATGGATACAACTAGGGCTTGCAAACGTCCGGGTTTTCCCTTAAATTTACGCCTGTCTCCTCCATGTCTCCAAACATGGATTCAGCCCGCTCAAGCAGCGGGCTTTTTTATTGCCTGCGCGGATTGCGGGGGCCACATCGTTTCCCGCTCCGGCTAGGCCGCCGGACGCAGCCAGTAGTGATGCACCGCAAATATCAGCGCGACCGTCACGACCAGTATCAGCAACAGATACAGCCAGCCCTTCCTGGTCGACGGCAGATCTGCCAGGGCACCGACGTCGCCCGTCAGCGCCGCCAACGCGGCCACCGCAAGCCCGACCAGTACCAACGTTCCCTTTGCCACCCATCCAAAGGCGGCCTCCAGTCCGGTCGCCCATCGCGACTGGCGATACGGTCCGGCAACCGGCCGACGCAGATCGGGCTTACCCATACGTCACCTCCCGTCCGGCACGCATGTATCCGCGCGTCGAGCGGCCGGCGCTGCGGAAGGCGGGGATTCGAAGGTCCTGCGAACGTGCAGCCGCTGCGACGCGGTGCACACATTGATTCGGAAGCGTCATGTTGTTGTTTCGTGAGTCGGGAGTCGACCGGTCGCTTCGTTTGGCCGGAATGAAGCGATATCGTTCGATACGACGAGCGTGCGCCGCGACACGATCCGCTCGCCTCGCGCAATCCTGATCGGCCGGCTTATCATTGACCGGCCCGCCACTCTCCCCCGAGGCCATCTTGCACGCCCACCTGCGCATTGCCCGCCCGGTCAGCAACCTCGCCCGCACCGAACGCATGTATCGCAACGCCCTCGACTTGTCGGTTCTCGCACGCTTCGAAGATCACGACGGCTTTTCCGGCGTGATGATCGGACGCGAAGGTCTCGACTATCACTTCGAATTCACGCACTGCCCCGATCATCCGATCGCGCCGTCGCCGACGCCCGAAGACCTGATCGTCTTCTACCTGCCCGATCGCCCGGAATGGGAAGCCGCGTGCGAGCGCGCCACCGCGCACGGCTTCATGCCCGTGACGTCGTTCAATCCGTACTGGGAAATTTCCGGCCAGACCTTCGAGGATGCCGACGGCTACCGGATCGTGCTGCAGAACGGCACCTGGCGCTGACACGCGGATACGCGTGAACCGTTACGCGCCCGCAACCCCGTCGGCGCGTGCGACATACACGACGTGCGGCCGCAGCGGATGCCCGTCCGGCAACGCCGGATGATCGAAATCGCGCGTGAGTTGGCGCAGCATGCCGAGCCGTTCCATCACGCGCCGTGATCGCTGGTTGGTATTGGCCGTCCACGCGAAGATCTCGTCGAGCCCTGCCCGGCCGAACCCGTCGACCAGTGCGGCGGCGGCCGCTTCTGCAGCATGGCCACACCCCCACGCGTGGCGCGCCTGCCGCCACATGATCTCGACACATGGCGCCATCGGATGCATTGCGCGCGCTTCGCGCGACAGGCCGCAAAGCCCGATCAGCATCGCATCGGCGCGACGTTCGACCGCCCACACACCGAAACCGTGTGCCTCGAAATGCGCTTCGAAGCGCGCAATTGCGTCGCTCGCCTCGTCGACGGACATCGGACCGCGCGCGAGCCACGCGGTCACGTCCGGGTCCGCATGCATCGCCGCAAGCGCACCCGCATCCGACGCGCGCCAGCGGCGCAGCGTCAAACGTTCGGTTTCGATCTTCGAGGGGGCGGACATGGGCGATGCGGATCGTACGGGAAGTGGCGGAACGCAGGCGACGTCACGAACCCGAAGGCGGGACGGCTGACGCAGGGGGAATCTCGATCGTCGCGTCTGCCCGCGATGGATAGAACAGACAACGAGAAACGGGCGCAGGTGGTGCGCCCGTGATGATTACTCGTTTTCCTCGAAGTAGTGAATTGGCCTTACCTAACAATGCCCTCATCAGCTCACCTACGCCAAAACCTACGCCGGCTTACATCTTCAGTTTTTGGCGCCTTGTGTCGCGTTTCCGCAACAGACGCCCCATGGTCGGAAGTATCGCTGCAGGAGGGACCAGCATTCACGAAGAAAGTGTGCTCGCGCCACCTAATACCCACTCGATTGTCAATTGATGGGCTGAACCATTGAGGAGACGCCGCTTCCACGCGGTCGCGTAGCGACGATACCGTCAAAGATACCGAAGAATCCGGCTGGCTGTTGCCGGTACTGGAGGGACCGCACCGGAAAATCAAGGCATGTTTTCGTTGAAAATCCACGAAGACCGCACATCTCGGTGACGGCCTCTGTAGAAATACCGTCATCGATACCGTCGGGTCACGCACGGGATCGCGCGGACTGCTACACGCGCTTGTCATAGCCAGATTGAAATGTCCGTTCGGGGGGTGCGGCGGAATTCTTGGACTATCAGGAGCTAGTCCATGTACTCATACGAAGAACGCATCCGAGCAGTCAAGCTCTACTTGAAGCTTGGAAAGCGCCTTACCGCGACCGTTCGTCAATTAGGCTATCCAACGACGAAGTCGCTCGAACGCTGGTATCAGATGTACGAGCGATGTCTAGACTTGCCGAAGGAACGTATCTGCCTGAGGCCGCGCTATTCGGCAGAACAAAAAAAGCGGCCACAGACCACTATATGACCCATGGCCAGTGTCTGGCAGCAACGACCAAGGCTTTGGGGTATCCGGGACGCGGAACGCTCGTCGTCTGGCTCGACGAGCTGCATCCTGAGCGAAAGAAACGCGTTCTCGGGAAGGCGTCAGGTGTTCGGTATACACCAGAGCTCAGGCAGACAGCGGTCATCGATCTATGCACTCGACGAGAAAGCGCAGAGGAAGTTGCTAAAAAGATTGGCGTGAGCCGCCCAACGCTGTACAACTGGAGAAATCGGTTACTCGATCAGGAGGCCGTTTCAACCATGACACGCCGCAACGATCCGCCGCAAACCTCGGAGAAAGCGACGCTGGAGCAGCAGATCGAATCACTCCGACGAGACATTCGAAAGCTCCAGATCGAACATGACATTCTGAAAAAGGCCAATGAAATAATAAAAAAAGGCCTGGGCGTCGACCCGCAACTCCTGACGAATCGGGAGAAGACGGCGCTGGTTGATGCCCTGAAACAGACTTACACGCTGCCGGAGCTCTTTGCTGAACTGGGGCTCGCCCGTAGCTCCTACTTCTATCACCGGGCACGGATACAAGCTGCCGACAAGTATGCCGGTGTACGCCTTGCCATCGCAGATATCTTTGAACTGAATCACCGCTGCTACGGATATCGCCGAGTGCGCGCGGCACTTGGCAGGCAGAAAGTCTTCATCTCGGAAAAGGTCGTTCGGCGCTTGATGAAGCAGGAACAGCTAAGCGCAGCCACAACGAGGCGACGTCGATACGGATCCTACGCCGGAGAAATAGATCCGGCTCCGGAGAACCTTATCAACCGGGACTTCCGGGCCGCAGCACCGAATGAAAAGTGGCTCACGGACATCACAGAGTTCCAGATTCCCGCCGGTAAAGTCTATCTGTCTCCGGTCATCGATTGCTTCGATGGACTGGTGATCAGTTGGTCGATCGGTACGCGACCAGACGCCGAGCTTGTGAACACGATGCTCGATGCCGCCATCGAAGCAATCGGTAGCAGCAACAGCCGACCTGTTGTCCATTCAGACCGCGGTGCGCATTATCGCTGGCCAGGCTGGCTTACCCGGATACGTGAGGCCAGGCTGATTCGCTCAATGTCGCGCAAGGGCTGCTCGCCCGACAACGCGGCGTGCGAAGGCTTCTTTGGACGGCTGAAAACGGAACTGTTTTACTCTCGGGACTGGCAGGCCGTCAGCACCGACCAGTTCATTGAGGTCGTTGACTCGTACATTCGCTGGTACAACGAGAAACGGATCAAGATCTCGCTTGGCGCACTCAGTCCGATTGAATACCGGGAGAGCCTCGGGCTGACGACATAAACCAGTCCAAGAATTCCGCCGCACCCCCGGTACCCATATTTGGCCTTCGGTAGTGCCGCACGGACGACTTCGACAGCTCGCTGACAAAGCGGCACGCGCAGCGGCCGACCACTTTTCGTTCGATCGCCCGGGATGCTCCAGATACGACTGTCGAGATCGAATTCGTCGACCCGCGCAAATCGGACCTCGTTCGTACGAGTCGCTGTGAGAATAAGCAAATGCAGCATTCGTGCCGCGCGTCGGGGACGGAGTTCCAGTTCACGGATAAATGTCGGCAGGTCTTCCCAAGGCAGCGCCGGATGATGCTTGATCTGCGAGCGCCTTTTTGAGCGCGGCAACACCAGTTGGAGATGGTCGACGTACCGGGCAGGGTTGCCGCCGGTGCGGTGCCCCATCACGGTCTCCGCGTCGAGGATCGCCTTGATGCGCCCGCGCACCCGCCGTGCGGTCTCGGCTTTTTTCGTCCAGATCGGCTGGAGAATACGCACAATCATCGCGGTGTCGATATCACGCACGCGCACGTCGCCGATAACGGGATAGGCGTAGGTCGCCAGCGTATTGCCCCACTGTTGGACATGCTTGCGGTTTCGCCATTCCGGTTCGCGTGCGCGGATGAATGCTTCAGCCGCCTCACGGAACGTCACATTGGCGTCGATCGAGATATCAAGCTGTCGCCGACGCTGTTCTTCGCGCCGGGCGAGGATGGGATCAATCTGGTTGCCGACCATCTCGCGATATCCCGTAGCCAGCTTCCGCGCTTCACCAAGCGAAACCCGCGATAGCGGTCCAAGGCCCATTTCGCGCATGCGACCATCAAGCTTGAAGCGAAACACCCATGAGCGCGCACCGCTGTCTGCAATCTGCAGGTAGAGGCCGCCACCGTCCGAGTAATGCCCGGGATTCACCGCCTTCGCGACGCGCAGCGCGCTGAGTCGATGCAAGTGTCGTCCCGCCATATCGCCCTCCTTTCCTACCCACAAAACCCACACCGCTACCCATATTTCATGGGGAGATTGTGCGGAGCCGAGGCGGAAGTCGCAAGCATGCCGTTACCCACAAATCGCTTTGAAATCAGCGACCTACGTGGCGTTTACGGAAGTCGTCGGAATGCCGCGGAAGCCATGACTGGCGGAAGGCAGCCGGAGTCGAACCGACCCGGGAGTGTCTGACACCCCCAACTGGATTTGAAGTCCAGCCGTACCACCGGATACGAATGCCTTCCGTGGGGAAAAAACCGAAGAACAACGAGCGCCTACGCCTGAATACCCACCCAACCGCTGTCAGGCCGCAGGTAGTGAAGATCGCGGTGGAAGCGAGTATACCCAACCCGATCGAAGAACTCGAGAATCTGGATCGCGCGCTTGCGGCCGAGCCCCGTCGCGTCGCGGAACGTCGCGGCATCGAGTCCGCCGCCGCGCGACGGGGCGAGATGCGCGACCAGCTCCGCCAGCTCGCGCATGACGTCCGCGTGATAGAACAGGTCGCGCACGACCTGATGCACGTCGCCGCGCCGCGCGAGCTTGCGCAACAGCGTGCGCACCGCGTCCTCGGCCGCGCCCGTGTCGCGCGCCAGATCGCGCACCCACGGTGGATCGAAACGCCCCGCATGAATCAGCGGCAATAGTTGCTGCGCCAGCGTTTCCTCCCGCGGCTCCAGGCTCACCGAATGCGACGGCAGATGCAGCCACGGCCCGCTGCGCGCGACCTCGCCGCCCGCCACCAGCGCATCGACGAGCGCACGCCATAGCGCGTCGCCAACCAGCGGCGCAGCCATCCGCCGCAGGCGTGCGGCGTCGAGCCCCTGCTCGTCGGGCATGCGTTCGTGATACGTGCGCAGCGTCTCGATCGCCCGCGCCTGCAGCGCACGCCAGTGCGCCTGCGAAATCACCGCGCCATCGTTCGAGGCGGCGTCGCGCTGCCCGATCGCCAGCGCGTCTTCCGGCAACGCCAGCGCATTCGGCGCGAACCCCGTCAGATGCGTGAGCGTCGTGCGCGGAATGCCGAGCGGCGCCTGCGTGAGCAGCGCATCGAGGCGCCCTTCGTCGAGCCACGCGGCCAGCGCATCGAGCCACGCGCGGCGGGCAGGCGTACGGCGCTTGCGGGCCGGCCCGAACGGATCGAGCACGCGGCCGCCGCCGACGGTGCGCGTCGCCTGCGGATTGCGGACGATGAACCGGTCGCCCGGCAGCGCGAACACCGGTTCGTCGAACACCAGTTGCACGCGCATCCGCTGGCCGGCCGCGAGCGTATCGCCGTCGAGCAGCGCGACATGGGCGACGCGATGCAGCGTGCCGAGATGCACGTGCAGCGGCGCCCAGTGCGTCAATGTCAGCCCGGCGTCCGCGAGCAACGTCAGCTCGACGTCGAGACGCGGCGACGTCGCGACGAGCCGCGCATCGGCGACGGTATCGCCGCGCTCGACGTCGGCCTTGTCGACACCGGCCAGGTTCAGCGCGCAACGCTCGCCCGCTCGGCCGGCCTCGACCGGCCGGTTCTGCGCATGGATGCTGCGCACGCGGGCCGCGCCGCCGGTACGCACGATCGCGAGCGTGTCGCCCGTCGCGACGCGGCCCGCGAACGCGGTACCCGTCACGACCGTGCCCTGCCCCGCGAGCGTGAACACGCGATCGACCGCGAGCCGGAACAGCCCGTCGTCGCGGCGCGCGCGCCACGCGATCGCCGCGTCGGCCAGATGCTGCTTCAGCGCGGCGACACCCGGATCGTCTGCGACGGTCGCCCGCGTTTCGAAGATCGGCACGCCGGCCAGCGTGGAATCGTGCAGCCACGCGGCGATCTCGTCGCGCACCTCGGCCACGCGCGCGGCATCGACGCGATCGCATTTGGTCAGCGCGACGGCGCCATGCGCGACACCGAGCAGCTGCAGGATCGCGAGATGCTCGCGCGTCTGCGGCATCACGCCGTCGTCGGCGGCGATCACGAGCAGCGCGAAGTCGATCCCGCACGCGCCGGCCGCCATCGTATGAATCAGCTTCTCGTGTCCCGGCACGTCGATCAGGCCAAGCACGTCGCCGTTGTCGAGCGGCGTATAGGCATAACCGAGCTCGATCGAGATGCCGCGCGCCTTCTCTTCCTTCAGGCGGTCGGTATCGACGCCCGTCAGCGCGCGCGCCAGCGTCGTCTTGCCGTGGTCGATGTGCCCCGCGGTCCCGACGATCATGCAGCGGGCCCCGCCAGCGGCGCGCATTGTGCGACGAGTGCCGCTTCGTCGGCGGCTTCGAGGCAGCGCAGGTCAAGCCGCAGCGCGTTGTCGGCGATGCGCCCGATCACCGGGCGCGGCCATTCGCGCAGACGCTTCTCGAGCTGTGCGAGCGCGCGGCCGCCGCGCTTGCCGTCCGCCGTGCGCACGACGAGCCCGGCGCTCGGCAGTTGATCGACCGGCAGCGCGCCGCTGCCGATCTGGCTGAACATCGGCTCGACCGTCACGTCGAAATCGCTGCCGAGCGCCGCCTGCAGCGCCGGACGCACGCGTTCGGCGGCCTCGGCGATCTCGCGCTGCGGCCGCGTCAGCAGGCGCAGCGTCGTGAGCCGGTCGCGCAGGAATTCGGGCGACTGGTACAGGCGCAGCACGGGTTCGAGCGCCGCGAGCGTCAGCTTGCCGACGCGCAGCGCGCGCTTGAGCGGATGCTTCTTGATCTTCGCGATCAGCACGCGATCGCCGACGATCAGGCCGGCCTGCGGCCCGCCGAGCAGCTTGTCGCCGCTGAACGTGACAACGTTTGCGCCGGCGGCGACGGTTTCCTGCACGGTCGTCTCGTGCGGCAGGCCCCATTGCGTCAGGTCGGCGAGCGTGCCGCTGCCGAGATCGACGGCAACCGGCACGCCGCGCTCGCGCGCGAGCGGCGCGAGTTCGGCGAGCGTCGCCTCCTTCGTGAAGCCGCTGATCGCATAGTTGCTGCAGTGCACCTTCATCAGCAGCGCCGTGCGCGGGCCGATCGCGTCCGCGTAGTCGCGCAGATGCGTGCGGTTGGTCGTGCCGACCTCGCGCAGCTTCGCGCCGGCACGGCTCATGATGTCGGGAATGCGGAATGCGCCGCCGATCTCGACCAGCTCGCCGCGAGACACGATCACTTCCCGCTTCGTCGCGAGCGCCGACAGCGTCAGCAGCACGGCCGCCGCATTGTTGTTGACGACGGTCGCGGCTTCCGCGCCCGTCAGTTCGCACAGCAGAGCGTCGATCAGGTCGTCACGATCGCCGCGGCGGCCCGTGGCGAGATCGAATTCGAGGTTGACGGGCCGCGTGAGCGCGTCGACCACCGCGCGCACCGCGTCGTCGGGCAACAGCGCACGCCCGAGATTCGTGTGCAGCACGGTACCGGTCAGGTTGAACACGGCACGCACGGCGCCCGTGCTCTGCGCGGCCAGCGTGCGCGCGATGGCGGCGGCGATGCGCGGCTCGTCGAGCGGCTCGGCCGTGGCCGGATCGTGCTGGGCGGCGGTGCGCCAGCGCTCCAGTTCGGCGCGCACGGCGTTCAACACGCGCGTGCGGCCATAGTCCGCGATCAGAGGTTGCAACGGCGCCGACGACAGCACGCGCTCGACGGACGGCACGCGCGCCAGTACCGCATTCAATTCATTCACACCCGGTTCGGTCACGTAGTTGTGGCTCCAGTCTCATGCGTCGCAGTCGGCCGGCGCCGGCGCTCGCGCACCGCCACCGGCCCCGTGCCGTCAGTCCGCTTCCCGCGCGACGTCCGGCCACAGCAGCGGGTTCGGCGAACTGCGCTGGTAGCCGGCCTCGTTCATGAGCAGGTCGAGCGTGAGACTCGCGAGATCGTCCGCGAGCGGCTCGAACTCGTAGTCCTTGTCCTGATAACCGATCTTGCGATAGGTCTTGCACTCGTCGCACGATTCGGCCTTGACGGCTTCGCTGCCGCCCTCGATGCCGTGATACGCGATGCCCTTCGTCGAATCGCAGTGCGAGCACTTCGTGCGCACCATGTGCCACTCGGTCGTGCACAGCCCGCATTGCAGGAAACGGTAGCCCTGGTACGGGCCGCCGACCCGCACGACGCTCGCGACCGGATGCGTGCCGCACACGGGGCACAGCCCCGGCTGGTCGAGATACGGGACGTCGGTCGGCGTCACGCGGCTCGCGAGGTCCGTCCAGGCCACCTGCAGCGCCGCCATCAGGAACGGCGCGGTAGCCGGGTCGACTTCGGCGAAGCGCAGCGCGAGGATCGCGTCGGCCTGCGCATCGAGTTCGGCCGGCGCCATCAGGCGCAGCCGGTCGAGCAGTTTCGCGAGCTGCGGGTTGACGAGCCCGGCGCCTTCGACGCGGTCGAGCAGTTCGTACAGCACGGCGCGCCAGCGCGCATCGCGCTCGCCGTCGAGCGCCGGCACGAGCGGCATCGAATGCTGCTGCGCGCGTGCGATCGCTTCCTGCGACGGCAGCGGCAGCTCCAGCGTCTGCAGCGTCGCGTGCTGCGCGTCGGCGACGGTGGCCATCAGCCGCAGGTAGCCGCTGATCGGGTTCAGGTCGGCAAGCTTGCGCAGCCGCGCGGCGCGCGCCGCGAACGCGGTGGCGCGCTCCGGCAGGCGAAAGCGCGGAATGGCCGAATGATCGAGTGCCGAGATCTCGGTCGGTTCGAGAATGCGTTGTGTCACAAATATATCTTCCAAAAAACCAAGCGCCGACGAATCGGCGCTTTCGGGCGATTCCGGCGGTTGGCGGAACGGCCGCCGCAACTGGCGAGCCGCCCCGCTCCGGTGCGTTATTTCACGCTTTCACGGAACCACTTCGGGTGATGCTTGCGGGCCCAGCCCAGCGTGACGGTGCCACGCACCATCGCGCCGATCGAGCCCTTCACCCACAACGCCGCGTAAATGTGCACGATGATGCTCGCGATCAGCACGAAGGCCGCCACGGCATGCACGACAGCGGCCGCGCGGATCACCCCGATCGGGAAGTAGAACGAGAAGTAGCGCCGCCAGATCACGACTCCCGACAGCAGGAGCAGCAGCAGGCACGCCACCAACGTAAAGAATAGCAGCTTCTGCCCGGCGTTATAGCGCCCGACCGGCGGCAGCTTGTCTTCCTGGTTGGTCAGCACGTCGCCGATCTGCTTCAGCCACTGCCGATCGTCCGCGTCGAGCGCGTTGTGGTGCCAGAAGCGCACCACGAGGATCGCGAACGACACGAACATCACGAGGCCGACGAACGGGTGCAGGATCCGCGTCCACTGGCCGCCGCCGAAAAGCGCGGTCAGCCAGAACATCGACGGGTGGAACAGCGCGAGCCCGGACAACGCGAGCAGCACGAACGTGATCGCGGTGATCCAGTGGTTCGTGCGCTCGTTCGGCGTGTAGCGGACGATCAGGTTGGGGTCGTCGTGGCTCATTTCGCGTCCTCCTTGATGCGTCGCGCCTCGTCGCGCGCGGCAGCTTCCTCGTCGTCGGTGACCTCGTTCGGCCCGACCCGCGTGTAGTGGAAGAACCCGGCCAGCGCGGTCAGCGCGAGGCCCGCGACCGCGAGCGGTTTCGCGATCCCCTTCCACAGCTTCACCATCGGGCTGATCGACGGGTTGTCGGGCAGCCCGTGGTACAGCGACGGTTTGTCCGCGTGGTGCAGCACATACATCACGTGCGTGCCGCCGACGCCCTGCGGGTCGTACAGCCCCGCATGCTCGAAGCCGCGCTCCTTCAGGTCCTCGATCCGCTCGGCCGCGTGCTGCTTCATGTCCTCCTTGGTGCCGAACACGATCGCGCCCGTCGGGCAGGTCTTCACGCAGGCCGGTTCCTGGCCGACCGCGACGCGATCGGAACAGAGCGTGCACTTGTACGCGCGATGATCCTTCTTCGAGATCCGCGGAACGTTGAACGGGCAGCCGGTCACGCAGTAGCCGCAACCGATGCAGTTCTCCTCGTGGAAATCGACGATCCCGTTGTTGTACTGCACGATCGCACCCGGCGACGGACACGCCTTCAGGCAGCCCGGATCCTCGCAGTGCATGCAGCCGTCCTTGCGGATCAGCCACTCGAGGTCGCCCGCCGGGTTCTCGTATTCGGAGAACCGCATGACCGTCCACGAATGCTCGGTCAGGTCGGCCGGGTTGTCGTACACGCCGACGTTGGTGCCGACCTCGTCGCGCAGGTCGTTCCACTCCATGCATGCCGTCTGGCACGCCTTGCAGCCGATGCACTTCGATACGTCGATCAGCTTCGCGACGCTCCCGGTCACCGGTTCGCGCACCGTGGGCGGTGGCGTCGTGGTGGCCGAGACGCGCTTGATATCCAGCGATTGCAATGCCATCTCTTTCCCCTTACGCCTTTTCGACCTTCACCAGGAACGACTTGAATTCCGGTGTGTACGAGTTGCCGTCACCCACGGACGGAGTCAGGGTATTGGCGAGATAGCCGGGCTTCGTCAGACCCTTGAAGCCCCAGTGCAACGGGACGCCGACCGTCTGGACCTTCTTGCCGTCGATCGTCAGCGGCTTGATCCGCTTCGTGACGAGGGCGACCGCGATGATGTAGCCGCGCTTGGACGACACCTTCACGTGCTCGCCATGCGCGACGCCGACTTCCTTCGCGAGGTCTTCGCCGATCTCGACGAATTGCTCGGGCTGGATGATCGCGTTCAGCCGCGCATGCTTGGTCCAGTAGTGGAAATGCTCGGTCAGCCGGTACGTCGTCGCCACGTGCGGGAACTCCGCCGCCTTGCCGAACGACGCACGGTCGTCCGCGAACACGCGCGCAGCCGGGTTGTTCAGCGCCTGCGGGTTGTTCGGGTGCAGCGGGTTCGCGTCGAGCGGCGTCTCGAACGGCTCGTAGTGCTCGGGGAACGGACCTTCGTTCATCCCCGCACGCGCGAAGAAGCGCGCCACGCCTTCCGGGTTCATGATGAACGGCCCCATCCCGTTTTCGGGCGCTTCGTCCGCCTTGAAGTCCGGCACGTCGGCGCCCTTCCATGCGCTGCCGTTCCAGCCGATCAGCTTGCGGGTCGGGTCGAACGGCTTGCCGGCGACGTCGCACGACGCGCGGTTGTACAGGATCCGCCGGTTCGCCGGCCACGCCCACGCCCAGTTCAGCGTCTGGCCGATGCCGGTCGGGTCGGAGTTGTCGCGCCGCCCCATCTGGTTGCCGGCCTGCGTCCACGCACCGCAGAAGATCCAGCAGCCGCTCGCGGTCGTGCCGTCGTCCTTCAGCTGCGCGAACGCGGCGAGCTGCTCGCCCTTCTTCACGAGCGTCTTGGCCGGGTCCTTCGGGTCGGGCAGATCGGCGAGCGCACGCCCGTTGAACTCCATTGCCAGCTCTTCGGGCGTCGGGCTTTCCGGGTTCGCGTACGGCCACGTCAGGTTCACGATCGGGTCCGGATACTTGCCGCCGTCCGCCTGGTACATCTTGCGCATGCGCAGGAACAGCCCCGACATGATCTCGAGATCGCTCTTCGCCTCGCCCGGCGGCTCCGCGCCCTTCCAGTGCCACTGCAACACGCGGCTCGAACTCACGAGCGAACCGTTTTCCTCCGCGAAGCACGTGGTCGGCAGACGGAACACCTCGGTCTGGATCTTCGACGCGTCGACGTCGTTGTAGTCGCCGTGATGCTTCCAGAACTCGGACGTCTCGGTCGCGAGCGGATCCATGATCACGAGCCACTTCAGCTTCGCGAGACCGGCCGCCGTCTTCACCTTCGACGGCGCCGCCGCCAGCGGGTTGAAGCCCTGGCAGATGTAGCCGTTCATCTTGCCGGCATTCATCAGCTCGATCACCTGCAGCAGGTCGTACTGCTTGTCCAGCTTCGGCAGGTAGTCGTAGCCCCAGTTGTTCTCGGCGGTCGCCGCATCGCCCCACCACGACTTCATGAAGCTGACGTGGAACGCCTTGTAGTTCTTCCAGTAGCTCAACTGGTTCGGCCGCAGCGGCAGCTGCACGCGCTTCTTGATGTAAGCGTCGAAATCCTGCTCGGACTGCATCGGCAGCGTCATGTAGCCCGGCAGCAGGTTCGACATCAGCCCGAGGTCGGTCAACCCCTGGATGTTCGAGTGCCCGCGCAGCGCGTTCATCCCGCCGCCAGCGATGCCGATGTTGCCGAGCAGCAGCTGCACCATCGCGCCGGTGCGGATCATCTGCGCGCCGACCGAGTGGTGCGTCCAGCCGAGCGCGTACAGGATCGTGCCGGCACGGCCGGGCACGGCCGTCGTTGCGAGCATTTCGCACACCTTCAGGAACTTCTCCTTCGGCGTGCCGCACGTCTGCTGGACCATGTCCGCCGTATAGCGCGCGTAGTGCTGCTTCAGCAGGTTGTACACGCAACGCGGATGCTGCAGCGTCGGGTCGACCTTCACGAAGCCGTCTTCGCCGCGCTCGTAGTCCCAGCTCGATTTGTCCGGATACGCGTGCTTCTCCGCGTCATAGCCGGAATAGATGCCGTCGTTGAACGCGAAATCCTCGCGCACGATGAACGAGAAGTCCGTGTAGTTCTTCACGTACTCGTGCTGGATCTTGTCGTTCGTCAGCAGATAGTTGATGACGCCGCCCAGGAAGACGATGTCGGTGCCGGTGCGGATCGGCGCGTAGTAATCGGCCACCGAGGCCGTACGCGTGAAGCGCGGGTCGACAACGATCAGCCGCGCCTTGCGGTGCGCCTTCGCCTCCGTTACCCACTTGAAACCGCACGGATGGGCCTCGGCTGCATTGCCGCCCATCACGAGAATCACGTCCGCGTTCTTGATGTCGACCCAATGGTTCGTCATCGCTCCACGGCCAAACGTCGGGGCAAGACCTGCCACCGTCGGGCCATGTCAGACACGCGCCTGATTGTCGAATGCGAGCATGCCAAGACTGCGGACAGTCTTGTGCGTCAGGTACCCGACTTCGTTGCTGCCGGCCGACGCGGCCAGCATGCCGGTCGTGAGCCAGCGGTTGACCTTCGAGCCGTCTTCGGCCGTCTCGACGAAGTTCGCGTCGCGGTCGGCCTTCATCAGCTTCGCGATGCGGTCGAGCGCGTCGTTCCACGAAATCGGTTCCCACTTGTCCGAGCCGGGCGCACGATACTCGGGGTGCGTCAGGCGGTTCGGGCTGTGGATGAAGTCGATCAGGCTCGCGCCCTTCGGGCACAGCGTGCCGCGATTGACGGGATGGTCGGGGTCGCCCTCGATGTGGATGATGCTCGGCTGGGCGTTCTTCGCGCCGTCTCCGAGGCTGTACATCAGGATGCCGCAACCCACTGAACAGTAAGGACAGGTGTTGCGCGTTTCGACTGTGCGCGCCAGTTTGTACTGTCGGACCTCGGCCAGCGCTTCGGACGGAGAAAAGCCCATCAGGGCAAGACTCGATCCGGCAAGCGACGTGGCCGTCACCTTCAGGAACTGGCGCCGGGACATTTGTAGCATGGCTGGTCTCGGCGTTATTGTGGGGGTGAGGAAACTGAAAGGAATTATAGACAGTTCGCGCAACTATGTTCGAATCCTCGGATCAATATCGAATTGTCTGATTACCCACGATGATCCGCGTTCCGCGCGCAACCGACCCGTCATGAAACGACAGATCACTTCCGAAGCAACCCGTCTTGCCCAGCAACAGGCCAACTGGGCCCTCACCGCGTTCAAGCGCTTCTCGTCCGACCGCTGCTCCGCGATGGCCGCCGGCATCGCGTTTTTCTCCGCGTTCTCGCTCGCGCCGATGCTCGTGATGGTGATCGCGGTGGCCGGCTGGTTCTACGGCGACGATGCCGCGCGCGGCCAGGTATTCGAGCAGGCACACCAGCTGATCGGCGACGACGCGGCGGCCAGCATCCAGACGATCGTGCAGAACGCGCACCGCGCGGGCCAGCGCGGCGGCCTCGCCACGCTGATCTCGTTCGCCGCGCTCGCGATCGGCGCGTCGGCCACGTTCGCGTCGCTCAGCGCCGCGCTCAGCGTGATCTGGCCGGCCACCGAGAACCGCTGGTCGAGCATGCTCGGGCTCGTGCGCGTGCGGCTGATCTCGTTCGGGCTCGTGCTCGGCGTCGCGTTCCTGCTGATCGTGTCGCTCGTGCTCGACACCGCGATCACGTTCGTCGGCACCTGGCTGCTCGGCAATTCGCCGTACGTGGTCGTCACGAACCTCGTGCAGTTCTTCGTCGGCATCGCGGTGCTCGCGGCGGCGTTCGCCTCGCTGATGAAGTTCCTGCCCGACGCACGTGTCGCGTGGCGCGACGCCGCGATCGGCGGCATCGTGTCCGCGATCCTGTTCTCCGGCGGCAAGAAGCTGTTCGCGCTGTACCTCGCGCATGCGGGCACGGCCAGCGCATTCGGCGCGGCCGGATCGTTCGCGGTCCTGTTGATGTGGCTGTACTTCTCCGCGATCGTGCTGCTGCTCGGCGCGGAGTTCGCGGCGGCGCGCGGCAATGCGCACCGGCCGGCCGGCACCGCGCCGGCTACGTCCGTACAACCCCAACCTCGACCCGGTCCGGGCAACGACCACTCGCGCGGCGATTGATTTTCCCGACCGCAAATCCCCCGCACATCCGCCCGCCCCTTTGCAGCCACGCTGTCCGCCGCGCGTTTGCGCGGCGTTGACATGCATCTTGCATGCCTGCGCGTACGTAGCTGCAATCGCAAACGTTTGCACGACTCCGTTTCCGCACCAGAACCCGGCAAAACAGGCGACCTGCCGCATTGCGCGTCAACTTCTGAAACAATCGCATCGCAGCAATTGTCAACTATTTCAAAAACCGGAACAGTCGTTGATGTGCTTGATATATATGGACTTTTTCCCGCTGTTACCTTTTCGAGACACTTTATTTTTTAAGCTTTCTTGCGTCGATGGCACTGAGCTATTCTCCAATCCGCAACAAATAACGATGAATCACTTGCGTGGAGAAACTCAACGATGAAGAAACTTGCTCTCTCGACCCTCTCGCTCGCCCTGCTGGGCGCCGCTGGCGCTGCACACGCTCAATCGAGCGTGACGCTGTACGGCGTGATCGATACGTCGATTGCCTGGGTGCACGGCAATGACGGCCAGGCCAACAACTCGTGGCAAATGCTGTCGGGCAACCTGCAAGGCAGCCGCTTCGGCCTGAAGGGCGCAGAGGACCTCGGCGGTGGCCTGAAGGCAATCTTCCAGTTGGAAAACGGTTTTGATCCGGGCACCGGCCGACTGGGCCAAGGCGGCCGCATGTTCGGTCGTCAGGCATTCGTCGGCCTCGAAAGCGCCCAGTACGGCACGCTGACGCTCGGCCGCCAGTACGACCCGATCGTCGACCTGGTCCAGGCAGTCACGGCTGACAACTACTTCGGCAGCACGTTCGCCACGCCGGGTGACGTCGACAACAACGACAACAGCCTGCGCGTCAGCAACGCAATCAAGTACACGTCGCCGGTGATCGCCGGTTTCCAGGCTGAAGGCATGTACGCCCTCGGCGGCGTCGCAGGCAAGACGGGCGCAGGCCAGACGTGGTCGGTCGCAGCTGCCTACAACAACGGCCCGGTCGGCGTTGCAGCTGGCTACTTCTACGCGAACAACCCGACGCCGACGGCTGCTGGCATCCGCTCGGGCTGGGGTTCGACGACGTCGGACAACATCATCGACGGCCCGATCAACTCGGGTTACGTGACGGCGAAGTCGATCGCGATCGCACAGGTTGCAGGTCAGTACGCAATCGGCCCGGTCACCGTCGGCCTCGGCTACAGCAACGCGCAATACAAGCCGGACGCATCGTCGGGCTTCGGTTCGACCGAGAAGTACAACACGGGCCGCGGCTTCGTGACGTATCAAGTCACGCCGCCGCTGCTGCTGGGCCTCGGCTACTCGTACACGAAGTCGAGCGGCGACACGACCGCGAAGTACCACCAGGTTTCGCTGGGCGCGGACTACTCGCTGTCGAAGCGCACGGACGTCTACCTGGTCGGCGCATACCAGCACGCAAGCGGCACGCAGCTCGTCGACGGCGTTCAGCAGAACGCGCAAGCTTCGATCGGCTCGTACGGCTACGCCGGCAAGAGCTCGGCCGAACTGGTCGCTCTCGGCCTGCGCCACAAGTTCTAAGAAGTACGTTTCCGGCGTGCACGGCGTCTCCGACGCCTTGCCGCCGACCTGGAAAGCCAGTCCCGGTTTCGGCCGCGACTGGCTTTTTTTCGTCCGTCTCCCGCGTGCCGGCAGCGCCTGCACGGGCCGGCACCGCGAACCCGAGCCCGATGCACGCCGACCGGCTGGAATCAGCACCTGGCGACCGCAAAGCGCCGGAAACAGCATTTGCGGTGCGCCGGTCGCCATCCGTCCGCCGAGCGATTACCATCCGCACTGCCGGCGCCGGTCCTCCGGTGCGACGGCCATGTGCCGGCGCGTGTCGATTTCGGCAACCGTCATCCGTCGTATCGATGGCGGCACGCGGTTCGCGCGTCGCCCCAAAACACACAGGAGATTCGCCATGACGATTCAGAAGATCACGCCTTTTCTCTGGTATTCGACCGAAGCCGAAGAAGCAGCGGCCTTCTATGCAGGCATCTTTCCGGATTCGCGCATCGTGCGCGTCACGGCCGTACCCGGCACCGACGGCACGCGGATGGTCGAATTCGAGCTGTTCGGGCAAACGTTCTTCGCAATGAGCCACCCGCGCACGGAGACGTTCAACCACACGATCTCGCTGCTGGTCAGTTGCGCCGACCAGGCGGAACTCGACCGCTACTGGAACGCCCTGCTCGACAACGGCGGCACGGCCGACGCCTGCGGCTGGCTGAGGGATCGCTACGGCGTGTCGTGGCAGATCGTCCCGGAAGCGCTCATCCCGATGATGGCCGACCGCGACCCGGTCAAGGCAGCGCGCGTGGCCGCGGCGATGATGCAGATGGTCAAGTTCGACGACGCCGCACTGAAGGCTGCCTTTGCGGGCACGACGAGCTGACGATGCACGTCGCGCCGCCGCGCATGCATGACCGTGCGCCGGTCACGCGCCAGGCATCTGCCGCTATACCCGCAGCATCGATTCGACGGTTCGCCGCGCGTAGCCGATGAAGGCGGCGAGCGGTTCGCCGGACAGGATGGCCGCGCCCGCGTCGTCGTCGAGATAGGCGTCGCGCGCGGCTGCCACCACCGGTCGATACGCATCCGGCAGGCGCGCCAGCACCCATGCGGCTGCGACGTCCTTGGGCGCGATCGAACCGGTCGCGGCGCTGTACCAGATGCGCGCGAGCGCGAGCACCACGTTGCACTCGTCGCCGCGCCAGTCCGGCTCGCCATTCCATTGCGCAACGGTATCGAGCAGCGCGGCGACGAAATCGCGCGCGGGCACCGGCTCGAACAGCGCGGCCGCGGATGGCCCGACCAGCGCGATGCTGTGCTGCCGCGCCTTCGTCAACCGGATGGCCAGATCGTGATCGACGCGCGGCGGTTCGACGATGCCGGCGTCGAGATCGCGGCGCAACCACTCGCCGAACTGCAGTTCGCGCCGCGCAGGATGACGCCACGGCACCACGTCGTCGTGCGCGACGACGGTGACTTCCAGTGCGCGCATGCCGCCTGCGCCATCAGGCCGCGCCGACACGGCGAGGAGATCGCGCATCAACACATGGCGTACCGCTTTGCCGGGTCGCGCCGTCACCGTCACCAGCAGGTCGATGTCGCTGCGCGGTTTCAATCCGCCGTCGAGCGCCGATCCGAACAGGTGGATGGCTTCCAGCGTGGCGCCGAGATGCCGCTCGATCGTCGTGCGCGCGGCGGCCACCTGCGCGGCGATGTCGACGGGAATGCAATCCATCACGATGCGCTCGCAACAGGTCCGGCGAGAACGATCCGCGCGTGCGGAAACATCCGGCGGCGCGAACGAGGGCTGCCGTTCGGCATCGCGCGGGCGCGACGCGTCATTCGCTTCACGGCACGCATCGAGCCGGACATCGCCTACGCTGCACCGCTTCGCTGCCGCGCGATTTGCGCAGCGCAATAAAAATCCCCGCACGCTTTCGCGTACGGGGATCGCAGGACTCCGCAACGGCTGCCGACATGCATTCGGCAGTCGTTGCGCGGCACTACGCTGCCGCGTCCTTCAGCTTCTTCAGCGCACGTGCCTTCACGCGCACGCTGGCCGGCTTCGCCGGGAACCAACGCTCTTCGCCCGAGAACGGGTCCTTGCCGAAGCGCTTCTTCTTCGCCGGCACGACTTGTGCCGTGATCTTCAGCAGGCCCGGCAGCGTGAATTCGCCTGCGCCCTTCTTGTGGACCGAGCCCAGCACGACGTTCTCGAGAGCGGCGAGCACTGCCTTGACCGCCTTCACTTCGACAGCTGCGCGCTCAGCGATGTGCGTTGCGAGCGATGCCTTCGTGAACTTGTCCTTCAGCGGCGTCGGAGCAGCCGGTGCTGCCTTCGCGACAGCCTTCTTGGCCACTACTTTCTTCGCGGGCGCAGCCTTTTTGGCAGCCACTTTCTTGGTGGCCGGTGCGGCAGCCTTCTTGGCCACCTTTTTTGCGGAAGTCGCCATGTTTCTCCTACTAGGTGTGGTCGTTGGATACACGAAGCGTGCAACGCGCGCGCTTCAACGCCGGATTCTACAAGCGCCTTGACGCTTCGTGCAGTACTTTTATGCGTTTTCGCGGGGTTTCCCGCAGGTTTTGTTGCGCGCGACCGACTTCGTCGGCGCATGAGGGCCTGTTTACGCATGGAACGCACATGCGTTGCCACGAGAACGGCCGCTCGCAAGGCGCGCGACGCTGCGAATACTGGACGTATTCGCAAGGAGCGCAACGCAGCGAGCGGCCGTTCTCGTGGCAACCCCAAATTTTAAAAATACATTCCACGGGAATGCCCGAAATCGCCCGCATGGCGGCGTCGCTCGTCGCTTGTTTGGCTCGGCCAAACGGCGCTCCTCACTCCTTGCCCTGCGAGCGATTTCGGGCATTCGCATGTGCGTTCCATGCGTAAACAGGCCCTCACATCGAAAAACGCCTTCACGTATACGTCCAAACGAGCCCGAACGTGAATTACGTTCGATATTTGCGCACCTATACTGGGCTCGCTCAATGCCCGGATGCCTCCATGCGCGAAGCCAGATACGTCAAAGGACTCGACGGCCTGCGAGCCCTCGCCGTCATCCTCGTTTTCCTGTCCCACAAGGGCCACGTCCTTGCCGTCGACGTCGGCAAGCTTGGTGTGTGGACGTTTTTCCTCATCAGCGGATTCCTGATCGTCGGCGAACTGCATCGCAATCGCCAGGCCGTCGAATGCGGCACCATGACGCGCCGTCACGCGTTCGCGCTGTTCCTCGCGAAGCGCGCGCTGCGGATCTTTCCCGTGTACTACCTGCTGCTCGCCGCGCTCGCGATCGCGCATGCGCTGTTCTACCAGCGCGGCGTCAATCTCGGGCTCGCGTGGCACGCGGTGTTCCTGTCGAATTACTGGATCGGCGTCGTCAAGGACGGCTGGCCAGGCTCCACGTCGCACTTCTGGAGCCTCGCGGTTGAACAGCAGTTCTATCTGATCGCGCCGCTCGCGCTGCTCGCGGTGCCTGCCGCGCGACACGTCGCGCTCGGCATCGCGGCCATCGCGCTGTGCGCGGTCGCGCATCTCGCGCTCTATCTGTCCGATGCGTCGCCGGTGCTGATCTACGCGTTTTCCCCGTGGAATTTCGCACTGATCGCGCTCGGCGGCGTCGGTGCGATGGCGCTCGCGGATCGCGGCGCGTCCGCCTTACGCCGCGTTCCGCCCGGCTGGCTCGGCGCGGCAGGCGTCGTGTTCTTCCTTGCACTGCCCGCGTGCACGGCGTTGCCCGACGCGGTCGCGGGGCTCGCGGATCTCGGCCTGTCCGCGTCGCTCGGCGCGCTGATGCTGTGGATCGTCAGCGAACCCGAGCATCCGGTCGTCGCGCTGCTCGACTGGGGGCCGCTCGTCTATCTCGGCACGATCAGCTATGGCTTCTACCTGTTCCACAACCTGATTCCGACGCGCTTCGGCGTGCTGCCCGCATCCTTCGCGCACGTGCCGATACCGGAATTCGTCCGCGAAGCGCTGCCCGAGATGCTGCAATTCGCGCTCGCCGTGCTGCTTGCGCACCTGTCCTGGCGCTACCTCGAAAAGCGGCTGCTCGACTTCAAGAAGCCGATCGCCACGATGCTCGCCCGGCACTTCGCCGCGCAGCCGAGCACGTCGCCGCGCTGAACGTCACGCGCAAGCGCCCCCGATCCGAAGGAAAGGCAACGCCCATTTCGCGCTACTCGACGAGCGGCGCGACTTCATCGCGCGGCACCGAGCTGCCCGGCGCCGGCCCGCACGTCAACCTGCGTCACGCCGACGAAACCGCCGAAACATGCGTGCGGGCCGGCGCGTCGGCACCGGTTTCAGGCACGACACACCGGCGGCGCGCACCACGATCGCGCACGCCGCAGATGCAAAAAAGCCCCGGCGCCTGAGCGGCCGGGGCCAACGGAACAACCACCACCTGAAACAACGAAGCGCGCAGCCGCTTATGCGACAGCAGCCAGCGCGGGCAAGCAGGTACGCAGGTATGCCTCGAATTCGCGGGCCACTTCCGGATGCTGGAGCGCGAGTTCGACAGTTGCCTTGAGATAGCCGATCTTGCTGCCGCAGTCGAAGCGCGTGCCGAAGTAGCGATACGCGAGCACCTGCTCGTTCGCGAGCAGCGACTGGACCGCATCGGTCAGCTGCAGCTCGCCGCCGGCGCCCGGCTTGAGCTTGCGCAGATGATCGAAGATCGTCGGCATGAACACGTAGCGGCCGACCACGCCGAGATTCGACGGCGCATCCTCGGGCGCGGGCTTCTCGATGATGCCCGACAGCTTGATGACGTCCTCTTCCCATTCGCGGCCTTCGACGACGCCGTACGAGCGGCTGTCCTCGCGCGCGATCGTCTCGACGCCGATCACCGAGCTGTGATAGTGGTCGAACACGTCGACGAGCTGCTTGAGCACCGGCTGTTCGCCGTGCAACAGGTCGTCGGCGAGGATCACCGCGAACGGCTCGCCGTGCACGAGCTTCTCCGCGCACAGCACCGCATGGCCGAGGCCGAGCGCTTCCGGCTGGCGCACGTAGAAGCAGTTGACGTTGCTCGGCTTGATGCCGCGCACGAGTTCCAGCAGCTTTTCCTTGCCGCGCGCCTCGAGTTCGGCCTCGATCTCGTACGACTTGTCGAAGTGATCCTCGATCGCGCGCTTGCTGCGCCCGGTGACGAAGATCATCTCGGTGATACCGGCGTTGATCGCTTCCTCGACCGCGTACTGAATCAGCGGCTTGTCGACGACGGGCAACATCTCCTTCGGGCTCGCCTTCGTTGCCGGGAGGAACCGCGTGCCGAGTCCGGCAACGGGGAACACGGCCTTGGTGACTTTCAACATGTTCGCATCCTGATTGCGTTGACTGCGCCGCGTCGACCAGCGACCCGGCGCGATTGTGTTCCGAACGGCATATCGAGAATCGACGGTACTGCCAATTCCACTCCGCTCATTATCGATATGGACGATTGCCCAATTATTCCGAAAAAAATATAATCCCTTCCATTCGGTCGATATTGCCGGACCGAGTGCCGAGGCAGAAACAAATTACCGATTTTCCGGATACAAATTCTTACGATTCGAATTCCTCGATATAGGGCACGCCGCCCCGTTCGAGACCCGGGCGAATCGGTTCGTTCTTCAGCGCCTCGCGGTACGCCGACAACACGGCCATGACCAGCAGTACTGCTGCGCTCGCGATCCAATGCATGTCCATCTTGCCGCTCCTTTGCATCAATCAACTGGAGCTTCAAACTATCAGAAAAAAATCGGCAAATAATTGAAGCGCCGGCGGAACCGCTTTCAGACCGCGACACAACCATCATGTGGAATACCGTTATTTCCGGGCGAGATTTTTTTATTCATTGATCGAATTCTTGCGCATTACGATTGGATGAAACTTCCCCTCCATCCGTCGCAAGGAATCGAATCGCATGCAAGCTTTCAGCGGATCGTCTCTGACCGCGCCGCCGGCCGCCGATCACAAGGAACACGTGATCGACGCGATGCGCGGCTTCGCGGCGCTGCTCGTCGCCTACTTCCACTGCCGGCAGGTCGTCTGGGTCGGCATGCAGAGCTTCCATCAGGCTTACGGCCATGCCCTGAACCCGGGCGTGATCGCCGGCTACCTGACCTTCCCGTTCGCGTGGGGCTCCGCCGGCGTGCCGATCTTCTTCGTGATCAGCGGCTACTGCATCCATCGCAACGCGGCGCTCAAGCTCGCGGCCAACCCCGCGTACCGGCTCGACGCGCCGAACTTCTGGATACGCCGGTTCGCGCGCATCTACCCGGTGCTGCTCGCCGCGCTGCTGTTCACGCTCGCGCTCGACTCCGTCAGCCTGCAGATCGAGCCCGTCAGCCACAAGATCCGCGACGTCGGCGTCCTCGCGTTCCTCGTGAACCTGTTCTCGCTCCAAGGCGTGGCCGGCTATACATACGGGTCGAACGGCGCGCTGTGGACGCTGTCGCTCGAGGTGCAGTTCTACGCGATCTACCCGCTGCTGTTCGCGCTGCGCCGACGCATCGGCATGCCGGCCGTCGTGGCCGCGATTGCGATCGTCAACGTCGCGTCGGCATGGTTGCTCGAACGACACGACCTGCAGTTCTTTACGTCGTACTGGCTGTCCTGGACGATCGGCGCGTGGATCGCCGACGTGCGTGCGCAGCAGGCGCGCGGCGCGGCCGCCCCCGTGCCGTCGCGTGCGTGGTACGTGGCGGCCGCCGTGCTGCTGGCCGCCGGCTGCGGCGCGTTCCATTTCGGCCAGTACGGTGCATTCCAGCTGTGGTCGGCCGGCTTCGCGTGCTTCCTGTACCGCGCGCTCGCCCGCCCGCCGCGCCCGACGCCGCCGCTGCGCGTGCTGAGCTGGTTCGGCGACTTCAGCTACTCGCTGTACCTCGTCCACCTGCCGCTGTTCGTCTGCCTCGGCTCGGTGCTGTTCCACTCCGAACTGCAACTGTCGATCTGGCCGTCGTTCGCGTTCATGGCCGTCGCGATCCCGGTCGCGTACCTGTTCTACCGGATGTTCGAACGGCCGGCGATGATGTGGTCGGCCAGCTTCAAGCCGACGCGCCCGGCCCGCGTCGTCGCGCCGGCGCCCGAACAGGCCGCCTGACGCGGTTGGCAGGATGTCGAAGCCCCCGTGCGGCGTGTCGCCGTGCGGGGGCTTTTGCATGGCCGGCACGCGGTTGCATGCCGGATGGCACGGGGATGGGCAGCCCGCTGCCGTCCGGCCGCGCCACGGCACGTGTTGGGCCGTCCACGGCCGGTTTCCGCCACGCGACTGCCCCCGCGCGGGTTGCCGCTTCACGATCGCCATCGAAACGCGATCAGACGATCTCGCACCCCGCCCCCTCCCGCACCTCGCAAGCCCCCCGCCCGCCACGCGTCCGCCGAACCAGACTCCCCGAAAAGCAAAGCCCCCACGCAGCGCAACGCCGCATGAGGGCCCGTTTCCCGCCGGCGCACGCCGGCTGCGGCTACCGCTTCTTCGCCTTCGCGGCTTTCGCCGTATCCGAGAGGATCTTCTCGACGCGCTCCACATAGGTCTCGGTGCCGAACCGGCGCACCGCCGTCGCGCGTCCGCTCGCGACGAGCCGCGCGCGCAGCGCACCGTCACGCTTCAGCCTGTCGAGCGCGCCGGCCAGCGCGGTCGCGTCGCCCGGCTCGCAGAGCAGCCCGTTGTCGCCGTCCTCGATGATCTCGACGACGCCGCCCGCGCGGGCCGCGACGACCGGCCGGCGCGCGAGCATCCCTTCGACGATCACGCGCCCGAACGGCTCCGGCGTGATCGACGTATGCGCGACGACGTCGACCGCCGTCATGCAGGCGGCCACGTCGCGCTGGAAGCCGAGGAAATGCACGCGCTCGTCCATCCCGTGCCGCGCGACGTATTCGTGCAGCTGCGCCGCGTATTCGTCCTCGCCGAACAACGGCGCGCCGACCAGCACCACGTGCATGTCGGGATGCCGTGCGGCGGCTTCCAGCAGCACGTGCTGCCCCTTCCAGCGCGCGAGCCGGCTGAACGAACCGACGAGCCATGCGTTCTCGGGCAACCCGAGGCGCGTGCGCAGCGCGGCCTGGCTGACGCCTTCCAGCGCGTCGAACGGCTCGGCCGAAATCCCGTTGAACACGACGTCGACGTGCTGCGGCGTGAAGCCCGTCAGCGTGCGGAACGCCTGCGCGGATGCGTCGGAGTTCGCGATCACGCGCGTGACGCCGAGCCGCGAGCAGTACTTAATCGCCAGCAACTGCTTGCTGCCGAAATGGTCGGTGCTGACGATGTCGCGCAGGTGCCAGACCACCGGCTTGCGCGCGAGCCGTCCGGCCAGCGCGGCGACCACCATCGCGCGCTGCGTGTTCGCGTAGATTACTTCGGCACGGCGTGCGCGGCGCGCGACATCGCGCACCAGCCGCACGATCTGCTTCACCGCGCCGAGCGACACGCCGCCCTGCTTGCGCACGCCCGCGAGCGCACCCTGGTCGACCACGTCGACGCGCGCGCCGATCTCGTCGAGCGCCGCGCGGAACGGGCCGTCGTCGAACAGCAGCACGTCGGCGTTCGCGCGCATGTGCTTCATGATCTCGAGCAGCGACAGCTCGGCGCCGCCGAGCACGCCGCTCTGGTCGAGCACGAGCGTCGCCGGGCCGCGCGCGGCCGGCATCGGCGCGATCGCCGTGCCGCGCTGCGCCGTCGAGCCGGGCAGCGCTTCCTCTACATAGTCGAGGAAGCGCCGCCGGAACGTATCGGCGGAAAACCGCTCCGCGTTCGTGCGGCAGGCGGCCGGCGTGAAGCGCTGCGGCGCGCGCTCGAAATCGTCGACGGCCGCGACGATCGCGTGCGGCGTCTGTTCGTCGAAGAACAGCCCGGTCGGGTTCAGGTCCGATTGCGGGTCGAGCACGGTTTCGAGCGCGCCGCCCTTGCCGTACGCGATCACCGGCGTGCCGCACGCCTGCGCCTCGACGACCGAGATCCCGAAATCCTCCTCGGCCGCAAACACGAACGCCTTCGCGCGCCGCATCCGGTCGTGCAGCACCGCGAACGGCTGGTAGCCCATGATCTCGACGTTCGGGCCGGCCTTCGCGCGGATCTTCTGCATCTCCGGGCCGTCGCCGATCACGACGAGCTTGCGCTCGGGCGTGCGCGAGAAGGCTTCGACGATCAGGTCGATCTTCTTGTACGGCACCATCCGCGACGCGGTCAGGTAGAAATCGTCCTTCTCGGCGTTCAGCGAAAATGCGTCGACGTCGACCGGCGGGAAGATCACCGCCGCGTCGCGGTGGTAGACCTTCTTGATGCGCCGCGCGATGAACGCGGAGTTGGCAACGAAGCCGTCCACCGCGTTCGCGGTGCGCGTGTCCCAGTTGCGGATGTAATGCAGGATCATCCGCGCGAGCAGCGATTTCGGCCCGTGCGTGAGGTTCGACTGTTCCAGATACTGGTGCTGCAGGTCCCACGCATAGCGGATCGGCGAATGCACGTAGCTGATGTGCACCTGGTCCGGCCCCGTCAGTACGCCCTTCGCGACCGCGTGGCTGCTCGAGATCACGAGGTCGTACTCGGACACGTCGAGCTGCTCGATCGCGAGCGGCATCAGCGGCAGGTAGCTGCGGTATTTGGTGCGCGCGAACGGCAGCTTCTGGATGAACGACGTCGTCACCGGCTTGCCGCGCACGAACGCGCGGTCGTCGAGGAAATCGACGAGGCTGAACAAATCGGCGTCGGGAAAGCACGCGACGATCTGTTCGAGCACGCGCTCGGCGCCCGCATAGGTGACGAGCCAGTCGTGGACGATCGCCACGCGCAGCGCGCGGGACGGCTGCCGCGCGCTGGCGCGCTCGGCCGGCACCGCGCGGTGCAGCGCGGCGGCGTCGCCCGGGTGGGCCACGGCGGCATCGGCCGTGGCGAGATTCAGGACGGCGTGTTCCGCCAGATCGCGATTCATACGGTTTTCCTCGCATTGAGACGGACAAACAGGTCGCGCACGAGTGCGCGCAGCCCCGGCGTCATCGTGAGCGACCACGCGACGTTCAGCACCAGCACGACCGCGCACATGCCGATCGACTCGCCGAGCCCCGGCCAGGCCTGCGCCAGGAACAGGCTCGCCAGCAGGAACGCGAGGTGCGCGAGCATGTCGAGCACGATCGCGCGCATCCGGATCGCCGACAGGTACAGCAGCACGCCGTAGTCGACGAGCGCGCGCGCCGCGACGACCACCGCCGCGCCGATCAGCCCGAAGTGATGAATGCCGAACCACAGGCCGCCGACGAAGAACGGCATCTCGACGAGCCCGGCGAATGCCGCGCGGGCCGGATTGACCTGCGACTGGATCAGGATCCGCGTCACGCTCGCCTGGCCGACGAGCCACACGCTGATCACCAGCACGCGGCCGACCGGCGCCGAATGCGCGGCGAGATCGGCGCCGACCCACAGCGTGAGGAACGGCGCGAGCGCGAAGATCGCGACGATGCCGACCGGCGTGAACACGCCGTTCAGGAATTCGAGCGACTGCCGCGCGAGCGTGTCGGCGTGATCGCGACCCACCGCCGACAGGCGCGGAAACAGCGTGCGCACGAGCGCGTTCGGCAGCATGTTCAGGCGCGTGACGAGGTTCTGCGGCACCGTGTAGTAGGTGACGAACTTCGCGCCCATGCCGGCGCCGAGCATCACGCGATCGAGCGTGTCGGCGATCATGCTCGTCGTGCTCGCGATCAGCATCCAGCCGCCGAAGTTGAACAGCCCTTTCGCGGTGCCCCACTGCGGCGGATCGATGCGCCGGATCCCGAGCACCTTGATGCTGGCCTGGCCGAGCATCACCGCCGCGATCAGGCGCGCGACGACGGCCGCCGCGAGCACCGTCTGCAGGTTCGGCGCGATCCACCACGCGGCGCCGAGCGGCAGCAGCTGGAACAGGAACGTACCGATCGTCTGGTTCGTGTTGAACACGCCGAACCGTTCGGCGCCGTTGATCGCGCCGGCGAACACCCACGACACGTTCGCGAGCGGAATCGCGAGCGCGAGCCACGGCAGCGCGAGATACACCTCGTGCTGCATCGCGGCCGAGACCTTCGTGAAGTACGCGGTGTAGACGAACGCGCCGAAATAGATCAGCAGCCCGCCGACGATGCCGGTGCCGAGATTCAGCCAGAACGCGCTCCAGAACACGCGCGCGCTTTCGTCGGCGTTGCCGCTCGCGAGCGCCTTCGAGATGTGGTTCTGCGCGGCCATGCTCATCCCGAGATCGAGGATCCCGAAATAGCCGATCAGCGTCCACACGAGGCTGACGACGCCATAACGCTCGACGCCGAGCGCGTGGATGTAGGCGGGCACCGTCACCAGCGACACGAAGGTCGGCAGGATCAGCCCGATGAAGTTGATCGAAACGTTCTTTAGAATGCCTTTGTCCATGCTCATGCCTTGAGTGACAGCGACGACGGCGCGCCGCCCGTCACGGTTTCCAGCGATACATCAGCACCTTGCCGCGCGCGTCTTCCTCGACGAACACGAGGTATTCGCCGTTCTCGCGCCGGAATGCGCTGATGCCGAACGGCACGTCGACCCAGCCGGATGCCTTGCCGACCTCGGTGCCCGGGCTCATCACGCCCACTTCCTTGCCGGTGTCCTTGTCGTACACGTGGATCTTGCCGACCGGCTCCACGGTGAAGATGTAGCGGCCCTCGACCGTGATCCCGATCAGGTCCAGGATCGGCTTCGCATCGAGCTGCCACGGCAGCGCCACCTGGTAGCGCACGACCGGCGAGCCCGTCGACCACTTGTCGAAGCGGATCAGCACGCGCCCCACTTCCTTGTTGATGCCCGGCTGCGGCGGCGCGTCGGCCGTGTAGCCGGTCACGTACAGCGTGTCGGTCTGCGGCTCGTAGATCGAACGGCGCAGCTGCGTGAACGGCTGCGGCATCGGATAGGTCGTGACCTTGTCGTACGAGTAGATCGGGTTGCCGGCCTTGTCGACGCCGCCGTACTGGAAGCGGTGGATGCCGCGCACGTCGCTGGTACGCCAGATGTCGCCCTTCGTGTCGACCCACCAGCCCCAGCCGCCCGCCTTCGCCTTGCCCGTCGTGTTGATCTCGGATTCGTCGGCATCGATGCGGCCGTTGCCGTTCGCGTCGCGCCACAGCCAGTCGCCGCCAGGCGGCTTGTTCGGCACCTTGTCGACCGGCCGCGCGCGGCCCGCGATCAGGCCCGACGGAATCGCGACCTCGCCGTCGCGCTTCGCGTCGAAGCGGTAGATCTTCAGGTGATCGGCGTACATGTCGGTCAGGTACAGGAACGTGCGGCCGTCGACGCGCCGCGCGATCGGCATGCCCGGATACTGGTCCGTGTGGAACACGGGATCGTCCGGATACTTGAAGCGATTCGACAGGAAGCCGACGTATTTCCAGTCCTGGCCCGGCGGCTTCGACAAGTCGAGCTCGAAGCGCTTGTTGCCCGTGTACACGCTGTTCGGCCGTGCCGGGTCGAGCCATGCGCCGTCGACGAACAGCAGCCCCTGCACCTGCCAGCGCGGCTTGCCGTCCGGCGTGTAGCTTTCGAGCACCGCGCCGAGCCCGGCGCCGATCGTGTCGTGGCGCGGCCCGATGCCGTTCATCGACACATAGATGTTGCCCGCGCGGTCGACGCCGACGCCCGTCAGCCCGTTGAAGCGCTGCGGCCCGGGACGCCCCGGCACGGGGCCCGCGAAGATGCCGCCGCGCTCGCCGAACGTGCCCGACTGCGCATAGCCCTTGCCGCCTTTCGAGAAAATCAGGATCTGCTGGCGCGGCCCGTTGTCCGCGACGAGCACGCGCCCTTTCGTGTCGACGGCCACGTCCACCGCGTCGGTGCCTTCCGGCAGCGCGGGCGCATCGTCGAGCTTGCGGCCGTCGGCACGCACGTGCACGAGATGCGCGGGCCCGCTCAGCGTATCGGTCAGCAGCCACAGCGTGCCGTCGCCGGCGAGCGCGATGCGGCCCGGCTCGTGCGCGCTCCACGTGCCCTTCTGCTGCATCGTCTCGGCGTCGTAGACATTCACGACGTCGTGCGACGGATTCGTCGCGAACAGCGTCTTGTCATCCACCGCGAGACCGCCCACTTCCGCCTTCGCCTCGCCCACTTCCGAGCGCGCGGGGGCCGGCACCTCGTTCATCATCATGAAGCTCGCGGCCATCCGCGCGCGGCCGGCATCGGCGCGCCCGCCCGGCGCGACCTGCGGCGACGCGCGAAACGGCGCGGGCTGCTTCATGTCGCCGATCGTGCGCCGCGAGATGCCGAACCACTGCTTGCCCTTGTCCGGCCAGATGCCGGGCGATTGCAGGTGGCCGCGCTCGTTGCCGACGCCGATCGCGACATACGCGTACTTGCTGTTCACGGCGATCGCGTTGCCGCCGAGGTTGCCCCAGCCGTGCGTGCCGCCAGCGAAGCCGAGCATCTTCCCGTCCTGGTAGACGCTCGCCTCGGCCCCGCTCTCGTCCCACGGCGCGTTCGTATACACCTTGCCTTCAGGCGTCACCGCAATCGCGCGGATGTCGATCTGCGTCCAGCTGCCGTCGCCATAGCCGAACGTGTTGCCGATCCACGACGTCGTCGCGGGCAACACCGTTTCGGCCGGCGCTGCGCTCGCCAGCAGCGCCGCGCTTACCGTCATGCCTACCAAAATCAGACGTCGCAATGCGCTTCTCCAGACTTGATGCAGCAGCGACCGGCGCTGCCGCGGACTGCCGCCGGCGCACCCTGTCGCTAAATGGGTTTCAAACGTCGCGATGCAGGTTACAAGCAAAAATAATCACAAGAAATTTGGAAATATTTGGGGATGTTTCTGCCTGAAATATCGAGCCGGAACAGGCGATAAATTGCATCTGGAAACGGCAATAACGACCGCATTGCGCACGCCACCACGTAGAAAATGCCGCTCCGCGCCGCCTATCAAGGCGGTCCGGGCGCCAACCTTTCATCTTTCGACCGGATTAATCGGCATTCGAATGTTTTCCGTCGGATAAACGACGTGCGTTTTTTTGCCGATTTCTTTTCCCTAGAATCGATTTCGACTCGATATTTCATTCAAAGGCATGCATTACGTTCACGCATCGGATGTGCGACACGGCGCGGCCCCGGCCGTGCGTCGCAAAGGAGCGGCGCGATGACGGGCATCTCGCGACCCGCCGACCTGACCCCGCCGCACCACGGCCGCATCGTGCAGCTCGACGGGCTGCGCGCGATCGCGGTGGGCGCCGTGTTCCTGCAGCACGCGCTGAAAGCGCCGCTGTGGATGGGCGTCGACCTGTTCTTCGTGCTGAGCGGCCTGCTGATCACCGGCATCCTGCTCGATCGCAAGGCGCGCGGGCAGTCGTACTTCAGCCATTTCTATGCGCGCCGCGTGCGCCGCATCCTGCCGCCGTACGTGCTGCTGCTGGTGGTGTCGACGCTCCTGTTCGGCGCGAGCTGGCTGCCGCACTGGCCGTGGTTCGCGTTTTTCTCGACCAACATCGGGCTGTCGCTCGGCAGCATCGGCCATGACAGCCTGAACGTGCTGTGGTCGCTCGCGGTCGAGGAGCAGTTTTATATCTTCTGGCCGTTCGTCGTGCTGTGGTGCTCGGAGCGCGCGCTGCTGTGGATCGCCGCCGCGCTGGTCGTCGCAGCCCCCGTGCTGCGCGCGATCGCGACGCCGTGGTTCGATTCGTTCTGGCCGATCTACTACCTGACGCCGTTCCGGATGGACCTGCTCGCGGCCGGCGCGGTGCTCGCGATCGTGCTGCGCCGCGACCGGCGCGCGCTGGAGCCGTTCTATCCGCTCGCGATCGTCGGTGCACTCCTGGCGCTCGCGATCCTCGGCTGGCTGCACCTGTCGTTCCCGCGCTTCCGCGCCGCGAACACGCCGCTGTCGAATGCAGCGCTCTACAGCATCTCGCTGCTGCTGTGCACGTCGATCGTCGTGATCGCGTTGCGCGGCCGCGGCCTCGTGCAACGTGTACTGACCAACCCGATGCTCGTCTACGTCGGTACCGTCAGCTACACCGTGTACCTGATCCACCTGAGCGTGCTGTATGCGCTCTGGCCGCTGCACCTGAACCGCTTCGTCACGGCTGCGCTCGCGCTGGCGATCACGCTCGCGTACGCAACCCTGAGCTGGTACGGCTTCGAACGGCGCCTGACGCGCGGCCCCGCGCGCCGCGCGCTGCCGGCCGCCGCCGGCACGACCGCCTGAATTTCACCATCCATCGTTTCTACCAGGACAACGCCATGAGCCAAACTCGCAAGAAGGCCATCATCACCGGGATTTCGGGGCAGGACGGTGCGTACCTGACCAAGCTGCTGCTCGACAAGGGCTACGAGGTCACCGGCACCTACCGCCGCACCAGCTCGGTGAATTTCTGGCGCATCGCCGAGCTCGGCGTCGACACGCACCCGAACCTCACGCTCGTCGAGCACGACCTGACCGACGCCGGCTCGAGCCTGCGCCTGCTCGAACGCACGCAACCCGACGAGCTGTACAACCTCGCCGCGCAGAGCTTCGTCGGCGTGTCGTTCGACCAGCCGGCGACGACCGCCGAAGTGACCGGCATCGGCCCGCTGAACCTGCTCGAGGCGATCCGCGTCGTGAGCCCGAAGACGCGTTTCTACCAGGCATCGACGTCGGAGATGTTCGGCAAGGTGCAGGCCATTCCGCAGACCGAGACGACCGCGTTCTATCCGCGCAGCCCGTACGGCGTCGCGAAGCTGTACGCGCACTGGATGACCGTGAACTACCGCGAGTCGTACGGCCTGTTCGGCAGCAGCGGCATCCTGTTCAACCATGAGTCGCCGCTGCGCGGCCGCGAGTTCGTCACGCGCAAGATCACCGACACGATCGCGAAGATCAAGCTCGGCAAGGCGACGCGCCTCGAGCTCGGCAACCTCGACGCAAAGCGCGACTGGGGCTTTGCACTCGAATACGTCGAAGGGATGTGGCGCATGCTGCAGGCCGACGAGCCCGACACCTACGTGCTGGCGACCAACCGCACCGAGACCGTGCGCGACTTCGTCCGGATGGCGTTCGCGGCGGCCGGCTACCAGCTCGAATGGTCCGGCAAGGGCGAGCAGGAGCGCGGCCTCGACGCGGCGACCGGCAACGTGCTCGTCGAAGTGAACCCGAAGTTCTACCGCCCTGCCGAGGTCGACCTGCTGATCGGCTGCGCGGACAAGGCGAAAAGCAAACTTGGCTGGGCACCCAAGACGACGCTCGAACAACTTTGCCAGATGATGGTCGAAGCGGATTTGACGCGGAACCAACACCATGACACGTTCTGAAAGCGGACGCCCGTCGCGCCGTGCGTTCGTCACGGGCCTGACGGGCTTCACGGGCCGCTACATGGCCGAACGCCTGCAGGCGGCCGGCTATGACGTCTGGGGTACGATCGCGCCCGGCGCGCCGCGCCCCGACGATCCGGCGTTCGCGCACTGCACGCTGCTGCCGGTCGACCTGCTCGACGCAGAGGCGATGCGCGCGGCGGCGGCCGATGCACGGCCCGATGCGGTCGTGCATCTCGCCGCGCGCGCGCATGTCGCACAGGATGAGCCGTCGCAAACTTACGCGGTCAACATCTCCGGTACGCGCAACCTGCTGGCCGCACTCGCGGGCCTCGACCGCCGCCCGTCGGCCGTGCTGCTGGCCAGCAGTGCGAACATCTACGGCAACTCGACGGCCGGCGTGCTCGACGAAACCGTCGCACCGGCCCCGGCGAACGACTACGCGGTCAGCAAGCTCGCGATGGAATACGCGGGGAAGCTGTGGGCCGACCGGCTGCCGATCGTGATCGCGCGACCGTTCAACTACACGGGTGTCGGCCAGAGCGACGCGTACCTGCTGCCGAAGCTCGTCGCGCACTACGCGCGCAACGCGCCGCGGATCTCGCTCGGCAACCTCGACGTGAGCCGCGATTTCTCCGACGTGCGCGACGTGACGGCCGCCTATCTGAAGCTGGTCGAAGCCGCACCGGCCGGCGAGACGTTCAACGTCTGCTCGGAGCGCGCGTATTCGCTGAAGGAAGTGCTGGCGATGCTGTCGCGCATCGCCGGTTACGTGATCGACGTGACGATCGATCCGCGCTTCGTGCGGCACAACGAGGTGAAGAGCCTGAGCGGGTCGCGCGACAAGCTGCGGCGCGC
Source organism: Burkholderia sp. Bp8992 (assembly GCF_003853705.1). GTDB lineage: Bacteria > Pseudomonadota > Gammaproteobacteria > Burkholderiales > Burkholderiaceae > Burkholderia. Next base: position 237,373 of record NZ_QTQI01000001.1, on the reverse strand, counting down.
GGTGGGCGAATTGCCCGTCACGCCGCTCGATGAAACGCTGCGGTGGATGGTCGACGCGATGCGCGCCGCGCCGCCGCCCGGGCACGCCGGCTGAACCGGGCGACGCCACGCACGTGTAACGGCGTGCACGGAAACGACAGCGGGCCGGTCTTTCGAGCGGCCCGCTTCATTCATGCCGGCCCGGAGCCCGGCGGCGCGACTCAGCCTTCGAGACCGCGCGCGAGATCGGCGCGAACGTCGGCTGCGTGCTCGAGGCCGACCGCCAGGCGGATCAGCCCTTCGGTGATCCCGGCTGCCGCACGCGCTTCCGGCGTGATGCGGCCGTGCGTCGTGGTGGCCGGATGCGTGATCGTCGTGCGCGTGTCGCCGAGGTTGCCGGTAATCGACACGAGCTTCGTGTTGTCGATCACGCGCCACGCGTTCGCGCGCTGCTGCTCTGGCGTGTCGCCCTTCAGCTCGAACGACACGATTGCGCCGCCCGCCTTCTGCTGGCGCTTCGCGAGTTCATGCTGCGGATGCGATTCGAGGCTCGGATAGAACACGCGCGCCACGGCCGGATGCGAATCGAGCCAGCGCGCGATTTCCAGCGCGTTCGCCGATTGCTTCTCGACGCGCAGCGACAGCGTTTCCATCCCCTTCAGCAGCACCCACGCGTTGAAGGCCGACAGCGTCGGGCCCGCGCTGCGCACGAACGGGAACACCTTGCCCATGATGAATTCCTTCGAGCCGACCAGCGCACCGCCGAGCACGCGGCCTTGCCCGTCGAGAAATTTCGTGGCCGAGTGCATCACGACATCCGCGCCGAGCTTCAACGGCTGCTGCAGCACCGGGCTGCAGAAACAGTTGTCGACGACGAACAGCGCATTCGCGGCCTTCGCGATCTTGCCGATCGCCTCGATGTCGGCGAGTTCGGTCAGCGGGTTCGACGGCGTCTCGAGGAAGAACATCTTCGTTTCCGGCCGCACGGCTTCCTGCCATGCGTTCAGGTCGGTCGGGTCGACGAAGGTCGTCGTGATCCCGAACTTGCTGAAGATCTGCGAGAACATCCCGAGCGTCGAACCGAACAGGCTGCGCGAGCTGACGAGGTGGTCGCCGGCCTGCAGTGCGGACATCACGACCGACATGATCGCGGCCATCCCCGACGCCGTCGCGATGCACGCCTCGCCGCCCTCGAGCGCCGCGAGACGCTCCTGGAACATGGTGACGGTCGGGTTCGTGAAGCGCGAATAGGTGAAGTAGTCTTCCGAGTTCGCGAAGCGCTCGGCCGCGTCGGCCGCGCTGGAGAAGCAGAAGCTCGACGTGAGGAACAGCGCTTCCGAGTGCTCGTTGAAGTCGCTGCGCAGCGTGCCTGCGCGCACGGCAAGCGTGTCGAAGTTGAGGGAGTCGTCCATGTTCCGTTTTCCGTATCCGATGGCCACGCGCATCGCGCAGGCCAGATCAAAACCAGGCCAAAAAACAAAAAGCCCGCTATGCGTCTGCATCAGCGGGCTTCGGTGCGGTACGACAGCGATCGACTCGGGCCGGCTGTCGCCGGCCTTCGCTTTAGCTGTTTTGGGAAGTCGCCCCGCGTCCGCAAGCTGATATCAAATCGACGCAAGGCCACATCCTATCACGCTTCTCCGCAAGCGTGCGCCGGTGTCACTCGACCGACAGTTGCAGGTTCATCTGCGAACGCTCGGTGTCGCCGGCCGTGTCGCGATCGGCCTGCGACGCCGGTGCGAGACGCGCGCGCTCGATCGCATCGAGATACTCGGGCGTCACGTCGCCGGTGATGTAGTTGCCGTCGAAGCACGATGCCTCGAAGCGCTCGAGCTTCGGGTTGATGTCGCGCACCGCGCGGCGCAGGTCGTCGACGTCCTGGTAGATCAGGTGGTCGGCGCCGATCATCTTCGCGACTTCTTCGTCGGAGCGGCCGTGTGCGACGAGCTCGCCGCGCGTCGGCATGTCGATGCCGTACACGTTCGGGAACTTCACGGGCGGCGCGGCCGACGCGAAGATCACCGACTTCGCGCCCGCATCGCGCGCCATCTGCACGATTTCATGCGAGGTCGTGCCGCGCACGATCGAGTCGTCGACGATCAGCACGTTCTTGTCCTTGAACTCGATGCTCATCGCGTTGAGCTTCTGGCGCACCGACTTCTTGCGCACGGCCTGCCCCGGCATGATGAACGTACGGCCGACGTAGCGGTTCTTGAAGAAGCCTTCGCGATACTCGACGCCGAGCTTCGCGGCGACCTGCATCGCAGCCGGGCGCGACGAATCGGGAATCGGCATCACGACGTCGATCGGCACGTTCGGCAGTTCGCGCTTGATCTTCTCGGCGAGATAGTCGCCCATGCGCAGGCGCACGTTGTAGACCGGCACGCCGTCGAGGCACGAATCCGGACGGGCCAGATACACGTATTCGAACATGCACGGATTCAGCGTCGGGTTCACCGCGCACTGCTGGCTGTGGAAGTTGCCGGCCTTGTCGATGAAGATCGCTTCGCCCGGCTCCAGGTCACGCACGAATTCGAAACCGATGCCTTCGACCGCCACCGACTCCGACGCGACCATCCATTCGGTGCCGTGCTCGGTCTCGAGCTTGCCGATGCACAGCGGACGGATGCCGAACGGATCGCGGAACGCGAGCAGGCCGTAGCCGGCGATCAGCGACACGATCGCATACGAACCCTGCAGGCGGCGATGCACGCCCGAGACTGCCTTGAACACGGACGCCGGATCGAGCTCGAGGCCGGTGGTCGACAGTTGCAGCTCGTGCGCGAACACGTTGAGCAGCACTTCGCTGTCGGAATTGGTGTTGATGTGCCGGCGGTCGATCCGGAACATCTCGTCCTTCAGTTGCTGCCAGTTCGTCAGGTTGCCGTTGTGCGCGAGGATGATCCCGAACGGCGCGTTCACGTAGAACGGCTGCGCTTCGGCTTCGCTCGACGCCGAACCGGCCGTCGGGTAGCGCACCTGGCCGATGCCGTAGGTGCCGGGCAGGCTGCGCATGTTGCGCGTGCGGAACACGTCGCGCACCATGCCGTTCGCCTTGTACATGTGGAAATTGCTGCCGTCCGCCGTCGCGATGCCCGCCGCGTCCTGACCGCGATGCTGCAGGAGCAGCAGGCTGTCATAGATCAGCTGATTGACCGGGGATTGGGAGATAACGCCTACGATGCCGCACATGGCATGTCCTTCAGAATGACAAAATCGGTTCCGTCCTGCCCGGCCGCGTCGTCACACGCGTACGTACTGGGCCATGCCGTCGGGCAGGAGCTGCTTCAGCTCGTGCACGCCCTGTTCGGCAAAGGGACGCAATAGCGCATTGCGCCAGAAATCCTGTTTGGGCAGTTCGGTCAGCCCGGCCGCCGCGACCAGCAGCACCACCAGCACACAGCCGCGGACGAGCCCGAACATCATGCCCAGCGAGCGGTCGACGCCGCCCAGGCCACTCGCCTGCGCGATCCGCGACAGCAGCGCGTTTGCGACACCGGCGACCAGCACGACGCCGATCACGAGCACCGCGAAGGCGATCACCCATTGCGTCAGCGCACCGCCCGGCCAGTTCGCCGGGATATACGGCACGACCAGCCCGACGTAGCGGCCCGCGATCACGATCGCCGCAATCCAGCCGATCAGCCCGAATATCTCCGACACGAAGCCGCGCCACGCACCGCGCAGCGCCGACAACACGATCACCGCCAATACAGCGTAGTCGAAAGCCGTCAGCATCGCGCGTTACTGCGTCAGACCGGCTTCGCGCACCTTCGCGATCGCGGCGGATGCCGCCGAGCGATCCGCGAACGGGCCTGCACGCAACAGTGTAGCCGTGCTGCCGTCTGCCTGCTTGCGATGCTCGACATATGCGGGCACACCCGCCGATTTCAATTTGGTTGCCCACGAACGGGCCGTCGCATCATCCTTGAACGAACCGAGCTGCACCGCGAAACGCGCACCGGCCGGCGATGCCGGCGACGATGCGTCGCTGCTGTCTGGGCTCGCGGCGTCGGCATTCGCGACGGTCGCGGGCTTCGGCGCGGCCGGTTTCGGTGCGGGCGCGGCCGGCTTCGGCGTGGGCTTGGGCGGCGTCACGCTCGCCGTGGCCGTCGTATCGGGTTGCGCGGCCGGCTTGGCTGCGGGCGCCGGCACAGGTGCCGGTGCAGCCGCAACGGCCGTGTCGGACGCCGGCGGTTCGTCGTGCGCGACGCCTGCCTGCACATCGGCCGCATCGTCGTCACGCGGCGCGACCGCCTGGTGCGCGGGCCGGTTCGGGATGTCGATCGCGATGTCGTCCGTGACCGGCTTCGGGTGCGAATCGAGCACCATCGGCAGCACGATCACCGCTGCCACGACGAGCGCGATCGCGCCGACGAGGCGACGGCGTGCGCGTTGCTTTTCTGGAAGGGTCGGATCGAGGAGCAGCGCGTCCGATTCCGGACGCTCGGTGCGGCGCGAGCGGCGCTCGACGCGTTCAGTGGTGCGCTCCGTGCGCACGTTCCGGGAGGTCCCGGTACGACCGCCGCGCCGCGGCGGCGCGTCGTCGTCTTTTTTGCCGAACGAGAAAATGCCCATGAATGGCTGAGTCCGAAACTGCCCGTCAGTCAGTGTTGCTGCGATTTACGGTAGGCCAGCACGCCGGCAACCGTATGGAAACTGCCGAAAACCACGATTCTATCATTCTCGGATGCTCTTTTTAGTGCATCGCGAAACGCTTCTGCAGGCGACGCGTAACGCGTCACGCTCGAATCGGGCCCCTCCTCCACGCCGGCCTTGCGCAGCGCGGCTTCGAGCTGCTCCGCGGAGGCCGCGCGCGGCAGCGGCAGGTCGGTCACGCACCAGTGGTCGATCTCGCCCTTCAGGTGCTGCAGCACGCCGCCGATGTCCTTGTCGTGCATCGCGCCGAACACCGCGTACGTGTACGGGAAGAACCCCATGTTGCCGAGGTTCTGCTCGAGCACGGCCGACGCATGCGGGTTGTGCGCGACGTCGAGCACGATTGCGGGCTTGCCGGGCAGCACCTGGAAGCGCCCCGGCAGCTCGACGTTCGCGAGCCCGAGCCGGATGTCCTGCGCGGACACCGGCAGCACCGGGCGCAGCGCCTCGAGCGCGGCGAGCGCGGCCGACGCATTGATCAGCTGATTCGCGCCGCGCAGCGCCGGATACGCCAGCGCCGGATAGCGCTTCTCGCGGCCGAGGTAGCTCCACTGCTGGCGCTCCGCGCCTGCCTGCGCCTCGTAGCGGAAGTCGCGCCCGACGAGCCACAGGTCGGCGCCGATCGCCTCGGCGTGGTCGATCAGCGTTTGCGGCGCGGCCGGATCGCCGCAGATCGCCGGCTTGCCCGCGCGGAAGATCCCGGCCTTCTCGAACGCGATCTTCTCGCGCGTGTCACCGAGGTATTCGGTGTGGTCGATGTCGATGCTCGTGACGATCGCGCAATCGGTGTCGATGATGTTGACCGCATCGAGCCGGCCGCCGAGGCCGACTTCGAGGATCACCGCGTCGAGCCCGCGCGACGCGAACAGGTGCAGGATTGCGAGCGTCGTGAATTCGAAATACGTGAGCGACACCGGTTCGGCCAGCGACGTGCGCGCGGCTTCGACGGCCTCGAAATGCGGCAGCAGTTCGTCGTCGGTGACGTTCTGCCCGTTCACGCGCGCGCGCTCGTTGAATTCGAGCAGGTGCGGCGACGTATGGCAGCCGACCTTGTAGCCCGCGCGCACGAGGATCGTCTCGAGGAACGCGCAGGTCGAGCCCTTGCCGTTCGTGCCGCCGACGGTGATGACGGGGCATGCGAATTCGAGCTGCAGCGCCGCCTTGACCTGCCCGATGCGGGTCAGGCCCATGTCGATGCCGACCGGGTGCGCGCGTTCGAGATGCGAAAGCCACGCGTCGAGAGTGGGAAAAGTGCTCATCGGATCAAATCTGGATCGGTACCGCCACTACGCCAAAAAACGAAGCGCGCCGCCTGACGCTGCAGCCAGGCGACGCGCGGAGTTCACAACCTTGCGCCGGTCAAGCCAGCGCGTCGGCCGGCTGTCGCTGCAGCAGCGCGAGCAGTTGCGCGATCTCGTCGCGCATCTTGCGACGGTCGACGATCATGTCGATCGCGCCCGTCTTGATCAGGAATTCGGCGCGCTGGAAGCCTTCCGGCAGCTTCTCGCGAACCGTCTGCTCGATCACGCGCGGGCCGGCAAAGCCGATCAGCGCCTTCGGTTCGGCGATCACGACGTCGCCGAGGAACGCAAAGCTCGCCGACACGCCACCCATCGTCGGGTCGGTCAGCACCGAGATGAACGGCAGCTTCGCTTCGGCCAGCTTGGTCAGCATCGCGGTGGTTTTCGCCATCTGCATCAGCGACAGCAGGCTTTCCTGCATCCGCGCACCGCCCGAAGCGGTGAAGCAGATGAACGGCACCTGCTGTTCGAGCGCGTTCTGCGCGCCGCGTGCGAAGCGCTCGCCGACCACCGAGCCCATCGAGCCGCCCATGAAAGAAAACTCGAAACAGGCCGCGACGACCGGCAGCGTGTGGATCGCACCGCCCATCACGACCATCGCGTCGGTTTCGCCCGTGTCGTCCATCGCTTCCTTCAGACGATCGGGGTACTTGCGGCTGTCCTTGAACTTCAGCGAATCGACCGGCACGATTTCCTGGCCGATTTCATAGCGGCCTTCCGGATCGAGCAGCCCGTCGAGGCGCTCGCGCGCGCCGATGCGCATGTGGTGATCGCACTTCGGGCACACGTGCAGGTTCGCGTCCACGTCATTGCGGTACAGCACGGCCTCGCAGGACGGGCACTTGACCCACAGGCCTTCCGGAATGCCCTTGCGGCTTTTCGGGTCGGTCTGCTTGATCTTCGGCGGCAACAGTTTGTCGAGCCAGCTCATCGTATGGTTTCCTGTTCCGTGGCGGGACGAGCCGCAAGGCCCGCCCGCTTCCTGTTGTGTTTATCGCGCCGTCTTGCCCGCGCCGTCCAGGGCGGCACGCAGCTCGGCGATGAAAGTCTTCAGCGCGGCGGCGGCAGCGTCCGGTTCGGCGCTTTCGAGCAGCTGCACGAGGCGGCTGCCGATCACGACGGCGTCCGACACTTCGGCCACCGCGCGCGCCGTTTCGGCGTCGCGGATGCCGAAGCCGACACCCACCGGAACCGGCACGCGCGACTTGATGGCCGGGATTTTACCCGCAATGCTCGAAACATCCAGATTTCCTGCGCCGGTCACGCCCTTGAGCGACACGTAATAGACGTAGCCGCTCGCGATCTTGCCGACGTCGGCGATGCGTTCGTCGGTCGACGTGGGCGCGAGCAGGAAGATCGGATCGATCTGCGCGGCACGCATCTTTTCGGCGAATACGCCCGCCTCTTCCGGCGGATAGTCGACCACCAGCACGCCGTCAACGCCGGCCGCGTGCGCTTCGGCCGCGAACGCGTCGACGCCCATCCGTTCGATCGGGTTCGCATAGCCCATCAGCACGACAGGCGTTTTGGGGTCGGTTTCGCGGAAACGCTTCACGTCGGCGAGCACGCTCTTCAACGTGACGCCGCGCGCCAGCGCGCGTTCCGACGAGCGCTGGATCACGGGGCCGTCGGCCATCGGGTCCGAGAACGGCACGCCGAGCTCGATCACGTCCGCGCCGCCTGCGGCGAGCGCGTGCATGAATTCGACGGTTTTCGCGGGATCGGGGTCGCCGGCCGTGATGAACGGGATCAGGCCCTTACGGCCTTGTTCGGCGAGCGCGGCGAAGGTCTGCTGAATACGGGACATGGCAATTTTCCTGGATGCATTGCGATCGGCGATGCGGCGGCGCGATTCACGCGCACGCCGGCGCCGCGAGCGCGTTCACGCGCTCGTGCGCGATCGCACAATAGCTTTCGTTGATCTCGTAGCCGACGAAGTCGCGCCCCTGCCGTGCGCAGGCCACCGCGGTCGTGCCGCTGCCCATGAACGGATCGAGCACGCGGCCGCCCGGCGGGCAGCTTGCGAGCACCATCCGCTCGATGATTTCCAGCGGCTTCTGGGTCGGATGATCGACGCGCTCCGCGTGCTGCCGGTGCAGGCGCGAGACCGACCAGACGTCCTTCGGGTTGTAGCCCATCTCCAGCCACTTGCTGCCTTCGAACAGCTTGCGCGAGCGGGCCTTCTTCGTATCGGCGTCGTACGGGATGCGGACCGGATCGAGATCGAAGTAATACGCCTTGGAAACCGCGAAAAAGCCGATGTTGTCGTGCACCGACGTGAAACGGCGCGTCGTGCCGCCCATGCTCGGCACGCGCCGGTCCCAGATAATCTCGTTGACCATCGTGAGCTTCGTCTTCAGGAAACTGAAGATTTCCGGCGCGTACTGCCACGTGCAGAAGATGTACATCGACCCGCTCGGCTTCAGCTTCGGAATCGCGAGCTCGAGCCACTCGCGCGTCCACGCGAGGAAATCGTCGCCCGAACGCTTGTCCGAGTCGTTGCCGTAGTCCTTGCCGAGCCCGTACGGCGGATCGGCGACGATCAGGTCGATCGACGCATCCGGCAGGTGCGCGGCATCGGTCAGGAAATCGCGGTTATGCAGTTCGATACCGGACGGCAGCGCGCGCGGCGCCGCGGCGACGGGCTGAACCGCCTCCGCCTCGCTCGCGGCACCGCCGCCCGGCTCTTCGATCAGGTCACGCATCGGTCGGGTCAGAGGTCGATGCCCGATCGCTCGGCGACCGTGTGCATGTCCTTGTCACCGCGGCCCGACAGGTTGACGAGCAGGATCTTGTCCTTCGGCAACGTCGGTGCGAGCTTCACGCCATACGCGATCGCGTGGCTCGACTCGAGCGCGGGAATGATCCCCTCGATCCGGCAGCAGTCGTGGAATGCCTTCAGCGCTTCGTCGTCGGTGATCGGCACGTACTGCGCGCGGCCGCTGTCCTTCAGCCACGCGTGTTCGGGGCCGACGCCCGGATAGTCGAGGCCCGCCGACACCGAATGCGTCTCGATGATCTGGCCGTTGTCGTCCTGCAGCAGGTACGTGCGGTTGCCGTGCAGCACGCCCGGGCTGCCGGCGATCAGCGAGGCCGCATGATGGCCCGTGTCAAGGCCGTCGCCGGCCGCTTCGACGCCGATCAGCTGCACCGATTCGTCGTCGATGTACGGATAGAAGATGCCCATCGCGTTCGAGCCGCCGCCGACGCAGGCAATTACCGCATCGGGCTGCCGGCCCGCGAGTTCGGGCATCTGCACCTTGCACTCGTCGCCGATCACGCGCTGGAAGTCGCGCACCATCATCGGGTACGGGTGCGGGCCCGCGACCGTGCCGATGATGTAGAACGTGCTCTCGATGTTCGTGACCCAGTCGCGCATCGCTTCGTTCAGCGCGTCCTTCAGCGTGCGCGAACCCGATTCGACCGGCACGACCGTAGCACCAAGCAGCTTCATCCGGTACACGTTCGCCGCCTGCCGGCGCACGTCCTCGGCGCCCATGTAGACGATGCACTCCATGCCGAAGCGCGCGCAGATCGTCGCGGTTGCGACGCCGTGCTGGCCGGCACCGGTTTCGGCGATCACGCGCTTCTTGCCCATGCGCTTCGCGAGCAGCGCCTGGCCGATCACGTTGTTGATCTTGTGCGCGCCCGTGTGGTTCAGGTCTTCGCGCTTCAGGTAGACCTGCGCGCCGCCGAGCATCTCGCTCCAGCGCTGCGCGTGGTAGATCGGCGACGGACGGCCGACGAAATACTTCAGCTCGCGCTCGTATTCGGCGACGAAGTCGGGATCGTTCCGGAATTTTTCATACGCCGCGCGCAGTTCGTCCAGCGCGTGAATCAGCGTCTCGGCGACGAACACGCCGCCATACGGGCCGAAATGGCCGCGATCATCAGGAAGGTTGTACATGGTGTCTCTCTCGATCGGTCGGCGCGCCCCGCTTGCCAGGCCGCACCGCTTGCATCACCGGGCGTCCGCTTCGCGCACCGCGCGTACGAACGCCGCCATCCGGGCGTGATCCTTCACGCCCTTTGCGCCCTCTACTTCGATGCCACTCGAGACATCGACAGCAAACGGACGCAGCTGGCGGATCGCATCACCGACGTTTTGCGCGCTCAAGCCACCACTCAAAACGGCCCGATGCGCGAGCTCTGCGGGAATAAGAGACCAATCGAAGACCTTGCCGCTACCACCGTAATCCGGCACCAGGGTGTCGAACAGGAGGCCGCGCGCTTTCGAATAATGAAGAGCCGATTCTACCAAATCGGCACGCTGCGTCGAGGGGCCGACGCGCACCGCACGCAGCCACGGCAGGCGTGCCGCGCGGCCGAGCGCGTCGCACTGCTCGGGCGTCTCGTCGCCGTGGAGCTGCAGCAACGTGAGCGGCACGTCGCGCACGACGGCCTCGATCTCGGCTTCGGTCGCGTTCACGAACAGCCCGACCACCGACACGAACGGCGGCGCGAGGCTCGCCAGCTCGGCCGCCTGCGCGATGGTCACCGCGCGCGGGCTCTTCGGATAGAACACGAGGCCGATCGCGTCGGCGCCGAGCGCCGCCGCGTGCAGCACGTCCTCGGGGCGCGACAGCCCGCACAGCTTGATGCGCGTGCGCGGCGGCAGGCCGGTTGCGGCGGGAGTCGGGGAGGACACGGCGTGATCCGTCATGATTGAGGGTCCAGATCGGCCCAGACGCTGCTCCACGGCACGCTGCCGAGCTGCGCGGGCGGGACGGCGAATTCCGCCGGGTAGCCGACGTGGGCGAGGTACAGCCCGTCGGCCATGAACGTGGGCGCCGCGAGATTGCGGTCGCGCCCGGCCAGTACGTCGGCGAGCCAGTCGGCCGGATAGCGGCCGCGCCCGACCGCGACGAGGCAGCCCATCAGGTTGCGCACCATGTGATGCAGGAACGCGTTCGCACGGAAGCGGAAATGGATGAAATGCCCCGCGCGCCGCACGTCGATCTGATACAGGTGCTTGACCGGCGTCTTCGACTGGCATTCCGACGACCGGAACGACGAGAAATCGTGCTCGCCGATCAGGTGCGCGGCGGCGGCGCGCATCGCGTCGTCGTCGAGCGGCGTGTGGATCCAGCCCGCGCGCTCGGCCAGCATCGGCGACCGCACGGGATGCACGTACAGCGCGTAGTAATAGGTGCGCTCGAACGCCGAGAAACGCGCGTGGAAAGTGTCCGGCATCGGCTTCGCCCACTGCACCGACACGGTCGACGGCAGGAACGCGTTGGTCCCGCGCACCCACGAGAACACCTCGCGTTCGAGGTCGGTATCGAAATGCACGACCTGCCCGAGCCCGTGCACGCCGGTGTCGGTCCGGCCGGCGACCGTCGTATGCAGCGGCACCCGCGCGAACTCGGCCAGCGCGTGCTCGAGCCGGTCCTGCACGGTCTTGCCGTGCGGCTGCGCCTGCCAGCCGCAGAACGCCGCGCCGTCGTACTGAACGCCCAGTGCGATCCGCATCACGCCTCGTCCGCCAGCTTCGCGAGCAGCGCGCGCGCATCGTCGCGCGTCGCGGCGTCGTTCGCGTCGACCACTTCCTGCAGCAGCGTTCGTGCGCCGGACAGGTCGCCCAGTTCGACGTACTCCGACGCGAGATCGAGCTTGTTGCGCGCGATGCGGGCAAGCTCGTCCGCAGTCAGTGCGGGCAGCGCGGCGCCCGGTGCTGACGGCAGGTCGAGATCGAAATCGAGCTTCAGCGCACCGAACTGCGCGCCGCCGAGCGGCGACAGCGCGGGTGTGCTGCCCGCGTGGCCGGCGGGCGTCGCCGCGTCCGGATCCCAGTCGTATTCGTTGTCCTGATCGGCCGGATGTTCGGGGGTCGGATGGCCCGCGCCAATCGGCGGGGGCGATGCGGCTTGACCGTTAGTTGCAATTCCGCCGGTGCCGGACTGCCCTGCCCGCGCGGACAATTCGTCCGGCGTCAGCGGCGCTTCATCCGACGTCCGCGGCGGCAACGGCATGTCGAGACTGTTGAGCGCGCTGATCGCGTTCTGCATCAGCGTCGCGTGTTGCGCGTCGGTCGTCGAAGGTGAAGCGGGCGTGTCGGCCGACGTGGCGGCGGCAGCGGCCGGTTCCGCCGGTTCTGCATCGTGCGGAGCCGGCGCTGTCTCGCTCGCGGGCGGTACCGCCGCTCGAGCAGCCGGCAATTCGGGCTGCTCGTCATGCAGCTTCGCGACTTCCGGCGCCGACGGCACGTCAGCGACAGTCGGCTCGACTGTTTCGGCCGCAGCAGCAGTCGCCGCAGCAAGGGACTGATCGGACGCCGCGTCGCGCGCAACCGGCATCTCGGGCTGAATCGGCAACGTGTGGTCGATCGACGGCGGGGCTTCGGCTTCCGGCGCCGCGGCCGCACCTGCGGCAGTGGCAGCCGCGCCGGCATCGCCCGTCCCGCGGCCTTTCCTGCGCTTGCGCCACGCAAAACCGGCCGCGAGCACGATCACGGCAGCGCCGGCCACCGCGGCCGGGCGCCAGTCCATCTGCTCGGTGCGGCGCGCCGGTGTCGCGACAGGCGCGACCGGTTGCTCCGGCACCGATGCCGGCTGCGCCGCGCTGGCGGCGACGCCGGACGCGGCCTCGCTTGCCGCCGGCGCGGCTGCCGACGCACCGGCGTCGTTCGCGGCCGGACGCGGCGCGGCAGGCGCCGGTGCAGGCACTGGCGCAACGCCGTTGGTCGTGCCCGGCTTGCCGATGCCGTGCTTCTGCAACTCCATCAGCACGCGGTTCTTCAGCGCCAGCAACTGCTGCAGGCTCGACGGCCGCGGCTGCGACGCGCCCGTAGCGGGCGTCGCACCTGCCGGCTCGTGCGAGCCCGAAACCGGGCTGCCCGGCACCGGCTGGACCGCAGCCTCGCTCGCGGACGACGGGGCCGACTGGATCGCACCGCTCCATACATGCGGGCCGCTTGCGCCTGCGGCAGGTGCCGCCGGCTGCAGGCTGTCGACCGCCGACGCGCCGTGCGCCGCCGAAGCGCCGACCGAAGCCGACGTCCCCGCTGCCGTCGCAACGCTCGCGCCGCTCACGGGAGCCGCATGGACGGCCGGCGTCACCGGCGCGGCTTGCGCGGCCGCCCCGGGATGCGGCGCGGACGCGCCATGCTGCGCTTCCGCGGTACCGCCCGATGCGGCGGCAGGCGCGGACGCCGCCGTCGTTCCCGATGCCGCGGAGGCACCGGCCGGCACGAGTGCCGCGCCGGTTGCGTCGAGCGCGGGCACGGTCAGCGTCGCGCCGACTTTCAGGCGGCTCGCGTCGCGCTTCATGAACGCCTGCGGATTGGCGTCGAACAGCGCGCGGCCGGCGCGTGCAAGCACGGCGGGATCGTGCGATTGCGTGGCCGCTTTCGCGATGTCGTTCAGCGACTGGCCCGGCTGGACGGTCACGGTAAGCGGTGCGTCGCCGCCGGCAGCGGACGCCGGCAGTTCGACGGTGCCGGCAGCCCAGGCCGATGCGGCTGCGCCGAGCGCCAGGATCGCCAGCGCGCCACGCACGGCGCGCGACAGACGGGACTGGCGCGGAAACAAGGAAATTCGGGACATCGTTGGCTCTATCGCCGCGCGCGGGCGCGGCTCGGATTCGCGGTTGAAGGCGTCAGTAAAGTTGCCGCAGAAATGCAAAAGCGTCGCGCGGAACGCGACGCTTTCGGCTGGTCTGTGCGTCGTAAACGCGTAGTTTACTTCACGCGATCATGTTCGGGCCGAATTCGTCTCCGGCCGGTGCAACCGTGCGCTGCCGCCCGGCGATCGGGGGCCGTAGCCTCGTCGGGTCCGCACGCTGCAGCCGACATACCGGATCGATCAAACGAGCCCCAGCGATGACTGGAAGTCGTCACGGCACCCCGCATCCGGAACGCATGGCGCGGCTGTCACGTACGCTCCGGGCGGCCTTGCCCGCCCGGTCGTCCAACGCAGGATCCCGACGGCTCAATCACGCGTGTCCGCTCAACAATTCGTGCTGCATGCCGTTAATGAATCAGCCGCTGATAATCAAAACAAATCCCATCGGCCAGCCAGTTTCATCCGAATGAATTTCAATTGATCGATAAGAAGGCAATTCCCCACTCTTATCGATCAATTGAAAACACCTCCCGCCAAAGCCACGCCCCACAAGGCTTTCGACTCGCAACCCACGATCCATTGTTCATACAAAATCATTCATTTCGACAACAATTCAATTACATTACACAAAATTACACAGACCAGATAATCGCCGTCGCTACGATCGCCTTCGAACAGGAATCGGCGCAATTCGGTCCTCGCACTCTCCCATGCCGGAAAGGCGGGGGTGCGACCGGCCGGGCTGGCGCCGTGCAGTGCCGGAAGTCGGCGCAGTCGCAAGACTGCATTTACTCAACAGCTCGTTACGGGGATCGAACATGGGCTATCAGCAGGGTTTGAGCGGGTTGGCCGGCGCATCGAGCAATCTCGACGTGATCGGCAACAACATCGCGAACGCGAACACGGTCGGCTTCAAGCAGGGGCGCGCAAACTTCGCCGACATGTACGCGAATTCGGTCGCGACGTCGGTCAACACGCAGATCGGCATCGGCACGCAGCTCGCGTCGGTGCAGCGGAATTTCGGCCAGGGGACGATCAATACGACGAAGTCGTCGCTCGACGTCGCGATCAACGGCAACGGCTTCTTCCAGATGTCGAGCAACGGCGTGACCACGTACTCGCGCGACGGCACGTTCCATCGCGACAAGAACGGCGCCATCGTCGACTCGCAAGGCCGCAACCTGATGGGCTACGCGGCGGGCGCGGGCAGCGTGATCAACACCGCGCAGACCGTGGCGCTGCAGGCGCCGACCAGCAACATCGCGCCGCGCGCGACGAACACGATTACCGGCCAGTTCAACCTGAACGCGCAGGACAAGGTGCCGGCCAGGACGCCGTTCAATGCGAGCGACAGCACCACGTACAACTACAACACGTCGATCCAGGTCTACGACACGCTCGGCGGCTCGCAGCAGGTCGCGATGTACTTCGCGAAGAGCGCGGCCGGCACGTGGCAGGCATACGCGGGCGTGCAGGGCCAGGCGCCGACGAATCTCGGCACCGTCACGTTCGACGCATCGGGCCGGATCAGCTCGACGACGTCGGCCGCGACCGGCCAGCCGACGCCGAGTCTCGGCCAGTTCGCGTTCTCGATTCCCAACACGACGGGCGGAGCCAACCCGCAGAACCTGACGCTCGACCTGGGCGGCACGACGCAGTACGGCGGCAAGGACGGCGTGACCAATCTCGCGCAGGACGGCTTCGCGAGCGGCACGCTGACGACGTTCTCGATCGGTACCGACGGCAAGCTGACCGGCAACTACTCGAACGGCCAGAGCGCGGTGCTCGGCCTGATCGCGCTCGCGAACTTCAACAACCCGAACGGGCTCGTGAACGTCGGCGGCAACCAGTATGTCGAATCCGCCGCTTCGGGCGTGCCACAGGTCTCAGCGCCGGGCAGCACGAACCACGGCACGCTGCAGGGCAGCGCGCTGGAAAACTCGAACGTCGACCTGACGACCGAGCTCGTGAACCTGATCACCGCGCAGCGCAATTACCAGGCGAACGCGCAGACGATCAAGACGCAGCAGGCCGTCGACCAGACGCTGCTGAGCATGCGCTGATCGGCCCATGAAAAAACGCGCCGCGCCAGCCCTGGACCCAGGGCCGACGCGGCGCGTCATCGTATGCGGTTCGGCCCGCGGGCCGGACATGCAGCGGATTTACTTGTCGAGCAGGATGCGCAGCATGCGGCGCAGCGGCTCGGCCGCGCCCCACAGCAGCTGGTCGCCGACCGTGAACGCCGACAGGTATTCGCCGCCCATCGCGAGCTTGCGCAGGCGGCCGACCGGCACCGTCAGCGTGCCCGTGATCTTCGCCGGCGACAGGTCGCGCATCGACGCTTCGCGCTCGTTCGGCACGACCTTCACCCAGTCGTTCGCCGACGCCAGGATGCCGTTGATCTCGTCGAGCGGCACGTCCTTCTTCAGCTTGATCGTCAGCGCCTGCGAATGGCAACGCATCGCGCCGATCCGCACGCACAGGCCGTCGACCGGGATCGAACCGGGCTCGCCCATGGCCGGCTTGCCGAGGATCTTGTTGGTTTCAGCGCCGCCCTTCCACTCTTCCTTCGACATCCCGTTGCCGAGATCCTTGTCGATCCACGGGATCAGCGAGCCGGCCAGCGGCACGCCGAAGTGGCTCGTCGGCATCGCATCGCTGTTCATCGCGGCCAGCACGCGGCGGTCGATGTCGAGGATCGCGGAAGCCGGATCGGCGAGCTGTTCCTGCACCGCGCCGTTCAGCGTGCCCATCTGCGACAGCAGCTCGCGCATGTTCTGCGCGCCCGCGCCCGATGCGGCCTGGTAGGTCATCGCGGTGATCCAGTCGACGAGGTTCTCGCGGAACAGGCCGCCGAGCGCCATCAGCATCAGGCTGACCGTGCAGTTGCCGCCGATGAAGTTCTTCGTGCCCTTGACGAGCGCGTCCTTGATCACGTCGAGGTTGACCGGATCGAGGATGATGACCGCGTCGTCCTGCATCCGCAGCGACGATGCCGCGTCGATCCAGTAGCCGTTCCAGCCGGCCGCGCGCAGCTTCGGGAACACGTCGTTCGTGTAGTCGCCGCCCTGGCACGTGATGATCACGTCGCACTTCTTCAGCTCGTCGACGTTGGTCGCGTCCTTGAGCGTAGTCTCGTTTTTCGCGAACGACGGCGCCTTGCCGCCCGTGTTGCTGGTGCTGAAAAACACCGGTTCGATCAGGTCGAAATCGCCTTCTTCCTGCATGCGCTGCATCAGGACGCTGCCGACCATGCCGCGCCAACCTACGAGACCTACGTTCATGACTAACCCTTTGCTTTGAATGGAGCTTCCCCGCCATTTCCGTCCCCGCGTGACCGCGCGGGGAAACAGGCGGGCACGACGGCGATCAGCGTTTAATGATCGTTTTCGTGGTAATGGTTTTCGTGATGACGATGGCGCGCGCACCCACACGGGCAGTGTTGCCGTGGAGTTTCAGGACCGGGGAGATCAGGGAAATCAGCGCCATCGTTCGAGTCTACACAAAGCCGGTGGCCCGCACAACGGCCAACCGCGGGCGAACCGGCCGATTTTCACGGCCCGTTCGCGCCCTTTCTACGTTATCGGTGCCGCATCGCGTTACAGCGCCGCGACCACCGCGTCGCCCATCGCCGTCGTGCCGACCTGCTTGCAGCCCGGCGTTGCGATGTCGCCCGTACGGTAACCCTGTTCGAGCACCGTTTTCACCGCGCGCTCGATGCGATCGGCCTGCTCCGCCCGATTCAGCGAGTAGCGCAGCATCATCGCGGCCGACAGGATCGTCGCGAGCGGGTTGGCAATGCCCTTGCCCGCGATGTCCGGCGCCGAACCGTGCGACGGCTCGTACAGGCCCTTGTTGTTCTTGTCGAGCGACGCCGACGGCAGCATGCCGATCGAACCCGTCAGCATCGACGCTTCATCCGACAGGATGTCGCCGAACATGTTGCCCGTGACGATCACGTCGAACTGCTTCGGCGCCTTCGCGAGCTGCATCGCCGCGTTGTCGACGTACATGTGCGACAGCTCGACGTCCGCGTATTCCTTCGACACGTCGATCATCACGTCGCGCCAGAACTGCGACGTTTCGAGCACGTTCGCCTTGTCGACCGACAGCAGCTTCTTCGCGCGCTTGCGGGCGGCCTGGAACGCGACGTGCGCGATGCGGCGCACTTCCGGTTCCGAGTAGCGCATCGTGTCGAAGCCTTCGCGCTCGCCGGCGAACGGGCCGTCCGGTGCAGCGCGCACGCCGCGCGGCTGGCCGAAGTAGATGTCGCCGTTCAGTTCGCGCACGATCAGGATGTCGAGGCCCGCGACGAGCTCGGCTTTGAGCGGCGACGCATCGACGAGCTGCGGATAGCAGATCGCCGGGCGGAAGTTCGCGAACAGCTCGAGATGCTTGCGCAGCCCGAGGATCGCCTGCTCGGGGCGCAGCGCGCGCTCGAGCGAGTCGTACTTCCAGTCGCCGACCGCGCCGAACAGGATCGCGTCGGCTTCCTTCGCGAGCTTCAGCGTCGCGTCGGGCAGCGGATGACCGCTCGCCTCGTAGCCCGCGCCGCCGACCGGCGCCTGTTCGAGATCGAACGTCTCGTCGAGTGCGTTCAGCACCTTCACGGCTTCATTGACGATTTCCGGACCGATGCCGTCGCCGGGCAGCACTGCAATCTTCATGCGAAATTCCTGACTGGGTAGGTTTTATGAGGCAGGCCGGCGAACGCGCCGCCGGCGCGCTCGCCCGAAAGGCACGATCAGCCGACCAGCTTGGTGTTGAGCCACGGCTGCTTCACGAGCCGCTCGGCTTCGAACTGGCGGATCTTGTCCGCGTGGCGCAGCGTGAGGCCGATGTCGTCGAAGCCGTTCAGCAGGCAGTACTTGCGGAACGCGGCGATCTCGAACGGATATTCGCGGCCGTCGCCCGCGCGCACGACCTGTGCGTCGAGGTCGATCGTCAGTTGAAAGCCGTTGAACGCGACCGTCTCGTTGAACAGGTGATCGACCTGCTGCTCGGTCAGCACGATCGGCAGCAGGCCGTTCTTGTAGCAGTTGTTGAAGAAGATGTCCGCGAAGCTCGGCGCGATGATCGCGCGGAAGCCGTACTGCTGCAGTGCCCACGGCGCGTGCTCGCGCGAGCTGCCGCAGCCGAAGTTCTTGCGCGCGAGCAGCACCGACGCGCCCTG
The DNA here is from genome assembly GCF_003853705.1 of Burkholderia sp. Bp8992. Classification (GTDB taxonomy): domain Bacteria; phylum Pseudomonadota; class Gammaproteobacteria; order Burkholderiales; family Burkholderiaceae; genus Burkholderia. The sequence continues at coordinate 218,699 of NZ_QTQI01000001.1, read as the reverse complement.
GTAGCGCGGCTGGTTCAGCACGAAGTCGGGATTCAGCGGACGCTTCGAGTTGTCCTGGCCCGGCTCGCCGTGATCGAGGTAACGCCATTCGTCGAACGCGTTCGGACCGAAGCCCGTGCGCTTGATCGACTTCAGGAACTGCTTCGGGATGATCGCGTCAGTGTCGACGTTTTCGCGATCGAGCGGCGCCACGACGCCGGTATGTACAGTGAATTTTTCCATGATCCGTCTATCCGGTTGAAGGGCCGGCACGCGGCCGGCACACATCGACAAATTCTCGGTGGCGGTGTCAGTCCGCGGCGCGCTTGAGCGCGTTGCCCGCGGCGTTGACGTCCTCGCCGAAGCCTCGGACGGTATTGCAGCCCGCGAGGCCGAAGCCCAGCCCCGCCAGCGCCAGCGCGGCAACCAGCCGCGCGATGACCTTCGATACCGTCACGCGTTACCCCAGCTGGCGAATATCGACGAAGTGACCTTCGATCGCCGCGGCTGCCGCCATCGCGGGGCTCACGAGGTGCGTGCGACCGCCCGCGCCCTGCCGGCCCTCGAAGTTGCGGTTCGACGTCGACGCGCAGCGCTCGCCCGGATCGAGCCGGTCGGCGTTCATCGCGAGGCACATCGAGCAGCCCGGCTCGCGCCATTCGAAGCCGGCATCCGTGAACACCTTGTCGAGCCCTTCGCGCTCGGCCTGTGCCTTCACGAGGCCCGAGCCCGGCACGACCATCGCGAGCCGCACGTTCGACGCGACACGACGGTTCAGCTTCTTCACGACATACGCGGCCGCGCGGATATCCTCGATCCGTGCGTTCGTGCACGAGCCGATGAAGATCTTGTCGACCTTGATCGATGCGATCGGCGTGTTCGGCTCGAGCGCCATGTATGCCAGCGCGCGCTCCATCGCGTCGCGCTTGACCGGATCCTTCTCGCGCTCGGGATCGGGCACGCGACCGTCGATCGACGTGACCATTTCCGGCGACGTGCCCCACGTGACCTGCGGGACGATCTCGGCCGCGTTCAGCTCGACCACGCGGTCGAACTGCGCGCCGTCGTCCGACTTGAACTGGCGCCAGTATTCGACGGCCTGATCCCATTCCGCGCCGGTCGGCACGAACGGACGGCCCTTCAGGTATTCGATCGTCGTGTCGTCCACCGCGACCATGCCCGCGCGCGCACCGGCTTCGATCGCCATGTTGCAGACGGTCATGCGGCCTTCCATCGTCAGCGCGCGGATCGTCGAGCCGCCGAATTCGATTGCGTAGCCCGTGCCGCCTGCCGTACCGATCTTGCCGATGATCGCGAGCACGATGTCCTTCGCGGTACAGCCGCGCGGCAGTGCGCCCTCGACCTTCACGAGCATGTTCTTGCTCTTTTTCTGCAGCAGGGTTTGCGTCGCGAGCACGTGCTCGACTTCCGACGTGCCGATGCCGTGCGCGAGCGCGCCGAACGCGCCGTGCGTCGACGTGTGCGAATCGCCGCACACGATCGTCATGCCCGGCAGCGTCGCGCCCTGCTCCGGCCCGATGATGTGCACGATGCCCTGGCGCACGTCGTTCATCTTGAACTGCGTGATGCCGAACGCATCGCAGTTCGCGTCGAGCGTGTCGACCTGCAGCTTCGAGACGGGATCGGCGATGCCGTGGCTGCGGTCCGTCGTCGGCACGTTGTGGTCCGACACGGCCAGGTTCGCGCTGATGCGCCACACCGGACGCTGCGCCATCTTCAGCCCTTCGAACGCCTGCGGGCTCGTGACTTCGTGCAGCAGCTGACGGTCGATATAGAGCAGGGTCGTGCCGTCTTCCTCGGTGTGGACCACGTGGGTGTTCCACAGTTTGTCGTAGAGAGTCTGTGCCATGGGTATGCGGGGTCGTTGTGACTACAAGCCTTGCGGATGTGGTCGATTATGCCACGCAGCGCGCGTCGCGGCGCAGGCCGGACGCGAAAAAACCCATTAAAAACAGTGGTTTGGCTGGTAGTGCCAATACCTGTATCGGCATTACCCGGCAACCGCGGCACGCACGATCCGTGCGAGCGACAAACGCGCAGACGCGTCGCGCGGATCTCGTTGCGCCGTGCCCCTGCGCCGGCGGCGTCAGCCGTTCGGGTACTCGCGGTTGATCAGGTCGAGCCGCAGCATCGCGAGCTGCATGCCGGCGTTGTTCAGCAGGTAGAGGTCGCGCCGCCGCATGGCCGGCATCTGCGCGGACGCATCGTAGAGCGGCGGCAGCGCGAGGCCTGCCGGCACCGCCGCCTGCATCCCCGCCGCATTCGACACGCGCACGGCGAGCGACGCCTGGTCCGAATGCGTGACGACGCCGACCTTGCCGAGCGCCGCGGCGGAGCCGGCCTGCTTGACGATCGCGGCCACGACACCGTCGGGCGTCGGGATCGGGCTGCCAGCGGCCAACGCAGGCGTCGCGATCGACGTCACGCCGGCCGTCAGACCGTATTTCGACGCGAGCACGCTCGCGATCTCCTGCTGCGCGAAGATCGGCGCCGCGACCTTCTGCCGAAGCTGGAACACGGCGTCGGCAATCGCCTCGTTGACGGGGCCCGGTACGGGTGCCGCGGCCGATCCACCGGCGCGGGTGCCGAAGCTGAATGCGGCGACCGTATTGATGGCGGCCACAGTGAAGGTCGGCGGTGCCCACGAGAAAAACGTGTCGAGCAGATAACCGGTTGCGTCGGTGGCGGTCGCGCGATCGTTCAGTTCGTTCGTCAGCTTGCCGAGCATCTGGCGCTGCAGTTCGGCATCGGTGGCCGGCGCGTCGCTCGCGAATACGGGCGCGGCAGCCGCGCACGAGGCGGCGAGGACGGAAGTGGAAGCCAGGAAATGGCGGCGGGTAGTCATGGTCATGAGAGTCGAATGGGGAGCGAAGGACGTCAGCCCTTCGGGAACGCCTGCATCGTCGCGGTCATCGCGCGCGTCAGCATCTGCGCATACATGTCGTGCACGAGGTAGAGGCTGCGATTGCGTGTCCACGGCTGGCCCGACTGCGCGTCGTACGTGGTCGGCAACGGCACCTCGGCGACGGCAGCCGCCTTCATGCCCGCCTGCCGCGACGTCTGGATGCAGCGCTTCGCGTGATCGCGATGGCCGACCACCGCGACGGTGCCCATCGCCGCCGCCCCGCCCGCGCGCGACACGGCCACGGCCGCGACGCCCGCCGTGCTCAGGTACACGATCGAGCCGTCGCTCGCGATCACCGGCTCGACCGACGACAGCACGTCGGCGCCCATCCCGTATTTCGACACGAGGAAACGCGCGATTTCCCACTGCGCATAGACCTTGACGGGCTTCAGCTGGCGGATGCGGTACACGGCGTCCGCGAGCGCTTCGTTCACGGGCCCCGGATCGGGCAGCGCGGACTGGTTGCCGCCGGTGCTCGACGTATTGCCGCTCGCCGCGTTCGGACGGTTGCCGAAGCTGTACGCGACGATCGCGTCGATCTGCGCGGCCGGCACGGTCGGCAGGTCCCACGTAAAGCCAACGTCGGTCATCGCCGGGACGATCGCATTGACCGTCGCCGCATCGCCGAGCTGTGCATTCAGCTTCGCGGACATCTGCGCGGCGAGCGCGCTGTCGGCGATCGGTGCCGACGTGACATCGTCGCCACCGCATGCGCTCAGCAGCGACGAAGCCGCGACGGCTGGCGCGGCGGCGAGGAATTTTCTTCGGGACGAAGCCGGGGAATGCTGACTCATGAGCACGATACGCAATGATGCGAATGCCGACCGCGCCTGACCACAGGCAGCGCCAACGAAATTCGCGGGGTCAAGGGGAAAGGCAATCGAGCAAGCACGCGCGAACCGGAATCGCGACGCGTCGCCGATCGACGAAGCGCGATCCTAGGCGGCGTTGGTTAAATTGCGGTGAAATCGCCGGTCGAATCCGCTCGATCGCCGCGCCGTTTCGCCGGTGGACGACCCTGTTTCACAGGCGGCAAGCGAATCGCATGCCTGTTTCGCCGGTGGCGCGATCGCTGCTGGCGCGCGTGGCACACGTTGCGCGCGGCGCTTTTCCTGCAATCGCCTAGACTGTCTGTTCGCAACGGGCGGCGCGCGGCCGCCCGGTCGTCACGATGCCGGCAGCATCCGGTTCAACGAACAGGACAACAGCATGCGATATGAACTCTATTACTGGCCCGAGATCCAGGGCCGCGGCGAATACGTACGGCTCGCGCTCGAGGCAGCCGAAGCAGACTATGTCGATGTGGCGCGCGAATCGGGGCGCGGGATGGGCGTGTCGGCGATGATGCGCATGATGGACAGCACGAAGGCCGAATGCGTGCCGTTCGCACCGCCGTTCCTGAAGGCAGGCGACGCGGTCGTCGGGCAGACGGCGAACATCCTGCTGTTTCTCGGCGCGCGGCTCGGGCTCGCACCCGACGACGAAGCCGGCCGGCTGTGGGTACACCAGCTCCAGCTGACCGTCGCCGATTTCGTCACCGAGATCCACGATACGCATCACCCGATCGCCAGTTGCCTCTATTACGAGGACCAGAAGGCGGAAGCGGCCGAGCGCGCGGCCGATTTCCTCGAGAACCGGCTGCCGAAATTCCTCGGCTACTTCGACCGCGTGCTCGGACAGAATCCGCACAAGAGCGGCTATCTCGCGGGCAATGCGCTGAGCTATGCAGACCTGTCGATATTCCAGATCGTCGAGGGCCTGCGCTATGCGTTTCCGAAAGCGATGAAGCGCGCCGAGCGGAAAATCCCGGCGCTCGTCGCGCTGCATGACCGCGTCGCGCAGCATCCACCCGTCGCGCGCTATCTCGCATCGGAACGCCGCATCCCGTTCAACGACATGGGAATCTTCCGGCACTATCCGGAGCTGGACGCCTAGCAGCGCGGCACCTGCCGCAGAAAGTGCGCGCGCGGGTCGATTTCATGAAAGCGCATTTGGAGCACGCGCGCTGAGCGCGCCATTCGCGCATCGTCGCTCAGCGGCTCGAAGCAAAGCCGGCCGCGCAATGCGGCCGGCTCCCGTTACAGCGCTGTCGCCGGCGCACGATCAGTGCGGCTGCCCGTGCTGCCCGGCCGCTGCGTCGACGGCCTCGACCGAGCGCGTCAGCCACGGCCCGATCTCCATCTCCTCGTAGCGCACGAGCCGGCTCTTGCGCGCGCGGCGATACGCCCACCAGATCGCGACGAACAGCGGAATCCACACATAGATCGACAGCACTTCCATCCAGTCGATGCGTGCCGCGAAGAACGCCTGGTAATCCTGCCCGAGCGAAATCACGATGCAGATCGCGATCGCGAACAGCGGCCCGAACGGGAACCACTTTGCGCGGTACGGCAGCTGGTCGAGCCGGTAGCCCTGCTTCAGGAAGCCCTTGCGGAACCGGTAATGGCAGACCGCGATACCGAGCCACGCGATGAAGCCCGTGATGCCGACCGTATTCAGCAGCCACAGATAGATGCCCTGATTGTTGGTCAGCGACGTGAGGAAGCACAGGCCGCCGACGGCCATCGTCGCGTACAGCGCGTTGCGCGGCACGCCGCCCGGCGACAGCGTCGCGAACATCGCCGGCGCGCGCCCTTCCGCTGCGAGGTTGTACAGCATCCGCGTCGCCGCATAGGTGCCGGAATTGCCGGCCGACAGCACGGCCGTCAGGATCACCAGGTTCATCGCACCGGCGGCGAGCGGGAAGCCCGCATGGCTGAACACCAGCGTGAACGGGCTCACGCCGATGTCGGTCACGTCGCTCTTCAGCAGGTTCGGGTCGGTGTACGGCACGAGCAGGCCGATCACGAAGATCGCGAGCACGTAGAACAGCATGATCCGCCAGAAGATCTGCTTCACCGCGCGCGGAATCGTCTTGCGCGGATTTTCCGATTCGCCGGCCGTGATCCCGACCAGCTCGGTGCCGAGAAACGAGAAGCCCGCGATCAGCGCGACGCTCATCATCGCGTGCACGCCGCCGACGAACGGCGCGTCGCCCGTCGTGAAGTTGTGCCAGCCGACCGGATGACCGTTGCCGAGCACGCCGGCCGCGATCAGCAGCCCCGCCGCGATGAACGCGATCACGGTGACAACCTTGATCAGCGAGAACCAGTATTCCGATTCGCCAAAGCCGCGCACCGACAGCGTATTGAGCAGGAAGATCAGCACGAGGAAGCCCGCGCCCCACCATACGCCCGGCACCGCCGGAAACCAGTAGCGCATCACGATCTGCGCGGCGACCAGCTCGATCGCGATCGTCACGGCCCAGCTGTACCAGTAGGTCCAGCCAAGCGCGACGCCGAAACCTTCGTCGACGTACTTCTCGCCGTAGATCGCGAACGAGCCCGACACGGGCATCAGCGCCGCCATCTCGCCGAGCCCGGTGACGACGAAGTAGACCATGATCCCGATCGCGAGATACGCGGCGATCGCCCCGCCCGGCCCCGCCTGCGCGACCGACGCGCCTGACGCGACGAACAGCCCCGTGCCGATCGAGCCGCCGATCGCGATCATCGCGATGTGACGGCCCTGCAGGCGGCGCCTGAGCGTCGTCCCGGACGGCGCGGCCGTCTGCGCTGCCGCTTGCATAGCATCCATAGTGTTCACCCTGATTGTGATCCAGCCAGTCGATTTGATTCGGAATGCAAATCGATTGACCTGGTCATTCGCCTCGCAACCGGCCCTGCCCGGCCCGGTCGCCTCACACGACGCTGCGCTTGATCGCCTGCAGTTCGGCCGTCGTGACGATCTTCTCGATCCGGAACCGCGGGCTTTCCAGCCACGCGTTCGCGATCCGCCGGTACTCGTCGAGATCCTCGCACGCGAGCCGCACGAGAAAATCGAACGTGCCGCTGACAAGCCAGCAATCGAGCACGGCCGGATTCGCGCGCATTTCATCCTCGAACGGCGCCTGCGAACGCCCGTGGTCGGCCAGCACGATCTGCGCGATCACGACGATCGGCTTGGTCGCGCGCGGCGCCTTGATCACCGCGCGATAGCCTTCGATCACGCCGAGCGCCTCGAGCCGCTCCACGCGCGCCTGGCAAGGCCGCGGCGTGAGGTTCACGAGCTCCGACAGTTTCCGGTAGGAAATCCGTCCGTCGGTACGCAGGATGTCGAGGATCCGGAGATCGATCTTGTCGAGCTGCATCTTCTTGTCGGTCATCCGCGTTCGCTCCGATCGGATCGTGGCTGGTGCGCGGAGCGTTTCCTTGTCCGCGCGGGGGCCACATTATCCGGCCGAAGCGGCCGCGCGCCAATCGGCTAGAACCGCAGCGACAGGCAGGTCAGGCCGCCGTCCATCTTGCGGAACTCGCTCGTGTCGATCACGTGCAGCGGCAGCCCGAGCGGCGCGATCGCGTCATGGACGCGCGGATAGCCGGCCGGCGTGATCAGCGTGCCGTTCACGCGCAGCGTGTTGCCCGCGTATTCGTCGGCAGCGGAGATCGCGATCCGGCGATAGCCGGCGAACGCCGGATGCGCGGCCAGTGCCTCGGTCACGAGCAGCGTGTCGTCGCCGAGCGCGTTGACGACCGACTTCAGGTGCAGGCCGGCGCCGACCGGCACCGCGACGACCGAGTACCCGTAGCGCGACACCAGCGATTCGAATGCGGCGATGCCTTCGGCATCGGTGCGGCCCGTCAGGCCGATGAAGAAGCGCTTGCCGACCAGCATCACGTCGCCGCCGTCGAGACGGCCGTCCTGCATCGGCAGCAGGTCGCGATGCGCGGCGAGCGCCGCTTCGATGTGCACCGTCTCTCCGCGCCGCGCGGGCGCGCCGGGGCGCGTGATCACCGCGAATTCCGGCGTCACGACCGCAACGTCCTCGACGAAATGCGAATCGGGGAACGCGTCCAGCGGCGGCAGCTCGGTCAGCGCGACGCCGAGCGTGCGCAGCGCGTCGCAATATGCATGGAACTGCGTGAGCGTCTTGTCGTAGTCGGGTGCGCCGAGTTCGGCGGTGGTCAGGCCCGCGCCGCAGGACGGTGCGGGACGGCGAACGATCGCTTGCGTGAATTGCATCGACTCCTCCATGGTCTGCGCCGCACCCTTGCGGAGCGAGGGCCAGCGGCGTTGTGTCCGGACCATTATCGGAAGCCAAATTGCGCAATTCGTGTCGATTTCGGCTGCACCGACAGCCGATTGCGTCGAATTGCGCGCGGCACGCAGCGGATTCGGCAGACGGCCGTTATGCGCCGGGCCCGAACCCCATCTGCGTGCGGCCCAGCGCCGTCAGGTCGCCCTCCCCGCTTCGCCCGTCGAAGCCGATCTCGAAATGGTCGGCCGGGAAATCGGGCGGGCTCTCGCCGCGCAGGAACGCGGACCGCTGGCGCTGCAGGTACGCATCGTTCTTCGCGCAGCCCGGTGCGGCGGCGATGTACATCACGTTGCTGTCGCCGTTGCCGCGATGCGCATCCTCGACCGCATGCACGACGTCGCCATGCCAGAACACCGCGTCGCCCGGCGCCATGTGCGGAATCGGCACCAGCGCGTCGAGCAGCAGCGCGTGCCATTCGGGCCGGATGGACAGTGCGCGGCCGGGACGCGCGCCGCACAGATCGTCGTCCGCGACATCGTCCTGCAGCGCGCGCAGCACGACGTAGGCCATCGCGTTCGCGACCGGGATCAACTGCAGCGTGCCGTCGCCTGGCCCTTGCGGCGTCAGCGCGGTCCAGCCCTGGAACGTGCGGAACATCGAACAGACGGCCGGCGACGGAATCTCCTCGACGTCGGGACGGAATGCGGCATCGAACGGATCGTAGTCGCGCCAGCGCCCGGCCAGCACGTGGCGGTAGACCTGCCGGAAGTTCGCACCGAGCCAGCGCTCGACGGACCCGCCGTCGACGTGCGGCGACAGTCCGAGCGACGTCGAACCGGGCGGCCGGCGGCGAATCCGGTCCGCATAGGCAGGCACCTGGTCGGGATCGAAATGCATGCGTGCGCCATCCGCGTGCCGCCACAGACGGTTCAGGAACACACGCGCCTGCGTCAGGGCCGGCGACTGGCGCGCGGCGACCTGCGGCTTCGACCAGTAGACGCCGTAGATCTGCGGCTTGCCCGAGGCGAGATTGCCGAAATAGCGGTCTTCCGCACGCGCGTTCAACCGGTCGGCGAAGCGGTTCGCGTCCAGATACGCGCCGATCTCGTCGTTCCAGTCGCGCGCCTGCCGTGCATCGAACACGCCGCGAATCACGACCGCACCATGCGTACGGATCGCGGCAAGCGCGCGAGGATCGACGGTTCCGCCCGCGATATCCGCGAACGGTACGACCGGAATCACGTCATCGCCGTGTGCGTGCGCGCGGCGGATCGCATCGACCTGCCGCGCGATGTCGCCCTCCAGCTCGCGGAACGACGCCGCGTAACCGGGCAGGTCGGCGCGCAGCGCCCGTTTCGCCGCGCGGATCGCGGCCGGCAGATCGTCAATCGTCAGTTGCATCGTGGTCTCCTCGCTGAACGTGTCGTGATGTGCTGCCAGCGTACGGCCGGCACGACGTCGTCATCGACACTATCCGGTCAACTATCGATACAATTCTGACAACAGTGCGTCATGCCGGACGATGACAGACCACGCAGAGCTTGTTGCCGTCCGGATCGCGGAAATAGGCGCCGTAGTAGTCGCGGTGATAGTCCGGCCGCAGGCCCGGCGGCCCTTCGGAGGTGCCGCCATGCCGCAGCGCGAGCGCGTGGCAGCGATCGACGTGCGCGCGGGTCGGTGCAGCGAACGCGATCGTGTGGCCATTGCCCGGTTCGGGCGCGCGGCCGTCGAGCGGCCGGCCGAAGAAGAACAGCGGCCGGTCCGTGTCGGCCGGCATCCAGCCCGACCAGCCATCCGGCTCGCGGAATTTCAGGCGCAACCCGAGTTCCGCGAACAGCGGCGCGTAGAAATCGTACGCGCGTGCGGTGTCGCTGACGCCCACGCAGACATGTGAAAACATCGCATCGCTCCGTCATGACGAATGCTCACGATCATGCCACGGCGCGGTGCCCGCCCTCGCCCGGAGGCCGCGATGAAGCCGCAGTACGAGCATGTGACGTTCGCCCCCGGCTGTTCGATCCGCGTGTATCACCGCCAGCTCGCGCGCATCCCGTTCGAATGGCATCGTCACCCCGAGTACGAACTGACGCTGACGCTCAACAGCCGCGGCCAGCGCTTCATCGGCGACCACGTCGCACGCTACGCGGACGACGACCTCGTGCTGGTACCGCCCAACCTGCCGCATACGTGGTCGTCGAACGCGCGGATCGATCGCGAGGCGCCCGAAGTCGCGCTCGTCGTCTGGTTCGACGGCGACTGGGTGCGGCGGCTGGCCGATTGCTGTCCCGAATACGCGCCGCTGCGCTCGCTGCTGCGGCGTGCCGCGCCGGGCCTGCATTTCGACGCGGAGGCCGCCCGCGCGATGCGCGCGCGGCTGCCGCAACTGCTCGATCCGTCGCCGCGCGCACGGCTCGCGGCCACGCTCGACACGCTCGCCGATCTCGCGCAAGCCGGTGGCGAGCCGCTCGCCACCGCTCATGCGTATGACCGGGCCGACGGCACGGCCCCGTCCGTCGATGCGGCCGCGCCCGAAGCCGAACGCCTCGACCGGGTGCTCGACGCGATCGACCGGCGCTTCCACGAACCGCTGCGCGTCGACGCGCTCGCGGCTGCCGCGCACCTGTCCGAACGCACGCTGCAGCGCCTGTTCGTCCGGCATCTCGGTGAAAGTGTCGGCCGTTACGTGCAGCGGCTGCGGCTCGCACACGCGTGCCGCCACCTGGTCGGCACCGACTGGCCGATCGCGACGGTGGCCGCGCGCTGCGGCATTCCGAATGCCGCGAACTTCAACCGCCAGTTCCTCGCCGCCCGCGGGATGACGCCGGGCGCATATCGGCAGTTCTTCAAGCAGCACGGCCGCGCGCCCGACGGCGACGCACCGGCGCTCGACATACGCCCGCCGTCGCTGGAGCGCCGCGCCGGACCGGGCCAGCGTCGGCCGCGCAAATGAAAAACACCCCGACGGGCGGACCCGTCGGGGTGTCGTGGCGTTGCGATTGCCCGACGCGAGCGGCCTGCCGGCCGGTCGCGCCGCACACGACTTAACGTGCGTTGAGCGGCTTCGCTTCGCGCGGCGTATCGCCGATGAACAGCTGGCGCGGACGGCCGATCTTTTGCTCCGGATCGCCGATCATTTCGTTCCACTGTGCGATCCAGCCGACCGTACGTGCCATCGCGAAGATACACGTGAACATCGACGTCGGGATGCCCAGCGCGCGCTGGACGATGCCCGAGTAGAAGTCGACGTTCGGGTACAGCTTGCGCGACACGAAGTATTCGTCTTCCAGCGCGATCTTCTCGAGCTGCATCGCGAGCTTGAACAGCGGGTCGTCGTGCAGGCCCAGTTCGTTCAGCACTTCGTAGCACGTTTCGCGCATCAGCTTCGCACGCGGATCGTAGTTCTTGTACACGCGGTGGCCGAAGCCCATCAGCTTCACGCCCGAATTCTTGTCCTTCACCTGCTTGATGAATTCGGGGATGTTGTCCGGCGAACCGATCTGCTCGAGCATGTTCAGCGCGGCTTCGTTCGCACCACCGTGCGCCGGGCCCCACAGACACGCGATACCGGCTGCGATACACGCGAACGGGTTCGCGCCCGACGAACCGGCCAGGCGGACCGTCGACGTCGATGCGTTCTGCTCGTGGTCGGCGTGCAGGATCAGGATACGGTCGAGCGCGCGGACGAGCACGTCGTTGACCTTGTACTCTTCGCACGGGTTCGAGAACATCATGTGCATGAAGTTCGCGCTGTACGACAGCGAGTTCTTCGGATACACGAACGGCTGGCCGATGCTGTACTTGTACGCCATCGCGACGAGCGTCGGCAGCTTCGCGATCATGCGGATCGCCGACACTTCACGGTGACGCGGGTCGTTGATGTCGAGCGAGTCGTGGTAGAACGCCGACAGCGCGCCGACTGCGGCGACCAGGATCGCCATCGGGTGCGCGTCGCGGCGGAAGCCACGGAAGAAGAAGTGCATCTGCTCGTGCACCATCGTGTGCTTCGTGACGGTGTCGACGAATTCCTTCTTCTGCGCCGCGTTCGGCAGCTCGCCCTTCAGCAGCAGGTAGCAGCTTTCGAGGAAGTCGGCGTTTTGCGCGAGGTTGTCGATCGGGTAGCCGCGGTACAGCAGCTCGCCCTTGTCGCCGTCGATGTACGTGATCGCCGAATTACAGGCTGCCGTCGACATGAAGCCCGGGTCGTACGTGAACTTGCCGGTCTGGCCGTACAGCTTGCGGATGTCGATTACGTCCGGGCCCATCGTGCCCTTGTAGATCGGCAGTTCGACGCTCGGCGAGTTGTCGCTGAACGATAGCGTGGCTTTAACATCAGACGGAGTCATGGCACATCCTCAATCGAAATAAAGAAACGGGATTCGATAACGGGCACAACGCGTGACACATTGGCGTTACACGTTGCGCAGCATCTCCAACAGCCGGTGAATGTCCGGGCTGTCTAGGTCGCCCTCTGGTTCCTTGCGCGCGAGGAGCAAGTCCATCAGGTCGTTGTCGCTCAGATCGAGCAGGCGCGACAACGCGCCTACGTCTGCATCGGTGAGGTCATGCTCGTATCTGCTGAAGAAACGCTCGAAGATGATGTCGTTTTCCAGCAGACCCCGCCGCGCGCGCCAGCGGAGGCGCGCGCGACGGTGCGGGTCGGATTGATGCGAATCGTCGCTCATCAAACTTTAAACCGCGCGGCGAACCATCAGTTCCTTGATCTTGCCGATCGCCTTCGTCGGGTTCAGGCCCTTCGGGCAAACGTCGACGCAGTTCATGATCGTGTGGCAACGGAACAGACGGTACGGGTCTTCCAGGTTGTCGAGACGCTCGCCGGTGGCGGTGTCGCGGCTGTCCGCGATGAAGCGGTAAGCCTGCAGCAGGCCGGCCGGGCCAACGAACTTGTCCGGGTTCCACCAGAAGCTCGGGCACGACGTCGAGCAGCTCGCACACAGAATGCACTCGTACACGCCGTCGAGCTCGTCGCGTTCTTCCGGCGACTGGAGGCGTTCCTTCTCCGGCGGCGGCGCGTCGTTGATCAGGTACGGCTTGATCGAGTGGTACTGGTTGAAGAAGTGCGTCATGTCGACGATCAGGTCGCGCACGACGGGCAGGCCCGGCAGCGGACGCAGCACGATCTTCTGCGGCAGTTCGTTCAGGTTCGTCAGGCACGCGAGACCGTTCTTGCCGTTGATGTTCATCGCGTCCGAACCGCACACGCCTTCGCGGCACGAACGGCGGAACGACAGCGTCTCGTCCAGTGCCTTCAGCTTCACCAGTGCGTCGAGCAGCATGCGCTCATGCTGGATGTCGAGCTCGTACGTCTGCATGCGCGGCGCTGCGTCCTTGTCCGGATCGTAGCGGTAGACTTCAAAAATGCGTTTTGCCATTTCGGATTCCTTTGACTCGGCTTAGAACGTGCGCGGCTTCGGCGGCACGGATTCGACCGTCAGCGGCTTCATTTGAACCGGCTTGTAGTCGAGGCGATCGCCTTCGCTGTACCACAGCGTGTGGCGCAGCCAGTTGTCGTCGTCGCGATGCTCGTAGTCGCTGTGAGCGTGCGCGCCACGGCTTTCCTTGCGTGCTTCGGCCGACACCATCGTGGCGCGAGCCACTTCGATCAGGTTCTCCAACTCGAGCGCTTCGACGCGCGCGGTGTTGAACACCTTCGACTTGTCCTTCAGGTGGATGTTTTCCACGCGTGCCGCCAGGCCGGCCATCTGCTCGACGCCTTCCTTCAGCAGCTTCGACGTGCGGAACACGCCGGCGTGCTTCTGCATCGTCGCGCGGATGTCGTTCGCGACATCTTGCGTGTACTCGCCCGACGTCGACTTGTCGAGCTTCGCGAGGCGCGCCAGCGAGAATTCGCCTGCGTCGGCCGGCAGCGGCTTGTGTTCCTTCTGGTTCTTCACGTGCTCGACGATGTGGTTGCCGGCCGCACGGCCGAACACCACGAGGTCCAGCAGCGAGTTCGTGCCGAGGCGGTTCGCGCCGTGCACGGACACGCACGAGCACTCGCCCACTGCGTAGAAGCCGTTGACCGGATCCTTGTGGCCGCGCGACGTGCCGACGACCTGACCGTGGATGTTGGTCGGGATGCCGCCCATCTGGTAGTGGATCGTCGGGACGACCGGGATCGGTTCCTTGATCGCGTCGACGTTCGCGAACTTCAGCGCGATTTCGCGGATCGACGGCAGACGCTTCATGATCGTCTCGGCGCCGATGTGCGACAGGTCGAGCAGCACGTGATCCTTGTTCGGACCGACGCCGCGACCTTCCTTGATTTCCTGGTCCATCGAACGCGACACGAAGTCACGCGGCGCCAGATCCTTCAGCGTCGGTGCGTAGCGCTCCATGAAACGCTCGCCGTTCGCGTTGCGCAGGATACCGCCTTCGCCGCGCACGCCTTCGGTGATCAGCACGCCCGCGCCGGCCACGCCGGTCGGGTGGAACTGCCAGAACTCCATGTCCTGCAGCGCGATGCCCGAACGCGCAGCCATGCCGAGGCCGTCGCCGGTGTTGATGAACGCGTTGGTCGATGCCGCGAAGATCCGGCCTGCGCCGCCCGTCGCGAACAGCGTCGTCTTGCCTTCCATGATGTAGACGTCGCCCGTCTCCATCTCGAGGGCCGTCACGCCGAGCACGTCGCCGTCCGCGTCGCGGATCAGGTCGAGCGCCATCCATTCGACGAAGAACTGCGTCTTCGCTTCGACGTTCTGCTGGTACAGCGTGTGCAGCAGCGCGTGACCGGTACGGTCGGCGGCCGCGCAAGCGCGCTGGACCGGCTTCTCGCCGTAGTTCGCGGTGTGGCCGCCGAACGGGCGCTGGTAGATCGTGCCGTCCGCGTTGCGGTCGAACGGCATGCCGAAGTGCTCGAGTTCGTACACGACGTTCGGCGCTTCACGGCACATGAATTCGATCGCGTCCTGGTCGCCGAGCCAGTCGGAGCCCTTGATCGTGTCGTAGAAATGGAAGTGCCAGTTGTCTTCGCTCATGTTGCCGAGCGACGCACCGATACCGCCCTGCGCGGCCACCGTGTGCGAACGCGTCGGGAACACCTTCGACAGCACGCCGACCGACAGGCCCGCGCGCGACAGTTGCAGCGCCG
The DNA here is from genome assembly GCF_003853705.1 of Burkholderia sp. Bp8992. Classification (GTDB taxonomy): domain Bacteria; phylum Pseudomonadota; class Gammaproteobacteria; order Burkholderiales; family Burkholderiaceae; genus Burkholderia. Next base: position 203,609 of record NZ_QTQI01000001.1, on the reverse strand, counting down.
CGCGCAAGCCGGAGCCGCCCGCGCCGACGATCACCACATCGAACTTGCGGCGCGGGAGATTAGTTTTGATTGCAGCCATTCTTTACACTCTCCAGAGAATCTGCGCGGCGTAGCCCGCACATGCGAGCAGCCAGACGATGGTCAGCGATTGCAGCAGCAGGCGCACACCGACGGGCTTCACGTAGTCCATCCAGATGTCGCGCACGCCGACCCATGCGTGGTAGAAGAGGGAGAGCAGCATCACGAAGGTCGCGAGCTTCATCCATTGCGCGGCGAAGATCGATGCCCAGCCTTCGTACGAGAAATCGTGCGCGCCGAAGAACAGGACGAGCAGAATGACCGTGTAGACCGCCATGATCGTGGCGGTGATGCGCTGCGCGAGCCAGTCGCGCAGGCCGTAGTGAGCGCCGACGACGAGGCGCTTCGAGCCGATTCGGTTATTGGCTGCCATTTTCTTAGAATGCTCCGAACAGTTTGAGTGCCATGGCGATCGTCAGCGCGATCGAGACGACAAAGACGACGACTGCCGTCCGCTTGCCGCCTTCCTTCGTGACGGCGTCGTGGTTGACGTCCATCAGCAGGTGGCGAATGCCGGCGCAGAAATGGTGGAAGAAGGCCCACGACAGTGCGAGGACGATCAGCTTGACGATGATGTTGGAGAGGAAAGCCTTGAAGACTTCGAAACTGATCTCGGAGGTGAGACTCTGGTCGAAGAGGAACAGCAGGAACGGCAGGAACAAGAACAGCAGCGCGCCGCTGACTCGATGGAGGATCGACAAAGTCGCTGCCAGCGGCATGCGATATTTCATCGTGATATCGGCGAGTCCGATGTTCCGGTATTCCGGCCTCGGCTTTCTTACTGCATCAGTCATGCTAGACCCCTACTATGTTGTCACACTAATCCGCGATTTTAGCGCCTTTTTATATCGCGCTGCAGCGAAAGTCTGCTCTGGATAGTTGCGCGAACAAGAACAAAGGCGGCCCGAAACGTGCTTCGCGAGCATGGGGATCGCGAAGCACTCGGCTTGAGCCGATACACCGTCAACTCAAGTCATTCTGATAGTAGTACCCGGTTGTGACATACCAGCCGCGACGCACCTCCACCGGTCGGTCTCCGTATGTATAGGACACGCGCTCGACCGACAGCAAAGGAAAACCCGCCGGGACATGCAGCAGGTCGGCCACCGACGGCTCGGCCGCGACTGCGCGGATCTTCTCCGTCGCGCGGATCATCCGCGTGCCGAACTCCGTCTCGAACATCGCGTAGAGCGGCCCCTTGTACTCGCTCAGCCGCTCGAACGTGAGCCCGCGGAACATCGCGCCCGGCAGCCAGATCTCGTCGAGCACCGTCACTTCGTTCTCGAACTCCAGCAGGCGGCGCACCTGGACGACCGGATCGGCCGGCTTCAGGTCGAGCTGCCGCGCAATCTCGGCCGGCGCACGCAGGCGGCGGCATTCGAGCAGGCGGCTCACGTGCGGGTGTTCGGCCCCGTCGTCGGCCAGCAGGCGCAGGAAGCGGAACTGCGCGCGGTCTTCATTGTGCGTTGCAACAAAAGTGCCCTTGCCCTGGCGCCGGACCACGAGGTTTTCGGCGGCCAGCTCGTCGATCGCCTTGCGCACGGTGCCCTGGCTGACCTTGTAGCGGGCCGCGAGCTCCACTTCGCTCGGGATGATCTCGCCCGGCTTCCATTCACCGGTTTCGAGACTTTGCGTGATCAATGACTTAATCTGCTGGTATAACGGACTGAACGTCGGCGACGGCGGCGCTGCAGGCGAAGGTGCGGGATCGCCCGCGCCCGGCTGCCCTGGGCTGCCTGCGCCGGTCTGATTCGCGGTATTCGCCTGGTTCGATGTCATGGCGCGCATTTCATCACAAACCGCACTTTTTCGTCCACTCAATTTCCGCAAAACATCTGTCTTATATAAGACATATGATACCGTTTGACTTTGCGCGTGACGGCTCCTACACTCCCGGTCGAGCAAGGGTTCGCGGGTGCAACAGCGCGTCCCCGGCTACGTGCCACGGCCGTCTCCAGGTTCACCGCGTCTGCCATCGCGAGTCCTCCGCCCTGCTTCAATGCAACGCTACGCACAACGCGCATAGAATGGCGTTTTCGCTAGCGTCCAACGCTTCACCCGTCCTGGAGATTTTCAATGGCTAAGCCCGCAAAGCGCGTTGCCGTCACCGGCGCCGCAGGTCAAATCGCTTACTCCCTGCTGTTCCGCATCGCGAACGGCGACCTGCTCGGCAAGGATCAGCCGGTCATCCTGCAACTGCTCGACCTCCCGCAAGCCCAAGGCGCCGTCAAGGGCGTCGTGATGGAACTCGACGATTGCGCGTTCCCGCTGCTCGCGGGCGTCGTGATCACCGACGATCCGAAGGTTGCATTCAAGGATGCAGACGTCGCGCTGCTGGTCGGTGCACGTCCGCGCTCGAAGGGCATGGAACGCAAGGACCTGCTGTCGGCCAACGCCGAAATCTTCACGGTCCAGGGCGCTGCGCTGAACGAAGTCGCGAGCCGCGACGTCAAGGTGCTGGTCGTCGGCAACCCGGCGAACACGAACGCATACATCGCGATGAAGTCGGCACCGGATCTGCCGAAGAAGAACTTCACGGCGATGCTGCGCCTCGACCACAATCGCGCGCTGTCGCAGCTCGCCGCCAAGTCGGGCAAGCCGGTCGCGTCGATCGAGAAGCTCGCCGTGTGGGGCAACCACTCGCCGACGATGTACCCGGATTTCCGCTTCGCGACCGCCGAAGGCGAATCGCTGCTGAAGCTGATCAACGACGACGTGTGGAACCGCGACACGTTCATCCCGACCGTCGGCAAGCGCGGCGCGGCGATCATCGAAGCGCGCGGCCTGTCGTCGGCAGCGTCGGCAGCCAACGCGGCGATCGACCACGTCCGTGACTGGGTGCTCGGCACGAACGGCAAGTGGGTCACGATGGGCATCCCGTCGGACGGCTCGTACGGCATCCCCGAAGACATCATCTACGGCGTGCCGGTCACCTGCGAAAACGGCGAGTACAAGCGCGTCGAAGGCCTGGAAATCGACGCGTTCTCGCGCGAGAAGATGGACGGCACGCTGGCCGAGCTGCTCGAAGAGCGCGATGGCGTCGCCCACCTGCTGAAGAACTGAGTATCACGCGCCTTTGCCGGGCGGCCCTCGGGCCACCCGGTTTCGGTCCGGGCCGGCCACCCGCCGGCCCTGCCGAACGATCCGATCCGCGCATGTTTTGCCGCCCCGCGCCGCCGCGCACGGGCCCAGAACCTGCCCGAATCCGATTTTCTCCACGTTGCACGCTCCCCTGACGTCGAAGAGATGGCCGCGCTCACTCCTGCACAAGTGCTGTACGACGGGGCGTCCCCGCCCGCGATCCTGCCCTGCTGCGATCATTACGCGGGCAGCGAAAAGCTGATGCGCAAGTCGCTCGCGCTGCAGGCCGAGCTGGGCCCCGTGTTCGACATCACGTTCGACTGCGAGGACGGCGCCGCCGTCGGCCAGGAAGCCGCGCATGCGGCCCTCGTCGCCGACCTGCTCGGCAGCGACGAGAACCGCTTCGGCCGCGTCGGCGTCCGGATCCACGACTTTTCCCACCCGCACTGGCGCGACGACGTCCGCATCGTGCTGCGCGCCGCGCGTGCACCGGCCTACATCACGCTCCCGAAGATCGCCAGCGCGGCCGACGCCGCCGAAATGACCGCGTTCATCGAAGGCACGCGCCGCGAGCTCGGCATCGCGCAGCCGATTCCGGTCGACGTGCTGGTCGAGACACACGGCGCGCTGGCGCAGGCGGCCGCGCTGGCCGCGCTGCCGACGGTCGGCACGCTGAGCTTCGGGCTGATGGATTTCGTCTCCGCGCACCATGGTGCAATTCCCGATTCCGCGATGCGCTCGCCCGGCCAGTTCGACCATCCGCTCGTGCGCCGCGCGAAGCTCGAAATCGCCGCGGCCTGCCACGCGCACGGCAAGACGCCGTCGCACAACGTGACGACCGAAGTGCGCGACATGAGCGTCGTGGCCGGCGACGCGCGCCGCGCGCGCGACGAATTCGCGTTCACGCGGATGTGGAGCATCCATCCCGCGCAGATCCGCCCGATCGTCGACGCGTTCGCGCCGCGCACCGACGAGGTCGCGCTGGCCGCCGAGATCCTGCTCGCCGCGCAGGCCGCCGACTGGGGCCCGACGCGCCACGGTGATACGCTGCACGATCGCGCGAGTTATCGCTATTACTGGTCGGTATTGCGCCGTGCGCGCGCCACCGGCCAGCCCGTACCGGCCGAGGCCGCGCCGCTGTTCGGCCCGACCGCCGCGGGCGCCGCGCCGTAAGTGTGCGCCGCCGGCCGCTACGCCGGATACACGAATCTCATGCATTCGCCGATGCGCAAACCGGACAGAGGTTTGCGAAACGACAAAAAACGTAACGGAGCCCGAAAACCTGATATGCGCGCGGCCAAATAGGTGAAAATAGCGGCCGCTGCGCGCTTTCGGGGCGCGTGCAGTTTCAAACCGGCCGGCAGTTTCGATTGCCGGCCCTTGTCAACTGATTATCGAAAGGTTCTGACTCCATGAAGAAACTCCTGATCGCTACCGCCATCGGCGCCTTGTCCGCCACGATGCTGGTGTCGGCTCCGAGCGCGTTTGCCCAGGGTACGGCCACGACGACCGCGAAGAAGGCAACGGCCAAGCGCCCGGCACCGGCCAAGCGCATCATCCCGCGCAGCAAGAAGGCGCAGGCGCGTGCCGCAGCCAAGGTCGATCCGGTACCGGACGGCGCGGTCAAGTGGGCCTGTAAGGAAGGCCTGTCGTTCGACCTCGCCGGCGACATGAAGCGCGACCAGGTCGTCACGGTTCACTGGGCGAAGAAGAACTACAAGCTGCCGCGTCAAGCCACGACGACGGGCGCCGACACGTTCTACGATCCGGCAGCAGGCTTCAAGCTGGTCGTGATCCCGACCAAGGCGATGCTGTTCTCGGACGCAAACGGCGGCGAACGCCTCGCGGACGAATGCGTGACGCCGGAAATGGCACAAGGCTCGGCGGCGCCGACGCAATCGAACGAGCTGAAGCCGGCAACGAACTAAGCGCGTTCCCCTCGGCCCCTCGATGTCCGCCCCGGTCTCCAACGTCCGCCCTGCTCCGGATACGGTACTCGTCGATATCGTCGACTACGTGCTGAACACCGGCATCGACAGCGCGCTCGCGCTGGAGACGGCGCGTCATTGCCTGATCGACACGCTCGGATGCGGACTCGAGGCGCTGTCCTACCCTGCCTGCACCAAGCTGCTCGGCCCCGTCGTGCCCGGCACGATCGTGCCGAACGGCGCGAAGGTGCCCGGCACGTCCTTCCAGCTCGATCCCGTCCAGGCCGCGTTCGGCATCGGCGCGATGATCCGCTGGCTGGACTTCAACGACACCTGGCTCGCCGCCGAATGGGGTCATCCGTCCGACAACCTCGGCGGGATCCTGGCGACGGCCGACTGGCTTTCCCGCACGGCCCGCGCGGCCGGCCGGAAGCCGCTCCTGATGCGCGACGTACTCGTCGCGATGATCCAGGCCCACGAAATCCAGGGCTGTCTCGCACTCGAGAATTCGTTCAACGCGGTCGGGCTCGACCACGTGCTGCTCGTGAAGGTCGCGTCGACCGCCGTCGTCGGCCGGCTGCTCGGGCTCACGCGCGACGAGCTGATCAACGCGGTATCCAACGCGTTCGTCGACGGCCACGCGCTGCGCACCTACCGCCACGCGCCGAACACCGGTTCGCGCAAGTCGTGGGCGGCCGGCGACGCCACGTCCCGCGCGGTGCGCCTCGCGCTGATCGCGAGAACGGGCGAAATGGGCTACCCGTCGGCGCTCACCGCGAAGACCTGGGGCTTCTACGACGTGCTGTTCGACGGCAAGCCGTTCCGCTTCCAGCGCCCGTACGGCACGTACGTGATGGAAAACGTGCTGTTCAAGATCGCCTTTCCCGCCGAATTCCATGCGCAGACGGCCGCCGAGGCCGCGCTGCAGCTGCACGCGCAACTCGCCGCCGCGGGCCGCACGACCGACGACATCGGCAAGATCACGATCCGCACGCATGCGGCCGCGATCCGCATCATCGACAAGCAGGGCCCGCTCGCCAATCCGGCCGACCGCGACCACTGCATCCAGTACATGGTCGCCGTGCCGCTGCTGTTCGGCCGGCTGACCGCGGCCGACTATGAAGACTCGGCCGCCGCCGATCCCCGCATCGACGCGCTGCGCGCGAAGACCGTCTGCGTCGAGGATCCGCAGTTCACGAAGGATTATCACGATCCGGACAAGCGATCGATCGCGAATGCGCTGACGATCGAGTTCACGGACGGCTCGAAGCTTGCCGAAGTGGCGGTCGAATACCCGCTCGGCCATCGGCGGCGCCGCACCGACGGCATCCCGCTCCTGGTCGACAAGTTCCGGACCAACCTCGCGCGCCGCTTCCCGGCAAAGCAGCAACAAGCGATTCTCGACGTGTCGCTGGACCAGGCAAAGCTCGAAGCGATGCCGGTCGATGAGTACGTCGACTTGTATGTGATATAGCCGTCAGATACAGGACTCTTTGTTTCCTAGCCTTAAACCCAGGAAAATCACCATGGCCCACAATCTCCACAAGACCCTCAAGGAATTCGACAGCGGTTCCGGCAAAGGCAAGTTCTACTCGCTGCCGCAACTCGGCAAGGAACTGAAGACGAAGATCGAACGCCTGCCGGTGTCGATCCGTATCGTGCTCGAGTCCGTGCTGCGCAACTACGACGGCAAGAAAATCACCGAAGAGCACATCGAGCAGCTCGCGAACTGGAAGCCGACCGCGAAGCGTGTCGACGAGATTCCGTTCGTCGTGTCGCGCGTCGTGCTGCAGGACTTCACGGGCGTGCCGCTGCTCGCCGACATCGCGGCCATGCGCGGCGTCGCCGAGCGCACGGGCAAGAACCCGAAGAAGATCGAGCCGCTGGTCCCGGTCGATCTCGTCGTCGACCACTCGGTCCAGATCGACTACTTCCGCCAGAAGGACGCGCTCGACCTGAACATGAAGCTGGAATTCCAGCGCAACAACGAGCGCTACCAGTTCATGAAGTGGGGCATGCAGGCATTCGACACGTTCAAGGTCGTGCCGCCGGGCGTGGGCATCGTCCACCAGGTGAACCTCGAATACCTCGCGCGCGGCGTCCACAAGAAGGTGGACGGCGGCGACACCGTGTACTACCCGGACACCCTCGTCGGCACGGACAGCCACACGACGATGATCAACGGCATCGGCGTGGTCGGCTGGGGCGTGGGCGGCATCGAGGCGGAAGCCGGCATGCTCGGCCAGCCGGTGTACTTCCTGACGCCGGACGTCGTCGGCGTCGAGCTGAAGGGCAAGCTGCGCGAAGGCGTGACGGCCACCGACCTGGTGCTGACCATCACCGAAATGCTGCGCAAGGAGAAGGTCGTCGGCAAGTTCGTCGAATTCTTCGGCGAAGGCACGAAGTCGCTGTCGCTGCCGGATCGCGCGACGATCGGCAACATGGCGCCGGAATACGGCGCGACGATGGGCTTCTTCCCGGTCGACGAAAAGACGATCGACTACTTCGAAGGCACGGGCCGCACGAAGGCGGAAATCGCCGCGTTCGAAAACTACTTCAAGGCGCAGAAGCTGTTCGGCATCCCGAAGGCCGGCGACATCGACTACACGAAGGTCGTGACGCTGGATCTGACGACGGTCGCCCCGTCGCTCGCCGGCCCGAAGCGCCCGCAGGACCGCATCGAGATCGGCAACGTCAAGTCGACGTTCACCGACCTGTTCTCGAAGCCGGTCGCGGAAAACGGCTTCGCGAAAAAGGCAGACGACCTGGGCACGCAGTACACGACGAGCAACGGCGTCGACGTGAAGAACGGCGACATCCTGATCGCCGCGATCACGTCGTGCACGAACACGTCGAACCCGAGCGTGCTGCTGGCCGCCGGCCTGCTCGCGAAGAAGGCGGTCGAGGCCGGCCTCACGGTCGATCCGAAGATCAAGACCTCGCTCGCGCCTGGATCGCGCATCGTCACCGAGTACCTGACGAAGACGGGCCTGCTGCCCTACCTGTCGAAGCTCGGCTTCGAAGTCGCGGCGTATGGCTGCACGACCTGTATCGGCAACGCGGGCGACCTCACGCCGGAACTGAACGAAGCGATCACGAAGAACGACATCGTCGCGGCAGCCGTGCTGTCCGGCAACCGTAACTTCGAAGCGCGTATCCACCCGAACATCCGCGCGAACTTCCTCGCGTCGCCGCCGCTGGTCGTCGCGTACGCAATCGCCGGCAACATCACGCGCGACCTGATGACCGAGCCGGTCGGCAAGGGCAAGGGCGGCCGCGACATCTACCTCGGCGACATCTGGCCGACGAGCGAAGAAATCCACGCGCTGCTCAAGTTCGCGCTCGATCCGAAGAAGTTCGAGGACAACTACTCGAAGCTGACCAAGAAGGGCGACCTCTGGAGCAAGATCGAGGGCGAATCGGGCCAGGTCTACGACTGGCCGAAGTCGACCTACATCGCCGAGCCGCCGTTCTTCGGCAACGACTTCTCGATGGAACCGGCCGCATCGATCCCGACGGTCAAGGGCGCGCGTGCGCTGGGCATCTTCGGCGACTCGGTCACGACCGACCACATCAGCCCGGCAGGCTCGATCAAGGAAGACTCGCCGGCAGGCAAGTGGCTGAAGGAAAACGGCGTGCAGAAGGCCGATTTCAACAGCTACGGCTCGCGCCGCGGCAACCACGACGTGATGATGCGCGGCACGTTCGCGAACGTCCGGATCAAGAACCTGATGATCCCGGCGAAGGCAGACGGCACGCGTGTCGAAGGCGGCCTGACGATCCACCAGCCGAGCGGCGAACAGCAGTCGATCTACGACGCGGCGATGCAGTACGTCGCAGCCGATACGCCGACCGTCGTGTTCGCGGGCGAAGAATACGGCACGGGCTCGTCGCGCGACTGGGCCGCGAAGGGCACGCAACTGCTCGGCGTGAAGGCCGTGATCGCACGCAGCTTCGAGCGGATCCACCGCTCGAACCTGGTCGGCATGGGCGTGCTGCCGCTGCAGTTCAAGGGTGCGGACAGCGTCCAGTCGCTCGGCATCACCGGTGAAGAAACGTACGACATCGAAGGCCTCGGCGACGACTTCAAGCCGCAGCAGGACGTCACGCTCGTGATCAACCGCAAGAACGGCGAAACGCAGCGCGTGCCGGTACTGCTGCGCATCGATACGCCGATCGAAGTCGACTACTACAAGCACGGCGGTATCCTGCCGTTCGTGCTGCGCTCGCTGCTCGCAGCGTAAGCGCGGCTGTTGCAGGTGCCGCAGCCGCCTCGCGGGCGGTTGCGGCCGATTTGGATGCCCGACCTCGTGTCGGGCTTTTTTTCGCCTGCGCGCCGGCCGGCGTCGTAGCGCCGACCGCACGGCGGCACCCCGCTTTCGCCGAATGTCACCGGCCGGCATTCGGCTCCCGCGTCACGCCGCCTTGCTGCTTCGCACCTTCGCGCCCGCGGAGGAACCCGAGCGCGCGTTCTTCTTCAGATGCGTGCGGTTGTATTCGATCGCCGCGCGCACGAGGTGCTTCAACGCCCGCTTGTCGATCTTGTCGCCTTCGAAGAAATCGATCGCGCGCCGCGCATTGCCTTCGAGGCCGTCGTTGAACAGCTTGTCGGGATCGGGGAGCTGCGCGCCGTGCATGAAGGTCACCTTCACCTTGCCCTTGTGCGCGTTCGCAACCGCGATCATCCCGTCGCATGACCAGACCGGGCTGCCCATCCATTTCCATTCCTCGACGATGCCCGCCTGCGCAGCGAGGATCGTCTGGCGGAGATCGGCGAAGGTCTTGCCGCGCCAGTCGGCGATGCCGGCAATCAGCGCATCGATGCGCGCCGACGGTGTGAGGTCCGTTGAACTCATGCGCGAGCCTCCGTGCCTTCGTCACGGCGCGCCAGCACCTGTTCGAGCGACTCGAAGAACCGCACCCAGCCATGCTGCGCGCCGCGATACGCCTGCTCCTGATCCGCGCGGAAACCGACCTGCTCCATGCGCAGGTGCGTGCCGGCCGCCGTCGGCGTGAGCGTCCACGTGACGACGCTTTCGAGGCCGTACGCGGCCCACGTGTAGGACAGCGTGCGCGGCGGCTCGATCGTCAGCACCGTGCAGTCGACCGAGCCCCAGTCCGCACGGAAGCTGAAGGCGCGGCCCGCGACGGGCTCGAAGTCGCTCTTCATCAGCCACGCCTCGATCAGGTGCGGCTGCGTGAGCGCACGCCAGATCTTCTCCGGCGGATGAGGCAGCTCCCGGTCGACGACGACGGAGCGCGTTTCGGTAGTGGCTTGGTTCATTACTGATCCATCCTTTTAAGGACATCTTCGAGCGCATCGAACCGGCTCTGCCAGAAACCTGCCATCTGGCTCGTCCAGTCGATCAGCGGGGCCAGCGCTTGCGGCTGCGCGCTGTAGTGCGTCTGCCGGCCTTCGTGACGGTCGTTCACGAGCCCGGCCTGCTTCAGTACACCGAGGTGCTTCGACACGGCCGGCTGCGACACGCCCGCATGGGCGGTCAGTGCGGCAACCGTCAGCTCGCCCTCCGCGCAGAGCCGCTCGAAAAGCGCGCGGCGCGTCGGATCGGCGAGTGTCCGGAACAGCATGTCGTAGGTGTTCTGCATATCGTCCAAAATCCATAACCAAATGGTTATGAATTGAAGGATATCCGCTGATCGTCGTGCGTCAAGGCGGAATTTCGCGGGCGATGTCTGTCGATCCCGAGCGGGTGACGTCTACGGCGCGCCGGCTCGCGCCCGTCGCCGGATTCGAGCGTTTCCTCTAATTCGCAATCGCGACGTGCGATCCGAAAGCCGCCTGCAAGACTGCCCGGCGCGCTGTTCCACAGTTCGGGAAACGTTCGCGCTCAACCGGCCCCGTTTTTGTGCATGCGTGCATTCGCTCCTTCCGCATCGCTTCGCCTGACCACATAGTGCGACTCGGCGCGCGGCGACGGACACGCAAACGCCACGCATTCGCGCGTCGATCCATTCCGCGATCACGCACGTTTCGATGCCGCGACGAGCAACTCGTGCGTGCGAACGTCGCACGTGGCCGCGCTGTCGTGCCGCGAACCGGTTCCGTTCGCCGTGCTCACCATTGCACGCGCTTCCGGCACCACGCCTGCATCGGCACGCCCCGTTGTCAGAACTGACAGCTGTGGAAAATGGCAGCTACCCGAACGACACCGACGCCCTACGCTCGTCACCGCTCGCGGCCCCACAAGGGCCGGGGGTTCCAGTAACGTCGCCTCTCCTAAAAAAGGACTCCCGATGAAAAGGAACACCTGGTTTGCCCTTCCCCTTCCGTCGCCCCGCCGCCTCGCGTGCGTGGCACCGTTCGTGTTCGCCGCCGCCGCGGCGCATGCGACGACGGATTGGGTCGATACGCATACGAAGGCCTTTCTGACCGGCCCGCAGTTGATGGCGCGCAGTGCGGCGCCGTCGCTCGAACTGGCAGGCGGTGAAACGACCAACGTCGTCGTCAGCCTGAAGCTGCGCAACGCCGCGCAGCTCAAGCAGCTGGCGCGCGACGTGAACCGGCCCGGCAGCGCGCATTACCGCCAGTACCTCACGCACGAGCAGTTCCTCGCCAACTACGCGCCGACCGATGCGCAGGTCAAGTCGGTCGTCGACTATCTGCACAAGAGCGGCTTCGTGAACGTCGAGGTTGCGCCGAACCGCCTGCTGGTCTCCGCCAGCGGCACGGCCGCCACGGTGAAGACGGCGTTCAACACGTCGCTCGTGCACTTCGAGTACGCAGGCCGCTCGGGCTTCGCCAATGCGTCGACCGCGCAAGTGCCGCGTGCGCTCGGCGACGTTGTCGGCTCCGTGCTCGGGCTGCAGAGCGTTGCACGGGCGCGGCCGCTGCTGCGCATCGGCAACGTCGCGAAGCCGCAGGCACTCGCGGCCGGCACGGCGACGGGCCACTATCCGAAGGAATTCCCCGGCCTCTACAACGCGACCGGCGTGCCGACCGCGGCCGGCGTGACCGTCGGCATCATCACGATCGGCGGCGTGTCGCAGACGCTGCAGGACCTGAAGCAGTTCACGTCGAGCAACGGTTACGGCGCGGTCACGACGCAGACCGTCAAGACCAACGGCTCGGGCGGCAGCTACACCGACGACCAGGACGGCCAGGGCGAATGGGATCTCGACAGCCAGTCGATCGTCGGCTCGGCCGGCGGCCAGGTCGGCAAGCTCGTGTTCTACATGGCGGACCTCAACGCCGCCGGCAACACGGGCCTCACACAGGCGTTCAACCGCGCCGTGTCGGACAACACCGCGAAGGTGATCAACGTGTCGCTCGGCTGGTGCGAAACCGATGCAAACGCGGACGGCACGATCGACGCCGAGGAGCAGATCTTCACGACGGCGGCGGCACAAGGCCAGACGTTCTCGGTATCGTCGGGCGACGAAGGCGTGTACGAGTGCAACAACCGCGGCTATCCGGACGGCGCGAACTACACGGTGTCGTGGCCGGCTGCATCGCCGCACGTGCTCGCGATCGGCGGCACGACGCTCTACACGACGTCGTCAGGCGCGTTCTCGAACGAGACGGTGTGGAACGAAGGGCTCGACAGCAACGGCAAGCTGTGGGCGACGGGCGGCGGTGTCAGCACGATCCTGCCCGCACCGTCGTGGCAGTCAGGCAGCAACCGCCAGTTGCCGGACGTCTCGTTCGATGCCGCGCAAAGCACGGGCGCGTACATCTACAACTACGGCCAGTTGCAGCAGATCGGCGGCACGAGCCTCGCCGCACCGATCTTCACGGGCTTCTGGGCGCGCCTGCTCGCGGCTAGCGGCACGGGCCTCGGTTTCCCGGCCGGCAACTTCTACGCGGACATTCCGTCGCATCCGTCGCTCGTGCGCTATGACGTCGTGTCGGGCAACAACGGCTACCAGGGGTATGGCTATACCGCCGGCACCGGTTGGGACCTGACGACCGGCTTCGGCAGCCTGAACATCGCGAACCTCAACCAGCTGATCAAGTCGGGCGGGTTCTGAGCGAAGCGTGAAGGCCGGCGTGCGGCGCGGTGTTTGCCGCGCGCCGGTTTGTCTTTCCTACTCCGCCGCCGGCTCCTTCACGCGCTCCGGCGCGGCCGGCACGCCCGCGCGATGCGACGGCGCAAAGAGCCTCAACCCGCTCGCGACGCTCGCCGCCCCGGCGAACCCTGCACCGAGCATCAACGCGAGCGTCGGCCCGTGGCGCCCCGCGATCCCGAACGACAATGCGACGAGCGCCGCACCCGTCGCCTGCCCGATCAGCCGCGCGGTCGCGATGATCCCGCTCGCGCCGCCGCTGCGCTCGTGCGGCGCACTCGACATCAGCGCCTTCAGGTTCGGCGACTGGAAGAAACCGAAACCCGCGCCGCACAGCATCATCCGCCAGCCGATGTCGACGACACCCGGCGACACCGGCAGCGCCGCGAGCGACACCATGCCCGCGCTCAGCAACGCAAGCCCGATCGCGCCGAGCAGGCCGGGCGGATAACGATCCGACAGGCGGCCCGCGATCGGCGCGGCGAACGCGACGACCGCCGACCACGGCGTCATCAGGAAGCCCGTCTCGACCGCGCTGCGATGCAGGACGGTTTCGAAATAGAACGGCAGCGACACGAACGCGAGCCCCTGCGCGGCGAATGCGCACACGGCGGTCAGTGCGGACAGCGTGAACACGGGCCGGCGGAACAGGTCGACCGGCAGCATCGGCGCCGGATGCCCGGCCTGGCGGCGGATCAGCAGCCAGCCGAACGCGAGTGCAACCGCGGCCGACGCGAACACGACGGAAAGCGGCCCACGCTGCGCGAATTCGCCGAGCGCGAAGATCAGCGCCGCAAACGTGATCACGTTGAACAGCGCGGCGACCGGATCGAATACATGCTTGCCGCGCGCCATCTGCGGCAGCGACGGAATCGCCACGGCAAGCGCAAACACACCGAGCGGCACGTTCACGGCGAACAGCCACGGCCATGCGGCAACCGACAGGATCAGCGACGCGATCGTCGGCCCCACCGCGAACGACACGCCGACGACGAGCGCGTTGAAGCCGACGCCACGGCCGAGCCGGTGCGCGGGAAACAGGCCGCGGATCAGCGCGACGTTGACGCTCATGATCGCGCTCGCGCCGAAGCCCTGCACGATCCGCGCGGCCGTCAGCATCGGCAGCGTCGACGCGAGCGAACAGCCGAGCGAGGCGAGCGTGAACACCGCAAGCCCGGCGATATACACGCGCTTGTGGCCGACGATGTCGCCGAGCGACGCGAACGGCAGCAGCGTCGCGACCATCGCGAGCTGATAGGCGTTGATGATCCACACGGAAGCGGCCGGCGACGCGTGCAGGTCGGCGGCGATCGCGGGCAGCGCGGTGTTCGCGATCGCGGTGTCGAGCGTCGCGAGCGCGACGGCCAGCAGCACGGCGGACATCGCGCGCCAGTTGACGGCCGGCTCCTGGGCGCCGGCGGGAGAAGCGAATTCGGACAAGATGAGGCTCGGCTGACGAGCGACGCGTTGCGCCGCGGATTGGACTCGCGGCGGCGTTCCGGTCGCACCGCACGGAACGCGCGCCGCCGCGCCCGTATTGTTGCAGAGCCGCACCGAACGTGCAGGCAACCGCCTCGTCAGTCAGCCGAATGAAAGAAAATGCGCCGCGTGCCCCATGCGCGGCGGCGCATCGTACCGTGCGTGATGGGTCAGCTCACCGCGCGCCGCGCATTGCGTCCGCGCAGCCATTCGAGCGCGAGCAGCAGGCTCGTCGAGAATACGATCAGGATCGTTGCGAGCGCAGCGATCGTCGGGCTGATGTTCTCGCGGATGCCCGTGAACATCTGGCGCGGCAGCGTCGTCTGGTCTGCTCCGGCGAGGAACAGCGTGACGACCACTTCGTCGAACGACGTCGCGAACGCGAACAGCGCGCCCGACATCACGCCCGGCGCGATCACCGGCAGCGTCACGCGAAAGAAGGTCGACACCGGGTTCGCGCCGAGCGACAGGCTCGCGCGCACCAGGTTCTGGTTGAAGCCCTGCAGCGTCGCGGCAACCGTCGTCACGACGAACGGCACGCCGAGCGCCGCGTGCGCGGCGATCAGCCCCGTGTACGTGTTCGCGAGCCCGAGCGGCGCGAAGAACAGGTACATGCCGACGCCCACGACGACAACGGGCACGATCATCGGCGACAGCAGCACGGCCATCAGCAGCCCCTTGCCGCGGAAGTCGGCCTTCGTGAGCCCGATCGCGGCGAGCGTGCCGAGCACGGTCGCGACGACGGTCGCCGACGGCGCGACGATGAAGCTGTTCTTCGCGGCCATCCGCCACTCGTCCGATGCGATCAGGTTCTCGTACCAGCGCATCGAGAAACCCGGAATCGGATAGACGAGGAACGTGCTCGACGAAAACGACAGCGGCACGATCGCAAGCACCGGCAGGATCAGGTACAGCAGCGTCAGCACGACGAGCACGCGCAACGCGACGTACCACGCGCGCTCGACGAACGACATGTGCGGCGCGAACAGCGGCCTGGCGAGTTTCATGGTCGGCATCCCCTTTTCCGTTTCGTAGTACGCGGCGCTCAGCCGAGGCTCACGTTGGTGCGCGTGAAGCGCCCGTACACCGCATACAGCACGAGCGTCGCCGCGAGCAGCAGCCCGCCGAGTGCGCACGCCATGCCCCAGTTGATGGTCACGTTCGTGAAGTACGCGACGTAGTAGCTGACCATCTGGTCGTTCGGCCCGCCGAGCAGCGCGGGCGTGATGTAGTAGCCGATCGCGAGGATGAACACGAGCAACGCGCCCGCGCCGACGCCCGGATAGGTCTGCGGCACGTACACGCGCCAGAACGCGGCGAACGGATGGCTGCCGAGCGACACGGCCGCGCGCTGGTACGTGGGCGGGATCGACTTCATCACGCTGTAGAGCGGCAGGATCATGAACGGCAACAGGATGTGCGTCATCGAGATGTACACGCCGACGCGGTTGAACAGCAGCGTCAGCGGATGCGAGATCAGCCCGCTGCCGATCAGCGCCGTGTTGATGAGCCCTTCGCTCTGCAGCAGCACGATCCACGCGGCGACGCGCACGAGCACCGAGGTCCAGAACGGAATCAGCACGAGGATCATCACGAGGTTCGCGCGCCGCTCCGACAGCGTCGAGATCCAGTACGCGAGCGGATAGCCGAGCAGCAGCGCAAAGAGCGTGACGGCGATGCCGATCACGAACGTGCGGCCGAAGATTGCCAAGTAGATCGACTGGTCGGGATCGGCCTGCACGATATGGCCGAAGCCGTCCTGCTTGTGGTCGAGCGCGGCGAGCAGGTAGAACGGCGACACCTGGCTGCCGTTCTTCGCGATCGCCTGCCAGTACGCGGCGTCACCCCAGCGCGAGTCGAGGTCGATGAATTTCGCGCGCGTCTGCGCGGGCGTCAGCGCCGCATCGTTGTCGCCCTTCAGCGGCATCGCGCGCGCCGTCTTCGCGACGAGCGAGCGATAGCCGGGAATCTCAGTATTCAGGCGCCGCGCGAGCGCCCCCATCGCCTCGCTGTCGGCCACCTTCGTCATGTCGGCCGCGAGCGCGACATACGCGGCGTCGGCCGGCGGCGCCTTGCGGTCCCAGCCCGACAGCGCCGCGACCGTGTTCGGCAATGCGGTCGCGATCTCCGGGTTCTGCACCGCACGCGTGAGCAGCGTGCCGATCGGCACGACGAAAATCAGCAGCAGGAAAATCGCGAGCGGCGCGACCAGCAGCAGCGCCATCGTGCGCTTGCGGGCCTCGGCAGCCTTCAGCTCGCGCTTGAGCGCGGCGTTCGACGGCGAGGAAGGCGCGATCGTCAACGTATTCAACGGTTCTCTCCGGCCAGGCACGTTCCGGCGGAATGCCGCGCGACGCGAATAAGGCGTCGCGCGGCCGGTTGCATCAGGACACCTGAACGGCGGTTACTTCGTCGCCCACGCGGCGAAGCGCTGCTCGAGCTCGTCGCTGTGATCGGTCCAGAAACCGATGTCCTCCAGCACCGCGTTCTTGCCGTTCGCCGGCGAGTTCGGCAGGTTCGCGAGCGTCTTCGCATCGAGCGACTTGATCGCCGCGATGTTCGCCGGGCCGTACGCGATGTGCTGCGCATACGCCTGCTGCGGCTTCGGCGTCAGCGAATACGCGATGTACTGCTCGGCCAGCGCCTTGTTCGGCGAGCCCTTCGGAATCGCCCAGTAGTCGAGGTCGTAGATGCTGCCGTTCCACACCACCTTCAGGTTCTTGCCTTCCTTCTGCGCGGCATCGATGCGGCCGTTGTACGCGGTCGACATCACGACGTCGCCGGCGACGAGGAACTGCGGCGGCTGCGCGCCCGCTTCCCACCACTGGATGTACGGCTTCAGCTCGTCGAGCTTCTTGAACGCGCGGTCCTGGCCGGCCTTCGTGCCGAGCACCTTGTACACGTCCTTCGTCGCGACGCCGTCGGCCATCAGCGCGAATTCGAGGTTGTAGCGCGCGCCCTTGCGCATCCCGCGCTTGCCGGGGAATTTCTTCACGTTCCAGAAATCGGCCCAGCCGGTCGGCGCCGACTTCAGCTTGTCCGCGTTGTACGACAGCGCCGTCGACCACACGAAGAAACCGACGCCGCACACCTGCGGCGATTCCGGAATCAGGTCGGACTTCTTCGCGATCTTCGACCAGTCGAGCTTCTCGTACAGCCCTTCGTCGCAGCCGCGGTTCAGGTCGCCCGATTCGACCTCGACCACGTCCCAGTTGACGTGCTTCGCCTCGACCATCGCCTTCACCTTCGCCTGCTCGCCGTTGTACTCGACGGCCGTGACCTTGTTGCCGGTCGCCTTTTCGAACGGCTGGTTGAACGCGGCCTTCTGCGCGTCGCCGTTCGCGCCGCCGAAGTTGACGACCGTGAGTTCCGCAGCCGATGCCGATGCACCGAACGCGACCAGTGCCAGCGCGAGTGCCGTGCGGCGCGCGGTAAAGCTTGCTCGTTTCATGATGGTTCCTCTCCTCTCGTGGTGGAAGTGGGCTTTGTTGTTGACGACGTGCTGCGGAAAAACGGGGAAACCGCGGTTACGCGAACACGCGCAGGTGTTCGGGTGCGAATGCGAGCGAGACCGGCGCGCCGGGCGAGAACGCGTCGAGCGCGCCGGTGCCGAGCGGCACCTTCACGAAACATTCGTCCTGGCCCGGCAGCGCGCAGCGCATGCGCACGTGATCGCCGAAATAGATGAGGCTGCGCGCTTCGCCGCTCAGGCAATTGGCGGCGGCGCCATTCGCGCCATTCGCGCCGTGCGCGGCAAGGCTCATGCGTTCGGGGCGAATGCACGCGACGGCCGACGCGCCCTCGGCGGCTTCGCCGATATGGCGGCCGACGAGCTTCGTGCCGTCGTCGAGGCGGAATTCGCAGAACTCGCCGTCGACGCGCGCGATGGTGCCGCGCAGCCGGTTGCTGTCGCCGATGAAGTTGGCGACGAACTCGTTGCACGGCGATTCGTACAGGCGGTCGACGGTGTCGAGCTGCTGCACGATGCCCTTGTCGAACACGGCGACGCGGTCGGACATCGTCAGCGCCTCGCCCTGGTCGTGCGTCACGTACACGAAGGTCACGCCGAGCTTTTCGTGCAGCGCCTTCAGTTCGTACTGCATGTGTTCGCGCAACTGCTTGTCGAGCGCGCCGAGCGGCTCGTCCATCAGCACCAGCTTCGGCTCGAACACGAGCGCGCGCGCCAGTGCGATGCGCTGCTGCTGGCCACCCGACAGCTGCGCCGGATAGCGTTTCGCGAAGCGCTCCATCTGCACCATCTTCAGCGCGTGCGCGACGCGTTCCGCGCGCTCGCCGGCCGGCAGCTTGCGCACGGTCAGCGGATACGCGACGTTCTGCTCGACCGTCAGGTGCGGGAACAGCGCATAGTTCTGGAACACCATGCCGATGTTGCGCTTGTGCGGCGGCACGTTGTTCAGCAGCTCGCCGTCGAGGCGGATCTCGCCGCCGGTCGGGAATTCGAAGCCGGCGAGCATCATCAGGCAGGTGGTCTTGCCCGAACCCGACGGCCCGAGCAGCGTCAGGAATTCCCCGCGGCGGATGTCGAGGTCGAGCGATTTGACGACCAGCGTTTCACCATCGTAGGTCTTCCGCACGCCGCGAAAGCTGACGATCACATCATCGGACTTCATCGTGGCTGTCCCCTTGCTTCGCGACAAAACGTTTTTGAGATGGACCCACTATACGGCCCTCACGGTTCTATACTAGGGAACCATTTCAATATTCCAAGTAGGACCACTTTGGATACCGTGATCGTCGCCGACTGGCTCTCCGCCCGCCTCGACCGCAGCTCGCCGGAGCCGATGTACCGGCAGCTGCTGCAGCTGATGCAGCAGGCCATCCTGACCGGAGAATTGGGGCCAGGGACGAAGCTGCCGAGCTCGCGCACGCTCGCGGGCGACCTGTCGATCGCGCGCAATACCGTGCTGCACGTGTACGACCAGCTGACGGCCGAAGGCTACGTGCTGACGACGACCGGCAGCGGCACCTATGTGGCCGACACGCGGCCGGACGCCGCGGCGATCCACGCGCCGGGCACCGCGCCGGCGCCGTCGGCCGCCGACGAGCTGCCGCCGCCGGATGCGCAGGGCAGCCTGTCGACACGTGGGCGGCAACTGATCGAGCACGCAGGCGTGTCGCGGCGCCAGTGGGGGGCGTTCATGCCGGGCGTGCCGGACGTGTCGGAATTTCCGAGCCGCACGTGGAGCCGCCTGCAGGCGCGGCTGTGGAAGGAAGCCAATCCCGAATTGCTGACCTATGCGCCGGGCGGCGGCTACCGGCCGTTGCGGCGCGCACTTGCCGATTACCTGCGGGTCGCGCGCTCGGTCAAATGCTCGCCGGACCAGGTGATCATCACGACGGGTATTCACCAGTCGATCGATCTCGCGGTGCGGCTGCTGTCCGACATCGGCGATCGCGCGTGGGTCGAGGAGCCGTGCTACTGGGGCGTGCGCAGCGTGCTGCAGGCGGCCGGCCTCTCGCTCGCACCGGTGCCGGTCGACCAGGAAGGGCTCGACCCGCGCGTGAGCGACATGCAGCATCCGCCGCGACTCGTGCTCGTCACGCCGTCGCATCAGTACCCGCTTGGCATGGTGATGAGTCTCGCGCGGCGCCGGATGCTGCTCGAATACGCGCGCCAGCACCGCTGCTGGATCATCGAGGACGACTACGACAGCGAATTCCGCTACGGCAGCCGTCCGCTCGCGTCGCTGCAGGGGCTCGACGACGGCGGCCGCGTGATCTACGTCGGCAGCCTCGGCAAGATGCTGTTTCCGGGGCTGCGGATGGGCTACATGGTGGTGCCCGAACATCTGGTCGATACGTTCCGCACCGGATTGTCCGAGCTCTACCGCGAGGGCCAGCTGATGCAGCAGGCCGTGCTCGCCGAATTCATCATGGACGGCCACCTCACTTCGCACGTCAGACGAATGCGGACGCTGTACGGCGAGCGCCGGCAACTGATGATCGACGCGATCCGCGCACGCTTCGGCGAAGCGCTGCCCGTGATGGGCGACGAGGCCGGCCTGCATCTGGTGCTCGGCCTGCCCGACGCGTGCGACGATCGTGCGGTCACCCAGAGCGCGTTCGATGCGGGCGTGATCGTGCGCCCGCTCACCAGCTACTACAGCAGCCTCGACACCGCGCGGCAGGGCCTGCTGCTCGGCTATGCATGCGTCGCGCACGAAGGCATCGGGCCCGCGTTCGACACGCTCGCCGATACCATCGAGCGGCATCTGCCGCGCGACATCACGCGCGCCGCGTAAGGCCGCACCAGACCGGCCACACGCGGCAACGCCCCCATCATTGCGTGCTGCCGGCCGCGCGGTCGAGCGATGCCGCGCGCACGGCTTCGCCGGGCTTCGTGAACACGCGCTGCCGCAGCGCGGCGATCTGCGCGTCGCGATCCTGCTGCGACGACCCCGCCGATTCGATCTGCGCACGCTGCGCCGCGTAGTCCGCATAGCGGCGCTGCCACGATGCATCGTCCTGCTGCATCTGCGCGACGCGCGCGGCGGCGTCGGGGCCGAGCGTCTGCGTCAGCTGCGCGCGCATCGTGTCGGGCGTCGCGCCGCTCTTCTGCAATTGCGCGATCTGGTCGATCGCCGCGCGCTGCCGGTCGATCCGCTGCTGCGCCGCCCGTTCGCCGGCCGGCATCTGCTGCTCGAGCGCCGCGAGCCGCTCGGCCTTCTGCGCATCGGTCAGTGAGCGATCCTCAGTGATCTTCAGCCGCGCGAGGTCGTAGCGCTGCCGCCACTGCTCCGCACCGAAGAACGGCTCGCTCCAGTCGCCGAGCGTGCGGTACGCAATCGACGCGCGCTGATCGAGTGCAAGCTGCAACGCGCCGAGGTCGGCCTTGTCGACCGCGCCGGCATCGCGCAATTTCGCGAGCGCGTCGAGATACGCACGGTAGCGGTGCCACACGTCGAGCGCCTCGGCCTGCGCGACCGTGCCGTCGAGCTGCGCGGCGACCTCGCGCACGACGAACGCATCGAGCGCGGCCGCGCTCAAATCGCTCTGCGCGGTCAGGCAATAGTCGAAGAAATCGCGCACCGCGCGCGACTTCGCGAGATGGCCGCCAGCATCGAGCGGCAGCCGCGGCGCGCTGGAACCGGCCAGCGACGGCGGCAGGCCCGTGCTCGCCGGCACGGCGGCCAGCGGCGATGCGGCCGGCACGCCGCCCACCGCAGCCGCATCCGGTGCGTCACCGGCGGCACCCGCCCCGCGATGCCAGCCCGCCCCGCTCCACATCGCGACGCCGGCGATCGCCGCCAGCCCCACGACACCGTAGACTGCTGCGCGCCGCGCCAGCGGCGCGCGCCCTTCACGTGCGGTCATCGATTACACGCCCGCGAGCTGCAGCCGGTTCGCATGCGTGCGGATCACCGCGACCGGATCTTCCGCATACGCACCGCGCACGCCGAGCAGCTGGTTGATCTCGTCGACGTGGTTCCACTTGTAGCGCGTGCTCAGCACCTTGCCGTACAGCGCGCTGCACTGCGACACGAGCCCGTCGTTCTGGCCCGAGCCGCGGTTGATCATCACCGTGCCGGTGCCGAACAGCGCGAGTGTCGACGGATCGAGCGCGTTGGCGGGATCGACGAGCGGAATGGTGCTCGTGTCCTGCGCCCCCGTCACGCCGAACAGCGACAGCGTCGGCTGGATCGCCGTGCCGGCCCACGAATACAGCAGATGCGTGTTGCCGCCGACCGTTTCCGTCGGTGCGCCGGTCTGGCAGCTGCCCGGTGCGCCAAGGCCCGCGCTCGGATAGTTCTGGTTGTAGGTCGCCGCCTGCGCGGTCGTCAGCGTCTTCAGCGATGCAAGCGCGTCCTGGTTCGTGTTGTGACTGCTGCTCGTCAGGATGCCGAATACATTGACGAACGCGGCGATCACCGTCGACGACAGCCCGGTCGGATCGTACGCGAGCACGCTCTGCACGAAGTCCGCGAACTCGGAGCCGCGATGCGGCGTGCCGATCGTCGTCACCGATGCGACGAGGTCGGGCGCGACGGCCGCCACATAGCGCGACGTCAGCCCGCCCTGGCTGTGGCCGACGAGATTGACCTTGGTCGCCCCCGTCGCGGCGAGTACCGTCTTCACGTAGGCGAGCAACTGTTCGCCGCGCCCGTTCGGGCCGTCGTCGCTCTGGAAGCCCGACAGGTTCGCGACGTAGACGGTCGCGCCGTGCTGCTGCAGATCCTCCTGGATGCCGTACCAGTACTCGAGCACGCCGGCGTACTTGTCGGTGCCCGTGAGCCCGTGCACGAGGATGATCGGATAACGCGTCGCCGCGTAGTTGTCGGCGGGCGCGCTCGCCGCCACTGCCGATTGTGTCGTCGCGAGCGTCGTCAGCGCGGTCGTCCCCGCGAACGGCGCGACGCTCATCGCGCATGCCACTGCCCCTGCCATTACCCTGGAACGCATCGATCTGGCCATGCATGTTCTCCTGATTATTGTGCTGCCGGTGCGAATGACACCGGATCGACACGCACGCTGCATCGCGCGCACCGTGTGCGTCGAATGCGGGAGTGAATCACGAGTCGCGAACGTTTGCCCCCTGACTAGATACGGTTCTCTAATCGGTTGACGCGCCCCGCCCGTTCGGGCGGGGCCGCGTTCATGCGCGTGCATGCTGCAATGCACACGTGCCGCACGCTACAGCTTCGCGCTCACGCGCACCCAGGCGGTCCGGCCCGGCTCCATCACCGGCGCGTTCGCCGGATAGCCGAAGCCCGCGTTGCCGGCGAGGTTCAGGTGCTCGGTGTAGGCCTTGTTCAGCACGTTGTCGACGCCGACCGAGATCTGCACGGTCTTGCTGACGTTGTATTGCGTATGCAGCGACAGCACGCCGAATCCGGCGCTCGGACCGAAGTCCTTGCCGACCACGTTACCCTCGTTCAGCGCATAGCGATGCTGCGGCGCAACGATCCGCCACAGGCCGCCGGCCGACCATGCACCGCGCGTGTACTCGAGCCCGATGCGCGCCTCGAGCGGCGGCATCTGCGGCAGCGGATCGCCGCTCGCCACGTTACGCCCCCACGCATACGCGAGCGACGTCTCGACGCGCAGCGGCGCAACAGGCCGCCACGACACACCCGCTTCACCGCCCATGATCTGCGCATTCACGTTGGTCGCCTGCGTGGTCGGGCCCATCATCCCGGCCGCGTAGTTGAACAGGATGAAGTCCTGCACGTAGCCCGCGTACGCCGATACCCATGCATCGAACCGGTCGCTCTTGTACTGCGCGCCGATGTCGACCTGCGTGGTCTTCTCCGGCTGCACCGCCGAGAACGCGTTGACCGAACCGGCCGGCCCGCGCTTCGCGGAGAACAGCTCCCAATAGTCGGGATAGCGCTCCGCATGTCCGATCCCCGCGTACCACGTGACAGGTAGCGACGCGAGATCGCGCTCGTAGCGCACGAAGCCGCTCGGCAGCACGCGCGCGCGATCGTCGTCGAAGGTCGGGTTCGGCTTGCTCGTCATCATCCCGCTCGTCATCGCGCGCTTGTCGCGAGCGCTCGCGTAGTCGATGCGCGCGCCGCCGATCACGCGCGACACTTCGCTCGCATACCACGTCAGCTCGCCGAACGCGCCCGCGTTCCACATCGTCGCCTGCGCATCCCACGGCTGGTCGCGGTAGTCCTGCCGCCCCATCGACGAACGCGAATCGAGCCGGTTCGATTGCGCGTCGACACCCGTCACGAGCTTGAAGTCGTCGCCGAAACGGAACGTCGCGGCCGCGCGCGCACCGACCGTGCGGCGCCGCACGTCGGCCGCCATCCGCATCGGCATGCTGCTGGTCGGGTCGGGCTGCCGCAACATGTAGTTGTCCATCACGTGATCGGCTTCGTTGTAGTACACGCGCGCCTCGATCCGGTCGAGCACGTCGCCGAGGTGCCGCTTGTCGAACGACAGCCCGAAGGTCTCGCGGCGGAAATGCGCACCGTCCATCCCGCGGCCCGCGTAACGCGCATAGCCGTCGCCGGTGCCGGCGGTCAGCTCGACGCGCGTGTGGTCGTCGGGGGTCCAGCCGAGCGCCGCGTCGGCATTCCACTTGTCCCACTGCGACGGCACCGTGTTGCCGTTGCCGTCCTTGTAGTCCTGCGAATGCGCGTGGTTCGCGGTCACGCGGCCGTAGACGTCCGGCGTGCCGGCCGTCAAGTCGATGTTCTGGTCGTTGCGACCGAACGACCCGCCGACCAGGCTGCCGTCGAAACGCATGCCCGGACGCTCGAAGCGCGGCGTCACGCGCTCGAACAGCACGGTGCCGGCCGACGCGCCGGGGCCGTACAGCACGGACTGCGGCCCCTTCACGACGGTGACCTTGTCGTAGCTTTCCGGTGCGATGTACGACGTCGGCGCATCCATCCGGTTCGGGCATGCGCCGAGTGTCGGCATCCCGTTCGCCAGGATGTTCAAGCGCGAACCGAACATCCCGCGCAGCACGGGGTCGCCGTTCGTGCCGCCGCTGCGGATCGACGTGAAGCCGGGGATCGTCTTCAGGTAATCCGCGCCGTCGCTGGCGGGCAGCGGCTGGCGCGGCGCCTTCGGATCCGTGACGACGACGAGCGGCGTGGACAGCGGCGACGCGACGACCTCGACGGGCGGCAGCAGCGCGGCCGACTCGTTCACGGGCGCGACGTCAGCGCGCGCCGTTTCGGCCGCCGCGGCGCTCGCTGCCAGCGCGCCGGCAGCGAGCGCCGGAACGGTAAGTTTCAACATGCGCGGCATGCGCCGCGCACAGGCATTGCGTGACGCCCGCGGCGCACGCAACTGGAAATTGGTCATGATCGAAAGCCCGAGTGACGCCCTCCACGCGGCCGCGACGGGCCGCACGGATATCGGCGGTAGTAAGAACGGATAACAGCGCGTCAGGCGCGCTCGGGCGGTGCGCGTGGATACGCGCGCGGATAGCGGTCGGCGCGCGCCGCGACGGAGGACGGCGCGGCGGCGGACACGGAAACGGCGGGAATGGCAGCGAACGATGCGGCGGCAGGCGCGCCGATCGCGGGGCTGTGGGCGAAGAAACCGCAGTAGCCGCACGCGTCGAGATGCAGCGCGTGATCGTGCATGCTGCGCGTATCGGCCGACCGATGCGCACCATGCTCTGCACTGCAGACGATAGGGTCCGGCGTGGTGGCCTGCGCGATGCGCCACTGCGACACCAGCGGCGCCGCGATCGCGATCCAGATCGCGAGCACGCCGAGCCAGGCGGTCAGGTGACGATGTCGGTGCAGCATGCGCGGCGACGAGTAAGCGGAATGTAAAAGCAGCCGAGATGTTACAGAATGTTCAACGCGATGACCAGCCACCCGTGCCGGTAAACGGACCGGGGGCGCATGGTTGTCAGCACAACCATGCGCCCCGCCTGCGAAATGCGCCCGGAACGCGGCGATCAGGGTGCCATGCGCCGCAGCACGTCGTCGCGCCGGATGAAATGGTGATACAGCGCGGCCAGCGCATGCAGGCCGATCACGAAGTAGAACGCGTTGCCGATCAGTTCGTGCGCCTCCTTGATCGTCGGCCGCAGCGCCTTGTCGGGGCCGAACAGCGTAAACGACACGCCGAGCCAGTCGAGCGACACCGGCTTGCCGCCCAGGTTGATCATCATGATGCCGAGCAGCGGTTGCGCGATGATGAACACGTAGAGCGCGAGATGCGCGAGCCTCGACAGCCAGCGCAGCAGCGCCGCCTGCGGAATGGCTTCCGGCACGCGGCTGACGGCGCGCCACAGCACGCGCAACACCGACAGCACGAGCACGAACGTGCCCGCAGTGAGGTGCACGTTCATCCAGAACACGCGGCTGTCACTGCCTTTCGGGCCGCGGACCTCGATGGCCAGGTAGGCCAGCGCCACCAGCACGAAGATGGCCCAGTGGAAGAAGATCGCGGGCGAGCTGTAGCGCGTCTGTTTCGCGAGGATGTTTCTCATGCTTCGTCTCGTGTGTCGTATGCGGGAAGGAGCGCGGGCGGCAACCGGCCCTGCGCCCGGCCAGGCTTTCGCGATTGTAGCCGCACGGGCGTCCGGTTTTACGCGGCGCGGTCAAATATCCGACGAATCGGCGGCGCGCCCCGCGCGCGTCCCTCATATGGAAAATCCGCATCGCGCGCGCAAGCGGCTGTGGCACGATGAAGCTTTGGTGCGACGGCGCACGGGCATCATGAGCAAAGCGTTCTTCGTTGCGGCCTATCGGCTGACCGCCGCGTTGCTCGCGGTGTCCACGACCGTGCACAGCATCGCCGACTACTGGCACCTGCCGAACTTCCATCTCGGCAACTACCTCAGCTACTTCACGCAACTGAGCAGCCTCTACGCGGCCGCGATGCTGGCCGCGGGGCTGTGGCGCATCGCGCGCCCCGGCTCGGCCCGCTACGAATCGATGCGCGGCGCGGCCGTGCTGTACGTGCTGATCACCGCGATCGTCTACGAACTCCTGCTGGCGCGGCCCGATGCGCTGCGCCACGTCACGCCGGCATTCAACAACTGGGTGCTGCACCGGATCGTGCCGCTCGTGATGCTGTGCGACTGGCTGTACGTGGAGCCGCGCCGGCCGATCGCACGCAGCAGCGCGTTCGCCTGGCTCGGTTTTCCGCTCGTCTATCTCGGCTATACGCTCGTGCGCGGCGCAGTGGAGAACTGGTACCCCTACCCGTTCGTCGATCCGCGGCCGCACGGCTACCTGCCGGTCGCGATCCAGTGTTCGCTGATCGCGCTGGGCGCGGCGGCGCTCGCATTGGGCATCCGCTGGCTCGGCAATCACGCAAGACAGTCCGGTACCGCGACACTCAAGGAGGGATGAAGGCGGGAGCGTGTGCGCCGCCCGGCGCACACGCGGTACTGCGGGTCGTCAGCCGCCGTTGCGCGGCAGGAAGTTCATCGGATCGACGACCTTGCCGTTCTGGCGGACTTCGAACTCGAACGTCGAACGGCCGCTCGCGTCGGTGCCCATTTCGGCGACCGGCTGGCCCTGGCGCACCGCGTCGCCTTCGTTGACGAGCAGCTTGCCGTTGTGCCCGTAGGCCGTGATGAGGCCGTTGTCGTGCTTCAGGATCACGAGCGGGCCGTACGCCTTGACGCCGGACCCGGCGTAGACCACGCGCCCGTTCGCCGCGGCCCGCACCGAGTGGTCGGGCCCGGATGCGGCGATCACGATGCCGCGCGCCTTGCCTGCCGCGAACGGCGTCGCGACGACGCCCGTTGCCGGCCACGCGAGCGAGCCCGGCGCGGCAGGCGGCTGCCCGGGCGACGGTGAAGCAGACGGCGGCGCCACGCGCAGCACCTGGCCGGGCGACAGGGCGTCGGTCGGCGCCATGTGGTTCCAGCTGGCCACGTCCTGCACGCGTTGCCCGTAGGCGCTCGCGACGCCCGCGAGCGTATCGCCCGGGTTCACGCGGTAATAGCCGGCGATCACGCCCGGCGTCGCAGCCGACATCGGGGTCGACTGGCGCGCCGGTTGCCAGCTGTCGGTCCACGGCGTCAGCGTACAGCCCGACAGCGCGACGGCTGCAGCGACGAGCGCCGCCTGCGGCAACCAGCGCGTC
This sequence comes from Burkholderia sp. Bp8992, assembly GCF_003853705.1. Lineage (GTDB taxonomy): Bacteria > Pseudomonadota > Gammaproteobacteria > Burkholderiales > Burkholderiaceae > Burkholderia. The sequence continues at coordinate 175,479 of NZ_QTQI01000001.1, read as the reverse complement.
AGCGCATCGTGGATGGGAATAGTTTCTCTCAAGGGTCCTCCCGGATTTGCGTCGTGGCGCCGCCCACCGCCCCCCGGTGTGCGCCGCACGATGTCCGGCCGGACGGCCGGACCAACCAGTATCCGACCGCTCTCGCGGCCGTCAGTTTCCACAGCGGAACGTCGGTGCGAATGGGCTCACCGGCCCCTTTTCCGCACTTTTCAGTGTCGCTCCGACCGGCAAAGATACCATTTGTCGCGGTCAGGACTGCATCGGCTGCCTGTTGCGGCAACAATCTTGCAGTGCCGCATGAGTGTGGCGACGGCCTGCGAGCCGCGCCGCGCGGGTTTTCGGCCCGCGCCGCCGCGCGTGCGCCGGCCGTCTCGTCCCCGTCACATTCCCCGCTTCGATCGCCGCCTATACTCGATGACGCAGCGCGCGATCCAACGACAACGAGGAGCATGACAATGAACAACGCGACGTTTCTTTCCGTGCAGCTCGACGCCGACGATTTCGCCGGCTCCAGCGGCCTGGTCGAATTGCTCAACCGGCACCTGCTGTTCGCGACCGATGTCGCCGAGGCGGCCGATGCGCTCGTCCAGCTGGCGAGCGTCGCGCACATGACGGGCGCCACGCGCCACAGCGTCGAGCTGCCGGTCCTCGCGATCGAACGGCTGCGCGACGCACTCGACACGCTGAGCGGCTACGACGAAACGTGGCTGCAGGTACTGGAACCGGCCGAAGCGCTGTTCCGCGATATCGGGCGCGGCCGCCGCCCGCTGCATTGAGCGCCGGCGCGTCACGCGCCGCCAATGAAAACAGCCCGTCGTTCCGCATAACGGAACGACGGGCTGTTTGTACTACAGGGGGTCGGATCCGGCCGTCGGAGCGGCCGCACCATTAACGACCCTTGTAGACCGGTGCGCCGTCAGCGATACGCTTGACTTGCCAGCCGGTCTTTGCAACAGCCGGTGCGCCCGATTCTTGCGCGGCGGCCGGTTGCGCGCCGTAGCCGGTCGTGTCGGCAGCGGCAACGTTTTGTTGCGGGTTCAAACGTGCTTCGGCTGCCTGGATGCCTTCCGGGTAGTTCGTGCGGTCGCTGCCCAGCTTGTAGCCGGCCTGCTGGACGGCGACGAGATCGGCCTTCACCTGTGCACGGGTGACGGGCGCGTTCTGTTGGGCGAACGAGACGGCGGGAACGGCGAGGACAGCAGCTGCAGCGAACGTTGCGATCAGCGATTTCATGATTACCTCCGGGATTTTTTTGCTCCGCCGCACACACCATGTCTGCAGCGATGGAACAGAGTTTAGTCCCGGCAGCACCTAGGGAAAACCATGAAAGAACGAAAACACTGTTTCCCCGGAGCCAACAATGTCGGCATCCGGGATAGAAAAACCCTATTCAAAGAATAGATTTTCGCAACAATGCTGCCCCCGCGGGCCGGTTACGACCAGTTCGCGTGGAAGCTGCCCGGCTTGTCGGTACGCTCGAAAGTGTGCGCGCCGAAGAAGTCGCGCTGCGCCTGCACGAGGTTCGCCGGCAGCCGCTCGGAACGGTAGCTGTCGAAGTACGCGACCGCCGACGCGAACGCCGGCACCGGCACGCCGGCCTTCACCGCGGCGACCACGACGTCGCGCAGCGCCGTCTGGTAGTTCGCGGCGATGTCCTTGAAGTACGGATCGAGCAGCAGGTTCGCGAGCGCGGGATCCTTCGCATAGGCGTCCGTGATCTTCTGCAGGAAGCGCGCGCGGATGATGCAGCCCGCGCGGAAGATCTTTGCGATCGTCCCGAGATCGAGGTTCCAGCCGTACTCTTCCGATGCCGTGCGCAGTTGCGCGAAGCCCTGCGCGTACGAGATGACCTTGCTCAGGTACAGCGCGCGGCGCACCGCCTCGACGAACGCGGCACGGTCACCGTCGAACGGTGCGGCGGCCGGGCCCGACAGGATCTTGCTGGCCGCGACGCGCTCGGTCTTCAGCGACGACAGCACGCGCGCGAACACCGACTCGGTGATGAGCGGCAGCGGCACGCCGAGATCCAGCGCGTTCTGGCTCGTCCACTTGCCGGTGCCCTTCTGCGCGGCGCGATCGAGGATCACGTCGACGAGGTGCTTGCCGGTCTCTTCGTCCTTCTTGCCGAAGATCTTCGACGTGATCTCGATCAGGTAGCTGTCGAGTTCGCCCTGGTTCCATTCGGTGTACACCGCGCCGAGCTCGTCGTTGGTCAGGCCCGCGACGTCCTTCAGCACCGAGTAGCTTTCGGCGATCAGCTGCATGTCGCCGTATTCGATGCCGTTGTGGACCATCTTCACATAGTGGCCCGCACCGTCCGGGCCCATGTAGGCGACGCACGGCTCGCCGTCCGACGGCGCCTTCGCGGCGATCTGCTTGAGGATCGGCTCGACGAGGTCGTACGCGTCGCGCTGGCCGCCCGGCATGATCGACGGGCCGCGCAATGCGCCCTCTTCGCCGCCCGACACGCCGGTGCCGATGAAGTGCAGGCCCGATTGCGCGAGTTCCTGGTTGCGGCGGATCGTGTCGGTGAAGTGCGTATTGCCGCCGTCGATCAGCACGTCGCCCTTCTCGAGCAGCGGCTTGAGCGACGCGATCGTCGCATCGGTCGCTTCACCGGCCTTCACCATCATCAGGATCCGGCGCGGCGTCTCGAGCGACGCGACGAATTCCTCGAGCGTATAGGTCGGCACCAGGTTGCGGCCGGGGAATTCTGCGATCAGTTCGTCGGTTTTCTCGCGGCTGCGGTTGTACACCGACACCGCGTAACCGCGGCTCTCGATATTGAGTGCGAGATTGCGGCCCATCACCGCGAGCCCGATCACACCGATTGCTTGCTTGCCCATTAGTCAATTCTCCGGAAAAAACGGGGCGCGACCCGAACCGGGCCGCGCGCACAGGCGAAAGGATAGTGGAAACCCGGCGTCGATGCGCGCCTGCGTGTCATTGCTCCGCGTGCGGCAGCCGCCGGAACACGACGCTCAGGTTGTTCGCCGGCATCTCGACGACCTCGCTGCAGTCAAGCCCGCGATCGAGGCCGAGCGCGACGACGGTCTCGAGATCGCGCACGCCCCACGACGGGTCGCGGCTGCGCAACTGCAGGTCGAAGGCCTCGTTCGACGGCGCCGTGTGCCGCCCTTCGCGACGGTACGGGCCGTACAGGAACAGCACGCCGCCCGGTCGCAGCAGCCGCGCCGCGCCCGCGAACAGCGCTTCCGTGCAGGCCCACGGCGAGATGTGAATCATGTTGATGCAGACGATCGCGTCGAGCGCCGCGACCGGCCACGCTGCCTCGCGCACGTCGAACGCCAGCGGCCCGGCGACGTTCGCGAGGCCCGCATGCGCGACCCACGCGGCGATCGAGTGCCGCGCCTGTTCGTCGGGGTCGCTCGGCTGCCAGTGCAGGCCCGGCAGGGCCTGCGCGAAATGGACGACATGCTGGCCGGTGCCGCTCGCGATCTCGAGCACGCTGCCGCTCGCCGGCAGGACGCGACGCAATACGTCGAGGATCGGCCCGCGGTTGCGTTCGGCCGCGGGCGCCAGCAACCGCGCGGAGGGATCGGGCGAAGCGGTAGCGCCGGTCACGATGCATGCTCCAGGGTGTGATCGCCGAGACCCAGACGGGCCGTCAGTGCGTCGAGCGCCGGTGCGCAGTGCGCCTCGACCTTCAGCGTCAGCATCGGATCGGCGCGCGTATGGCCGAGATTGAGCGCGGCGACCGGCTTCTGCTGCGCCTGCGCCCACACGCAGAAGCGGTAGCCGGAATACACCATCAGCGACGACCCGACGACGAGCAGCGCATCGGCCGCGTCGAGCGCCTGCGACGCCAGCGCCACGCGTTCGCGCGGCACGTTCTCGCCAAAGAACACGACCGCCGGCTTCAGCAGGCCGCCGCACGCAGGGCACGCCGGAATGCGAAACGTGTCGAGCGCGGCCCATTCGAGGTGCGCGTCGCCGTCCGCGGCAGGCTCGGCCTGCGCACCGAGCAGTTCGGGATTGTCGGCTTCGAGCATCGTCTGGATCGTCGCGCGCGCATGGTGCGCGCCGCATTCGAGGCAGGTCACGCCGTTGATCCCGCCATGCAGCTCGATCACGTCGTCGCTGCCCGCGCGCTGGTGCAAGCCGTCGACGTTCTGCGTGACGAGACGCTCGATCCGGCCCGCGCCGCCGAGCCGTGCCAGTGCGACGTGCGACCCGTTCGGCTGCGCGCGGCCGACGACGGGCCAGCCGATCATGCTGCGCGCCCAGTAGCGTCGCCGCGCGGCATCGGAGCCGAGGAATTCGTGGAGCTGGATCGGTGGCGAGCGCATCCACTGGCCGTTGCGGTCGCGATAGCCCGGAATGCCGGAATCGGTACTGATGCCCGCCCCGGTCAGCACGAGCAGGCGCGGATGGCGCTCGACGAACGCATGCAGCGCATCGAGCGCGGCCGGGTCGACGCCGGCGGTTGAAGGGTCCTGCAAGGCTTTGTCGTTCATGTTGGCAACGCGTGATCGGGCGCGCCGGCAGGCTCGTGCGACCGCACGAGCGGCCCGCGCGCCAGCACATGATACAGAACGCTGCACGATCCGGCCGGCGGCCCCTGTGCAAAAACCGGCGCACAAAAAAAGACGCCCATTCGCCACGCGGCGATGGGCGCTTAAACAATTGATCCATCGGGGTAGTGGATCAACTGACAGCACAAAGTTGCGACGGCCGCCATGCGGCCACCGGTGAACGCTTCCCCTGAACTGCGCGTGTTCCGCAATGCTGCGCGCTGCGCTGCGTTGCGCCGCCGGCGCTTCCGTGCGATCCCGGTCATGTCCGCCACGCCGCGACGCGCGGCGCGCAATCGCATCCGCCGCGCGACGACTCGCGTTGCGCTACGGCATGACGATCCGGGATCCAGGCCGGAGCCACCCGCATGCATTCGGAGGCTCATCCCCGACGGCCGACCGTCGCCGGTCGGCCTCGTGCGTCAAACATGCACGTGTCGCTCAGAACGAACCCGATTGCTCGGATGGAACGGAAAGCCGCGCGCTCACGTCGCCGCAATCAACGGCGAAGCGAATATTCGGGCAGGTCGGCGATTCATGTTTGCAACATGCCACGTTGCGATTCGGTCTCTTTTCATTCTCTTGTCCCCGTTTTCGATATGTCCGACCCACTGAAGCGATCGTCAGGCCGACTGCGCCCCGCGATCGCGCTCACGGCCCATACAGATATGCAAGGAGTGCACCATGCGTCGCGCCGCAAGGCCCCGCGGGCATCTGCAAGACCGCGGGAAGGGATCGCGCACCGTCAGGAAGCGTGAACGTTTCGAAACTGAAACACCCGCCGGCACGACGATGGCCGGCCATGCGTGCCGTCGAGCGGCAGCGGCCCGCCGATGCCGGCGCGGAACCCGGCCTCACGCTGTGCGGCGTGGCGCCGCGAATCGCGTAGGGCCGGGGACGACGCATGCGGCGCGGCTCACGCCGTGCGCAAACACGCTAGCATTCGGACACGAAACACCGCGCATCCGCTTGCATCGCCTCCAAGGATCCGACATGACCACGCCCGCCCCTGCCCGCCTTGACGTCGCCCGCCGCGTCTTTTCGGACGGACAGCTGTCGATCGGCCTCACGCTGCCGCTGCTGCGCAGCGGCCACATCGTCGCCGACTTCAACGAGCAACTCGAACTCGCCGAACTGGCCGATACGCTCGGCTTTCGCGCGCTGTGGATTCGCGACGTGCCGTTGAACAGCGCCGATTACCCGGACCCGGTCGGCCATCTCGACCCGTGGGTGCTGCTCGGCGCACTGGCGTCGCGCACGCAGCGGATCGCGCTGGCGAGCGGCGCGATCGTCCTGCCGCTGCGTCATCCGCTGCATATCGCGAAAGGTGCGCTGTCGGTCGCGACGCTGTCCGGCGGACGCTTCATTCTCGGGCTCGGCTCCGGCGACCGGCCGCCCGAATATGCGGCGTTCGGCGTCGATGCGGAAACGCGGCGCGACCGCTACCGCGCACACTGGGATGTCGTCGCGGCCGCGCTGGGCGTGCCGTCCCGCGTGCTGCCCGATGAAGCACCGCCCGACGCCCCCGAATTCATGCTGCTGCCGCGCGGCAGCGACGCGGTGCCGATGCTCGCGGTCGGATCGGGCGGACAAAGCGTCGACTGGATCGCGCGGCGCTCGATCGGCTGGATGACGTACCACCGCGATCCGGACACACAGCGCGCACGCCATTCGATGTGGCGCGCGGCGGTCGACCGGCTTCCGGCGCCGGAATTTCGTGCGTTCGGCGTGTCGATGCGACTCGACCTCGCCGCGGACCCCGACGCATCGGCCATCGCGCTGTCGCTCGGCTACGCAACCGGGCGCCGCGCGTTGGTCGACATCCTGCAGGACATGCGTGCGGCGGGCACGCATCATGTCACGCTGAACCCGGGATCCGACCGGCCGGTACGCGAGGTCGTCGAGGAAATCGCCGAACATGTGCTGCCGATATTTCACGACGAATATCGGTGATTCATCAGGAATCCGAAGGCATCCCGCGCGTCGTGCACGATCGGGCGAATGCTCACGTTGCAATGCACAGCTCTGCTCCGACGGGAAACGAGCATTACCATTGCCTTACGATTCGACCGCTAGCCTTCCTCCCCGCTGTTCTGTTGGCCCCTCTGAAGCCTGCATCAGTCATTTGCCTGCGCGAACGCGCCGCGAACGCCCGTGCCACCTCGCCCATGCCCGATTCGAATGGTCGTCGACGGAACTATTCGGCTCCGGTCGCGATCATGTTAACTTCCGTCCATCGTTCAGCCCGGCGGGCCGCGCGCCGATGCGCACCCCCATGCCTACTCCATGCGACATTTCCTCCTCGGCTGGCTGCTTGCCGCCGTCGTGTCGGCCGCCCATGCGGCCACGCCCACCCCAACCGCTGCGCCGGCCGCCTCCGGCACCGCGCCCGCGCTGACGCCGCAACAGGCCCGGCAGGCACTCAATGTGCTCGAAAACCCGCGCGATCGCGCGCAAGTCGAAACGACGCTGCGCGCGATCGCGGCCGTCGGCGTATTGAGTGCGCCCGCGGTCGCCGCCAGCGAAGCGGCCGCAGCCAGCGGCGCATCGGCGGCCGCGGCCCCGACTGCGCTCACGTCGAACGGGCTTGCGTCGATGCTCGTCCGCCAGGGGTCGCGCTGGGCTGTCGAAATCGGCAGCGCGCTGAAGGAATCGCTGCGCTCGCTGCTCGATGTCGGCTCGGTCGGCAACTGGTGGCATGACAGGCTGGTACGCGCCGACGAGCGCGCCGATCTCACGCACGCGATCTGGATCATCCTCACCGTGCTCGTGCCCGCACTTGTCGTCGAATGGTTCGCGAAGCGGCTGCTGCGACGCGCGCTGGCCGCGGTAGCCGCACGACGCGCCGATGCATCGCGCCCCGCCGCGCCCGATTCCGCCACCTCCGACGACGACCACGCGCCGCCCGACACATCCGACCCGCCCGGCGCCACCGACGCTGCCGAAGCTGCGCCCGCCGCGTCGCAAAGCCGCGGCCACGCGCGACGTCACTCCACGCTGCTGTACCGGATGCCGCGCGCGCTCGTCAGCCTCGCGCTGCGCGCGGTGCCGCTGCTCGTGTTCGTCGGCGTCGCGAGCCTGACGATGTCGCTGATCGGCGACACGGGCACGCCGATCGAATCCGCGCTCGAAGCGCTGATCGACATCTACGTGATCTGCCGGCTCGTCACGATCGTCAGCCGGCTGTTCTTCCAGCCCGATGCGCGGCAGTTGCGGCTGCTGCATATCAGCGATGCATGGGCCGATTTCGCGCAGCGCTCGATCGCGCGGATCGTGATCGTGGTCGGTGCGTGCACGGCCGCGGTCGAGATCGCCGCCAGCTTCGGCCTCAGCGAAGCCGGCCACGTCGCACTGCTGAAAGCCGTCGCGCTCGTCGGGCACGTGATGATCTCGGCGCTGATCCTGCGGTGCCGCCAGCCCGTCGCCGCGCGGATTCGCGCGGCCGGCGCGGACCGTCCGGCCTTCGCCATGATCGGCAATGCGCTCGCGGACGCGTGGGCGCCCGTGTCGGTCTTCGTCGTGATGGCGCTGTGGTTCGTGTGGGCGCTCGACGTCCACAACGGCTATCGCGTGCTGATCACGCTCGGCGGCCGCTCGATCGCCGTGATGATCGGCATGCGGATGGTGTCGATCGTCGTGTTCGGCGCACTCGCGCGGCTGTTCCAGGGCCGCGATGAAGACCGCACGCTCGTTCATCTGCACGCGTACCGCTATTACCCGCTGTTGCGCCAGATCGTATCGGGCGCGATCGGCATCGTGACCTTCGTGCTGCTGCTGCAGACCTGGGGGGTGCCGGTCTTCCGCGCGTTCGAGACCGGCACGATCGGCCACCGGCTCGCGTCGGCATTGGTGACGATCGCGATCGCGGCACTCGTCGCGCTCGTCGTGTGGGAAGCCGCGAACATCGCGATCGAGCGCCGCCTGCAGCGCTGGACGCGCGAAGGCAACCTGGTGCGCGCCGCGCGGCTGCGCACGCTGCTGCCGATGCTGCGTTCGCTGCTGTTCGTGATGATCGCGCTCGTCGTCGTACTGACGGGCCTCAGCCAGCTCGGCGTGAACGTCGGCCCGCTGCTGGCCGGCGCGAGCATCTTCGGCGTCGCGCTCGGCTTCGGCTCGCAGAAGCTCGTGCAGGATTTCATCACCGGAATCTTCCTGCTGATGGAAAACGCGATGCAGGTCGGCGACTGGGTCACGCTTGCCGGCGTGTCGGGCACGGTCGAATACCTGTCGATCCGCACCGTGCGGCTGCGCGCGGGCGACGGGTCGCTGTATACGATCCCGTTCAGCTCGGTGACGACCGTCAACAATACGAATCGCGGGCTCGGCAACGCGGCCGTCAAGGTCAGCATCGCGTACGGCGAGGACATCGATCGCGCGATCGCGACACTGAAGGAAATCGGCGCCGCGTTGCGCGACGATCCGAAGTATCACGACGGCATCCTGTCGGACTTCAGCTACTGGGGGATCGACCAGGTCGACGGCGCAGCGCTCGCGCTGGCCGGACAGATGCAGTGCACGGACTCGACGCGCTGGAGCGTGCAGCGGGAATTCAACCGGCGGATCGCGGAAACGTTCCGCGAACGCGGCATCCGGATCGCGAATCCGCAGCGCAGCGTCGTTGCCTATGCGGACGGATCGCGGCCCACAGGAATCGGTGAAGGCGACAACACCACCGACAACGGCAACGGCAACGCGCCCGAAACGGCAGCCCGGCCGCCGTCGCCCGGCAACGGGGAGCGCAAGCCGGGCTGACGGTTCGACGCGCGTGACGCGCCGTGCTCAACGCGCGGCGGGTTTCCTTGCGCGTGCCGTGCCTTTCGCCGCGGGGGTTGCCGTCCCCGGTTTCGCCGCGCGTTTCGACGCGGCGGCACCCTGCCCGCGCTTCACCGCGCTTTGCGCACCGGCCGCCAACGCGTCGCGCTGCGCATGCCATTGCTCGAGCAGCACGCGCGTCTGGTCGGCAATCGTGTCGGTCACCAGCGCCGCACGCTCGCCGTCGAATGCCTCCCATTCGAGCAACTGCAACGCCGAACGCTGCGCGATGTGGAATACCGTCAGCTGCCCGAACAGGCTCAGCGCGCGCAACCGCGTGACGGGATCGTCGGCCGGTCGCCCCGAAATACGGCCGATCAGCTCGGCGCTCACGTCGTTCAGCGGCTTGCGCATGCGCGTCATCAGGATTTCGCTCGCGCTCGCCGGTTCCTGGCCGCCCTGCTCGCGCGCGAAGAACATCCGCTGGTTCATCGTCTTCGGCGCGGTGAACATCCGGTCCGACAGCGCACGCAGCAGCCCGATGAATGCATCGATCAGCGCGTCGACGCTCGCCTGGCCATCGAGCATCGCCCGCGCATGGCCGACCGCCGGCGCGAACACCTGCCAGCCGTTCTCGGCGATCGTTTCGACGCACGCGCGGTACACGCCTTCCTTGTTCTCGAAGTAGTACTGGAGCGCCGGCGCGTTCACGCCCGCCATCGCGGCGATCTCGCGCGTCGACGCGCCCGCGAACCCGCGTTCGCCGAACAGTTCGATTGCCGCCTCGATGATCCGCTGGCGCGTTTCGTCGCCGCGCGCGTAGCCGCCCGCCGACGTACGGCGCAGCTTCTTCGCTTCGTTCATGCCTGCCTCGTCATTCGATCGATCGACATTCTACTTGACACAATTTTAGCAACTGGAATAATTCTTCCACTTGGAATAAATTGGATCCCGTATGTCGACGCTGCAAGACCCGACACAGAAAGTAGATCGTCAGGAAAACGGAACAACACCGCGTAACGGACGCGGCGGATCGAAGCGGCGCATCCTGCTTGCCGTCGCCGTGCTCGCGGCCATCGGCGGCGCCGTCTGGCTCGGCCGCTGGTGGACGGTCGGCCGCTTCATCGAAAGCACCAACGATGCGTACCTGCAGGCGGACAGCATGGCCGCCGCGCCGAAGGTCGCCGGCTACGTGACCGACGTCTACGTGCACGACAACCAGGCCGTGAAGGCCGGCGATCCGCTCGTGCGGCTCGATGTCCGCCAGTACCAGGTCGCGCTCGCGCAGGCCCTGGCGACCGTCGACGCCCGCCGTGCGGATATCGCGCGCGCCGAAGCCGACATCAGCCAGCAGCACGCGAATCTGGAACAGGCCGATGCACAGGCGAAGGTGTCGCGCATCAACGCGCAGCACGCCAGCGACGAGTACGCGCGCTATGCACCGCTCGCGGCGACCGGTGCGGAAACGCACGAACGTGTGGCCGACCTGAAGAGCACGCGCGACCAGGCAGCCGCGACGCTGGCCGCGAACAACGCGTCGATCGCCGCCGCGCGCACGCAGATCGCGTCGTTCACCGCGCAGCTCCAGCAGGCACGCGCGCAGCTCGAGGCCGCCCAGGCCAGCGCCGCGCAATCGCAGCTCGATCTCGACAACACGATCGTGCGCAGCACGCTCGCCGGCCGCGTCGGCGATCGCACGGTGCGCGTCGGCCAGTACGTGCAGCCCGGCACGCGGCTGCTGACCGTCGTGCCGGTCGACTCGATCTATCTCGTCGCGAACTTCAAGGAAACGCAGATCGGCAACATGCGCATCGGCCAGCCCGTCGAGCTGCATGTCGATGCGCTGCCGGACGGCGCGCTGACCGGCGTCGTCGACAGCTTCGCGCCCGGCACCGGCGCGCAGTTCGCGCTGCTGCCGCCCGAAAACGCCACCGGCAACTTCACGAAGATCGTCCAGCGCGTGCCCGTGCGCATCCGCCTCGATTCGAACGCGCGCGCACAACGCATGCTGCTGCCGGGGCTGTCGGTGACGGTCGACGTCGACACGCGTTCGGCCCGCGACGAGAAACGCCATGGCTGATACGTCCGCCACGATGCCCGTGCCGCCGCACGAGGGCCGCGCGAGCGTCACCGACTGGATCGCGGTCGCGGCCGGCGCGCTCGGCGCGCTGATGGCGACGCTCGACATCTCGATCACGAACTCCGCACTGCCGCAGATCCAGGGCGAAATCGGCGCGACCGGCACCGAAGGCACGTGGATCTCGACCGGCTACCTGATGTCGGAAATCGTGATGATCCCGCTCGCCGCCTGGCTCACGCGCGTGTTCGGGCTGCGCAACTTCCTGCTGACGAACTCCGCGCTGTTCATCGCATTCTCGATGATGTGCGGCTGGTCGCATTCGCTGCCGATGATGATTGCCGGCCGGATCGGCCAGGGCTTCACGGGCGGCGCGTTGATCCCGACCGCGCAGACGATCATCCGCACGCGGTTGCCGCTGTCGCAACTGCCGGTCGGGATGACGCTGTTCGGCCTGATCGTGCTGCTCGGGCCGCTGTTCGGCCCCGTGCTCGGCGGCTGGCTCGCGGAGAACGTGAACTGGAGCTGGTGCTTCTTCCTGAACCTGCCCGTGTGCCTGCTGCTGATGGCGCTGCTGGTGTTCGGGCTGCCGTCGGACCGCCCTCAATGGCACGCGTTCTTCAACGCGGACTGGCTCGGCATCTTCGGCCTCGCGATCGGCCTGAGCTCGCTCACCGTCGTGCTCGAGGAAGGCCAGCGCGAGCGCTGGTTCGAATCGCAGATGATCGTCACGCTGAGCATCGTGTCGTTTGCCGGGATGGTCCTGATCGCGCTGTCGCAGCGCTTCGCGAAGCGGCCGATCATGCGGCTGTCGCTGATGCGCAACCCGCGCTATGCGAGCGTGATCGTGATCGTGTCCGCGGTCGGCGCGGGGCTGTACGGCGTGTCCTACCTGCTGCCGCAGTTCCTCGCGATCGTCGCCGGCTACAACGCGGAACAGGCCGGCGCGATCATGCTGTTGTCGGGTCTGCCGGCCTTCCTCGTGATGCCGATCCTGCCGCGCCTGCTCGGCAAGGTCGATTTCCGCATCCTCGTGATCTCGGGGCTGCTGCTGTTCTGCCTGAGCTGCATGCTCGACATCGGCCTGACCGCGCAGAGCGTCGGCCATGACTTCGTGTGGTCGCAACTGATCCGCGGCGTTGCGCAGATGCTCGCGATGATGCCGCTCAACCAGGCGTCGATGGCGGCCGTCGCGCGTGAAGACTCGGGCGATGCGGCCGGGCTCTACAACATGGCGCGTAACCTCGGCGGCTCGATCGGGCTCGCGATCATCGGCACCGTGATCGACCGGCGCACGACCTTCCATACGGCCGCGCTGCGCGAATCGGTGACCGCGAACTCGCTGATCGGGCAGGACCGGCTGTCGGCCTATGCGGCCAACTGGTTTTCACACACCGGCGACCTCGCGTATTCGAACATGCGCGCGCTCGGGCAGCTGGCGCAGCAGATCCAGATCCAGGCCGTCGTGATGACCTACTCCGAAACCTTTTATCTGCTGGGCCTCGCGCTGCTCGCCTGCGTACCGCTCGCCCTGATGCTGAGAACGCCGCGCGGCCCGCAGCCGATGTCGTCCGGCCATTGAACCGTCTTACGTGATGAAACCCTTCTCCCTGCCCCGCCGCCCTGCGCTCACGCTGTGTGCAGTCGCGTGCCTGCTCGCCGGCTGCACGGTCGGCCCCGACTATCGCGGCGCGCCCGCCGCACCCGATGCGCCGACCTTCGTGCGCGCGCCGGCCTCCGGCATCGACACCACCGCGCCGGCACCGAGCGCGTGGTGGCTCGCACTGCACGATCGCCAGCTCGACGACCTGATCACCGCCGCACTCGTGTACAACCCCGACCTTCACGCGGCGCAGGCGCGCTTGCGCGCGTCGCGCGCGCAGCTCTCGCAACAGCGCGCGGCGCAGTTGCCGAAAGCGTCGGCCACCGTCGCGGCCATCCGCATGCGCGAACCGGACGTCAGCGCGCTCGGTTCGCTGCTGCCGTCGAACGGCTCGAACCAGTCGGGCGGCACGTCGCCGTCGCTGGGCGGCTCGGGACCGCTGCAACTCTATTCGGCCGGTTTCGACGCGACCTGGGAAATCGACCTGTTCGGCGGCACGCGTCGTGCAGTCGAAGCGGCATCCGCACAGGCCGAAGCCGTCGACGCCGATCTCGCCGATACGCAGGTGTCGATCGCCGCCGAAGTCGCGAACGCCTATGTCGACCTGCGCGACCAGCAGCAACGGCTCGCGCTGTCGCAGCGCACGGCCGGGTTGCAGCAGAAGATGCTCGAACTCACGCAACAGCGCCGCGCACGCGGCGTCGCGGCCGATGTGGACATCGAGCGCCTGACGACGCAGGTCGAGACCACGCGGGCGTCGCTGATCCCGCTCGACGCGCAGGTGACGGAATCGCTCGACCGGCTCGCGATCCTGACGGGGCGTGCGCCGGGCGCGCTGGATGCCGCATTGTCGACCGCGGACGCCCCGCTGCCGACGTTGCCCGGCGACGTCGCGATCGGCGATCCGGCCGCGCTGCTGAAGCAGCGCCCCGACATTCGCGCGGCCGAGCGCCGGCTCGCATCGAGCAACGCGCAGATCGGCGAGCACGTGGCCGACTATTTCCCGAAGGTGACGCTGCTCGGCGATCTCGGCTTCAGCGCGACGGACCCCGGCCACCTGTTCCGCAAGCAGAATTTCACGTGGGTCGGTGCACCGTACCTGCAATGGAACATCCTCGACTTCGGGCGCACGCGCGGCGCGGTACGCGCGGCCGAAGCGTCGCGTGACGAAGCGGAAGCGAATTACCAGAAGGCCGTGCTCGGTGCATTACAGGATGCCAACACCGCATTGCAGCGTTACGGGCACCAGCGCGAGCACGTCGTCGCGTTGACGAAGGTGCAGACGTCGGCCGTGCATGCGCGCTCGCTGATGGACGAGCGCTATCGCGCGGGCGTCGCGTCGATGATCGACCTGCTCGACACGCAACGCGAAGCGCTGTCCGCGCAACAGAACGTGATCGCCGGGCAAGCCGAGCTGATCAAGGACTACGTGTCCGTGCAGAAAAGCCTCGGGCTCGGCTGGCAGGCGAACGCCGGGTAACCGGTGCCGGCGCGCACGATGCACGATCGGTGTATCACGCGCGCCGCAACAACTCATTGCGCGCACAACAATACTGGTTCATTTCGTCCGCAACGAGCGGGCCGGCGCCGCGTCGATACCTCGGCTATCGAAAACATATCGAATATCAATTAGCCAATCATCTGACGATCTCTTCTAATTCAGTCGGCTTCCCCACCACCGATCGGATTCAAGGAGTTCCATCGTCATGTCCTCATCCTCCCATCGCGTGCTGCGGCACGCAGTCGCCGCGATCTGCGTTGCCTTCTCCGCTTCCCCGTACGCCGCCGAACTCACGCGCGACACGGGCGCGCCCGTCGGCGACAACCAGAATTCGCAGACGGCCGGCCCCGCCGGCCCCGTGCTGCTGCAGGACTCCGCGCTCATCGAGAAACTGCAGCGCTTCGATCGCGAGCGCATTCCGGAACGCGTCGTGCATGCGCGCGGCACCGGTGCATTCGGCGAGTTCGTGCCGAGCGCCGACATCTCCGACCTGACGAAAGCGAAAGTCTTCACGCCGGGCACCCGCACGCCGGTGTTCGTGCGCTTCTCGACCGTGATGGGCTATCGCGGCTCGCCCGAACAGGCGCGCGATCCGCGCGGCTTCGCGGTGAAGTTCTATACGCAGCAGGGCAACTGGGACATGGTCGGCATCAACTGGCCCGTGTTCTTCATTCGCGACGGCATCAAGTTCCCCGACTTCGTCCACGCGAACAAGCCGAGCGCCGTGACCGGCGTGCAGGACCCGAACCTCGCATTCGACTTCTTCGCGCACACGCCCGAAGCGACCCACATGCTGACGAGGCTGTACACGAACGAGGGCATGCCCGATTCGTATCGCCACATGGACGGCTTCGCGGTGCACGCGTTCAAGTTCGTCAATGCACAAGGCGACGTGCACTACGTGAAGTTCCACTGGAAGAGCCAGCAAGGCGTGCACGGCCTGCGTCCGCAAGAGATCGCCGCGTCGATCGGCCGCGACTGGAACCTGATGACGAACGACCTGTACGGCGCACTGAAGCAAGGCGATTTCCCGAAATGGGATCTGTACGTGCAGGTGCTCACGCCCAAGGACCTGAACCGCTTCGACTTCGACGCGCTGGACGATACGAAGGTGTGGACCGGCGTACCTGAACGCAAGATCGGCACGATGACGCTCAATCGCGTGCCCGACAACTACTTCCAGTCGACCGAGGAGTCGGCGTTCGCGCCGTCGCGGCTCGTGCCGGGCATCGAGCCGTCCGAAGACCGGATGCTGCAGGATCGCCTGTTCGCGTATGCCGACACGCAGATGTACCGCCTCGGCGCGAACTACATGGACCTGCCGATCAACCGCCCTGTCGTGCCGGTGGTCAACAACAACCAGGACGGCAAGATGAACGCGGGCGACCGCAAGGGCGAGGTGAACTACGAGCCGTCGACGCAGCACGAGCTCGCGCAGGATCCGCAGTACAAGTCCGTGCGCATGGCGCTCAACGGCACGACGCAACAGGAAGCGATCCGCAAGAAGCTGCTGTTCCGACAGGCCGGCGAGTACTACCGCAGCCTGTCGCAGCAGGACAAGGACGACCTCGTCACCGCACTGTCCGGCGATCTCGGCCAGGTGAAGAACGCGCAAAACCAGTACGCGATGCTGTCGTACTTCTACAAGGCCGATGCCGACTACGGCACGCGTCTCGCGCAGGCCGTTCACGCGAACGTACAGCAAGTGCAGTCGCTCGCGGCGAAGCTGAGCGAGAACTGATCCCGCGACATCGGTCGCTGCCGACGTGCGTAGTGTGCGTAGTGGTGCCACGCACGTCGGCCCGACATTTTCATCAGGACATCCCCATGCGCCCCGAACGCTTCACGCACACGATCCGCGCGGCCGCCATGACCGTGGCGCTGGCCGCGCTCGCCGGCTGCGCGCACCTGCCCGACCAGCCTGCTTACGGCAAGGCCGATCCTGCCGCACTGCGCCGCTATGACGGCGACTGGTTCGACGCCGCACGCGTCGGCCGCGTCGACATCCTGCGCGCACTGCATGACGCCGGGTATCCCGTCGACGCCGCCGACAGCCACGGCTACACGGCCGTGATTCTCGCGTCCTACGACGGCCAGCCTGCCGCGCTCGACTACCTGTTGTCGGCCGGCGCCGATGCATGTGTTGGCGACCGCCACGGCAACACGGCGCTGATGGGTGCGCTCTTCAAGAACGAACCCGACATCGCACGCCGCCTGATCGACACGCGCTGCCCGATCGACCAGACGAACGGCGCCGGCGAAACCGCGCTGGGGTTCGCGACGCTGTTCAATCGCTTCGAACTGATTCCGCTGCTCGTCGCGCACGGCGCGAATCCGAACCATGTCGATCGGCGCGGGCAGTCGCTGCTTCAGCTCGCACTGACACACGACAACACCTACGCTGCGGATGCGCTGCGGCAAGCCGGAGCCACGCAGTAGCACGCGCTACGGATCAACCGTCCGAACGATGCGAACGCGTCGAGCAGCCGGCAGAAGCTGATCCGCTCCAGATCGGGATGCCCGATTCCGTACCGCGCCCAGCAGCCCCCCCTCGGCCCCCGTCGTCGCCGGCACTTCGTTGCCGAGCGGGTCGTCATCGATCACGTCGCGGTCGATCCTCGTCGACCGGACCGACCGGCGGAATGCCGACGACACCGCACGCATGACACGGCGCCACGCCCATTCGTCCGACCATTGCGACACCCGCCGCCCCGCTTTTCGCTTCCTTTCGCGGGCTCCATCGAATCTCCATCTTTCCGCATAAAAGCCCCCAACTAACCCAAGCAAACTCCAGCCCGTCAAAGCAGGCAGTGGGCTGCCTGCGTTTCCTGGAGTCGCTATGAAGAATCAGAAACGATGCTGCTACAGCGCGGTATGCGCGCTGGTGGCGGCAATGCTGGCGGGTTGCCGGCCCGCCGAACAGCAGGCCGCCGCACCGGCCACGCCGGTCGCGGCCATGACCGTGGCCGCCACGCGCCTCGACGTCACCGAGGACCTGCCGGGCCGCGTCGCGGCCGTGCGGGTGGCCGAGATCCGGCCGCAGGTGAGCGGCATCGTGCAGCGCCGGCTGTTCGAGCAAGGCACCGAAGTGCGCATGGGCCAGCCGCTGTTCCAGATCAATCCAGCACCGTTCAAGGCCGAGATGGACACCGCCGCCGCATCGCTGCAGCGTGCGCAGGCCGCGCTCGAACGCGCGAAGGTGCAGACGGCCCGCTTCAAGCCGCTCGTCGAAGCCGATGCGATCAGCCGCCAGGTGTACGACGACGCGGTGTCGCAACGCGACCAGGCCGCCGCCGATGTCGCGCAGGCCCGCGCGACGCTCGCGCGCCGCCAGCTCGACCTGAAATTCGCGACCGTTGAAGCGCCGATCGCCGGCCGCATCGACCAGGCGCTCGTGACCGAAGGCGCGCTGGTGTCGAGCGGCGACAGCCAGCCGATGGCGCGCATCCAGCAGATCGACCAGGTCTACGTGGACGTGCGCCAGCCGGCTGCTTCGCTCGAAGCGCTGCGCGGCGCGCTCGCCTCGCAGCCGCAAGCGTCGGACAGCAACGGCCTGCCGGTCGACGTGCTGCGCGACGACGACACGCGTTACGACGTCAAGGGCCGCATGCTGTTCTCGGGCGTCAACGTCGATCCGGGCACCGGCGACGTGCTGCTGCGCGTGCTGGTCGACAACCCGAAGCGACAGTTGCTGCCGGGCATGTATGTGCGTGCCCGCATTCCGCGCGCGCACTACGCCAACGCGGTGACGGTGCCGCAACAGGCCGTCGTGCGCGCCGGCGGCAAGCCGCAGGTGTGGGTGCTCGACGCGAAGGGCACCGCGCATCTGAAGGCTGTCGAGGTCGGCGAACTGACGAACCGCAGCTATCGCATCAAGTCGGGCCTGCAGGCCGGCCAGAAGGTCGTCGTCGAAGGGATGGAACGCCTGGTCGACGGCGCGCCGGCCGCCGCGACCGACTGGAAGTCGCCTGACGCGGCCGCCACCGCGTCCGCGCACTGAATCACGAGGAGCCTCCAGCCATGGCTGAATTCTTTATCCGACGCCCGGTGTTTGCGTGGGTGATCGCGCTCTTCATCATCCTGACGGGGCTGATCGCGATCCCGCAACTGCCGGTCGCGCGCTACCCGTCGGTCGCACCGCCGTCCGTCACGATCACCGCGACCTATCCGGGCGCCACGCCGCAGACGATGAACGACGGCGTGCTGAGCCTCATCGAGCGCGAACTGTCCGGCGTCAAGAACCTGCTGTCCTTCGAATCGTCGGCCGATACGTCCGGCGCCGCACAGATCACCGTGACGTTCAAGCCCGGCACCAATCCGGAGATGGCGCAGGTCGACGTGCAGAACAAGATCAAGTCGGTCGAGCCGCGCCTGCCCGCAGCCGTGCGCCAGAACGGGCTGATCGTCGAATCCGCATCGTCCGGCTTCCTGATGATCGTCGGCCTGCGTTCCGACAACGGCCGCTTCGACGAAGGCGCGCTCGCCGACTACATGGCGCGCAGCGTCTCCGAGGAACTGCGGCGAATCGACGGCGTCGGCCGCGTGCTGCAGTTCGGCTCCGAACGCGCGATGCGCATCTGGGTCGATCCGCAGAAGCTGATCAATTTCGGCCTGTCGATGAGCGACCTGACCACCGCGATCGGCCAGCAGAACGTGCAGATCGCACCGGGCAGCCTCGGTGCGCTGCCCGCGCTGGCGGGCCAGCGCGTGACCGTGCCGCTCACCGCGCAGGGCCAGCTCACGACGCCGGAAGAGTTCGCGAAGGTCGTGCTGCGCGCGAACGCGGACGGCTCGAAGGTCGTGCTCGGCGACGTCGCGCGCGTCGAACTCGGCTCGCAGAACTACACGTTCGTGAGCCGCGAGAACAACAAGCCTGCCACCCTCGCCGGCGTGCAGCTCGCACCGGGCGCGAACGCGGTGAAGACCGCCGATGCGATTCGTACGCGCATGGCCGAACTGAGCAAGTCGATGCCGTCCGGCATGACCTACTCGATTCCGCTCGACACGTCGCCGTTCGTGAAGATCTCGATCGAGAAGGTGCTGCACACGCTGCTCGAAGCGATGGTGCTCGTGTTCCTCGTGATGTACCTGTTCCTGCAGAACGTGCGCTACACGCTGATCCCGGCCATCGTCGCGCCGGTCGCGATGCTCGGCACGTTCACGGTGATGCTGCTGACCGGCTTCTCGATCAACGTGCTGACGATGTTCGGCATGGTGCTCGCGATCGGCATCATCGTCGATGATGCAATCGTCGTCGTCGAGAACGTCGAGCGCCTGATGGCCGAGGAAGGACTGTCGCCGAAGGACGCGACGTCGAAGGCGATGAAGGAGATCACCGGCGCGATCATCGGCGTCACGCTGGTGCTGACCGCGGTGTTCCTGCCGATGGCGATGGCGAGCGGCTCGGTCGGCGTGATCTACAAGCAGTTCACGATGTCGATGGCCGTGTCGATCCTGTTCTCGGCGCTGCTGGCACTGACGCTCACGCCGGCCCTGTGCGCGACGATGCTCGAGCCGCTCGAACCGGGCCACCACGAAAAACGCGGCTTCTTCGGCTGGTTCAACCGCCGCTTCGATATCCTGACGAAATGGTACGAGACGCGCGTCGGCCGCCTGGTCGGCCGCACGGGCCGCGTGATGCTGGTGTTCG
This sequence comes from Burkholderia sp. Bp8992, assembly GCF_003853705.1. GTDB lineage: Bacteria > Pseudomonadota > Gammaproteobacteria > Burkholderiales > Burkholderiaceae > Burkholderia. Next base: position 155,370 of record NZ_QTQI01000001.1, on the reverse strand, counting down.
TCGCGATCTCGGGCGCACTGGTGTTCGGCTTCCGCAGCCTGCCGTCGTCGTTCCTGCCGGACGAAGACCAGGGCTACTTCATCACCAGCTTTCTGCTGCCCGCAGACGCTACCGCCGAGCGCACGCATGACGTGGTCAAGACGCTGGAGAAGCATCTTGCTTCGCGTCCGGCAATCCAGTCGAGCATTTCCGTGATCGGCTACGGCTTCTCGGGCCAGGGTTCGAACGCGGCGATCAACTGGTCCGTGATGAAGGACTGGAAGAACCGCGGCGGCTCGTCGACGATCGAGGAAGGCATGCTCGCGCAGCAGGCGATGGCCGGCGTGACCGAAGGCACGGTGATGAGCCTGCTGCCGCCGGCCATCGACGAACTCGGCAACAGCTCGGGCTTCTCGATGCGCCTGGAAGACCGCGCCAACCAGGGCACCGCGGCGCTCAAGGCAGCGGAAGCGAAGCTGCTCGAACTCGCCGCGCAAAGCAAGGTCGTGACCGGCGTGTACCCGGACAGCCTGCCCGCCGGCACGAGCATCCGCCTCGAGATCGATCGCGCGAAGGCGCAGGCGCTCGGCGTGTCGTTCACGACGCTCAGCGACACGCTGTCGACCGCGATGGGTTCGACCTACGTGAACGACTTCCCGAACGCGGGCCGCATGCAGCAGGTGATCATCCAGGCCGATGCGCCGGCACGCATGCAGATCGACAACGTGATGAAGCTGTACGTGCGCAACGCGGCCGGCGGCATGGTGCCGATGTCCGAAGTGGTTCGCCCGGTATGGGCCGAGACGCCGCTGCAGATGGTGCGTTTCAAGGGCTACCCGTCCGCGCGCATCTCGGGCACCGCCGCGCCGGGCCAGTCGAGCGGCGCGGCCATGGCCGAGATGGAGCGGCTTGCCGCGCAGCTGCCGCCGGGCTTCGCGGTCGAGTGGACCGGCCAGTCGCTGCAGGAACGCCAGTCGGCGTCGCAGGCGCCGATGCTGATGGCGCTGTCGATGATCGTCGTGTTCCTGGTGCTCGCCGCGCTGTACGAAAGCTGGTCGATCCCGCTGTCGGTGATGCTGGTGGTGCCGCTCGGCCTGATCGGCGCGATCGGCGCGGTGCTGCTGCGCGGCATGCCGAACGACGTGTTCTTCAAGGTCGGGATGATCACCGTGATCGGCTTGTCCGCGAAGAACGCGATCCTGATCGTCGAATTCGCGAAGCAGTTGCGCGAGGAAGGCAAAGGACTCATTGAAGCGGCCGTGCAGGCGTCGAAGCTGCGCCTGCGTCCGATCCTGATGACCTCGCTCGCGTTCGGCCTCGGTGTCGTGCCGCTGATGATCGCGACCGGCGCCAGCGCCGAAACGCAGCACGCGATCGGTACCGGCGTGTTCGGCGGCATGGTGACCGCCACGGTACTGGCCATTTTCTTCGTCCCCGTTTTCTTTGTGTTCGTGATGAGCATCCAGGAGCGCATCGGCGCATGGCGGGCTTCCCGCAAGCAGCCGGCCGCCCCGACTCACGGACAGGAAGGTTGATGCCATGCGATTGCTTATTCTTCCCCTCGTCCTCGCCCTGTCGGCCTGCTCGCTCGCGCCGACGCTGGTCAAGCCCTCGATGCCGGTGCCGACGGCCTACACGGCCGCCGCGGCCGCCGACCTCAAGGCCAACGCGGCCGATCTCGGCTGGCGCACGATGTTCGGCGATCGCCGCCTGCAGCGCCTGATCGAGCTCGCGCTCGAAAACAACCGCGACCTGCGCCTCGCGGCGCTGAACGTCGAGGCCGCCGAAGCGCAGTACGGCATCCAGCGTTCCGCGCGCCTGCCGTCGATCGGCGCCGGCGCGAACTTCACGCGCCAGCGCACGTCGGACGACACGCAGTCGAGCCCGCCGCTGTTCGGCACGACGCAGAGCCAGTACGGCGTGAACCTCGGCATCAGCGCGTTCGAGATCGACCTGTTCGGCCGCGTGAAATCGATGTCGGATGCGGCGTTCGCGCGCTACCTCGCGACCGATCACGGCCGCCGCGCGGTGCAGATCTCGCTGGTCGGCGGCGTCGCGGACGCGTACTTCGCGGAACGCCTCGCGCAGGAGCAGCGTCAGTTGTCCGAGCGCACACTCGCCGACTGGCAGCAGTCGCTCGATCTCGCACGCCGCCTGAAGGATGCGCATCAGGCGAGCGGCGTCGACATCGCACAAGCCGAAGGCCAGGTCGCAAGCGCCACGGCCGATCTCGAAGCGCGCACGCGCGCCGTCGAGCAGGCACGCAATGCGTTGCGCCTGCTGGTCGGCACCGAGCTGCCGAAGGATCTGCCCGAGCCGCTGCCGCTTCAGCAGCAACCGGTGATGACGCAACTGCCGGCCGGCCTGCCCTCCGAACTGCTGTTCCGTCGCCCGGATATCCGGCAGGCCGAACAGAACCTCGTCGCCGCGAATGCCGATATCGGCGCCGCGCGCGCCGCGTTCTTCCCGCGCCTGTCGCTGACGTCGTCGATCGGTTTCCTCAGCCCGGCGATGGGCAGCCTGTTCGACGGCGGCCAGCGCACGTGGAGCTTCGCGCCGCAGGTCACGGTGCCGATCTTCCAGGGCGGCCGGCTGCGCTCCGAGCTGCGACTCGCCGAAGTGCGCAAGTCCAGCGCGGTCGTCGAATACGAACGCTCGATCCAGACCGCGTTTCGCGAAGTGGCCGACGGTCTCGCCGGGCGCGAAACCTTCGGCCGCCAGATCGAAGCGCAGACGCGCGTGGTCGGCTCGGCCGAACGCCGCACCGACCTGTCGAACCTGCGTTATCGCGCGGGCGTCGAGGGGCGGCTGGAACTGCTCGATTCGCAGCGGCAGCTCTACTCGGCGCGGCAGGCGCTGCTCGACCTGCGCCGCAGCGAGCTCGGCAACGCCGTTGCGCTGTACAAGGCGCTCGGTGGCGGCCTGACCGACAAGGACGTCGCGCCGTCGCAGAGCGAGGTGCAGAACTGAACGAACGGCGCCGTTCCGCCCGTACAGCAGCAGATCGGGACGGCGCGATTCAGCCCGGCAACGGGCTGCCCCGATTGTTCGACATCGCACGGCACACTCCATGACCCATTCCCTGATACTGATTGCAGAAGACGAGCCCGACATCTCGGACATCCTCGACGCGTACCTGACGCACGACGGCTTTCGCACCTACCGCGTCGCCGACGGGCAAGCGGTGCTCGACGTGCAGCCGCACCTGAAGCCCGACCTGATCCTGCTCGACGTGAAGATGCCGCAGAAGAACGGCTGGGAGGTGCTCACCGAGCTGCGGCGGCGCGGCAATACGCCCGTCGTCGTCCTCACGGCATTCGACCGCGACCTCGACCGGCTGCAGGCGCTGCACGCCGGCGCGGACGACTACATCGTCAAGCCGTTCAACCCGGCCGAGGTCGTCGCGCGGCTGCGCGCGATCCTGCGCCGCTCGGCCGCGCCGCCGGCCACGCGCATGCTGCGCGTCGGCGACCTGGAGATCGACACCGACAGCTATCTGGCCCGCGTGCGGACGGATTCTGCCGAGATCCCGATCACGCTGACGCTGACCGAATTCCGGCTGCTCGCACACATGGCGCGATCGCCGAGCCGCGTGTTCACGCGCGGCGAGCTGCTCGATGCGTGCATGGCCGACGTGAGCGCGCTGGAGCGCACGGTCGACAGCCACATCTGCAGGCTGCGCAAGAAGCTCGAACAGGCCGGTGCACCGGGCATGCCCGAAGTGATGCGCGGTGTCGGCTACCGGCTGCGGGGCGCGCAGTGACGCTGCCGGCGAAGCCCGGCCGGCAAATCGGGCAGGCGATCGGCCTGGGCGCCATCGTCGCCGCATTGATCGCCTGCACCGCTGCATTCCTCCTCTACGCGTTGCGTCACCCGGTTGCGTTGCCGCACGACGCAACGGCCGACGCGATGATCCACGATGCATCCCCTTACCTGGTGCTCGCGACGGTGCTGTTCGTGTGCCTGCTGGCAACCGCGTTCGACCTGTTCCGGCAGATGCGCCGCACGCTCGCGGCGCTCGATGCGGTTGTCGACCACACCGGCCGCATCGTCGCCGGCGACTTGTCGGCGCGCGTCGTTTCCCGCGACGGCTGCATGGCCGACCTGTCGCGCTTCATCGAGGACTTCAATGCGATGACCCATCAATTGAAATATCGGATTCCTTCCCATCCGGCAGCCGTCGCCGAAAGCAACAGTCGCTCGATGCGCACGCCGCTCGCGGAACTCGAAACCCGGCTCGAAGCCATCAAGGCGCTCGCCCACGAAGACGGCACTTCGTCGCGCGACGCGCTGCTTCACCAGGTCGACGACCTGTTCCGGTTCGTCGACGACCTTGAGGTTGCCGAACGGCCGGAGGCACTGACACTCGACCTGAGCCCGACGGCGCTCGACCGCGAAATCGCCGGCGCCGTCGATTCGGTTCGCGAAGCATTTCGTGAAGCGGGGTTCGTCATCGACCTGGCGACCGACGCGGCCGTCGTGACCTGCGACTGCGCGCGCATCCGGCAAGCCGTTCTCGCGTTGCTCGACGACTTGCGGCGCCATTCCGCGCCGGCCACGCTGAGGCTTTTCGTCGAAAACCGCGCTGCGGGCGCCGTCGTCCGGATCGAAAACGAAGGTTCACGACACTTCGTCGAAACCGGTCTCGGCCTGTCCGTCGCGCGCGCGGTCGTCGAGGCGCACGGCGGGCAGGTCCGCCATCTCGCATCGCCTGGCGGCGCTGCCGTTCTCGAGTTCGACATCCCGCGGCACGCGCCGGCGATTCGAGTGTTTCCTCGATAGCAACCGACCCATTACAAAACGAATCGGAAATGATCGGCGAACCGACTCCGGCATTACCTTTCCCGCCGGTTTCGAGCATTACAAAATGCCGTCGATCTTTTCAAAATCATTGCACTTTATTCGATTTAATTTTGTTTCATATAATCAAAAAAAGTTTGACACTCTGCTTTCGTTCTTGATACCGTCCGATGCAAGCAATCTGACGAATTGCTCACCACGCAATCGATTCCGCTCCACGTTTTTTCGCTTCCGCTGCACCGCAGTGCTCGCCGCCGGCTGATTCGTTCGCGCACCGGCGCATGCAATATCCCGATGCATCTCATTGGACAGCTGTCATCCGGCAGCGGGCCGAAGGATCGAATCAAATGAGCAGGACAACGAAACTGTTGCTCTAGCAATCCCGCCCGTGCCGAGTCCGGCGCCGCTTTTCCTTTATCGCGTTTTCCGAATTTCGCCCCCGGAGCAAACCCATCTCTCCGGATCGGGCGAAAGGCCCTGTCGCGTCCGTGCCATCCGCACGCATGCGACAGAACACGGCGATGCATGACCCGCATCGCTGTCGACCGTTGTTGTTCGTGCCGTTCGATGTTCAACCGGAGGGGTATTTGAAATGAATCAGGTTGCAGACAAGAAACAAAAGCACATTCGCATCGTCAAGCTCGCATCCGCCGCCGCAGCCGTTGCGTCGTTCGGCATGGCGACCGCCCATGCCGCGCCGGCGGCCGGCTGGACGGAAACCCACACCAAGGGGTTCCTGCCGCTCGTGCAGCAGAGCGAAGCCGGTACGGCCGGCGCGCCCGCCGCGAGCACGGCGGCCGCGGCATCGGCGGCCGTCGAGCTCGCGCCCGGCGAATCGGTGGACATCGTGCTCGGGCTGAACCTGCGCAACGAGGCGCAACTCGACCAGTACCTGCGCGACCTGCATACGCCCGGCTCGCCGCACTACAAGCAGTTCCTCACGCCGGCGCAGTTCGCCGCGCAATATGCGCCGACCGACCAGCAGGTCGCGTCCGTCGTCGCGCACCTGCGCAAGGAAGGCTTCGTGAACATCGTGGTCGCGCCGAACCGCCTGCTGGTATCGGCGTCCGGCACCGCGGCGACCATCAAGTCCGCGTTCCGCACGACGCTCAAGCGCTTCACGCACAACGGCCGCAGCGTCTATGCGAATACCGACGCCGCGCAAGTGCCGAACGCGATCGGCGGCATCGTCGGCGCGGTGCTCGGGCTGCAGAACGTCGAGCTGATGCATACCGGTGCGGGCAGCAAGCCGCAAGGCAACACCAGCAACCTGACGATCCCGGCCGGCGCGTCGGCAGTGCCGCACAACCCGACCGAGTTCTCGTCGATCTACGGCGGCGACGGCACGCCGACTGCCTCGCAGACCACGGTCGGCATCATCTCCGAAGGCGACCTGTCGCAGACGGTAAGCGACCTCAATACGTTCGCCGCGAACAACGGCCTCGGCACGATCAGCAGCACCGTCGTGCAGACGGGCCCGGCAGGTAGTTCGTACACCGATACGTCCGGTACCGTCGAGTGGAATCTCGACAGCCAGTCGATCGTCGGCACGGCCGGCGGCAGCGTGAAGCAGGTCGTGTTCTACGCGGCACCGTCGATGACGCTCACGGCGATCACCGCCGCATACAACAAGGCGGTAACCGACAACGTCGCGAAAGTGATCAACGTCTCGCTCGGCGTGTGCGAATCGTCCGCGAACAGCACCGGCTCGCAGGCAACCGACGACACCATCTTCAAGCAGGCGGTCGCGCAGGGGCAGACCTTCTCGGTCTCGGCCGGCGATCACGGTGCGTACGAATGCGCGAGCGGCACGCCGTCGCGCTCGACCTACACGGTGAGCGAACCGGCCACGTCGCCGTACGTGATCGCGGTAGGCGGCACGACGCTGTTCACGAATACGTCGACCAACGCGTACAACAGCGAGATCGTCTGGAACGATCCGAGCTGGCAGGCGGGCACCGTGTGGTCGACGGGCGGCGGGTACAGCAAGTACGAAGCCGCGCCGACGTGGCAGTCGTCGACGCTGACCGGATCGACCAAGCGCGCACTGCCCGACGTCGGCTTCGACGCCGACCTGCGCACCGGCGCGATTCTCGTCGTGAACGGCCAGACGTCCGACACGCTGTGGGGCTCGGGCTACCTGAACAACGAAGGCGGCACGAGCCTCGCCGCGCCGATCTTCACGGGCATCTGGGCGCGGCTGCAGTCGGCCAACAACAATGCGCTCGGCTTCCCCGCGTCGAGCATCTACAAGTACTTCCCGTCCAACGCGGCGCTGCTGCACGACGTCACGTCCGGCAACAACGGCAGCGGCACGTACGGCTACAAGGCGAAGGCCGGCTGGGACGCGACGACGGGCTTCGGCAGCGTGAACATCTCGAAGCTGAACGCGTTCATCCAGAGCACGTCGGATTTCGCGCGCTGATGAACCGATGATCGACCCGGTTCCGGGTGTGCGTCGTCGGTTGCACACGGAACCGCACGCAACCGCGTAACAGCCCGCGACAGGCGCAAGCCGTCGCGGGTTTTCTGCATTCCGCGCGATCTCGCAGAACAGCATCCGGCGCGACGGTACGCACGCCGACCTTGCAATCGTTGCGCCAGCAACTTTCAGAACGATTACCCGCCGGGCGCCCGCCCGCTTACGGACTGCAAGGTACACACTGTTACACAACACGCCGACAACTTCCGCGCGTGTCGTGCGTTTAACTGAATATGACGATTCGTCGCGGGACTTCCGCCATGCGAACACGATCGCGCAGCCCGCGTGCCTGCCAACGCTGCCTCCACACCGAATGAACAACATGAACGACACACGTGCACACCGCCCTGTTAGAACGCTGATCGCGTCGTCCCTCATCGTGTCGCTGCTCGGCCTGTCGGCCTGCAACAAGAATAGCGACAACAGCCCCGCCGCCCCGGCGAGCGATGCGAGCGCGGCCGCCGCGGCACAGCCGGCCTCGACGCCCGTCGCCTACACGCCGCCGAGCGCCGACCAGCTCTACCAGATGGTCGCGCCGATCGCGCTGTTCCCCGACAAACTCGTCGCGCTGGTGCTTGCGGGCGCAACGTATCCGGACCAGGTGACGGCCGCCAACAACTGGGTCACGCAGAATCCGGCCTTGGAGGGGCAGGCACTCGCGAGCGCCGCCGACGCGCAGCCATGGGACCCGTCCGTCAAGGCGCTGACCGCCTTCCCCGCGGTGCTGTCGCAAATGGCGTCGAACCCGGCCTGGACCACGTCGCTCGGCCAGGCGTACTACAACGACCCGACCGACGTGATGAACGCGATCCAGGTGATGCGCCAGCGCGCGCAGACGTCCGGCCATCTCCGTTCGGGCAGCCAGATGCGCGTCACGCAAGTCGCGCAGGCCGCGCCGGCCGGCTACACGCCCGCCCCCGACGCGCCGGTCGTATATGCCGGGCCCGCGATCGTGCCGCCGCCGCCGCAGGCCATCGAGATCGAGTCCGCGCAGCCGGATGTCGTGTACGTGCCGTCTTACAACCCGACCGTCGTCTACGGCGAACCGGTGTCGGCCTACCCTGGCTACGTGTACCGGCCGCCCGCATACAGCACCGGCGAAGTCGTTGCGGCCAGCGTGATCACGTTCGGCGTCGGCATCGCCGTCGGCGCCGCGATCTTCGGGCACCACGACTGGGGCTGGCACGCATGGGGCATGAACTGGGGGGCGCCGCGTCCGGAAGGCCCGGGGTGGCACGATGGCTGGCAGCGCCCCGCCGTGGTGTACAACCACACCACGTACGTGACGAAGTCGACTACCGTGATCAACAACATCACCAACATCCGCAACACGCGCATCACGAACAACTACGGCGGCAACGTCACCACCAACAACACGACGATCGAGCGCAATGCCGTACAGCCCGGTGCCGAACCGATGCGCGGACAGGCCATGGAGCAGCGCGAGCGCGCCGCGCCGATGACGATGCCGCACTTCGGCGCAAACGACGCACGTCCCGGCACGCGGCCCGCGCCGGAAGCATTCGCGCAGAACCATGCGAACGCGCCGCATGCCGTGGCGCCGGCGCAGCATCCGCCCGGCGCGACGCACGACGAGCGGCAGCAGGCGATGCAGCAGGAGCGCGCAACCGCGCAGGAAAATCGTGCGGCGGCACAGCAACAACAGCAACGCGAGGACATGCAGCAGCACAATACGGCGCAACAACGCGAAGCGATGCAGCAACGCAACGAAGCGCAACAACAGGGCCGCGCGCAGGCCCAGCAGCGTAACGAAGCGCAGCAGCAACGAGCGGAAGCCCAGCAACGCAGTGAGGCCCAGCAGCAACAACGCAAGGAGATGCAGCCGCACGCCGAAGCACCGCCGCAGGAACACGCGGCACCGCGGCCTCGGCAACCGGCAACCGAGCACGCGGCGGCTCCGCATCCGCACCCGCCCGAGCCGCACCCGCAGCACGAGTCGCACGAGCATCATCCGGGGTAAGTCCCGCCGACGTCAGCGTGAATGCCGCGCTGCCGTCCGGCGATCGCCCTCCTCAATCGGCCCAGTTCCGCACGTAGTCCGGCACGGGCACGTTGCCGTCGGCATGCACCGGCGTACCGCGTGCCGTCTTCAGCGGCAGGATTCCGGTCCAGACGGCAAGCGCCAGATCTTCGTCCTTGTCGGACGGCAGCGAATCGCTGATTTTCACGGCCGCTTCGTCCATGGAAATCCGCAGCACGCTGGTCGCGTTGATTTCCTTCGCATTGCCCGGCCGCGCTTCATGCCTGCGGCCCGGCGCAATCTTGTCCATCAACGCATCCAGTGCCGCGAGCTTTTCCGCACCGCCCTCCACCACCTCGAACTGCCCGTAGATCACCGCCGATCGGTAATTCATCGAATGGTTGAAGGCCGACCTGGCCAGTACGAGACCGTCCAGCAACGTGATCGCGACGCAAGCCTGCGCACCCGCCGACAGCGCCCTGATCATCCGGCTGCCGTTGGATCCGTGGATATGGAGATCGTCACCGCGCCTCCAGTGCGCGGTCGGAATACAGTGCGTGTCCTGCCCGTCGCCGAACGCGATGTGACAGACGTAGGCCTCGTCCACGATGCGGTGGAGCATCGCGCGATCGTGACTGGCCAGCTCGGGCAGGCGGCGAATGGTCGTACGCGGTGTGGGAGCGATGGCGGTCTGGTCTTTCATATGTCTGGACTACGAAGTGAATTGAATCGGTAGCGCGCCGTATTCACGGCCGAATTGCCCGTCGCCGGGCTCGTCGACAGTCGCATGTCAAATCGATCAGAATACCGACGTGCAGCAGGCCGCGGCGATCGCCGGCACGGCTTGCGCGCCGGTCTGCACCGCGAGAACGTGAACGATACGATGCGCGCGGCATCTTCAAAAGAACCAGCACAACGAAAATTTCTGGAACCAGCCTATGGATTTCGCGCTGCTCATCTCGTCGCTTGCCCGACAGGACGGCACGACCCGACACAGCCAGCAAGAAGCGCTGTACCGGAGCCTGCGCACGCTGCTGCTCGACGGGCACCTTCCGCCCGGCACGCGGCTCGTGTCGACGCGCGTGCTCGCGGCCGAGCTGGGTATTGCACGCAACTCGGCGGTCTATGCGTACGAGCGGCTGGCGGAAGAAGGCTTCGTAGCCGCCACGCGCAACGGCACGATCACGCGATGGGACGGATGCAGCCGCGCGAGCGCCGCGAATGAAGACGGGCCGCCCGCGGTTCGGCTGTCGGCGCGCGTGCAAGGGCTGGAGAACGCCGATCCCGAGCCCGAACGCATGCTGCCGTTCGTCCCCGGCCTCCCGTCACTCGACGAATTCCCCGTGGCGCAGTGGCGCCGCTGCATCGAGCGTGCATGGAAAACCATCAAGCCCGCCCAGCTCGCGTATGGGCCGGTCGAAGGGCTGCCCGAGCTCAGGCGCGCGGTGGCCGCGTACATCCGCGTGTCGCGAGGCGTGCGCTGCGACACGGGCCAGGTATTCATCACCGACGGCACGCAAGGCAGCCTCGAGCTGTGTGCGCGCATGCTCGCGAATCCCGGCGAATACGGCTGGCTCGAGAATCCCTGCTACAACGGCGCGCGGACAGCCTTCCGATCGACCGGCCTGAATCTCGTGCCGATCGAGGTCGATCACGAAGGGATGGCGCCTACCGACGCACAGTGGCGTAGCCAGCCGCCCCGGCTGATCTATACGACGCCATCGCACCAATATCCGCTCGGCGCACTGATGAGCCCGGCACGGCGCGCAGCGCTCGTCGAGCGTGCGCTCGCGTGCGGTGCGTGGATCGTCGAGGACGATTACGACAGCGAGTTCCGTCACGACGGCCAGCCGTTGCCCGCGATCCAGGGCCTGCATCCCGACGCGCCGGTCTGCTATCTCGGCACCTTCAGCAAGACGATGTTTCCCGCGCTTCGGCTCGGCTTCATGGTGGTGCCGCCGATTCTCGTCGATCGCTTCACGCGAACGCTGCGCGAACTCGTCCATCGCGGTCATTCGGCCGACCAGCTCGCGATGGCCGAATTCATCGACACCGGCCTCTTTGCACGGCACCTGCGCAGGATGAGGTCGCTCTATGCCGAGCGGCGCAGCAGCCTCGAAGCCGCCCTCGCGCGCCACCTCGGCACCGCATTGAGCGTGCGTGACAGTCCGGGCGGCATGCATCTGTCGGCGGATCTCACGGTGCCGCTGCACGACACCGACGTCGCGCGCGCCGCGGCCGCGCAGGGCCTGCTGCTGCAGCCGCTGAGCAGCTACCGCGTCGGCGACGGCCGCACGTACAACGGCTTCGTGCTCGGCTATTCCGGGCTGGACGACGCGACGATCGACTCAGCAACGACGCAGTTCGCGGCCGTCATCGAACGACTCGGCCGCACGCGCCGCTGAGCGTCGCTCACAGTTGCGACTCGATCGGAAACAGCCCCAGAAACCAGACCTCCATCCGCCGTGCGGGCGACACTTCCGGTTCGTGATCGATTTCGGTGACCTTCCCGTCCGCATCGGTCTGAATCCACACGAGCCGCCCTTTCCCGGCCGCATCGGTCGTCGCCTCGACACGCCACGCGATCCGGTCGAGCCGCGCCTCGAGATCGTTCGCCACCTGCGACGCAATTGCCGGACTTTCGCAATACACGCCGATCTCCGTATTGAGGTTCAGCGAGCGCGGATCGAGATTCATCGACCCGATGAAAATGCTCTGGTGATCGAACACGTAGGTCTTCGCGTGCAGCGACGCGCGTGACGAGCCGATGATGACCTGCTTCGAAATGCTCTTGTCGCCCGACGGCCGCCGTTCGTAAAGCCGCACGCCGGCATTCACCAGGTCGCTTCGATAATGCCGGTAGCCGGCATGCACGGCCGCCACGTCGGTCGACGCGAGCGAGTTGGTCAGCACCGTCACGCGCACGCCGCGCGCCGTGAGCGCACGCAGCCGCTCGACGACGTCCTTGCCCGGCACGAAATACGGCGACACGATCAGCAGGTCGTGCTGGGGCTGCAACGCAAGCGCGCGCAATTGCGGCGTCAGGTGCCCGTCGGCGTCCTTCGGCGCGTGCGCGATCTTCGACGGATCGTCGTACAGCACCGTCGCGCGCCCCCACGACAATTCGGTACCCTGCCCATGCACGATCCGATCGAGCCGCTGCCGGGCCTCGAGCACATACGGATTGTCCTCCATGGCTCTCAGGTAGTCGCGCAACCGTTCGCGCTCGCGATCGAGCCCGCCCGGCGCCGCATCGTGCCCGACCAGCACGTCGATCGGATACGCGTACGGAGAATTCCAGAACGTATCGAATTCGGTCGAGATGGCCTTCACCGCCGGGCCGTGAACGACGACATCGAGATCGCCGAACTCCAGCATCGAAGACGCACCGAAGTACTCGTCGCCGATATTGCGGCCACCGACGATCGCCGCCTGGTTGTCCGCGATCATCGCCTTGTTGTGCATGCGCCGGTTGACGCGCGCGAACTCGAATACCGTGCCGATCTTCTTGAACCGGCGAGTGGCCACCGGATTGAACAGCCGGATCTCGATGTTCGGGTGCGCGCTGATCTCGAGCAGCTTGCGGTCGTCCGCGTTGGTGCCGAGATCGTCGAGCAGCGCGCGCACGCGCACGCCGCGATCGGCCGCGCGGATGACCGCATCGGCCAGTTCGTGCCCGGTCAGGTCGTCGTGCCAGATGTAGTACTGAAGGTCGAGCGACCGGTCGGCGCGGTCGGCGAGCAGCACGCGCGCATCCAGCGCGTCGACCGGATCGGTCAGCAAATGGAACGCGTCCAGCCCGGGATGCGCGGCGGCCTGCTGGCGAAATGCCACACCGAGGCGCGTATTGTCGGTATCGGTGAATGCATGCGTCGGCGTGCGGTCGGCCTGCGGCGGCAGGCTCGCGCACGCAGCAAGCATCAGCAACGACAGAACCGCACCCCACGAACGCAGCATGATCATGTTGGCCGCCCCCATTGTCGGGCGAAGTCGGATTGTGTTTGTTCTGGCTGGCTGCCGGACGGAGCGCGGCGCCGGTCCCCGGTGCGCGCGATGGAGCAGCATGCGACCGGATCGCGCCACAGCATACTTCGATTGATATCGGGTCGGCACGCTTTCGGCGTTTCCGCGGTGGCGAAGACGCGACATGCGGCGCCGGCGCGAACGCGCTCAATACGCTCGACCGCGCACCAAAGAAAAACCCGCGACGCCGTGCGGCATCGCGGGTTTCGCGGCTTCCCCGGACAACCGTGGAAGCGAACCTGGTGGGCCCCCCGGGAGTCGAACCCGGCACCAACGAATTATGAGTTCGCTGCTCTAACCAAGCATGAGCTAGGGGCCCAGACGAGAAGCAAAGCGTGCTACACGCTGTCCCGGCAACGAGGCCGGGCCGGCATTGTAACAACAAAGACGACAAAGGGAACAAACGCCACCGGCATCATGCGGATACCGGCGGCGTTCGTGGCAGAGACGCTGGAAATCAGTTCCCTTCGAGGAACGACTTCAGCTTGTCGGAACGGCTCGGGTGACGCAGCTTGCGCAGCGCCTTGGCCTCGATCTGACGGATCCGCTCGCGCGTGACGTCGAACTGCTTGCCGACTTCCTCGAGCGTGTGGTCAGTGCTCATCTCGATACCGAAACGCATCCGCAGCACCTTCGCCTCACGCGGCGTCAGCGAATCGAGCACGTCCTTCACGACGTCGCGCATGCTGGCATGCAGCGCTGCATCCGCCGGCGCGACCGTGTTGTTGTCCTCGATGAAGTCGCCGAGATGGGAATCGTCGTCGTCGCCGATCGGCGTTTCCATCGAGATCGGCTCCTTCGCGATCTTCATGATCTTGCGGATCTTGTCTTCCGGCATCTCCATCTTCTCGGCGAGCGTTGCCGGATCCGGCTCGAGACCGGTTTCCTGCAGGATCTGCCGCGAGATGCGGTTCATCTTGTTGATCGTCTCGATCATGTGAACCGGAATACGGATCGTGCGCGCCTGGTCCGCGATCGAACGCGTGATGGCCTGACGGATCCACCACGTCGCGTAGGTCGAGAACTTGTAGCCGCGACGGTATTCGAACTTGTCCACCGCCTTCATCAGGCCGATGTTGCCTTCCTGGATCAGGTCGAGGAACTGCAGGCCGCGGTTCGTGTACTTCTTCGCGATCGAGATCACGAGACGCAGGTTCGCCTCGGTCATTTCACGCTTCGCCTGGCGTGCCTTCAGTTCGCCGGCCGCCATCTGGCGGTTGGTTTCCTTCAGGTCCTTCAGCGGCAGCACGACGCGCGCCTGCAGGTCGAGCAGGCGCTGCTGCTGTTCGCGGATCGCCGGAACGTTACGCGACAGCACCGCGCTGTACGAATGGCCTTCTGCAGTGATCTTCTCGGCCCAGTCGAGATCGGTCTCGCTGCCCGGGAAGCGCGCGATGAATTCCGAGCGCGGCATGCCGCACTTGTCGACGACGATGTGCAGGATCTGGCGCTCGACCTGACGCACTTCGTCCACCTGCGCACGCAGCGTGTCGCACAGGCGTTCGACGGTACGCGCGGTGAAGCGGATCGTCATCAGTTCGGACTGGATCGTTTCCTGCGCCTTCAGGTAGGCCTTCGACTTGTAGCCTTCCTTTTCGAACGCGCGGCGCATCTTGTCGAACCACTCGCTGATCTGCGAGAACTTCTCGAGCGACGCACGCTTGAGGGCTTCGAGCTGGGCGGCGTTCGCCGATGCCTGCGCGGCACCGTCGTCTTCCTCCTCTTCCTCTTCTTCCTCTTCCTCTTCGGCTTCCTCGTCCTCGTTCTCGATGGCTTCCGCTTCCTTCGCGGAGAAGCCGTCGGTATCGGCGGAGTCCGAAGCATTCGGATCGAGCAGGCCGTCGACGAGCTCGTCGACGCGGATCTCTTCGTTCGCGACGCGTTCGGCCATCGCGAGGATGTCGGCGATCGTCGTCGGGCACGCGGAGATGGCCATCACCATGTGGCGCAGGCCGTCCTCGATCCGCTTCGCGATCTCGATTTCGCCTTCGCGCGTGAGCAGCTCGACCGTGCCCATTTCGCGCATGTACATCCGGACCGGATCGGTCGTGCGGCCGAATTCCGAATCGACGGTGGACAGCGCGACTTCCGCTTCCTCCTCGACTTCATCGTCCGACGACGCGGCGGGCGCGTTGTCGTTCAGGAGCAGCGTTTCCGCGTCCGGCGCCTGCTCGTAAACCGCCACGCCCATGTCGTTGAACGTGCCGATGATGCCTTCGAGGGCTTCGGTCTCGGTGAAGTTGTCCGGCAGGTGGTCGTTGATTTCGGCGTACGTCAGGAAGCCGCGCTCCTTGCCGAGCTTGATCAGCGCGCGCAGTTTCACGCGGCGCTCTTCGAGCTCCTCGGCCGTGCCCGGCGTGCTCGTCGCGAACGCTTCCTTCAGCAGCGCCTTTTCCTTGGCGCGACGATCGCGCACCTTGGATTTGCCCGGAGCAGCCGCGGCTGCGGGCTGCTCGTCGCTCTGATTTGCGTCGTCTTCGACGGATACTTCGTTCAGCTTTTTGGTCATGGAGTTCGCCGTACCGGCTATATCGACTCGCGGCTGCTGGACGACAGCCGGTTGAACCGTGGGTGCATGAGTAGTACGTACTGCCGTTTCGTCCGCGTCGGCAGTCGTGTCCCTTGCGCTTTTCGCACTTGCCCGCTTCGCCGCCGGCTTGGCCGGCCCGGAGTCGGGTCTGGCGGCAGCCCGTGTTCTGGCTGCCGGCGCCGGCGCAGCCTGAGCAGTGCCGGCCGCGGTTTTCTTTCCTGCTGGGGCTGACGTGGCTGAAGACGTTGTCCTGGTGGAAGAAGCAGACTTGGCCGCTGTGACCTTCTTGGTCGGCTCCGTCGAGCCCTTGCCTGCTGCTTTCTTTCCGCCTGTCGTCTTTGCCATCGCGATTCTCGCCTTTGCTTGGAAAACAAACCGCTGGAAACCTTATATTATAGCACGCTGGGGCGCCCTCTCTAAGCGCCCCGGCCGCCTACAGCCCGAGCCGACGTTTCATGTCGGTTCGCTGCTGGTTCAATTCCGTCAATTCAGCCAATTCCTCGGGGGTGAAGGCGGACTGCCGCGCCAGCCGGTCAAGCCGGTCGCAGCAGGCGTCGTAGCGCATCTTGAGCACCGCCGCCTGCAGCTCCTCCCCCGCGATGCGTTCCTGCTCACGCTGCCGCTCGGGCACCGTCTCGTCTTCCGGATTCTGTAACAGCAAATCGCGGACGTTTTCATCATAGTCCAGAATTTCGCGGAAGATTTCCTCGTAAGTCGCCCCGTTCGAGGACGTCCGCAGGACATCCGACAGCAGCCGGAACTCCGCGCCATCGCCCAGCGCGCGCGCATGGTCGACGACTTCCGCGAACAGTTCGCCGATGCGCGGCAACGCGCGCAGGGTCGCAATCTGTTCGTCGTCGAGCTGCGACGCGATGCGCGGATGCATCACCAGCGTGCGCAACGCGCGCTTTTCGCTGTCCGTCACGCGTCGGCGCTCGCTGCGCGGGGGCGCCTGGCGCGGCGGCGCAGCGATCCGCGTGTCGACGTCGGACAGCCCCGCGACCTCTTCGAACGGGATGTCGAGGCGGTCCGCGAACATGTGCATGATCTGTGCACGCAACGCGTTCGCGGGCAGCGCCTGCAACAGCGGCTTCGCATCGAACAGCGCCTTCGCGCGCCCTTCCGGCTGATCGAGCGCCTTGCCGGCAATCGCTTCGTTCAACAGAAATTGCGACAGCGGCATCGCGCGCTCGACCTGCTCGGAGAACGCGTCCGCGCCGAACTCGCGTACATAGCTGTCCGGATCATGCTCGGTCGGCAGAAAAAGGAACCGGATCGTGCGATTGTCGCCCGCATGCGGCAGGCAGGCCTCGAGCGCGCGCCGCGCCGCCCGCCGCCCGGCCGAATCGCCGTCGAAACTGAAAATGACCGTGTCGGTCTGGCGCAGCAGCTTCTGCACGTGAATCGGCGTGCACGCGGTGCCGAGCGTCGCGACCGCGTTCGGAAACCCGAGCTGCGCGAGCGCGACGACGTCCATGTAGCCTTCGACGACCAGCACGTACTTGCGCTCGCGAATCGCGAGCCGCGCCTCGAACAGCCCGTACAGCTCGCTGCCCTTGTTGAACAGCGGCGTTTCGGGCGAGTTCAGGTACTTCGGTTCGCCGCTGCCGAGCACGCGGCCGCCGAAGCCGATCACCTGCCCCTTCACGTTGCGGATCGGGAACATGATCCGCTCGCGGAACCGGTCGTAGCGGCGCGCGACGCCCTGCGCGTCGGTCTTCTCGCTGACGATCACGAGCCCCGACTCGACGAGCGATTCGTCGTGATAGTCCGGGAACGCGGCTTCGAGGTTCTGCCAGCCGTCCGGCGCATAGCCGAGACCGAAGCGCGCGGCGATCTCGCCGGTCAGGCCCCGGTTCTTCAGATACTGGATCGCAACCGTCGCGCCGCGCAACTGCTTGCGGTAGTAGTCGCATGCGGCCGTCATCGCGTCGGACAGTGCGGTCGCGACCGATTTCGACACCGGCGCCGGATAGTCGCCGCCACCGCCTCCGCCCCCACCGCCGCGCATCGACGGTTCGTGCGGCACGGTCAGCCCGACGGACTGCGCGAGTTCCTGCACGGCTTCCGGGAACGTGAGCCCCGCGTGCTCCATCAGGAAGCCGATCGCCGTGCCGTGCGCGCCGCAACCGAAGCAGTGATAGAACTGTTTGGTCGGACTGACGGTAAACGACGGGCTCTTCTCGTTATGGAACGGGCACAACCCCATGAAGTTGGCGCCGCCCTTCTTGAGCTGCACGTACCGGCCCACCACGTCGACGATATCGACGCGGTTCAGCAAGTCCTGCAGGAAAGAATGCGGAATCACCGTGGGATCGAGCGAAAAAAGACAATACGACGCCCGGCGCGCGCATCGCTGGGCGCACCGGGAACGGGTTTTACTTCGTGAGCGCGGCCTTGACCTGCGCGGAAACGGCCGTCATGTCGGCACGGCCGGCGAGCTTGCCCTTCAGCACGCCCATCACCTTGCCCATGTCCTGCGGGCCGGCTGCGCCGGTTTGCGCGACCGCCGCCTGGATTTCGGCCGCCACTTCGGCGTCCGACAGTTGCGCGGGCATGTAGCCGCCCAGCACGGTCAGCTCGGCCTGCTCCTTCGCGACGAGGTCGTCGCGGCCGGCAGCCTGGAACTGGCTGATCGAATCCTTGCGCTGCTTGATCATCTTGTCGATCACGGCCGTGATGCCCGCGTCGTCGAGCGTGACACGATCATCGACCTCGCGCTGCTTGATCGCGGCCATCAGCAGGCGAATCGTCGCCAGGCGCTCGCTTTCCTTCGCGCGCATCGCGGCCTTCATGTCTTCGCTGATCTGCTCTTTCAAACTCATCTTTCACCCGGAATGGAAACGTGAATCCGACGCCCGCGAATGGGCGTCAACACAAAAACCCGCTTGGGACAGTGTCTCAAGCGGGTTGCTCGAATCCGGCATCGGCGACTCGCCGCCTGATCGGCTGCGCGATCGTACCCGATCGCGCGGAGTCGCCGGTGCGCCGCTCAGCGAACCGCGCGGCGCCCAATCGTTCAGTACAGCTTCTTCGGCAACGTCTGGCTGCGAATCCGCTTGTAATGACGCTTCACTGCAGCGGCCTTCTTGCGCTTGCGCTCCGCGGTCGGCTTCTCGTAAAACTCGCGCGCGCGAAGTTCGGTCAGCAGACCGTTCTTCTCGATCGTGCGCTTGAAGCGACGCATTGCAACTTCGAACGGCTCGTTCTCTTTAACGCGAATGATCGTCATGATCCGACACGAATAAAGGTTTGCAGGGAAAGACTACCGAGTATAGCAGAGCGATTGGATTGTCCAAAGGCGCGGGGGCCGGGTCCGCTTAAACGGGCCGGGCCGTCAGGCGCCCCGCGAATACTCCGCCGCGGCCTGCCCGGCCGCCGTGCCGGACGCCCACGCCCACTGGAAGTTGTAGCCGCCGAGCCAGCCCGTCACGTCCACCGCCTCGCCGACGAAGAACAGCCCCGGCACGCGCGCGCTCATCATCGTCGCCGACGACAGCTCCCGCGTATCGACCCCGCCCTTCGTCACTTCGGCCTTCTTGTAGCCCTCGGTGCCGTTCGGCGTCAGCGTCCAGCCAGACAGCGCCTCGCCGATCTGGCGCAGCGTCTTGTCGGGCAGGTCCGCGAGCCGCGCGTCGGCCGCGACGCAATGCGTGTCGAGCCACGCATGGGCGAGGCGCGACGGCACCCAGTCGGCGAGCAGCGAACCGATCTGGCGCTTCGACGTACGCTTCGCGTCGAGCAGGTCGGCCACCGTGTCGCGCTGCGGCAGCAGGTCGACGCGGATCGGGTCGCCGGGCTGCCAGTAGCTCGAGATCTGCAGGATGCCGGGCCCGGACAGGCCGCGATGGGTCAGCAGCAGGTCCTCGACGAATTCGCCGCCGCGCTTCTTGTCGCCCGTCGACACGCGCACCTCCAGCGACACGCCCGACAGCGCCGCGAACGGCTCCCAGTCCTGCTGCGCGAACGTCAGCGGCACGAGCGCGGGCCGCGTATCGACGAGCTTGTGGCCGAACTGCTTCGCCAGCCGGTAGCCGAAGTCGGTCGCGCCGATCTTCGGGATCGACAGGCCGCCCGTCGCGATGATCAGTGCGCGCGCACCGATCGCCCCCGCCTGCTGCGTGTCGAGCACGAAGCCGTCGGCCGGCGCGTGGCGCACCGCGTCGACGACGACGGGCCGGCGCCACGCGATGCCGCCCGCGTCGCACTCGTGCTTCAGCACGTCGATGATCGCGTCGCTGCCGTGGTCGCAAAAAAGCTGACCCTTGTGCTTTTCGTGCCAGGTCACGTGATGGCGCTTGAGCAGCCCGAGGAAGTCGCGCGGCGTATAGCGCGCCAGTGCCGAGCGTGCGAAATGCGGATTCGACGACAGATAGTTGTCGGGGCCCGCGTACAGGTTCGTGAAGTTGCAGCGGCCGCCGCCCGAGATGCGGATCTTCTCGGCGAGCCGCGGCGCGTGATCGATCAGCACGACGCGGCGGCCGAGCTGCCCGGCGACCGCGGCGCTCATCATCCCGGCGGCGCCCGCGCCGATCACGGCGATGTCATAAGTTTCCATGGCGCGGATTGTACCTGCCCGGCATCGAGCCCGGGCCGCCGCCAGTGGCGGCCAGCCCTCGCCTGCTATAATTTCCGGTTACGTTGACCTTCCTGCGGTGCGCCCGACACGGCGCGCCCTGCCCGTACCCATGCTCGTTCTCGGCATCGAAAGCTCCTGCGACGAAACCGGCCTCGCGCTCTACGACACGCAGCGCGGCCTGCTCGCGCACGCGCTCCATTCGCAGATCGCCATGCACCGCGACTACGGCGGCGTCGTGCCCGAGCTCGCGTCGCGCGACCACATCCGCCGCGCGCTGCCGCTGCTCGAGGAAGTGATGGCCCAAAGCGGCACGCGCCGCGACGACATCGACGCGATCGCCTTTACGCAGGGCCCCGGCCTGGCCGGCGCGCTGCTGGTCGGCGCGAGCATCGCCAATGCGCTCGCCCTCGCATGGAACAAGCCGACCGTCGGCATCCATCACCTCGAAGGCCACCTGCTGTCGCCGCTGCTCGTCGACGAGCCGCCGCCGTTTCCGTTCATCGCGCTGCTGGTGTCCGGCGGCCATACGCAACTGATGCGCGTGACCGACGTCGGCGTGTACGAGACGCTCGGCGAAACGCTCGACGACGCAGCCGGTGAAGCGTTCGACAAGACGGCGAAACTGATCGGCCTCGGCTATCCGGGCGGCCCGGAAGTGTCGAAGCTCGCCGAGACGGGCACGCCGGGTGCAGTCGTGCTGCCGCGCCCCATGCTGCACTCGGGCGATCTCGACTTCAGCTTCAGCGGCCTCAAGACGGCCGTGCTCACGCAGATGAAGAAGTTCGAAGCGGCGAAGCTGGAAGGCGAAGCGCTCGACCGCGCGAAAGCCGACCTCGCGCGCGGCTTCGTCGACGCGGCCGTCGACGTGCTCGTCGCGAAATCGCTCGCCGCGCTGAAGAAGACCAGGCTCAAGCGCCTCGTGGTCGCGGGCGGCGTCGGTGCGAACCGTCAGTTGCGCGCGGCACTGTCGGCCGCCGCCGCC
Organism: Burkholderia sp. Bp8992; assembly: GCF_003853705.1. Lineage (GTDB taxonomy): Bacteria > Pseudomonadota > Gammaproteobacteria > Burkholderiales > Burkholderiaceae > Burkholderia. The sequence goes on along the minus strand of NZ_QTQI01000001.1, from coordinate 134,014 downwards.
AAGCGCGGCTTCGACGTGCACTACCCCGATCTCGCGCTCTGCACCGACAACGGCGCAATGATCGCGCTCGCAGGCGCACTGCGGCTCGGCCGCTGGCCCGAGCAGGCCAATGCCGACTACGCGTTCACGGTGAAGCCGCGCTGGGATCTCGCGTCGCTCGCACGCTGAACCGCGCAGCGCAACACCGCAAGCGGGAAAACAAAAAGGCCGCTCGGTTCGAGCGGCCTTCTTCATGGGCGCGGCGAAAAACGCAGTGTCATGCAGCGAGGCGCTTGTCGCGCTCGATCAGCGCATACGCGCTGTGATTGTGGATCGACTCGAAGTTCTCGGCTTCGAGCACGTAGGCAACCACGCGCTCGTCCGCATCGAGACGCTGCGCGACGTCGCGCACGAGATCCTCCACGAACTTCGGATTCTCGTATGCACGCTCGGTGACGAACTTCTCGTCCGGGCGCTTCAGCAGGCCCCACAGTTCGCACGACGCTTCCTCTTCCGCGATGCGGATCAGCGCCTCGACCGGCAGGTCGGCCGCGAGTTCGGCATCGATCGTCACGTGCGAGCGCTGATTGTGCGCGCCGTACTGCGAGATCTTCTTCGAGCACGGGCACAGGCTCGTCACCGGCACGAGCACCTTCAGGAACAGGCGCGTGTCGCCGTTGCGGCTTTCGCCCGCGAGCGTCACTTCATAGTCGAGCAGGCTCTGCACGCCCGACACCGGCGCCGTCTTGTTCACGAAATACGGGAACGTGACCTCGATGCGGCCGGCTTCGGCTTCGAGCTTCTCAAGCATCGACGCGAGCATCGCGCGGAAGCGCTCGACCGTCAGCGGTGCGCGATTCTCCTCGAGCAGCGCGACGAAGCGCGACATGTGCGTACCCTTCTGGTCGGCAGGCAGGCGGACGTCGAGGTTCCAGACACCGACGCTCGGCTGCACGTCGCCGCTTTCGGTGCACACCGTCAACGGATGCCGGACCGCCTTCACGCCCACGCGCTGAATCGGGATCTGACGGGTATCCACCGTGCTCTGCACGTCGGGCATCACGAAGGCGGGATTCATCTGGTTCATCTTTGTTCAATCCTTGTAAGCCGCGCGTTCGACGACGCGCACGCCGCGTCACGCGGCAGCCGGAAAAGCAACATGGGCCCGCAGGCCCATGTTTTCCGCATCAATGAAGACCGGTTGCGCCAGTCGCACCGGCACCGCCCGCAGGCGGCACCAGCTTATGCGACGCGCTTCGCCTGACCGGCGACATCGGCCGCCGGGTTCAGAAAGCGTTCGCGAATCGATTTCGCGATGCCCGCGCCGTCGAGGCCGCATTGCGACAGCAGCTTCGCGGGATCGCCGTGATCGATGAACAGGTCAGGGAGGCCCAATTGTAGTACGGGTCGGATAACCCCACTCTCCATCAGGGCTTCCACGCAGGCCGAGCCCGCACCACCCATCACGCAGCCTTCCTCGACGGTGACGAGGTAGTCGTGCGTTTTGGCGAGTTCGCGCACGAGCGCGGCGTCGACCGGCTTCACGAAACGCATGTTCGCGACCGTTGCGTCGAGTTCCTCGCCCGCAGCCAGCGACGGTGCGACCATCGTGCCGAATGCGAGGATCGCGACGCGCTTGCCTTCCGGCTGCGACGTCCGGCGGCGCACTTCACCCTTGCCGAGCGGGATCTCGGTGAATTCCTTCACCGTCGCCACGCCCGTGCCCGCGCCGCGCGGATAGCGCACCGCCGTCGGGTTCGGCTGCTGCAGCGCCGTGTGCAGCATCTGACGGCATTCGTTCTCGTCGGATGCGGCCATGATCGTCATGTTCGGGATGCAGCGCATGAACGCGAGATCGTATGCACCGGCGTGCGTCGCGCCGTCCGCGCCGACGAGGCCCGCGCGGTCGATCGCGAACACGACCGGCAGGTTCTGCAGCGCGACGTCGTGGATCAGCTGGTCGTATGCACGCTGCAGGAACGTCGAGTAGATCGCGACGACGGGCTTCAGCCCTTCGGTCGCGAGGCCGCCCGCGAACGTCACCGCGTGCTGCTCGGCGATGCCGACGTCGTAGTAGCGATCCTTGAAGCGCTTCTCGAACTCGACCATGCCCGAGCCTTCGCGCATGGCGGGCGTGATGCCGACGACGCGCGTATCGCGCTCGGCTTCATCGCACAGCCACTCGCCGAACACCTGCGTGTACGTCTTCTTCGCGGGCGTGGTCGACGGCTTGATGCCCTCGGCCGGATTGAACTTGCCGGGGCCGTGATAGAGCACGGGATCGGCTTCGGCGAGCTTGTAGCCCTGGCCTTTCTTCGTCACCACGTGCAGGAACTGCGGACCGCGCAGTTCGCGGATGTTCTGCAGCGTCGGGATCAGCGAATCGAGATCGTGACCGTCGATCGGGCCGATGTAGTTGAAGCCGAACTCCTCGAACAGCGTGGCCGGCACGACCATGCCCTTCGCGTGCTCCTCGAGCTTGCGCGCGAGTTCGAGCACCGGCGGCGCCACGCTCAGCACGCGCTCGACACCTGCACGCGCAGCCGCATAGAAGCGGCCCGACATCAGGCGGGCGAGATGGCGATTCAGCGCGCCGACCGGCGGCGAGATCGACATGTCGTTGTCGTTCAGGATCACGAGCACCTTCGCGTCTTCCGACACGCCCGCGTTGTTCATCGCCTCGAACGCCATGCCGGCCGTCATCGCGCCGTCGCCGATCACGGCGATCGAGAAGCGGTCGTCGCCGTTCAGCTGGCTGCCGATCGCCATGCCGAGCGCGGCCGAGATCGACGTGCTCGAGTGCGCGGTGCCGAACGTGTCGTATTCGGACTCGCTGCGGCGCGGGAAGCCCGAGATGCCGTCCTGCTGACGCAGCGAATGCATCTGGTCGCGGCGGCCCGTCAGGATCTTGTGCGGGTAGGTCTGGTGGCCCACGTCCCAGACGATGCGATCGTTCGGCGTGTTGAACACGTAGTGCAACGCGATCGTCAGCTCGACCGTCCCGAGATTGGACGACAAATGGCCGCCCGTCTTCGACACGCTGTCGAGCACGAACGCGCGCAGTTCATCCGCGAGCGGTTGCAGTTGGCGACGATCGAGGCGGCGCAAATCCGCCGGGTCGTCGATGGTTTTCAGCAAGTCGTACATCGTCGTTCCATTGTAGGAAATCAAACGCGCCCGCATTCTGTTGCACGCACCGTAGCGTGTGCGCGGCGGCGGGCTTTCGCGTCAGCTGACCCGGTTCACTACCAGGTCGGCAAGTTCGGCGAGACGCTGTGCGCGTGCGCCGAACGGTTTCAGCGCGTCGTGCGCTTCGGCGCGCAACTGCGCGGCCAACTCGCGCGACGCCTCCAGGCCGAGGATCGATACGTAGGTCGGCTTGTCGTTCGCCGCATCCTTGCCGGCCGTCTTGCCGAGCGTCGCCGAATCGGTCGTGACGTCGAGAATGTCGTCGACGACCTGGAAGGCCAGACCCACGGCCCCCGCATAGACGTCGAGCGCCGCCATCGTTTCCGCCGAAGGCGTCTCGCCGGCCAGCGCACCCATCCGGACGGCCGCGCGCAGCAGTGCGCCGGTCTTCATCCGGTGCATCGTCTCGAGCTGTTCGCGCGTCAGCTTGAGGCCGACGCTCGCCAGGTCGATCGCCTGCCCGCCGGCCATGCCGATCGAGCCGCTCGCGAGCGCCAGTTCGCGCACGAGCGCAGCCTGCTGCACCGGCGACAGCGCATCGGCGTCGGTCAGCGCAACGAATGCCTGCGACTGCAGCGCATCGCCGACCAGCAGTGCCGTCGGCTCGTCGTACTGCACGTGCACGGTCGGCTTGCCGCGGCGCAATGCGTCGTCGTCCATGCACGGCATGTCGTCGTGCACGAGCGAGTAGACGTGGATCATCTCCAGCGCCGCCGCTGCCGCGTTGCGTGCCGCTTCCGTCGCGCCGGTCAGTTCGCCTGCTGCATGGCACAGCAGCGGGCGAACACGCTTGCCGCCACCGAGGACCGCGTAGCGCATCGCCTCGTGGAGCTTCGCGGGCATCGCGGTTTCAGCGGGCAGATAGTGGCCGAGTGCGTCTTCGACACGGTCAAGCACAGACCGCATCCATTGTTCGAATGTCATAGATCGTCGTCTTCGCCGTCCGTGGCGGCCGTTCCGGACGAAAGCGGCTTCAGCGTCGCGCCGTCGAGCACGCGGACCTGCTGCTCCACTTTCTCAAGCTGCTGTTGGCAAAACGCAACGAGGGTCGCACCGCGGCGATACGCCGCCAGCGAATCCTCGAGGCTCAACGCGCCGCCTTCCATCCGGGCAACCAGCGTCTCGAGTTCCGCGAGCGCCGTCTCGTAATTGTCCGGCAACGGTTCGGTGCCATTGCCGGGCGGCGTGGCGCCTGGGGATGCGGTTTTCGCCATGGACGAGGGTGTCAAATTTCAAAACAAGTCGGACATTCTACGGCAAAAGAGAATTTTCCGACCTGCCGTCGTGGGCACCCGGACACAATTCCGGCCCCATCTCCCATGCACAGTGTGCGCCTTTCGATGGCTCGCGGACAAAAAATTGACACAAATCAGGCACTTAATCCTAGCCTTGCGAGGCGAACCGGGTATAATTCTCCGTTTCCCTAAATCGATTTTTCGATGGTTGGGTTGTTCACTGCTTTCACGCTAACACCGGGAGTGGGAATGTCCAATCTGAGCGACGCGCTTCAGTTGAAGTCGGCTCACAGCCAGCTTCCAGTCACTGCATATTTCGATGAGGCGCTACTCGAGCGCGAGATCGAAACCCTCTTCAAGAAAGGACCTCGTTACGTCGGGCACGAGTTGATGGTGCCCGAGGCGGGGGATTATTTTGCGCTGCCGTCCGAGAAGGAAGGCCGCGTGCTGGTCCGCAACCAGACGAACCAGATCGAACTGCTGTCGAACGTCTGCCGTCACCGGCAGGCAATCATGCTCAACGGGCGCGGCCACACACAGAATATCGTGTGCCCGCTGCACCGCTGGACGTACGACCTGGAAGGCGAGTTGCTCGGCGCGCCGCACTTCCCCGACAAGCCGTGCCTGAACCTCGGCAAGAGCCCGCTGCAAAACTGGCAGGGGCTGCTGTTCGAGGCTGAAGGCCGCCATGTCGCGCGCGATCTCGCCAACCTCGGCACGAAGCATCACTTCGACTTCTCCGAGTACCACTTCGATCACGTCGAAGTGCACGAGTGCGACTACAACTGGAAGACGTTCATCGAGGTCTACCTCGAGGATTACCACGTCGTCCCGTTCCATCCGGGCCTCGGCAGCTTCGTGTCGTGCGACGACCTCAAGTGGGAGTTCGGCGACTGGTACAGCGTGCAGACGGTCGGCGTGCACAACGCCCTCGCGAAGCCGGGCAGCGCGACTTACCAGAAATGGCACGAGCAGGTGCTGAAGTTCCGCAACGGCGTACCGCCGGAGTTCGGCGCGATCTGGATGGTCTACTACCCGGGCCTGATGATCGAGTGGTATCCGCACGTGCTCGTCGTGTCGTGGCTGATCCCGCGCGGCCCGCAGAAGACGACCAACATCGTCGAGTTCTATTACCCCGAGGAAATCGCGCTGTTCGAACGCGAATTCGTCGAGGCCGAGCGCGCCGCCTATATGGAAACGGCCGTCGAGGACGACGAGATCGCGATGCGGATGGACGCAGGCCGCCGTGCACTGATGGCCCGCGGCGAGTCGCAGGTCGGCCCGTACCAGAGCCCGATGGAAGACGGCATGCAGCACTTCCACGAGTTCCTGCGCCGCCACCTCGGCGACCTCTGACACCCGGTGCGGCGCTTTGACGCCGTGCGGCATAGCGCATACGAAAAGACGGGCTTCGGCCCGTCTTTTTTTGTTTAGACTTGGAGTGTCAGGCCCATTGCACTCCAGGGAGTCGTCATGCCACACACTCATTACACCACGCTCATCTCCGCCGCCAATCTCGCCGAGCGCCTGGCCGCGGCGCCCGGCAGCGTCGTCCTGTTCGACTGCCGCTTCGATCTCGCCGATCCCGGCGCCGGGGAAGCGGCCTATGCGGCCGGCCATCTCCCCGGCGCACAGTACCTTCATCTCGACCGCGACCTGTCGGGCCGCAAGACCGGCACCAACGGCCGCCATCCGCTGCCGACCCGCGACGCATTCGCGACGCTGCTCGCCAGCCGCGGCCTCAAGCAGGGCCAGCAGGTCGTGGCATACGACGCGCAAGGCGGCGCGTATGCGGCACGCCTGTGGTGGCTGCTGCGCTGGCTCGGCCATGATTCGGTCGCCGTGCTCGACGGCGGCCTGCAGGCCTGGGAAGCGGCCGGCCAGCCGCTGACGGCCGACGTGCCGCAACCGGCCGCAGGCGATTTCCGCGCGGCCGCGCCGCTCGAGTCGACGGTCGACGCGGCGGCCGTGCTCGCGAACGTGACGTCGCCCACGCGCGTCGTGATCGATGCACGCGCACCGGATCGCTACCGCGGCGAAAACGAAACGATCGATCGTGTCGGCGGCCACATCCCCGGCGCACGCAACCGTTTCTTCAAGGACAACCTGAACGCCGACGGCCGCTTCAAGACCGGCCACGAACTGCGTGAGGCGTTCTCGACCGTGCTGGCCGGCACCGAGCCGAACCGCGTGATCCTGCAATGCGGCTCCGGCGTGACCGCGTGCCACAACGCGCTGGCGATGGAAGTGGCGGGCCTGCACGGCGCATCGCTGTACCCGGGCTCGTGGAGCGAATGGAGCGCCGATCCGTCGCGGCCGATCGCAACCGGCCCGACGCCGTAAGCGCCGGCACCGCGCAGCAGTGACGAAGCGGCGGCATGGGCCGCCGCTTGTCGTTTACATCACGCCGAACTTGTGGAACCACTCGATCGCGCGCTTCCAGCCGTCCTCGGCATCGGCCTTCACATAGCTCGGCCGGTAGTCGGCGAAGAATGCGTGACCGGCATCCGGATACACGACGATCTCCGATTCGCGCGCGAGCTTCGAATCGCTCGCCTGGATCGCCTTGCGCATGTCCGCGAGCGACGCCTGCGTGATGTTCTGATCCTTCTCGCCGTACAGCCCGAGCACGGGCACCTTCAGCGACGACGCATGATCGACCGGATTGAACGGCGTCATCTCGTCGGTCTTGCCTTCGACGAACCCGTACCAGGCCACGGCCGCACGCACGTGCGAGTTGTGTTCCGCATACAGCCACGCCTGGCGGCCGCCCCAGCAGAACCCCGTCACGCCGAGGCGAGACAGGTCGCCGCCGTTCTTGCCGGCCCATGCGACCGTTGCATCGAGATCCTCGGTGACCTGTCGGTCCGGCACCTTGCTGACGATGTTTTCGACGAGCGCCTGGATCGTCGGATACTTGGCCGCATTGCCCTGCCGCGCGAACAGGTCGGGCGCAATCGCGAGATAGCCGAGCTTCGCGAAGCGGCGGCAGACGTCGGCGATATGCGCGTGCACGCCAAAGATCTCGTGAATCACGATGACGACCGGCAGGTTCGTCTTGCCGGCCGGCTGCGCACGATAGGCCGGCACGCTCGCGTCGCCCGAGCGGATCTCGATGGTGTCGACGTCCAGCCCGGCGCTGTCGGTCGTGACCGTCTGCGCCGAAACGGGCAGCACGGCCGCCGCGAAAGTGCCACCCAGCGCGGCCTGCATGAACTTGCGGCGCGAGAACGGAACGTGGGGAACCAGGCTGTCGACTTCGGGTTTCAACATGAATGCACTCCTCGATTGAGCGCCGCCGCCACGATTCTGGATGCGTATGACGGGGCATCGCGCCGGCACGCGGCGCGGATGTCGCGGCGGTTGGCACCCTGCCGCAAACGGAAACCCGGACACGATGCCCAATTATCCGTTGTCGCGTCAACTGTCAGATATGTAAGACTCGATTACGGCGCGTTGCGCCGACCCCGTCGATCGCCGCGACTCGGCCTGATGCTCGCGGACTGAAACGAAAGACGCGCGGGCAAAATGGTCTCTATCTGCAAACAACGACGGGCGGAGAATACGCGCGACCTGCGCACTCCCCGCCCGCCTTGCCCGCGAACGCGCAATCAGTGCAGCTTGACGCGCGGCAGCGTCGTACGCCGCAGCCAGTGCGCGACCGTATCGAGCATCATCCGCGGATAGCCGTGCAGCGCGGCGATGTGCATCCGGTACAGCGACATGTACATGAAGCGTGCGAACAGCCCTTCGATCAGCATGTTGCCGCCGATCAGCCCGCCCATCAGGTTGCCCACTGCGCTGAAATGGCCGAGCGACACGAGCGAGCCCAGGTCGCGATACGTGAATTCCGGCAGCGGACGCCCTTCGAGCCGGCAGCCGATCGCCTTCAGCAGGAAGCTCGCCTGCTGGTGCGCGGCCTGCGCGCGCGGCGGCACGTTGCGCTCGTTGCCGGGCCACGCGCATGCCGCGCAATCGCCGAGCGCGAAGATGTTGTCGTCGGTGAAAGTCTGCAGCGTGCGGCGCACGTCGAGCTGGCCAAGCTTGTTGACCTGGAGTCCATCGAGATTCGCGAGCACGGACGGCGCCTTGATGCCGGCAGCCCAGACCGTCAGGTCGGCACGTATCGTCTTGCCGCTCGCCGTGTGGACGGCCCCGGGCGCCACCTCCGTCACGCGCTCGGAGAGCATCAGCCGCACGCCGATCTTTTCGAGCAGTTCGGCCGTCGCCGACGACACGCGCTCCGGCAACGCCGGGAGGATCCGCGGCCCCGATTCGATCAGCACGATGCCGACGTCGTGCCGCGGATCGAGCTTGTGCAGCCCGTAGACCGACAACACTTGCGCGGTGTTGCGCAGCTCGGCGGACAGCTCGACGCCGGTGGCGCCGCCGCCGACGATCGCAACCTGGATGCGCGGCTCTGCCGCTTCGCCCGGTGCGCCCGATACAGCCGGCGCCGGGCTCTGGTGCTCGGCACGCATGCACGCGGCGATCAGCCGCTTGCGGAAACGCTCGGCCTCACCAACCGTATCGAGCGCGATCGCGTTTTCCGCTGCGCCCTGCACGCCGAAGAAGTGGGTCGTGCTGCCGATCGCGATCACGAGCGTGTCGTATTCCAGCTCGCGCGCCGGCAGCAGTTCCTCGCCGTCGCTGTCGCTGACCGGCGCGATCGTGATGCGTTTCGCGGTGCGGTCGAGCCCGCTCAGGCCGCCCTGCTGGAACTCGAAGCCGTGCCAGCGCGCCTGCGCCGCATATTCGAGCTCCTGCGTGAACGGGTCCATGCTGCCGGCCGCGACTTCGTGCAGCAGCGGTTTCCAGATGTGGGTCGGATTGCGGTCGACGAGCGTGACGAGTGCACGCGCGGGACGATTGCCGCGCGCGCCGTAACGGTCGCCGAGCCGCGTCGCCAGTTCCAGGCCGCCCGCGCCTCCGCCTACGATGATGATCCGATGCATCTGATTCCCCCTTTGCGATTCGATACTGCTGCCGCCGGACGAAGCAAACGCGATCCGTTCGCGCCGCCCGGTGGATTAACCGGTTCGGACATCATCGTTGTGCAGTTCGAAACACTTCGATGCGTCCGGCCCCGGAACGCGGGGCGCGCCGCCCCACGTCAATGACATGACTGACATGCATTGTCCGGGAGCTTGCGCGTTGACCACAAGCAAACCATCTCGATATTCAGCATCCCTGCAACAATATGCCGCGGGGAACGCGAACCGCACGGGGGTGCGTCAGTGTGCCTCTTCCCAGTTCGCGCCGGCCCCCACTTCGGCGACGAGCGGCACTTTCAGCTTCGCGACGCCGCACATCATTTCCGGCAGTTTCTCGCGCACCAGCGACAGCTCGTCGTCGGGCACCTCGAGTACCAGTTCATCGTGCACCTGCATGATCATCCGCGACGCGAGCTTGTCGCGCGTGAGCCAGTCGTCCACCGCGATCATCGACAGCTTGATCAGGTCGGCCGCCGTGCCCTGCATCGGCGCATTGATGGCCGCGCGCTCGGCCGCCTGGCGGCGCGGGCCGTTGCCGCCGTTGATCTCCGGCAGCCACAGGCGGCGGCCGAAAACGGTTTCGACGTAGCCCTTCTCCTTCGCCAGCGAGCGCGTGTCTTCCATGTACTGCGCGACGCCCGGGTAGCGGGCGAAATAGCGGTCGATATAGAGCTTCGCCGCATCGCGCGTGATGCCGAGGTTCGACGCGAGGCCGAACGCGCTCATCCCGTAGATGAGCCCGAAGTTGATCACCTTCGCGATCCGGCGCTGGTCGGAATTGACCTCCAGCGGCGTCACGCCGAACACTTCGGCGGCCGTCGCGCGGTGAATGTCCTCGCCCTGCGAGAACGCGCGCAGCAGCGACGCGTCGCCCGAGATGTGCGCCATGATCCGCAGTTCGATCTGCGAATAGTCGGCCGACACGATCCGGTGGCCCGGCGACGCGATGAACGCCTCGCGGATGCGCCTGCCTTCGGCCGTGCGCACCGGAATGTTCTGAAGATTCGGATCGTTCGATGCGAGGCGGCCCGTCACCGCGACGGCCTGCGCATAGTTCGTGTGCACGCGGCCCGTCGACGGGTTCACCATGCGCGGCAGCTTGTCGGTATAGGTCGACTTCAGCTTCGACAGCCCGCGATGCTCGAGCAGCAGCTTCGGCAGCGGGTAGTCCTCCGCCAGCTTCTGCAGCACCTCTTCGTCGGTCGACGGCGCGCCGCTCGGCGTCTTCTTCACGACCGGCAACTGCAGCTTCTCGAAGAAGATCTGCCCGATCTGCTTCGGCGAGCCGAGATTGAATTCGCCGCCCGCCAGTTCGTACGCCTGCGCTTCGAGCTCGATCAGGCGCGTCGCGATCTCGGTGCTTTGCGCCTGCAGGCGCGCATCGTCGATCAGCACGCCCGTACGCTCCATCTTGCGCAGCACGAGCGACACCGGCATCTCGATCTCACGGTACACGCGCTCGAGGCCCGGCTCGCGCGCGACCTGCGGATACAGCGCGTGATGAAGCTGCAACGTGATGTCCGCGTCTTCGGCCGCGTATTCGGCGGCCTGCGCGAGCGCCACTTCGTCGAAACCGATCTGCTTCGCGCCCTTGCCCGCGACGTCTTCGTACTTGATCGTCTTGACGCCCAGATGACGCAGCGCGAGGCTGTCCATGTCGTGCGTGCGGTGCGATTCGACCACGTACGATTCGAGCAGCGTGTCGTGCTCGATGCCGTTCAGCGCGATGTCGTAGTTCGCGAGCACCTGCGCGTCGTACTTCAGGTGCTGGCCGACCTTCTTGCGATCGGCCGATTCGAGCCACGGCTTCAGGCGGGCGAGCACTTCGTCGATCGGCAGCTGCTCGGGCATGTCGGGGCCGCGGTGCGCGACCGGCAGGTACGCCGCCTTGCCCGGCTCGACCGAGAACGACAGGCCGACGAGCCGTGCGAGCATCGGGTCGAGCGCGGTGGTTTCGGTGTCGAACGCGGTCAGTGCGGCCGCATCGATCTTCGCGAACCATGCGTCGAACTGTTCCCAGGTCTGGATCGTGTCGTATTCGCGCACGACGTCGGCCGCGATCACCGGGGCCGGCTCGCCTTCCGGCGCATCGGCGCCGTTGCCTTCGGCCGGTGCGCTCTCGACTTCGCGCAGCCACGTCTTGAAGCCGTACCGCGCGAAGATGTCGCGCAGCAGGTCGCGCGCCTCGCCGTCGCTCTTCAGCGACGCCTCGATCGATTCGAGATGCGGTGCGAGATCGCATGCCGTGTCGACGGTCACGAGCTGGCGGCCGAGCGGCAGGAAGTCGAGTGCGCGGCGCAGGTTGTCGCCGACCACACCCTTGATCTCGCCCGCGTGTTCGATCACGCCGTCGAGGCTGTCGTATTGCGCGAGCCATTTCACGGCTGTCTTCGGCCCGCATTTCTCGACGCCCGGCACGTTGTCGACGGTATCGCCGATCAGCGCGAGGTAATCGATGATGCGCTCGGGCGGCACGCCGAACTTCGCGATCACGCCGTCGCGGTCGAGCGTCTCGTTGGTCATCGTGTTGACGAGCATGACGTGGTCGGTCACGAGCTGCGCGAGATCCTTGTCGCCGGTCGACACGATCACGTTCATCCCGTGCCGTTCGGCTTCGCGCGCGAGCGTGCCGATCACGTCGTCGGCCTCGACGCCTTCGACCATCAGCAGCGGCCAGCCGAGCGCGCGCACGGCGCCGTGGATCGGTTCGACCTGCAATGCGAGATCAGGCGGCATCGACGGACGGTTTGCCTTATAGTCGGCATAAAGGTCGTCACGGAACGTCTTGCCCTTTGCATCAAACACGCAAGCGCTATACTCTGCACTGACTTCCTTGCGCATACGGCGCAGCATGTTGATGATTCCGTAGAGCGCTCCGGTCGGCTCCCCGCCAGGGCCACGCAAATCAGGCATCGCATGGTAAGCCCGATAGAGATAGCTCGAACCGTCAACCAATAGCAGGGTCTTACCTTCCAGATTTCGTTCTTCAGGCATTATGAACAAGAGAAAAGTGATTCCGAGTCTGCGTTCGCTCGCAGATCAAGAACGCGCGACGGCCAAGAAGGCGCGCGCATCGTGGCAGATGTTCACGATTATGGCAGAGTTTATCGAGGCGACCGAGTACCTGTCGGAGATCCGCCCGGCTGTCAGCATCTACGGCTCTGCCCGCCTCAAACCCGACACGCCGCACTACAAGCTCGCCGTGCAGATCGCGCGCAAGCTGTCCGACGCCGGCTTCGCCGTGATCTCCGGCGGCGGCCCCGGCATCATGGAAGCCGCGAACAAGGGCGCGCACGCCGGCAAGGCGCCGTCGGTCGGCCTGAACATCGAGCTGCCGCACGAGCAGGCCGGCAACCACTACCAGGACATCTCGCTGCGCTTCCGCCATTTCTTCACGCGCAAGGTCACGTTCGTGAAGAACTCGGATGCGGTGATCGTGATGCCGGGCGGCTTCGGCACGCTCGACGAGCTGTCCGAAGTCCTCACGCTGATCCAGACGAAGAAGTCGCGCCTCGTGCCGATCATTCTCGTCGGCAGCGAATTCTGGCAGGGGCTGCTGCAGTGGTTCCGCGACCAGCTGATCCCGATGGGCCTGATCAATCCGGACGACATGGATCTGATGCAGGTGATCGACGATCCCGACCAGGTGCTCGACGCCGTGCTCGCGTTCTACGAGGACAGCGGCGAAGAAGAAGGTTCGGACGACGACGATCATCCGCCGCGGCCTGAAGAAGACCGGATGTTCTATCTGTAACGCATCCGTGGCAGCCGCCGGCCCGACGGCCGGCGTGCTGCTTGATGTGCGGCAGCCGGTGCGACTGCTGCAGCCTGCCGCACATGACTTTGTAACGCACCGTTAATCCCGCTTCGCGGCCACGCACCGTCGAATGTCAAATGCGCACAGCCCGCGCTGCATGAGGCGGAGTCACTATCGGCCCCCGCGGCCCGCCATTGTCAAATGGCGCGGGCCCGTACCGGCTTCCTGCATTGGCCGGCCGGCAACCCTCCGTAATAAACCTGCCTAGCCTTTTCCGTCACGTGCCCGCACACTCCATCGTGTCGGCGCGGCGTTCCCCCGGTGGAACGGTCCCCCTCGCTTCCATCGCGTCGTGCCGGCCTCATACAACGACATCACGGAAAAGAACATGCAACGCTCGCTGATCGCCCTCGCTTTCGCCGGCCTCGGCCTCTCGCTGTCCGGCCTCGCTCATGCCGTCAACGTCGACGTCAACATCGGCACACCCGCACCGGTCATCGTCGCGCCTGCGCCCGTCGTGGTCGCCCCCGCGCCGGCCGTCATCGTCGGCTGGCACGGCGACCGCTACTGGGACGGCCGCCGCTACTGGGAACGCCGCGAGTGGGAAGATCACGAGCGTCATCACGGTCATGGCGGCTATCACTGCCCGCCGGGACACGCGAAGAAGGGTGAGTGCTGAGCACTTGACTGCCGGGCCGTCGGGCCCTGGCGCTGAAGCGGAAAGACGAAGGCCTCGCGCGAACGCAGGTTCGCGCGAGGCCTTTGTCGTTACGGGCGCCGCTACGCGGCGCCGTTACTGGAACGCCACTTCCGCAAAGCTCCGCAGCTTGCGGCTATGCAGCTTGTCGAGCCCGTTCGTGCGCAGGATCTCCATCGCCCTCACGCCGATCTGCAGATGCTGGTCGACCTGCCCGCGATAGAACGTGTCGGCCATGCCGGGCAGTTTCAGCTCGCCGTGCAGCGGCTTGTCCGACACGCACAGCAGCGTGCCGTACGGCACGCGGAAGCGGAAACCGTTCGCGGCGATCGTCGCGCTTTCCATGTCGAGTGCAATCGCGCGGCTCTGCGACAGCCGCTGCACGGGCTCGCGATGATCGCGCAGTTCCCAGTTGCGGTTGTCGACGCTCGCGACCGTGCCCGTACGCATCACGCGCTTCAGCTCCGCGCCCTCCAGGCGCGTGACGTCGGCCACCGCGCGCTCGAGCGCGAGCTGTACTTCTGCCAGCGCCGGGATCGGCACCCACAGCGGCAGGTCGTCGTCGAGCACGTGATCCTCGCGCACGTAACCGTGCGCAAGCACGTAGTCGCCGAGACGCTGCGTGTTGCGCAGCCCCGCGCAGTGGCCGAGCATCACCCACGCGTGCGGGCGCAGCACGGCGATGTGATCGGTGATCGTCTTCGCGTTCGACGGGCCGACGCCGATGTTGACCATCGTGATCCCGCTGCCGTCCGCGCGCTTCAGGTGATATGCGGGCATCTGCGGCAGGCGCGGCGGCGCGGCGCCCTCGGACGGCTCGCTGCCGAGGTTGGCGTTGTACGTGACGACATCGCCCGGTTCGACGAACGAACTGTACTGGCTGCGGTAGGCGCGCACCTCGGGATCGTCGCTCTCCGTCATCACCGTGCGGCCGAGCTTCACGAATTCGTCGATGTAGAACTGGTAGTTCGTGTAGAGCACGTAGTTCTGGAAATGCGTGGGCGACGTCGCCGTGTAGTGGCGCAGCCGGTGTAGCGAGAAGTCGACGCGCGCGGCCGTGAACAGCGCGAGCGGATGCGGCTCGCCCGCCGCCGGCTCGAACGTGCCGTTGACGATGCGGTCGTCGAGATACGACAGGTCGGGCGTGTCGAAGATGTCGCGCATCGCGAGCAGGCGGTCGCGGTCGAGCTCGCCCTCGAGATGGATGCCTTCCGGAAACGCGAAATGAATCGGAATCGGCTGCGACGACACGCCGATCTCGATCTTGACATGGTGGTTCTTCGACAGCAGGCGCAACTGCTCGCGATAGTAGTTCGCGAAGAGATCGGGGCGCGTGACCGTCGTCTCGAACACGCCGGGGCCGGCGACGAAACCGTACGAGCGGCGCGAATCGACGTGCGTGTTGACGTCGGTGCGGATCCGCACGAACGGATAGCACGCGCGCACGTGCTCGGTGATCGGTTCGTGGCGGCGATAGCGCGCAAACGCGTCGCGCAGGAAACCCGCATTCGTGTCGTAAATGGCGGACAGCCGCGCGACGGCGGCGATCGGATCGTCGAAAGCCTCGACGGACGGGCTTTCGGGCGTCAGCACACGGTGCCGGCGGCTCAAATCGTTCTTCATTTTCATCACCTCGTCTGATCGGACGACATTACCACGGAACCCGGTCACGCTTATGGCCGCCCCTGCGCACGTCAGGGCCGGATGGCGCGCAGTATTTGCTAAAATCGGTAGGTTCACTGGAGACTCATCATGAAGCCGCTCATTCTCGTCGTCGCTGCCGCCGCGTTTGCCGCCGCCAGCGCCGCTTACGCCGCCGGCGGCACGCCTGACGCCGACGCGCAGGCCCGGGCCGAGGCCAACGAGGCCGCCGGCCTGCCCGATCTCCGCAAGATCAACCGGCCGGGCGCCGAAGTCACGTCGAAAGTGGACTTCGCGGACATCCGCCGCACGCCGAGCTTCCACGAAAAGAGCAAGAACGGCACCGAGGTCACCGAGTACCGCGATCGCGGCAAGCCGGTCGAGATCGACGTGAAGTCGAACTTCGGCACGCGCTACCAGATGAGCTCGACGCCGGACACGTCGCCGAAGCCGCACGACGCGGGCATCCCGATCACGCGGCTGCCGTCGCTGAACCTGCGCTACTGATTCCGTGGCGCGCCGCATCGTTCGCGGCGCGCCGCCTCCCTTCACCTGCTGTCGCGACGCACGCCGCCCGCGTGCCGACACCCTGACCTGACGCATCCCGCATGGCCGTTTTCACTGCTGTTTCCGACTCCGATCTCGCGCAATGGATGCGCCACTACGAACTGGGCGACGTGCTTGCGTTCCGCGGCATTCCGTCCGGTATCGAAAACAGCAATTTCTTCCTGACGACGACGCGCGGCGAGTACGTCCTCACGATCTTCGAAAAGCTCTCGGCGCAGCAGCTGCCGTTCTACCTCGACCTGATGCGTCATCTGGCCGGCCACGGCGTGCCGGTGCCGGATCCGGTCCCGCGTGACGACGGCGCGCTGTTCGGCGAGCTGCACGGCAAGCCGGCCGCGATCGTCACGAAGCTCGACGGCGCGGCCGAACTCGCGCCGGGGGTCGAACACTGCATCGAGGTCGGGCAGATGCTCGCGCGCCTGCACCTCGCGGGGCGCGACTATCCGCGCAACCAGCCGAACCTGCGCAGCCTGCCATGGTGGCAGGAGAACGTGCCGGCGATCGTGCCATTCATCACCGACGCGCAACGCGCGCTGCTCGAAGGCGAACTCGCGCACCAGGCGGCCTTCTTCGCGTCGGACGACTACGCGGCGCTGCCGGCCGGGCCGTGCCATTGCGACCTGTTCCGCGACAACGTGCTGTTCGCGCACGCGGCGCCCGGCACCGGCCACGACGTGCGGCTGGGCGGTTTCTTCGACTTCTATTTCGCGGGCTGCGACAAGTGGCTGTTCGACGTCGCGGTGACGGTCAACGACTGGTGCGTCGACCTCGCGACCGGCGTGCTCGACGTCGCGCGCGCCGATGCGCTGCTGCGCGCGTACCAGACGGTTCGCCCGTTCACGGCCGAGGAGCGCCGTCACTGGAGCGACATGCTGCGCGCGGGCGCGTACCGCTTCTGGGTGTCGCGCCTGTACGACTTCTACCTGCCGCGTGCGGCCGAGATGCTCAAGCCGCACGACCCCGGCCATTTCGAACGCATCCTGCGCGAGCGTATCGCGCATGCGCCCGCGCTTCCCGAGATCCAAACCGCATGCAACTGATCGAAGTGCCCGCCAAAACGGGCTATGTCTGGTTCCGTCAAGGCGTCTGGCTGTTCCGCCGGAATCCGCTCGCGTTCATCACGCTGTTCTTCACGTACCTGCTGGCGATCACGCTGGTGTCGATGGTGCCCGTGATCGGCTCGGCGCTGCCGCTGGTGTTCATTCCCGGCGTCGCGGTCGGCTTCATGGCCGCGTGCCGCGACACGGTGGCCGGCAAGCCCGTGATGCCGACGATCCTCGTCGACGGCTTCCGCTCTTACGGCACCGTCGCGACCCAGCGGCTGCTGGTGCTCGGCGTGATCTACGTCGCGGCGATGGTGCTGGTGTTCGCCGCTTCGTCGTTCGTCGACGGCGGCGCGCTGTTCCACGCGATGATGGGCGCGGCCGACGAAGCGAGCACGACGCCGGAAGCGCTGGCCGCGCAGGGCACGCTTGGCGCACTGTTCTTCGCGACGCTGCTCTATCTGCCGATCGCGATGCTGTTCTGGTTCGCGCCGGTGCTGGTCGCGTGGCATGACGTGCCGCCCGCGAAGGCGCTGTTCTTCAGCGTCGTCAGCTGCTGGCGCAATCGCGGCGCGTTCGTCGTGTACGGCGTGCTGTGGTTCGCCGTCGCGCTCGGCACGTCGCTCGCGCTGTCGCTGCTGCTGCAGGCGCTCGGCGCCGGCGCGTATGCGCTGACGATCATGATGCCGGTGACGATCATCATCGTCACGATGCTGTACTGCTCGTTCTACGCGACCTATCGCGGCTGCTTCGGCGTCCAGGAACCGGGCGCACCGACGGCCACGTCGGGCCGCTGAAGCTTCCCCGGCCGGCGCACACCGCCGGCCGTCACGCCGCTCACCGCGCCGGGTTGCCCCCGGCGCGCTTCTGCCCCCCTTTCCCGCATCGACCGCCGGCAACCCGCGCCGGGTGCCCCTGTTCAATCCGATCTTTTGCGCGCAAAATAATTTGCGTACAAATTGTTCGCGCGTCCGCCGCGCCACCCGAATCATGGACCGCCCACCCGCACTGCCCCAGACGCTCGACGAGCAACTGTGCTTCGCGCTCTATTCGACTTCGCACGCGATGACGAAGGCGTACAAGCCGCTACTCGACAAGCTGTCGCTGACCTATCCCCAATATCTCGCGATGCTCGTGCTGTGGGAACGCGACGACATCGCGGTGAAGGACATCGCCGCGCGGCTCGATCTCGACCCGGCCACCGTCACGCCGCTGCTCAAGCGGCTGGAAGCACTCGGTTACGTCGAACGCGTGCGCAGCGCGGCCGATGAACGCGTCGTGAACGTGCTCGTCACGCCGGAAGGCCGCGCGCTGAAGGATCGCGCGCGCTCGGTGCCCGCCGATCTCTTCTGCGCGATGCAGCAGACACCCGACTTCCTGATCAGGCTGCGTGCCGATCTCCAGCAGTTGCGCGACGCGCTGTCGGCGGCCAACGAACGCTGACGCGCGCGCCGATCGACCAGCCCGGTGCTGCCGGGCTTTTTCTTGCAAATTTCATTTGCACACTAATTATTTGTGTTCTATATTTTCTACGTGGCCGGCGACATCCCGTTTGACCGGACCGCTTTTCCCCTTTTCCCGACAGGAGCTGCACGATGAACATTCTGTACAAGACCAGCGCCACGAGCACGGGCGGCCGCGACGGCCGCGCAGTTTCCGCCGACGGCAAGCTGGAAGTGAAGCTGGCCGCACCGCGTGAACTCGGCGGCACGGGCGCGGAAGGCACGAATCCGGAGCAGCTGTTTGCCGCAGGTTACTCGGCCTGTTTCCTGAGCGCGATGAAATTCGTCGCCGGCCAGAACAAGCAGGCGCTGCCGGCCGATACGCAGGTCACGGCGGAAGTGGGTATCGGCCCGAACGACGCAGGCGGCTTCGGGCTCGACATCGAGCTGCGCGTGTCGCTGCCGGGGCTCGACAAAGCCGACGCGCAAGCGCTGGTCGAAAAGGCCCACCACGTGTGCCCGTATTCGAACGCCACTCGTAACAACGTGCCGGTGCGCCTGACGGTCGTCTGACGCGACGCTGGACCGCCAATACAAAAAGGGCGCGTGCGGCATGGTGCCGCACGCGCCCCTTTTGCGCGATTCGTCGAAGCGGCGGGCCAGCGTGCCCGCCTGCGCTGCTTAGCGCGAGCCGAACGAATACGGGCGGTTCATCGCCGCTTCGCGATCGATCTTGCGCATGCGGAATTCGAGATCGTAGATGTCGGTGGCATCGGCCAGGTACGCGTCCGCGCGCTCTTTCGAGGCCTTTTCAGCGTTCTTGGTCAGCATCAGGAAGAGGTGGCTCAGCAGGTACATGTTCGATCTCGCAATCCAAAGGTTCTTTGACTAGGGTTTTCCCGAATTATAGGGAAAACCCTAGGCTTTGGCCAGCGTTGATCAGACGGTGCGTCGTTCCGTCGCCACAGTGCGTTGATTCGCCTCGAAAAAGGCCCAGATCATCGCACTCGCATCGGGGCCGGCCGCCGCATGAAACGGCACGGCTTCGTCGCCGCCGGCCCACGCATGAGCGAGCCCTTTCACATGGCAAAGCCGCACGACCGGCTCGCCGTCGCGGCAGACGTCGGTGATCTGCGCGCCTGCCTCGCGCGTCTCGACACGTTCGCCGCCGCGCAGTGCGCCGCGCGCATCGGCCAGCCCGTTCAGGCGCATGAACTGCACCGTCAGCTGGTCGGCATTCTTCGGCGCGACTACGTGGTCGGCGTCACCGTGGACGATCAGCGCCGGCATGCCGGGATACGTAGCCGCATCGGCCAGCGCATCGACCTGCGCCGCCGGGTTCTGCCGCAGGCCGCGCCGCATCACGTCCATCGCGGTGATGCCGGAATTCGCCTCGCCGAGCGCGGGACCCGAATGCAGCGCCACCGCCGCGAAACGGTCCGGATGGTGCAGTGCAAGAAGCGACGCGAGACCCGCGCCGGCCGACAGCCCCGCCACGTAGACACGCGACGCATCGAAACCATGCTCGTCGACGAGCGCGTCGACCAGCGACGCCACCGTGTTCGCCTCGCCGCGTCCGGCGCGGTCGGTATCTTCATACCAGTGCCAGCAACCATGCGCGTGTGCGCGCAGCGACTGCTCCGGATACAGCACCGCGAAACCGTGCTGGTCGGCCAGCAGGTTCATCCGCGTGCCCTGCGCGAATTCGTCGACGGACTGCTGGCAGCCGTGCAGCATCACGACGAGCGGCATCGCGCCGCGCCGGCGACCGGGCGGCACGTACAGGCCGTAGGCGAGATTCTGGACGAGGCGCCCCAGTGCGGGGGCCATCGGATGTTCGCCGCGCGTCCATTCCCCCGCCGCCCATGCGGCAGCGCGCGGACGCACGCGCGATTCGCGTGGCGGGGACAGATCGGATGCGGCCGGAGCGGCGGCAGCTTCGAGTGCGTCGCGAGTGATGCGCTGCGCATCGCGCGCCGCGCGCTTGGCGGCCGGAGACAGCATGCGTTTCATGCCGCCCAGCCACACCTTGGTCAGACTTTTGGTCATCGATCGGGCTCGCAGTCAGGAAAAAATAGGGGCGCCATGAAGGCACCGCAACGGGTGCATCGTTCGACTTTGTGCAATGCACCATAACATTGTTTCTGGGATTTTTCCTGCATGCGGATAGTTCCCGGCGGCGCAAAAATCGGGCCTCATGCATATGCGGCGCTATACTGGAGTTTCGCCGCTTGTATCCGTTGTAGTCGTTCTTCCCGGCTCGCGCGTTGATTTGAGCATTCTCCCCGCCTTCGTTCGTCCCCTTCCCGATGTTCGACCTGTCGTCTCACCTGTGGATCATGATCACCGCGTTCGGCGGCGCGGGCCTGACCTTGCCGCTCGCGATCACGATCGCCGTCTGGCTCGCGCTCGGCTACTCGTGGCGGCGCGCGGCCGCGTGGCTCGGCGTGCTCGCGGCCGCGATCGGCGTGGTGGCGCTCACGAAGATCGCGTTCCTCGGCTGGGGCATCGGCATCCGCGCGTGGGATTTCACGGGGTTCAGCGGCCATGCGATGCTGTCGACGTCGGTGTATCCGGTCGCGATCTTCCTTGCGCTGATCCGCACGCGCACGCCGGCGCGGCTCGCTGGGATCGCACTCGGGCTCGCGGCCGGCGTCGCGGTCGGCGTGTCGCGCGTCGCGCTCGATGCGCATTCGCCATCCGAATCGATCACCGGCTGCATCGTCGGCGCGATCGCCGCACTCGTGTTCATCGCCGGCTCGTGGCATGCGGTGCCGCACCGCTGGTCGGTGCCGGCGGTCGTCGCGAGCCTCGCGATCGTCACCGTCGCGCTGCACGGCATCACGGTGCCGTCGCATCGCTGGGTCACCAAGGTCGCGCTGGAACTGTCTGGCCACGAGCGCCCGTTCGTCCGCGCGCGCTGGAAGGCCAACCCGAACTACCGTCCCGCGTCGCAGCCGTCGTCGCTGCAGCGCACCGAATCGTCGACGCAGCACACGTTCCGCATGTGACGGGCCGTCCGGCCGCCCTTTTGCAGGTCTGACCATTTCATGCGCACCGTCGCATGAACGGTATGTCGAGCGTTATAACCCGCCCTATATTACGATTACGGTTTCCACCCATTCGAAACGAATCCGCCATGCGCTCGACCGTCCGTCCGCTTCGCCGCACCCTGCTCCGCCTGCTGCCGATGGCCGCGCTTGCCGCTGCCGGCATCGCGTTCAGCGCGCCCGCCTCCGCCGCCGACGAACTGGTCGTGTCGGCCGCCGCCAGCCTGACGAATGCGTTCAAGGCCGTCGGCGATGCTTACCAGAAGCAGCATCCGGACACCAAGGTGCTGTTCAACTTCGGCGCGTCGGACGTGCTGATGCAGCAGATCGCCAAGGGCGCGCCGGCCGACGTGTTTGCGTCGGCCGACCAGAAGGCGATGGATCGCGCGGTCGACGAAAAGGTGATCGTGCCCGGCACGCGTCGCGATTTCGCGGCGAACTCGCTCGTGCTGATCGTGCCGGCGGACAGCCACGCGGCAGCACCGACGTCGCTGAACGACCTGACGGCGCCCGGCGTGAAGCGCATCGCGTACGGCGACCCGGCATCGGTGCCGGTCGGCCGCTACACCGAAGGCGCGCTGCGCGCGGCCGGCGTGTGGGATGCCGTCAGCGCGAAGGGCGTGCTGGCCGCGAACGTGCGCCAGAGCCTCGACTACGTCGCGCGCGGCGAGGTCGATGCGGGCTTCGTGTTCGGTACCGACGCCGCGATCATGCCGGGTCGCGTGAAGGTCGCGCTCACGGTGCCGACCAGGACGGCCATCACCTACCCGATCGCCGTGGTCAAGGACAGCCGCCGCGCCGCGCAGGCGCAGTCGTTCATCGACTTCGTCGCGTCGCCGCAGGGCCAGGCCGTGCTGTCGACGTTCGGCTTCAAGCCCGCGGGCAAGTGAGCGTATCGCGATGCAAGACGCCTGGGTACCGCTGCTGCTGTCGCTGAAGGTTGCCGGCTGGGCAACCGCGCTCGACCTCGTGCTCGGCGTCGCGGCCGCGTTCGTGCTCGCGCGCTGGCGCTCGCCGCTGCGCGATGTCGTCGATTCCATCCTGACGCTGCCGCTCGTGCTGCCGCCGACGGTGCTCGGCTATTACCTGCTCGTGCTGCTCGGCCGGCGCGGCGTGTTCGGCGCATGGCTCGACAGCCTCGGCATCGAGCTGGTCTTCACGTGGCAGGGTGCGGTGATCGCATCGATGGTCGTCGCGTTTCCGCTGATCCTGAAGTCGGCACGCGCCGCGTTCGAAGGCGTCGATCCGCATCTCGAACGCGCGGCGCGCACGCTCGGGCTCGGCGAAGTCGCGGTGTTCTTCCGCGTGACGCTGCCGCTCGCCACGCGCGGCATTCTCGCGGGCGCGCTGCTCGCGTTCGCCCGCGCACTCGGCGAGTTCGGCGCGACGCTGATGATCGCGGGCAACCTGCCCGGCCGCACGCAGACGCTGTCGGTCGCGATCTACGCGGCCGTGCAGGCCGGCGACGACAACACGGCCAACTTCCTCGTGCTGGTGACGTCGATCACCTGCGTGCTCGTGCTGCTCGCGACCGGCTGGCTCGTGCCGTCGCGCGCCCGGCGGAGCCAGCTGACATGACGCGCGTGCCCCGTCCGTATCGTTCCGGGACCCGATTGCTTCGGTGGAGGCGCGCATGAGCCTCGTCGTCGACATCCGCAAGACCTACGCGAACGCCGAGCGGCGCTTCACGCTCGACCTGTCGTTCACCGCGACGACTCAGCGCGTCGTGCTGTTCGGGCCGTCCGGCGCGGGCAAGAGCATGACGCTGCAGGCGATCGCCGGGCTGCTGTCGCCCGACGAAGGCTCGATCACGCTGAACGGCGAAGCGCTGTTCGACGCCGCGCGCCGCATCGACGTGCCGACCCGCGACCGCCGCGTCGCGTACCTGTTCCAGGACTACGCGCTGTTTCCGCACCTGAACGTGCGCCAGAACATCGCGTTCGGGCTCACGCCGGGGCTGCGCAATCCGCGCGCGAAGGCGGTGCCGCCCGAGGTCGCGTACTGGCTGCGCGCCTTCGACCTGGAAACGCTCGCGGGGCAGTATCCGTCGCAACTGTCGGGCGGGCAGAAGCAGCGTGTCGCGCTGGCGCGCGCGCTGGTCGCGCAGCCGCGGATCCTGCTGCTCGACGAACCGTTCGCGGCGCTCGACGGCGCGATGCGCCAGCGCATGCGCCACGAGCTCGCCGAGCTGCAGGCGCGGCTCGATATCCCGATGGTGCTGATCTCGCACGACCCCGACGACGTCGCCGCATTCGGCGACCAGGTCGTGCAGTTGAGCGAAGGACGCGTGCAGGCGAACCCGCCGCACGCCGAGTGGCCGACGCGCGTCACCTGAGCGCGCGCGGCCGTGGTCGTGGCAGGCAGGTTGGAGCCTGAGAGAAGCCGCGCGTAGCGGCATAGGCTGAAAGCGGAAACGAAGCCGGTATCGCGCACGTGCGGTGCGATGCCGGCTTCGCCCCGTCCGTCACACGATCTTCGACGCGCGCCGCCCGGGCTGCTTCGTCAGCCCGTCACGGCGAGAATCACGCTCGACGCCTTGAACAGCGCGATCGCCGGTCGACCGGCGTCGAGTTGCAGCGCCTCGACGCTGTCGTTGGTGACGACGGCCGTCAGCGTCCCGCCACCGTCGAGCGCCAGCGTCACCTCGCTGTTCACCGCGCCCGTCGCGACGGCTTCCACACTGCCTCTCAACTGGTTGCGCGCAGACACCTTCAGGTCCGACCCGCCATCGTCCACCGCGAGCACGACCCACGACGCCTTCACCAGCGCGCAGGCATCCGCGCCTTCCCGCAGGCCGAGCGCCTCGGCGCTTTCGTGCGTGAGCACGGCAACGACCGGCTGCCCGCCGGGCAGCGCGAGCGTCACCTCGTCGTTGACGGTGCCGCGCACGATCGACGCGACCTTGCCGAACAACTGGTTGCGCGCGCTCGTCTTCATCCCGATCCGGCCGATCAGCGCCCAGTCGACGTCGAAGCCGGCGACGGCCGCGCTCGCGGCCTCGATGAAGCGGCGATGCTCGCGCTCGATCGTGCGGAACGCGGCGATCAGCGACGTCGCACGCGGCGTCAGCGTCGTGCCGCCGCCGCCCTTGCCGCCCGTCGACCGCGCGACGAGCGGTTCGCCGGCGAGATTGTTCATCGTGTCGACGGCGTCCCACGCGGCCTTGTAGCTGAGGCCGACGGCCTTCGCCGCACGCGTGATCGAGCCGGTGTCGCCGATCGCCGCGAGCAGCGCGATGCGCGTCGCGCCGCCGAGCGTCTGCTCGCCGGCGCGCAGCCACAGCTCGCCGCCCAGTTCGAGCGGTTCGGCGGACGAGGAGGAATGCGGTGCGTCGGTCATCGGAATGCGTGCGGGAAACGGGCGGCCATTATAGTCAGCGCGCCGCTCAGCCCGGCTTGCCGTCGAGCTTCGGCGGGCGCAGGCTGGCCAGCAGCGTTTCGGCGTCGCGCGCCGCGCGCTGTTCGAGCGCCGCGCCGTAGCCGCGCACGAAACCGATCTGGTATGGCGGCGCGTCCAGCTGCTCGAGGTGATGCAGCGCGACGATCGTGTCGTTCGCTTCACCGAGCACGCTCTGCACGCGCGAGAGCGCCTTGACCGTCTCGTTGCGCGTGCGGCGCGACGCCAGCGACGCGAAGAATTCGAGCGCATAGCGCAGCCGCTTCGCGTCGATCCGCACCTGGTGGCGCGCAGCCGAATCGAGCGACGTGAGCGACGGCGATGCGTAGAGATGGCCGAACAGCCGGCGCACGCGCTTCGTCGCGTGCCGCCGCAGCGACGGTGCGTCGCCGCCTTCGGCCGCCGGCAGCGCGAGCGTGCCCAGCCATTCGAGCCAGCCGAGCGTCAGCCGCGCATAGCGGGCGGAATGCAGCGCCTGCCGCAGCTCGACGCGTGCGGCCATCGCCTGCGCGCGGGCCGCGTCGAGCGTGCCGTCCCAGTCGCCGTCGCCGCCGTCGGCCGCGATCAGCGCGGGCAGGCTCTCGGTCGAAAAGACGTCCCAGTCGCGTACCGTGCCGAGCAGACCGGCGAGCCAGCGCAGGTCGACGCCGAGCGTGTCGCGCCACTGGCGGTCGGCAAAGCGCGGGAAAAAACGCATCAGCGTGCGCAGGCGGCGCAGCGCGACGCGCATCTGGTGAACGAATTCGGGATCGTCGCGCTCGAGCACGCCGCCTTCGTTGCCGAGCCACTGCGCGGTGATGTCGCCCGACAGCGCGAACAGCGCGGCACGTTGCGTGCGGATGCCGGTCAGGTCGACGAGCTGCGCCTTGACCAGCCCGGCGGCCACCGGCGCGCCCGCGCAGGCGCGGTCGATCACGCTCGTCAGTTGCACGAACGCGGGCCACGCGCCGCTCAGCTCGCGCGCCGCGGCAAACAGCGCATGCAGTGCGGCCGTGCGCGCGGGCACGGTTTCCCAGTCGGGTGCCGCAAGCCGCAACTCGACGTAGCGGCGCGGCGGCTCGCCGCCGCCGGACAGCGTGATGTCGTCGAGCGTCAACTCGACCACGACGCCGCTGTCGTCGGCCCACCGCCCGCGCCGCCGTTCGCTGACGAGGCGCAGCGCCGACGTGTCGAGCCGCGCACCCGCATCCGGTGGCGCGGCGTCACGCGCGGCGCCATCGACTTCGTCCGTCGGCGCATCGGCATCGGCTGCGATCGTCGTAACGGGTACGGGTAACGGCATCGCGACGACGATGCCGGCATGCTCCGCATCGAACAGTTCGCGCTCGGTGACGCCGGGCGCGAACGCCTTCGTGCGCGACGCGACGACGCGCCTGCCATGCGCGTTCGATTCGACCCAGGTCCACCAGCTTGCGCCGGGGCTCGCCTCGGCCTCCTCGATCTGGCACGGCTCGATCGTCACGCGTTCATGGCCGCGCCGCATCCGCACCTGCGGGCAGATCCGCCACGCCCGCACCAGCTCGGCGCCGAAGTCGCGCTGCGTGCCGCGGGTGCGGCTCGCAGCCTTGACCGGCCAACCTTCCAGCGACAGCGACAACACGATTTCCAACGCACGCGACATGAAGGCTCCTGCACAAGAAGAATCGCCGGCGTATCGACCACGCCGGCGTCGTCCGTGAAGCAGCTTCCATAGTACACGTCGCACAATCGTGCTGGCGACGATCTGGCCCTGTCGTCGTGTCCCAGGTCAAACGGCGTATTGCGCGAGACCATTGCCGAACGACCAGTTCTCCTTCAGCACTTCGACAAGACTGATGAATACGTCCTGCTGCCGCACGCCGGGCTGCTCCGCGAGGTTGTCGGCGATCGCCCGGTACAGCGCCCGCTTCTGCTCGAGCGTGCGCGTGTTGTTCGCGGTGATCTGGATGATCACGAGATCGTCGCTGCGCTCGATGTCGAGGTAATGGCGGCCATACACGAAGTTCTCGGCCGCATGTTCGGTGACGACCATGAAGATGTCGTCCTCGGGCACGTTGAACGTGCGCACCAGCGCGCGCTGCACGCCGTCGACGATTGCCGCGCGGTAGGCGGCCGGTTTGCCTTCGCGTACGGCGATACGGGTAAGTGGCATGGTCCTGCTCCTGTCGGTGAAGTTGACGTTGAAGAACGGAAACACAGCATCAGGTTAGGCGCGCATAACTATAATGAACAGTCATTGATGAATATTTCATTCATTTACATTCAAAATGAAAGTACTCGATCTCGATGCCGTGCGCGCGTTCGTGCTGGTTGCCGATCTCGCCAGCTTCACGCGCGCCGCCGATGCGCTCGGCACCACGCAATCGGCCGTCAGCCTGAAGCTGAAGCGGCTGGAGGCCCATCTCGGCACGCCGCTGCTCGCGCGCACGCCGCGTGTCGTCAAGCTGGCGGCCGACGGCGAGAATTTCCTGCCGGCCGCCCGCGCGCTGCTCGATGCGCACGAGCACGCGCTCGGCGCGATCTCGGCCGGCACGGTCCGCCTGTCGCTCGGCGTCAGCGAGCACGTCGCGGTGCCCGACCTGCCGGCCGTGCTCACGAGCCTGCATCGGCAGGATCCGGGGCTGTCGCTGGAAATGCATCTCGGGACGTCGACGAACCTGCTCGCGCAATACGACGAACGCCGGCTCGACGCGGTGATCGTGCGGCACGAGCCAGGCGAGGATTCGCCGCGCGAAGACGGCACGCTGCTGTTCACCGAGCCGCTGGCCTGGCTCGCCGCGCCCGACTGGGTGCCGCGCGCAGGCGAGCCGCTGCCGCTCGCGGTGCTGGCCGGCCCGTGCGGCGTGCGGGCGGCCGCGCTGCGCGCGCTCGATCGTGCAGCGCGGCCGTGGCGCGAGCGCTTCATCGGCGGCGGCGTCGCGGCGGTCACGGCCGCCGCCGCAGCAGGGCTCGCCGTCTGCCCGCTCGCGCGGCGCGTCGCCCCGCGCACGCTGGCCGACGTCGGCGCGAAATTCGGGCTGCCGCCGCTGCCGCAATCGCAGGTCGTGCTGTATTCGCGGGTACGCGACGCCCGGGCGGCGGCGGCGCTGCGCCGGTTTGCCGACAGCCTTGCAATCTCGGCGTAAACTAGCGGGTCGCCGCCTGTAATCTCCAGAAGAATTCCGATGAAGCCCGAAGCCCGCAAGCACCTCCACGCCAACCTGCTGATGCTCGCCGCCGCCGCGATCTGGGGCTCGGCTTTCGTCGCGCAACGCCTGAGCCTCGACGTGATCGGGCCGTTCCTGTTCACCGGGCTGCGCTTCCTGCTCGGCGCGCTCGTGCTGGTGCCGCTGCTGATGCTCAACGCCGCGTCGCGCGCGCAGCTCGCGGCCATCCGCCGCGACCCGGCGCTGTTGCTGCCGGGCCTCGCGCTCGGCGGGCTGCTCGCGGTATCGATCTCGCTGCAGCAGGTCGGCCTGCAGTTCACGCGGGTGGCCAACGCGGGCTTCATCAGTTCGCTGTACGTCGTGATCGTGCCGCTGATGGGCGTGTTCGCGCGCCACCGGATCGGCGCGGGCACGTGGTTCGGCGCGCTGCTCGCGGCGATCGGCCTGTATTTCCTCAGCATCGACGAGCATTTCTCGGTGCTCTACGGCGACTGGTTCCAGCTCGCGGGCGCCGTCATCATCGCCGCGCACGTGATGGCCGTCGGCCATCTCGCGAAGCGCCACGATCCGCTCGTGCTCGCGTTCCTGCAGTTCCTCGTGTGCGGCATTGCGTGCCTCACGGTCGGCCTCGCCGTCGAGCCGGTCAGCGTCGCGATGCTGCGCGGCGCACTGCCGACGCTGCTGTACGGCGGGCTGCTGTCGGTGGGCGTCGGCTATACGCTGCAGGTCGTCGCGCAGCGCGACGCGGCGCCCGCGCACGCGGCCGTGATCTTCAGCATGGAAGGCGTGTTCGCGGCGGTCGCCGGCTGGGCCGCGCTCGGCGAAACGCTGACGCTGCGCGCGCTCGTCGGCTGCGCGCTGATGCTGGCCGGCCTGCTCGCGTGCCAGTTGCTGCCGAACGGCGACGCCCGGAAAAAGGACGAGGACGCACTGCCGGCGTGACGCGCACGGTCCCTATAATGACGGTTCGCGTGACTTCCACGCCAACCGTTTCCGACAGGCCAGCTCCGTGACGTCCACTACCGTCGATCCCGCCGCCGACCTGCTGCGCGAGCGCGCAGCGCATTACGCCGCCCAGGCCGCGCTGTTCCTGCGCGACCAGGCGCTCTCCACCGCGTCGCACGACCTGCGCAGCCCGCTGAACGCGATGCACAGCTGGGCATACGTGCTCGAGCGCCAGCTCGCCAATGCCGATCCGAACCTGCAGCGCGCACTCGCGGGCATCCGCACGGGCATCGACCAGCAGGTTGCGCTGATCGACGACGTGCTCGACGCGCCACGCGCGGAAACCCGCACGCTCGCACTCAAGCCACAGCCGTTCGCGCTGCGCCCGCTGCTCGACGACACGATCGCGCTCGTGCGCGCGACGCTCGCCGACGCACGGCAGGTCGCGCTCGACGCGACGCTGCCGGACGGCGAGCCGTCGCTGACCGTCGACCGCGAGCGCATCGCGCAGGCGCTGTGGACGATGCTGACGACCGCCGTCGAAGCCAGCGCCGCCGGCACTCGCGTGACGTTCGAATGCACGCGCGACGGCGCGCAGTTCACCGCACGCGCTACCTGCACCGTGAATGCCGACGCGCTCGCCGATCCCGCGCAGCCGCACGCGTTCGAAGCGTTCGCCCGGCGCGAGATGCTGCGCGAGCGCGACGCGAAGCGGATCGCATGGACGCTCGCGCTGTGCCTGCGCGTCGCGCTCGCGCACGGCGGCGCGTTCTCGCATACCGCGTTCGCCCACGGCGCAGTGACCACCCTCACCTTCTCCGTCCCCTGTGAGGCGCCGGTGTAAGTATTCGGCCGCCCCATTCATTACAAATTCCTTTCTGGCTCTATACTGACGGGCCTGTCATAACCGGAGCGATTCTTTGTTACAGATCTTCGCGCTCATCGGCGCGTTGTTCCTGGTGGCCCTCAACGGGTTCTTCGTCGCGGCCGAATTCGGCCTCGTCAAACTGCGCGCCACGCGCGTCAAGACACTGGCCCGCAAGCACGGCCTGCGCGGCCGCATCCTCGGCATCGTGCACGGCCGCCTCGACGCGTATCTTTCCGCGTGCCAGCTCGGCATCACGCTCGCGTCGCTCGGCCTCGGCTGGGTCGGCGAACCGGCCTTCGCGCAACTGCTCGGCCCGCTGCTCGACCTGATCGGCGTGGAGTCCGAACGCGTCGTGCACCTGATCTCGCTCGCGTTCGCGTTCTCGCTGATCTCGTTCCTGCACATCGTCGTCGGCGAACTGGCGCCGAAATCGATGGCGATCCGCCAGCCCGAGAAGGTCGGCCTGTGGGTCGCGCTGCCGCTGTATGCGTTCTACTGGGCGATGTATCCGGCGATCTGGGTGCTCAACAACAGCGCCAACGCAGTGCTGCGGCTCGCGGGGCTGTCGGCCGACCACGGCGGCGACGCGCACTACTCGACCGACGAACTGAAGCTGATCCTGCGCAGCCGCCGCAGTACGGCCGGCAATACCGCCCAGCCGGCGCGCGGCACGTACACCAACGACGAATGGAACACGCTCGCGCATTCGCTCGACTTCTCGTCGATGACCGTGTCGGACCTGATGCGGCCGGCCCATGAAATGATCGGCCTGCGGCGCGACCTGCCGCTGCCCGACAACATGGAGATCGTCGCGCGGCACCGCTTCAGCCGCTATCCGCTGTTCGAGGACGCGTCGCGCGAACAGGTGAGCGGGCTGATCCACCTGAAGGACCTGCTGCTCGCACGTCATGCCGGCGCGGCGCTCGAAGACCTGTCCGACTACGTGCGCCCCGTGCAGTACGTGCGGCCCGACACGCCGGCGCTCGACCTGTTCCGCCGCTTCCGCAAGGGCGCGCCGCACTTCGCGCTGGTCGGCAACAAGGGCGAGAAGCCGATCGGCTTCCTGACGCTCGACAACCTGCTCGGCGCACTGGTCGGCCAGATCCACGACGAGTTCCGCCAGGGCGATGCCGACTGGAGCCGCCTCGACGACGGCACGCTGATGGGCAAGGGCAGCCTGCCCGTCGTGTCGCTCGAGCAGGCGCTCGGCATCGACATCGACGAAGGCCGCGCGGAGTCGGTCGGCGGCCTCGTGATCCAGGCGCTCAGCGACCTGCCGACCGAAGGGCAGCGCGTGTCGTTCGACCGCTTCGACGTCGTCGTGAAGAAGATGAACGGGCCGCGCATCGTGCTCGTGCGCGTCTATCCGAAAGTCGCGAAAGAGGCCGACGAATGACGGCCCCGCTGCGCCGCACGCGATGAACCCGGTCGCCGCGCCGCTGCCGCGCTGCTGCGTGATCACGCCGGAACCGGCGTCCGCAGCGGCGGCCGATCGCGCGGCGTTCCTCGACCGGCTGTCGGCCGTGCTCGCACGCGGCGAAACGCTCGTGCAACTGCGCGTGAAATCGCTCGACGCAGCCGCGTTCGCGTCGCTCGCCGCCGCGGCGCTCGCGCGCTGCGACGCGGCCGGCGCCCACCTGATGCTCAATGGCCCGATCGATGCAGCCGGCGTGACGCGGCTCGACGGCGCCGGCTGGCATCTCGACGGCACCGCGTTGCGCGCCGCCGCGCAGCGGCCGTTGCCGGCCGGACGATGGGTGTCCGCCGCGTGTCACACGCACGACGACCTGCTGCTGGCCGCGCGCGCCGGCGCGGATTTCGTCACGCTGTCGCCGGTGTTGCCGACGCTCAGCCACCCCGGTGCGCCGACGCTCGGCTGGGCGCAGTTCGCAGCGCTGGCCGCGCAGGCCGCGATGCCCGTCTTCGCGCTCGGCGGGATGACGCGTGCGGATCTCGACGATGCGCGCCGCCACGGCGCGTACGGCATCGCGGGCATTCGCGGGTTCTGGTAAGTCCGGGATTTCCTGCCGTGCAGCCGGGCACGCATGCGCCCGGCCTTCCAGCCATCACGCCGTCGTCGGCTCAGGCGTTCAGGTTCGCACGCATGCCGCGCCACGAACCGTCATCGATGCGCCGCACGTCGTGCGTCAGCGCATAGTGGTTGACGTCGCCCGTCAGCCACGCGACGAGCGAATACGGCGGCAATTCCCCTTCATCGACGCGGTCGCGCGCACGCGCCGGCGTCTCGAACACGACGCGCCCTTTCGGCGCGTCGAACCGCAGCGCATCGGGCGACAGGTTCAGCGCGATCGTCAGCGTCTCGTCGTCGGCGAGCCGCCATGACGCGAGCAGCGCGTCGGCATCGCCGTCGCCGTCCGCCTTCAGCGCATGCGCGTCCTGCGGCCGGCAATCGGACAGCCGCGGCGCGATCAGCTTCGCGCGCACCGCGAGCGCCGACTGCACGAAGTGCGCACGATCGGCGTCGCGCGCGGTTTCGTCGAAGATCAGCGGGATCTGCGGCGTGAGCAGCGACAGCGCGAGCGCAGCCAGGCCGGCCTCCTGCGCGTGGTCGCTCTGGCCGCTGTCGCGCCATGCGCCGTCGGACAGCACGAGCGACGTCAGCGCCAGCCCGCCGTCGGCCCTCATGCCCTCTGCCGATGCGGCCGGCTGGAATGCCGCACCGGCCGCGGTCAATGCACGCGCGAGCGTGTGGATCGACTGGTGCGTGGAAATGCCTTCGTGGGCCGACGTATCGCGCCCCGTCAGCCGGTGCAGCGCGCGTTCGCCGCACCCGTTCCACTGCGCGTCGAAATGCGTATCGGCGAGATGCGCGGGATGCCGCTCGCTGCCGAGCACGAGATGAATGAGCCGGTCGGCCGGCACGGCCGCGCGCACGCGGTCCGCGATCTCGCGCAGCCACGACACGCCGATCCGGTCGGCTTCACGCAGGCGCAGCCCGTCGCAACGGTATTCGTCGATCCAGTACAGCGCGTTGTCGCAGAAGAAATCGCAGACTTCCGGGTGATCGAGCGCCAGCGGCGCAGCCTGCAGCGGATCGTCGCGCGTATGGAAGAACGGCGCCGCGTAGTGGCGCAGCGCGTCGGTGCCGCTGCCGAAGCGCGCGTAGTCGAGCTCCAGCAGCACCGCGAAACCGTAGCCGTGCGCTTCGTCGATCAGCGCCTTCAGCGCGTCGGGGCCGCCCTCGGCCGCGAGCGGCGCGAACGGCAGGCTGTCGTGCGGTGACGCGAGCAGTTCCAGCGCGGTCACGCCGAGCCGCGCGAGCTGCGGCAGGCGGCGGCGCACGCCGTCGAAGCCGCCCACCGCGTGCGGCCGGATCGCGTAAAGCGCCATGTCTTCCCACGCACGCCCGTGCCAGAACGTGTTGCGCCACGTGAACGCACGCGGATCGACGACTTCGCTCGGGCCGTTGAGCCCGTCGGGTTGCGAGCGCGACGCGGGATCGGGAATCGACACGGCATCGTCGAGGCGATAGCGGTAACGGGTGCCCGCGCCGCAGTCGGCGAAGACTTCGAACCAGTTCGGGCCGGCGGCCGTCATCGGAACGAGCGTCGGGTCGGAGCCGGAATCGAGTTCGAGCTGAACCTGCGTACTGCCCGGCGCCCACACGCGGAAATGCGTGCGCGGCGACGTGCCGAGCGCGCCACAGGGCTGCGCGCCAAACGGCAAACAATGGATGTAGTGCTGCGCGTACGGATCGTGCGGACAATCGGACATCATGCGCTCCTCGTGCGTACCGAGCGGCATGGCCGCGCCCGTGGCGCGGCGCATCGGGGCCCGGCATGCGAAGGCCAGGCGGGGGGAGAGAACCGAGTATGCGCCGGATTCGCCACCGCGATGCAGGCTGGTCAGACATTTTTAAATGCGAACCGACCCCTGGGAAAACGGGCTTGCCGGCACGTGCCGGCGAATCGGGTAGTCGGCATACCGGAATGTCTGCTCGCCTTGTTGCGCGGGCCGTGCGCCCGTACGCTCTGCGTCAGGCTCGCGGGCACGTCGTCCGCCACAAACCCAAGGAAACCGCCATGTCGCTTCCCGCCAGCGCCGCGAAATTCGATCCGTCACGCGCGCAGGAATACGCCGCGCAATCGCGCATCGCGCTCGCCGGCTACGATGCATGTCACGAACTCACCGCGTGCATGCTCGCGTCGGCGATCGGCGCGACCGATGCGCAAATCCTCGTCGCGGGCGCAGGCGGCACGGGGCAGGAAATCTGCGTGGCGGCCGCGCTCGAACCGGGCTGGCAATTCACGGCGGTGGACCCGTCCGCGCCGATGCTCGTGCTCGCGCGCTCGAACGTCGAGGCCGCAGGCTTCGGGTCGCGCACGACGTTCGTCGAGGACGGCGTCGACGCGCTGCCCGATGCCGCCGCGTTCGACGGCGCAACGCTGATCGGCGTGCTGCATCACGTGCCGGGCGACGACGCGAAGGCCGCGCTGCTGCGCGCGATCGCGCGGCGCCTGAAGCCCGGCGCACCGCTCGTGCTCGCCGGCAACCATCGCCGCTATGCGGACCACCCTCGCCTGCTCGACGCGTGGCAGCAGCGCTGGCGCATGAAGGGCGCCACGCCCGACGCCGTACGCGCGCAACTCGCGAAGATCCTGCAGGGCGCCGATCCGCCCGCCTCCGAGGACGCCATGTTCGACCTGCTGCGCGACGCGGGCTTCGATGCGCCGCTGCGCTTTTTCGCGAGCCTGTTCTGGGGCGCGTGGGTCGCGGTGCGGCGCGCATAGCGGTTCGGCACGGCGCCGGACGGGATTCGCGTGCATGCCACGCGCGCTGGGTATGATGTCGTTCCCGCCCCTTTCCGGCCACGACATGCTCACCGTCCATCACCTGAACAACTCGCGCTCGCAGCGCGTGCTCTGGCTGCTCGAAGAACTGGAGGTGCCGTACGAGATCGTCCGCTACGAACGCGATCCGAAAACGATGCTCGCGCCGCCCGAACTGCGCGCGATCCATCCGCTCGGCAAGTCGCCGGTCGTCACCGACGAAGGCCGCACGTTCGCCGAATCGGGCGCGATCATCGAGTACCTGGTCGAACGCTACGGCAACGGGCGCCTCGCGCCGCCGCCCGGCACGCCCGGGCGGCACGAGTACACGTACTGGCTGCACTACGCGGAAGGATCGGCGATGCCGCCGCTGCTGCTCAAGCTCGTCGCGCTGCGGATCGCGCATGCGCCGATGCCGTTCTTCGCGCGGCCGATCGCGCGCAAGATCGCCGCCACGCTGCAGTCGGGCTTCGTCGATCCGCAGATCGCGCTGCATCTCGGCCATATCGACGGCGCGCTGGGCCGCACCGGCTGGTTCGTCGGCGACGGCTTCAGCGCGGCCGACATCCAGATGAGCTTCCCGCTCGAAGCGGCGACCGCGCGCGGCGGCGGCAGCCGCTATCCGGCGATCGCGCGCTTTCTCGACGCGATCCATGCGCGGCCCGCGTACCAGCGGGCGCTGGAACGCGGCGGCCCGTACGGCCTGCTCGCGTGACCGGCGTCAGCTCAGCAGGCCGGCCGCGACGTTGATCGACAGCCCGAGCACGGCCATGTTGAAGTAGAACGACAGGATCGACTGCGCGAGCACCGAGCGTCGCGCGGAGCGGTTCGCGAGCGACACGTCGGCCGTCTGCGACGCGACCGCGATCGTGAACGCGAAATACAGGAAGTCCCAGTAATCGGGCTCGGGGTTGCGGTCGGGGAAGCGCAGCGCGCGGTCGCTGGACGGCGAGCCGTAATAGAGCCGCGCATAGTTCAGCGTGAAGATCGTCGGGATCAGGAACCACGCACCGAACAGCGTCGCGGCCGTGATCGCGTAGTGGCTGAGCCCCGCGCTGAAGCCCACGCTCTTGACGGTTGCGAGTTCGATCGCGATCGCAGCGACGCTCGCGACGGTCGCGAAGCACACGACGGTCAGCACGGTCGTCGCGTTTTCGTCTTCACGGATCGCGACTTCGCGCACCTTGTGATGATGCGCGGTAACCATGCGCACCCACATCAGCACGAGATACAGCCAGACCGTGCAATCCCAGCCGATCAGCGCCCGCACGGCCGGACGCAGCGGAAACGGCAGCAGCACCGCGCACAGCAAGCCTGCGACGAACGCCACGACCATGCGCGGCCGGTTGCGTAATACCTGCGGATAAAGCGTCATCGTGTGATTCCGAAAGCGGATGGAAAGGGTTCGAACGGCGCACGGGGCGGCCCGCTGCGCCGCGCCGTAGGATACCGCGCCCGATTATCGCCATTCCATCGTGACGTGGCGATGGGCGCGAGCGCCTAAGATAAGGGGATGACTGCCACCGCCCCCCTCTGCCGCCACCCCGCGAACACCGCCGGCTGCGACTTCGTCGTCGGCGACCTGCACGGGTGCGTGGACGTGCTGCGCGCGCTGCTGCGCGACATCCGCTTCGATCCGGCCCGCGACCGCCTGTTCTCGGTCGGCGACCTGGTCGACCGCGGCCCTGCCTCCGAAACCGCGCTCGACCTGCTCGACCGTCCGTGGTGCCACGTCGTGCGCGGCAACCACGAGGAAGTGCTGAGCCTCGTGTCGCGCGGCAAGCTGTCGCCCGACGCGTGGCGCGGGATCGGCGGCGACTGGGGCGCCGACCTGCCGCCGGAACGGCTGCACGCCCATGCGGCGCGCGTCGACGCGCTGCCGCTGGTGCGCGTGATCGGCGACGGCCCCGGCCGCTTCAACGTGCTGCATGCGGAATTCTTCGGCTCGGACGCCGATCTCGACACGGGCAGCTATGCGCACGACGTGCGCGAGCGGCTGATCTGGGGTCGCGATCTCGTCCAGGGGCTCGCCGATCCGGCGCGGCAGGCCGGGCTGTCGCTGACCTGCACCGGGCATACGCCCGTGCGCGCGCCGCAGCGGATCGGTGCGCAATGGTTCATCGACACGGGCGCGTTCGCGCCGGCCGGGAGGCTCACGCTCGTCGAGCCGCGTACCGGCAGCACGTGGTCGATGACGCAGGCCGAGGCGCGCGAGCGCCACGCGGGCGACTGGCCGCTGCCGTAACGCGCTCGCGCCCCTGCACCGTCGCCGGCCACGGCGCGCGAGCCGGTGCGTGCTAGCCGACCTGGTTCAGCTCGAACACCGCATCGACACCGGTGCCGTTCCAGTTGTATTCGAGATAGGCCGCGTGATGGCAATCGCGCAGCAGCGCGGTGCGGAACGCCGCCAGACACTCGCCGCGCGGGTCGCGCACCGACGGATAGACGATCCCCGCGCCGCCCGCGTTGCGCACCGCCCGGCCGAGCGCCTGCCCGGCGCCGTAGTCGAGCGGATGCAGCAACGCGGGATCGCGCTGCGGCCAGGTGCGCACGTCGACCACGCTGCCCTGCGCGAACACGGTGTAGAGCCGCATCTGCTGGCGCATCGGCGGCTCCTTCGTCGCGGCCAGGAACAGCGCGCTGTGATAGCGCGTTTCGGCGATCGCCGTATCGCGCGAGCGGGTGCAATAGAACACGCCGTAGCTGCCGTCGGAAAAGCGGCTGCCCTGCGGATTCAGGTGCGTAAACGCAGCCATGATCGGCCCCCAGCCCAGCCCGTAGCGGCGCTCGGCAGGCGGCACGAGGTCAAGCGCGCCGATTTCGTTGCGGATGCGGTCGTTGGTCAGCGACTCGAGCGCATACAGCGCGTCGAAATCGTCCGCCGAGGCGACGCGGTCGAACAGGTTGATTGCCGGAAAACGGGTGGGAATCACACGATAGGCAGGTGCCCAGTCGACCGTGGTCGTGGGCCATTGTTGTGTTTCGATCGGCATCGTCACGCCCAGCCACCCCGCATCGCGTCGAGATATTGCCGGACGGCGACCAGATCGCCGACGTTGCCGGCGAGCATCCGGTCGAGTGCGCGCCGGCCGCCGAACGGCGCCGCGTCGTTGGGCCGCTTGACCCACGCGTCGGCCGCGGCCGGCTGCGGCAGCAGGATCTGCAGCGCCTTGTAGATGCCGAGCAGCAGCGACAGCCGCTCGAGCGTATCGCGCGGC
Source organism: Burkholderia sp. Bp8992 (assembly GCF_003853705.1). Taxonomy (GTDB): domain Bacteria; phylum Pseudomonadota; class Gammaproteobacteria; order Burkholderiales; family Burkholderiaceae; genus Burkholderia. Next base: position 96,078 of record NZ_QTQI01000001.1, on the reverse strand, counting down.
AGCCGCGCCGATTCCGGCGTGGCCTTCCACTTGAAGAACGTCGAACGGCCGGGCGACCCGAGCAGCACGATCTGCTCGTCGATCGTCAGTTCCCAGTCGCGCGCGATGTTGAAAAACGCACGCAGGCCGGCCGCCGACATCTGGGCGACCGAGGCCTGCGGCGGGGCGGAATGCGAATCGTAGGCGGGCTGTGACATGATCGTTAGTCTCGAAACGAATTTACTAACAAGATTAGTCCATTTTCGTATTTTTGCAAGGGTCGACACCCGTCGATCGGCCATTGCTTCCGACGGAACGATATTTTTTGTCCATTCTGGACTCGTATTTTATTTTCTGCGTTAATGACCGTGCGGACACCGCGCGAAGACGCGGCTCGTATCCGTGAAACCGTGTCGCACAGAACCCGGAAGCACCCGCCAAGGAACGCACCATGAAGAGACTGATTGCCGCTGTTTCGATCGCCCTGCTCGCGGTATCCGCAGGCCCCGCCGCCGCGAAGGACTGGACCACGATCCGCTTCGGCACCGATGCCAGCTACGCGCCGTTCGAGTCGAAGGCGCCCGACGGCAAGCTCGTCGGCTTCGACATCGACCTCGGCAACGAGATCTGCGCGCGGCTGAAGGCCAAGTGCGTGTGGCTCGAGAACGATTTCGACGGGATGATTCCGGCGCTGAAGGCGAAGAAGTTCGACGCGGTGCTGTCGTCGATGTCGATCACGCCGCAACGCGCGGAACAGATCGGCTTCACGACGAAGATCTACAACCAGCCGACGCGGCTCGTCGTGAAGAAGGGCTCGCCGCTGCTGCCGACGGCCGAATCGCTGAAGGGCAAGTCGATCGGCGTCGAGCAGGGCACGACGCAGGAAACGTACGCGAAGGCGTACTGGGGCAAGCAAGGCGCGAACGTCGTGTCGTACCAGAACCAGGACGGCGTGTACGCGGACCTGACGTCGGGCCGCCTCGATGCAGCGCTCCAGGATGAAGTGCAGGCCGCGATCGGGTTCCTGAAATCGCCGCGCGGCGCGAACTACACGTTCGTCGGGCCCGAACTCGTCGACGAGAAGATGCTCGGCATCGGCGCCGGCATCGGGCTGCGCAAGGAAGACGCCGACCTGAAGGCGAAGATCGATCGCGCGATCCTCGACATGGTCAAGGACGGCACCTACAAGCGGCTCGCGTCGAAGTACTTCGACTTCGACATCTACGGCAGCTGAAACGGCGTCGCGCGCGTACGGGTGCCACTCCCGTCGCGCGCGTCCGACCGCCCCTCCCCTTCAACCGGATGGCAACGGCACCGCGCGGTTCGCCGTTGCATCGAATGCTCTTGTCTTGCGTCGCGTGCACGACACGGCGCCTCGACCATCGTTCGGATTGCAGATCAATTGCCCAGGGAACGACCGGCAACGCGAACGGCCGGCCTGCTGCTCGGGGTCAATAGGCGAAGATCGGGCGCCGCGGTACCGGCGCCCGTGCGCACATGCCCATGCGAACCGGGTTGGCGTGCAGGAAAGTGCCGACCCGGCGCGGATGACCGGCAACCAGCCGGATCCGCCTCGCACCGGGCGCGGAGAGATGGCCTGTCGATGCATGCCGGCCGGCTGCGAGTGCGACGTTCGACCGGCGATGCCCCGAGTCACTGCGATCGCGGCCTGCCGGCCGCGGCGTGTGGCGATCGTTCATTTTCTACCCCGTTTGCTGTGTGATGTTTGTTCCGGCAACCGGACGATGCCGGTGCCCCGACGATCAGGCGACGACGTCCGTTGCCCGCCGGAACGCGGCAACTGCGCCGCGCTCCGCCGCCGCATCCCCGCGGAGTGCGTCCTGGCCGCTGGAACCGGCCGGACCTCGCGTCGTCGACTTTCGCATGACAAGCTTCGCAAGGAGCGGGCCAGCCACGCGTAAGCCTGTCCAGACAAGGGGTTGGCAGTGCCCGCAGGCAGCCGGAACGGGGGCGGATTGGCGGAAGTTGCGAATCTGAAACATGCGGCACGCGGCACGCGCCGGACGGGCGACGGCAGAGCCTTGCGGGATAAGGCTGAACAATGGAGCGCGGCGTTTTTACCGATAGGTGCCGGGCCGTTCGGCGCGGTTTGCCGCGAGAATTCGCCCGGCTGCCGACGCGAAATGTTTCATGCGCTTTACATGCCCGCCGGCGCGGCGGGTCGACACGGGCCGGGCCGGACGACCGCGCCGGCTGCACGGTGCAACCGGCGCGGTCGTGCCGCACCGGCTCCTGCTCAGCCGACCCGCTGATGCCCGGCGTCGCCGGACGGCGCGCCGTCGTGCCCGCCGTTGTCGCCGTTTCCGCCGTTGTTGTCGTGATCGTTCAGCCCGTGCTCGATCATCATCCGGTAGAGCGTCACGCGCGAGATGCCGAGTTCGGCGGCGGCCTTGTTGATCCGGTGATCGTTGCGCAGCAGCGCGTTCTCGATTGCGGTGCGCTCGGCGAGCGCCCTCGCCTGTTCGAGCGTCACGGGTTCGGTTTCGCCGGGCGTCTCGAGCCCGAGATCGTGCGGCGTCAGCAGCCGGCTCTCGGCCATCACGATCGCGCGCCGCACGCGGTTGATCAGCTCGCGCACGTTGCCGGGCCATTCGTAGCGGCGCATCGCATCGAGCGCGGCCGACGTGAAGCCGCTGATCTTGCGACCGCTGTCGGACTTGAATTTCTGCAGCACGTAGTGCGCGAGGATATCGATGTCCTTGCCGCGCGCGCGCAGCGGCGGCTCGTGGATGCGCAGCACGCACAGCCGGTGATAGAGGTCCGCGCGGAAGCGCCCGGCCTCGACCGCGCCGTCGAGATCCACGTGCGTGGCCGAGATGATCCGCACGTCGACCGCGATCGATTCCTGCCCGCCGAGCCGCTCGATCTTCCCTTCCTGCAGGAAGCGCAGCAGGCTCGCCTGGCTCTCGACCGGCATGTCGCCGATCTCGTCGAGAAACAGCGTGCCGCCGTTCGCCGACTCGATCCGGCCCGCGCGCCGCTGGTTCGCGCCGGTGAATGCGCCGCGCTCGTAGCCGAACAGTTCCGACTGCAGCAGGTGATGCGGAATCGCCCCGCAATTGATCGCGATGAACGGCCCCTTGCCGCGCCCGGAACGCTCGTGAATCGCGAGCGCGGTCAGTTCCTTGCCGGTACCCGACTCGCCCGAGATGAACACGCTCGCATCGGTCTTCGCGACCTTGCGGATCGTGCTGAACAACTGCTGCATCGCTTCGCAGTTGCCGATCATCCCGTGTTCGCCTATCGACGCCGCATAGGCCGCGCCGTCGACGCGATCGAGCGCGGCCATCCCGCGCGCATGACCAAGCACATGCGAAATCCATTCGTAGGGCAGCGGCAGCGTCACATAGTCGAAACAATAGCTGCGGATCAGCTCGCGCACGGCAGGACTGATCGTAATGCCGGCCTGCGCGATGGAAATCCAGCCGATCGCCGGCTGGCTCAGGCACGCCTTCAGCGCGGGATAGTCGCGCGACGTGAACCCCGTGAAATCGACCAGCCCGGCCGCGACGCTCACGCCGGAGGTCATGTTCTGCGCGGCGCCGGCCGTCTTCGCGACCGCGATCTCCCAGCCGAGCCCGCGCAGTTGCGCCAGCAACGGCTCGTCGGGCGTCCGCATGATCACGAACAGCTTGCGTCCAGCCTCGGGAGCGGTGACGGATACATCCGTCATCTCGGGCGCCGCCTGCCCGTTTGCGTCGGGTGACCTTGCAACCATCGTTGTTCCCCGCTTGGCGTTGGTATCGTGCGCCGGCTCGCCGCCGTGTCCGACGGACCACGATTGAACCGACATATTGGCCGCATTTCCGTCCGAATAAAATCCCCCTCCGCACGAATCGCGCGCGAAGGGGACGCTGTCATGAACGGTATATCGATGCGGCCGGCGGGCGACTAGATGGGTGTTATCCCTGTGGCGCGTGCGGCAAGAACCCGGAGCGGGACGGCGCACCGCGCGCAAACCCGCGCCGGTGCTGGCGCGCGGCGTTTGCATGTGATGCGGCTACGCAGGATCGGGACGCCGGCGCGGGTGCACGCGCCCCGTCGGCCGCGCACGCCGGCGGGCGTGCAATCGTTTCCGGTCGACTTCCGCCAATCGTCACAGGAAGCCCGCTGATGCGGGAACGCAACATGCGCCGCGCATCGCCGCGCGGCGGGTCGTGTCAGCGGCCCGACGCGAGCGATGCCGGCGCGTTCGCGCGGCCGCGTCCGGCAGGTGCGCCGCCCTTTTCGCCGTAGGTGGCGGCGAGCGCGTCGACGCGCGCAAGATGGTGATGGTTGTCGTGATCCCACGGATGGAAGCCCGGCCGGAAAAAGCTCAGCCATTCGCCCGCGATGCGCGGGAACAGGCCGCGGCGCGGCCCGTACAGGAACGCGATCATCCGCAGCATGCCGCGCACGTGATGGCCGGCGCCGCGATCGCGCCACAGCAGCGTCGCGTGCATCAGGAACACGGTCGGCCAGAAGGTCAGCGTCGTCAGCAGATACACGCCGATGCGGATCAGGTAGCGGCGCAGCCCCGGCTTCATCGCGGCATTCCATACGTCGAACGACACGGCCTTGTGCTCGGTTTCCTCGAGCGCGTGCCAGATCCACATCTGGCGGTAGCCTTCGACCGAACCGTCGAGGCGCGTCGGGTCGCGCAGCAGCCAGTCGGCGAGCATCGCCGTGTAGTGTTCGGCCGCGACCGTATGCGCGAGCTGTACCGAATGCGGCAGCTTGCGCTTCATGAAGGCGAGCACCGTCCACACGCGCTTGTCGAGCTTGCGCGCGGGCAGGCGGTTCGCCTGCATCAGCTCGTTGTATTCGATGTGCTCGCGCGTATGCATCGCCTCCTGGCCGATGAAGCCGAGCACCTGCTGCTTCAATACGGGATCGTCGATCCGGTCGCGGTAGTTGCGCACCGAATCCATGAAGAAGCGCTCGCCGGCCGGAAACAGCAGCGACAGCGCGTTGAAGAAATGGGTCACGTGCGACCCGAGGCCATGCCAGTCCTTCGCGCGTTCGACCGGCAGGTCGAAGCGCAGGTCGCGGCGCACCGGCATGATCCCGGCTGCGGTGGCGGAAGCGGCTGACTTCATGTTCATGGTTCTCCTGGTTCCGAGGCGGCCCGGCGCGTCATCCGACGCGGCCGGCGCACGCCCGGGCGGCGCGTCGCGCACCGCCAAAATCCTGACATCGACAGATGTAAAGATAGGCCGCCCGCGCCAGCGCGTGCAAGCCGCGCGGTAGATGCGCGCTTCCAAACGGGGCACGGTCGAAAAGGCGGAAAAAACGGCGCTCGAACGGCGCCGGGACCGGCCGCGATTCGAACGCGGGGGCTGGGCGGCACGTGATGCACGACGCCCGGCCGCATGCCCTGTCGGCTACCTGAAAGCCCCGTGGGACGGGCATTTCGCGGTATCCGGCGCCGGCCGGACGCGATACGGCCGGCGGCCCCGGCAACACCGATTCATACGTGCGGCGCACTCGCCTGGTGCAACGGCGATCGCATGGCTCGCAAAAAATTCAAACGCGCGTTCCAATCGTGTTTCGGGCGACCGCAGGCAAGGCGGTCGGTCGACGCTGCCGATCCGCACGCAGCGACACAAGAACCACGCGCGCCGACCCGCTGCACGCTCGCCTACAATAGCGGTTTTACGTAACGCTCTTTCAGGAGAAGTCATGTCTGTCATCACGACCGAATCGGGCCTCAAATACGAAGACCTGACCGAAGGCACCGGCGCGGAAGCGCAAGCCGGCAAGACCGTCAGCGTCCACTACACGGGCTGGCTGACCGACGGTCAGAAATTCGATTCGAGCAAGGACCGCAACGACCCGTTCGCATTCGTGCTCGGCGGCGGCATGGTCATCAAGGGCTGGGACGAAGGCGTGCAGGGCATGAAGGTCGGCGGCGTGCGTCGCCTGACGATCCCGCCGCAACTCGGCTACGGCCCGCGCGGCGCAGGCGGCGTGATTCCGCCGAACGCGACGCTCGTGTTCGAAGTCGAACTGCTCGACGTCTGATCGCGCACCCGGCCGCTTCCTTCCGATGGAACGCATCGCCTCCCCCGCCATCGCGCTGCGCCGCTACGACACGTGCGAAGCGTCGGACGTGCACGACTTCCACCAGGTCGTGCTCGGCGTCGATGGCGCGATGGTGATGGCGGTGGACGGGATCGGCCAGCGCATCGACCGGCACGCCGCCTGGCTGATTCCGGCCGGCGCGCGCCATGACTACGCGGGCCTCGGCGACAATCGCCAGCTCGTGATCGACCTGCCCGCGGCATCGCTCGCGGTGCCGCAGCGGCTGTTCGACCATGCGCGCGCCGTGTCGATCGACCCGGCGCTGACGTCGCTGGTCGCGCAGGTTGCAGCGGCCGCCGCGCAACACGATGCGCCGGCCGGCGACGCACGGCACGCAGCCGCGCACCGGTTCCAGTGGCAGGCCGCCGCACGCCTGTGCGACGCATTGCTCGACGACGCCGGCATCGCCGCGCCCGCGTCGGGCCTCGATTTCGCGCGCATCGACCGCTGGCTGCGCGCGCGGCTCGCGGAGCCGCTGCGCATCGCCGATCTCGCCGCGCACTGCGGCTACGGGATGCGCCGGTTTCATCAACTGTTCGTCGATGCATTCGGCGAAACACCGCATCGCTACCTGCAGCGGCTGCGGCTCGACGCAGCGGTCGTGCTGCTCGCCGACGGCCGGCATCCGCTCGTCGACATCGCGGGCACGGTCGGCTTCGCTGACCAGAGCACGTTCACGCATGCGTTCACGAAACGCTTCGGCGTCGCGCCCGGACGCTGGCGCGGCGAACGGCATTGAGCGGCCAAGCGGTACCGGCTTTCCCACGATAGCGGATGAGGCGCTCGCTCGCGCCGTGGCGTCACGACAGGACAAGCTTCGACAGCCGCTGTCCGTCCCGCGTGAAACCGTACCGCGCGTAAAAGCGGTGCGCATCGAGCCGATGGTCGCCGCTCGTCACTTCCAGTTTCACGCACCCTGCTGTCTCGAACCACACCTGCGCCGCAGCGATCAGCACACCGCCGACACCCTGCCCGCGACAGCGCTCGTCGACGACCAGACTGGTGATGCGCCCGAGATTTCCGGGTGCATGAAACAGCGCAAGCGCATGCAGGCTGATGCAGCCGACCACGCTGTGCGCGATCGTCGCGACCAGGATACGGTCGACCGCACTCGGCAGCAGTGTCGCCAGCTTGGCGCGGATCATCGCGGGTTTCGCATCGTAGCCGAGCTGTTGCATCAGCCTTGCAATGTCGGCGTGATCGGCAATCTGCGCGTCGCGCGTCGTCAGGTTCGAGGGAGTCATCCGGATGGGCCTGTCGAAAGTCGATGTGTGCCGTGGCATGCATGATCAGCCGCATTGCCATGTTAATCGCCATGCACCGGCCGTGTATCGACGCTTCACCTCCCGCTGAAACATCGCCGGTCCGTCGCATCCTACGATGGATGCATGGATACGACCACACCGCCTCCCGCTTTCCCGCCCGCGCTGGCACGCGTCGTCGCGGCCGTCAGCATCGGTTTCGTCGTCACGCAGCTCGACGTGACGATCGTCAACATCGCGCTCGCGCATCTCGCAGCCGACCTGCATCTGCCGGTCGCCGGCCTGCAATGGGTCGTCGATGCATACACGCTCGCGTTCGCGGTGCTGATGCTGTCGGGCGGCGCGCTCGGCGACCGCTTCGGCGCGCGCCGCCTGTACATCGCAGGCCTCGTGCTGTTCGCGCTCGCGTCGCTGGCCTGCGGCGGCGCCGTCACGCCCGCGATGCTGATCGCGGCCCGCGCGCTGCAAGGCGTCGGCGCCGCGGCGATGCTGCCCAATTCGCTCGCGCTGCTCAACGGCGCGTGCCGCCACGACCCGCACCTGCGTGCCCGCGCGGTCGGCGGGTGGACGGCGGCCGGGTCGATCTCGATCGCGGCCGGCCCGGTGGTCGGCGGCCTGCTGATCGCCGCGTGGGGCTGGCGCGGCATCTTCCTCGTGAACCTGCCGCTGTGTGCGGCGGGACTCGCGGCCGCGTTCGCGTGGGTGCCTGCGCGCCGCGAGCAGAGCACACCATCCCGCCTGACCCGCTCGCTCGACCTGCGCGGCCAGCTCGTCGCGATCGCGATGCTGACCGCGCTGACCGGCGCCGTGATCGAATGGCGGCCGCTCGGCTTCGCGCATCCGGTCGTGGCCGGCGGCTTCGCGTTCGCGGCGCTGGCCGCGCTCGCCTTCGTCGCGGTCGAATCGCGCACGGCCACGCCGATGCTGCGGCTGTCGCTGTTCCGCCATCGCACCTTCAGCGCGGCCGTACTGTTCGGGATCTGCGTGAACCTCACGTACTACGGCACCGTGTTCGTGCTGGCACTGTACCTGCAGCGTGCACGCGGCGAATCGGCGTGGCAGGCCGGCCTCGCGTTCCTGCCGCTGACGGGCGGCTTCCTGCTGTCGAATCTCGCGAGCGGCCGCGTCGTCGCGCGTCACGGCCCGCGCGTGCCGATGCTGGCCGGCGCGCTGGTCGCCGCGCTCGGCTACGGATCGCTGCATTTCGTCGACGCATCGACGCCGCTCGCCGTGCTGCTCGTGCCGTTCCTGCTGATTCCGACGGGCATGGGGTTCGCGGTGCCCGCGATGACGACGGCCGTGCTCGCGTCGGTCGCGCCCGAGCGGGCCGGCATCGCGTCGGCAGTGCTGAATACCGCGCGGCAGGCCGGCGGCGCGATGGGCGTCGCGGCGTTCGGCGCTCTTGCCGGCGGCGGCGGTGCATCGCAGGTCGTCAACGGATTGCGGATCGAAACGGCCGTGTCGGTCGCGCTGCTGCTCGCGGCCGCGCTGCTCGCGACCCGCGTGCGGGGCGATGCGCATCACGGCGCACCGCGTTCGCATCAGCCGATGCCGGCGCACGATTGAGCGTCGCCGGGGCCGTGGATCCGGCGCCGCAGGTCGAGCAGCCGCCGATGACCGGCGGAATCCAGCGGATGGGTCATGGCGATGCGGCTCCGGTCAACGACGATCTCGGCAGTCCAGCCGACCGGCCGCCGCGCATCGCGCTCACCGCCGCGCCCCACCCGCCTCGTCGTCGATCTTCTTCACGACCGTGTCGGCCGCCTTCACCGGCCGGCCGTCGTCGTGCCGCAGCGCGAGCTTGCGGATCGCGCGCCCCGTGCTGCGGTCGACCAGCACCGAATGCGGCTCGCCGCGTGCGAACAGGTTCGCCTCGCCCCACTGCCGCAGCATCACGATCACCGGAAACAGCCCCTCGCCTTTCTTCGTCAGCGCGTACTCCTGATACGCGGTGCCGTCCGACGCCGGCACGACGTCGAACACGCCGGCATCCACCAGCATCTTCAACCGGTCGGACAGGATGTTGCTCGCGACGCCGAGGCTCGCGCGGAAATCGCCGAAGCGGCGCACGCCGTCGAACGCATCGCGCACGATCAGCAACGCCCAGCGATCGCCGACGATATCGGTCGCCCGCGCCACCGGGCACGGGGAATCCGCAAGACTTTTCTGCCTGGCCATGTTCCTCTCCGCAATCGTGCCGGCCGCCCGCGCGGCGGCATCGGCGCATCCGTGCGCGAGCCCGTCGCCCGCCGCACAAAAAGTTGCATTTTAAAACTACTTTTCCTACACTCACACTAGTTTCAATTTGCAACTAGTCTGCGTGAGGGACCCCATGGAGTCTTCGTGTCATTCCGGCACCGTTGCATCGAACGTGCCGACATCCGCGACGCATCCGGCCGAGGGCGGCGGCCTGTCGTCGGCGCGCATCGCGCTGCTGGCCGTCTGCTGTGCGGCGAGCGTCGCGAACGTCTATTACGCCCAGCCGCTGCTCGATTCGATCGCGCGCGATTTCGGCGTGCCGCAGGCCGCCGTCGGCGGCGTCATCACCGCGACGCAACTCGGCTGTGCGCTCGCGCTGCTGTTCGTCGTGCCGCTCGGCGACCTGCTGAACCGCAAGCGCCTGATCGCCGTGCAGCTTCTGCTGCTGACGGCAGCCTGCATCGGCGTCGCCTTGTCGTCGACACGCATCGCGCTGCTGGCGGGGATGGTCGCGGTCGGCCTGCTCGGCACCGCGATGACGCAAGGGCTGATCGCATGCTCGGCAGCGCTCTCGGGCGCAGGCGAACGCGGGCGCGTGGTGGGCGCCGCACAAGGCGGCGTGGTGGTCGGGCTGCTGGCCGCGCGCTCGCTGGCCGGTGTCGTCACCGACTTCGCGGGCTGGCGGGCCGTCTATCTCGTGTCGGGTGCGCTCGCGATCGCGATGCTCGTCGCATTGTCGCGGCTGCTGCCCGACACGAACGGGCCGCGCGAGCGCATCGGCTACGCGGCGCTGCTGCGGTCGATGGTGTCGCTGTTGCGCGATGAACGCGTGCTGCGCGTGCGCGGTGCGATCGCGCTGCTGGTGTTCGCGGCATTCAGCATCTTCTGGAGCGCGCTCGTGCTGCCGCTGAGCGCGCCGCCGCACGCGATGTCGCATACGCAGATCGGCGCATTCGGCCTCGTCGGCGCGCTGGGGGCCGCGGCCGCCGCACGCGCCGGCCGGCTCGCCGATCGCGGGCGCGGCGAAGCGACGACCGGCGCCGCGCTCGCGCTGCTCGCATGCTCATGGCTGCCGCTCGCGTTCGGCGACACGTCGATTGCATGGCTGATCGTCGGCATCGTGCTGCTCGACGTCGGCGGGCAGGCCGTCCACGTCGTCAACCAGAGCATGATTCTCGGCGCGCGGCCCGATGCGCACGCGCGCCTCGTCGGCTGCTACATGCTGTTCTACTCGGCCGGCAGCGGGCTCGGCGCGATCGCGTCGACGATGATGTATGCGCGCGCCGGATGGACGGGCGTCTGCGCGCTTGGGGCCGTCGTCAGCGTGGCCGCGCTCGGCGTATGGGCCGCGACGCTCAGGCGCGCGTGATGCGCGCCGGCGATCGGAGTCGAACGAAAAAAGCCGGCCCACCCTCGTCGGGCGGCCGGCTCGCGGACCGGCCATGTGCATGCGCCGGTCCCGATTCAGGTTCGGCGCGCAGGTGGCGCGCCGCGGCGCTCAACCTGCCGCCCGGATCGCCTCTTCATACACGCCGGCGACGCGTCGCGCGATCACCGCGTTGTCGAAATGATCACGCGCGTAGCGCTTGCATGCGGCCTCGTCGGGCAGCGCGATCGCCCCCGACAGTGCGCCGCCGAGCCCTTCCGCGATCGCAGCCGCGCCCGTCGACGGCAGCACGAGATCGTTCGACAGCCCGGCGACCGCCTCCGGCAGCCCGCCGACCGGCGTCACCAGCACGGGCGTGCCGGACGCGAGCGATTCGACGGTGATCAGCCCGAAGCCCTCGAGCGCGACCGTCGGCACGACGCTGACCGTCGCCGCGCGGTACAGCGCCGCGAGATGGTTGTCGGGCACGAAGCCGAGCAGCTTCACGTTGTCCTGCAGCCCGGCATCGTCGATGCGCTGCTGCAGTTCCTCGCCGATCTTGCCCTTGCCGGCGATCAGCAGCAGCACGTCCGGGTGACGGTGCTTGACGAGGCCGATCGCGTCGATCAGGTCCTCCAGCCCCATGCGCCGCACGAGCCGGCGCACGGCCAGCACGATCGGCCGGTCCTGCGGCAGTTGCAGCTTGTGCCGCGCCTCGGCGGGCGTGAGCGGCGTATCGAACTGCGCGGTATCGACGCAACCGGGAATCACGCGCACGCGCGACGGATCGATGCCGTAGCGATTCGTCAGGATCTGGCCGAATGCCTGCGACAGCACGATCAGCCGTGACGAGCGCGTATAGACGGCCTGTTCGAGATAGCGCTTCGCGCGCTGCCCGAGCGTCGCGGCGCCCTCGACCTGGCTTTCGTCGGCCCACGGGCCCTGGAAGTGCGACACCTGCGGAATCCCGCGCGTGACGTCGAGCCCCGGAAACGTGTACAGCGCGAAGTGCGACGAGATCACGTCCGGCCGTTCGGTGCGGATCTCGTCGCGCAGCGCGCGGCGCGCGGCGAGCATCCGGCGCGCGAGCGTCTCCGTGGCGGGACCGAAGCCCTGGATCGCGCCGCCCGTGTCGTCGGCGACCTTCGGCGAGCCGGCGACGAGCCCGCGCACCTCGACGCCCGCGCCCGGCAGCGCGCCAACGAGCGAGTAGTACATCCGGTCGAGGCCGCCCGCGCGTTCGGGGAACCAGTGCATGCCGATCTGCAACGATTTGATCGGCCGGGAAGTTTGGGACATCACGATTGCTCCTGCGTGACTGCATGCTCGACGCGCTCGAAGGCGGACGGCTGCGTGGGTTGGCCGATGCGCCGGTAAAGCGCGACATACTGGGCACCCATGTGCGCCCAGCCGAAACGGGTCATCAGTTCGCGGGCCGCGTCGCCCATCGCGCGACAGGTGTCGCGCGACACCGCGAGCGAGCCGATCGCCTGCGCGAGCGCGGCCGGATCGTCCGGGTCCTCCAGCACGATCCCGCATTCGCGCGTGATGATTTCCGCGCCGCCCGCCGTGCGCGCGGTAACGACCGGCAAACCGGCCGCCATCGCTTCCAGCAGCGACAGGCTCATCGCTTCGTAGCGCGACGGAAAGACGTAGGCGTCGACCGAGCGCATCAGCGTCGGCATGTTTTTCACGAGACCGAGGAAATGCACGCGCGAATCGATGCCGAGCGCACGCGCCTCTTCCGGATACGGGCTGCCCGGCAGATAGCCAGCCACCGCCAGGTGCACGTTCGACGGCAGTTTCGTCAGCGCCTTCAGCACGGTGCCGAGGTTCTTGCGCGGCGTGCGCAGGTCGCCGACGAACAGCAGCAGGAATGCGTCGTCCGGCAGCTTGAACGCCGCACGGTCGGCCTGCGCACCGGCGAACGCGCTGCCGTCGACGCCGTTGTAGATCACACTGATCTTGCTGCTGTCGATGCCGAGCCCGGCGATCTCGTCGGCCACCTTCTGCGACACGGCGGTGATCGCGCGCGAGCGCTTGTACGCCCAGCGCTCGAGCGTGGTGTTCACGCGCGTATAAACGTACTGGTAAGCCGACCAGATGCCCTTCGTCGGCCCGAACGGATAGTACGGACTCTTGAACCAGCCGCCGTGCACGAAGTGCGCGGTATTCACGTCGGCCTTGATCCACGAGATGAAGCCGTTCACGTGCAGCACGTCGTATTCGCTGCGGTGCGCGCGCAGCCAGGCCGCGCTCTTCAGCGCGAACACCTGCTGCTTGACGAGATTCGACGGCCAGAAGCCGCCGACCTTCACGGGCACCCAGCGCACGCGCGGGTCGGCCAGCAGCTCGGGCGCGACATGCGACGCGACCAGCGTGACCTCGTAGTTCTCGGCCAGCGCCGCGCGCGCGATTTCGTAATTGACGCGGCCCTGCCCGTCGTTATGTCGCACGACGTGCGTGACGATCGCGATTCTCAATGGTCGCCTCCCCGTGAACGCGCGGCGGCCAGCAGGCGTTGTGCCTTTTGCCAGTGCGCCGCGGCAAGTATCGAAAAAATGGCTGTGAACATCAGCAGGCCGCCCGTGCCGATCAGCGAGTTCGTGAACACGAGCATTGCGAAGGTCGACAGGCACAGGCTCAGGCACGCGCCGACGAACTTGTCCTTGCGCAGCTTGAATGCCGCGCGCAGCGTGCGGCCGAACAGCATCACGACGCCGGCGAGGTACAGCAGCGTGCCGGGCCAGCCGAGCACGAACGGCACGTTCATCACGCCGCTGTCGAAGCTGCCGTACTTGCCGAGCTCGCCGCTGTCGCTCGACAGCTTCGTGGACGCGCCCGTCGCACCCATCCCTTCGCCGGCGACGTCGGTAAACGCCGTCTGCGCGAAGGTGGCGTAGAACTTGTTGCGGTCGTCGTAGCTGCGGTCGTCCTTCAGGTTCGTGATCGACTGCAGGCGCGCGCCGAGACGGTCGGCCACCGGCCCGACGGTCAGGAGCGGCACGCAGAGCCCGACCAGCACGACGCCGCTGATCAGGATCCGCATCCGCAAGCGGTTGTTCGACTGCGCGAGCTGGATCGCGAGCGCGATCACCCAGCCGCCCCACGTCGAGCGCACGAGACACAGCGCGAACGACACGAAGCCGGCCGCCCCCGCGAACCAGCGGATCTTCTGCGGCGCGGCGAACACGAACACCAGCGCGCCCATGATCGCGAACGCGAAAGGCCCGGACGAGTTCATCGTGCTGAACACGCGCACGCCGTACGGCACCGGCTCGCCCTGCGAACCCATGTCGGACCCGATCATCCACAGCACGTCCCACTGCGGCATCACGAAGTACTGCACGACGCCGTACAGGCCCATCACGAGCATGCCCCACATGAACGTGGACAGCAGCACGTCGCGGTACTCGGGATAGTCGCGTGCGTTGACCATGATGTGGAAGCCGATCAGCACCGGATACACCCAGTTCGCCAGGTCATAGGTCGCGGCCATCACGCCGCTCGACACGATCCCGACGAGATACGCATACGCGAGCCCGAACAGCATCAGCAGCACGGGAATCCCGCGCCGCTGCGCGAGCACGCGGTAATGCCGGATCAGCCCGAAGCCGGCGATCATCGTCACCGCGAGCGGCGCGACCTGGATCAGGCTCGTCGGCGTGAACGCGCCCTTCGACCAGTCGGCAAGCCGGCGCACTTCCGGGCTCAGGAACCACACCCACCACATGAAGCCGACGTAGCGCGCCGGGCTCTTGAAATACAGCCAGATGCCGACCGCGATGGCCAGAACCGGGAACGCGAGCGTCAGCACCCTGCCCTGGTGTACGGCGATCAGCGCGGCGGTAAGGGACCACAGCGCAGCCTGCCCGACCCAGTGCTTCGGCTCGGGCAGCCAGCTGCGCGTGCGCGACGAGGTGCGTTCGGCGGCAATCGTACTCATCGATCCGCTCTCACCGCGACGACGGACGCGAATCCGCGAGCGGCATCGCCACGCCCGCGGCCGCCGGCGTGCGGCGCCGGCGCAGCATGTCGCGCGTGATCCGCACGTGCTGTTCGGCGAACGCCTGCGTGGTCAGGTCGCGATCGCGCAGGCACGCGGCGGCGGCCTGCGCGCAAGCGAGCGCCGCCACCGGATCGGCGACGAAACGGTCGGCGGCCTGGCGCATCGCCTGTGCGTCGAACGCCGGTACGTACGCGGCCGTATCGTGCGGGAAGTAGTCGCTGAGCCCGCCGACGTCGGACACGATCATCGGCTTGCCGACGGCCGCCGCCTCGAGCATCACGGTGATGCCCGACGCATGGAAGTTCGGCCGCAGCGGCACGACGATCACGTCGGCCCACGCGTACAGCTCGTGCTGCTTCGCGAGCCCCGACGCCGAGCCGATCTTCACGTTCGGCGCATGCCACTCGCGCGGCACGCGGCGGCGCGTCGCGAGCCGCACGTCGTAGCGCTCGTCGCCGCCGAACGCGGCGAGGAACGTGCGCCAGTCGCGGTCGCGATCGTTGCCGATCGCCGCGATCCGCAGCGGCCGGTTCGGCTTCCATTGCTGCGGCTCGGTCAGCGGGAAATCCTGCGTGTTCAGCCCGTAGTAGACGAACTCGGCTTCGCGTCCCAGATAGCGGCGGCACAGGTCGGCGTTGTCGCGCGCCAGCGTGGTCAGCGCGTCGGCGCGGTTGAGCAGCTTGCGGTACAGCCAGCGGCGCGGGCCGCCGAAGCTGCCCCACTTGTCGAACAGCCACACGCTCTGCGCGAGCAGCAGCGGGCGCTTGCCCTGCGCACCGGCGAGCTTCAGCACCAGCGAGGCCGCCAGGTGCTCCTGTTCCGTGTGCGTCCAGATCACGTCGGTGTTCAGCAGCGCGGCGCGGTTGCGCCAGGCATGCACGATGTCGAAGCCGAGCGCCGCCTTCAGCGCGCGACGCGCGAGGCTGGCGACGCGGTTCTCGCCGCCGTCCTGCGAATAGGTCAGCCGGAATTCGTCGGATTCGGCATGGTGATAGCCGTACAGGCAGCCGATGTTCTCGCCTTTCCGGTAGGTACGCGGATCGGCGCCGTAAAACAAATGGACGTGAACTTTCGTTGAAGTCATGCGAGCCCTCCGGGGGTGCCGTTCAAGACGTCACCGGCGGCATCGCCGCGCGGTGGGGGGCAAGGTTCGCGCGGCGGGCGTCGCGCGCGCCGCGGCGCACCGCGCGCCAGTGCTCGAGAATCCGCTCGCGCTTCGCCGTAGGCAGCGACAGCAGCAGATGCGCGACGCCCGGGTAGACGCGCGTGCCGACCAGCGTCCACCACCACCAGGCAAGCTCGCGCCGCAGCGGCGGCAGGTGCTCGCGCAGGATCAGGTGCATGTTGTACGCGCCGTTGCTGATCGCATTCAGCGACGCGGCATCGCGCCGGTCGTCGTCGAAACGCTCGGCCGGAAAATGATCGACCGCGATCGCCGGGTCGTAGACGAGCTTCCAGCCGTCGCGCTGCACGCGCATGCTGAAACCCATGTCGTTGTGCACCTGCGCACCGGCGCCGCGCAGCCGCGTATCGAAGCGCAGCCGCTCGATCGCGGCGCGGCGGTAGCTCATGTTCGCGCCTTTCAGCATGTCGACTTCGCGTGCGCCACCGACGCCGAGATGATGATTGCCGACGATCTTGCCGAACAGCGTGAGCTGGCCGACGAGCTCGCGCGATTCGTCGAGCACGCGGCCCTTTTCGTGGACCCAGTCGCGCCCGCCGACCGCGCCCACGCGCGGATCGGCCTCGAAGACCGATTCGACGCGGGCGAGCCAGTCGGGATGCGGCGCCGCATCGTCGTCGGTGATCGCCACGATGTCGCCGTGCGCGGAGTCGAGCCCCTTGTTCAGCGCGGCGACCTGCCCCGGCACGTCGACCGGCACGATGCGCAGCGGCAGCGCGCCGCCGACCGCCGGATCGGCGAGCCGCTCGTGCGTGGCGTCGTCCTCCGGGCGCGCGACGACGATCACCTCGTCGGGCAGCCGCTGCTGCCGCTGCAGCGCCAGCAGGCAGCGCGCGAGGTCGGCGGGACGCCGGTAGGTCGGAACGAGCACGGAAATTTTCATCGATGGTTTCTCCAGTCGGCCGGGCGGGCAGCACGCGCTGCCTGCCCGGTTACGCACCAGGTGGGTCAGGCGCTCAGGTATTCATGCACGGCCGCATAGCCGCGGCCGTAGCCGCGCGCCTTCGGCGGCACGCCGTTGAAGATCCCGCCTTCCAGGTCGACACCCGCGGTGCGCAGGCGCTTGATCGCATCGGCGATCTCGCCTTCGGTATGCATGCCCGAGCGCAGCACGAGGAACGTCGAGCCGGCCATGCGGCCGATGATCGTCGCATCGGTCACCGCCAGCACCGGCGGCGAATCGATCAGCACGACGTCGTAGCGCTTGCCGAGCCCTTCGAGGTATTGCGGCAGGCGCGACGACATCAGCAGCTCCGACGGGTTCGGCGGACGCGTGCCGGCCGCGATGAACGACAGGCCCTGCACCGGCGTTTCGCGGATCGCCTCCTCGAGCGGCGACTGGTCGCTCAGCAGCTCGGACAGGCCCGGCTGCGCGGTGAGGCCGAAGTAGCGGTCGAGCAGGCCGCGGCGCATGTCCGCGTCGATCAGCAGCACGCGCTTGCCCGAATGGGCGAGCAGCACCGCGAGGTTGACCGTCAGGAAGCTCTTGCCGATGCCGGGCGTCGGGCCCGTCAGCACGATCACGCGGTTCTTCGCATCCATCATCGCGAACTGCATCGCGGTGCGCAGGCTGCGCAGGCTCTCGACGCTGAGATCCTTCGGACGCAGGCTCGCGAGGATCGGCCGGGCACGGCTGCCGCCCTTCTCGGCCTGCGCGTCGAGCTTCACCTGCTCGGCGCTCTGCGGCACCAGCCCGTACAGCGGCAGGTTGAACGCGCGTTCGATGCGGTCCGGATCCTCGATGCCCTGGAACAGGTTGCGGCGCAGGAACACGACGCCCGTGCCGAGGATCAGGCCCAGGAACACGGCCGCCGACAGGATCAGCACCTTCTTCGGCTTGACCGGATCGCCCGGACGCAGCGCCGAATCGATGAGGTGGATGTTGCCGCCCGTGCCGGCCTTCTGCACCGACAGCTCCTGCACGCGGTTCAGCAGCAGCACGTAGATGTCCTCGGCGACCTTCGCGTCGCGCTGGAGCTGAACGGCCTTCACTTCGGTGGCCGGCAGGCTGCGGAAGCGGTTGCTGAACTTGTCCTTCTCGCCCTGCAGTTCCGCGAGCTGCTGCTTGGCCGCGATCACCATCGGGTGCGAATCGGTGAAACGCTGCGCGAGCGACGCGAGCTGCAGGCGCTGCGCGGCGATCTGCTGTTCGTACTGCACGCTGCCTTCGAGGTAGACCTTCGCCTCGTCGCTCGCGTTGATCGAGCCCGACGTGCGCTGGTACTGCGTCAGCGCGGCTTCCGCGCGCTCGAGGTCGGCCTTCAGGCGCGGTTCCTCGCCCTTCAGGAAGTCGAGCATCTTGGTCGCTTCGGCCTGCTTCGCGACCACGTGCTGGTTCAGGTACGACTGCGCGAGCGCGTTCGCGATCGCGGCGGTCTGGTCCGGGTCCTTGCCTTCGAGCGAGATCTGCACGACGCCCGTCTGCTTGCCCTGCTCGGTCACCTGGATGCCGGCCTGGAACCCGCTGATCGCGTCGAGATCGTTGTAGCGGACCACCGTGAACTGCGTGCCGGGGCGCGCGACGAGGTTCTTCACGAGCAGCGTCACGCCGCCGCCCTGCGCCGATTCGCCGACCTGGCCCGACAGCAGCCGCTTGCCGTTCGCGTCGACCAGCGAATAGGTGCCGTTCGGGCCGGCCGTCAGCGTCAGCTTCTTGCCTTCGAGCGCAGGCTCGACGTTGATCGTGTCGACGTCGGCGACTTCACCGCCCCACGCATACGATTTCAGGCCGAGCCACGGCCGCGACGGCGTGCCCGGCGTCGCGAGGCGTGCCGCGAGGCTGCCGATCACCGGCAGCGTCTTCGGCGCGACCGAGAAGTTCAGCTTGAACTGCTCGACCACCGGCGCGACGACGCCGCGGCTCTTGATGATCTCGATTTCCGCGTCGGTCGGCGCCTGCTGCGGGCCGCTGTTGATCATCGCGCCCGTCTGCGTCTGCGTGAGCGCCTGCGACGTGTTGTCGTTGCCCTCGACGCGAACGTGCACATCGGCCTGGTAGACCGGCTTCGCGATGAAGCAGTAGAGGCCCGCGAGCGCGACGACCGTCACCGCGATGCCGAGCAGCAGCCAGATGTCGTCCATGATCACCTGGAGCAACTGGCCGAGGACGACGTCCTCTTCCTCGGTCTTGGCGGACAGATCCGCGTAGGAGTGTTTCGCTTGCGTGTTCACCATTCGTTCCCGCTTGAGTGGTGCCGGGGCGGAGGCGCCGCCCCGGCGGGCTATCAGCGCGTGATTTGCCGCATGTAGAAGATCGTCTGGATCGTCGGCAGCACCTGCTGCAGCACACGGTTGAACTGCACCGAGCCGGCCGTGCTGACGTAGACGACGTCGAGCGGCTGAAGCGGGAAGCGGCTCGACAGCATCAGCGCATCGGGCTGCGTCATGTCGAGGCGGTACACCTCAGGCTTCGTCGGGTTGTCGCGCATCCCGCGCATCACGTAGATCTTGCGCGGGTTCGCGTCGGTGTCGAGGATGCCGCCGCCCGCGGTCAGCGCGTCGGCGATGGTCAGCCTGCCCTTGAGCATCGGCACCGTGACCGGCGTCTTGACCTCGCCCATGATGAACACGCGACTGTCGCTGCGGTCCGGCACGTTGACGATGTCGCCCGGCTGCAGCATCACGTTCTGCTTCACTTCGCCGCGATCGAGCACGCCGTTCGCGTCGAGCGTGTAGAGCTTGCCGTCGCGCGTCAGGCGCACGCGCTGCAGGTCGGCCTCGTTGGTCGAGCCGCCCGAGCGCGAGATCGCGTCGACGAGCGTCAGCGGCACGTCGCTCACCGCGAGCGGGCCCGGCTGCTTCACCTCGCCCGTCACCTGCACCTTCTGGCTGCGGAACGACAGCACGCGCACGTCGAGCTGCGGATTCTTCACGTAGCGCGACAGCGTGGTGGCCATCTGCTCGCGGATCTGCGCGACCGTCTTGCCGGCCACCTTGATGCGGCCGACGAACGGGAAGAAGATCGTGCCGTCCGCAGCGACCGTCTGGCCGTACGGATCGGCCTGGCCCGGCAGCGCGGTCGTATACGGCTGCTGCAACGCGCCCGCGACCGTCTGCGTCGTGTTGCCGCCGCTCGAGAACGACTGGCCCTGCGGCGTCGTCAGCTCGGGGTGGTCCCACACGGTGACGCCGAGGATGTCCTGCGGGCCGACGCGGTACACGTACTCCGACGGATCGGTATAGCGTCCCGGCGGCAGCGGATGGTCGACCTGCGCCTTCTGCAGTTGGTCCATCACCACTTTGGCGTCGATGTAATGAACCGGATAGGTTTCGGCGGCTTGCTGCCGGCCTTCGTCCTTCAGGTTCGACGAGTCGAGGTAGTTGCCGGGGGCGGTCGCACAGGCTGACAGGAAAGTCGTCAGCGCGACGGCAAGCGCCACCGGGCGCATTGGGCGCATCGGGCGTTTCAGCATAGTTTCTGTAGCCATCCTTGAACCAGACGTTCGATCAGTGAGTAGCTCTCGCGGTAATCGGCCTCGGGGCCGCCGTGCGGGTCGGCAATCTCGGCCCCTTCCCACTTGCCGAGCAGGTGGACCTTGCCGCGCGCGAACGGATCGACCTTTTCGACGGCCGCAATCTGTCCGCGCTCGCTGACGAGAATCAGGTCGGCGTCGCGCACGATCCGGCGCGACAGCCGCCGTGAGCGATGGGTCGTCGCATCGACGCCCCGCTCGGCGAGCAGCTGCCGCATCACCGGATCGATGCCGTCGCCGTCATTCGCATGCACGCCGGCCGAGTGGAACGTCGGACGCGGGCCGCCGCGCGACGCGGCGTGCGACTTGAACAGCATCTCCGCTGCCGGGCTGCGGCAGACGTTCGCGTGGCAGACGATCAGGATGTTCCGGAACATGGCGTCTCGTGGCGAGTGACGGGAAACGGGTTACGCGCTGGCGCGCACGGCGCCCGGCACGCGGGCGGCGACGGCCTGGCGCGAGCCCGGCCGGCCGATCGGGTGGTATTCGATGCCCTGCTCGCTCATCGTCTCCGGCTCGTACAGGTTGCGGCCGTCGAAGATCACCGGCGACTTCCACAGGCGGCCGAGCGCGACGAAGTCGGGGCTCTTGAAGATCTTCCATTCGGTGACGATCACGAGCGCGTCGGCGTCGCGCGCGGCCTGCGCCTCGTCGTCGACGAAGGAGAGGCGTTCGAGCCAGCTCGGGTGATCGGCCAGGTCGAGCGCGATCACGCGGCGCGCTTCCTGCTGCGCGACCGGGTCGTACGCCGCGATGCGCGCGCCGCGCGACAGCAGCTCGGCGATCAGCTCGCGGCTCGGCGCTTCACGCATGTCGTCGGTGTTCGGCTTGAACGCCAGGCCCCAGATCGCGAACGTGCGGCCCGTCAGGTCCTCGCCGAAACGCGCGACGATCTTGTCGGCGAGCACGCGCTTTTGCGTCGCGTTGACCGACGACACGGCCTTCAGGATCTGCAGCGCCTGCCCGTGCTCGTCGGCCGTGCGGATCAGCGCCTCGACGTCCTTCGGGAAGCACGAGCCGCCGTAGCCGCAGCCGGCATACAGGAAGTGGTAGCCGATGCGCGGATCGGAGCCGATCCCGCGGCGCACGGCCTCGATGTCGGCACCGAAGCGGTCGGCGAGGTTCGCCAGCTCGTTCATGAACGAGATGCGCGTCGCGAGCATCGCGTTGGCCGCGTACTTCGTGAACTCGGCCGAGCGCACGTCCATGTACAGCGTGCGTTCGTGGTTGCGGTTGAACGGCGCGTACAGCTTCTTCATCAGCTCGCGGGCGCGTTCGCCAGGCACGTCGTCGTCGCAACCGATCACGATGCGGTCGGGACGCGTGAAATCGTCGACGGCCGCGCCTTCCTTCAGGAATTCCGGATTCGACACGACCGAGAACATCTGGTCGCCGCCGCGCTTCGCGAGCTCCTCGGCGACCGCTGCGCGCACGCGCTCGGCCGTGCCGACCGGCACCGTCGACTTATCGACGATCACCTTGAAGCCCGTCATGTAGCGGCCGATGTTGCGCGCGGCCGCGAGCACGTACTGCAGGTCGGCCGAGCCGTCCTCGTCGGGCGGCGTGCCGACCGCGATGAACTGCACGTCGCCGTGCGCGACCGCGGCCTCGACGTCGGTCGAGAAGCGCAGGCGGCCGGCCGCACGGTTGCGCGCGATGACTTCCTTCAGGCCCGGCTCGTGGATCGGCACGCCGCCGTTGTTCAGGACGTCGATCTTTGCCTGGTCGACATCGAGACAGAACACGTCGTGCCCGATGTCGGCGAGACATGCGCCGGTGACAAGACCTACGTAACCGCTGCCGATGATAGTCAGATTCATGATGTGTCGGACCTCGTGACCAATGATTCGAAATTCGTAAGACCGGAATGCCTGCGTGGCGGTGCCGGACGTCGGTATCAGTACGCGTTGCTGCCGGTGAAGCCTTTCCAGAGCGTCAGCACGACGATCTTGATGTCGAGCCAGAACGACCAGTTCTGCATGTAGTACAGATCGAGCTTCACGCGTCCCATCATCTTCTCGATCTGGTCGGTCTCGCCGCGATAGCCGTTGATCTGCGCCCATCCGGTGATGCCCGGCTTGATCCGGTAGCGGAACATGTAGCCCTTGACCAGATCCTTGTAGATGTCGTCGTGCGCGAGCGCATGCGGACGCGGGCCGACGACCGACATCTCGCCCTTCAGCACGTTGATGAACTGCGGCAGTTCATCGAGGCTCGTGCGGCGCAGGAACCGGCCGACCGGCGTCACGCGCGAGTCGTTCTTGGTCGCCTGCGTGACCTGCCCGGCCACTTCCTGGTGCACCTTCATCGAGCGAAACTTGTAGATCTCGAACTCGTGCCCGTCGATGCCCTTGCGCTTCTGGCGAAAGAACACCGGCCCGCGCGACGTCAGCTTGATCAGGCCCGCGATCAGCACCATCACCGGCGCAAGCGCCGTGAGCGCCGCCAGCGCGAACAGCCGGTCGAACACGAACTTCGGCAGGATCCGCACGTCGGTGATCGGCGACGCCGCGAGGTTGATCGCCGGCACGCCGAGCACCTCGACCACTTCCTGGTTGAAGAACGACAGCGTGCGCACGTCCGGGATGAAGCGGATGTTCACGAAGTCGTGGCGGAACACCGTCACGATGTGGTGGATCCGGCGCTCCTCGGTGATCGGCAGCGTGAGCCACAGCTCGCTGATCGCGCGGCTGCGCACCAGCCACACCAGCGATTCGAACTGCCGCTCGATGCGCACGTCGTCGAGCGCCACTTCGCCCGGCACTTCGCTTTCGTCGTACACGCACACCGGGTTGAAACCGGCTTCCGGCCGCGCCCGCATCTGCGCGATCAGCCGCCGCGCCGCCGGCGTACCGCCGACGATCGCGACCGCCTTCAGGTTGTAGCCGCCGCGGCGCAGTTGCCGCAGCACGACGTGCACGCAGGCCTTCGAGCCGGCGAGCAGCGCCATCGTCACGAGCGCCCAGTAACCCAGCCACAGCCGCGACAGGTCACCCGACTGGTGAAAGCTGAAGCTCAGCAGGATGCCCGCGAGCTCGACCAGGAGCCACGCGAACACGACCCGCCCCACCAGCCCGACGAGACGCTTGCCGCGCCAGGACTGGTAGATGCCGAATGCGGGAAAGCACACGACGACGAGCAGGCAATCGAACAGCATCATCGTGCGCTGCAGGTCGTTGAGCCAGATGCTGCCGCCGTGCAGCGCGGCGGCGATCAGCGCCCCCGCTACGACCATCGCGATATCGATGACTCTCGCCAGCACGCTCAACATGTCTGCTTCCTCTTTGAACAGGCGTTTGCCGAACAGCTCCTCGTGCGACCCGTGCCGCACACTCGATTCAAACGTTGCATGACGCTATTGAAGCGACAAGAAAATTCCCCCTCAAGCGCACAAGTATTTCGAAAAATAATCGGAAATACTTGCCGCGATCTTTCTGAATTAATTCGGCACGTTTTCCCGAATCGGTCGGAAATCGAGAAGTTTTCGGAAACTTTACGGTCGCCGCCAGCCCTTTGCAGGCAAGCCATTGACAACAATGCGCGGAATTATTTTTTATTTTTTTATTTGCAACCGATGCTAGCGCGGAAAATTTTTCCTGGTGAATGCCCGATGAATATCAGGCAATGGGCCCGGTTTTATTGTCGATTTACTTCATGCTACAACGACAGGCACTGACTTCAACCGTGGAGAGTGCCATCATGAATGCTCCGGCCGTGGCAGCCGAAACGCGCCATGCTTCTTCCGCCGCCCCCGCCACCGGCACGCGCCTCGCGGTGCAACCGGTGATTCTTGCCGGCGGCTCCGGCACGCGTCTGTGGCCGATGTCGCGCGAACGTTTTCCGAAACAGCTCATTGGCCTGCTCGGCGATCATTCGCTGCTGCAGTCGACCGCACTGCGCCTCGACGGCCTCGAGGCCGTCCATCCGCTGAACGACGACGTGCTGATCGTGTGCGGCGAGGATCACCGCTTCACGACCGCCGAACAGCTGCGCCTGACCGCCAAGAACGCGACCATCATGCTCGAGCCGCTCGGCCGCGATACCGCGCCCGCGCTGACGCTCGCCGCGCTGCGGCTCGTCGCCGACGGCAACGATGCGGTGATGACCGTGATGCCGGCCGACCATGCGGTCGCCGACCTGCCGCGCTTTCACGCAGCCGTCGCGGCCGGCGTGCACTGCGCCGCGCAAGGCAAGATCGCGACGATGGGCATCGTGCCGAAGCACGCGGAAACCGGCTACGGCTACATCCGCGTCGGCGCGCCGCTCGGTGACGCCGCGACGGGCAGCCTCGACGTGCGCCGCCTCGACCGTTTCGTCGAGAAGCCGCACCTCGAACTCGCCCAGCAGTACGTCGCGTCGGGCGAATACTGGTGGAACAGCGGGATCTTCATCGTGCGCGCCTCGGTCTGGCTGAAGGCGATCCGCCAGCTCGAACCGGCGATCTACGCCGCGTGCGAACAGGCGGTCGCACAAGGGAGGGACGACGGCGATTTCTTCCGCGTCGATCGCGACGCATTCGCCGCTTCGCCGTCGAACTCGATCGACTATGCGGTGATGGAGCCGCTCGCGAGCCTGCCGCAACTGTGCGAGAGCGTCGTCGTGCCGCTCGACGCCGGCTGGTCGGACGTCGGTTCGTGGGACGCGATCTGGCAGATCTCGCCGAAGGACGATGCGGAGAACGTCGGCCGCGGCCACGTGCTGTTCGAAGGCGCCGAATCGACTTTCGCGCATTCGGAAAGCCGGCTCGTCGCCTGCGTCGGCACGCAGAACCTCGTCGTCGTCGAAACGCCCGACGCCGTGCTCGTCGCGGACAAATCGCGCGTGCAGGACGTGAAGAAGATCGTCGGACGCATCAAGGCGCAACGCGGCGCGGAAGCCACCGATCACCGCAAGGTGCACCGCCCGTGGGGCCACTACGACTCGGTCGACATGGGCGAGCGCTTCCAGGTGAAACGCATCGTCGTGAAGCCGGGCGCGCAACTGTCGCTGCAGATGCACCACCACCGCGCCGAGCACTGGATCGTCGTGCGCGGCACCGCGCGCATCACGCGCGGCGACGAAACGTTCCTGCTGTCCGAAAACGAATCGACGTACATCCCGCTCGGCGTCTCGCACCGCCTGGAGAACCCGGGCAAGATGCCGCTCGAACTGATCGAAGTGCAATCGGGCGCATATCTCGGCGAGGACGACATCGTCCGCTTCGACGATACCTACGGCCGCCAGTGATGCATCAAACGCCGGGAGCGCTGCCGTCGTGGCAGCGCTCCCGGCAACGCGGCCATGGAGAGACTGGGCAACTGCGCGGACGTCGTGGCACACGGCGGCCCGCGCATTGCATCGACATCGCGATCAACCGACGCGGTACGCGTACTCGCGACGTTCCGACTGCACGGGATCGTTGCGGCTTTCGGACATCGCGCCCGCGTGACGCTCGGCGATGAAGCGCTTGATGTCCGATTCCGCACGCGCCAGCGCGGACAAGCCGACCAGCACCTCGCTTTGCGGCTCGCGCGCCGGCTCGTCGCTCGCGCCATGGCGATCGATCCACTGGCGCGCCCAGTCGAGCGCGAACTGCTCGGCTTCCTCGGCATCGGTGAAGCGCGGGCCGATGAGGCCCGAGCGCTCCACGCGCCGGTCGCCCTGCGAGATCTCGGCCCACGCGCGATACATCAGGTTCTGCACGGGCTGCGCGATGCCGCTGATCGTATAGCCGCGATACTCGTCGACTTGCGGTTCGGCCGCGGCGAAGCTCGTCGCCGATGCGCGTGCATGGCGCAACTCGGCCGCCGGCGCCCCGGGCACCACGAACGATGCGTCGGACCGGTCGATCACCGCATCGACCTGCATCGCGCTGATCGACGCACCTTCGCCCTCCCAAACGTTTGCCTGCGCAACCGGCAATTGCCACGACTCGGGGTTTTGCCAGAACACGCCGCGCAAGCGATCGTTGTCGGGCACGGGCTCCGCGCGACGCGCAGGCACTGCCGCCTCCGGCGGCGGCGGAATATACGCGAACGTGCGCCCGCTGAACTGGGTCAGTACGTCGATCATCTTCAGCAGCGTGCCGTTCGCCAGCCACTCTTCATAGCGGCGACGGCACGTCGGCCCGGACGGATAGCGGCCGGGCAGCTTGGACCAGGCTTCACCGGTCGTCAGGATCCACAGCACCGCATTCGCGACGACGCGCGGTTCGGCGCGTGGACGCCCACGACGGTTCAGCCGGATGGGTTCATCGGCGATCAGCGTTGAAAGACGAACCCACTCTTCATCGTTAAGCTCATCGAAGAACATAGTAGATCTCTCCACGCAGCCAGGCCGGGCTGCGATTGGCGGCGCCTTCGCGACACAATCGCGTCGCCCGGCGGCCAGGTTGCACATTATGGTTATCCGGTGTTGTGCATACCGGGCGACACCGCACTTTCACGGTGCCGCAATTCCCGGCAATGGCGCACAAGTCACGGTCTCACTCCAATGTGGGAATTTTTGTGCACGAAGCATACCATCCTCAGGGTTTATCTCAATATGACAATGACTTAATGTTACGCACTGAAACATCCAGCCATTGATGCGCAATCTATTTACGCTTGAATTTTTTTGCGAGATCTTTATGCCCGCCGCTGCAAAGGCCCGTCTGGCGGGGCTCCGCGGGGTATGAAGAATGGCCTGAAATAAGCTGTTACAGGCTGATCCGGCCCTTGTCGGCAACAATCGCAAGAATTGCTGCCGAAAATCGGTAAATCAGGGAAAAAATCGTAACAAGATATTCACGAATCGGTAAATCATTCAATTCCCGTTCGCTTTGATTATCTCCGTGCACAATCTTTTTATTGTTTCTCTGCGAGTGATGAAAGCGCGGTGACGCGCGATGCACGGTATGTCCCCGCATGCAACCTCGTGACGCCTGTTACATTTTCGCGGCGACACGCGCGCGGCCATGCCGCCCGGCGAGCGGAAATCCTGTTTCGGGTCGGAACGGGAAGGCTGAAACCGGCGCCCGGGACCCACGGCGGTCGCGTCAGCGCAGATCGCCGGCCAGCGATGCGGCCACGTCCGCGTCCACAAGCTGCGGCGGCATCGCGTAGGCCGGGTGATCGCAGCCGATCGACAGCGCCGCCCCGCCCTTGAGCGCCGCGCGCATCGGCGCGTCGAGTTCGAAGCGCACGAAGTGCACGGCCGACGTTTTCTCGGCGGTGTCGCGCTCGAGATCCTCGTCGGCGATCGCATAGACGCTCGCATGCCCGTCGACCTGCACGTACACGCGATCCTCGACACCGATCAGCCGTGCGAGCGCCGCACGCCGCTCGGCCTCGTGCTCGTATTCGATCTGCATCGTCGCCTTCAGGTTGGTGCCGTCGGGTATCAACGGCAGATACGCTTCCAGTTCGCCCTCGATGCCTGCCTCGTCGAAAATCTTCTCGATGTGCAGCATCTCCTGGATCTGATAGCGGATCGTCGTCTCGTCCTCGAACAGGAAGCGCAGGTGATTGCCGAGCGCCACCGCGCGGCGGCGCTTGTACGCGACGAGCCGTGCGTGTTCGGCCCGGCGGATCTTGGCGTACGCCTCGAGCGTCAGCAGGGAGTCGCGGGTCAGCGTCATGAGCAGTCCTCGTGGATGGCGGGCCTCGAATCAGATCCCGTACGCGCGGCGCAGCAGCGTGAGCGGATGCGCGAGCGGCGCGGACGGCAGCCCCTTCTCGTCGATGCCCTGCACGATGTGATGGCCGGCCAGCGCGCAGTCGGACGACACGACATCCGGTTGCGCCTCGGCCATCGCCTTGAACACGGGCGCGCCGATCCGCATCGCGTCCGCATGGAATTCCTTCTTCACGCCGAACGTGCCCGCATGGCCCGAGCAACGCTCGACGACGTTCACGCGCGTATCGGGCACGAGCGACAACGCGTCGGCCGTCTTGCGGCCGATGTTCTGCACGCGCGCATGGCACGGCACGTGATACGACACGGTACCGAGGCCGGTCTTGAAATCGGTCTTCAGCAGCCCGTCGCGATGCCGCGCGATCACGTATTCGAACGGATCCCAGAATGCGTCGGCCACCGCGCGCACCGCCTCGTCGCCGGGGAACATCAGCGGCAGCTCGCTCTTGTACATCAGCACGCAGCTCGGAATCGCGCCGATCAGCGCATAGCCTTCGCGCGCATAGCGTTCGAGCACCGGCATGTTCACGGCCTTCTTCGCGGCGACGCCGTCGAGATTGCCCTGTTCGAGCAGCGGCATCCCGCAACAGGCTTCGTGCGTGACGAGTTCGTACGGGATGTCGTTGTGCGCGAGGATCGCGAGCAGGTCGTGGCCGATGCCGGGTTCGTTGAAATTCACGTAGCACGTCGCGTAGATCGCGACCTTGCCGGGCGTGCGTTCGCCGTCGCGCACGGGCGGGTTGTCCGAGCGCTTCGCGCCGCGCCGGAACTTGCGCGGCGCGAACGCCGGCAGCCATGCGTTGCGATCGACGCCGAGTGCCGCTTCGAGCGCGTGGCGGGCGGGCGGCGTGCGATTCACCGCGTTGACCGCCTGCGTGACGATCGGAATACCCGCGAAATGACCGAGCGCATCGGTGTTCGACAGCACCTTGTCGCGCAACGCCACTTCGCCGCGCCGGTAGCGTGCGGCCTTGCCGCGCAGCATCAGGTGCGGGAAGTCGACGTTCCATGCGTGCGGCGGCACGTACGGGCATTTCGTCATATAGCAGAGGTCGCACAGATAGCACTGGTCGACGACCTTGCCGAACGCTTCCTTCGGCACTTCCTCGATGTCGCCCATCGGCGTGTCGTCGACCAGGTCGAACAGCGCCGGGAACGCGCCGCACAGCGACACGCAGCGCCGGCAGCCCGCGCAGATGTCGAACACGCGCGTCATTTCCGCATCGATCGCGGCCTGGTCGTAGAACGCATCGGACTGCCAGTCGAGCGGATGCCGGGTCGGGGCTTCGAGACTGCCTTCCTTGTGGGGCATGGGGGCGCTCCAGCGTGGCGCGCATGCGCGCGAGCGCGCCGCCCGCGCACTGCGGGCAGCGGTGAACGAACAGCCGGCCGCATGCCGGTCGCACGGCGATGCCGTGCGGCCCGCGGCGGCCCGTCAGTCGACGAGACTGTCCAGCGCCTTCGTATAGCGGTTTGCGTGGCTGCGTTCGGCCTTCGCGAGCGTTTCAAACCAGTTCGCGATTTCGTCGAAGCCTTCGTCGCGGGCCGTCTTCGCCATGCCCGGATACATGTCGGTGTATTCGTGCGTCTCGCCGGCGATCGCCGATTCGAGATTCAGCCGCGACGAACCGAACGGCAAGCCCGTGGCCGGATCGCCGACGGCTTCCAGGTATTCGAGATGGCCGTGCGCATGGCCGGTTTCGCCTTCGGCGGTCGAGCGGAACAGCGCGGCGACGTCGTTCTGCCCTTCGACGTCGGCCTTCGAAGCGAAATACAGATAGCGCCGGTTCGCCTGCGATTCGCCTGCGAATGCGGCCTTCAGGTTCTCTTCGGTCTTGCTGCCCTTGAGTTGAGCCATTTGCGCCTCCGTTCGAGTCGGCGCGGCCGCGTGCGAAGCCGGGCCGATGATGTATGTGGGGAACGATGCGTGCGCCGCGGCGCACGCATCGTGCTCTTCAATCTAGGCGCTCGCGTTCGCATCCCCCAATAGGCTTTTTCAATGCGCGCGATAGCGTCGGGCGGTGTCAGGCAGTGCCAGGCGAGACGCGGGTGGTGTCGGGACGGCAAGCTGGACGCACTCTCGTGCGTCATGGGTCATGCGTCATGCATCCGTCGCACGCTTGAGCAGCAATTCGCGTTCGCGTTCGTTGCGCGTCAGTTCCGCCGCGCGGCGGAACTCGAGCTTGGCCTCGTCGGCGCGGCCGAGCTTCGCCAGCAGGTCGCCGCGCACGCTCGGCAGCCAGTGATAGCGTGCCAGCGCAGGATCGTCGCGCAGCGCGTCGACGAGCTCGAGCGCCGCGGCCGGCCCGAACGCCATCCCCACCGCCACCGCGCGATTCAGCTCGACGACTGGCGACGGCGCGACCTCGGCGAGCGCGTCGTACAGCGCGACGATCTGCGCCCAGTCGGTATCCGACGCGTGCCGCGCACGCGCATGGCAGGCGGCCAGCGCGGCCTGCAGCGCATACGGCCCGCGCACGCCGCCGAGCTTCGTCGCCCGCTCCAGCGCCGCGAGGCCGCGCCGGATCAGCAGCGGATCCCAGCGGCTGCGGTCCTGGTCGAGCAGCAGCACGGGCCGGCCCTGTGCATCGGTGCGCGCATGCATGCGCGACGCCTGCAGTTCCATCAGCGCGACGAGCCCGAACACTTCGCTTTCGTCCGGCGCGAGCCCGGCCAGCACGCGGCCGAGCCGCAGCGCTTCGTCGCACAGCGCCGGACGCGTCCAGTCGTCGCCGGCGGTCGCCGCATGGCCTTCGTTGAACACGAGGTAGATCACTTCGAGCACCGACGCGAGCCGGGCGGGCCGCGCATCGGCGGCCGGCACCTCGAACGGCACGTGCGCGGCCGAGAGCGTGCGCTTCGCGCGCACGATCCGCTGCGCGATCGTCGGCTCGGGCGTCAGGAACGCGCGTGCGATCTCGCCCGTCGTCAGCCCGCCGAGCAGCCGCAGCGTCAGCGCGACACGCGCATCGGTCGACAGCACCGGGTGGCACGACGTGAAGATCAGCCGCAGCAGGTCGTCGCCGATGTCGTCGTCGCTCGCGTCGGCGAGCGCCTCCGCGATGTCGGGAACGACGTGCGCCTCGAGCGCGTCCATCTCGTGCCCGAGCTGGTCGCGCTTCGCCGCATGCAGCGACTCCTGCCGGACGCGGTCGAGCGCGCGACGCTTCACGGCCGTCATCAGCCAGGCGGCCGGGTTGTCGGGCACGCCGTCGACGGGCCAGTGCTCGAGCGCCGCGACGAGCGTGTCCTGCGCCAGCTCCTCGGCGACGCCGACGTCGCGCACCACGCGCGCGGCGCGCGCGATGATCTTCGGCGCCTCGATTCGCCAGACCGCTTCGATCGCACGATGCGTCGCCTCGAGCGTCACGACGCCTGCCCCGCGGCCGGCGCCTCCAGCGGCATGGCCATCAGCTCCCATGCGTGGCCGTCCGGATCGTCGAACCCGTGGCCGTACATGTTCGGGTACTCGCGCGGCGCCTGCGGCGCGGAGCCGCCGGCCGCGAGCGCCTTCGCGACGATCGCGTCGACCTCGGCGCGGCTTTCGCACGACAGGCACGACAGCACCTGCACCTGCGTGGCCGGATCGATGATCGTCTTGTCGGTAAAGGTCTGGAAAAACGGCCGCACGAGCAGCATCGCGAAGATCGCGTCGCTGATCTTGATGCAGGCGGCCATGTCGTTGGTGTATTCGGGCACGACTTCGAAGCCGAGCGCCTGGTAGAACGCCTTCGAGCGCGGCAGGTCGGCGACGGGCAGGTTGATGAAGACCATCTTGTGCATGACGGGTGCTCCCGGTGAAGTTGGATTCAGGTGGACGTTCAGGCGCCGGCGCGGCCGACGTGGAGATCGCGGAACCGCTCGACCGCGTCGCTCGGCGTGAGATCGTCGAGCTCGAACAGCGGCCGCACCTCGATCTCGCAATCCATCTCGGCACCGAACGGCGCGGGAAACCGGCGCGTCCATTCGAGCGCCTCGTCGCGCGACCGCACCTGGATCAGCGTATAGCCGGCGATCAGCTCCTTCGTTTCGGCGAACGGGCCGTCGATCACGGTGCCCTTGCCGCCCGTGTAGCGCACGCGCCAGCCGCGCGCGCTCGGCCGCAGCCCGTTCGCGTCGAGCAGCACGCCGGCCTTGGCCAGTTCCTCGTGATAGACGGTCATGGCTTCGACCAGCCGGTTGTCCGGCAACGCGTCGGATTCGCTGACGGCGTTCGCCCGGATCATGATCATGAATCGCATCGTTTACTCCTTGTCGTCGATGGAAGGAGGCGCCCGTCCATCGGGGCCTTATCCGGACGACGGACGAAAGACGGCCGGATCGACACGCGCCGCGACAGATCAGGGTAAATACCGAGTCGCAGCCGTCACAGGAAGCACGGGCCGACCGCGCGAACCTCGACCGTGCACCATTGCGCCGCCGGGCACTGGCGTGCGATCTCGATCGCCTCTTCGCGCGTGTCGACGTCGACGAGGAAAAAGCCGCCGACCATTTCCTTCGCCTCCGCGAACGGGCCGTCGAGCAGGCGCGTCTCGCCGTCGCGCACCTGCACGCGCGTGCCGCGCTCGGAACGCTCCAGCGACTCGACGCCGCGCAGCACGCCGCGCGCCTTCAGCGTCTCGGCGAAATCGACCATCCGCGCGTACAGCGCCTGACCTTCGTCGAGCGTGCGCTCGGCACGCTGCTCGGTCGGCTCGACAATCAACAGCATGTAAGACATGGGCATCTCCTGTGGGAACGGGGCGCGGCAATGTTCGGTGCACGATCGGCAAGCGACGCCCGATGCGAAAGCGTAACAGCCGCGATGCGGCCTGCCGGCATCGTTGGCCGACCGGCACTGGCCTGACGGCCAATTCGGCCGCTTCCTGACATTTTGCCTTCAGGATGTGGGGCCGAACCGTTGGATTTTCTTCCTGTGGACCGTCCCATGTCACGCCTGCTGCCACTGCCTGCCATTGCGCTGTCGCTCGCCCTCTCCGTCCGTCCGGCCATCGCCGCGCTGCCGGTCAGCGCGGGCTGCGGCGGCGCGACCTCGGCGATCGCCGATCTCCGCCGCGGCGACGGCCCGTCGCCGGTGGCCGGGCACACGACGTCGATCGAGGCCGTCGTCACCGCGACGTTCGGCGGGCCCGACGGCCTCGGCGGCTTCTTCGTCCAGCAGGCCGATGCGCAGCGCACGCACAAGCCGGGCGTCCCGGAAGGCCTGTTCGTGTACGCGCCGAACGCGCGTGCGAATGCAGGCGATCTCGTGCATCTCACCGGCCGGATCGACGATCGATACGGCCGCACGCAGTTCACGCTGACGGGCGGCGTCGCGGTCTGTGCACGCGGGCAGGCGGTCACGCCCGCCACGCTCACGCTGCCGGTCGCCACGCCGGCCGTGCTGGCCGCCCACGAAGGCATGCTGGTGCGCCTGCCGCAAACGCTGACGGTCAGCGGCACGCACGAACTCGGCCGCTACGGCAGCGTCGTGCTCAGCAACGGCCGGCTGCGCATCCCGACCCAGGTCGCGCCGCCCGCCGAAGCCGCTGCGCTCGCGGCGGCCAACGCGCGCAACCGCATCGTGCTCGACGACGGCTCGAACCGCCGCGATCGCGCGGCCGTCCGCTATCCGTCGCCCGCACTGAGCGCCGCCAACACGCTTCGTGCGGGCTACACGGTGCGCGGCGTCGAAGGCGTGCTCGAACTGCGCTACGGTGCGTGGCGGCTGCAACCGGCCGCCGGCGCCGCGCCGGCGTTCGACGCCACGGCGAACCCGCGTCGCGATGCACCGGCCCGGCATCCGGATGCCGACGTGCGCGTCGTGTCGTTCAACGTATTCAACTATTTCAACGGCGACGGCCGCGGCAGCGGATTCGGCGCCGCGGCCGATCGCGGCGCAAAAACGCCTGCCGCGTTCGCGCGGCAGGAAGCGAAGATCGTCGCGGCGTTGCGCGCGCTGAACGCCGACGTGATCGGGCTGATGGAAATCGCGAACAACGGCTACGGCGACACGAGCGCCGTCCGGCGTCTCGCCACGCAACTCGGCGACGGCTGGCGCGCGGTCGATCCCGGTACCGCGCGGCTCGGCCGCGATGCGATCGCGGTTGCGCTGCTGTACGACAGCCGCACGGTCGAGCCGGCCGGGCGTGCCGCCACCGTCACGTTGGGCGGCCGGCACCGGCCGCCGCTCGCGCAGACATTCCGGCGCGCAGGCGGCACACGGGCGTTCACGGTCGCAGTCAATCACCTGAAGTCGAAGAACTGCCCGCATGCGAGCGGCGCCGATCGCGACCAGTCGGACGGCCAGGGCTGCTGGAATGCGGCGCGCACGCGGGCGGCCGTGCGCATCGCCGACTGGCTCGCCACGTCGCCGACGGGTGCCGCGGCAGACGGCGTGCTGCTGATCGGCGACCTGAACAGCTATGCGAAGGAAGATCCCGTTCGCGCGCTGGAGGCGCGCGGCTATGCGAACCTGGTGCCCCGCTTCGCCGGCGACACTGCGTACAGCTACGTATTTCGCGGCGAGGCCGGCAGCCTCGATCACGCGCTCGCGACGCCGGCACTGGCCGCGCGCGTCAAGGCCGTGCACGTCTGGCACATCAACGCCGATGAACCGATTGCACTGCAACCGGTGCCCGATTACAAAACGGCCGCGCACCGGTCGTCCTATTACGCACCCGATGCGTATCGCTCGTCGGACCACGATCCCGTCGTCGTCGACCTCGCACTGGGGCACCGCTCCCGGATGCCGGCCGCAGGCACAAACCCTGCTCGCCAGTACGCCGTCGATTAGTGCATTTGCATCAGCCTGTCGCCTGCAATGGCACTATTTACCTGGCACCCCGGGCGACGCCATATTTACCGGACATTCACTTCGTATCGCTGTCTGCTGCACACGTTTCGCCCAATTGAGAATTTTTTTCAATTGTCGCGCGGCCCCGCACGGCGGGGCTTCCCGGCGATCCTGCCAACGAATTGAAAAATTGTCTCGAAACTCATTCGGATCGTGCGAATCACATTGGTTGCTGGGATTCGTCTTATCTTCAAACTGGCCTTGAATCGAAGGAGGATAAACATCATGGCGCTCACCGACTCGATCGAACACAAGCTGGACCGCGGCCTGGCCGACATCCGTCGCACCGGCCGGCGCGTGGGACGCACGACGCGCTCGGCCGCCCGCGACCTGCATGCCGACGTGACCGACGATCTGCGCGGGCTGGTCGACGAACTCGAAGACCTGCTGAAAAACGATGGCGACGGCGATATCGCCGCCCTGCGCAAGCGTGTGCAATCCAGGCTCGATGAAGCACGCAGCGCGCTCGACTACGCGTCGGGCAGCGCAGCCGCCCGGCTGCGCGATTCGGCCGAACGCGTGTCGCAGGCCGTGCACGACAACCCGTGGCAAACCGCCGGTGTCGTGGCCGGTCTCGCGTTCGTTGCGGGCCTGCTCCTTTCCCGCCGTTGACCGCGCCCAGCCGCCCCGCTGCCCGCACTGTCCATCCTCAATCAGACAACGAAGGAGAACCGCCATGCAGAAATCCCTCGCCATGAAAGCCGCCGCCGCCGTCATGCTCGGCAGCCTCGCGCTGGCCGGCTGCACGACCACACCCGACAAGCCGGATAACGCGTCGGCCAGTGCGTCGAAGCGGCAATCAATCGACGCCAGCGTGAACGCCACGCTGTCGCGCCTCTATTCGACGGTGCCGGGCTCGCGTGAACTCGTCGCGAAATCGCGCGGCACGCTCGTGTTCCCGAACGTGCTGCAGGCCGGCTTCATCGTCGGTGGCCAGTCCGGCAACGGCGCACTGCGCGTCGGCGGCAGCACCGTCGGCTACTACAACACGTCGTCGCTGTCGGTCGGCCTGCAGGCCGGCGCGCAGTCGAAGGCGATCGTGTTCCTGTTCATGACGCAGGATGCGCTCGACTCGTTCCGCAAGTCCGAAGGCTGGGCCGCCGGCGCCGACGCATCGGTCGCGGTCGTGAAGGTCGGCGCGAACGGCGCGGTCGACACCACCACGGCCACCGCACCGGTCGAGGTGCTGGTCCTGACCAACGCCGGCCTGATGGGCGACCTGTCGGTGAACGGCACGAAGGTCACGAAGCTCAATATCTGACGATGCGGCACGCGGCCTCGCGCCGCACCTGCTTCCCGGCAGCGCCGCGGCCTTCGCCGCGGCGTTTTCGCATGGGCCACACGCAGCGGCTATGATGGCGGGGCCTTTGCGGGCATACTCCCGTTCGGGCCGCCCCACGCCGCGTTCCGCCGCGAACCCGTGACGTTCGCGAGCCGATCGCGCCCCGGGCAACGCAATTCAATCAAACGAAGCAACAATCTGCGCGAACGCCATCCATGGAAAGCGGACACGATCACCAAAAATTCTTCTATTTCCTGCTGGCCGCGGTCACCGTCGGGCTCTGCTGGATCCTGGCACCGTTCTCCGGCGCCGTGTTCTGGGGCACCATTCTCGCGATCCTGTTCCAGCCCGTGCAGCGCTGGCTCGCCGCGCGCTTCGGCAAGCGGCGCAACCTGGCCGCGCTCGTGACGATGTCGCTGATCATCCTGATCGTGATCCTGCCGCTCGTGTTCGTCGCGGCGACGCTCGTGCAGGAAATCGCGTACGTGTACCAGGAACTGAAGGACGCCCAGCCGAATTATTCGCAGTACTTCCACGACATCATTCACGCGCTGCCGACGTCG
Source organism: Burkholderia sp. Bp8992 (assembly GCF_003853705.1). Taxonomy (GTDB): domain Bacteria; phylum Pseudomonadota; class Gammaproteobacteria; order Burkholderiales; family Burkholderiaceae; genus Burkholderia. The sequence continues at coordinate 59,191 of NZ_QTQI01000001.1, read as the reverse complement.
ATCCAGAACCTGCTGCAGAAATACGGGCTGACCAACATCCCGGGCATCCAGAAGAAGCTGACCGACGGCGCCGCGCAGATCAGCCAGTTCGCGGCCACCCAGGCGCTCAGCATCGGCCAGAACACGTTCCAGTTCGTCGTGAGCTTCGGCGTGATGCTGTACATGGTGTTCTTCCTGCTGCGCGACGGCGGCGAGATCGGCCGCCGCGTGCGCCGCGCAATCCCGCTCGACGAAGAGCACAAGAACCTGCTGCTCGCAAAATTCACGACGGTCGTGCGCGCGACCGTGAAGGGCAACATCGCGGTCGCACTCGTGCAGGGTGCGCTCGGCGGCCTGATCTTCTGGATCCTCGGGATCGAGGGCGTCGTGCTGTGGGGCTCGCTGATGGCGTTCCTGTCGCTGCTGCCCGCGATCGGCGCGAGCCTCGTATGGGTACCGGCCGCGCTCTACTTCCTGATGATCGGCGCGGTGTGGAAATGCGTGATCCTCGTCGCGTTCTGCGTCGGCGTGATCGGCCTCGTCGACAACCTGCTGCGCCCGATCCTGGTCGGCAAGGACACGAAGATGCCCGACTGGGTCGTGCTGATCTCGACGCTCGGCGGGATGGCGCTGTTCGGCATCAACGGCTTCGTGATCGGGCCGCTCGTCGCCGCGCTGTTCATGGCGAGCTGGGACATCTATGCACGCTCGGAACAGGGTGAATGACGCGCCGCAGGGCCGACGTGCAGTGATCTGCACACCTGCATAAATAAACCGTCCGTCACGGATGACGGATTCCGATCACGACGGGCGCTACGGCGCCCGTTTCGTCGTCTGCCGCCACCGTCATCACGCCGCCATACGGGCCGACGCGATACGCACGGCCCGATACCAGCGGCACGCTCCGATCGTCGCGGGCATCGCGCCAGGTTGCGCGCACGCCCGAACCGGCATCCGGCTCGAGCGGCGTGCCGTTGGCCGCGGCCAGCGTCACATGGGCGCCGGCCAAGCGCCGGCCGTGCGCATCGAACCGCAGTGTCGCCACCGCGCTGCGCGTCATCCCCGGCCCTTCGACGAAGGCGCCAGACGGCGCATCGAACGTCACGTCGTAGAGATCGACGAGCGCGCCCGTGAAATGCACGACGCCGTCCGATCCGGCCTGCCCGTTCGCCGCCGCATTCGACATGGCCAGCGCGACACCGAGCCCAAGTGCAATCCTCCGCACGGCATCCGTACTCCACACCGTTCGATCACGCACCGCGCCCGTTGTCGATACCGCCCGCTTCGCGTCGTTTCGCATGTTTCCTCTCCCGTTCGCGTGACCAGAAAAAAGACGGCGTGACGCGTCGGTCACGCCGCCTGTCTGCTGGCAATCACTTTAGGGAGAGCGGCCGCAACAATATATGGGACAAGTCCTAAACTGTGGCCCGGTTGATCGTACTCAATGCGGTCGACACGCCCTTGCGACACGGTGCGTCCCGCATCGCACGCCCGTCACGCGTCGGGATCGACGCGCAGCACGAGCTTGCCGCGATGGTCGCCGTCGAACAGCCGATTGAGTACGTCCGGCGCGTTCTCGAGACCCTCTGCAACAGTCTCCTCGGCCTTGAGCCGGCCGTCGCGCAGCCAGCCGGAAAGCGTCTGCACGGCTTCGCGGCTCTTGCGGTAGTCGAGGATCAGGAAGCCGCGCATCGTCAGCCGTTTCGAGATCAGCACGCCGACGTCGTCGGCCGCGCGGCCGCTGTTGTAGTTCGAGATCACGCCGCACAGCGCGACGCGCCCGCCGATCACCATCCGCGACAGCACCGCGCGCATCACCTCGCCGCCGACGTTCTCGAAGTTCACGTGCACGCCGTCCGGCGTCGCCGCCTTCAGTTGCTGACGGAAATCGTCGGCCTTGTAGTCGACGGCCGCGTCGAAGCCGAGCGTCTCGGTCAGGTAGCGGCACTTGTCCGCACCGCCCGCGATGCCGACCACGCGCGCGCCGTGGATCTTGCCGATCTGCCCGGCGATCGAGCCGACCGACCCGGCCGCCGCCGACACGACGAGCGTCTCGCCCGGCTGCACCGGCGCGATGTCGGTCAGCCCGTAGTACGCGGTCAGCCCGCTCATCCCGCACGCGCCGAGCAGCGTCGGCAGCGGCAGGCCCGACTGCGCGGGCAGCTTCACGAGCTGCGCGGCCTGCTCGGCCGGCACGACCGCGTAGTCCTGCCAGCCGACGAGCCCCTGCACGAGATCGCCTTCCGTGAAACCCGCATGGCGCGACGCGACCACGCGCCCGATGCCGAGCGCGCGCATCACCTCGCCGATCGCGACGGGCGGCAGGTACTGCGGCACGTCGCTCATCCACACGCGGTTGGTCGGGTCCATCGACAGATACAGCACGCGCACGAGCACCTCGCCGTCCGCGAGCGCCGGCACCGGCGTCTCGACGAGCGAAAAATGTTCGCGGCCGACGCGCCCTTCGGGGCGCGTCTTAAGCAGCAGTTGGCGGTTCACGGGTGTCGACACGATGTTCTCCTCCGGTCGTGGTGGTTCGGGATGCGTATCAGACCGCGCACATGCCGCCGTCGATCACGAGTTCGGCGGCCGTCACGAAGCGGCTCTCGTCGGATGCGAGATACACGGCCGCGTGCGCGACGTCGTCCGGCTCGCCGAGCCGGCGCAGCGGAATGCCGCGCGCGAGCTTGCGCGTCGCGTCGCGTTCGCCGAGCGACTGGAACAGCGGCTCGACGATCCCCGTGCGGATGAACGCGGGGTGAATCGAATTGCAGCGCACGTCGATCTCGCGGCGCGCGCAGTCGATCGCGACCGACTTCGTCAGCGACGCGACCGCCGCCTTCGACGCGTTGTACGCGGTGAAATCCGGCTCGACCTTGAACGCGGCGACCGACGAGATGTTGATGATCGACGCGGGATGGCTCTCGGCCAGGTACGACAGCGCATGCTTGCAGCCGAGCACGATGCTCTCGACGTTGATCGCCATCACGCGACGCCACTCGTCCAGCTCGATCTGCGCGGGCGAGCCGATCGAGCCCACGCCCGCGTTGTTGACGAGCACCGACAGCCCGCCCATCGCGTCGACCGCCTGCGTGAGCAGCGCCTGCCAGCGCGCTTCGTCGCGCACGTCCTGCGTCGCGGCGAATGCGACCGGCGTGGCATGCCCGGCGTTGAGTTCCTGTGCGAAGGCGTCGAGCACCGCCGCGTCGGCGATGTCGGTCAGGAACACGCGCGCGCCCTGCTCGACCATCCGGCGCGCAATCGCACGGCCGAGGCCGCCCGCGGCGCCCGTGATGTATGCGCACTTGCCTGCGAGGCGCGATGAAACGGCTGTCATGTGACTGGCTCCTGTCATGAATCGTCGTCGCGGAACGCTGCCGCGACGGGTTTTCCGTGCGTACCCCGGCCAACGCAGGCCGGTCGAGCGTGCGTCGTCGTGACGGCGCGCAGCACGGTTTCCCCGAGTATATCGAGATGACCGTGAAGCCTGCCGCGCAATCCCGGCCGCTGGCCCCGGTTGAACGTCAGCCAGCGTACGCGAATGCCGCCAATCGATGAAATGAATATTCGTTATGCCCAGTCATAGACATCGTTCATGACCCTCCCGCACCTGCGCGAACGCACGAGCGGGCGCGGCTGATCCGGTGGATCGGCCGATTCGTCGATTCGGGGAGTGGCAAGGAGGGCGTTCCGCGACGCGGGACGCGTTCAGGATCAGAAATCAGGCAACCGCCGGACGCGCGCCGGCGGGAAACGGTCAACCGTCAGAATCCGTCGCCCGACGGCGCGTGCACGAACGCGCAGAGCTGCGGCGAATGCGTGTCGATCATCTGCTGGAACGGTGCGCGGTGCCCGTACGCGATGCCCGACACGAGCAGCAGGCAGACCGCCGCGATCCGCGGCGAGAACGCACGCTGCCGCGCGCCGTCGTAGCCGCGCAGGAATACCAGCGCGACCAGCGCGCCGAGCATCCAGCCGACGACGACTTCAGGCAGGGTGTGCGAGTGGTCGAACACGCGCGCGACGGCCGTGACCGCGCCGACGGCCAGCCCCGCCGCGATGCCGGGCGCCTTGCCGGGCCGGAACGCCTGCCACAGCATCGACAGCGCGACCGTCCACACGGACGTCGACAGCATCGTATGGCCGCTGATCACGCGGAAATCGAATTGCGGCAGCTCGATGCCGCACCCGGCATAGAGGATCTTCGTCGCGCCGACGAGGCCCATGCCGGCAGCCAGCAGCACGCCCCAGCGGACGGCAAGGCGCCAGTCGGTCAACGCCAGCCATGCCGCGCACGTCAGCGCGATCGGCAAGGTCAGCGCGGCATCGCCGAGGTTGCTGATTTCACTCCACATAACGGACTTCGGACAACGATGGAAAGGCCGCAGTTTACCGCATGCGCGCACCGCGGCTGTGTCAGCCTGTGACAGGCTGTATCAGCCCGCGACGCCGGTAATCAACAACAGGTTCGTGCCGGTGATGACGACGAACAGCGCCCACGCGGCGACCTGCATCCCGCGGCCGATCGTGTGCTCGCCCATCGTGTTGCGATCGCTGACCGAGCGGATCAGCGGCCACATCGCGAACGGCAGCTGCAGGCTCAGCAGCACCTGGCTCCATACGAGCAGTTGCCCGACCGAGCCGTCGCCGAGCCACAGCACGCCGATCAGCGCCGGCACGAGCGCGAGGCCGCGCGTGATCAGCCGGCGCTGATAGCACGGGATCTTCGTATGCAGGAAGCCGTCCATGATCACCTGGCCGGCGATCGTGCCGGTCAGCGTCGAGCTCTGCCCCGACGCGAGCAGCGCGATGCCGAACAGCAGCGCGGCCGCGCCGCCCGCGATCGGCGTAATCAGTTTGTAGGCCTGCTCGATATCGGTCACGTTGTGCTGGCCGGTCGCATGAAACGCCGCGCCGGCCACGATCAGGATCGCCGCGTTGACGAGCATCGCGACGAACAGCGACACGATCGTATCGATGCGCACGAGCGCGAGCGTGTCGCGGATCGTCCCGCGCGCGCCGCCGACGACACGCCGCGTCTGCACGACCGACGAATGCAGGTACAGGTTGTGCGGCATGATCGTCGCGCCGACGATGCCGAGCGCGAGCACGATCGCGTCCTTGCGGTCGTGGCCCGGATCGCCCGGCACGAGCCCGCCGACCACCGCATGCCAGTCGGGCGGCGTGATCGCGACCTGCGCGACGAAGCAGAACGCCATCGTCGCGATCAGCCCGAGCACGATCGCCTCGATCTGCCGGAAGCCCTTGCCCTGCAGGCCGAGCACGATCATCGTGTCGAGCGCGGTCAGCACGATCCCCCACGCGAGCGGCACGCCGAGCAGCAGCTTGAACGCGAGCGCGCAGCCGAGGACTTCCGCGATGTCGCACGCGATGATCGACACTTCGGCGGTCACCCACTGCACGACGCGGCCGAACCGGCCGTAGCGGTCATAGCTGGCCTGCGCGAGATCCTTGCCCGCAACGAGGCCGAGCCGCGCCGCGAGCATCTGCAGGAAGATCGCCGCGAGGCTCGAGAACGCGACGACCCACAGCAGCGAATAGCCGAACTGCGAGCCTGCCTGGATGTCGGTCGCCCAGTTGCCGGGATCCATGTAGCCGATCGCGACGAGCAGGCCGGGGCCGAAGAAACGCTTGAGCTTCTGCCAGCGCGGCGCGCCGGCGTCGATCGTGATGCTGCCCTTTACTTCCGACGGGCAGAAAGGGGCGGTGGCGGTAGTGGGGAGGAAAGGCATGGAAACCGGGAATCGAGATCGCGACAGGCCGATTTTACGGGTATCCGTCCCGTTTTCTCGTGCGCGTCGATGCACGCGTCGCAACTCATCCCCTCGCTGTCGCACGACGCGGCGCCGGACGCGTCGTCCGCATCGCGCGGCACGGTGCCGTAATTCAGTATCCGCTCCCGCTCGGCGACGCGAAATTCGGTCGGCGACATCAGCAGGCGCTGGCGAAACAGCTTCGCGAGACGCTCGCCGCTGCCGAACCCGGTACGCCGTGCCACCTTGTCGGCCGGCAGCGTCGTATGGATCAGCATGTGGCACGCACGCTCGAGCCGCACGTGCTGGACGAACTCGGTCGGCGTCACGCCGATCTCCTTCTTGAAGCGCCGCAGGAAATTGCGCTCGCTCATCGCGGCGGCCTGCGCGGCGCTCGCGATCGAGATGCGGTTCACGCTCTGCGCGCGCAGCCGCTGTGCCGACATCCGGATCGGCGGGCTCGCGCTCAGTTCGCGAAACGCCCACATCGACTGTGCATAGCGCTGCTCGACCGGCCGCATCATGTTGCAGGCGATCTCCTGCGCGGCGCTGTCGCCGAGATCGGCACGGAACATGTCGAGCGCGGCCGCGAACACGTCGGTCTCGCCGGCCTGCAGTTCGACCGTCGTCGCGGCACGGCGCCCGCCGCGGCCGGGCCGCACGTCGATCGCCGACGACGGCCGCTGCGTGGCCGCGAGCGCGGGCAGGTCCATCGCATCGACGATCCAGCGCGCATGCCGGCGAATGTCGGTCAGGCGCCGCTGCAACGCGTCATCCCAGTTGACGGCCGCACGGTCGCCGTGAAGATGAAAGAACGCGAGTGCGCGACGACCGTGCTCGTCACCGAGCGGATCGGCCGCAATTCTCACGCCGGACGACGACTGCAACAGTCCCCCGCTTTCCGATACGTATTTCAGCTGGTAATCCGCACTGTACGGCTGCAGGCGATTCGCCAGGTTGAACGCCTCGCCGAGACGCGCGGCCTGGGCCAACGAAAAACCCGTACTCAAATAGATAACGACCCACCGCTCATCTGCTGCATTCACTGGCCAAGCCCCCGACTTGTTCGACTTCTTCTAATACCGTCGAACTGTCAGGCTTATATTTGGTTTGAATGCGTGCGACAGGACGGCTATCCCGAAATATGAAGCGACGGCATCTTAGCCGAACGGGTAGCGCCTTTGGCACGAAATGGCCGACGCGGACAGCATGATGGCGGATTACTACAGGCTGTCGCGCATTGCCGGTATGCCGGCACAGAATCACGCGTGCGATGCGGTCGATCATTGCGGCCGTCTTGCGTGGCGATGCACGCGCCGTGATGCACCGCGCACCGGATGACGCTGCATTCACGTACCGGTTCGAACGGTATCGATACGCATCGAACGCACTCGATCGGCACGCACGACACGCCGCGCATCCGTTGTCCGTGCATCCTTTAGAATCGATCCACCGTTCACCACGCCAGCCGCGCTCCGTGCCCGCCGATCATCGTCTCGACCTGAACCTGTTTCGCGTGCTCGACGCCGTCTACGTGCACGGCGGCATCGGCGCGGCCGCCCGCGCGCTGCATCTCACGCAACCGGCCGTCACGCATGCACTCAACCGGCTGCGTGCGCATTTCGACGATCCGCTGTTCGTGCGCCAGGGCAATCGCGTCGTGCCGACCGAACGCACGCGCGCGATCATCGCGGACGTGCAACTGCACCTGAAGGGCCTGCAACGCACCGTGCGCGATCCGTCGGCATTCGATCCCGCGACGCTCGACCTGAGCATCGCCGTCGGCATTCGCGACGTGCTGGAATCGATTGCGCTGCCGCGGATCGTCGCGGCATTCGCCGATGAAGCACCGGGCCTGCGGCTCGTGAGCCGCCGTGTCGCGGTACCCGACATCGAGCGCGAACTCGCGTCGGGCAATACCGACCTCGTCGTCGATCGTCGCGTGCAGACGGGCCCCCGCATCGCGACCGAGCACCTGCTCGACGATTCGCTCGTCGTCGCGCTGCGGCGCGATCATCCGCTGGCATGCGAGCCGCTGCGGCGCAGCGACTATTTCGCGGCGCGGCACATCGCGGTGTCGTCGCTCGGCGAACCGCAATCGCTCGACGTGCTGCTCGGCAACGACGGACGCTTCCGCGATATCCGTCTCACCTGCCAGCACTATTTCGCCGCGTGCCAGATCGCCGCGACCGGCGACCTGCTGGTCACGCTGCCGCACACCTATGCGCTGCGCATGGCCGCGCTGCTGCCGATCGACGTGCGGCCGCTGCCGTTGCGGCTCAAGCCGTTCCCGCTCCTCGCGTACTGGCACGAATCGCGCGACACCGATCGTGCGCACCAGTGGGTACGCGAACGCATCGCCGCGCTCGTGCGCAGCAGCGCCGGCGCCGCCGACGCATCGCCGCACGCCGGGACGGTATGCTGACGGCTGCGCGCCGCCGTGCGGCGCCCGCTTTCTACTTCCCGCTTACCGGAGACTTGCCATGTCGCTCATCCATGCCGCCGCCGTGCTCGACGCGGACGCACCCGACTACGTCGTCCAGCTGCAGGCCGGCACGCACGCGCTGACCGGCGACGAAGCGCCGCGCGAAGGCGGCCAGGATCGCGGGCCGGCGCCGTACGAGTTCGTGCTGGCCGGTCTCGCGCAATGCACGGCCGCGACGCTGCGCATGTATATGCAGCGCAAGACGTGGCCGGCCACGCGCATCGCCGTGCGCACCGAGCTGCATGCGGATCGCGAAGGCGTGCAGTACGTGCGCCGCGTCGTGACGCTCGACGGCCCGCTCGACGATGCGCAACGCCAGCGGCTCGCGGAAATCTGCGAGAAGACGCCGGTGACGCAGTTCATCAAGCGCGGCACGCGGATCGAAACGACGTTGAACTGATACAGGCCGCAAGCGCCACGCGGCATGCGATCGCCGCGTGACATGCAAAACGGGCGGGCCGCGCACGATGCGCGACCCGCCCGTTCGTCGTTGCCGCCTGGCGTTTACAGTCCGAGCGCGGACAGGTCCAGCTTGCCGCCCTTCATCGGCGGGCACCAGAAATACGCGCCCGTCAGCGGCCGCGTGAAGCGGAACAGGCCGTCGACGATCCCGTCGTCCGCGCCGCTCATCCGGCGCATCTGCACGTCGAATGCGCGGAACGAGCAGCCGAACGCGACGAAGTAGAGGCCCGCGCGGCGCGCGTCCGACCACGGCGACGAACGGCGCAGCATGAACGCCTCGGGCTCGAAGCTTTCCTGCGCGGTGCGCTTCACGTGCGCGAACTCGGGCGCGTCGTCGAGCTCCTCGTTGTCCGAACGGCGGCGCCCGACGATGTTGTCCATGTCGCCCGACGGAATGCGCTCCATCTGGTCGAAGTCGTGCAGCCACTGCTGCACGGCGACGAAGCTCGCACCGTCGAGCCCCGCGCCCTGCCCCGTCACGATCGCCGCGGCCACCGCGTCGTCGCCTTCCGGGTTCTCGGTGCCGTCCTCGTAACCGGACAGGTCGCGATCGTTCGAGTAGCGGAACCCGTCGACGGCATCCTGCAGTGCAAATGCTGGCGCGAGCGCGCGTTCGATCGCCCGCGCACGCAGCACGATCTCGCCGCGGTCGTCGGCGCGCAGCCAGACCCACACGTCGGTCGGCGTGGCCGGCAGCGTGCGGTCCTTCACCGTGAACGCCGGGAACTCGGTCAGGCCCGGCACCGGACGCCCGAGGTGTGCGGCCAGCGACTGTCCGAACCCGACGACCGTGTCGCGTCCGTCGACGATCTCGCGCAGCGCGGCCAGCGCCGCTGCCACGTTGCCGTCATTCGAAATCGTGAAAGTGAGGTATCGGGCTGCCGTGTCGATCGGAGCCAGGATGCCTTGCTGAACGTCGCTCATCGTTTCCTCAGGTGTGTATCGGGGGTGAATCCGGGGTGAATCTGCGGGGCCGCACCATGGTGCGCCGTGGACGCCGAAGTGTAATCGATGCCCCTGCCGGCCCCTGCGCTGCCGCGCCGCGGAACGCCCGCGAAAGCAGGGCCGAAACCCTGAATACTAACCGTATCGACGCCGCAACGCCGCATTCGTCAGACGTTGCAGCGCGCCGTACACTGCTGATAGAATCTTTTCACGTCTTTTCGGCGTCCTTTCAACGTTCACTTCAGAGGAGGTGCAGATGTTCCGAATGCCAGCCACCTTCTCGAACGTGGTCCCACGGCGCAGCTGATCCAGCCCGCCGTCCGCGCCGGCTCCCGAGTTTTCCGCTAACCCGTCAGCCGCGCTTTTCCCGACAGCCCGTTTTGCGCTCCGCCCGCGATTTCCGCGCGGCCCGGCTGTTGCGTTTTCGACGTTCTCCGAACCGGAAAGTCCCGTCGCGCGATGCGCCGGGCAACGATAAATGACCAGAAAAACTGCCCATCTGGGCGGCCATGCATTCCAGGCCGTCTTCGGCTTCACCCTTCGTTACTGGCGCAAGCAGCCGGCGCGCACCGCCACGGTCGCGGGCTTCGCGCTGCTCGCCGCGCTCGCGGACGTCCTCACGCCGCTGTTCGCCGGCCGCCTCGTCGATGCGCTGTCGACCGGCCTGACCGACCGCGCCGCCGCGTGGCATTCGGCCCTCGTCGCGTTCGGCACGCTCGCCGCGCTCGGCCTCGGCGCGACGGTGCTGCGCCAGGGCGTGTACCTGAACATCATCACGCTCACGCTGAAGATGATGAGCGAGATCGCCGCCGCGTCGTTCCACCGCGTGCAGCGCTTCTCGACCGACTGGCACGCGAACAGCTTCGCGGGCTCGACCGTGCGCAAGATCACGCGCGGCATCTGGGCGCTCGACCTGCTGAACGACACCGTGCTGATCGCGCTGCTGCCGTCGGTCGCGATGCTGGTCGGCGCCACCGTGCTGCTCGGCACTCACTGGCCCGTGATGGGGCTCGTCGTCGGCGCGGGGTCGCTGCTGTACATCTCGGTGACGGTCGCGGTGTCGCTTGGCATCGTCGCGCCGGCCGCGCGGCTCGGCAACCTGTGGGATACGCGCATGGGCGGCGCGCTCGCCGACGCCGTGAGCTGCAATGCCGTGGTCAAGGCATTCGGCGCGGAAACGCGCGAGGAAGCGCGGCTCGCACGCGTGATCGGCAAGTGGCGGCAGCGCACGCGCCGCACGTGGGTGCGCGGCACGTTCAACGGCGGGCTGCAGGGTGCGATGCTCGTCGCGATGCAGGCCGCGATGATCGGCGTCGCACTGCGGCTGTGGGTGAACGACGAGGCGAGCGTCGGCGACATCGCGTTCGCGCTGACGATGTTCTTCATGCTGCAGGGCTACCTGCGCGACGTCGGCATGCACATCCGCAACCTGCAGCGCTCGGTGAACGACATGGAGGAACTCGTCGCGCTCGAACGCCAGCCGCTCGGCATCGACGATCGCCCCGACGCGCCGGCCATCCGCATCGGGCAAGGCGAGATCCGCTTCGAGCACGTGACGTTCCGCTACGGCAACCATCCGGTGCCGCTGTACGACGACTTCTCGATGCGCATCGCGCCGGGCGAACGTGTGGGCCTCGTCGGCCATTCGGGATCGGGCAAGACGACGTTCATCAAGCTGATCCAGCGCCTGTACGACGTGTCGGGCGGCCGCATCACGATCGACGGCCAGGACATCGCGCGCGTGCGGCAGGATTCGCTGCGCAGCCAGATCGCGATCGTGCAGCAAGAGCCCGTGCTGTTCCACCGCACGCTGGCCGAGAACATCGCGTATGCGCGCCCCGATGCAAGCCGCGCCGACATCGAGCGCGCCGCGCGTCTCGCCAGCGCGCACGACTTCATCGCCGCGCTGCCGGACGGCTATGACACGCTCGTCGGCGAACGCGGGATCAAGCTGTCGGGCGGCGAGCGCCAGCGCGTCGCGATCGCGCGCGCATTCCTCGCCGATGCGCCGATCCTGATTCTCGACGAAGCGACGTCGAGCCTCGACAGCGAAAGCGAGCTGCTGATCCAGCAGGCGATGGAGCGGCTGATGGTCGGCCGCACGACGCTCGTGGTCGCGCACCGGCTGTCGACCGTGCGCGCGCTCGACCGGCTGCTCGTGCTCGATCGCGGCAAGGTGATCGAGGAAGGCAACCACGACGCGCTGATCCGCATCGACGGCGGCATCTACCGCCGGCTGTTCGAGCGGCAGGCGCTGGAGCTCGCGAAGGGGCTCGCGGATACGCCGCGGCGCGTGGCAAACGATGAAGCCGGGCCGCTGGGGGAGCCGGCGGAGGCTTGACGCAAGCGTGTCGCGACACGGCCCGGGCGGCGTGGTCAGCGCCGCCCGGGCCATGTCGGCGACAATCGGTTCTGGATCGAGGCCGTGCCATGCGCACGGCTTTTTTTGCTCGCGACACGTGCACGGCGGCGCCGAACCGCGCGCCGCGCAAGTGTCCGCCGCCGGGATCACTTATCATGTCGGCCAGGCAATTCGCGACGAAAGGCAGACCATGTTTACAGGCATTGTTCAGGGTGTTGGCACCATCAACGCCATCAAGGATCACGGCGAACTGAGGACGTTCAGCATCGCATTCCCCGAGCGCTTCACCGACGAGATCGAGATCGGCGCCAGCGTGTCGGTCGATGGCGTCTGCCTGACGGTGACGACCATCCATTCGCCGGAGCTGATCGACTTCGACATCATGTTGCCGAGCCTGCGGATCACCACGCTGGCCGACCTCACGACCGGCGCGCGGGTCAACGTCGAGCGGGCCGCGAAGGACGGCGCGGAGATCGGCGGGCATCCGCTGTCCGGTCACGTCGATTTCCCGGGGACCATCCTGCACATCGCATCGTCCGAGCACAACCGGATGATCCGCATCGGCGTGCCTGCCGAGTTCAAGCGCTATGTGTTCGCGAAAGGCTACATCGCGATCAACGGCTGCAGCCTCACCGTATCGGACGTCAATCGCGACGAAGGCTGGTTCGACGTCTGGCTGATTCCCGAAACGCGCCGCGCGACCACGTTCGATGCAAAGGGCGTCAACGACAAGGTCAACATCGAGATCGAGCGCAGCACCCAGGTCGTCGTCGATACGATCCGCGAATCGGTCAAGGAAACGCTCGGCGAATTGAACGGCGTCGTCACCGCGCTGCTGGCGGAAAAAGGCATCGATATCGAAGAACTGCTGGCGCGCAATGTCGCGCGGCTGCCGAAGCAGTAAAGGCCGATTACCCGCGTGCTAGGTGATCCGCTGGATCACCGAGTACCGGCTGCCGTCGAAAAACACCTCGACCCACGGTTCCGAATCCTCGAACGTCCAGAGAACGAACTCGAGATCCGTCAGTTCATTCCAGTCGTCGTCGGGCCATGGCATGTTCCACCCGCCCGCGACGGCCACCACGCCGCCCGTGTAGAGCGGGCATTGCGCCATCCACTCGCGCTCGTAGTCGTGCGCGGCCGCGCCCTTGAAGTTGCCGTTGAATCCCCAGTCGCGCTGCCAGCCGTGTGCAGCGAGGTACGCGCCGATCGCGGCGGAGCCGAAGCGGAACAGCGCGTCGACCGGCGGAAGCGACATCGCGTCGGATCGGCACAGCGGGCGGCCGGCGCGCACGGGTTGCGCGGAAGCCTCCGCGCGGCCGCCCGTGCCGTTTTCGTCGAGGTACACGTTCAGCCAGGTTCCGTCGCGCTCGACGGAGATACACAACGCGCCGTCGTCGACCCCATGCCAGTAGCCGGTGACGGGTTCGCCGTCGTCCGCGAAGCGGTAGAGGCGGCATGGCCTGGCAAGGCGCTTCGCTTCGGTCAGAAAGTCGTCCAGCGTCATCGAATGTCTCTCGGTTGATGTCCGGCATGCAGTGAACGGAAACACCGCTCGGCCGATGGGGACGGACGTTCGCCCCCGCCTCATTCCACCTCGGCCTGCGTCCCCTTCCCCACCGCCACGCGCTGCGCGCGGTAAATCCCCGCGTGCCCCGAAAACAGATAAGCGACGACACACGCGACGATCGCGTACACGCCGATGTCCGCGCCGAACAGTTCGATCGCCATGATCGTCGACGCGATCGGCGTGTTGGCCGCGCCCGCGAACACCGCGACGAACCCGAGCCCGGCGAGAACCGGCACCGGCAGCGCCAGCACCTGGCCAAGCGCGTTGCCGAGCGTCGCGCCGATGTAGAACAGCGGCGTCACTTCGCCGCCCTTGAACCCCGACGCGAGCGTGACGACCGTGAACGCGAACTTGCCCGCGAAATCGTACAGCGGCAGCGGGCCGTGAAACGCGGCTTCGATCGTCGGGATGCCGAGGCCGAGATACTGCGGCACGTTCAGCACGGTGGCGGCCGCCGCGACGAGCAGGCCGCCGAGCACCGGCTGTAGCGGCGCATGGCGGACGACGCGCCGGAACCATGCGGTCAGCGCATGCGTCGCGAACGCGAACAGCCGCCCGACGACGCCGAACGCGACGCCCGCGACGATCGTCACGGCCAGCCCCGTCGACGACACGGCCGGCACGAGCGGAATCGCATAGGCCGTGTGATGCACGCCCCACGCGCGGCACACGACGTCCGCGACGATCGCCGACGCGACGCAGGTCAGCAGCGCGTCGTACCGCACGCGCCCGATCGCGAGCACCTCGAGCCCGAACACGGCGCCCGCGAGCGGCGTGCCGAACACCGACGCGAAACCGGCCGCGATGCCGCCCATCAGCAGCACGCGGCGATGCTCGCGATCGAGGCGGAACACGTGCGTGATGCGATCGGCCAGCGCACCGCCCATCTGCACGGCCGTGCCCTCGCGGCCGGCCGAGCCGCCGAACAGGTGCGTGACGACGGTCGCGACGAGCACGAGCGGCGCCATCCGCTTCGGCACGAGCGCCTTCGGGTCGTGGATCTCGTCGATCAGCAGGTTGTTGCCGCGCGCGACCGACTGGCCGAAACGGTGATAGATCCAGCCGGTGGCAAAACCGGCGGCCGGCAGCCCCCACAGCAGCCACGGATGCGCGATGCGCGTGCCGGTCGCCCAGTCGAGCGCGATCAGGAACAGCGCGGACGCCGTGCCGGCGAGCGCGCCGAGCAGGGCTGAGAGCGCGAGCCAGCGGCACACGTAGCGCACGGTCGCGAGAAGATCGGCAGAAGTCGTGAAAAACATGATTTCCAGATTCGACGGAACATCCAAACCTGGGCGGCAGAATACCGCATCGACGGCCTGCGACCTCCTGACGACCCAGGAACACGCAGGCATCATCAGCCGGGCAAACCGGCGGTTGAGGGCCGCACCGCGCGCAACGCGCCGGGAACGACCGCAGGGAGGCATGCCATCTCCGCAGGCCGCCATTGTAAGCGACGCCGTACCTCGCCGGCAACGCAACCGCGGCGCGCCGTCAGTCGCGCAGCGGGCGCGTGATGCGCGAAACCAGTTGCGGCGCGATCCGCTCGAGCGGCAGGATCGCCGACGCCGCGCCGATCGCCGCGGCCGCCTTCGGCATCCCGTAGACGGCGCTGGTCGCCTCGTCCTGCGCGATCGTGTAGCAGCCCTTCGCGCGCATCGCCTTCAGCCCGAGCGCACCATCGCGCCCCATGCCCGTCAGCAGCACACCGAGCGCGTCGCCCTGCCAGCCGTCCGCGACGCTGTTGAAGAACACGTCGATCGACGGCCGGTACGGCGTCTCGACCGGATGCCGCGTATAGCCGAGCACGCCGCGCGGCGACAGGTAAAGGTGGTCGTTGGTCGCCGCGAGCAGCACCTCGCCGGCCTGCGGCACACTGCCCTGCCGCGCGACGCGCACCGGCAGCCGCGTATAGCCGTCGAGCCACTCGGCCATTCCGTACGCAAACGCCTGGTCCACGTGCTGGACGATCACGAGCGCGGCCGGGAAATCGGCCGGCAGCGCGCGCAGCAGCGCGGTGAGCGCGGTCGGCCCGCCCGCCGACGCACCGATCGCGACGAGCGTCGGCTGGCCGCGCGCGGGCGCCGGCCCCGGCGGGACGAGCGCCGCCGTCCGGCTTTCCAGCAGCCGGCCGATCTGGTCGATCTTCGCGAGCAGCGCCTGCGGCGACCCGTCGGCCGACAGCCCGAGCGCGAGTGTCGGCGTGTCGACCGCATCGAGCGCGCCGGCCCCCATCGCCTCGTACACCGACGACGTGTTCGCACTGACGCTCGCCGTCACGATCAGGATCGCGCACGGCGCGCGCGCCATGATCCGGCGCGTCGCGGCAACGCCGTCGACCTTCGGCATCACGAGATCCATCAGCACGACGTCGGGCGGATGGGCGACGCAGAAATCCACCGCCTCGTCGCCGTCGGTCGCAACCCACAGCACGCGGTGGTCCGCGCGCAGCGCGATCACGCGGCGCAGCGCCTCCACGGCCAGCGGCAGGTCGTTGACGATGCCGATGTTCATCCGCGCGCGCCTCCGATCAGGTCGTGCACGGCGTCGAGCAGCGCCTCGTCGTGGAAGCTGCTTTTCGCGAGGTAGTAGTCGGCGCCGGCATCGAGCCCGCGGCGGCGATCCTCGTCGCGATCCTTGTACGACACGATCATCACCGGCACGCGCTTGAGCATCGGGTCGCCCTTGATCAGCGTGACGAGTTCGATGCCGTCCATGCGCGGCATGTCGACGTCGGTCACGACCAGATCGAACACGTCGCTGCGCACCGCGTTCCAGCCGTCCATCCCGTCGACCGCGACGGTCACGTCGTAGCCGCGCTTTTCCAGCAGCTTGCGTTCGAGCTCGCGCACCGTCAGCGAATCGTCGACGACGAGCACGCGGCGGCGACGATCGGCGAGCGCGAGCTGCGGGTCGCGCGTGAGCCGCGCAAGCTGCCCGCCGCGCACGAGCTTGTCGACCGAGCGGATCAGGTCCTCGACGTCGACGATCAGTACCGGGTCGCCGTTCTCGAGCAGCGCGCCGGCCGCGATGTTCTGGATCTTGTGCAGGCGGCTGTCGAGCGGCTGCACGACGAGCATCCGCTCGCCGAGGAAGCGGTCGACCGCGACGCCGTACAGCTCGGGCTCGGCGCCGACGACCACGACGGCCGTGCTGGTGCGCGCGGCGTCGGGCTCGCCCGCGTCGAGCAGCTGGTGCGCGGCAACCAGGCCCGCACGCCGGCCGTCGAACGGAAAATGCGGCTGCCCTTCGAGCACGTCGATGTCGGCGTGCGCGAGTTCGAGCGTGCGGCGCACGTGCGCGAGCGGGAACGCATACGGCTCGCCGCCGACTTCGACGAGCAGGCTGCGGATCACCGACAGCGTGAGCGGCAACTGCAGCACGAAGCGCATGCCCGCGCCCGGCTCGTTGAAGATCCGCACCGCACCGCGCACGCCGCGCACCATCTCCTGCACCGCGTCGAGGCCGACGCCGCGCCCCGACACGTCGGTCACCGCATCGCGCATCGAGAAGCCCGGCAGCAGCAGGAATTCGAGCAGCTCGGGGTCGGACAGCCGCGCGGCGGTCTCGTCGTCGGTCAGGCGCTGGCGCACGACGGCCGCGCGCAGCGCGTCCATGTCGACGCCCGGCCCGTCGTCGATCACACTGACGAGCAGCGAGCCGGCGCTGTGGCGTGCCTCCAGCGTCACGCTGGCCTCGGCCGGCTTGCCGCGCGCGCGCCGCGCGTCGGGCGAATCGACGCCGTGGTCGATCGCGTTGCGCAGCAGATGGCCGAGCGGCGCATCGAGCAGGTCGAGGATGTCGCGATCGACCTGCGTGCCCTCGCCGACGATCGAGAAGCGCACCTGCTTGCCGAGCGAGCGCGCGAGATCGCGGACGATGCGCGGATACGCGCGCGTCGCGTCGCCGAACGGCCGCATCCGGCACTGCAGCGCCTCGTCGTACAGCTGCTCGGCGATATGCGTGCTGCGCCGCTCGAAGCGGTCGAATTCGTCCATGCGCTCGGCCAGCGAGCGCTGCAGGTCGTTGAGCATGTGCCGCACTTCGTTCATCGACGCGAGCATGCCCGCGTCGAGCTCATCGGCGAACTGTTCGACCATCAGGTCGAGCGAGCGGGCCGCGTCGCGCTGCGCCCGCTTCACGCGCAGCATCGACTCGGCGAACGGCTTGAGCCAGCGCGATTCGACCAGCGATTCGCCCGACAGGCTCAGCAGCCGGTTCAGCGTATCGGCACGCACGCGGCGCATCGCGCCGGCACCGGCCACGCGGCCGGCCTGCGCCGGATCGGGCACCGCGCCCGACACGGCGAGCGGCGGCACCGCGGCGCTCGCGCCGACCGGCTCGTTCGCGGCGCCGTCGTGGTCGCGATACGGCATGACCGACGGCGGCGCCGGCGGCGGCATCGCGACGGGCGCCTGCATCGTCTGTGCGCCGTCAGCGCCCGTCAGCGCGGCCGCGAACACGTCGATCTCGGTCGGCGTGACGGGCTGCGCCTGCGGATCGCCGACGCGCACCAGCAAATCGACGCCGGCGAGCAGCACGTCGACGTGCGTGGCCGTCAGCGAAATCGTGCCGGCCTGCGCGGCGACGAAGCACTCCTCCATCCGCCCCGCGATGTCGACGCCGAGCGGCACGCCGACGATGCGCGCGGCGCCCTTCAGCGAATGCGCGGCGCGCATGCAGGCTTCGAGCGCGACGGAGTCGGGCTCGCCCGATTCGAGCGCGAGCAGCCGCTCGGACAGCGCCTGGGTCTGCGTGCGCGTCTCCTCGCGATACAGCTCGAGCAGCGACAGGTGGCTCAGGTCGTCATCGCCGCTCATCGCATGCTCCGTGTCACGGCGTCGAACAGCCGATCGTCGTCGAGCAGGCCCACCGACTTGCCGCGCCACGACAGCACGCCGCGCGACAGGCCGGCGCTCGCACGCCCGACGGTCGCCGGCACCGGCACCCAGTCGGATGCGCCGAAGCGCAGCACGCCTTCGACTTCGTCGACCGGGAACACGACCGGTTCGCCCTGGTGCGCAGCGACCAGCAGCCGCGTGAAACGGCCGTCGCCATCGCGGTTGCCGCCCTTGCCTGCATCGAGCCCGAGCAACGCGCCGATCGAGATCGCGATGCGCAGCGTGCCGCGAATGTTGACCACACCGCGCACGGCCGAATTGCGGCGATGCGGCAGCGAATGAATCGGGCGCGTGCCGGCGATCTCGCGCAGCACGCCGATCGGCAGCGCGAGCCATTCGTCGGCCACGCGGAACGCCAGCGCCGCATGGTGCGTGTCGCCGTCGTCGCCGCCCGCGTGCTTGGCGCCGAACGCACCGATCCGGCGCGTCGCGTCGGCCCGCTCGGCGGCGTCGAGCGGACGCTCGAGCAGCTTCGCCGCGTGAGACGCGTAGACCGGGCAGTTCAGGCAGCGCAGGCAGTCGTTCAGCCGCTCGCACGAGCGGTCGCCGCGCGTGCCGATCCGGTTCCAGCAATCGTCGACGTCGATCGTCGTGTCGTCAATGGCAGCGGCGGCGCGGTTCATGAGTTTCTCTGGTCATCGCGGTGTCGGTCCCGTTCCCGTCCTCGTGTCAGCCGGCCGAGCGCCGTGCGCGCTCGAGCAGCCATTGCGCCCCCGCACGATCGCCGCCGACGTCGAGCAGCGTCGCGAGATGGGTCAGCGCTTCGTGGTGCGTGGGTCGCAGGTACAGCGCCTTCCGGTAGAAGTCGCCCGCTTCCGCGGCGCGCCCGCGCGCATCCGCGATCAATCCGTTCAGGTAGAACGCATCGGCATGCGGCCCGACGCGCGCCGAGAACTGCGCGAGCACGCGCTCGGCCTCGTCGAATGCGCCCGCGTTCGCGAGCGCCTGCGCATCCTCGAGCGTCGGCGCGAGGCCTTCGGCAACCGGCGCGGCCGCGTCGGCCGTCGCGACCGGCAGGTCGGCCCGTGCGTCGAAGGCGGCCGTGTTCACGGCCGGCGGCGGCACCGCGATCGGCTGCCCCGCGTCGCCACGCCAGGCCGGCGGCGCGACGGCCAGCACCGGGCGCGTCGCCGCGAGCGGCGCGACCGTGAGGCGCTCCGCATACCGGTACGGCGCCGCCGCCGACAGCGGCGTCGCCGACCGGGCCGCGCCCGCGTCGATCGCCGTGCCGGCCGGCTCGCGATGAAACGCGAACGCCAGCGGCACGCGCGCCGAGCGCATCCCGTGCCGCATCGCGACGCCCGTTTCGGCCGGCCCGACGAACAGCATGCCGTCGTCGACGAGCAGCGCGTCGAGCGAGCGGATCACGCGATCCTGCGCGTCGCGGTCGAAGTAGATCAGCACGTTGCGGCAGAACACGAAATCGTAGCGGATACCCGTATCCGCGGCCGGTTCGACGAGGTTCGCGTGACGGAACTGCACGCATGCGCGCACGCGCTCGTCGAGCAGCCAGCCGTCGCTCGCCGGCGTGAAGTACCGTGACCGAAACTCGGTGGCCGTCCCGCGAAACGCGTTGCGCCCGTAACAGCCGAGCCGCGCCTGTTCGATCGCGCGCGCACTGAGATCGATCGCATCGATCGCGAAGCTGGCCGGGTCGAGCCCCGCGTCGAGCAGCGCCATCGCCGCCGAATACGGCTCCTCGCCCGTCGAGCACGGCGCGCTCAGCACACGGATCACGCGGCCGGGCATCGCGGCAAGCCGCTCGGTCGCGAGCCGCGCGAGCGTCGCGAACGCCTCGCGGTCGCGGAAGAACCACGTCTCGGGCACGACGAACAGCTCGATCAGCGCGCGCCGCTCGTCGGCCGATGCGTTCAGCTGCTGCCAGTACGCGTCGAGCGCTTCCTGCGTGACGGGCGGCCGCGCCGCCGACGGCATGCGCTCGCCGTCCGCCTGCAGCGTATGCACGCGTTCCGTCAGCGCCCGCGTCAGGAAATCGTTGCCGAGCGAATCGGCGTCGATGCCGGTCTCGCGCAACAGCCAGCCGCGAAATCGCGATTCGGACGCTTTCATGCGAATTCCCCCCCGTGGCCCGTCAGGCCGTCGAACAGATACTGGCGCGCGACATCGTCGATCAGGTCGGACACCGACACCTGCTGCACGACGCCGTCAGGCGTATCCGCGACGTGCCCGAGCCAGCGCGTGCGCGCGGTCGAGATGCCGCTTGCGTGGAACGCCGCGCGGTCGATCCGCATGGTCTGCGTCGCACGCTCGACGATCAGGCCGAGCGTGCGCTCGACGCCCGTGTCGCCCGCGCGGTAGCGGACCATCACGAGCCGCGTCGAGCGCAGCGCATGCGCGCGCCGGCCGAGCGCCAGCATCGGCACGTCGATCACCGGCACCGGCTGGCCGCCGCGCATCAGCAGCCCGGCGATCCAGTCGGGTGCGCCGGGCACGGCCTTCGTGTCCGCGAGCGGCAGCACCTCGTCGATGCCGGCCGCGTCGAGCGCATAGCGCTCGCCGTCGAGCTCGAACATCAGGAACAGCGCATGCGCGCCGTTCTGCGGATCGGCGCGCGTCACGCGTCGACCTTGAAGCGCGACACGCTGGTGCGCAACTGGTTCGCCACCAGCGTCAGGTCGTCGATCGCCTGCGACGACTGGCGCAGCGACTCGGCCGTCTGCTGCGCGGCCTCCGACAGCTGCGACAGCGCCTGCGTGATCTGCTCGGCGCCGTTCGCCTGCGTCTGCATGCCTTCGTTGACCATCTGGAAGCGCGGCGCGAGCGTCTGCACCTCGGCGATGATCTGCGACAGCTGCCCGCCGACCTGCTGCACGTCGAGCATCCCGCGGCGCACTTCCTCGGAGAACTTGTCCATTCCCATCACGCCCGCCGACACGGCCGACTGGATTTCCTTCACCGTCTGCTCGATGTCGTAGGTCGCGACGGCCGTCTGGTCGGCCAGGCGGCGGATCTCGGTCGCGACGACCGCGAAGCCGCGGCCGTACTCGCCGGCCTTCTCGGCCTCGATCGCCGCGTTCAGCGACAGCAGGTTGGTCTGGTCGGCCACCTTGGTGATCGTCGCGACCACCTGGTTGATGTTCAGCGCCTTCTCGTTGAGAATCGCGAGCTTCGCGTTCACCGAGCCGGCCGCGTCCATCACGCTGCGCATCGTCTCGCCCATCCGCGTGAGCCCGCTCTGGCTCACGCCCGCGAGCGTCGCCGACTGCTCGGCCACGCCGGCCACCTCGTTCATCGTGCGCAGCAGGTCGCGCGACGTCGCGAAGATCTCGCGCGAGGTCGCGCCGATCTCGGTCGTCGTCGCCGCGGTTTCGTTCGCGGTCGCCTGCTGCTCGCGCGAGGTCGCCGCGATCTCGGCTACCGACGTCGTCACCTGCAGCGACGACTGCTGCGCACGCGCGACGAGTTCGGTCAGCTCGTCGGCCATCCGGTTGAAGCCCGTCTCGAGCGTGCCGAATTCGTCGCGGCGGCGCAGGTCGAGGCGGCGCGTGAGGTTGCCGGTGCGCATCACGTCGTGCACCTCGACGAGCCGCGCCATCGGTACGGTGACCGAACGGTACAGCAGGTAGCCGAGCCCGAGCGCCGACAGCAGCATGATCGTCAGCGCGCCGACGAGCACGACTTCCGTGTCCTGCACGGATTCGCGGATCAGCCTCGCGGACTGGTCGGCGAACTTGCGGTTCTCCTGGACCATGATGTTCGCGTCCTGCACGACCTCGGTCCACCCCGGCAACACCTTCGCGTAGGCGGCGATCGCTTCGTCGCGCGAGCCGTGGTGCTTCTGTACCGCGTCGGTCAACAGCGGCAGGTAGCGATCGTATGCGCCGCGGAACGTCGCAAACCGCGCGCGGTCGTCGTCGCGGAAGATCGACGCCTGGTAGTCGACCGACAGCGACTCGACCTGCTTCGTCGCGTCCGCGATCTTCGCGAGATCGCGCTGCGCGGCGTCGGGATCGGTCTCGACGAAGGTCGCCTGCTGCAGCATGACGAACGTTTCGTTGACCGCTGCGCGCAGCGACGACGCGAGGTAGACGCCGGGCAGCGAGTCGCGCTCGATGCTGACGGCTTCGGCATTGATCGCGCGCAGTCGCTCGTACGACACGCCGGCTGTCACCAGCATCAGCACGAACAGCACGCCGAAGCTGAGCAGGATGCGATTGCCGAGCGTCAGCCGGGCGGCGCCGATCGTCGGATGCAAGCTTTCATTGGTCGCGCGGGGCGTCACGGTGGCCATGTTCGTTATGGGCTTTCTAAAATCAGCGTTGAAAAAATCCGCGCCCGCCTGCGCGCCGGAAGGCGCGCCGCGAGCGCATCGGGGTCTGCGGACGACGCGGCGCCGGCAGGCCGCGCCGCACCATCACCGCTCCGCTTGCGCCGGCAGCCGAAGCGCGACCATGAAGCCGCGCGCCGTATTGCGCATCAGGATCCGGCCGCGGTGCCGCGCCGCCGTCGCGCGGACGAACGCGAGCCCGAGGCCGAAGCCGCCGCGCGCCGCGCCATGTGCGGATTCGAGCTGCACGAACGACTCGGTCGCGGCCGTACGTTGCTCCGGTGCGATGCCAGCGCCGGTATCCTCGACGCCGATCAGCCAGGCGCCGTCCTCGCTGCCCAGCGTGCAGTGCACGTCGGTGCCGGCCGGGCCGTACTTCAGCCCGTTGTCGATCAGGTTCGCGACCGCGCGCGTGAGCATCATGCGGTCGCCCATCGTCACGCACTCGGTGTCGGGCACGTGCGCGACGACCCGGCAGCCGAGCCCGGCCGCCTTCTCCCACAGCTGGTCGACGGCGTCGAGCACGATCTCGTTGAGACTCACGACCTCGTGCGCGCGGCGCTCGGACTGCGCGCGGGTCAGGTGGATGAAACCGTCGGCGAGCGCAAGCGCGCGCCGCGCATGGCCGGCGATGCGCTCCATGATCGCCGGCATGTCGCCGTGTTCGGTGCGGTAGACGTCGAGCAGCGCGAGGATCGACGTCTGCGGGGAACGCATGTCGTGCGACAGGAAATCGAGCGCCTCGTCGCGCTGCCGGGACATCAGGTACGAATTCGAGTGATAGCGGATGCGCGCGGTCAGCTCCATCGCGTCGGGGAGCTTCACCAGATAGTCGTTCGCGCCGGCAATGAACGCCTCGCGCTTGACGATCGGCTCCTCCTTCGCGGACAGCACGATGATCGGCACGCGTGCGGTGCCGGCGTCCGCGCGCCACGCGCGGACGAGATCGAGGCCGTCGATCTCCGGCATCACGAGGTCCTGCAGGATCACCGTCGGCTTCACGTCGCGCGCGACCGCCATCGCCCGGTGCGCGTCGGTGCACACGTGCAGGTTGATGTCGTGTTCGCTGCGCAGCGCGCGACGGATCACCTCGCCGACGAACGGTTGATCGTCGACCAGGAGGACCGATAACCCCGATTCGAGACAATCCGAGGCATTATCACTGCTCGATTCTTTCATAAATACAGTTTCAAACGCCGAATCTCCAATCGATTCTTTCATAGGAGTTGTTTATCCGACTTGGACACTATCTTATTTTGGCGGTTGAAAAACCCGCCTGATTCCGCCGATTTGGCCTGTCGGCACTGCCTTGCGGGGCTTCGGACACCGATTCCTTCTTCATTGGCGACCGCATTACCTCCGCATTCTTTCTCTCAATAAAGATAACCGGCTGATTCTAAATGAAATTAGAACACAGCATCTATCTCCTTCCGGTTTAGTTTTGCCAAATATGCCGAAAGAGACGGAATCAGATAAATCGGATCATTTCCGGATTCGAAAGACGATAACGTTTGCGAGACCGGTCCCATAAGGATTGCATGGGCTGCAAGGCTGTTTGCCGGACGTATTGAGGGCCAGATGCCGATACGCCACATCGGCCGTTAGACAGGTGCAAAAAGCGCGCGGCCGGCCAGGATCGGCCGGCGCGCGGTTCGGCGGCGCAGGCAGGACGCCGGCCCGTGCGATGGCGGGTCGCGGCGGCTTACCCGCGCGCGTGCTGCGCGGACACTTCCTGCAGGTCGAGATCGCGTTCGAGCGTATGCAGCATCTCGTCGTGGATGCGCCCCGACCGATGCAGGCGCAACAGCTCCGCGCGCCCGGCCCGGATCGCGGCCAGCACGACGTCGTAGTGCGCGGTGCGCACTTCCGCCGGGTATTCGGGTTCGTTCTTCGCGCGTTCGGTCAGCTCCGCCCGATACGTGTACTGCTCGAGCAGGCGCGGGTGGATCACGACGCCGTTCTCGTCGCGCACGAGCGGCTGGATCGCCGCGAGCTGGGCAGCCTCGACATGCGCCCACGTCTGCGGCTCGGTCAGATGGTGCGCGGCGCGCTCCTCGCGCTGCGGCACGCGCAGCAGCCGGATCAGCGGCCCGATCGTCGTGCCCTGCAGCAGCACGGTGACGAGGATCACCGCGAACGACGCGACCAGGATCACGTCGCGACCGGGCAGCGCCTCGGGCAGCGACAGCGCGATCGCCAGCGTCACGACCCCGCGCATCCCGGCCCAGCTCATGATCGTCGCGGCCTTCCAGTCGGGTGCTTCGCCGCGCCGTGCGAACCCGCGCACCGGCCACTTCAGCGCCTCGACCGCGTAGATCCACACGAAGCGCGACAGGATCACCGCCGCCAGCACCGCGACTACCGGCGGCACCATCGTCGCGAGCACCTGCTCGAAACCGCCGAGCCGGTGGATCGCGCCGCGCAGCGACAGCCCGATCAGCACGAACACCATCGCTTCGAGCAGGAACACGATGACCTGCCAGAACGCCGTGCCGCGCGTGCGCACGGCAGCCGAGAACACCTCGTGCTGATGCCAGCCGACGATCATGCCGGCCGTGACCGTCGCGATCACGCCCGACACCTCGACCATTTCGCCTGCGATGTACGCGATCCAGCCGGTGATCACCGCGACCGTGATCACGAGATAGTCGTCGTCGAGCAGCTTCAGGAACCACACGACGAGCCTGCCGACCACGAAGCCGACCACCACGCCGCCGAGCCCGAGTTCCGCGAAACGCACGACCGCGTGCTCGAGGCTGAACGCACCGGTGAGCGCGGCCGCGACCGCGAAGCGGAACAGCACGAGGCCGGCCGCGTCGTTCAGCAGGCTCTCGCCTTCGAGCAGCACCATCAGCCGGCGCGGCAGCGCGACGCGTTCGAGCACGGCTTTCGCGGCAACCGCGTCGGGCGGCGACACGATCGCGCCGAGCGCGAAGCACGCGGCCCACGGCAGCGCCGGCACGACCCAGTGCACGGCGAAGCCGACCGCGAACGTCGTGAACACGACCGCGCCGATCGCGAGCATCAGGATGCCGCCGACGTTGCGCTTGAACTCCTCCCACACGGAGAAGTACGCGCCGTCCATCAGCAGCGGCGGCAGGAATACCAGCAGTACCAGGTCGGGATCGAGGTTGATCGGCGGCAGGCCGGGAATGAACGCGATGCCGATGCCGCCGATCAGCAGCGCGGCCGCGGGCGGCAGCCGCAGCCGCTTGGCGATGCATTCGAGCGCGACGATCGCGAGGAATGACAACAGGACCAGCTTGAATGCCGAGACGGGGGACATGAATCGACCTCGTGAAGAATGAATTCGCGCGTTCCGGCGTCGTACCGCGGTCCGCAGTTTGGCGCGATTACATCACGAGGCGAGGCCCGCAGTCGAGCGCGCGCCGGGCTGGCTGCCAAGCGCGGTGCGCGCGCCGTGCCGGCCCGATGCGCGCACCGCAATGAAAAACGGCACGCAGGCCGGCCCGATCGCCCACCTGCGTGCCGTCGCGGACCCGCGCCGCGTGCCTGCGCGTTACCGGCGCCGCACGACCATCAGCCGCGGTTCGGTCATGTCCTCGATCGCGTAGCGGACCCCTTCGCGACCGAGACCCGAATCCTTCACGCCGCCGTACGGCATGTTGTCGACGCGGAACGACGGCACGTCGTTGATCACGACGCCGCCGACATCCAGTTCATCCCATGCGCGCTGCGCGTGCGAGAGCGAATCGGTGAACACGCCGGCCTGCAGCCCGAAGTCGCTGTCGTTCACGCGTGCGAGCGCGTCGTCGAAGCGGTCGAACTTCTCGAGGATCGCGACGGGGCCGAACGCCTCCTTCCGGTACAGGTCCTGCTCGTGCCCGACGTTTTCCAGCAGCGTCGCCTCGAACATCGCGCCGTCGACCTTACCGCCCGCGACGATCTTCGCACCCGCCGCGACGGCCGCGTCCATCCAGCCCGACAGCCGGCGCGACTCCGATTCGGAGATCATCGGGCCGACGAACGTCGACGGATCCTTCGGATCGCCCATCTTCAGCGAGCGCGTCTTCGCGATCAGCTTCTCGCGCAGCGCGTCGTAAAGATCGGCATGCACGAGGATCCGCTGCACGCCGATACAGCTCTGGCCCGACTGGTAGTACGCGCCGAACGCGAGACGCTCGACCACGTAGTCGAGCCGGTCGCGCTGATCGGCATCGACGATCGCGGCCGCGTTGCCGCCGAGTTCCAGCACGACTTTCTTCTTGCCGGCCTTCTCCTTCAGCGCCCAGCCGACGGCCGGCGAACCCGTGAACGACAGCAGCTTGAAACGTTCGTCGGTCGTGAACAGATCGGCGCCGTCGCGATGCGCGGGCAGCACCGAGAACGCGCCCTTCGGCAGATCGGTTTCCGCGAGCACCTCGCCGATGATCAGCGCACCGATCGGCGTGCGGCTCGCGGGCTTCAGCACGAACGGGCAGCCGGCCGCGAGCGCGGGCGCGACCTTGTGCGCGGCGAGGTTCAGCGGGAAGTTGAACGGCGAGATGAACGAGCACGGGCCGACCGGCACGCGCTTCGTGTAGCCCGTATAGCCCTGCGCACGCGCGGAAATCTCGAGGTTGATGATCTCGCCGTCGATGCGCACGGATTCCTCGGACGCCACGCGGAACGTATCGATCAACCGCGTGACTTCGCCCTTCGAATCGTTGATCGGCTTGCCGGCCTCGATGCACAACGCCTCGGCCAGCTCGTCGAAGCGCTCGCGAAAGCGCGCGACGCAATGGTCGAGCACGGCCTGTCGCCTGAAGGCCGGCAGCTCGCGCATCGGCTTCGCGGCGTCGACCGCCGCGGCAATGGCCGCATCGATCGCCTTCGCATCGGCCAGCGCGACGCGCGTCGCGACCTTGCCGCTGAACTTGTCCGTCACTTCCAGATCGGTGTTCGCGTAGACGGCTTCGTTGGCGAGGTAGTACGGATAGGTTTCCTTCAACATGGAACGACTCCTTCCTGTGAACGGGGAATTCAGAGCTGTGCTGACAGGCGCTTGATCTCGCGGTTCAGCACGCGCTCGTTGTCCGAATAATCGATCGGCACGTCGATCACGTGCACGCCCGGCGACGAGAAGCACTCGCGCAGCAGCGGCTCCAGATCGTCGGCCGATTCGACGCGATGCCCGTGCGCGCCGTAGCTTTGCGCATACGCGACGAAATCGGGGTTCTGCAGCGTCATCGCGTAATCGGGGAAATTCATGTTCTCCTGCTTCCAGCGGATCATCCCGAACGCGTCGTCGCGCAGGATCATCACGACGATGTCGAGCTTCAGCCGCACGGCCGTTTCGAGCTCCTGCGAATTCATCATGAAGCCGCCGTCGCCGCACACGGCGATCACCTTGCGCTGCGGATGCACGATCTTCGTCGCGATCGCCGACGGCAGGCCCGCGCCCATCGACGCGAGCGCGTTGTCGAGCAGCAGCGAGTTCGGTTCGTGCGCGCGCCAGTAGCGTGCGAACCAGATCTTGTACATCCCGTTGTCGAGACAGACGATGCCGTCGACCGGCATCGCGTTGTACAGGTCGTTGACGATGCGCACCGGATACATCGGGAAACGCGGGTCGTGCTGGCCCTTCTCCAGGTGCGCGTCGAAGTGCTCCTTGATCATCGCGAAGCGCGCGAAATCCCAGTGCGGCTGCGGCGACACGGCCTCCTTCATCTGCCACACCGCGTTCGCGATGTCGCCGACGACTTCGATCTGCGGGAAATAGACGGGATCGACCTGCGCGCCGAGGAAGTTCACGTGGATCACGGTCTTGTCATCGGTGCGCATGAAGAACGGCGGCTTCTCGATCACGTCGTGGCCGACGTTGATGATGCAGTCCGCATGCTCGATCGCGCGGTGCACGAAATCGCCGTCGGACAGCGTCGCGTTGCCGAGCCACAGCGGATGCGTCTCGTCGATCACGCCCTTGCCCATCTGCGTCGTGAAGAACGGGATGCCCGTCTTGTCGACGAATTCGAGCAGCATCTTGCAGGTGGTCTTGCGGTTGCCGCCCGCGCCGATCATCAACAGCGGATGGCGCGCGGCCTGGATCGCGTCGACCGCATGCGCGACCGCCTTCTCCTCGGCCACCGGCCGCCGGCTGTAGCTGCGCGGGATCGGCTTGCCGTCGCCCTCTTCGTGCGCGATGTCTTCCGGCAGCTCGAGGTGCGCGGCGCCCGGGCGCTCCTCCTCCGCGCGCCGGAACGCCTCGCGCACGGCCGACGGGATGTTGCCGATCGACACGATCTGCCGCGTGAACTTCGTGAGCGGCTGCATCATGTCGACCACGTCGACGATCTGGAAGTGGCCCTGCTTGCTGGACTTGATGGGCTTCTGCCCGGTAATCATCAGCATCGGCATGCCGCCGAGCTGCGCGTACGCGGCGGCCGTGACGAAGTTCGTCGCGCCGGGCCCGAGCGTCGCGAGACACACGCCGGTGCGGCCCGTCAGGCGGCCGTAGGTGGCGGCCATGAACCCGGCCGCCTGCTCGTGCCGGGTCAGCACGAGCTTGATCTTCGATCGCCGCAGCGATTCGAGCAGATCGAGGTTTTCTTCGCCGGGAATACCGAACACGTACTCGACGCCTTCGGCTTCCAGCGCCTTCACGAACAGATCCGATGCTTTCATGGGGGACTCTCGGTTATGCCGCCGGCCCGGCCTACGGACACGCGGCGTTCATGACGCGCGCCGGCCTACGGCACGCGGACGCTTACCTACTGGACACAAACCACGGCACTTCCCGCCGCGCAATACGCGATTGCGATGCGCGGCGGCGCCCCCGGCAACACCGGAGAACGAACGGATCCGCCCGCGCGCGGCAAACGCGCACGAGCGGCAAGGACGTGTTTGATTGTAGACGGATTCAACGGATTTCGACTTCGGCCGAACGGCCAATCGGCACACAAACGAAGCGGGCGGCCCTACCGTAGCAGCCACGAATCGACCTGCCACCCGCCCACCTCATCTGTGAACCATGGTTGACATACTGCAATCGATGCCCTACAGTGCGCCTACGTTCAGCATCCGAACCACCGACGTCTTCGACGCCTGGTTTGCCGGCCTGCAGGATCGCGTCGCGAAGCGCCGCATCCAGGCCCGCATCGACCGCCTGTCGATGGGCAATCCGGGCGACTGGAAGTCCGCCGGCTCGCCGGTCGTCGAAATGCGGATCGACCATGGCCCCGGCTACCGCGTCTACTACGTCCGGCGCGGGCCGATCTGGGTCATCCTGCTCTGCGGCGGCGATAAATCGACGCAACAGGCCGACATACGCGCCGCGCACGCGATGCTCGCGCGCCTCGACATGGAGTGATCGATGGACAAGATCAGCACGCGGCCGTGGGATTCGGCCGAACACCTGAAAACCGAAGACGACATGGCCGACTACTTCGAGGCCTGCCTGCAGGAGGCCGGCGACGATCCGGCCTTCATCGCGCACGCACTCGGCGTGATCGCCCGCGCACGCGGCATGTCGCAGGTCGCACGCGATGCCGGCCTGTCGCGCGAAGGGCTGTACAAGGCACTGTCGCACGACGGCAACCCGAGCTTCGGCACGATCCTGAAAGTCATCAAGGCGCTCGGCCTGCAACTGCACGGCTCGAAAGCGCACGCGTGATGCGTGCGCCGCCGGTGCCGCACGCGGCCCGCAATGCGCCCGGCCGCGTCAATGCAGCCACCCGGCCGCCCAGCGCGGCACCAGCGACACCAGGTACAACCCGAGCCCGATCAGCCCGCCCACCAGCGTGCCGTTGATGCGGATGTATTGCAGATCCTTGCCGATGTTCAGCTCGATCTGCCGCGACATCTCGCGCGCATCCCAGTTGCGCACCGTATCGCGGATGTGCCGCATCAGGAAATCGGCGAAATCCGGCGCCATCTCGTGCACGGCCTTCTCCACGTGCTCGTTCAGCGATGCCCGCAGCGCGGGGCTCTCCGACAACCGCGCGCCGAGCCAGCCGCCGAGCGTCGCGGCCTGCCGGTGCAGCGTCGAATCGGCGCGCGCGAGATCGGCTTTCAGCCACGCGCGCAACTGGTCCCACAGGTCGCGCGCATACTCGTTGAACGCGTCGCCGTCGCGGATATAGCGCTTGATCTCCTCGCCCTTCTCGATGAACGCCGGATCGTGCTTCAGCCGCTCGGTCAGCCGCGCGACCGTTCGGTCGAAGCGCTGCCGCAGTTCGTGCTCGGGGTCGGCCGCCACGCCTTCGAGCACGCGGCTCACCGCGCTCGCGAGCATCCGCGCGCCGTTCTCGCCGAACCACTGCGTCGGCATGATCTTCTCGACCTTTGGGTACTGCGTCTTCAGCCATTCGACGATGAAGCCCGCGATCACCTCGCGGTTCTCCTCCTTGTCGAGCACGTCGACCACCTGTTCGATCGCGTCGTCGAGCAGCGCCTGGTGGCGGCCGTCCTTCGTCAGCGTGTCGAGGATCGCGCCGGCCGACTGCGACAGGTCGACCCGATCGATCACCGCGCGGAACGCGTCGTGCACGAACGATTGAATCCGCGCGTCGTCGGTCATGTCGAGCGCGAAGCTCATCAGCTTCGTCACGTAGCTGCCGAGCGCGTCGGTGTTCGCCGGTTCGCCGAGCCACGCGCCGAGCTTCCGCGCGGGATCGTGCTGGCGGATCTGCGCGGCGAGCGCGTCGGGGCCGAGGAATTTCTCGCGCACGAACACCGCGAGGTTGTCGGCGATCTTGTCCTTGTTCTTCGGAATGATCTCGGTATGGCGCGACACGAACGGAATCGGCACGCGGCGGAACAGCGCGACGACCGCGAACCAGTCGGCGAGCGCGCCGATCATCGCGGCTTCGGCCACGGCCTTGACGCCGTCGACCCACGGGCCGCGCGGCAGCAGGATCGTGGTGACGAACACCGCGACGGCGGCCAGCAGCAGCCACAGCGCGCGGCGCTTGCTGCGTTTCAGTTCGAGGGCTTTGTCGGGCGTCATGGAGGACCGGCGGATCGGCGATGCCGCTAATATCCCCGATTTCGCCGCAGCCGACAAACGCGCGGCTGGCGGCGCATGCGCGCCGCACAGCCCGCCGCTACATGAACGACTTCAAATTCACCGCCGGATCGGCCAGCTTCACCGGATCGGGTACGGCCCCTGCCGCGATCAGCCGGCGCGATGCGCCGATATCGCGCCCGAGGTTCGCCGCGGCCACCGCGACGATCCTGCCGTCGTCGCCGAGCCCGAACACCGTGAACGGCCCGCTCGCCGGATCGCCGCGCACGACGATCGTGCGTTCGTTGCCGAACAGCCCGAGCATCTGCAGGTTGCAGTCGTATTGATCGGACCACAGCCACGGCAGCTCGGCATAGGCGTCGTCGCCGCCGAGCAGGTTCGCGGCCGCGACGGCCGGCTGGTTTTCCGCCACCTGCCACGACTCGATCCGCACGTGACGCCCGAGCAGCGGATTGAAGTGCATCGTCACCTCGCCCGCCGCGAAGATCGCGGCGTCGGCCGTGCGGCAGCCCGCGTCGACACGAATGCCATTGTCGACGTCGAGCCCGGCCGCCTGCGCCAGCTCGACGTTGGGCACCACGCCGATGCCGACCACGACGATATCGGCCTCGACGTCGCCGCGATCGGTCTCGACGACCGCGCCGCCGCCCGATGCGCGACGGATCGCACGCGGCAGCGTCGCCATCTGGAAGACCACACCACGTGCGTCGTGCATCTGCCGCGCATACGTGCCGACAACTTCCGGCAACGCACGCTGCAACAGGCGCGGCGCCGGATCGATCACCGTCACGTCGCAACCGAGCTGGCGCGCGGCAGCCGCCACCTCGAGCCCGATGAAACCGCCGCCGAGCACCGCCACGCGGCGGCCCGGCGCAAGCCGTGCACGCAACGCACGCGCATCGTCGACCGTGCGGACGTAGTGCGGCACGACACCTTCGTCGATCACCCCGCCGAACGTGCGCACGCGCGAACCCGTCGCGAGCACGAGCCGCGCGTAGGGCAGCGTCGTGCCGTCGTCGAGCCGCACGCGCTGCGCATCGCGTTCGATCGCGTCGACGCGCGTGCCGAGCCGCAGTTCGATGCGCTGCGCGTCGTACCACGCCGCATCGCGGATGAACGCGCGCTGCTCGCCGCCGTCCGTCAGCAACGCATCCTTCGACAGCGCGGGGCGGTCGTACGGCAGCTCGCGCTCCGCGCCGATCATCACGATGCGCGCCGCCGCATCGCGTTCGCGCAGCGCTTCGGCCGTGCGCCGCGCCGCGTGGCCGGCGCCGACGATCACGAACGGATCAGCCGACATTGACTTCCACCTGCCCGTCGACGATCCGGATCGGATAGGTCCGCACCGGCTCGGTGATCGGTGCGCATTTCGGTGCACCGGTGCGGATGTCGATCAGCCCCTGGTGCAGCGGGCATTCGACGCAGCCGTCTTCCACATAGCCTTCGGACAGCCGTGCATGGCCGTGCGTGCAGAGGTCGTGCATCGCGAACAGTTCGTCGCCGATCCGGAATATGGCGATCGGCTTCTGGCCGGCGACGCACGCCGCCGGTTCGTCTTCGGAGAATTCGTCGAAAGCGCCGAGCGGATGCCACTCGGCCAGCGTTGCTTCGGTCATGTCGGTTCCCTGGCTGTCAGATCGGCGTCGCGAGCAGCGTCTGCACGCGCGACGTGTCGTAAATCACGCGCTTGGTCTTGTAGCGCAGCCCGTCGGGCGTGCGCACGACCGTGTCGTAGTACTTGCCGGCCTGGTACACGTTCGACTCGCCGTTGCTGCGCGTCTGCACGACGACGTAGTTGCTCTCGGTGTCGAACTCGCCGTCGCGTTCGGCGACGATCGTCAGGCCCGACGTCATGTGCCGGTACGTGTGCTCTTCATAGATGTTCGCGTGCCGCAGCGACACCACGCGGTCGCGCAGCATCCGCTGGTTCGTGCAGTGGACGATCCCGACCGGCAGCCCGAGATCGGCGTTCTCCTTCGGCACGATTTCGTACGTGCAGTCCTCGGTGAACATCTCCGGCCAGTGTTCGAGCCGGTCGTTGTCGAGGTGCCCGATGTAGCGGTTCTGGAGCATGTAAATCTCGAACCACGTCTTCATGTCTTCCGTCATTTTTTCGCTCCCGCCTCAATAGCCCATCAGCTTCTGGTAGCCGACCCAGAACTTGCGGATCAGGCTCTCGGTGATCACCGTGTCCTGCTGGTCCGGATTGCCGCGCGACATCTCGATCACCGACGTCGCATCGGCATCGCGCACCGTGCCGCGCTGCACGAGCTCGGTCGCTTCCGTGTCTTCCATCGAGATGTAGCCGGCCGGCCCGACGAGGTTCGCCTGCTTGATGCGCAGCGCGCGCAGCTCGGGCGTGTCGCCCGCGTAGCCGAAGAAGTGGAAGATCAGCTCGAAGTTGTCGGGGCCCTTCGGCAGGATCTGGCGCGCGACCAGCGTGTTGTGGATCTGCTGGATCACGAGCTGCGGGAAGATCGGCTGGATATGGTTCGTGCAGTCCTCGTCGTATTCCGACACGAGATCGAGGATCGATTCGTCCTCCAGGTGAAAGCCCTCGTCGAACGAACGGATGTTCTGCTGCTTGTACGCGGCCGACGTGTCGTCGTTCGTCTTCGTCACCGTGATGATGCTGTGCAGCCCGTGGTTCGCATCCGGAATCGAGCGTGCCTTCATCCCCACGCGGAAGATGTTGAAGGTCGTATGGAACAGGTGCAGCATGCTCGCGTGATACGGGTCCTTCACGTTCTCCATGTACAGCTTCCAGTTCGACTTCGAATACTGGCGCGTGCAGCCGAGATACTCGATCGGCTTGTGGAAAATGCGGTCGATCCACGGGCGCATCTGCTCGCCGAGATACTCTGGCAGCGGCGCGACCTCGTCGCTGAAGGTCGCGAACACGAGCCCGCGATAGCTGTCCACGCGCAGCTTGCGCAGCCCGTGCTGCTTCGGGTCGAAGTCGGCCGGCATCCCGGTCATCCCCTTCTGGCCGCGCCGGAACGGCACGCCGAGCAGGTTGCCCGAGTTGTCGAAGCTCCACTGGTGATACACGCACGTATGCGAGCTCGCGTTGCCGCGCGACTTGCGGCATACCTGCGCGCCGCGGTGCGCGCAGCGGTTCACCCACGCGGAGAGCGTGCCGTCCTCGGTGCGCGTGACGACCACCGGCGTGTCGCCGACGAACGTGCTCTTGAAGTCGCCGGCCTTCGGGATTTCGGCTTCGAGCGCGACGAAGTTCCACGTCGGCCCGCGGAAGATGCGCTCCTGCTCGCGATCGTAGACCGCACGCGAGCTGAACACCTTGTACGGCACGCGCGAACCGTCGTCGTGCGGAAAGGTCACGTCGGATGTGTCGCCGCGCGCGGCGAAAACGACGGGCGATTCTGTCTGCTCCATGTCGGACTCCTTGTCGATCCGTTGCGTTGAATGCATGGAGCCGATTTTTGAAAAGCTAATATTCGCCGTCTATCCGGAAAGTGCGATTGCGGCGGCGCAATATCCACTTTCGGCGGATTTCTGCGCTAGCATGACGGCACACGCGACCCGGCGCACGATCGCGACCCATTCGTCGGATCGAAGCGCACGTCGCCCATACCAAGGCTGAGGCCCATGTCCCCAACGTCGTTCGAGCCGCTCGCGCTGCGCGCGCACCGGCTGTTCGAATCCCGCGATCTCGACGAGACGCGCGAGCGCATCTCGCGCGTGATGCAGCCGCATGCGCTGCTGCCGAACGGCCGCGTGCACGGCGCGTCGCACATGGATTTCGTCAAGCTGGGCGGGCTCGGAATCGGCACGATCGCGTTCGGCGACGCGATGCGCGTGCAGGTCGACGCGGTCGACGGCTATTACCTGCTGATGTTCTGCCTGTCCGGCCAGGCCGAGGTGCGCGCGATGGGGCGCCAGCTCGGCGTCGACGGCCAGACCGGCGTGCTGTGCGCGCCCGGCGAGCGCTTCGATGCGGTGCTGTCGGCCGATTGCGAGCAATTCGTGCTGCGCATCGACGCGGCGACCGTCGGTTCGCTGACCGGCGACCCGCGCGCGATGCTCGACCCCGTGCTGCACGTCAGCGACGCCGCGCTTTCCGCGTGGCGCCAGCAGCTGATGCTCGTCGCGCGGTCGCCCGAGCTGCTCGAACGCGCGAACGCGAACCCGCGTGTCGCGTCGCAGCTCGAGCATCTGCTGATCGACCTGCTGATCGAAGGCCATCCGCCGTCCGTGCCGCACGCGTCGCACCGCGACCCGGCGCCGGGCTTCGTCCGGCGTGCGCAGGAGTTCGTGAACGCGTGCTACGCGCAACCGCTGCAGCTCGCCGATATCGTCCAGGCCGCCAACGTGCCCGAACGCACGCTGCGCGACGCGTTCCTGCAGTTCCGCGGGATGAGCCCGATGCAATACCTGCGCGCGACGCGGCTCGACCATGCGCGCGAACTGCTGCGCGGCGCGGCGTCCGACCGCCGGATCGCCGATGTCGCGCTCGATTGCGGGTTTACGCACCTCGGGCGGTTCGCGATCGCGTATCGGGAGAAATTCGGTGAATCGCCGTCGGAGACGCTCGACGCGCAGCGCCAGCCTTGACCGTCAGGCTTGCCAGCCGGCTGCGGCAGAAGCCGGAAGGCCATCTAGTCGCACCATCCTTTCCGAATTCGGCGGTGCACGCCGAAATAGGCCGTTAGTTGCAATTCAGGCTGCCGGTACGATCATCTCCCGCGCAATCGCGCAGAACGCCGCCGTGGCCGCGCTTTCGCCGTGCAGCCGGCGGCTCATGATGATCGGCGACGTTGCGGCCGGCTCCGGCAGCCGCCGGTAGACGACGCCCCGCACGCGCACGCCCTCCACGCTCTCCGGCACCAGCGACACGCCCACCTGCGCGGCGACGAGCCCGAGCGCCGTCTGCAGCTCGCGCACCTCGTGAACGGCCGCCGGCACGACCGCGCCGTCGCGCAGCGCGGACAGCTGCTGATCGGCGAAGCTCGGCCGCGGCGTGCTCGGGTAGACGATCATCGTCTCGTTCGCGAGATCCGCGAGCGTCAGCGGCCGGTCCGGATCGGCGAGCGGATGCCCGACCGGCAGCGCCGCGATCAGCTTTTCCTCGATCAGCGCCTCGCGCACCAGCTGGTCGT
This sequence comes from Burkholderia sp. Bp8992, assembly GCF_003853705.1. GTDB lineage: Bacteria > Pseudomonadota > Gammaproteobacteria > Burkholderiales > Burkholderiaceae > Burkholderia. Next base: position 22,343 of record NZ_QTQI01000001.1, on the reverse strand, counting down.
CGTCGAAGCGCAGGCGGCCGAACCCCACGTCGATCCGCCCGCCCTTCAGCGCGCCGAGCTGCTCGAGCGTGAACATTTCGATCAGCGACAGCTCGACGTCCGGCTGCGCCTCGCGAAACGCGCGGATCACGTCCGGCAGCGCGCCGTACAGCGTCGACGGCACGAAGCCGATCACGATCCGCTCCGACAGCTGCGCGAGCCGCCGCGTCAGCGGGCCGAGCTCGTCGGCCTGGTCGACGAGGCGCTTCGCCTGCGCATAGAACACGCGCCCCGCATCCGTCAGTTTCAGCGGCCGCGCGCCGCGCTCGAACAGCGGCAACCCGATCTCGTCCTCGATCGCCTGAAGCTGGCGGCTCAACGGCGGCTGCGTCATGTGCAGCCGCTCCGCCGCCCGCGTGATGTTCATTTCCTCGGCGACGGCGATGAAGTAGCGGAGCTGACGCAATTCCATTTCATGCCTCAAAGGTATGGAAGTAGTCGAAAAGAGTGTTGGACGACGCGGGGCGGGAATTCCTACCATGTGCACCAACAGGAGGAATCGCATGATAGCAACTGCCGCCACCATTGAACGCATCGACACGCTGCTCGTCGACGTTCCGACGATCCGGCCCCACAAATTGTCGGTCGCGACGATGAACTGCCAGACCCTCGTGCTGGTTCGTGTTCGATGCACGGACGGTATCGAAGGCGTCGGCGAGGCGACGACCATCGGCGGCCTCGCCTATGGCGAGGAGAGCCCCGAAAGCATCAAGGTCAACATCGACACCTACTTCGCGCCGCTGCTGCAAGGCATGGACGCGACGCGTCCGGGTGCCGCGCTGGCGCGTGCGCGCAAGCTGTTCCAGGGCAACCGTTTCGCGAAGTGCGCGCTCGAAACCGCGCTGTTCGACGCGCAGGCGCAGCGCCTGGGCGTGCCGCTGTCGGAACTGTTCGGCGGCCGCCGGACCGATGCGGTCGATGTCGCGTGGACGCTCGCGAGCGGCGACACGCAGCGCGACATCGCAGAAGCCGAAGCGATGCTCGACGCGCGCCGCCACCGCGCGTTCAAGCTGAAGATCGGCTCGAACGCGGTCGCCGACGATGTAGCCCACGTGGTCGCGATCAAGCGCGCGCTCGGCGAGCGCGGCGACGTGCGCGTCGACGTGAACCAGGCGTGGAGCGAAACCGACGCGATCTGGGCCGGTGCGCGGTTCGCGGAAGCCGGCGTGAGCCTCGTCGAGCAGCCGATCGCCGCGACCAACCGCGCGGGGCTGAAGCGACTCACGCAGCTCGCGCAGGTGCCGATCATGGCCGACGAGGCGCTGCACGGCCCCGTCGATGCGTTCGCGCTCGCGCAGGACCGCGCGGCCGACGTGTTCGCGGTGAAGATCGCGCAGTCGGGCGGCCTGCAGGGCGCGGCGAGCGTCGCGTCGATCGCGGCGGCGGCCGGCATCGAACTGTACGGCGGCACGATGCTCGAAGGCGCGGCCGGCACGATGGCGTCCGCGCAACTGTTCAGCACGTTCGACTCGCTGAAATGGGGCACCGAGCTGTTCGGCCCGCTGCTGCTCACCGAGGAAATCCTCGTCGAGCCGCTGCGCTACCAGGATTTCAAGCTGCATCTGCCGGCGACGCCCGGCCTCGGCATCACCTTCGACTGGGCCCGCATCGAACGGATGCGACGCGACGCCCGCTGATCCCCACACGACAACCGAAACCGGAGACACAGATGAACAAGCAAGCCATCGACGCACTGCTGAAGACCTTCGACGACGCCGCGGAGAAACCCGGCAACCCGCGCGTGCGCGCGATCGTCAACCGGATCGTGAAGGACATCTGCTACACGATCGAGGACTTCGACGTGCAGCCGAGCGAGTTCTGGACCGCGCTGAACTACCTGAACGAAGCCGGCCGCGAATTCGGGCTGATCGCCGCGGGCCTCGGCCTCGAGCGCTTCCTCGACGTGCGGATGGACGAAGCCGAGGAGAAGGCCGGCATCCAGGGCGGCACGCCGCGCACGATCGAAGGGCCGCTGTACGTGGCCGGTGCGCCGGAATCGGTCGGCCATGCGCGTCTCGACGACGGCACCGATCCGGGCCAGACGCTGGTCATGCGCGGCCGGGTGCTCGGCCATGACGGCGCGCCGCTCGCGAACGCGCTCGTCGAGGTATGGCATGCGAACCATCTGGGCAACTATTCGTATTTCGACCAATCGCAGCCCGCGTTCAACCTGCGCCGCTCGATCCGCACCGATGCCGACGGCCGCTACAGCTTCCGCAGCGTGCTGCCGGTCGGCTACAGCGTGCCGCCGGGCAGCAAGACCGAGCAACTGCTCGACCAGCTCGGCCGCCACGGCCATCGTCCGGCGCACATTCACTTCTTCGTTTCGGCGGACGGTTATCGTAAGCTGACGACGCAGATCAACATCGACGGCGATCCGCATCTGTGGGACGACTTCGCGTTCGCGACGCGCGACGGGCTGATCCCGCCGGTCAAGCAAGCGGAAGGCGCGGAAGGCAAGCCGTATGGCGTCGACGGGCAGTTCGCGCTGATCGACTTCGATTTCTCGCTGATCAAGGAAAAGCAGGACGTGCCGGGCAGCGAAGTCGAGCGGGCACGCGCACAGGCCTGAGCGCCCTTCCCGTTCGACGACTCGACAACTCAAGGAGTGCAGGATGCTGTTTCATGTGGAAATGACCGTTCGCCTGCCGGCGGACATGGATCCGGTCAAGGCAGCCACGCTGAAGGCGGAAGAAAAGGCGATGTGCCAGCGACTGATGAACGAAGGCGTCTGGCGCCATCTGTGGCGAATCGCCGGGCAGTATGCGAACGTCAGCATCTTCGACGTCGAGAGCGTGCAGCAACTGCATGACCTGCTGAGCCAGCTGCCGCTGTTTCCGTACATGGAGATGGAGGTGCGGGCGCTGTGCCGGCATCCGTCGTCGGTGCGGGAAGACGATCGCTGAGCAACGATGAAGCGCGGCCGTGACCAGCGGCCGCGAACAGCACGACACGGGCGGCCGGCGATGTCTCGCAGGCCGCCCGTGCCGCTTTGCATTCGGCGACGGTCATCCGTGTCGCCGCGCATCGGCGTACACGGCAACCGTCATGCGGCCAGATGCGCCGCAAACCCCACCTTCCCCGGCGCGATCTCGTCCTTCAGCGTCAGCGCCGGAATCTCGTAGTCACCCGTGTTCTGCCGGCGGAACGGAATCGGCGGCGTGGTCCACAGATCGTCGAGCCGCCGGCCGAGCGCCGCGCGTGTTTCGTCGAAGCGCGCGCCGTTCATCTTGCCCGTCCGGTAGATCACGAACGGCGGCAGCACGTCGAACCCCGGGTAATACAGCACGCCGTGCTGGATCGGGAACAGCAAGTCGTCGATCGGCCCGTTGATGCCGCGCAGGCTGTAGTGCGGCTCCCACCCGCCCGTCGTGACGACGATCATCGCCCGCTTGCCGGCCAGCATCCCTTCGCCGTAGCGGTCGCCCCAGTGCGTATCGGAATGCTCGCCGACGCCGTACGCAAAGCCGTACGCATATACGCGCTCGAACCAGCCCTTCATGATCGCGGGCATCGAGAACCACCACAGCGGGAACTGCAGGATCACCGCGTCGGCCCACTTCAGCTTGTCCTGCTCGCGCGCGATGTCTTCGCTTTGCGTACCCGCCGCGAACGCGCGCTTCGAATCGAGCGACGGATCGAACCGCGCGTCGGGCGCGCGATCGGTCACGTCGTTCTCATCGAGCACCGCCTTCCAGTTCATCGCATACAGGTCGCTCACCTGCACCGTGTGGCCGGCCGCTTCGAGATGCGCGATGGCGAAATCGCGCAGCGCGCCGTTCAGCGAACGCGGTTCGGGATGGGCATACACGATCAGCACATTCATCTTCGTCACTCCGTGGATTGAATGACTGCAGGATGCGGCCTCCGACGGTATATTTGAAATGAATTCCTGATATTCCAGGTATAGCCATGAATAATCTCAGAAGGCTCGATCTGAACCTGCTCGTCACGCTGGACGTGCTGCTCGCCGAGCACAACGTCACGCGCGCGGCCGAGAAGCTGAACATGTCGCAGCCGTCGGTCAGCGTGCAGCTGCAGAAACTGCGTGACGTGTTCGGCGATCCGCTGCTGCTGCCCGGGCCGCGCGGAATGCGGCCGACCGCGCGCGCGGAAGCGCTGCGCGAGCCGTTGCGCGATGCGCTCGAAGCCGTCGAGCGCGCGGTGGTTCCGGCCACGCAGTTCGATCCCGCCACCGCGACGAACACGTGGCGCGTGGCCGCGACCGACTACGGCGAATCGACGATCGTGCTGCCCGCGCTGCGCACGCTGCGTTCGACCGCGCCTGGCACGCGGCTGGCCGTCGTCGAACTCGTGCCGCCGCGCATCGAGCAGGATGCCGAACGAAATGGCATCGACCTGGCCTTTCATACGACCGAAGGGTCGCCACCGGGCATGCGGCGCCTGCCGCTGTTCATCGAGCGCTACGTGCTGATCGGCCGCGCCGGTCACCCGAAGCTGAAGCGGCGCCCCACGCTCGCGCAATTCGGCACGCTCGAGCACGTGATCGTGTCGCCCGACGGCGGCGGCTTCTTCGGCGTGACGGACGAAGTGCTCGCGAAGGTCGGTGCCGCGCGGCGTGTCGTGCTGTCGGTACCGCACTTCCTGTTCGTGATGTCGGCCGTCGCGAGCACCGATCTCGTCGCGATGCTGCCCGAGCGGCTGGTGCGCGACGTGCCCGCGCTGCGCGTGGTGGACGCACCGGTCGAGGTGCCCGGCTATGAAATGTCCATGCTGTGGCACGAGCGCGTGCATCGCGATCCGGCGCATCGGTGGCTGCGGGAGACGATCGCGGCGGCGGTCTGACACGCCGGTCGCGACGCGGCTGACATTTACTGTCATCGGGGGCTTGAAAGTCCGCCAATCACTGTATATATTTACAGTGTTTCTGCGTCATTTGACCCGAATTCCGTCATCCCGAGACGGTCTTTAGTGAGGCGACCATGTTCCAGTCATCCGCATTCGATCCCGAGCAACCCGGCTTCAATCCCGTCCACTTCGAGCGCGCCGCGCAGCGGGCGGTCGTCGATCTGCAGCGTGTCGTCGGCGGCCCCGCGCAGCGGGCGCTGGGCCTGCGCCGCCGCACCCATCCGGCGGCCGTCCGCACGATGAGCTGGCAGGCGTTGCTGAACGTCGAAGAGCTGGCGTTCTCGAACGCCGGTTTCCTGAACCGCAACGATCCGACCGTCGTCGACGCGTTCATCCGGCTGCGCGACAGCAGGCTGGTCGCCGCGGACGTCGAGGAACCGGTCGACTGGCGCCGCGACGACGACGACCTGCCGGCCGTCTACCTGATCGTCAAGGCGATGCTCGAGGCGGAAGAGGAAGAGCGGGCCGAAGCGGCCTGAGCCGCGCCGGTCGAACGCGGTCGCGATGTGCGAGGTTCGCGCCGCCACGTTGCGCGGTGGCGCTGCGAACCGCTGCAGTCCGGCACGCGTGAATCGGCGCATCCGGCGGCGAGCCGCGAACCGTCGCTCAAGCCGGTCATCACCACGCGACTACCGTCCGAGCGACCCTCGCAATGACCGCCCGTTACAGCCGCGCCGCCAGCCGCGCGCCCTGATCGATCGCGCGCTTCGCATCGAGTTCGGCCGCCAGTTCCGCGCCGCCGATCAGGTGCACCGAGCGCCCGGCCGCCTGCAGCGGCGCAAGCAACGCGCGCTGCGGCTCCTGCCCCGTGCAGAGCACGATCGTATCGGCTTCGATCACCTTGTGATCGGTGCGCTGTTCGCCGTACGACACATGCAGCCCGCGCGCATCGATTCGCTCGTAGTTCACGCCGCCGATCATCTTCACCTGCTTCATCTTCAGCGTCGCGCGGTGAATCCAGCCGGTCGTCTTGCCGAGCCCCTTGCCGAGCGGCGCTGGCTTGCGCTGCAGCAGCGTCACTTCGCGCGCCGGTGCCGACACCTGCGCACGCGTCACGCCGCCGCGCGTCGCGGCCGGGTCGGTCACGCCCCACTCGGCTTTCCATTCGTCCAGGTCGAGTGCCGGCGACTCGCCGTCCTGCACCAGATATTCGGCGACATCGAAGCCGATCCCGCCCGCGCCGACCACCGCGACGCGCCGGCCGACCGGCTGCTTGCCCGCGAGCACGTCGATATAGCTGAGCACGTTCGGCCCGTCCTGCCCCGGAATCTTCGGGTCGCGCGGTGCGACGCCGGTTGCGAGCACGATCTCGTCGTAGCCGCCCGCGATCAGGTCGCTCGCGTCGACGCGGCGGTTCAGGTGCAGCTTCACGCCGGTCAGCTCGACCTGGCGGCCGAAGTAGCTCAGCGCTTCATGAAACTCTTCCTTGCCCGGCACCTGCTTCGCCATGTTGAACTGGCCGCCGATCTCGGCTGCGCCGTCGAACAGGTCGACGTGATGGCCGCGCTGCGCGAGCACGGTCGAGCACGAAAGCCCGGCCGGTCCCGCGCCGACCACCGCGATGCGCTTCGGCTGCTGCGCGGGCGTGTATTTCAGCTCCGTCTCGTGGCACGCGCGCGGATTCAGCAGGCACGACGCGATTCGGTTCTTGAACGCGTGATCGAGGCACGCCTGGTTGCAGCCGATGCAGGTGTTGATCTCGTCGGCGCGGCCCTGCGCGGCCTTCACGACGAATTCGGCGTCGGCGAGCAGCGGCCGCGCCATCGACACCATGTCCGCGCAGCCGTCCGCGAGAATCTGCTCGGCCACTTCCGGCCGATTGATCCGGTTGGTCGTCACGAGCGGAATGCCGACCTCGCCCTTCATCTTCTTCGTCACCCACGCGAACGCGCCGCGCGGCACCGACGTCGCGATCGTCGGCACGCGCGCCTCGTGCCAGCCGATCCCCGTGTTGATGATCGTCGCACCCGCGCGCTCGACGGCCTTCGCGAGCTGCACGGTTTCGCTCCAGTCGCTGCCGTCCGGAATCAGGTCGAGCATCGACAGCCGGTAGATCAGGATGAAATCGCGGCCGACCGCTTCGCGCGTGCGCTCGATGATCTCGATCGGCAGGCGGATGCGGTTCTCGTACGAACCGCCCCACTGGTCGGTGCGCTTGTTCGTATGCATCGAGATGAACTGGTTGATCAGGTAGCCCTCGGAGCCCATGATCTCGACGCCGTCGTAGCCGGCTTCGCGTGCGAGCTTCGCGCAGCGCACGAACGCGCGGATCTGCCGCTCGACGCCGCGTGCGCTCAGCTCGTGCGGTGCGAACGGCGAGATCGGCGACTTGATCTTCGACGGCGCGACCGCGAACGGGTGGTAGCCGTAGCGGCCCGTATGCAGGATCTGCAGCGCGATCTTGCCGTCCTCCGCGTGCACGGCCTCCGTGATCTCGCGATGCCGGCGCGCCGCCGCCGACGTCATCAGCGTGCCGCCGAACGGCTTGGTCCAGCCGGCCACGTTCGGCGCGAAGCCGCCCGTCACGATCAGGCCGACGCCGCCGCGCGCACGTTCGGCGAAATATTCGGCGAGGCGCGGCAGCGTCTTGCGGCTGTCTTCGAGGCCCGTGTGCATCGAGCCCATCAGCACGCGGTTCTTCAGCGTGGTGAAGCCGAGATCGAGCGGCGCGAGCAGGTGGGGAAAGGCGGTTGTCATGATGGTCGAGCCCATAAGCGATGCCTGCCATCGTAGGCGCGCGCCGCCTTGAGCGTGAGGGGGCAAACAGCCATAATGCTTGTCATTTCCGGCCAAGACGACATGACCTCCCCCCTCGCCAAAGACCGCCTCGGGCTGCGCCGGCCGACGATTCCGGTTGCCTATACGCGCCTGCTGCTGCAGGCGCTGGCCGCGCGCGGCGTCGACCTGGCCGCCGTGCGCGCCGGCACGGGCCTGCGCGATGCGGTGCTGGCCGAACCGGACGCGCGCGTCGCGCCGTCGCAATGGGGGCGGCTCGTGCTCAATGCGATCGAGATCGGCGGCGATCCGGGCATCGGGCTCGCGTTCGGGCTGCTGCTGAAACCGACCGTGCACGGCTTTCTCGGCTACGCGACGCTGACCGCGCGAGACATCCGCGAAGCGCTGTCCGTCACGCAGCGCTACTTCCGGATGCGCAACCGCCAGTACCGGCTGACCTATGCGGAAGACGAACACGGTGCGACGCTCGAACTGCATGGCGTGCAGGCCAGCCCCGTGCTGCAGCATCACGTGATGTTCGAATTCGTGCTGACGGGGCTCGCGCAGAACATCTCGCAATGGGCCGGGCGCACGTCGCCGCCGATCAGGCTGCAGTTCGCGTGGCCGGAGCCCGTGTATTTCGCGCGCTATCGCGACCAGTTGCCGCCGGTGGAATTCGGCTGCGCGGCCAACGCGCTGTGGATCGCGCACGACGTGCTCGACTGGCCGCTGCCGCTCGCCGACGAAGTCGCGCACCGGCAGGCGCTGGTGCAGGTCGAACGCGAATATGCGCAGGTGCGGCAGGAGGAAGGCGATCTGGTCGAGCGCGTGCGTGCGGAGCTGGCGCGCGCCGCCGGCGATTACCCGGGGCCGGACACGCTCGCCGATGCATTGCTCGTATCGACGCGCACGCTGCGGCGCCGGCTGGAAGAAGCCGGGTCGAGCTATCGGCAGCTGCTCGACGAAGCGCGGTTTCGCGACGCGAAGCAGTTGCTCGCGGCGTCGGATCTCGACCTGAAGACCATCGCCGAACGTCTGCAATTCACCGACCCGGCGAACTTCACGCGCGCGTTCCGGCGCTGGGCCGGGCAGACGCCGAGCGCGTTCCGGGAAGCGGCCGCGGGGCCGGCCCGCGAATGACGCGCAGCAGCAGGTACGTGGTGTCGACCTGCGATTTAATCGGTATGATCAATCCCACGCCAAAGCGGCGCCGGCCGGCTTACTCTCCCGTCCCATGCCCAATCACACCACCCTGATCGAATCGACGATCGACCGTATCGACACCAACCTCATTCGTGTCGCGTCCGAGACCAAGAAGGTGCCGCTTTATCGCCTGACGATGCAGGGCACGTGCTACTTCATCGCCGCCGACGATATCGACGCAGAGGCATTCAAGCAGATCGGTCGATTGAAGCCCGGGATGACCGTGCGCGCGTGCACCTTCGACGATCGCGGCCGGCACCAGATCGCGTGGATCAGGAGCAACGATCTGGCAATCGCTCCTTACGATGCGCTCGGGCAGAAGAGCAGCAACCTGTCGCTGCTCACGTGGGCGTCATGCATCTTCATGCTGAGCCTGCTGATCGACGGCGCCGTCTTCAAATCGGGCTGGGCGTTCGTCGGCGCGGTGACCTTGGTCGTGGGCATCATCAGTCTGCTGGGCACCCTGCTCGCGATCGCCGGCCTCTGCGAGCTGGCCTTCCGGCCCCAGCGGCGCGAAGCCCAGGAAAAGTGGCAAGGCGAACCGGCCGGCTTCACAGTCGAACGGAGCAACGGATGAACGATCACACCATGCAGATTGTGTCCGGCTGCGTGACGTCGGTCAGCCAGACAACGATCCGTACCGAGGTCTGGAGCAACAATCTCGGCACGACCAAGCAAAGCATCGAGGAAATTGCGCTCCAGCTCGACACGGTCGACGTACCGCTCACGCTCAGGACGAACAGCACGCAAAGCGTGTTCATCGTCGCGGGCGACCGGTTGACCGTCGCCTACACGCAAGGTCGTGATCGCCGCGCCATCTACGCTATCCGCAACGCAACCGACGGCTCGGTGTATCTCGTTCGCCCCGCGAAAGTCGCGGCTGCCCGCATGGATGTTGTCGTCACGATCGGCATGCTGGTCGCCATGGCCACCACCGCCTGCCTCGTGTCCGCGATGGAACGCAGCACGGACAGCGTGCTGGAAATAGCCACATGGTTCGGCGGCGCCACGATCGCCCTCCTCCTGCTGAGCACGATCCTGCGCACGGTGTTCGGCGCGATCTTGTGGCCCGAGATCCGGCGGCTCAGGCAGCCAGGCGGCAAGCGCGAGATGAATGCTGCCCGGCGCGCCCTGTCGCTCTCGACCGAAGCAACGCCGCACATTCGCTTCATCTGAGACGATCCGGCGCACGACGCGTCAGAGGTCGACGCAGATCCGCGCGCCGCCATCCCCCTCGCACGCCTCGATCCGCACGTCCCCCGTCGCGGCGACGATCGTGTCGTACACGTCATCGCTCACGCACACCACCGGCACCGCGATCGCATACAGCTCGGCCGCCACGATCGCGCCGATCGAGATGATCAGGTCGCGCTCCTTCAGCACGATCGCGACCGGCCCCGTGCCGTTGCGCACGGCTTCCGCGAGCACGCTGCTGCTCGAACTCGAGCCCTTCGCGTGCGGCATCACCATCACCTTGCCGGCGAGACTCGCGCCGGCCTGCGGATGCCCGCGATCGACGATCCTGCCCGCGCCCGAGTCGTAGCCGCCCCAGAAGCTGAGCGGCTTGTCGAGGACGAACGCGCGCGCGCACGCGCTGCCCGGCACGAGCGTGTCGCCCGTCAATTGCCTGCCCGTCGCTTCAGTCATCGAATCGCACCTTGCCTTCATACGCCGACCGCACGCATTCGCGCATGCTGCCGTACGCGACCGTCACGCCGATGTTCGCGGGCGCATACGACGCCCACTTTCCCGAATTGGTCATCACCAGTCCCGACAATTGCTTCATCACCGGCGTGATGTACGTACAGGTATCGACGACGATCTGGATGCCGCGCGCGGCGAACTTGCCGGCGAGGCCTGCCTCCTCCAGCTCCCACAGGATGAAGCGGCTCGTGTTCACGTAGAAATCGCAGGCCGGCTTGCCGTCGAATGCATCGAGCAACGTGTCGAGCGTGCGGAATTCGGCCAGCGAGAAATGCGGCGTGCCGAGCGCTACCGCGACGAGTGCGTCGCCTGCCGCACCGTGGTTCAGCGTGCGGCGAATCTCGTCGAGATCGGCCATCGCGACGTCGACCGCGCGTTGCGCCGCGCCTCCATGCAACGCGGCGTCGAGCGTCGGCGCCTCCGGTGTGATGCCTACCGCATGAAACAGCGCAACGGCGCCACTCGATGCAGCCGCCGCGCCGAGCGCCTTGAGTTCGTCTTCGGTGGTGTCCGCCGGCAGCCCGACGATCGCCGGCACGACCGCGCCCGCGATCCTGCCGATCAGCAGGCCGAGCGCCGCGAAATAGATGTCGCGCGATGCCAGGCGGCTGAAGTCCGGCGCGTTGAACACGATCCGCGCGGCGCGGTTCGCTTCGACATGCAGCCCCGCATACGGCGCGCGCCCGGTGATCGCGGCGGCCAGGTCGAGAAAGTCGCCATACCGGCTCGTACGCGCGCCGAGCACCGAGTTCGCGAACACGATCGCATTCGATTCCGCCCACGCGATCTGCTCGCCTTTCGCGGGACGTTTCTTCAGCTGATACGGCGCGCACGTGAAGCTCGATTCGCAGCCGAGCTGCAGGTGCGCGTCCATCAGGCGCTGCGCATCGCGCTGGATCGTGCGATCGCCGTGGTACAGCTCGGGATGGATCAGGTCGAGCGACCCGACGTTCAGGGTGGTCGGCACCGCGACCTGCGCGCCGGTGTCGACGAAATACTCGACGAAGTCGAGGCTCGTCTGGCCGTGATACAAGCAGCCGTCGATATGAGCCGACGTGATGTCGATCAGGTGCGGCGCGGACATCACCTGCGCCGTACGCGCGACGATCCGCATCGCGCGCGCGACGCCATCGCCGAAATCCCCGCGCAACATCGCGTCATCGCGGTCACTCAACTGCAGCATCGGTTGCTCCTCGTGACTCGGGCGGCGCCGCCGGCCCGTGAAATCCGTCAGAGGACTCTACAACTGGAAGTAAAAACTGTCCAGATTATCGTCGATCCGGACAGTTTGAAAACCAATTCATGCCATCGAAGGCCTGCAACCTGGCCAATGGCTCGAATTCCGCTCCAGTTCGCCTAGCGTTCGGCGGTCAGGCTGAACAGCTCACCGCGCAACGCCTTCGCACGATCGCTGCCGAACTGCGTCTCGTATTCGTCCTGCGCCGCCTGCCACGCCACCTTCGCCTGCGCGAACGTGCGCTCGCCGAGCTTCGTCAGGTGCAGCGCATGCGCGCGCGCATCGTGCTCGGACGCGGCCGTCGCGACGAAACCATCGCGCTGCAGCGGCTTCAGCGCGCGCAGCAAGGTCGTGCGGTCCATCACGAGCATGTCGGCAAGCTCGCTCATCAGGAGGCCGGGCTGGCGCGTGAGATTCGCCATGATCGAGAACTGCGCGGGCGTGACGCCGACCGGGGCCAGATGCCGCTCATACAGTTGCGTGACGAAGCGCGCCGCCTGACGCAGCGCGAGGCAGTGGCACGCTTGGGCAATCGAGGTGTCGTTCATGTTCGTCAATTTATATGTGCATATGCATAAAGTCAATGTACACTCCGCCGTAACACGGCTCGCGGCCGGCCATCGCGTCAAGGAGACGGACATGGACTACATCGACAAGCTGCGGATCTTCCGGTCGGTGGTGGAGATGCGCAGCTTCACGCGCGCCGCCGACATGCACGGCCTCGCGCGGCCGGTCGTGTCGCGGGCGGTCGCGGACCTGGAGGCGCGCTTCGGCAGCCGGTTGCTGCACCGGACCACGCGCCAGGTGTCGCTGACCGAAACGGCCGAGCGCATCTACGAACGCTGCGCGGCCGTGCTCGACGAACTCGACGCGCTCGAAGTCGAAGCCCAGACGCAAACGCGCGAGCCCGAAGGCCTGCTGCGCCTCGTCGCGCACACGACGGCAGCGCTGAACCGGCTCGTGCCGCTGATCGCCGGCTTCAAGAGCGCGCATCCGAAGGTGCGCCTCGACGTCACGCTGACCGAGCGCCCGGTCGATTTCGTCGGCGAAGGCTACGACATCGGCATCGTCGTGCCGTACATGCTGACGAGCGAATCGACCGTCGTGCGGCTGGTCGAGCGCATTCCGGTCGTGATCGTCGCGACGCCGGCCTACCTGCGCGAACATGCGCGCCCCGAAACGCCGGCCGATCTCGCCGATCATCTGTTCGTGCCGATGTCGCCGTCGCTACGCCGGCCCGCGCTGACGTTCCGCGTCGACGGCGACCTGCTGACCGTGCCGTTCCGCTTCGACGTCTCGTCGAACAGTCCCGTCTTCAACCGCGAAATGGCGATGCACGGCTTCGGCATCGGCGTCGTCCCGAAAACGCTCGTCGAGACCGAACTCGCGTCGGGCGCGCTCGTGCAGCTGCTGGCCGACGCCGACCTCGTCGACGCGTCCGTCGAGATCAAGCTCGCGTACGCGAACCGCCTGCTGCTGCCCGCGAAGGTCAAGGCGTTCATCGACTACACGGCCGCCTATTGCGACCGCGAAGGCTGGATCGTCCCGGCCGCCGCCTGACGGCGATTGGTACAGCCACGACACCAATCTGATCCTGCCCCGCCCATCGCTTCGCGGCGCCCTGCGCCCTAACATGTGCACATGCACAAGATCACCCTCACCGACGACGATTGCTTTGCGGTCCGGCAAGCCGCGCGCCGCATCTCGCAGTTCTACGAACGTTATCTGTCGCAGGCGGGCGTGACGCCGTCGCAGTACAGCATCCTCGCGCTGCTGCGCGAGCGGCCGGGCCTGACGATGGCGACGCTGTCGAACGTGCTGGTGATCGAACGCACCGCGCTGCTGCGCGCGCTCAAGCCGCTCGTCGGCGCGGCGCTGGTGACGGGCCGGACCGAACCGCCGTGCCGCGGCCAGACGTTCGCGCTGACCGCGCACGGCGAAACGAAGGTCGCCGACGCGCACGTGCAATGGCTCGCCGCGCAGGAAGCGTTCGAGCGGCGCTTCGGGCCTGCGCAGGCGGCCCGCCTCAGAGACGAACTGTTCCGGATCACGCACAACCTGCCGGAACGCTAGCCCCTTCCCCGATCGACGCGATGCCGTCGATCGTTTTGATAAGTGCATATACATAGGTGAATCGATGGATACGACCCAAGACGCTGCCTCGTCACGCGAAGCAGCCACAACCGAGCGGCCCGCGAAGCAGCTGCGGCGCGTGCCGTGGATGCGCATCGCGGTAGGCGTCACCGTCGTCGTCGTGGCCGCGGCCATGCTCGACTGGCTGTTCGTGCTGCGCTTCCAGGAGAGCACCGACGATGCGTATGTCGGCGGCGACGTGACGGTGCTCGCGCCGAAGGTCAACGGCTTCGTCGACAGGATTCTCGTGACCGACAACCAGCGCGTGAAGGCCGGCGACGTGCTCGTGCAGCTCGATGCGCGCGACTACGACGCGAAGCTCGCACAGGCGACCGCCGAAGTCGACAGCGCGCGCTCCGCCGTGATCGAACTCGAAGCGAAGCAGCAACTGCAGTTCGCGGTGATCGGCCAGCATGCGGCGGACAAGAACGCATCGTCGGCCGAACTGACGCGCGCCGCATCGGACCGCGTGCGCTACCGCGAGCTCGTCAAATCCGACGCCGTGTCGAACCAGATCGTCGAGCGCGCGGACGCCGACTATTCGAAGGCCGGCGCGGCCGTCGAACGCAGCGACGCCGCGCTGCTTGCAGCGAAGCGGCAACTCGACGTGCTCGGCGCGCAGCTCGCCGATGCGCAGGCCCGCGTGAACACCGCGCTGGCCGCGCAGCGCGTCGCGGCGCTCAACGTCGAATACACGACGATCCGCTCGCCGGTCGACGGCTACGTCGGCAACCGCACGGGCCGCGTCGGCATGCTCGCGAACGTCGGCGTGCCGCTGCTGACGGTCGTGCCGGCCTCCGGGCTGTGGATCGATGCGAACTTCAAGGAAGACCAGTTGCGCAAGATGCATGCGGGCGATCGCGTCGACGTGTCGCTCGATGCGTCGAGCACGAAACTGCACGGTCGCGTCGACAGCCTGGCGCCCGCGACCGGCGCGACCTTCAGCGTGCTGCCGCCCGAGAACGCGACCGGCAACTTCACGAAGATCGTCCAGCGCGTGCCCGTGCGCGTGCACCTCGATCCGCAGCCCGGCATCGAGCACGTGCTGCGCCCCGGCCTGTCCGCGGTCGTGACCGTGCATACCGATCACAAGAACTGAGCGGGAGCCGACGATGACCACCGCGTTTTCCGGCGACCCCGCGTCGCAACCGACCCGGCAGCGCGTCTTCGCGTTCGCGCTGATGTGCGTCGGCTTCTTCATGGCGACGCTCGACATCCAGATCGTCGCGTCGTCGCTGCGCGACATCGGCGGCGGGCTGTCCGCGAGCCAGGACGAGCTGTCGTGGGTGCAGACGGCCTACCTGATCGCCGAGATCATCGTGATCCCGATGTCGGGCTGGCTGTCGAAGGTGATGTCGACGCGCTGGCTGTTCGTCGCATCGGCCGTCGGCTTCACGATCACGAGCATGCTGTGCGGGCTCGCGTGGGACATCAACTCGATGATCCTGTTTCGCGGGCTGCAGGGCGCGCTCGGCGCCGCGATGATCCCGACCGTGTTCACTACCGCGTTCGTGCTGTTTCCCGGCAAGCAGCGGCTGATCGCGTCGACGACGATCGGCGCGCTCGCGTCGCTCGCGCCGGCGATCGGCCCCGTGATCGGCGGCTGGATCACCGACCAATGGTCGTGGCACTGGCTGTTCTACCTGAACCTCGTGCCGGGTATCGCGGTGGCCGCGCTCGTGCCGCGCTACGTGCATATCGACGAGCCCGACCTCAGCCTCATCAAGCGCGGCGACTATCTCGGCATCGTGCTGATGTCGGGCTTCCTCGGCTGCCTCGAATACGTGCTCGAGGAAGGCCCGCGCAAGAACTGGTTCGGCGACGATGCGATCGTGATTTGCGCGTGGATCTCCGGCATCTGCGGCTTCCTGTTCATCGTGCATGCGCTGACCGCGAAAGATCCGATCGTCGACCTGCGCGCCCTCGCCGTGCGCAACTTCGGGATCGGCAGCCTGCTGTCGTTCGTAACCGGCATCGGGATCTTCGTGACCGTGTTCCTCACGCCGCTGTTTCTCGCGCAGGTGCGGGCGTTCAGCTCGCTGCAGATCGGTATCGCGCTGCTGTCGGTCGGGGCGTTCCAGTTGCTCGCGCTCTGTGCGTATGCATTCGCCGCGCGCTACTTCAGCCTGCGTGCGCTGCTCGTGTTCGGGCTGATCTGCTTCGGCCTCGGCTGCTATCTGTACACGCCGATCACGCATGACTGGGGCTGGCGCGAACTGCTGCTGCCGCAGGCACTGCGCGGCATCGGCCAGCAATTCAGCGTGCCGCCGATCGTGACGATGGCGCTCGGCTCGCTGCCGCAGTCGCGGCTGAAATCGGCGAGCGGGTTGTTCAACCTGATGCGCAACCTCGGCGGGGCGATCGGCATCGCGGTAAGCGCGACGATGCTCAACGACCGGCTGAATTTCCACTACCTGCGGCTGAACGAGCACGTGAGCGCCGGCGAACCGCAGGTCGCGTCGCTGCTCGATCGCCAGGCCGCCTACTGGGGCTCGGTGGCCGGCAACACGCTGAATACCGCGCAGGCCGGGCTCGCGAACCTGCATCGGCTGATCTATCGCGAAGCGCTGACGCTCACTTATGCCGACGCGTATTACGCGCTGTCGCTGTGCTTCGTCGTCGCGCTGCTTGCCGTCGTGTTTTCCAAACCCATTACGTTCAACGCGCCGCCGCCGGACGCGCACTGAGGTCAAGGTCCTTCATCATGAAAAAGCTACTTCTCGCGCTGGCTGTCAGTGCATTCGCCGCCGGGTGCGCGGTGCAGCCCGCGCAGCATCCGGCGCTGAACGAATCCGTTCAAACGCTCGCACCTGCTGCCTGGGATACCGACGTGCCGCGCGCGGGCATCGACGCGGCCGCGTGGTGGGCGCAATTCCACGACCCCGTGCTCGACCAGTTGATCGCGACCGTGCTCGACGGCAACCTCGATCTGCAGGCCGCCGCCGAACGCGTGAAGCAGGCGCAGGCGCTGACCGTCCAGAAGCGCGCGGTGCTGCTGCCCGAACTCGACGCGACCGCGCATGCGGCCGACGCGCGGCAGAACACGCCGCCGCCGCTCGGTTATGTGCGGCAGGCTGGCGCCGGGCTCGCGCTCAGCTGGTCGCCCGATGTGTTCGGCGGTGAACGGCTCGATCTGCTGGCCGCTCAGGCGGAGCTTGTCGGACAGAAGCATGCGGAAGATGCGATGCGGCTCGCGCTCGCGGCCGATGCGGCATCCGCGTATGTCGATCTGCGCTGGGCGCAGCAGGAATTGAAGATCCTGCAGGACAACGTGAAGATCCGGCAGCATGCGCTCGAGCTCACGCGCAAGCGGCAGGCGTTCGGGTTGTCGACTGAGCTCGACGTGACCCGTGCGCAGAACCAGCTCGATGCGCTCGAAGCACGGATTCCGCCGACGCAGGCGCAGATCTCGCATCAGCTCAATCTGATTGCCGTGTATTCGGGGCGCACGCCGGAATCGGTCGATCGGCTCGTGTTGGCGCAGGCTGGCGAGATTCCCGCACCGCCGGTCGGCGCGCCGGGGACGTTGCCTTCGCAGGCGTTGCTGCGGCGGCCCGATGTGCTGACTGCCTACGCTCAAGTCGAGCGGCGTGCGGCGCAAGTGGGCGTGGCGAGGGCCGAGCGGTATCCGAAGTTCTCGTTGAACCTGACGGACGGGATTCTGGCGGCGTCGTATCTCGGCTTGCCGACGTTGACCGATAACCTGTTCAGCGCGGCGTTGAGCGCGACGAGTCCGATCTTCAATGCGGGGCGGATTACGGCGGATATCTCGCAGAGCGAAAGCCGGATGCGCGAGTCGGAACTCGGGTTGCGGCAGACGATGCTGCAGGCGCTGCGGGAAGTCGAGGACGCGCGCGCGAATCTCGTCAGCTCCGATGAGGCGACGCGGAAGCTGGGTAGCGCACTTTCCGCGTCGGACAAGGCGCTCGGGTTGGCGAATCAGCTCTACAAGGGCGGCGCGACGGATTTTCTGGATGTACTGTCGGCGCAGGAAGTGTATCTGCAGGATTCGGATTCGCTCAATCAGGTCAAGCGCGAGCATGCGCTGGCGGCGGTGGCGCTGTATCGGTCGCTTGGGGGTGGGTGGAGCCGGAATGACGCGGCGGGCGGGCCGGAGGTGGAGGCCGTGGCGAAGAACTGAGCGGAATCACGATACGGCGCCGGCTTCGACACTTGCCGGCGCGCCGCTCGCCAGCCGCCCGATGAGGATCGGGCCGAGCACATTCCTGGCGACCATCTGTTCCTCGGCAACCGGCTCTTCCTCATGACTTCCTTTTCCCCATTGGAAGCCATTCTCTCGGTTTCAACCGGTCCGAAAATTCCCCCGGGCGGGTCACACACATGCCCGGACAGGACGATTACCCCACACGGCATCGTTCCCGGCCGCAGGTTGCACGATTGAAACATTCCTAGATAAATCACAGCAACGGGGTACACAGGAATCCCATGCCTGCCGTCGACGCAAAGCCGCGCCGTACGTGTGTTTCCTTGCTGCGCGCGGGACTTGGCGAATCGGTGCGTCCTTCTGGCGTTTCAGAACTGAAACAACGCTGGGGTCCGAACGTTGTCTCACATCGCCTGTCGATCGCTCGGCCTCGTGGTCATTGAGCCACCGCGTGCTGGTCCACTCCTTGCTCACGTGTTTCGCACACATCCAAGCCGCACGGCCGTAGAGCCCAGTGCAGGCAACGAACGACCAAAACGCAGATCGGGGAAATCATGTCCAAGTACGCTATGGCTGCCTTGCGGCTGCCTTCTCGTATCACCCCTCCGCACACGTTGATTGAGCCGCGCTCACGCGCGCGGTGAGAACTCGCTTCACGACGTGTTCGGGGGGACGTATGAAATGCAGAGAAGACTTGCATTCGCCACCTTCAAGGCTGGCGTGCATCACCGGCGTATTGCCGCTTCCCTCTGGTGCGACAGCGGAAGTCGAGCCCGGCCGGTCAACGCGCACCGCGGCACTGTCGCAGCGAGCGTTGCAACTTTTGAATGACGGGCACTTCGAGCAAAGTGCCGAGTGCGCGAGGCAGGCCATCTCTGTCGATCAGGGCTGTGGCTTCCTGCATCTGCTCCTGGGCGTGGCATTGAACCAAGGTGGCCGACCACGCGAGGCGCTCGATGAGTTCACGCGGGCCGCCGCGCTCGCGCCTCTTGATCCGCAGATTCGCTACGACCTGGCCGTTGCGCATCTGAAAGTCATTGGCTGTGTGCACTTCTATTCGCTGATGCCCGCCGAACATGGCGCAGTTCTCGCCGGCGTGCCCGATTTGCCCGTTACCGATCTTTCTCATTTCTTGACCGACTTCAGCCGGACTGCAGCGGCAATGCAGTGTCTGGATGAAATCGTGTCGGTGTGTACGTCGAGCGCCAATCTTGCGGGTGCGCTTGGACTGAAGACACATGTGCTTTTGCAAAAGCATGCCGATTGGCGGTGGTTTGGCGACACCGCCTGGTATCCCGATGTCGTGACATACAGGCAAGAAGCGCGCGCGGACTGGGGAACCTGTCTGCAAGCGCTCTCCGCGAACTGGCGCTGATGAGAACTGGGGGACAACATGAACAAGATTTACAAGTGCATTTTCAGCAAGCGGCTGAATCAGATGATTGCTGTCGCGGAGTGCGTGGCCGGACAGGGGAAGTCAGGCGGGCGAACCCGGGCGGTGCGGCGGGTGCGTGCGGCGGCGGCTGCGGCGTTGGTGGCCGGTGCGTGCATGTCTTTGTCGCAGGTGGGGTGGGCGGACGGCACCTGCCAGAACGGCAGCAACAGCAACATTTGTGGAAGTGGTGTGAGCAACGGCGTTGGGGCAAGCGGGAGCAACAGCACGTTCTACGGATATCACAGCGGACAAGGCAGTAGCGTAGTCAGCGCCGGTTACAACACGGCAGTCGGGGCCAATTCGGGGAACGGTCTCGCGGGGGACTACAACACGGCCATTGGAGCAGGCGCCGGGCAGAACTTGACCGGAAACGGAAACGTGGCGTTGGGCGTGAATGCCGGCGCTGGAGTCAGTGCGTCCAACACCGTCGCGATCGGCTACGGTGCGACCGGCGCTGGGCAAAACTCGGTGGCAATCGGCGGCAGTGTGACGGCCACTGGGTCAAACAGCGTTGCTTTGGGTTACGGTAGCACCGACGGGGGGCAGAGTAACGTGGTGAGCGTGGGCGCTGGCAGCGGTACGCTGGCAACGCGCAAGATCATCAATGTTACGGCCGGGACCGTGACATCGACGTCAACGGATGCGGTTAACGGCTCGCAGCTTTTCAGCTTGTCGACGTCGGCTTCGACCGGCATCAGCACGGCGCAAAGTGGAGTGAACTCGCTGTCGACGGGGTTGAGTACGGCGAACAGTAACGTGACGAGCTTGTCGACTTCGGCTGCGGCGGGGATCAGTACGGCGCAAAGCGGCGTGAACTCGCTGTCGACGGGGTTGAGCACGACGAACGGCAACGTGACGAGCCTGTCGACTTCGGCCTCGGCGGGGATCAGCACGGCACAAAGCGGCGTAACCTCGTTGTCGACGGGGTTGAGCACCACGAACGGAAAGTTGACCAGCCTGTCGACTTCGACCTCGACGGGGATCAGCACGGCGCAAAGCGGCGTGACCTCGTTGTCGACAGGCCTGAGCACCACGAACAGCAACGTGACAAGCCTGTCGACTTCGGCCGCGGCCGGTATCAGCACGGCACAAAGCGGTGTGACCTCGTTGTCGACGGGCCTGAACACCACCAACAGCAACGTGACAAGTCTGTCGACGTCGGCCGCGGCGGGCATCAGCACGGCGCAAAGCGGCGTCAGCTCGCTGTCGACGGGTCTGAACACGACCAACAGTACCCTCGGAGCGCTGTCGGCCCAGGAGTCGACCGATGTGGGCTCGTTGTCGACCGGCTTGAATGCGACCAACGGCAACGTCAGTTCGTTGTCGACGGGCCTGAGCGCCACGAACAGCAACGTGACGAGCTTGTCGACCTCGGCTGCGGCCGGCATCAGCACCGCACAAAGCGGCGTTACCTCCCTGTCGACAAGCCTGAATACGACCAACGGCAACGTCAGCTCGTTGTCGACGGGCTTGAACGTCACGAACAGCAACGTGGCGAGTCTGTCGACGTCGGCCGCGGCCGGCATCAGCACGGCGCAAAGCGGCGTCAGCTCGCTGTCGACGGGTCTGAACACGACCAACAGCACCCTCGGGGCACTGTCGACCCAGGAATCGACTGATGTCGGATCGTTGTCGACCAGCTTGAATGCGACCAACGACAACGTCAGCTCGTTGTCCACGGGACTGAACACCACCAACAGTAACGTGGCAAGCCTGTCGACCTCGGCTGCGGCCGGCATCAGCACCGCACAAAGCGGCGTGAGCTCCCTGTCGACGAGCCTGACCACGACCAACAGCACCCTCGGTGCACTGTCGACCCAGGAATCGACCGACGTCGGATCGCTGTCGACCAGCGTGAATACCACCAACAGCAACGTGGCGAGTCTGTCGACGTCGGCCGCGGCCGGTATCAGCACCGCGCAAAGCGGCGTGAGCTCCCTGTCTACGGGCCTGAACACCACCAACAGCACCCTCGGTGCGCTGTCGACGCAGGAGTCGACAGACGTGGGCTCATTGTCGACCAGCCTGAATACGACCAACGGCAACGTCAGCTCGTTGTCGACGGGTCTGAACGTCACGAACAGCAACGTGACAAGTCTGTCGACCTCGGCTGCGGTCGGTATCAGCACGGCGCAAAGCGGTGTGACCTCCCTGTCGACGGGCCTTGCCACGACTAACAGCACCGTCGGTGCGCTGTCGACTCAGGAGTCGACAGACGTGGGCTCGTTGTCGACCAGCGTGAATACGACGAACAGCAACGTGGCGAGCCTGTCGACCTCGGCCGCGGTCGGTATCAGCACCGCACAAAGCGGTGTGAGTTCCCTGTCGACAAGCCTGACCACGACCAACAGCAACGTGGCAAGCCTGTCGACCTCGGCCGCGGTCGGTATCAGCACCGCACAAAGCGGCGTGAGCTCCCTGTCTACTGGCCTGAACACGACCAACAGCACCCTCGGGGCGCTGTCAACTCAGGAATCGACCGACGTGGGATCGCTGTCAACCAGCGTGAATACGACGAACAGCAACGTGGCAAGTCTGTCGACGTCGGCCGCGGCCGGCATCAGCACGGCGCAAAGCGGCGTGAGTTCCCTGTCGACGAGCCTGACCACGACCAACAGCACCCTCGGTGCACTGTCGACGCAGGAGTCGACCGACGTCGGATCGCTGTCGACCAGCTTGAATGCGACCAACGGCAACGTCAGCTCGTTGTCGACGGGCCTGAACATCACGAACAGCAACGTGGCGAGTCTGTCGACGTCGGCTGCGGTCGGTATCAGCACGGTACAAAGCGGCGTGAGCTCGCTGTCGACAAGCCTGACCACGACCAACAGTACCCTCGGGGC